>NZ_JBWKFA010000001.1:0-1239999 GCF_056435185.1 Streptomyces sp. NPDC044003 | reverse complement strand
AGCTGCGTCACCTCGGCACCCGGGGTGAGGACGATCGGATCACCGGCCTCCGACGCGGCCGCGACGGTGGCGACGGTCTGCGGTGCGGCGGCGACGGCCGGCGCCGTCACCGCCGTGCCCGCCGTGACGGCGAGGACGGTGGTGACGGCGGCGGCGACCCACCGGGGCCGGTTCATCATGTGTGGGGTTCTGCCTTCCGGTGGGTGGTGGGGAGGGGTCAGGAGACGTGGTTGTAGGCCGCGCCGCCGTTCAGGAGGACGTCGGTGGCGGTGCGCTTCGCGAACGGCGCGCTCCAGGTGCCCGTGCTGGTGTAGATGTACGAGGTGTTGTTCGGGCCGTACACGTACAGGTCGTTCCGCTTGTCGTCGTTCACGTCACCGACGGCGACGAGCTGGCTGTACTGGTTCCAGCCGGAGCCGATCTGGCTGCGGAAGCCGAAGGTGCCGTCGCCCTTGCCGAGGTAGAGCCAGAGGACGCCGTTGTTGTCGCGGGCGACGAGGTCGCCGGCCCGGACTCCGGCGATGTCGCCGGTGGCGGTGAGCTGGTTGTAGATGCCCCAGCCGGAGCCGATCTTCTTGCGCGGGGCGAAGGGGGCGGTCAGGTACCCCGTGCCCTTGTAGAAGTACAGGTCGCCGGCCTTGTCGGTGGCGACCAGGTCCGCCCGGCCGTCGGCGTCGAGGTCGGAGCCGCCGGTGATCTTGTTGTAGACCTGCCAGCCGCCGCCGACCTTGACCCGGGTGCCGAACGGCTTCGTCGCGTCGCCCGTGCCCGGGTGCACCCACAGCACGCCGGCCGAGTCGACGCCGACCACGTCGGGCGCGCTCGTGCTTCCGATGTTCCCGACGGTCTCGATCTGCGGGTAGTTCCAGGCGGGGCCGACCTTGACGGGTGCGCCCGAGGCGCGGCCCTTCAGCGTGTCCGCGCGGAACAGCTCGCCCGCCGCGTTCCGCGCGAGCAGGTCCGGGGTGCCGTTGTCGCTGAAGTCGTGGAGCTTGGGGGAGCGGGCGATCTTGAAGGTGCCCGTCTGCTCGACGACCGGCCCGATCCCGTTCTGCGGCGTCGCGCGGATCGACCAGGTGTAGTCGCCGTTGGGGGCGGGCTTCCCCGGCTGCGTACCGTCGAAGTCCTCCAGGACGCCGTCCCAGGTGAGTCCGAAAGTGGTGTCGTCGATGGTGTACGCGCCGGCCGACTCGCGGCTCAGCTTCATCATGCGGGTGAAGGTCTGGCCGGACTTCTGGTTCGTCACCTTCAGGAAGACGTCGGCGTTGACGCGGCTCATCCGCCACCTGAAGTCGACCGACGGTGTGCCGTCGAAGCCGATGACGTCCGGCACCTCGTCGCCGAGGTAGGTGAGCGCGGTCGGCTTGCCGGTCGTGGCGACCAGCTCGGCCGTGGGGGTGCCGTCGGCGCCGGGGGCGATCCGGTAGAGGCCCTCGCCGTGCTCGATCGTGCCGCCGCGCGCGAGCAGCGTGCCGTCGGCGGCCGGCTTGACGGACGTGGCGTACGCGAGGAGTTCGACGGGCTCGCCGGCGGCCGTGCGGGACGTGGCCCTCAGGGGGCGCAGGGGCGCGTTCCAGCCGTCGGTGAGCGCGGTCGGCTGCCCGTAGACCAGCCAGTCGCCGACGAGGCCGGTGAGGGTCTCCTCGGGGGTGCCGAGCGGGAGGGTCTTCTTGACGCCGGTCGTGCGGTCGACGGTGACGACGGAGCGCTCGCCGCCGGTGGAGGTGCCCTCCTCCCAGCCCACGTGCGTCGCGGAGAGGAGGAGCGGGTTGCTGAGGTAGCCGGACGTGGCGGAGGCGTACGTCTCCTTGACCTCGCCCGTCAGCAGGTCGATGACGGCGCGGCCGCCGGTGCGGGCGTCGGTGGGGCCCGTGGCGTACCCGACGAGGACCTTGCCGTCGAGGACGGGCGCGGAGGTGAAGAAGTCGCCCGCGTTGGCGGGGAGTCCGGTCACCCGGCGCTCCGAGACACGGCCTGCGTCGGAGGTGACGAGGTGCAGTTCCTCGATGCCGATGCCGTCGGTGCCGGCGGCCACGGCGACCTGGACGAGGGCGGAGTTGGGGCTGACGGCCTTCACGTACGTGGCGACCTGCTGCGGGAAGACGGAGCCGAGGTCGAAGTGGACGGCCCCGGCCTCCGGGTGGCCCATGTCCCGGAGCGTGAACGTGCGGAACTGGTTCGGGAAGCGCGAGTCCCCGATGGCGAGGATGTCCGTGCCGGTGACGTCGAGGCCGCCGCCCTGGGCGTAGGTCACCTCGGTCGAGGTGCCGTCCGCGTAGCGGGTCCAGAACAGCTTCTGCTCGCTGTCCGTGGCGCGGGTCAGGAAGCCGGTGGTACCGGCGCCCGCGATCTTCGCGTCGCCCGGGTACGGGACCGGCGCGTCCGCCGTGTTCGACGCGACGGCCGCGGTGTGCGCGGTGGCCGGAGCGGTGGCGAAGGCGGCGGGGCCTGCGGCCAGCGTGCCGGCGGTGACCGCGAGGACGGCGGTGACGGCTGCGGCGAGACGGCGGGCCGAAGGGTTGTGCTTCACGTTGGGTTCTCCCCCCAGAGACCGGATGCGGCGCAAGATCGGCGCCGCATCCGGTTGGACTCAAGACCCGCGCCGATGGTTGTACGCGATCTTGGAGCCGGTGCTCAGGAGAGGAGGTCGTACCTGAGGTCGGGGGAGAAGCTGTACCAGTTGACCGTGCTCCGTGGGCCGAACGGAGCCTTCCAGGAGCCCGTGCCCTTGTAGAGCATGGCCTCGGTGGTGTTGTTCGTCCTGGCGTACAGGTCGGGGCGGCCGTCGCGGTTCGCGTCGCCGATGCCGAGCAGCTGGTCGTACCCGCCCCAGCCGGCTCCGATCTTCGTGCGGGCGGCGAAGGTGCCGTCGCCGTTGCCGAGGTAGAGCCAGAGGACGCCGGCCTTGTCGCGGGCGACGAGGTCTCCGGCGGCTCCGCCGGCGATGTTGCCGGTGGCGGTGAGCTGGTTGTAGATGCCCCAGCCGTAGCCGATCTTCTTGCGGGCCGCGTACGGGGCGGTGGTGTTGCCCGTGCCCTTGTAGAGCCACAGGTCGCCGGCCTTGTCGGTGGCGACCAGGTCAGGGCGTCCGTCGCCCGTCAGGTCGCTGCCGCCGGTGAGCTGGGTGTACGTGTTCCAGCCGGAGCCGATCCGGACCCGGGTGGCCAGCGGGGTCTTGGCGAGTCCGGTGCCCTGGTAGAGCCAGAGCACGCCGGACCTGTCCCGGGCGACGACGTCGCTGACGGCCGAGCCGGCGATGTTGCCGGCCGCCTCGATGCGGTCGTAGATCCCCCAGCCCGAACCCACGAGCAGTCCGGGGTTCTGGTCCAGCTGGTCGGAGTAGGGCTTCTGCGTCAGCGGGTCGAGGGAGGGGGCGAGGAGGGTGTCGTGGATCCACAGCCGGCCCGAGGTGTCCCGCATGAGGACGTCCGGCGAGCCGTCGGCGTCGAAGTCGTGCGCGCCGGGCTTGCGGGTGACGGTGAACGAGCCGGAGGACTTCAGCTCCGGTCCGATGCCGTTCATCGGCTTGGCCGTGATCTCCCAGGTGTACGGGCCGCTCTGCGCGCCGGTCCACAGATCGGGGGTGTTGTTCCAGGTGAGCTGGCCGTTCCAGGTGTACGGCGCCCTGTGCGGGTCGTACTCGTAGACGTTGAGCGGGTAGACCCCGTCCGAAAGCGTCTCGCCCGTCCGGGTGTTGCGGATCCTGACGGTCATCTCCACCTCGGACCGGCTGAGCTGCCAGACCAGGGTGAACTTGCCGCCGCTCTTGTCGAGGTCGAGGACCGGCGGGATGTTGTGCGAGAGCAGCGTGACCTTGGTGGAGAGGCCCGAGGAGGCGACCTGGGTGGCGGCCGGGGCGCCGTCGGCGCCGGGCGCGATCCGGTACAGGCCCTCGCCGCCCGCGACGGTGCCGCCCTGGACGTACAGGGTCCCGTCGGGAGCCACGGCCGAGCCGGCCATGTCGTCCATGAGTTTCTTGGTCGTGCCGTTGCCGAGGTAGCGCGCGGTGACGGCGTACGCCGGGGACGGGTTCCGCTCCTCGTACCCGCCGGCCTGCGCGTACGTCAGCCAGCTGCCGACCAGGCCGATGTGGGTGGTCGCGCCGGGCACCGTGATCCGCTGGGTGCCGGTGGCGGGGCCCCGCTCGGTGACGACCACGGTCGAACCCGCCGAGGTGCCGCGCTCCAGCCAGGCGACGTGCTTGCCCGTGAGCGCGATCGCGGGCGACTGCTCCCGGGTGCCCGCGATGGTCGCGGTCTCCGTGACGGCGGCGGTGGCGAGGTCCACGGTGGCCCAGTGCCTGCCCGTGGCGGAGTCGTACGTGAGCAGGGCGGTGTCGGCGGTGGCGGCCCGGACCATCGGGTTCTTCGCGTCGCCCGGCAGCTTGGTCACGAGCCGGTCGGCGATGCGGCCGTCGTCGCCCTGGGAGAGCAGGTGGACGTCGTGCCCGCCCGTGGCGTTGGACGCCTTGGCGACCACGGTCCGGCCGACGGCCCCGACGAAGGTGCCGCCGGGGCCCGCGATCTCGGGGTCGACGGACAGGACGTCCTGGTCCGTCGCCATGTCCCGGAGCGTGACGTAGCCGTTCATCTGGACGCGCACGAGCACGTCGGACGCGTAGGACCTGGTGATGTAGTCCTGGGACAGCTGCCACGGCTCGGCCGTCGAACCGTCCGCGTACCGGGTCCAGACGGCGTGCAGCTCGTTGTTCTCGCCGGTGGTCCAGGTCAGGAACCCGGTGGTGCCGGCCGCGACGAGTTCGGGCCGCTCGGTCGGGTAGGGCAGGACCGCCGAGGTCGCCGCAGGGGCCGTGACGGCGGCCGGGGCGGTGGCCGCCGTGGCGGGGACGGCGGCGGTCAGACCGCCCGCGGTGACGGCGAGCACGGCCGCCACGGCGGCACCGAGCCGCAGGCGGGCGGTACGAGTGGGCATCAAGGTGTGTTTCTCCCCCAGGGATGCGGGCGTGGCGGTGTCTCGCCACGCCCGCAGGACTCCCGAAGGGGCCGAATGGTTGTACGAGCGGTCAGAGGACCGCGTTGAACTTGGTTCCCTCGCCCGCGTACAGGTTCGTCGTCTGGCGGACGAACGGGGCGGTGGAGGAGCCCGTGGAGCTGTAGACGTACGTGCCGCCCGACCCGTACGCGATCAGGTCCGGCCGGCCGTCGCCGGTGACGTCACCTCCGCCGACGAGCTGGGAGAACGCGCCCCAGCCCGCACCGATCCTGATCCGGCTCTCGAAGCCGGCGCCGCCCGTGCCCCGGAAGAGCCACAGGACGCCGGCGGTGTCGCGGGCGACCATGTCGCCGGCGCCGAGGTCGGTGACCGGCGAGTTCGCGATGTTGCCGACCATGGTGATCTGGTTGTAGGAGTTCCAGCCCGAGCTGACCCGGAGCCGGGGCGCGAACGGCTTCGCGTAGTTGCCGGTGCCCTTGTAGAAGAACAGGTAGCCGGCGCTGTCCGTGGCGACCAGGTCGGCGCGGCCGTCTCCGTCGAGGTCCGAACCGCCGGTGATCTTGTTGTAGATCTGCCAGCCGGTGCCGACCTTCACGCGGGGGGCGAAGGTGCCGTCGCCCTTGCCGAGGTAGAGCCACTGGTCGCCCGCGGCGTCGACCGCGACGAGGTCGCCGTGGGCGGCGCCGCCGACGCTGCCGACGGCCTCGACCTGCTTGTAGATGCCCCAGCCGTTGCCGATCTTCGTCCGCTTCGCCGTCTTGTACTGACCGGCCACCGGCCCGTCGAAGAGGTCGTCCCGCCACAGCTCGCCCGCGGCGTTCCGCGCGAGGACGTCGGTGGAGCCGTTGTCGTTGTAGTCGTGCGGGTTGTTCAGGCGCTTGACCTGGAAGGAGCCCGACGCGGTCGCCGGGCTGCCGACGCCGTCGGTGGGGGTGGCGGTGAGCTGCCAGGTGTAGGCGCCGTTCGGGGCGCTGATGCCCTCGATGATGCCGTTCCACGTGTAGCTGAAGACGCTGCCGGTGAGCGGCTGCGAGGGCTTGTACGTGAACTTCTTGCCGGTGGCCGTGTGCGTGAGGGTCAGCTGCACGGAGGCGCTGTCACGGGACAGGGACCACTGCATCGGGACCGTCGAGCCCGGCTTCTCCAGGTCCGCGGTGGCGGGGACCTTCGACTCGACCACCTGGAGGCCGAGGGACCGGCCCGTGTCCGCCTTGAGCTCGGCGGTCGGGCGGGCGCCGCCGACGCCGCCGGAGATCCGGAACAGGCCGTCGGACGCGGTCGTGGCGCCGCGCACGAGCAGGGAGCCGTCCTGGGCGTGGGCCACGCTGGAGAAGTGCTCCAGGAACTTGTACGGGGCGGCGGCCGGGTCCTTGATGTTCCGCGCGTACAGCGGGCTCAGCGCATCGCTCCCGGCCGTGCCCGGGACGCCGTACAGGACCACGTCACCGACGATTCCGGCCACGATCCCGCCGCTCAGCGCGCCGGTCAGCGGGATGCGCAGGGTGCCGCCGTCCACGGAGATCTCGGGGGTGCCTTCGAACTGCGACTTGATGACGACCGCCCGGTGGGCGGCCGTGAGGGCGCCGGTGGACGTCGGGTACCACTCGCGGGTGCCCGACGAGCCGCCCCAGTCGATGACCTGGTTGGCGGTGGGGGTCGTGGTCGCGGTCCACCAGGAGGGCACCATGCCCGACGTGGACTGCACCATCTCGGTGCCGAGGACGACCATGTTCGTGCCGTCGGAGGCGACGACCTTGTAGTCCACGTTGCGCGTGCGGGACGACAGCTTCGCCTTCTGGCTGACGCCGTTGACCTTGGCGAGCTTCCACAGCTCGCGGTAGTTCTCGGTGCCGCTGGGGACGCTCACGAAGAGGTTGTCGCCGACGACGCCGACGAGCTGGGAGCCGGGCTTGAACTCGGAGTAGAGGTCGAGGAACGTCGTGGACCAGTTCGTGCCGGCCTTCATGTCCCGGATCTGGACCGAGGCGCCGCCGTTGCTCATCACGGCGAAGTCGGAGTAGCTGTCGTGGCCCTGGAGGCCGGAGCCGACCTGCACGACCGAGCCGTCGGCGTACGCGTGCCATTCCAGGACCGGGTCGCCGACTTCGTTCTTGCGGGACGTGAGGAAGCCGGTGGTGCCGGTGCTGACGACCTCGGCGTCCAGCGGCAGGTTCGCCTCGGCGGCCGCCTGCGCCCCGGCGACGGCGGCGGGGACGGCCGCGACGGCCGGGACGGTGACGAGCGTGCCGGTCACGGCGGTGACCGTGGACAGGGTGAGCAGTGCGGCGGCCAGGCGGCGGCCGGAGATGCGGGTGTGCTTCACGTTCGCTTTCCTTAGAAGGTCGAGTTGTAGCGGGCCGCGTCCGAGTTCACCGAGGTGTAGACACTCGGCTTGAACGGGGCGGTCGTGCTGCCGGTGCCGGGGTAGAGGCGGGAGCCGGAGGAGCCGACGGCGTAGAGGTCGTTCAGGCCGTCGCGGTCGGCGTCGCCGACGCCGACGAGGTGGGTGAAGGAGCCCCAGCCGCCGCCGATCTTGATGCGGGTGGCGAAGGTGCCGTTGCCGGTGCCCTGGTAGAGCCAGAGGACGCCGGAGGTGTCGCGGGCGACGAGGTCGCCGTGGGCCGTGCCGGCGATGTTCCCGACGGCGGTGATCTGGTTGTAGACGCCCCAGCCGGCGCCGACGCGGACGCGGCCGGCGAACGGCGCCCGGTAGTCGCCCGTGCCCTTGTAGAACCACAGGACGCCGGAGGTGTCGGTGGCGAGGAGGTCGGAACGGCCGTCGCCGTTGACGTCGCTGCCGCCGGTGATCTTGTTGTACGCGTTCCAGCCGGCGCCGATCTTGAACCGGGTGGCGAAGGTGCCGTCGCCCTTGCCGAGGTACTCCCACAGCACGCCGGAGGAGTCCCGGGCGACGAGGTCGGCGGCCGTGCCGCCCGCGAGGTCGCCGACGGCCTCCAGCTGGTTGTAGATCTGCCAGCCGGTGCCGATCTGGACCCGCTCGGGCGAGTAGACCTCGGCGGAGGACGGGACCTTGACGGTGTCGTCGCGGAAGAGGCGGCCGGAGGAGTCGCGCGAGAGCAGGTCCGGGCTGCCGTTGTTCGTGTGGTCGTGCAGGCCGGCCTTGCGGGCGACCTTGAAGGTGCCCGTCTTCACGAGGTCGGGTCCGATGCCGTTGAGCGGCTTCGCCGAGAACTCCCAGACGTAGTCGCCGCTCGGCGCGTAGGAGGCGTAGCCGCCGACGGTCGGGGCGACCAGGCCGCCCCAGTTGAAGGTGACGACGCCCGTCTCCCGGAGCAGACCGTCGTAGCCGGCGAAGGACATCTGGGCCCGCTTGCCGGTGGCGACGTGCCGCAGGGTCACGGTGCCCTGGGCGTTGGACCGGTTCAGGGGCCAGGAGAAGGAGGAGGTGCCGCCGCTCGCGTCGAGGTCCACGGTGGCCGGGACGTTCGGGGTCCCCGCGAAGGTGAGCTCCGTCTTCTCGCCGGCGGTCGAGACGAGGGTGGCGACCGGGGTGCCGCTCGCGTCGCTCGCGATCCGGTAGACGCCCTCGCCGCCGCCCGTCAGCGAGCCGCCGCGCACGATCAGCGAGCCGTCGGGGGCCGAGGCCATGGAGTCGACGTGGTCGAGGAGCTTGCGGGTGACGGACGGGTCGCCCAGGGACCGGGCCGTCAGCGGGTACTGCGCGGAGGCGTGGGTGGCGTTGCCGCCGCCCTTCTCGGCCGTCAGGGCCCAGCCGTCCAGGAGGGCGAGGTCGAGCTGGGCGCCGGGGTAGGTGGCCCCGAGGCTCAGGGAGGTCCGCGCGCCCTCGCCGCGCGGCTCGGTGACGAGCTGCGCGGCGGTGCCGGTCGGGTTGACGACCCACGCGAACCGGTCGGCCGTCAGGTAGACGCCGCCCTTGGGCGGGGTGGTGCCGACGGAGACGGTCTTGGTGAGGGTGCCGGTGGCGAGCTCGGCACTGGCGAGGAAGTACTCGGCCTCGCTGCCGGTCCCCCTCTGGTACTGGATCAGCGCCGCGTCGGGGGTGGTGGCCGCGACGCGTACGGCCCGCGCGTCGGCGGGCAGTGCCAGGTCGTGGGTGACCGGAGAGGACGACATGCCGCCCGGGCGGCTCATGAGGAACGCGTCGAGCGTGTTGCGGTTGTAGTCGTAGTACGTCATGACCAGGGTCTCGCCGGCCACCCCGGCGAGGTAGTAGCTCTGGTCGCCGTACGACAGCGAGATCGGCCTGGTGTCCGGGTGGGCCATGTCGATCAGCTCGTAGGTGGACTCGGTCGGCCTGCGCGCCACGACGAAGTCCGAGCGGCCGCCGGCGTACACGTAGCCGGGGTCCAGGGCCTTGGTCGTGCCGTCCGCGAAGCGCGTCCAGTAGTACGTGATCGTGGAGTTGGAGCTGATCCGGCGGGAGAGGTAGCCGGTGGTGCCCGCGCTGACGACGTGGGCGTCGTCCGCGATGGCGCCCACGGTGTCGGCGGCCTGGACCGGGGCCCGGACGGCCGCGGGGGCCGCCGTCGCCGGGGTGGCGACGGTGAGGGCCGCGCCCGCCGTCACGGCGAGGACGGCGGTCACGGCGGCGGCGAGCCGGTGCCGGGAGGTACGGGTGTGCACGTGGTCGATCCTTCGTGAGGAGGGGAGAAGGACGAGGGCACGCCAGAGCGACGCGCGCCTCGGTGGCGGTGCGTCAGGAGACCGGCTCGTACGGGGTGATGGCGCCGCTCGGGGCCCCGCCGGAGATGCGGGCGGCCGTGCAGGAGCGTGCTGTGTTCAAGTTTTCCCCCGTGAGAACCGAACGTCGCCGCACGCGCGCATGCGTGCGACGTTCGGTCAGACACACGAGACGATCAAGAGGTTGTACGTCGATAGGCCGAAAATCCGCCACAGGTACGGTGGTTGGCGGCGTACGGCTACCCCCGCCGCTCCACCACACCCCGTACGTACGCCGCCTGCCCCGCGTGCTGGAGGTCGTCCGCGATCACCGACACCAGGCGGACGCCGAGGGTGACCGGCGGGTCCCAGCGGGTGTCGACGATCCGGTCCAGGTCGGCGTTGGTGACCGTGCGGATCAGGTCCTCGGTGCGGGCGTGCACGGCGTCGTGGTAGCCGAGCAGCAGCTCCGCCGGGGCGCGGACCGCGCCGACCTGCGCGCTCGTCATCCCGTAGCCGGTGGCGCGCTTCGGGAAGGGCAGCCCGAAGCGGTCCGCCCAGCCGTCCGAGGTCCACAGCTGGTCCGTGCCGAAGGCGTCCGCGAGATGGTCGTCCTGGACCCGGGTGAGATGCCAGACGAGCCAGGCGACCGTGTTGGCGTCGGGGTCGACGCGGGCGGCGAGCTCCTCGTCGGTGAGGCCCTCCACGGTGTCGTGGACGACCTCACGGATCCGGCCGAACGAGTCGACCAGCAGACCGGCGCTGTTCATGGGGGCTCCTCAAGGTCGGGGACCCGGGGGTCTAGGAACGCTCCGCCCTCCACCGCTCCACCACGGCCTCCACGTCGAAGGGCCTCAGGTTCAGCGGGGGACCGGACGGCGGGCGGGCGAGGGCTTCGGCGATCCGGGTGTTGATCTCCCCGAGGATGCGTCGGACCTGGCGCTCCGAGACGGCCGCTGCGACCTCGGCCTCCGCGTCCTCGGCCGCCTTGCGCAGGGCCAGGGAGGGCGGCAGGACGGACGCGCCCTCGCGGTGCATCTTCCCCTTGATCCACCACAGCTCGTCGTACGGGGCCGAGTCGTCGGGGAGGGGCTTGCCGAAGCCGGACAGGCCCCGGAAATCGCCGCGCTCCGCGGCCTCGCGGATCTGTTTGTCGACGAACGACTCGAAGCTGACTCCGGGCGGCTTGCGTTCGGTCATGTGTCCAGACTACGTAACCACCGCGGTACGGGTGTGGTTCTCGCGGGCTACTGCGACCCGTGATCTTCCGGCACTCTGAGGTCCGTTCAACGCGCGTCGACCCATGTCCCAGCCATGCCCCAGCCATGTCCCGGAGGACGTATGCGTGCACGGATCACCCCCCTCGGCACCCTCCTCGCGCTCGTCGCGGGCCTGCTCACCGCGCTCGTCACCGCCGGCCCCGCCCAGGCCGCGCCGCTCTTCAAGGCGCCCTTCCCCTGCGGGCAGACCTGGACCTACAGCCACCACTCGGCCGAGGTCCGCCAGGCGCTCGACTTCATCCGTTCCGACGGCGGCACCACCGCCGGCACCCCGGTCCTCGCCTCGGCGTCCGGCACCGCCTACCGCTACTCCCAGCCGACCGGCGCCGGGAACTACATCGTGATCGACCACGGCGGCGGCTGGAAGACGTACTACTTCCACCTCAACGCCTACTCCGTCGCCGACGGCGCCCCGGTCTCCCAGGGGCAGCAGATCGGCACCACCGGCACCACGGGCAACAGCTCCGGCGCCCACATCCACTACGAGCAGCTCTACAACGGCGTCGGCCAGACCATCGTGATCAACGGCGTCTCCCTCGCCCCCTACCCCTCCTCCTACGGATCCAAGTCCCTGACCAGCGACAACGGCTGCTCGGGCGGGGGAGGCGGAAAGTACTGGGTCGACACCTTCGCCAACGCCACCGGCTATGCCCAGGCGAACACGAACGACCCGCAGGGCGTCCTGAACGCGGGCACGAACTACGTGTACTGCAAGGTCTGGGGCGCTGAGGTCCGCGACGGCTCCGGGAACTACAACCACTGGTGGCTGCGGACCGACCTCGACACCGTCTACGCCGGCAAGAACGGCTACGGAGCGTACGTCTCCGCGTACTACCTGTCCCGCTGGGGCAACGACGAGGCCCGCGACAACAACGGGACCGTGATCCCGAGCTGCTGAAAAGGGCAGGAGCCCCGCTCGTGCCGTGAGGCACGGAGCGGGGCTCCTTGGGTACTGCTCTAGTCGTGCGTTCTCGCCGACCCGGGCAACTTAGGCCGGGGAGACGTTCTCCGCCTGCGGGCCCTTCGGGCCCTGCGTGACGTCGAAGGTCACGAGCTGGTTCTCCTCGAGCGAGCGGAAGCCGTTCGCGTTGATCGCGGAGTAGTGGACGAAGACATCCGGGCCGCCGCCGTCCTGGGCGATGAAGCCGAAGCCCTTTTCAGCGTTGAACCACTTCACGGTTCCGGTAGCCATGAGCCCTCCTATGGGCCAAAGGGTCGCCCTGCTCCAGAACCTGCAAACAAGTCTGAAAACTACAAAAGCCTGCGGGTCACATGCTCCGCAGGCTCTGTACTGCAAGGGAAACCAAACTGCAACTTGCGTTGAGCGTAGCACGCAGGACGCTCTCGGCGGTAGAGGGAAAGATCACGTCACCCACATGTTTGATTCCGTTCCGCGTGCTGACGCGCGTGCCCCGGCGATGCCCACACTGCGAGACAGGTCTAGCCTCGCGATGTGGACAAAGCAACCGACGACCAGCAGCGCAGCCGGCCCCGCGTCGGACACATCCAGTTCCTGAACTGCCTTCCCCTCTACTGGGGCCTGGCCAGGACCGGGACGCTCCTCGATCTCGAGCTCACCAAGGACACCCCGGAGAAGCTCAGCGAGCGCCTCGTCCGGGGCGATCTCGACATCGGGCCCATCACCCTCGTCGAATACCTCCGCAACGCCGACGACCTGGTCGCGCTCCCCGACATCGCCGTCGGCTGCGACGGGCCTGTCATGTCCTGCGTGATCGTCTCCCAGCGGCCCCTGGCGGAGCTGGACCGCGCGCGCGTGGCCCTCGGCTCCACCTCCCGCACCTCGGTGCGCCTCGCCCAGCTGATCCTGGCCGAGCAGTACGGGGTCCGGCCCGACTACTACAGCTGCCCGCCGGACCTGGGCCTGATGATGCAGGAGGCGGACGCCGCCGTCCTGATCGGCGACGCCGCGCTCCGGGCCTCCCTGCACGACGCGCCGCGGCTCGGCCTCCAGGTCCACGACCTGGGGCTGATGTGGAAGGAGTGGACGGGCCTGCCGTTCGTCTTCGCCGTGTGGGCGGCCCGCAAGGACTTCCTGGCCCGCGAGCCGGAGACCGTCCACGAGGTCCACCAGGCGTTCCTCGCCTCGCGCGACCTCTCCCTCGAAGAGGTCGCCAAGGTCGCCGAGCAGGCCGCCCGTTGGGAGACCTTCGACGCCGAACTGCTGGAGCGGTACTTCCGTACGCTCGACTTCCGATTCGGCCCCGAGCAGCTCGCCGGCGTACGGGAGTTCGCCCGCCGCACCGGCCCCACGACCGGCTTCCCGGCGGACGTCGCGGTGGAACTCCTGCCGCCTCCCGCGCGATAAGCGGCGGAGCCGTAAGGAAAGGCGCGGGAAAGAAATACCGGTGCACCCGGCGCGTGCACCGGACGCGCCTTTCCGGACGCCCGCGAAGACGCCCGCGAAGACGTCCGCCAAGACACCCGTGATGACGCCCGCGAAGACGCCTGCGAAGGCGCCCGCGGACGCGCCCCGGTAAGGCCCCAATAGGGCGCCTCCGGCCGCACCGCCAATTCACCGAATATTCACCGGCCGCGCGCACCGCCACCCGACGGAAGCCGCCGGGAGCCCTGGCGTAGGCTGGTTCGGTCGATCAGAACCCCTCCGAAAGGGACGCACCCGGTGACCGAGAAGGCCGAACTCCAGTCCGTTCTCGACCGCGCCGCCGCGGGTGGCCGGATCACCCCCGAGGAGGCGCTCGACCTCTACCGCTCGGCGCCCCTGCACGCGCTGGGCGCCGCCGCCGACGCCGTGCGCCGCCGCCGGTACGCGGGGACCGAGCACATCGCGACGTACATCATCGAGCGGAACATCAACTACACGAACGTCTGTGTGACGGCGTGCAAGTTCTGCGCGTTCTACGCCGCCCCGAAGGACACCGAGAAGGGCTGGACCCGGGACCTCGACGACATCCTGCGCCGCTGCGCGGAGACCGTGGAGCTCGGCGGCACCCAGATCATGTTCCAGGGCGGCCACCACCCGGACTACGGCGTCGAGTACTACGAGAAGCACTTCGCGGCCATCAAGAAGGACTTCCCGCAGCTGGTCATCCACTCCCTCGGCGCCTCCGAGGTCGAGCACATGGCCCGCATCTCCGGCGTCTCCGTCGAGGAGGCGATCACCCGCATCCACGCCGCCGGTCTCGACTCCTTCGCCGGCGCCGGCGCCGAGCTGCTGCCCGAGCGGCCGCGCAAGGCGATCGCCCCGCTCAAGGAGAGCGGCGAGCGCTGGCTGGAGATCATGGAGATCGCCCACAAGCTGGGCGTCGAGTCCACCTCCACCATGCTGATGGGCACCGGCGAGACCAATGCCGAGCGGATCGAGCACCTGCGGATGATCCGTGACACGCAGGACCGGACGGGCGGCTTCCGGGCCTTCATCCCGTACACGTACCAGCCCGAGAACAACCACCTCAAGGGCCGCACGCAGGCCACGCTCTTCGAGTACCTGCGCATGATCGCGGTCGCCCGGCTCTTCCTCGACAACGTCGCCCACATCCAGGGCTCGTGGCTGACCACGGGCAAGGAGATCGGCCAGCTGACCCTGCACTACGGCGCGGACGACCTCGGCTCGATCATGCTGGAGGAGAACGTCGTCTCCTCCGCCGGCGCCAGGCACCGCTCCAACCTGCGCGAGATGATCGACATGATCCGCACGGCGGACCGCGTCCCGGCGCAGCGCAGCACCACGTACGAGCACCTCGTCGTCCACGACGACCCGGCGAACGACCCGGTCGACGAGCGCGTCGCCTCGCACATCTCGTCCGTGGCGATCGAGGGCGGCACGGCGCACCCCGAGCTGAAGCTCCTCGACGCCAACTGACGCCGGTGCTGACCCTCCACGTCGCCGAGGCGACACCCGAGAGCGCCGTCCTGGTCGACGGCGCCCTGGTCGCCGCCGTCGGCCCGTACGAGGAGCTGGCCGAGCAGCACCCGAACGCCCGGCTGCGGCGGTGGCCCGGCATCCTCACGCCCGGACTCCTCAACCCGTACGGGCCGGAGCTCCTGGAGGAGACGTACCACCCGGACCCCCGGGAGGCCGTCGAGTTCGGCACCGAGCCGATCACGGGGGAGCGGGCGCGGGAGATCTTCCGGGCCGACCCCGCCCGCCGTGGCGCCTCCGCGCGCCGCGGTGTGCAGCGGCTCCTCGCACACGGCACGGTCGCCGTCGCCGGTGAACTCCGCGTTCGGGCCGCCGTGGACGCCGTGCGCCGGGCCGGTCTGGCCGTCGGCCGCCGCCCGGAGCGGCTCCCCGGCCCGCCGTCCTTCTCCCCGGCGCCGCTGGTGCTGCTGCCCGGCCTGGTGCCGGGCGGCCCCGCCCGCTTCGCCGTCTTCGACGTCCCGG
This sequence comes from Streptomyces sp. NPDC044003, assembly GCF_056435185.1. Lineage (NCBI taxonomy): Bacteria > Bacillati > Actinomycetota > Actinomycetes > Kitasatosporales > Streptomycetaceae > Streptomyces > Streptomyces sp. NPDC044003. Next base: position 1,224,762 of record NZ_JBWKFA010000001.1, on the reverse strand, counting down.
ACCGGGCGGCGCTCGTCCGCCTCGGCGCGTCGACCTGCGTCGCGACCGTCGTCGAAGGCCGGCTGGTGTTCCGGCGGCGCTAGCGGGACCCGGGCCCTCGGTTCAGCCGCCGCGGACCGGGGTGCTCTTCTCCTGCACCGGGTACTCGTCCGCGTACTTCAGCAGATCCGTGAAGCGCGCGTCGCGTACGACGGTCAGCAGCTGGTCCGGTGTCACGGGTGCCGAGGCGGTGTCCGAGGGGCTGACGGACAGCAGCACACTGCTCCTGCCGTACCGCGTGACGACCATCGACCCCAGGGTCTCGGGCTTGTTCACGGCCGTCGCGTACACCTGCGCGGTCCGGCCCCCGCCCAGCTCGGCCTTCTCGCACGTCGTCTTCTTCGACGGGATGTTCCGGCACTCCTGGAGCCGCGCGCCCTCCGCGGGCCGGATGGACAGCGTCACGTGGAAGGCCTGGCCGCCCGCCGTGATCCGGTAGGCGGAGACCTCGTCCACGACCGGCCGGATGTCCGTGACAGACGCCGGAAGGAGTTCGTCGAGGAGGGCCGACACCTGCTGCTGGAACTGGGCGTGGCGGGCGCTCTCGGCGTCGGACAGCTTCTCCGGCGGTTGCTGGCCCGGGGTCGGCTCCGCCGGTACGGGCGTGTGGTACGCCGAGGGGAAGGCGGCCGGCGGGGCGGCGGGCATGGCGACGCCGGAGTCGGCGCCGGACAGCAGGGAGAGTCCCAGGGCGGCCGCGGTCACGGTCCCGAAGACGCCGCCGGCGACGGTGAGCCGGGCGCGTGCGCGGCGCCTGCGGCCCAGGCGCATCGCGGAGGGAGCGAGGTCGGGAAGGGGGGGAAGGTCGTGTGCCGTCCGGTCCATGGCACGGCGGAGCATCGTTTCGTCGTCCACTCGGGGCCTCAGCTTCCGATGGTGTGGTGAAGGTGGTGGGGATCGGCGGTGTAGAGGTGTGCCTCGCCGAGGTGGTCCCGGAGCCTGGCCAGTGAGCGTGAGCACTGGCTTTTGACCGTCGCCTCGCTGCAGCGCATCAGCGAGGCGACGGTCTCCACACTCAGGTCCTCCCAGTAGCGAAGGACGACCATGGCGCGGGCTCTGGGCGGGAGCTCGGCGAGCGCGGCGAGCAGCGTGACCCGGAGGTCCGGCTGCTCGGTGGCCCGCGCCGGGCCGAGCCCGCCGGTCTTGGTGAAGGCGAGCAGATCACGCAGTCGGCGTCGCCGTTCGGAGAGGAACGTGCGGGTGAGGACGGTCTTGGCGTAGGCATGCGGATGCTCCGCCGATCCGGCCCGCCGCCAGTGCTGGAAGAGCTTGGCGAGGGTGGTCTGTGTGAGGTCGCGGGCGGTCTCCGCGTCCCCGCACAGGAGGTAGGCGGTGCGGTACAGCCGCGTCTGCGCGGATCGGGCGAACTCCTCGAACCCGGCGTCCGAGCCAAGCGGTGACGGCATCTCGCTCCCTTCGTCAGCACTGTCACCCTTCCTTGAGCGCGCTCGCCGGAAAAAGGTTGAAGGCGGATTCCGGGTTTTTTCCGGGGGGCCGGGGCCGGTCCCCGCCCGCCCGGGGGGTGGCTGCCACAATGGCCGGGTGAGCCGAGCATCCCTGGACAAGCAGCCGCACGAAGTCGCCTCGATGTTCGACGACGTGGCGGCGAACTACGACCTGACCAACGACGTGCTCTCCCTCGGGCAGGACCGCCGCTGGCGCAAGGAGGTCGCGAAGGCGGTCGACGCCCGTCCCGCGCAGAAGGTCCTGGACCTGGCCGCCGGCACCGCCACCTCCTCGCAGCCGTTCGTGCGGGCGGGGGCGTACGTCGTGCCGTGCGACTTCTCCCTCGGGATGCTCCAGGTGGGCAAGAAGAAGCACCCGTGGATGCCGTTCACGGCGGGCGACGGCACGAAGCTGCCCTTCCGCGACGACGTGTTCGACGCGGTCACCATCTCCTTCGGGCTGCGGAACATCCAGGACACGGACCAGGCGCTGCGCGAGCTGTACCGGGTGACGAAGCCCGGCGGCCGGGTCGTCATCTGCGAGTTCTCGCACGCCACCTGGGCGCCGTTCCGCACGGTGTACGAGGAGTACCTGATGCGCGCGCTGCCGCCGGTGGCCCGTGCCGTGTCCTCCAACCCCGACGCGTACGTGTACCTGGCGGAGTCCATCCAGTCCTGGCCGGACCAGCCGACGCTGGCGGGCATGCTGCAGAAGGCCGGCTGGTCGAAGGTGGCGTACCGCAACCTGACGGGCGGCATCGTCGCCCTGCACCGCGGATTCAAGGCCTGACCGACCCCGGCCCCGCCGCCATAAAATTTCCCCATCCTTCCCTCGACCCCTTCGGGAGTTCCGCCGTGACCGAGCACCCCCTCTCCGAGCACACCGCAGATGTGATCGTCGTCGGGGCAGGCCCGGCCGGCTCCACCACCGCGTACTACCTGGCCAAGGCCGGTCTCGACGTCCTGCTCCTGGAGAAGACGGCGTTCCCGCGCGAGAAGGTCTGCGGCGACGGCCTCACCCCCCGCGCCACGAAGCAGCTCGTCTCCATGGGCATCGACATCTCCGAAGAGGCCGGCTGGCTGCGGAACAAGGGCCTGCGGATCATCGGCGGCGGCGTCCGGCTCGAACTGGACTGGCCGGAGCTCGCCTCGTACCCGGACTACGGACTCGTCCGCAAGCGCGACGACTTCGACGAGCAGCTCGCCCGCCAGGCGCAGAAGGCCGGCGCCCGGCTGTACGAGCGCTGCAACGTCGGCGCGCCGATCATCGACGACCGTACGGGCCGGATCACCGGTGTCCACGCGAAGCTGGGCGAGGAGAAGCGCGAAGTCACCTTCCACGCGCCGCTCGTCGTCGCCGCCGACGGCAACTCCACCCGGCTCTCCCTCGCCATGGGCCTGCACCGGCGCGAGGACCGGCCGATGGGCGTCGCCGTCCGCACGTACTTCAAGACCCCCCGGCACGAGGACGACTACCTGGAGTCCTGGCTGGAGCTGTGGGACCGGCGCGGCCCGCAGGACCGGCTGCTCCCGGGCTACGGCTGGATCTTCGGCATGGGCGACGGCACGTCCAACGTCGGCCTGGGCATCCTCGACTCCTCCTCGGCGTTCCGGGAGCTGGACTGGCGCGAGGTCCTCAAGGCCTGGTGCGCCTCGATGCCGGAGGACTGGGGCTTCACCCCGGACAACATGACGACGACGATCCGCGGCGCGGCCCTGCCGATGGCCTTCAACCGCCAGCCGCACTACACCAAGGGCCTGCTGCTCGTCGGTGACGCGGGCGGCCTGGTCAACCCGTTCAACGGCGAGGGCATCGCGTACGCCATGGAGTCGGGCCAGATCGCGGCCGACGTCATCGTCCAGGCGCACGCGCGCGCGACCCCCGCCCAGCGTGAGCTGGCGCTGCGGAACTACCCGCAGATCCTCAAGGACACCTACGGCGGGTACTACACGCTGGGCCGTGCCTTCGTGAAGCTCATCGGAAACCCGAAGATCATGAAGATCGCGACCCAGCGTGGTCTGACGCACCCGCTCCTGATGAAGTTCACGCTGAAGATGCTGGCCAACCTCACCGACCCGACGGGCGGCGACGCCATGGACCGCATCATCAACGGTCTGTCGAAGGTGGCGCCGAAGGCGTGAGCGCCGTCAGGCGCAGTGCCTGACGGCGCCGGCGTACTGCCGGGTCTTCAGGGGCCGGGGCACGCGGGCGCGCAGCTCGGTGCTCCGGCCGGGCGCGTCGTGGTGACAGTGACGGTACGGCAGGACCGTCTCGGCGAGCAGGGCGAGCAGATGGAGCTGGGCGCGCGACAGGCCGCCCAGCTTCTCGCGCATGTTGGTGACGTGGAACTTGACGGTGCGCTCGGTGATGCCGAGGCACTCGGCCAGATCCGTGTTGGACTCCCCGCCGGGCATCGCCCAGAGGACCTCGACCTCGCGGTCCGTCAGGGTGTCCAGGTGGCGTAACGCGGTGGTGACCGGGTTGATCCTGGCGGCTCGGGTGACGTCGCCCTCGGCCGGTTCAGGTCGGCAGCAGTACGGGCACTGACGATGCATGAGTCTCCCCCCAGAGAATGCATTCGTGGGGCACCGTGCGACGGAAGCGCAGCACTGGTTCCCGATGGGAACGGTAACCGGATCGCGTCAGGAAACGATGCCCGCACGGCCGGATCGGGACGTCCCCGGGACGTCCCGTCGGCCGGAAAACGACCAGGCCGCCGGCCGGTGCTCCTCGGCCCCGCGGCTCAGCCGACCAGCGTGGCCGCCAGCTTCAAACGGTCGTTGAGCTCGGTCTTCGCCTGGTTCAGGGTCTCCGCGTTCTGCTCGATGCTCCGCTTCTGGTAGGCGCTCTCGACGGTGTACCAGATGCCGACGAGGTTGGCCTTTTCCTTACAGGCGACGTCCTGCCGGGCGGCGGCGATCGCCTTCGGACCCCCGTAGGTGTTCGGGTTGAGCCCGAGGTCGCTCTGCGGGCTGACGGGCTCGTCCGCCTTGTAGCCCTTCTCGGCCATGCAGGCGGACCAGGCCTTCACGGCGGCGATGACCCGGGAGTCCTCGCGGGAGCGGGCGTTGGCGTCCATGCCCAGGTTGGTGACGAACAGGGCGTCCACCGCGCCCTTCTTCGGCGCGTAGACCGTCAGGAAGCTCTCCCGGATGCAGCCGCCGACGGGCACCTTCTGCCCGTTGAGGGTCTTGCCGCTGTCCTTGGCCTTGGCCTCTTCCAGGCTGGCCGGCTGGGGGCCCTTGTAGTCGGTGGGGCCGTTGAGCGCGAGCTTGCCGTTCGCGCTGAGGGTCTGGGCGGCGGGCTTCGTCGGCGGTTCGGCGCCGCGGTTCGGGATGTAGCCGTAGCGGGCCGCGACCGCGGGGTCGGTGAGGCCGTAGCGACGGGATTCCCCGGACCGGCTGCTCGGGGCGGGCGACAGCGGCAGCTCGTACGTGAAGCCGAAGCGCGTCATGCAGTCGCTGACCACCCGTGACTGGGCCCGCTCCAGCTTGCGGCGCTGGTCCTCGGTGGTCGCGTAACCGTCCAGGGGGAAGGAGAGGCCCGTCGTCGACAGCATCCGGGGAACCGTGCCGATCTCCGGTTCCTTCGCGGAACCCCCGTCACCGCCTCCGGACTCGGAGGAACAGGCGGTGAGGAGCGCGGCGCTCAGGAGGAGAACGGTCGCGCGGGCGACGAGTGGACGCATGGGGCTGCTCCAGAGACGTGTGCGTGTCTACCATGGGAGCAGCCGTTGCTCTGCCCGCCTCATTCGGGCGGAGCAACGGCTGCCGCGGTCGTGCGTGTGCCGGGGTCTGGAAGCTACTCCGGCGGTTCAGCTGGTGGTGCGGACCTCAGGATCAACGGGCCTTGTAGTAGTAGGCCGAGGAGATCTGGTTCTTGAAGGTCGTGGACGCGTTGCCGGAGTAGCCGACCGGCAGGCTGCCCTCGACGCCACCGGCGTACGCGTCGGTGTAGACCCACCAGGTGTTCGAGTCCGCGTTGCGGTACGAGGCGGTGTTGTCGTTCACCTTCTGGCCGGCGCCGTTGCCCGGACCCGAGAACCAGTCGTCGTCGAAGTTGTCGTCCGAGACGTAGAGGTCGAAGACCGCGCCACCCTGGTACGAGTTGTAGTACAGGCCGAACTCGCCGCTCTCCAGGTAGCCGTTCTTGCCGGTGGCCGCGGAGGCCGAGCCGGCCGTGGCGAGCGCGCCGGCGCCGAGGGCGGCGAGCGCGATGGCCGTGGCGGCGACGCGACGGAGTGCAGTGCGCTGCATGTCGTTGCCTTTCACGTAGCTGTTTCGGATGTGGTTGCTGTGGCCCGGAGTGGGCCGGTGTCCATACGAACATCGCCAACTCGGCTTCGTCCACTGTCCGTTGAGACAGTTACCGGTCGGGCCGGTGCCGGTTATGCTCGTCGTGTCGAGGTGCCCGCCGGGCGCCGGCGACCTACCGCGCAGGGGCCTTGTACGTGGCGGAGCGCAACGCCGCGTCGGCCCCCTCCTGCGCGTTCCCATGACGCCCCGTAGGCGGGGAGATCCCCGTCGGAAGGACCGTTTCTGATGAGACGCCTCATGGCTCTGCCCGTACTCATCCTCGCCCTCGGGCTCGGGGGGTGTTCGAGTGACGGGGACGGCGCGACCCGGTCGGAACCGAGCACCGGAGCCTCGTCCGCCCCCGCCGCCCCCTCGTCCGCCGCCCCCTCCGCCGGAGCCTCGCAGGGCACCGCCGACTGGGCCGCCTACTACGACTGCCTCGGCGCCCAGGGGCTCAAGCTCCAGGAGACCGGGGGCGGGGAGAAGCGCGTCGACAAGGACGCCAACAAGCCGGAAGCGATCGTCGCGGCGGAGAAGGCGTGCGTCGCGAAGCTGCCCGCGAGGGGCCCGGTCGACCCGGCCCGCCTCGAGGCCGCCAAGAAGCTCTCCGCCTGCATGCGCAAGGAAGGCATCGCCGACTACCCGGACCCCGACCCGGCGACCGGCGAGGTGGCGCTCAACGGCGACCTCGGCGCGCGGATGAAGGGCGACCCCAAGGTGGTCGAGGCGCTGAAGGCCTGCGGCCCCAAGGCCGCCGGCGGAGACGGCGGGACGGTCGTCGGTGGCTGACGACACCCCGGACGACACGACCACGCCCGGCGCGGAGCCGCCGGGCGAGGTCGCGGACAGTTCCCGGACCCCCGGCGGCGACGCCGGGGGCGCCCGGATGAACCGGCGCCGGTTCTGGGTCGCCGCCCTCGTCGCGGGGGCGGTGGCCCTGACCGGCGCCGGCGTCGCGGCCACCTCCCTGATCCGCTCGCCCGCACAGGTCGCGGCCGACGCCGAGCCGCCGCCGCAGGACGTGCTGATCGCCCGGGTCGAGAACCGGGTCCTCGCGGAGACGGTCGTCCTGCGCGGCACCGTCGCGGCCGGCCAGAGCATCCAGGTCGCGCCCGTCTCGGCGGGCGGCGAGGGCGGCGCCGCCCCCGTGATCACCAAGGTGTCCGTGAAGAGCGGGGACGCGGTGCGCTCGGGGAAGGTGCTCCTGGAGATATCCGGCCGGCCGGTCTTCGTGCTGCGCGGCGGCCTGCCCGTCTACCGGGACCTCAAGCCGGGCGCCACCGGCGACGACGTGAAGCAACTCCAGGACGCGCTCGCCGCGCTCGGCCACGGCCGCGGCGGCGACGCGAGGGGCACCTTCGGCCCCGGCACGAAGGACGCGGTCGAGGAGTTCTACTCCTCCATCGGCTACGACCCCAAGCCCGCCGTCGACGACGACGGGGCCGCCGTGGACGGTGCCGAGGCCGCCGTCACCGGTGCCGAGCGGGCCCTCGTGGACGCCCGCGACGCGCTCGCGGCCAACAAGGACGACGCGCAGACGAAGACGCTGAAGAAGTCGCGCGACCGTGCCGCCGAGGACCTGGACACCGCGCGCGAGACCCTCGCGAAGGCGGAGGCGGCCGCCGGGCCGATGGTCCCGGCGGCCGAGGTCGTGTTCGTACGGGCCTTCCCCGCGCGGGTCGCCACGGTCACGGCCCGGCCGGGAGCACAGGTCTCCGGCACCGCGATGACCCTCTCCTCCGGCCGGCTGATGGCGCAGGGCTACCTCCAGGAGCACCAGAAGGGGATGGTCCGCGCCGGACAGAAGGTACGGATCCTCGCCGAGACGACAGGGCAGGAGACCGCCGGCAAGGTGGTCTCGGTGGCGGACACCCCGTCCCAGATCCAGGACCAGCAGTCCGGCGCGCAGGACTCGGGCTCCGGCGGGAACAACACCACCGGAGGGGGAGGGGAGGGCACCCAGGGCAACGGCGCCGTCGGCTATCTCTTCACCGTCGATCCCGGCCGCGAACTGCCCTCCGGCCTCGCCGGCCAGGAGGTGCGGCTCACCATCGAGGCCGCCTCCACCGACGGCAAGGCCCTGGTCGTCCCGGTCACCGCCGTCTCCGCGGGCGTGGACGGGAAGACCGTCGTCACCACCGTCGACGGCACCGGCCGGCAGGAGCGGATCGAGGTACGGACCGGCACGACCGGCGACGGCTTCGTGGAGGTCGTCCCGATCACCGCCGGCGCGCTCAAGGAGGGCGACAAGGTGGTCACCGGGGTCAACCCGGGCGCCGCGTCGGGCAGTACCGAGGGGTCGCCGTGAGCGAGGAGGACGTCCCGGTCATCGAGTTCCGCGCGGTGGCCCTGACCTACCCCGGACCGCCGCCCGTCGCCGCCCTGAGGCCCTGTGAACTCACCGTACGCAGAGGCGAGTTCATCACCGTCGTCGGCCCGTCCGGATCCGGCAAGTCGACCTTCCTGAACGTCGCGGGACTGCTCGACGCACCCACCGGCGGTACGTACCTCCTGGACGGCATCGACACGGCGGCGCTGCGCGACGGAGAGCGCACGGCCCTGCGCGGGCGGCGGATCGGCTTCGTCTTCCAGTCCTTCCACCTCCTGCCGCACCGCAGCGCCACGGAGAACGTCATGCTCTCGATGGTGTACTCGGCGGTGCCCCGTGCCGAGCGCCGCACCCGGGCCCGTACCGCCCTCGAACGGGTGGGACTCGCCCACCGGGCCGAGGCGCTGCCCGGCCGGCTCTCCGGCGGAGAACGCCAGCGGGTGGCCATCGCCCGGGCCCTGGCCGGCCGCCCGTCGCTGCTCCTGTGCGACGAACCGACCGGCAACCTCGACTCGGACAACGCCGCGTCGGTCCTCGACCTCCTGGGCGAACTGCACGCGTCCGGGATGACGATCGTCGTCATCACCCATGACGCGGAGGTGGCGGAGCGCGGCGAGCGCACGGTGACGATCCGCGACGGGGTGCTCAGCGAGCCGACGAGGGGGAGGCGAGCGGCGTGAGCCGATCCCCGAAGGACTCCTCCCTGAAGGACTCCTCCCCGAAGGATTCCGCGAAGGATTCCCCCCAAGACTCCCCGAAGGCTTCCCCGAAGGCTTCCCCGAGAGGACCGCGCAAGAGGCGGGTGGTCGAACCCTCCCGGCTCGCCGCCCGTGACGTCCTCGCGGAGGCCGTCGCCGGAATGCTCCAGCGCCCCGGGCGCTCGGTCCTCACCGCGCTCGGCACCGTCCTCGGCGTCGGCACGTTCGTCGCGATCCTCGGGCTGACCGCGACCACGTCCTCGCAGATCGACTCGCGGTTCAACCTGCTCACGGCCACCGAGGTGACCGTCGAGGACGTCGCCCGCGACCAGAACGAGTTCGCCGACCCCGCCTTCCCGGCCGACGCGGACGCCCGGATCGAACGCCTCGGCGGGGTCGAGGACGCCGGTGTCTACTGGTCCGTCCGGCTGGCACCCGGCACGGCCGTCCGCTCCGCGCCGGTCGGCGACGGCGCGGGCAGCGAGCGGATCGATGTCGTCGCCGCGTCCCCCGGCGCGCTGCGGGCGGCGGCGCCGACCCTCCGGCAGGGCCGCCTGTACGACGAGTTCACCTCCAGGTCCGGGCAGTCGGTCGCGGTGCTCGGCAAGTCGGTCGCGGACCGGCTCGGCATCACGACCCTGGAGACCCGGCCGGCGGTGTTCATCGGCGACGAGCCCTTCACCGTCGCCGGGATCATCGACGACGTGAAGCGCAGGGCCGACGTCCTGATGTCGGTCACCGTGCCCCGGACGACCGCCGAGAAGCTCTGGGGGCCGCCGCAGCAGGGCGACGCGAAGATGCTCATCACGACCGCGACGGGCGCGGCCCGGCAGATCGCGCAGGAGGCGCCGGTCGCGCTGCGCCCGGACCACCCGGAGTATCTGAAGGCGATCCCGCCGCCGGACCCCAGGACCCTGCGCGCGGGCGTGACCGACGACCTGGACCAGCTCTTCCTGCTCCTGGCGGGGGTCTCCCTGGTGATCGGCGCGGTCGGGATCGCCAACACCACCCTCGTCGCGGTCCTGGAGCGGACCGGTGAGATCGGCCTGAGACGGGCCCTCGGGGCCCGCGGACGGCACATCACCGTCCAGTTCCTCACGGAATCTGGCGCTTTGGGTGCGATGGGCGGGCTCGTCGGTACGGCGCTGGGGGTGTCCACGGTGATCGTGGTGGCGCTGGTACGGGACTGGACGCCGGTGATGCACACGGCGACGGTCGTCGCGGCCCCGGCCGTCGGCCTGGTCACGGGCGTCGTCGCCGGTCTCTACCCGGCCTGGCGGGCCTCCCGGATCGAACCGGCCGAGGCGCTGCGCCGCTGACACCGGTACGCCGAAGGGCCGTCGCTCCCCCGAGGAGTGACGGCCCTTCGGCGTACGTGCGGGTGGATCAGAGGATGCGGACCGCGCCCGAGGGGGTGTCCCAGTCCATGGTGTGCTCGACGACGCCGCTGGACGGGTTCTGCGCGCCGACGTACTTGCCGCCGCCGACGTAGATGGCGACGTGGTACGAGCCGCTGCGGCTGCCCCAGTACAGGATGTCGCCCGGCTGGAGGTTGCTCAGGGAGACCTCGGTGCCCATGCTCGACTGCTGGTACGAGATGCGGGGCAGGTCGATGCCGGCCGCGCGGTAGGCGGCCTGGACGAGGCCGGAGCAGTCCCAGGAGTTGGGGCCGGTGCCGCCGGAGACGTACGCGTCGCCGATCTGGGCGCGGGCGAAGGCCACGATCGCGGCGGCGGAGCCGGTGGGGGCCTGCGTCTGGCTGCCGCTGTCCGAGGCGGTGGAGCCGCTGTCGTTCGAGGCGCTCGTGCTGGAGAGCTGGGTGCGCGCGCTGTCGCGGGAGGCGCGCGCGGCGGCCTCCTTGCGCTCCTGCTCGGCCTTGAGGCGGGCCTTCTCGGCGCGCTCGGCCGCGGCCTTGCGGTCGGCCTCGGACTTGGCCTTCTTGGCCTCCTTGGCGGCCTTCTGCAGCGCCGCGTCCTCCTGCGTCTGCAGGTTCTGGTCGAGGGCCTCCTGCTGGGAGGCCTCCGCGGAGGCGGCGACGGCACTGGCGAGGCCGGCGCCGTCGTCGAGGGAGCCCAGGGTGGGCATTTCGATGGTCTCGGTCACCGGCTCGGCATTCGCCGGCCCGGCAGCACCGGCCACCGCGATGGTGCCGAGGACGCCACCGGCAACTCCGGCACGGAGCGCGAGCTTCGAGGCGCTGCGGCGGGGCTTCCGGTGGCTGGGTATGTGAGCGGTGTGGGACATGGGTACAACCGCTATCAGGGCTTCACGGTTCCCTTCAAGAAACGTGGGTTGCGCCACAGTTGCGTTTGGAATCTGTGAATCCGCCCCCGTGCCAGCCTTATTGACGCCGTAACGGGCAAATCGGGCATGGCTCATCCGGCCCTTGATCACGGGTTTTCAATGAAAAGCCCGAATTGCCCGACGCTTACCACCTCTTGACGCCGATGGCCAAGCCCCCTTCTTTCCGGGGCTCCCGTGACGTGACGCAGATCACGTTATGGTCCCGTGACCATTCGTGAATCCGTGCACGCGTCCACCTTCGTACGCCGGACCCCCCGACCGGGCGACGGCCCGTTCCTTTATCACCCGGACGCGTCCAGTGCCAATTTGCCTGCATGGGCCAACACTTGATAGTGCGACACCCCCTCCGAGCAGCGATTTCCGGTACGGATGTCACATCTGGTGATCACCTGGGCGCTTCGCGCAACAAGATCACCGCTCATCCGACTTCATGATCCTTCGTCAGGTGGTGGAGATCACAAAGTCGTTGCTGTACCCCGTGTCGCAGATCACAGAGGGGCGGGCATAAGATGCGGGGCAGCCAGGCTTGTGAACTGCCTCACATGGAGGCGATCTTTCACGGCCGGCAGTGCGGTCCAACGGTCAAGGACGACTGGAAGGAGCGAGGAGCGTGAATGCGTACGCGCCCGTCCTCGTGCTCGGTGCCCTGGGTGCGGGGTTTGCGATCTTCTCCGTGGTCATGGCCACGCTTATCGGGCCAAAGCGATACAACAGGGCCAAACTGGAAGCGTACGAGTGCGGCATCGAACCGACGCCCACTCCGGCCGGAGGCGGCCGCTTCCCGATCAAGTACTACCTGACGGCGATGCTCTTCATCGTCTTCGACATCGAGATCGTCTTCCTCTACCCCTGGGCCGTCACCTTCGACGCCCTGGGGGTTTTCGGGCTCGTGGAGATGCTGCTCTTCGTGCTCACCGTCTTCGTCGCCTACGCGTACGTGTGGCGGCGCGGCGGCCTGGAATGGGACTGAGGGGCTGAGGGGCACCTATGGGACTCGAAGAGAAACTCCCGAGCGGCTTTCTGCTGACGACGGTCGAACAGGCCGCGGGCTGGGTGCGCAAGGCGTCCGTGTTCCCCGCGACCTTCGGCCTCGCCTGCTGCGCCATCGAGATGATGACCACCGGAGCCGGCCGGTACGACCTGGCCCGCTTCGGCATGGAGGTCTTCCGCGGCTCGCCGCGCCAGGCCGACCTGATGATCGTCGCCGGCCGGGTCAGCCAGAAGATGGCGCCCGTCCTGAGGCAGGTCTACGACCAGATGCCCAACCCCAAGTGGGTCATCTCCATGGGCGTCTGCGCCTCCTCGGGCGGCATGTTCAACAACTACGCGATCGTGCAGGGCGTCGACCACATCGTGCCGGTCGACATCTACCTGCCCGGTTGCCCGCCGCGTCCGGAGATGCTCCTGGACGCGATCCTCAAGCTCCACCAGAAGATCCAGACCTCCAAGCTCGGCGTGAACGCCGAGGAGGCGGCCCGCGAGGCGGAGGAGGCGGCGCTCAAGGCGCTGCCGACGATCGAGTTGAAGGGTCTGCTCCGGTGAGCGACGAGACACCCAACCCCGAGAAGGACCTCAGCGCGCAGAACCTGCCGGGTCAGCGCGGGGACCACGGCGAGGAGGTCCGCGTCCAGCGCGGCATGTTCGGCGCCAACAACGGCGGCGACACCTCCGGCTACGGCGGCCTCGTCCGCTCCGTCCGGCTCCCCGGCCCGGCCGCCCGCCCGTACGGCGGCTGGTTCGACGAGGTCGCCGACGAGCTGGAGGGCGCTCTGGAGGAGCAGGGGCTCCTGCCCGAGAACGCCATCGAGAAGACCGTCGTCGACCGCGGCGAGCTCACCTTCCACATCGAGCGCGAGCACCTCGTCCGCGTGGCCCGCACCCTGCGCGACGACCCGGCGCTCCGCTTCGAGCTCTGTACCGGCGTCTCCGGCGTCCACTACCCCGGCGACAAGGGCCGCGAGCTGCACGCCGTCTACCACCTGCGCTCGATCACCCACGGCCGGCTGATCCGCCTGGAGGTCTCGGCCCCGGACAGCGAGCCGCGGATCCCGTCCCTCGTCGCGGTCTACCCGACGAACGACTGGCACGAGCGCGAGACGTACGACTTCTTCGGCATCGTCTTCGAAGGCCACCCCGCCCTCACCCGGATCATGATGCCGGACGACTGGCAGGGCCACCCGCAGCGCAAGGACTACCCCCTCGGCGGCATCGCCATCGAGTACAAGGGCGCCCAGATCCCGGCTCCGGACCAGCGGAGGTCGTACAGCTGATGTCCACCGAACACGCGTCTCCCCGCGAGACGACAGAAGGCGCCGTCTACACGGTGACCGGCGGCGACTGGGAAGAGGTCGTCCAGTCCGCCGCGAAGGCCGACGACGAGCGCATCATCGTCAACATGGGCCCCCAGCACCCGTCCACCCATGGCGTGCTCCGCCTGATCCTGGAGATCGACGGCGAGACCGTCACCGAGGCCCGCTGCGGCATCGGCTACCTCCACACCGGCATCGAGAAGAACCTCGAGTACCGGACCTGGACGCAGGGCACCACCTTCGTCACGCGCATGGACTACCTCACCTCGTTCTACAACGAGACGGCGTACTGCCTCGGCGTGGAGAAGCTCCTCGGCATCACCGAGCAGATCCCGGACCGCGCCAGCGTCATCCGCGTCCTGCTGATGGAGCTCAACCGGCTCTCCTCGCACCTGGTGTGCATCGCCACCGGCGGCATGGAGCTCGGCGCCACCACGATCATGATCTACGGCTTCCGGGACCGCGAGATGATCCTGGACCTGTACGAGCTGATCACCGGTCTGCGCATGAACCACGCGTTCATCCGCCCCGGCGGCCTCGCCCAGGACCTCCCGCCCGGCGCCGTCGACGCCGTGCGCGAGTTCGTGAAGACCATGAAGAAGAACCTGCCGGAGTACGACAAGCTCGCCACCGGCAACCCCATCTTCAAGGCCCGCATGCAGGACGTCGGCTACCTCGACCTCTCCGGCTGCATGGCCCTCGGCGCCACCGGACCGATCCTCCGGTCGGCGGGCCTCCCGCACGACCTGCGGAAGACCGACCCGTACTGCGGCTACGAGAACTACGACTTCGACATCCCGACCGCCGACACCTGCGACTCCTACGGACGCTTCCTCGTCCGCCTGGAGGAGATGCGGCAGTCCCTGCGGATCGTCGAGCAGTGCCTCGACCGCCTGGAGCCCGGCCCGGTCATGGTCGGCGACAAGAAGATCGCCTGGCCGGCGCAGCTCGCGCTCGGCGTGGACGGCCTCGGCAACTCCACCGACCACATCGCGAAGATCATGGGCACCTCCATGGAGGCCCTGATCCACCACTTCAAGCTGGTCACCGAGGGCTTCCGGGTCCCCGCCGGGCAGGCCTACGCGGCCGTCGAGTCGCCCAAGGGCGAGCTCGGCGTCCACGTGGTCTCCGACGGCGGCACGCGTCCCTACCGGGTCCACTTCCGCGACCCGTCCTTCACCAACCTGCAGGCGATGGCCGCGATGTGCGAGGGCGGCCAGGTCGCCGACGTCATCGTCGCCGTCGCCTCCATCGACCCCGTGATGGGAGGCGTCGACCGATGACGGAGAACATCAGCCTGGGGATGCCCCAGCTCCCCGCGCCCTCCTACCCGGCGGACGTCCACGCCCGCCTGGAGGAGGACGCCCGGGCGATCATCGACCGCTACCCGGACTCCCGCTCCGCGCTCCTGCCGATGCTGCACCTCGTGCAGTCGGAGGAGGGCCATGTGACCCGTACCGGCATGCGGTTCTGCGCCGAGCTCCTCGGCCTGACCACCGCCGAGGTCACCGCCGTCGCCACCTTCTACACGATGTACCGGCGCAAGCCCTCCGGCGACTACCAGGTCGGCGTCTGCACGAACACGCTCTGCGCGGTCATGGGCGGCGACGCCATCTTCGAGGAGCTCAAGCAGCACCTCGGCGTCGGCAACGACGAGACCACCGACGACGGCAAGATCACCCTCGAGCACATCGAGTGCAACGCGGCCTGCGACTTCGCGCCCGTCGTGATGGTCAACTGGGAGTTCTTCGACAACCAGACGCCCGAGTCCGCCAAGAAGATGGTCGACGACCTCCGGGCCGGACGCACCGTCGAACCCACCCGCGGCGCCCCGCTCTGCACCTTCAAGGAGACCGCCCGCATCCTCGCCGGCTTCCCCGACGAGCGCCCCGGCGCCGTCGAGGCCACCGGCGGAGCCGGACCCGCCTCCCTCGTCGGCCTGCGCCTGGCCAAGGGCGAGACCCCGCACCACCGAATCGTCCACCCGCGCGGTGAGGCAGCCAGTCAGGAGGGGGAGTGATGACCTTGGCCGCCGAGATCAACAACAGCAGCCCCGAGAAGCTGCTCGCACCCGTCCTGTCGGCCTTCTGGGACCAGCCCGACTCCTGGACCCTGGAGACCTACGAGCGCCACGACGGCTACCGGGGCCTCAAGCGGGCCCTCGCGATGAGCCCCGACGACCTCATCGCGTACGTCAAGGAATCCGGCCTCCGCGGACGCGGCGGCGCCGGCTTCCCCACCGGCATGAAGTGGCAGTTCATCCCGCAGGGCGACGGCAAGCCGCACTACCTCGTCGTCAACGCCGACGAGTCCGAGCCCGGCACCTGCAAGGACATCCCCCTCCTCTTCGCCAACCCGCACTCCCTCATCGAAGGCATCGTGATCGCCTGCTACGCGATCCGCTCGAACCATGCCTTCATCTATCTGCGTGGCGAAGTCGTCCCCGTCCTGCGCCGCCTCCACGAGGCCGTCCGCGAGGCCTACGCCGCCGGCTACCTCGGCACGAACATCCTCGGCAGCGGACTCGACCTCGAACTCACCGTGCACGCCGGCGCCGGCGCGTACATCTGCGGTGAGGAGACCGCGCTGCTCGACTCGCTCGAAGGGCGCCGCGGCCAGCCCCGGCTGCGACCCCCCTTCCCCGCGGTCGCCGGTCTGTACGCCTGCCCCACTGTGGTGAACAACGTCGAGTCCATCGCCTCGGTTCCCGCGATCCTGCACAAGGGCAAGGACTGGTTCACGTCCATGGGGACCGAGAAGTCCCCCGGCTTCACCCTCTACTCGCTCAGCGGGCACGTCGCCTCGCCCGGACAGTACGAGGCCCCCCTCGGGATCACCCTGCGCCAGCTCCTCGACATGAGCGGCGGCATGCGGCCCGGGCACCGGCTCAAGTTCTGGACGCCCGGCGGCTCCTCCACCCCCATGTTCACCGACGAGCACCTCGACGTGCCCCTCGACTACGAGGGCGTCGGCGCCGCCGGCTCCATGCTCGGCACCAAGGCGCTCCAGTGCTTCGACGAGACCACCTGTGTCGTCCGGGCCGTCACCCGCTGGACCGAGTTCTACGCCCACGAGTCCTGCGGCAAGTGCACCCCCTGCCGCGAGGGCACGTACTGGCTCGTCCAGCTGCTCCGCGACATCGAGGCCGGCAAGGGGAAGATGTCCGACCTCGACAAGCTCAACGACATCGCCGACAACATCAACGGCAAGTCGTTCTGCGCTCTCGGCGACGGCGCCGCCTCGCCGATCTTCTCCTCGCTGAAGTACTTCCGCGCGGAGTACGAGCAGCACATCACGGGCAAGGGCTGCCCCTTCGACCCGGCCAAGTCGACCGCCTGGGCGGACAACCACAAGGAGGTGACCGCATGACCGTCGCCACGTCCGGCTCGGCGGGCGGCGCCAGCCCGGCCGTACCGCCGGAAGACCTCGTCACGCTGACCATCGACGGCGCCGAGATCTCCGTCCCCAAGGGGACCCTGGTCATCCGCGCCGCCGAACAGCTCGGCATCGAGATCCCGCGCTTCTGCGACCACCCGCTCCTCGACCCCGCCGGCGCCTGCCGCCAGTGCATCGTCGAGGTCGAGGGCCAGCGCAAGCCCATGGCCTCCTGCACCATCACCTGCACCGACGGCATGGTGGTGAAGTCCCAGCTGACCTCGCCCGTCGCCGAGAAGGCCCAGCACGGCGTGATGGAGCTGCTGCTCATCAACCACCCGCTGGACTGCCCGGTCTGCGACAAGGGCGGCGAGTGCCCGCTGCAGAACCAGGCCATGTCCCACGGGCAGGCGGAGTCCCGCTTCGAGGGCCACAAGCGCACCTACGAGAAGCCGATCCCGCTCTCCACGCAGGTGCTGCTCGACCGCGAGCGGTGCGTGCTGTGCGCGCGCTGCACCCGCTTCTCCCACCAGGTCGCCGGCGACCCGATGATCGAACTGATCGAGCGCGGCGCGCTCCAGCAGGTCGGCCTCGGCAACAGCGACCCCTTCGAGTCGTACTTCTCCGGCAACACCATCCAGATCTGCCCGGTCGGCGCCCTCACCTCGGCCGCCTACCGCTTCCGCTCCCGCCCCTTCGACCTGGTCTCCTCGCCGTCCGTCTGCGAGCACTGCGCCGGCGGCTGCGCCACCCGCACCGACCACCGGCGCGGCAAGGTCATGCGGCGGCTCGCCGCCGAGGACCCGGAGGTCAACGAGGAGTGGATCTGCGACAAGGGCCGCTTCGCCTTCCGGTACGCCCAGCAGCGCGACCGACTCACCACGCCGCTCGTCCGGAACACCGACACCGGTGAACTGGAGCCGGCCTCCTGGCCCGAGGCCCTGGAGGCCGCCGCCCGCGGGCTCGTCCGCGGCCGGACCGGTGTCCTGACCGGCGGCCGGCTGACCGTCGAGGACTCCTACGCGTACGCCAAGTTCGCCCGGGTCGCCCTCGACACCAACGACATCGACTTCCGGGCCCGGATCCACTCCGGCGAGGAGGCCGACTTCCTGGCCTCCGCCGTCGCCGGACGGGGACGCGACCTGGACGGCACGGGTGTCACGTACACCTCGCTCGAAGCCGCACCGGCCGTGCTCCTCGTCGGTCTGGAGTCCGAGGAGGAGGCCCCCGGCGTCTTCCTGCGGCTCCGCAAGGCCTGGCGCAAGCACGGCCAGAAGACGTACGCCGTCGCGTCGTTCGCGACCCGGGGCCTGGAGAAGGCGGGCGGCACCCTGCTGCCCGCCGCCCCCGGCACCGAGACCGAGTGGCTCGACGCCCTCACCTCCCGGGTCGGCCTCTCCGAGGACGGCGCCGCCGCGGCCGAGGCCCTCCGCCAGGAGGGCGCCGTCCTCGCCGTCGGCGAGCGGCTCGCGGGCGTGCCCGGCGCGCTCACCGCCGCCCTGCGCGCCTCGGCCGCCACCGGCGCCCGCCTCGTGTGGATCCCGCGCCGCGCCGGCGAGCGCGGCGCCGTCGAGGCCGGCGCGCTCCCGACGCTGCTGCCCGGCGGCCGGCCCGCGACCGATCCCCGCGCGCGTGAGGAGGTCGCCGCCGCCTGGGGCGTCCGCGAACTCCCGCACCGCTACGGCCGCGACACCGGCCAGATCGTGGAGGCCGCCGCCGGCGGCGAACTCACCGCGCTGCTCGTCGCCGGCGTCGAGGTCGCCGACCTGCCGGACCCGGCACGCGCGCGCGAGGCCCTCGACGCGGCCTTCGTGGTCTCCCTGGAGCTGCGGCCCGGCGAGGTCACCGCGCGCGCCGACGTGATCCTGCCGGTCGCGGCCGTCGCCGAGAAGCCCGGCACCTTCCTCAACTGGGAGGGCAGGGCCCGGCTCTTCGAGGCCGCGCTCAAGCCCGAGCAGATGACGAGGCCGCTCGCGCCGACCGACGCCCGCGTCCTCCACATGCTCGCCGACGCCCTCGACGTCCACCTGGGCCTGCCCGACCTGCGGTCGGCCCGCCGGGAGCTGGACCGGCTCGGCGGCTGGACCGAGGAGCGGGCCACCGAGCCCAGCTCGCCCGGACAGCCGGCGCCCCGGCCCGGCGACGGCGAGGCCGTCCTCGCCGGACACCGGCTCCTCCTCGACCTCGGCAGGCTCCAGGAGGGCGACACCGCCCTGGCCGGCACCCGGCACGCCGCGGTCGCCCGGCTCTCCGCCGCCACCGCCACCGACACCGGCGTCAAGGACGGCGACGTCCTTGAGGTGACCGGCCCCGCGGGCTCCGTCACCTTCCCGCTCCAGGTCACCGAGATGCCCGACCGGGTCGTCTGGCTCCCGCTGAACTCGGCCGGCCGCGGCGTCCTCTCCGACACCGGCGCCCACCCCGGCGACCTGGTCCGCATCGGCCCGGCGACCCCGCAGGAGGTGCAGGCATGACCCCGAACGTCCTGGCTGCCGAAGACCTGTCCATGTTCGGCACGGACCCCTGGTGGCTCGTGCTGATCAAGGCCGTCTTCTGCTTCGCCTTCCTGATGATCACCGTGCTCTTCTCCATCGTGTGGGAGCGCAAGGTCGTCGCCTGGATGCAGCTGCGTATCGGCCCCAACCGGCACGGCCCCTGGGGTCTCCTCCAGTCCCTCGCGGACGGCATCAAGCTGATGCTCAAGGAGGACGTGATCGTCAAGAAGGCCGACAAGGTCGTCTACGTCCTCGCCCCGATCATCGCCGCGATCCCCGCGTTCATGGCGATCGCCGTGATCCCCTTCGGCCCGGCCGGCAACGAGGTCTCGATCTTCGGCCACCGGACCGCGATGCAGCTCACCGACCTGCCGATCGCGATGCTGTACGTCCTCGCGGTCGCCTCCGTCGGCATCTACGGCATCGTCCTCGCCGGCTGGTCCTCCGGCTCCACGTACCCGCTCCTCGGCGGCCTGCGGTCCTGCGCGCAGATGATCTCGTACGAGATCGCCATGGGCGCGGCCTTCGCCTCGGTCTTCCTCTACTCCGGGTCGATGTCGACCTCGAAGATCGTCGAGGCGCAGGCGGACCGCTGGTTCGTGATCCTGCTGCCGGTCTCGTTCATCATCTACATCGTCACGATGGTCGGCGAGACGAACCGCGCCCCCTTCGACATGCCGGAGTCCGAGGGCGACCTCGTCGGCGGCTTCAACACCGAGTACTCGTCCATCAAGTTCGCGATGTTCATGCTCGCCGAGTACGTGAACATGGTGACGGTCTCGGCCGTGTCGGTGACCCTCTTCCTGGGCGGCTGGCGGGCCCCGTACCCGATCTCCACCTTCTGGGAGGGCGCGAACCACGGCTGGTGGCCGATGCTCTGGTTCGTCATCAAGGTGCAGCTGCTGCTGTTCTTCTTCATCTGGCTCCGCGGCACCCTGCCCCGCGTCCGCTACGACCAGCTGATGAAGCTCGGCTGGAAGGTCCTCATCCCGGTCTCCGTGGTCTGGCTGATGCTCGTCGCCACCGTCCGCGCGCTGCGGAACGAGAACATCGCCTTCTCCAACATCGTGCTGTACGTGGCCGGCGCCGTCCTCGCCCTGCTCCTCCTCTCCTTCCTGTTCGACGCGTTCCGCGACCGGAAGGCGAAGGAGGCCGCGGCCGGGCCCGCCGAGGAGCCGGTCTTCGACCCGATGGCCGGCGGCTTCCCCGTACCGCCCAAGCCCGGACAGTCCCTGCCGCCCGTGCCGCGGCGCAGGCCACGCCACGAGCGGGACCTCGTTGTCAGTGGCGGCCCCGATACTGCTACCGAGAGTGATGAAAGGGGGACGGACGGTGTCTGATTTCCAGAATCCGGTGGCCGGCTTCGGCGTGACCTTCAAGGCCATGTTCAAGAAGCGGCTGACCGAGCAGTACCCGGAGCAGCAGAAGACGACGGCGCCCCGCTTCCACGGCCGGCACCAGCTCAACCGTCACCCCGACGGTCTGGAGAAGTGCATCGGCTGCGAGCTGTGCGCCTGGGCCTGTCCCGCCGACGCCATCTACGTCGAGGGCGCGGACAACACCGACGAGGAGCGCTACTCGCCGGGCGAGCGGTACGGCCGCGTCTACCAGATCAACTACGCCCGCTGCATCCTCTGCGGACTGTGCATCGAGGCGTGCCCCACGCGCGCGCTGACGATGACCAACGAGTTCGAGCTGGCCGACTCCTCCCGCGAGGCCCTGATCTACACCAAGGAGCAGCTCCTCGCGGGCCTGGAGGAGGAGATGGTCGACACCCCGCACGCGATCTTCCCGGGGATGACCGAGCAGGACTACTACCGGGGCCTGGTCACCGGGGCCGCGCCCGGCACCGTCCGTCAGGTCGCCGTGTCCAAGGGGGAGAAGGGCGAGCCGGAGGGGGCGGACGCATGAGCGCGAACCTCGCGGCGTACACGACCTCCTCCGGTGAGGCCTTCCAGTTCTGGGTCCTCGGCACCGTCGCCGTCGTCGGTGCGCTGTCCACGATCCTCATGAAGAAGGCCATGCACAGCGCCCTGTCGCTGGCCGGGACGATGATCGTCCTCGCGGTCTTCTACCTCGCCAACGGCGCGTACTTCCTCGGCATCGTCCAGATCGTCGTCTACACCGGCGCGATCATGATGCTCTTCCTCTTCATCGTCATGCTGGTCGGTGTCACGGCCGCGGACTCGCTGAAGGAGACCATCAAGGGGCAGCGCTGGTGGGCCGCGGCCTGCGGCCTCGGCTTCGGCGTCCTGCTGATCGCCGGCATCGGCCAGGCCTCGCTGACGGAGTTCGCCGGACTCGGCACGGCCAACAGCGCGCACGGCGGGAACGTCGAGGGCCTCGCCGCCCTCATCTTCACCAAGTACGTCTTCGCCTTCGAGATCACCGGCGCGCTGCTGATCACGGCGGCCGTCGGCGCGATGGTGCTCACCCACCGCGAGCGCACCGAGCGGGCCCGCACCCAGCGCGAGCTCTCCGAGCAGCGCGTCCGCGAGGGCAGGCACGTGCCGCCGCTGCCCGCGCCCGGTGTGTACGCCCGGCACAACGCCGTCGACATCGCCGGTCTGCTGCCCGACGGCACCCCGGCGGATCTCACCGTCATGGGGACGCTGCGCAAGCGGGGCCAGATCCGGGACGTGTCCACCGAGGCGCTCTCGGACCTCAAGGCCCTGGAGCAGCGGTCGGCGGAGCGCCTGGGCCGCGAAGAGGAGGCTTCCCGGTGAATCCCGTCAACTACCTGTATCTCGCCGCCCTGCTGTTCACCATCGGTGCGGCCGGGGTGCTGATCCGGCGCAACGCGATCGTCGTGTTCATGTGCGTCGAGCTCATGCTCAACGCCTGCAACCTCGCGTTCGTCACGTTCTCCCGCATGCACGGCAACCTCGACGGCCAGATCATCGCCTTCTTCACGATGGTCGTCGCCGCCGCGGAGGTCGTCGTCGGGCTCGCGATCATCGTGTCCGTCTTCCGTGCCCGCCACTCGGCCTCGGTCGACGACGCCAGCCTGATGAAGCTGTGAGGGGCTGACCGTGGAAAATCTCATTGCGCTGCTCATCGGGGCGCCCCTGCTCGGCGCTGCGGTGCTGCTCTGCGGCGGCCGGCGGCTCGACAGGTCCGGGCACTGGATCGGCACGCTCCTCGCGGCCGTGTCCTTCGTGATCGGCCTGGCGCTCTTCGCCGACATGCTCGGCAAGAGCGCCGACGACCGGGCCCTGTACCAGACGCTCTACACCTGGATCCCCGTCGAGGGCTTCCAGGCGGACATGGCCTTCCAGCTCGACCAGCTGTCGATGACCTTCGTCCTGCTGATCACCGGGGTCGGCACGCTCATCCACGTGTACTCCATCGGCTACATGGAGCACGACGAGCGCCGCCGCCGGTTCTTCGGCTACCTCAACCTGTTCGTCGCGGCGATGCTCCTGCTCGTCCTCGCCGACAACTACCTGCTCCTGTACTTCGGCTGGGAGGGCGTCGGCCTCGCCTCGTACCTCCTGATCGGCTTCTGGCAGCACAAGCCCACGGCGGCCACCGCCGCGAAGAAGGCGTTCATCGTCAACCGGGTCGGCGACATGGGTCTGTCGATCGCCATCATGATCATGTTCACCACCTTCGGGACCTTCACCTTCGGTCCGGTGTTCGCGTCGACGGGCGAGGCCTCCGAGGGCAAGCTGACCGCGATCGGCCTGATGCTGCTCCTCGCGGCCTGCGGCAAGTCGGCCCAGGTGCCGCTGCAGTCCTGGCTCGGGGACGCGATGGAGGGCCCGACCCCGGTCTCGGCCCTCATCCACGCGGCCACGATGGTGACCGCCGGTGTCTATCTGATCGTCCGCTCGGCCGACATCTTCAACGCGGCGCCGGACGCCCAGCTCGTCGTCACCGTGGTCGGCGCCGTCACGCTCCTCTTCGGTGCGATCGTCGGTTGCGCGAAGGACGACATCAAGAAGGCGCTCGCCGGTTCGACGATGTCGCAGATCGGCTACATGATCCTGGCGGCCGGCCTCGGCCCCATCGGCTACGTCTTCGCGATCATGCACCTGGTGACGCACGGCTTCTTCAAGGCCGGCCTGTTCCTCGGTGCCGGATCGGTCATGCACGGCATGAACGACGAGGTCGACATGCGGAGGTACGGCGGCCTGCGGAAGTACATGCCGGTCACCTTCATCACCTTCGGCCTCGGCTACCTCGCGATCATCGGCTTCCCCGGCCTGTCCGGCTTCTTCTCCAAGGACAAGATCATCGAGGCGGCCTTCGCGAAGGGCGGCACCGAGGGCTGGATCCTCGGCGTGGTCACCCTGCTCGGCGCCGCCATCACCGCGTACTACATGACCCGCGTGATGCTGATGACCTTCTTCGGTGAGAAGCGCTGGCAGGACGACGAGAACGGTCAGCCGCCGCACCCGCACGAGTCGCCGAAGTCCATGGTCATCCCCATGGTCCTGCTCGCCGTCGGCTCGGTCGCCGCGGGCGCCCTCTTCGAGTTCTCCGGCTTCGTCGAGTGGCTGGAGCCGGTCACCGGCTTCGCGCACGGCCACTCGCCGATCAGCGCCGGCGTCGTCACCGCCGCCACCGTCGCCGTCATGGTGATCGGCGTCGGCCTCGCCTACGTCCAGTACGGCCGCAGGCCCGTCCCGGTCGTCGCCCCGCGCGGCTCGCTGCTCACCCGGGCCGCCCGCCGCGACCTGCTCCAGGACGACTTCAACCACGCCGTCTTCGTCACCGGCGGTACGCATCTGACGCGCTCGCTCGTGTACGTCGACCACAGCCTGGTCGACGGCGTCGTCAACGGCACCGCGGCCGCCGTCGGCGGACTCTCCGGCCGGCTGCGCAAGCTCCAGAACGGCTACGCCCGCTCGTACGCGGTCTCCATGTTCGGAGGTACGGCGGTGCTGATCGCCGCGACCCTGCTGATGAGGGCGGTGTAACTGCCATGTCCTTCCCGCTCCTTACGGTGACGGCAGCGGTGCCGGCGGTCGGTGCGATCCTCACCGCCGCCGTCCCCGCCGCCCGCCGCACCGCCGCCAAGTGGCTGGCGCTGTGCGTCTCGCTCGCCACGCTCGTGCTCGCCGCCGTCGTCTGGGTGCAGTTCGAGCCCGGCGGCGAGCGCTACCAGCTGACCGAGTCCCACTCCTGGATCAAGGACTTCGGCGTCCGGTACGAACTCGGCGTCGACGGCATCGGGGTGGCGCTCATCGCGCTCACCGCGCTGCTGATCCCGTTCGTCGTCCTGGCCGGCTGGCACGACGCCGACCCGCTGGAGACCTCCTCGAAGAGGTGGCGGCCGACGCAGGGCTTCTTCGCCCTGATCCTGATGGTCGAGGCGATGGTGATCCTCTCCTTCGAGGCCACCGACGTCTTCCTCTTCTACATCCTGTTCGAAGCCATGCTCATCCCGATGTACTTCCTCATCGGCGGCTTCGGCGACCGCGCCCACAGCGGCTCCGACGAGAACGCGGCGGCCCAGCGCTCGTACGCGGCCGTCAAGTTCCTGCTCTACAACCTCGTCGGCGGCCTGATCATGCTGGCCGCGGTCATCGGGCTCTACGTGGTCGCGGGGAACTTCTCGCTCACCGAGATCGCCGAGGCCCGGGCCAACGGCTCCCTGGAGATGGCGACCAGCACCGAGCGGTGGCTGTTCCTCGGCTTCTTCTTCGCCTTCGCGGTGAAGGCGCCGCTCTGGCCGCTGCACACCTGGCTGCCGAACGCGATGGGGGAGTCCACCGCCCCGGTCGCCGTCCTCATCACCGCCGTCGTCGACAAGGTCGGCACCTTCGCGATGCTCCGCTACTGCCTCGGCCTCTTCCCCGAGGCGAGCAAGTGGGCCACGCCGGCGATCGTCGTCCTGGCGCTGATCAGCATCGTCTACGGCGCGCTGCTCGCCGTCGGCCAGCGGGACATCAAGCGCCTGGTCGCCTACGCGTCGATCTCGCACTTCGGCTTCATCATCCTGGGCATCTTCGCGATGACCACCCAGGGCCAGTCCGGTGCCACGCTCTACATGGTCAACCACGGCATCTCGACGGCCGCCCTGATGCTCGTCGCCGGCTTCCTGATCTCCCGGCGCGGCTCGCGGCTCATCGCCGACTACGGCGGTGTGCAGAAGGTCGCCCCGGTGCTCGCCGGCACCTTCCTGATCGGCGGCCTCGCGACGCTGTCGCTGCCCGGACTCGCCCCGTTCGTCAGCGAGTTCCTGGTCCTGGTCGGCGCGTACGCCCGCTATCCGGTGGCCGGCATCATCGCCACCACCGGCATCGTCCTCGCCGCGCTCTACACCCTCGTCCTGTACCAGCGGACGATGACCGGGCCGGTGAAGGAGGAGGTGCGGGCGCTGCCCGACCTGCGGGCGCGCGAGCTGGCCGTGGTCGTCCCGCTGATCGCCGTCCTCATCTTCCTCGGGGTCTTCCCGAAGCCGCTGACGGACGTCGTCAACCCGGCCGTCCGGCACACCATGTCCGACGTCCAGCAGAAGGACCCCCAGCCCCAGATTCAGAACGTGGAGGCGGCCAAGTGAGTTCCATGGCTGTCCACAGCTTGTGGACGACAGCTGCCGCGCCGCTGGACAAGATCCCGGCGCCCCACATCGAGTACACGCAGCTCTCGCCCGTGCTCATCGTGCTCGGCGCCGCGGTCGTCAGCGTCCTCGTCGAGGCCTTCGTGCCCCGCAAGGCCCGCTACCACAGCCAGGTGTTCCTCTCCGTCGCGGCGCTCGCCGCCGCCTTCGCCGCCATCGTCGGCCTGGCGGCGGCCGGTTACGGCTCCACCAAGGCCCACATCGCGGCCATGGGCGCCATCGCCGTCGACGGGCCCGCCCTCTTCCTCCAGGGCACCATTCTCCTCGCCTCCATCGTGGCGGTGTTCACCTTCGCCGAGCGCCGGCTCGACCCGGCCGACCACGGCCACAAGGTCGACTCCTTCGCCGCCGAGGCCGCCGCCGTCCCCGGCAGCGAGCAGGAGAGGGCCGCCGTCAAGGCCGGGTTCACCACCACCGAGGTCTTCCCGCTCGCGCTCTTCGCGATCTCCGGCATGCTGGTCTTCCCCGCGGCCAACGACCTCCTGACGCTCTTCGTCGCCCTGGAGGTCTTCTCCCTCCCGCTGTACCTGCTCTGCGCCGTCGCCCGCCGCAAGCGGCTGATGTCGCAGGAGGCGGCCGTCAAGTACTTCCTGCTCGGCGCCTTCTCCTCGGCCTTCCTGCTCTTCGGGATCGCCCTGCTCTACGGCTACGCGGGCTCCGTCTCGTACGCCACCATCGCCCGCGTCGTCGACGGCTCCATCGGCTCCGTCGACCCCGCGCTCGCCGACACCATGGGCAACGACGCGCTGCTGCTCATCGGCTTCGCGATGGTCCTCATGGGGCTCCTCTTCAAGGTCGGCGCCGTGCCGTTCCACATGTGGACCCCGGACGTCTACCAGGGCGCCCCGACCCCGGTCACCGGCTTCATGGCCGCCGCCACCAAGGTCGCCGCCTTCGGCGCGCTGCTCCGCCTGCTGTACGTGGTGCTCCCGGGTCTCACCTGGGACTGGCGGCCGGTCATGTGGGGCGTCGCCATCGTCACGATGCTGGGCGGTGCGATCGTCGCCATCACCCAGACCGACATCAAGCGGCTCCTGGCGTACTCGTCGATCGCGCACGCGGGCTTCCTGCTCGCGGGTGTCATCGCGGCGACGCCGAGCGGGATCTCGTCCGTCCTCTTCTACCTGGGGGCGTACTCCTTCGTGACGATCGGCGCCTTCGCCGTCGTCACCCTGGTCCGGGACGCGGGCGGCGAGGCCACCCACCTGTCCAAGTGGGCCGGGCTCGGCCGCCGTTCGCCGCTCGTCGCGGCGGTCTTCGCGGTCTTCCTGCTCGCCTTCGCCGGCATTCCGCTGACCTCCGGCTTCTCCGGGAAGTTCGCGGTCTTCAAGGCGGCGGCGGACGGCGGCGCGGGTGCGCTCGTCGTGGTCGGTGTGATCTCCTCGGCGATCGCCGCGTTCTTCTACATCCGGGTCATCGTGCTCATGTTCTTCAGCGAGCCGAAGGCGGACGGCCCCACGGTCGCCGTGCCCTCGGCCCTGACGAGCATCACGATCACGGCGGGCGTCGCGGTCACCCTGGTCCTCGGCCTCGCCCCGCAGTACTTCCTGGACCTGGCGAACCAGGCGAGCGTGTTCGTCCGGTAGCACGGGCCGCACACGCGAAGGGCCCGGCTCGGGGGCGAGCCGGGCCCTTCGTCGTACCGGTCAGGCCATCCAGAAGAAGACGGCGGTCATCCGCTTGTCCTCCAGGGTGGTGCCCCAGTAACCCGTGGCGCTGTGCATCAGGTTCGCGGAGTAGAGCAGCAGCCGGTTGTAGCGGTGGGGGACGCTGATGTCCTCGGTGAAGGAGTCCGGGGGGACGAAGCGGGTGCCCAGGGCGTCGACCAGGTTGTCGTGGGGGGCCAGGACCTGGTTGCCGCCGAGCCGGCCGCCCGGGAGGCTCTGGCGGTAGAAGCTGGTGCCGCAGTCCTTGGGGGCGTCCGGGCTGAGGTAGAGCACGGCGGCGTAGCGGCACAGGCTGCGGGAGTCGGTGTGCGGGCGGGGCTCGCACTCGTCCTTGCCGACGACCTGGACGCAGTTGTGGTTGAAGGTGCCGGCGCGGTCCGGGTCCACGGACCAGATCCGGGGGGCGCCGGTGGCCTTGCGCACCAGCCGTTCCACATGGGCGAGTTCGTCCGGTTCCAGGCCCGGCATGGCCCGCAGGCCCGGCCAGGGCTCGGGATTGACCGGGGCGCCCTGGACCCAGTCGTCCTTCGCGAGGCACCGGGCGCGGACGGCGCCGATGTCGGGCAGGACGTCGTCCAGGACCCAGTAGTCGCGGCCCCGCGTCGGCTTCCGGTAGGGGAGGACCGGCAGTCCGGCGGGTCGGGAAGGGGGACGGCCGGGGGGACGGATGGGGGAATGTGGGGGGTTGAAGGACATGCCGGGAACGCTAGTTCGGTACCGGGATGGGGGCGCCAAAGCCCCGGCCAAGGCTCCGACAAGAGATGGTGTGCGCGAGCCCATGGAAAGGAAAGGGCGCCCCCGCGCGGGGGCGCCCTTCACCTCGTCGGTACGGATCAGGCGGAGGGGACGATCCGGCCCCGGACCTCGCCGAGGGCCACCCGGGTGCCGTCCGCGCCCGGCGCCCAGGCCGTCAGGACGACCTCGTCGCCGTCCTCCAGGAACGTCCGCTTGCCGCCCGGCAGGTCGAGGGCGTCGCGGCCGTTCCAGGTGAGTTCGAGGAGCGAGCCGCGCTGGTTCACCTCGGGCCCGGACACCGTGCCGGAGCCGTACAGGTCACCCGTACGGAGCGAGGCGCCGTTCACCGTCATGTGGGCGAGCTGCTGGGCCGCCGTCCAGTACATGGAGGAGAACGGTGGCTCGGCCACCACCTCGCCGTTGATCTCCACCGAGATCCGCAGGTCGAAGCCGCCCGGCTCCTCCTCCGCCGCGTCGTCCAGGTACGGCAGCAGCGGGAAGTCCCGCGCGGGCGGGGCGGTCCGGGCCGCGTCCAGGGCCTCCAGGGGCGTCACCCACGCCGAGACGGAGGTCTGGAACGACTTGCCGAGGAACGGGCCGAGCGGCACGTACTCCCAGGCCTGCACGTCCCGCGCCGACCAGTCGTTGAGCAGCGTCAGACCGAAGACGTGCTCCCGGAAGTCGGCCAGCGGGACCGGCTTCCCGAGCTCGGACGGGGTGCCGACGAGGAAGCCGACCTCCGCCTCGATGTCCAGCTTCACCGAGGGGCCGAAGACCGGCGCCGGGTCCGACGGGGCCTTGCGCTGCCCGGAGGGACGTACGACATCGGTGCCGGAGACCACGACCGTGCCCGCGCGACCGTGGTAACCGATCGGCAGGTGCTTCCAGTTGGGGGTGAGCGCGTCGCCGTCCGGGCGGAAGATCTTGCCCACGTTCGTCGCGTGGTGCTCGCTCGCGTAGAAGTCGACGTAGTCCGCGACCTCGTACGGCAGGTGCAGCGTCACCGCGTCCAGCGGGTGCAGCAGCGGCTCGATGTCCGCCCGGTGCGCGGGCACCGTCACCCAGGCCGTCAGCGCCCGGCGGACGTCGCGCCAGGCGGTCCGCCCGGCCGCGAGCAGCGGGTTGAGGCTGGGCTGCGCGAGCAGCGTCGCGTACGGGGAGCCGAGCGCGTGCGCCGCGGCACCCGCGTCCAGGACGTGCCCGCCGATACGGACGCCGAGCCGGCGCCGCCCGGGCTCGTCGGCGGTCGAGAAGACGCCGTACGGGAGGTTGTGCGGGCCGAAGGGATCGCCCTCGGCCAGATCGAGCGGGCTGTGCTCGGACATCGGTGCGTGCCTCGCTTTCCACGTGTGTGGGGGACACGTTACGGGGCGGGCCGCCGGGCGCGGATGACATGGATCACACAGAAACCGCGGCCTCCGTGGGCAACTGTCCGCATTCACGCGGTTTGTGTCGCGAGCGGGCTCCGAACACCCCTGCGAGCTGCGGAAACAAGGCTCCCCAAGGACCCCTTCCACCCCTACGATCAGGCTGGTGTCGCGCCGCGTGAAGTAGCCGCGGGCGCGCGCCCACCACCATTCTTCGCTGTCTTTCTCTCTGACCAGGAAAAGGTCCGCAACGTGAAGATCCGCCGCATTCTGGCGACCGCCGTGGCCGCCGCCGTGACCACCCCGGTCGTGTTCCTCTCGGCCGCTCCGGCGTTCGCCGACGCCAAGCCGTCGGCGCCGTCGACGCAGAAGCCCGCGACGCACGAGGACGACCCCGAGGACGACATGCCGTCCCTCGAGGAGCTGAAGGCCGCCGTCGCGCTGGCGCAGAAGGAGTACGACGAGGCCGTCGTCGACCTCGACAAGGCCACCACGGACCGGAAGGCCCTGGACAAGGCCGACAACGTCCTCGTCGTCGCGGTCGCCGACGCCCAGAAGGCCGCCGACGAGGCCGCGGCCAAGAAGACCGCGGCCGACGAGGCGCTCGCCAAGGCCGAGGAGGCCAAGCGGGTCGTCGACGCCGACACCGCGGCCACCGAGGAGCAGAAGACGGCCGCCGCCGCTGCCGTCACCGCCGCGAAGACGGCCGCCGACGAGGCGGCCACCGCCAAGACCGCCGCCGACGCGAAGCTGACGGAGGCCACGGCCGCCCTCACCGCCGCCAAGGACGACGCCGACGGCGTGGTCAAGCTCGCCGAGAAGGTGAAGAAGGCCGCCGCCGAGAAGCTCGACGAGGCCAAGGAAGAGCTGGCGTTCTACGAGGAGATCGGGGAGGAGTGCGAGGAGGACTCCGCCGTGAAGGTCGCCGTCAGCGGCCCGAAGACGGTCACCGCCGGTGAGCCCACGGTCTTCTCGCTGCGCGTCACCAACACCTCCGACCACACCCTGGACGTCGTCAACGCCTTCACGAACGCCATGCGGCTCCCCGAGCCCGGCACGGAGATCGACGAGGAGACCGACTTCGCCAAGTACGTCATCCCCGTCGAGTGGTCCTCCGCCGACGTCCTGGAGTGGACGCCGATCACCGAGGAGTTCCAGTCCATCGAGGTCGGCAAGCTCGCCAAGGGCGCCAGCTACGACGTGAAGCTGCGCCTCACGGTCGACGCCAAGGCCCCCGCCGGCAAGGGCATGCTCTTCAGCTACGGCGAGTACGAGAACAACGACGGCTCCTGCGGCATCGGCGCCGACTTCGCCGACCTGAAGTTCGGCATCCTCGCCGCCGACAAGGGTGACAAGCCGACGCCGAAGCCGTCGGAGACGACCCCGGCCCCGTCCGCCACCACCGGCGGCAACACGAACACCACCCAGCAGGGCGGCTCGTCCAACACGCCCGTGAACGGCAGCCTCGCCGCCACCGGTGCGAACGACACCCTGCCGCTCGGCTTCGCCGCCGCCGGGGCCGTCGCCCTCGGCACCGGCGCGCTGGTCGTCGCCCGCCGCCGCAAGGCCGGCGCGAACGCGTAACCAGGCCTGCGATCCCCCGTACGCGCGCGCGTTCAGCCCGCCGTACGGGGGATCCGCCGTTCCCAGGTGCGGTGGAAGACGACCTCGCCGCCCTCCCGGCACACCACCTCGTTCTCGGTGCGGAAGGTGTCCGCGTCGCAGGAGATCTCCGAGCGGGTGTCGACGGTGACGTCCCAGGCCAGTTCGGGCCGGTGCAGCCGGATCGTCCACTCCGAGCGGGTCCGGGCGGACAGCGGGCCGCTCTCCTCGATCGTGTAGGTCTCCACGGCGTCCTCGGTGTACTCCAGGCCGTCCGGGTACACGCGCGTGCCGCCGTACTTGGGGTCGACCTCCAGCCTCCACTCGCCCTTCGCCACGTCCCGGACCACCACCCGCTCCGGGCGCGGCTCCTCCAGGGTGGCCGGGTACGCGACCCCGAGGGGCGCGGACTGCTCCGGCTCCTCCCACTCGACGGCGTCCTGGGTGTGCGCGCGGACCGGGAGGGTGAGGGAGGAGCCGGCCGGGTCGAGGGTGAAGCCGGCGGCGTCGGGCTGGGGCCAGATCCACGGCCAGTACGTGGAGGAGACGGCGAGCCGGACCCGGTGGCCGGGCGGGAAGGTGTGCCCGATGCCGTTCAGCTCGAAGACGAGGCTCTCGGTCTCGCCGATCTGCGCCTCGACGGCCCGGTCGCGGCCGTAGCGGGCGGAGAAGTTCAGGGCGCCCCGGGTGACGAGCGTGGAGGAGCCGTCCGGGGCGATGTCGCAGAGCCGGGCGATCACCTGTCCGGTGGGGGCGGCGGTGCGCACGGCGAGGCTCACGGAGGGCCGGCCCAGGATCTCGATGGGGACTCCGCCCTCGGAGGACTCGGGGACGGGGAAGTCGAAGCAGGCCGAGTGGGCGTCCTCGTCGCGCTGGTCGGGCGGCAGGTCGGCGTCGTTGCCGAAGGGGAAGAAGCGGCCGGCGTCGATGCCGGTCTGCTGGGGCGAGTCGACGACGACCGGGGCGCCCTGGAAGCCGTACGTGACGGGGGTGACGTGCGGGGAGGGCCAGGCGGGGTCGGCGACCCAGCGGCCGGGCAGCTCCTCGTAGACGGTGGCCGGCGGGTGCGAGTCGCTGATCCAGGAGCGCAGCAGCGGCTCGGCCATCACGTCGTTCTCGGTGCCCTTGAGGTGGTGGTCCCACCAGCGCAGGGTCTCCTGGAGGAAGCCGATCGCCGGGCCCGGCGGCAGGCCGCGGTCGGGGTACTGGTGGGACCAGGGCCCGATGATGCCGCGCACCCGGTCCTGGGGGAGGTGTCGGGCGAGCCGCAGGACGGTGTCGCGGTACGGGTCGTGCCAGCCGCCGACGGCGAGGACGGCGGCCCGGATCGCCCCGTAGTCCTCGCAGACGCTGCCGTGCCTCCAGTACGCGTCCCGGGTCTGGTGGGCGAGCCAGGTGTGGATGAGCGGCTCGACGGCCTCCAGGCGCTCCAGCCACAGCTCGCGCCACTCCTCGCCCATGTACTGGGGGTCCGGGGGGCGGGAGACGAAGGCGAGCATGGTGGCGGCCCAGGCGTGCATGTCGACGCCGAGGACCGAGCCGCCCATGTAGTGCACGTCGTTGTCGTAGCGGTCGTCGGTGGAGCAGACGGTGACGACGGCCTTGAGCGGTTCGGGGGCGAGGGCGGCGACCTGGAGCGCGTTGAAGCCGCCCCAGGAGATGCCGAACATGCCGACCTTCCCGGTGCACCAGGGCTGCTCGGCGAGCCAGTTCACGACGGCGACGCCGTCGGCGAGCTCGACGGGGTCGTACTCGTCGCCGGGCAGGCCCTCGCTGTTGCCGTGGCCGCGGACGTCGACCCGTACGGAGGCGTAGCCGTGGCCCGCGTACCAGGGGTGGCGCTGCCAGTCGCGGGGAGCTGTCCAGTCGGTGAGGCGGTACGGCAGGTACTCCAGGAGGGCCGGTACGGGTTCGTCGGTGAGCGGGCGCCACACGCGCGCGTACAGCCTGGTGCCGTCCGGCAGAGGGATGCGGAGGTCCTCGTGGCGGGTCTCGTACGGGAAGTCGGTACGGATCTTCATCGCGGCTCCCTAGGGGACGGGGTGCATCGTGCGGCGCAGCCAGGGCGCCAGGGCGAGGGCCGTGGCGACCGCGCCGACCACCATCCGGCGTACCGCCCGGCGCGTCGCCTCGGGCGGGAGGGCGAACTCGGCGGAGTGCTTGCGTCCGGCCGGGTGACGGCGGCCGGCGACGTACAGGCCGGAGAGGCTCAGCAGACCCCGTGGATGCCCGAGGAAGGCGCGGTCGTCCTTCGGGGGAGGCAACTCGCCGTTCGTATCGGTGTCGATCGCTGTTCGGGACAAAACGCCTACTCCTGGTCGTATGAGCTGATCCCGAACATACCGGGGGTGACGGGAAGGCGCCCACGGTGATCGAAAGGTGACCGGATACGCTGGCTTGAGTGAAGCGAGCGACACATCGACAATCCATGTGATCGTCAACAGTCCATGTGAACAATCCGTGTGATCGTCAGTAGGCGTCAGCAGACAGGAGACCCCCTCGTGACCGTCGTCGGGCCGTTCGGTCTTAGCGTGCGGGACCAGGCTCTTGAGGCCGATGTCCAGACGGGTTTGGCGGCTGTGGAGGCGGGCCTCCTGGACGCCACCAAGAGCGATGTCCCCTTCATCACGGAGGCCGCTCAGCACCTCGTCCTGGCCGGCGGTAAGCGGTTCCGCCCCCTGCTCGTGATGCTCGCCGCCCAGTTCGGCGACCCCTACGCGCCGGGCGTCGTGCCCTCCGCCGTGGTCGTCGAGCTCACCCACCTGGCCACGCTCTACCACGACGACGTCATGGACGAGGCCGACGTCCGGCGCGGCGTCGACAGCGCCAACACCCGCTGGGGCAACTCGATCGCCGTCCTCACGGGTGACTTCCTCTTCGCCCGCGCCTCGCACACGCTCGCGGACCTCGGTCCCGAGGCCGTACGCATCCAGTCCGAGGCGTTCGAACGGCTCGTCACCGGCCAGATCCTGGAGACGGCCGGCCCGATGGACGGCCGCGACCCCGTCGACCACTACCTCGACGTCCTCGGCGGCAAGACCGGCTCCCTCGTCGCCGTCTCCTGCCGCTTCGGCGCCATGATGTCCGGCGCCGACGAGAGCGTCGTCGACATCCTCACCCAGTACGGCGAGCGCCTCGGCGTCGCCTTCCAGCTCGCCGACGACGTCCTCGACATCGCCTCCGACTCCCACGAGTCCGGCAAGACCCCCGGCACCGACCTCCGCGAGGGCATCCCCACCCTCCCCGTCCTCCACCTGCGGGCCGCCGCGGCCGCCCACGGGCGCCCGGAGGACCTGGAGCTCGTCGCCCTGATCGACGGCGACCTCGGCGACGACGAGCGGCACGCCGAGGCCCTGCGCCTGCTGCGCGCCCACCCCGCCCTCGAGCAGGCCCGCCGGGACACCGTGCGGTACGCCGAGGAGGCCCGCGCGATGCTGGCGCCGCTGCCCGACGGCTACGCGAAGGCGGCGCTCGCGGAGATGTGCGACGCGGTCGTCCACCGGGCGGGCTGAGGCCCGTCCGGCGCCTCACGGCCCGAAGACGGCGAAGGGGCTCCCCGCCCGTGGCGGGGAGCCCCTTCGGGCGTTCAGCGGCGGTTCGGGCGCCGCGGCACCGGGATCACGGGTCGATGATCACGGTGCAGGTGTACTTACCGGGCGCCAGGCCGTTGAACGACGCCGAGGTCGGGGTGGTGGAGGACGGCGTCAGCTGCGAGCTGTTGGTGCAGGTGAACGTGGACTCGGTGGCCCCCGGGTCCTGCGGAGTGGCGGTGAGCGTCAGGTTCGTCAGCGGCGTGTTCCGGAACGTGACGGTGCTGCCGTGGAAGGAGGGGTCCTGGCAGGTCGCCCCCTCGGTCACGGGGACGATCTTGTCCGCCTCGCCGCTGTAGCCGACGGGGACGACCTCGTGCACGGTGTAGCTGCTGCCGACGGGCAGGCCGTCGAAGCAGACCGTGGCGTCGCCCATGTCGTCGATCGCGGTCTCGCCGGACTTGGTGGTGCCCAGGATCGTGAACGTGACCCCGGGGTGCGGGCGGGTGTCGTCGCCATGGCCCGCGATCTTGCGGACCTTGGTGACCTTGATCGCGCCCGTCTTCCGGGTGTCGGTCAGCGGGCCGACCTCGACCGTGCTGCTGGCGTCGACGTGGACGGGCTCGTCGGGCGCCGGTTCGAAGCCGTTGGGGGTCTTGCTCTCGTGGGCGACGTAGTCCCCGGCCGGCACGTTGTTGATGGTGCAGCTGCCGTCGGCCAGGGTCGTGCACTTGAAGGTGGTCGGCTGGCCGTTCTGGTAGAGCGTGAACTCGGCGCCCGCGAGCGGGGCGCCGTCGTCGTCCTCCTTGAGGATCTTGACGCTGCCGCAGTTGCTCACCCGGATCGACTGCGGCGCGATGAAGTCCTTCAGCACCGCGTTGAACGACTGCGACGCCCGGCTCTTCAGGTACGCCGACCCGAAGGTCGTGCAGGTCGACCCGGAGCCGAGGATCTCGTCCAGGTCGAGCTGGGCCTCACCGAAGGTGCGCACGCTGAGCGAGCCCAGGCCGTCGGCGTTGACGGCGTCGATCGCGGAGGTGTTGATCCCGCCGGTGGCGTCGCCCTGCGTCGACAGGACCTGCGCCGGACCCCACCCGCTCCCCGTCCACCTGCGCAGGGACAGGTCCAGGGTCGGGTCGGGGTTGTTCACGGTCGCCTGGGGCAGGTCGTACTGGACCAGCAGGTCGCCCGCCGTGCGGACCTTGGTGACGCCGTTCGAGGAGGTGGTCGAGCTCTGGTTGAACTCGAAGTCCATGTTCGTGGAGCCCGAGGGGTCCTGCACACGGGTCCAGTACAGGTTCAGGAAATTGCGGCCCGCGGCGGTCTTCTCGGTGTAGATGCCGAACGTCTTGAGGTCGCTCTTGTTGTTCGGGATCGAGCCGGTGCCGATGGTCGGCGGCGACGTGTCGTTCTCCTTGGTGCCCTCGACGAACGAGTTGTCGTTCTGACCCGACGGCAGGTCGTCCTTGCGGTGCTCCTGGTTGTCGCCGGTGCCCTGCGGAATGCTGGCCCAGTCGTCGCCGCCGTGGTCCACGACCAGGTTGGCGTTCTTCTCGATCTCGAAGTTGCTGCCGTCCAGGCTGATCGTGCCGGGCAGAGGCGCGCCCGATGCCTGCAGCGCCGGGGCCAGCGTGGCCGCCATGACGGCCGCCGTCGCCATCGCGCGGACGACGGACTTGCGCGTGCGGCGCCCTGGGGGATTCCAGGACCGTACTGATCCGATCACTTCGGATTCTCCTCGATTAACGGTGGTGTGCACCCGGCTCACGACAAGGGAATGCCACCGGATCTCTCGCCGGTGGCGGAGGTGGGCCTCGATCAAGGTAGATCTGACAGCGATCGGAGATGCTCAGCGACGCCTGCGACGATTAGGTGAATCCGGCGGATGCGGCGCCCGCGCTTTTCAGCTGGAAATTTCCTCGGAATAATAGGCCGACAACATCGGCGGGATTGATGGCGGGGAAGGGTGAAAGAGCCCGGCCGGTCCGGCAGCGGTCCGCCGTGCGGGCCACGGAACCTAGGGGTGGGTCATCCCGTAGGAGTAGGCCAGGTTGATCCCGCGGGCTGACGATTCCGGGCCTCCGAGTTGGTGAGATGGAGTCATCATCCACAGGGGCAGCACGGTACGGAGGTAGCGGAGACCATGGCAGAGACCCGTAAGGCGAGCCGGTTCATCGTCCCGGTCGCGGT
Organism: Streptomyces sp. NPDC044003; assembly: GCF_056435185.1. Taxonomy (NCBI): domain Bacteria; kingdom Bacillati; phylum Actinomycetota; class Actinomycetes; order Kitasatosporales; family Streptomycetaceae; genus Streptomyces; species Streptomyces sp. NPDC044003. The sequence goes on along the minus strand of NZ_JBWKFA010000001.1, from coordinate 1,187,810 downwards.
GGCCGGAGTGGCCGCGGCGACCATCGGGCTCGTCCCGGCGCTGGCGGCGTCCGGCGACCCGGACCTGCCGGAGATCACGGCACAGCAGCTCATCGAGAAGATCGCCGCCTCGGACACCCAGACCCTGTCCGGCACCTTCAAGATCTCCACCGACCTGGGTCTGCCGGCCCTCGACGGTCTGGCGTCCGGCCTCGGGGGCCTGGGCGGCGGCGACGGCGGCCCCTCCTCGGCGGACCCGTCCGAGAAGCTCACCGAGCTCGTCTCGGGCAGCCACACGCTGCGCGTGGCGGCGGACGGCCCCGAGCGCCAGAAGCTCACCCTGCTCGACGGCTCCGACGAGTACAGCCTCATCCACAACGGCGACGACGTCTGGGCCTACGACAGCAAGTCGAACGAGGTCTTCCACGAGAAGGGCGCGGCAGGCGAGGGCGAGAAGGCCGACGCCGAGAAGAAGCTCCCGGGCTCGCCCAAGGAGCTCGCCGACGAGGTCCTGAAGGCCGCGGGCGACACGACGTCGATCACGGTCGACGGGACGGCGAAGGTGGCCGGCCGGGACGCGTACCAGCTGGTGATCAAGCCGAAGCAGGCCGGTTCCACGGTCGAGTCGGTGAAGATCGCGGTGGACGCGGCCAACGGCACCCCGCTGAAGTTCACCCTCTCCTCGGTCGAGGGCGGCAAGCCGGTCGTCGACGCGGGCTTCACGAAGGTCGACTTCGGGAAGCCGGCCGCCTCGGAGTTCACCTTCACCGCGCCGAAGGGCGCGAAGGTGACGGAGGGCGCGGCGGAGAAGGCGACGGACTCCGCGGAGGACCTGCCGAAGGGCTTCGAGGAGGGCCTCGGCCTCCCCGGCCTCGGAGCGGGCTTCGGGAAGGACGGCGGCATGAACGTCATCGGCGAGGGCTGGACGGCGATCGCGAAGCTCGACACGGGCGCTCCGGCGCCGAAGACCGACGAGGCGCCGAAGGAGATCCAGGGCTTCCTGGACTCGTTCGGCGACAAGGTCAGCGGCAAGTTCGGCTCCGGCACCGTCTTCAAGACGAAGCTGGTCAACGCGCTCCTCACCGACGACGGCAAGGTCTACGTCGGCGCGGTGACGAAGGACGCGCTGGTGGACGCGGCGAACGCCGGTAAGTAGCAGACGAGTTGGGACCCCGGGCGGGTCGGGGGCGAAATTCACCGACCCACCCGGGAGTTTCTGCGGTTACGGGAAGGTCAGCTTGAAGCCGCTGATGTAACCCGTGTCGATCGAGGCCTTGTCCTGGACGCGGAGCTTCCAGGCGCCGTTGGCGACCTCGGAGGAGGCGTTCACGGTGTACGTGGTGTTGATGTTGTCCGCGCTGCCGCCGGCCCGGTTGGACAGGCTGTAGACCGAGCCGTCGGGGGCGATCAGGTCGACGACGAGGTCACCGATGTAGGTGTGGACGATGTCCACGCCGACCTTGAGGGTGCTCGGCGCGTTCCCGGTGATGCCCGTGACGTTCACGGTGGAGGTCACCGCGGCGCCGTTGTCCGGGATGGAGACGTCGGCGGTGTTCTCGAAGACCGTGCCCGTCGGCGGGGTCGTCGTCCCCGTGGACAGGTTCCAGATCGCGTACGCGATGGCGTCCGCGTTCCGGTCCAGGGCGGTGTCGTTGATGTTCGCCGTGGTGTCGCAGGACGAGTGGTAGCAGCGGTCGAAGGCCTGCCCGGCCGTGCCGCCCCACTTCTGCGCCTGGGCCGAGGTCTTCGTGTAGTCGGCGCCGGAGAAGAGGCCGCCGACCGGGATGCCCACGTTCTTGAAGGGCGCGTGGTCCGAGCGGCCGTCGCCCTCGGTCTCGATCTCGGTGGGGATGCCGAGCCCGGCGTAGTAGTCCTTGAAGGTCTGCTCGATCGTCGGGTCGTCGTCGTAGACGAAGTAGCCCGGGTTCGGCGAGCCGATCATGTCGAAGTTCAGATAGCCGCTGATCTTCGAACGCTCGGTGCTGGGAAGGTTGTTGACGTAGTACTTCGAGCCGACCAGCCCCAGCTCCTCGGCGCCCCACCAGCCGAAGCGCAGGTGCTTCGTCGGCTGGAGCTGGGCGCGGGAGACGGCGAGCGCGGTCTCCAGGATCGCGGCGGACCCGGAGCCGTTGTCGTTGATGCCGGGGCCCGCGGTGACCGAGTCCAGGTGCGAGCCGGACATGATCACCTGGTTCGGGTCGCCGCCCGGCCAGTCGGCTATCAGGTTGTAGCCGGTGGCGCCGTTGTAGCTGAACTGCTGGAGCGTGGTGGTGTAGCCGGCGGCGTCCAGCTTCGCCTTCACGAAGTCGATCGAGGCCTTGTAGCCGGTACGGCCGTGGGCGCGGTTGCCGCCGTTGGCGGTGGCGATCGACTGGAGGTCCGCCAAGTGCTGCTTGACGTTGGCGAGCGGGATGTCGGGCGCGGCGACCGCGGCCGGGTCGGCGGAGGCACTGGTGCTGCTGAGCCCGGCGAGGGCGAGCGCCGCGAGGGCGGCGACCGCGGTGACGCGTCTGGGCACGGAGAGGTTCATGTGGGGGCTCCGGATTCCGAACGGGGATGGGACGGAACGTGCGAGACGCCTCGGGCGTGGGTGCCACGAGGCGGCTGGAGCTGTGCGGTTGCGCGATGGTTCAGTTGTGCGTTCGTTCGTGTGTGCGTGCTGAATGTTCAGTGAGAGTTTGACTCTGCGTCAAGAGCGGAAACCGGTCAGGTGCGTTCGCTCAGCGGACGGCGGCCTCCCCGCCGTCGCGGCGGGTCATGGCAGGGCGGTCGAGGATCTCGACGTACACGATCCGGCCGTGGACGACGTCGATGTTGAGCATCCCCCTGTCGGCGAGCAGTGGTACGCAGCGGTGGCCCTCGCCGTACGGGGTGCCCGGCCGGTGCTCCGAGGTGCGGATGCTCTGGCAGAAGTCGTCGGAGCAGCCGCACTCTCCGTGCAGCCGCACGTCCCGCACGACGATGGACAGCTCTCGTTCGCCCTCCTCTTCGAGGAGCCGGACGAGCTCGGCGACGAGTTCGGGGTACACCTCGCGGACGAGCGGCGGCTCCGGAGGCGGGGGCGCGGTGTTCACGCCGGGGAGTCTGGCGGTCTGGCGGCGTCGCGGCATCCCGTTTTCGGCCGGTGGCGTGACTCGGGGGCATGGTGGGACGGTGTGGGACGGCCGGCGGACAGGGCGTGGACATGACCTACGCTGCTGCGCGTGGACGGAATAGATCTCGGCAACGGAATCGTCGGCGCCATCCTCGGAGTGGTCTTCGCGACGCTCTTCCAGCAGTGGACCCAGGACCTGTGGTTCAAGGTCCGCCGCCGCTCCGCCGGTGTCGTGCGCAGCCTCACGTACCGGCAGGAGCAGGGCCGCGCCTGGGCCACGTTCTCCCTCGGCCCGCTGCACACCCCCGCGCTCATCGTCGAGGGCGACGGTGACCGGGCCATCGCCGCCGAATCCGTCCACGTCCAAGTTCTCGGCGGGGAAGTCGAGTTGCCGGAGGAGATCGCCGGCTGGCGCACCGAGATCGAGGCCGAGGAGGAGCGTGCCGCCGAGGCCGGCGAGCGCCGGCCCGTCTGGAACGGACCGCGGTACGCCGTCGAATCCGTCGAGGTGACTCGTACCGCCCTCGACGAACAGTCCGAGGTCCACCTGCGGCTGAAGCCCACCGACTACTACACCTTCCTCGCCGCCCAGCAGCTCGACCGGCGCCTCCCGGACGGCACCACCCCACGAGGCCGCTATCTCGACCCGGACGCGCCGCTCACCGCGCCCGCGTTCCTCCAGTGCAGCTTCGCCGTCAACATCGCCGTCGTCACCGCCGACCACCTGCTGGTCGTGAGCCGCCGCAGCGAGCGCGTCCGCATGGCGCCGGGACTCTGGAACTCCTCGGTCAACGAGGGCCTCTCGCGCCACATCGACTCCGCCGGACGCAACGCCCCCGACCTGCACGCCGTCGCCCGCCGGGGCATGCGCGAGGAACTGTCGATCGAGCCGCACGAGTACTCCCTCTCCCTGCTCGCCTTCGTCCTCGACGTCGGCAAGCGCCACTGGAGCGCCCACTTCTACGCGCGCCTCGACGATCTGACGGGCGACCAGCTCCAGGCGCGGATGAGCAGGGGCGTCGCGGACCGGTGGGAGCACGAGACGATCGAGTACGTCCCCTTCCGCACGGCCGACGTCACGCGCTACCTCCTCTCCCCGGAACGGCGCCACCGCTGGGCTCCGTTGGCCCCGTCCCTCTTCCATCTGGCCCTGGTCCACGTGCACGGCCGGGCGTCGGTCGAGCGGGCGGAGGCGCAGGCGGTGCGGCGGGTGTAGAGGCCCGGTCGCTCGTGCGAAACGCGCCCGGGGGCGGGGCCTCCCCGGACGCAGGACATGCCGGGAAGAGAAAGGGCGGCGGGCGGGTTCAGTACGGCTTAGGGTCGGCCTTCCGGTCCACCGTCCCCTCCGAAGGAGCGCACGCACATGAAGATCGCCGTACTGGGAACGGGTGAGGTCGGGCGCAGGCTCGCCACGAAGCTGGTCTCGCTCGGGCACGAGGTGGCCCTGGGGTCCCGTACCGCCGACAACGCCGACGCCGCCAAGTGGGCCGCCGAACACGGCGGCGCGCACGGGACCTTCGCCGATGCCGCCGGCCCCGCCGAACTGGTCGTCAACGCGACCGGCGGGTTCGTCTCCCTCGCCGTCCTGGAGGCCGCGGGCGCCGAGAACCTGCGCGGCAAGGTCCTGGTCGACGTGTCCAACGCGCTCGACTTCTCGGAGGGCTTCCCGCCCAAGGTCGGCCTCCCCGACGGCCGGAGCGTCGCCGAGCACCTCCAGAGCGCCTTCCCGGAGACGCGCGTCGTCAAGACGCTCAACACCATGACCAACACCGTCATGGTCGAGCCCGGCCGGGTCCCGGGACACCACAACGTCTTCCTCAGCGGCGACGACGCGGACGCGAAGGCCGTGGTCGCGGAGCTGCTCGCCTCCTTCGGCTGGGCCGCCGACCGGATCATCGACCTCGGCGACCTGTCGAGCGCCCGCGCCACCGAGCAGCTCCTGCCCCTGTGGCTGCGGCTCTACGGGTTGCTCGGCACGGGCGACTTCAACTTCGGCGTCGCGGGAGCCTGAACCCGCAGGTGGTCCAGGAGGCCCTCCGGCTCCGGGTAGGGCCTCTCCTGCGGCAGGAGCCCGGCGGCCGCCTCCAGGTCGCCGGACCTGACCAGGCCGTGGACCTCGTGGGCGAGCGCCGTCACGTCGGTGATCGAGACCGTCCACTCGTCCGCGTACCGGCGCGACGCCTCGCCCGACAGGCCGAGCTGGAGCGAGCGGTGCGGGAGGGGCCGGAGGTGCGGATCGCGCTCCGGGTCCCACTGCACCCGGGCCGGCGCCTGCTTCAACTGCCGCTTCCAGGACGCCTGGTCGGTGTGGAAACCACGCTCGTAGTGGGAGAGGCAGGCGTTCCGCAGGGCCCACTCGAAGCCCTCGCGGCTGATCTCCACGGCGAGGACCGTCTCCTGGCCCTCCTTCGTCCCCCAGCCGCAGCGGTACATCATCCAGAGGAACGACGGCTTGATCCACGTCATCCGGTCCCGCTTCCAGACGTCCGGGAAACGGCCGTCGCGGGCCGCGGGCAGCCCGATCTCGGGCCGGTACGCCTGGTAGACGGTGACCGTGCGCTCGGAGTGGAGCGCGCGGATCCGGTACTTCGGTTCTTCCATGCGCCTCAGGGTGCGGGGACCACCCCCGGAAGGGCCACCGGATTTCGCGCTGCGAGCAAGGTCACGGCCTGAACCGCCCGGTACGCCCCTAATGTGGAGGGATGAACGATGCGCCCGGCTGCCCGCTGACCGACGTCGCCGCCACGTACATGCCCCGGCTCTCTGAGTTCTCCTTCGAGCCCGGGCTCGTGGCCGCCGTCGACCAGCACGCGGCGGCCGTGTGCGACGCGCTGGTCCCGGCCCGGCGGGGCCCGGAGGGCCGGACGGTCCGCCGGGAGGAGCTCGCCGACTACGTCCTCGGGTTCACCGACCGGCTCTCCGAGGCCGAGTGGACCGAGCCCGTCGGCCACGACTTCGCGACCCTGCGCCTGACGGCGGTCTGCTGGCTGATCCGGGAGCACGACCTCCTGGACGCGTGACCCTCGTCAGGAGGCGGAGGTCACCGTGGTCGCGGGAGCGGTCTCCGTACGGGACGCGGCGGCCGCCGCCTCCATCTCCGCGCGGCTCTTCCGGGCGGTCCGCAGCGCGTCCCAGGTGAGGAGCGTCAGGGCCAGCCAGACGAGGGAGAAGCCCGCCCAGCGCTCCGCCGGCATCTCCTCGTGGAAGTAGACGACCCCGAGCAGGAACTGGAAGGTCGGCGCGAGGTACTGGAGGAGGCCCAGCGTCGACAGCGGCACGCGGATCGCCGCCGCCCCGAAGCAGACCAGCGGCGCGGCCGTGACGATGCCGGTGGCGGCGAGCAGCGCCGTGTGGCCGGCGCCGTGGTGCCCGAAGGCCAGGTTCCCCTGGGTCCCGAGCCAGACGAGGTAGGCGAGGGCGGGCAGGAACTGGACGGCGGTCTCGGCGGCGAGGGACTCCAGGCCGCCGATGTTGACCTTCTTCTTCACCAGGCCGTAGAGGGCGAAGGAGAAGGCGAGGGTGAGCGAGATCCACGGCGGCCGCCCGTACCCGATCGCCAGCACGAGCACGGCCGAGAGGCCGACGCCGACCGCCGCCCACTGCGCGGGGCGCAGCCGCTCCTTCAGCACGAGGACGCCGAGGGCGATGGTGACGAGCGGGTTGATGAAGTAGCCGAGGGAGGCCTCGACGACGTGGCCGGTGTTCACGGACCAGATGTAGAGGCCCCAGTTCACCGTGATGACGGCGGCGGCGAGGGTGATCAGGCCGAGCTTGCGCGGGCTGCGCACGAGCTCGGGTATCCAGCTCCAGCGGCGCAGCGCGAGCAGCGCGATGCCGACGAAGGCCAGGGACCACACCATCCGGTGGGCGAGGATCTCGATCGCGCCGGCGGGCTTGAGGAGGGGCCAGAAGAGCGGGACCAGTCCCCACATGCCGTAGGCGCCGATCCCGTAGAGCAGTCCTGCTCGTCCCTCGTTCTTCTCCGTCTTCACCGGACCTCCCGCCCTGTGCGCCGCGCCTGTCCTGTCGAAGGTAGCGCCGCACGGGGCGGGTTGTCATGCCCGTATCGCCATACGGTCATGACAGCTTTACGAGGCGGCCAGCGCCTCCTTGATCGACTCGGCGATCGGGGTGGTCGGGCGGCCGATCAGCCGGGCCAGGTCGCCCGTCTGGAGGGCGAGCGCGCCGAGCGCGACGGCGCGGTCGACGTCGACGAGGATCTCGGCGAAGGGCGCCGGGACCCCGGCGCCGGTGAGGATCTCCAGGTGGGTCGCGGCGGGGACGTCGCTGTGCACGATCTCCCGGCCGGTCTGGGCGGCGACCTCGGCCGCGTACTCGGCGAGGGACCAGGCGGTGTCGCCGCTCAGCTCGTACGCCTTGTTCAGGTGCTCCTCGGCCGGGCCGGTCAGGACGGCGGCCGCGGCGGCCGCGTAGTCGGCACGGGAGGCGGAGGCGATCCGGCCCTCGCCGGCGTTGGCGACGACGGCGCCGTGGGCCAGGACCGGGGCGAGGTTCGCGGTGTAGTTCTCGGAGTACCAGCCGTTGCGGAGGAAGGTGTACGGCAGGCCGGACGCGAGGATCAGCTCCTCGGTCGCCTTGTGCTCGTCGGCGAGCGTGAAGTCGGCCTCCGGGCCGCCGAGGACACCGGTGTACGCGAGCTGGGCCACGCCCGCCGCCTTGGCCGCGTCGATCACGGCACGGTGCTGGGCGACGCGCTGCCCGACCTCGCTGCCCGAGATCAGGAGCACCCGGTCGCCGGCCTCGAAGGCCTCCGCCAGGGTCTCCGGACGGCTGTAGTCGGCGATCCGCAGCTCGACCCCGCGCTCGGCGAGGTCGGCGGCCTTCGCCTTGTCACGGACGACGGCGACGACGGACTCGGCGGGGACGGCGGACGCGCCGGAGAGGAGGGCGTCGACGACGAGACGGCCGAGCTGTCCGGTGGCTCCGGTGACGACGATGCTCATGATGCTTCCTACTTCCCGTGGGGTGCGGTGGGGCGATGCGCTCACCCGATGCACTCACCGTACGGCGGGCGCTAACCTTTCGTAAGTACCCACTTTGAAGTAAGGTACTGGTATGGGAGTAAGCAAGCCGCCGAACGTGAACGAGCCGATGTGCCCCTCGCGCCTCGTCCTGGAGCACGTCACCAGCCGCTGGGGCGTCCTCGTCCTCGCGGCCCTCCTGGAGCGCTCGTACCGCTTCAGTGAACTGCGCCGCGAGATCGGCGGCGTCAGCGAGAAGATGCTGGCCCAGACCCTCCAGACCCTGGAGCGCGACGGCTTCGTCCACCGCGACGCCAAGCCCGTCATCCCGCCCCGCGTCGACTACAGCCTCACCCCCCTCGGCGAAGGGGCCGCCCGCCAGGTCTGGGAGCTCGCCCGCTGGACCGAACAGCAGGTCGGCGCGGTCGAGGCGGCCCGTGAGCGGTACGACGGGGCGCGTCGCGAGAGTGCCACCGCTTCGTCCCAATGATGTTGTGGTCCAGGTGAGTTGGGTCGCCAGGCCGTACGATCTGCTCACCGATCGGGGGAATCCGTGAAGACCGTGGGGGAGCTGTGGCGTACGGGGACCGAAGACTGCTGCGTGCCTGCTGTGCCGTGATGGTGGGCGGGCTGATCGCGACCGGATGCAGTAGCGGCGGCGAGGGGAGGAAACCCGACGGCAAGAGCGGTACGAGCGCGACGGCGGCCCCGACCAAGGCCCCCGCCCCGACTCCCACCCCCACGCCGACCGCCCTCGACTTCACCCCGGACCCGAAGCGCGCGCCGAAGACCGAGGCCGAGGCCAGGCGTCTCGCCCTCGCCGTCGTCGCAGGTCCCGACGCCTGGGGCCCCGAGTACGTCAAGCGCAGCCCGTACCTCAGCGACCCGGAGTACTGGCCCGTGCTCGACGAGACCTGCTCCTGGGAGACCGGCAGCCGTCCCTCGACGGTGCTCTACAGCGTCACCGCCTACAGCGAGATCCCGGCCGCCGGCGGCAAGGGCAACCTGCGGGTCGCCTCCACCGTCACCGTGCACCGCACCGAGACCGACGCCGACTGGGAGATGGCCTCCACGCTCGAAGAGGCGCTGCGCTGCCCCGACCAGCGGCTGCGCGCCGGCGAGCGCATCTCCGGGCTCATCTCGGTCGGCAACGCGTTCGGCAGGGACGGCATGTACACCGCCCACGACTCCCTCGGCGAACGCGGCTTCTACGAGCGCGACGACGTGAAGGGGAAGCAGCAGTACGGCTGGACCCAGTCCCGCATCGGCCAGGTCACCGTCGCCACCGTCGTCAAGGCCGCCCCCGGCTATGCCGAGCAGGCCACGCCCACGACCACGGGCACGGTCCAGCCCCAGGTCAATGCCCTCATCACCATGCTGCAGCGCGTCAAGGAGCAGTTGGAGGTCCAGTCGTGAGCACTGCCGCCCCGCAGCCGGGACCCCAGCCCGGCGACCTCCAGCCCCTGCTGCCCTCCGACCCGTCCACGATCGCCGGATACCGGCTCCTCGGCCGCCTCGGCGCCGGCGGCATGGGCGTCGTCTACCTCGGCCGCACCGCCGCCGGCGAGCTCGCCGCCGTCAAGGTCACCCACGCCGACCAGGCCGACCAGCCCGACTTCCGGGCCCGCTTCCGCCGCGAGGTCGAAGCCGCACGGCGGGTCTCCAGCCCCTGGGCCGTGCCCGTCACCGGCGCCGACCCGGACGCCCCCGAACCCTGGATGGCCACCGCCTTCGTCGCGGGACCCTCCCTCGGCGAGGCCGTCACCGCGCACGGCCCGCTGCCCGAGCGGTCCGCCCGCCTCCTCGGCTGGTCCGTCGCCCGCGCCCTCGCCGCCGTGCACGCGGCCGGGCTCGTCCACCGGGACGTCAAACCCGGCAACGTCCTCCTCGCCGTCGACGGCCCCCGCCTCATCGACTTCGGCATCGCCCGCAGCACCGGAGAGACCGCGCTCACCGCCACCGACATGGTCGTCGGCACGCCCGGCTTCCTCGCCCCCGAGCAGGCCGAGGCCCGCACCGACGCCATCGGCCCGCCCGCCGACGTCTTCGCCCTCGGCTGCCTCCTCGCCTACGCGGCGACCGGCCGCCCGCCCTTCGGCACCGGCGCCGTGGACGCCCTCATGTACCGCACCGTCCACGACGAGCCCGACCTCACCGGCGTACCCGAAGGACTGCTCGACCTCGTCCGGGCCTGCCTCGCCAAGGACCCGGCCGCCCGGCCCACGGCGGCCGAGGCCTGCGTACGGCTCGTCGAGGACACCCCGCGCGACGGCGCCGAGTGGCTGCCCGCGCCCGTCGTCCGGACCATCGCCGAACGCTCCGCCCGGATGCTCGCCCTCCCCGAGATCGACACCACCGAGCCCGGCACGCCCCCCGTCCCGCCCGCGAAGAGCCGGCGCGGCTTCCTGCTCGCCGCCGGCGGCGCCGTGCTCGCGGTGGGCGGCGGCAGCATCTGGGCGGGTCTCGGGGACGGCCGGGAGAGCGCGGGCGACGGCAAGAAGACCCCGCCGCCCCGCACGAGCTGGACGATCGGTGTCCTCGCCGACCTCTCCGGACCCGCCAAGGCGATCGGGCAGGCCCAGGAGCGCGGCGCGCGCCTGGCCGTCGAGCAGTTCAACGCCCGCAAGGACAAGCCCTTCACGCTCGAACTCAAGGTGGTCGACGACCGGAGCGACGCGGCCCGGGCCGTGGAACGCGCCAGGGTCCTGACCACCGACCCGGGGGTCGTCGCCGTCCTCGGTGCCACCACCGACGCCGTCGGCCTGGCCGTCCTCCCCGCCTTCGAGGAGGCCGGTATCCCGCTGATCACGGTCTCGGCCGGATACAACCTGCTCACCCTGCGGCCCGACGGGAACGTGCCGAACGAGACGGTCCTGCGGGCCATCCCGAGCCACATCTTCGCCGGCGCCCACCTCGCCTTCGCCGCCACCCTGCTGCCGAAGATCAGCCGTCCCGGCGTCCTGGAGGACCGGATCGAGGACTCGTACAGCTGGCAGCTCACCGGCGGCGTGCGCTTCGGCTTCGGACAGGCCGGGATCACCCCGCACTACCGGGTCGTCCCGGCCCGGGCCCGGGCGCGCGACTACCGCCGGGTCCTCGGCGAGATGATCGACGCCGGCATCGACGCGTACATCCACTGCGGAATCACCGAGACCGCCGTCCTCGCGGCCCGCGCGCTCACCGAACTCGGCTTCACCGGGCCGAGGTTCACCGGCCAGCACGTCTTCGGCCAGGACTTCGTCGAGCAGGGCGGGGCGGACGCCGAGGGCTGGTTCGTGTGCGCGCCCGTCGCCGACCCCGCCACGCTGAAGACGGCCGCCGCCTTCACCGCCGCCCACCGCAAGCGGTACGGCACGGCCCCCGTGTACTACGCGGGCGAGTCGTACGACGTGGTCACGATGACGCTCCAGCAGCTCGCGGCCGACGCGAAGGCCGGCCGCAAGCCCGCCCGGAAGGGGCTGTGGTCCGCGCTGCGCAAGCAGAAGTACACCGGCGCGATGGGGGGTTACACCTTCAACGAGACAGGCGAGCTGAGCCCCGGCGGCACCTTCGTCTTCGTCGTGCAGAACGGCACGTACAAGCCGGTGGGCGCCGCACCCCTGATGCCGAACAAGCCCGCGCGGAACAAGAAGAAGGCCTGAGCCCGTGCAGCCACTGCGCAAGGCCGATCCTTCGGCGATCGCCGGGTACCGCCTCCTGAGCCGCCTCGGCGCCGGCGGCATGGGTGTCGTCTACCTCGCCCGCTCGACCGGCGGTGCGCTCGCCGCGCTCAAGCTCATCCGCGCCGAGCACGCCGCCGACCCCGGCTTCCGGGAACGGTTCCGCCGCGAGGCGCGGGCCGCCGAACGCATCACCGGCCGCTGGGTCGTCCGTGTCCTCGGCGCCGACCCGGAGGCCCGCGAGCCCTGGCTGGCGACCGAGTACGTGCCCGGGCCCTCGCTCGCCGAGGCCGTCGCCCTGCACGGCACCCTGCCCGAGCCGACCGTACGGGCCCTCGGCGCCCGTCTCGCGGCCGCGCTCGCCGACATGCACGAGGCAGGGCTCGTCCACCGGGACGTCAAGCCGGGAAACGTCCTCCTCGCCCTCGACGGGCCCCGGCTGATCGACTTCGGCATCGCCAGGACCGCCGGGGCCACCGCCCTGACCGCCACCGACGCGATGATCGGCACCCCCGGCTTCCTCGCCCCCGAACAGGCCCGCGTCGCCGGCTCGGGGGAGGTCGGACCGGCCGCCGACGTCTTCTCGCTCGGCTGCGTCCTCGCCTACGCGCTCACCGGTGAACGCCCCTTCGGTACGGGCGCGGTGGCGGCCGTCGTCTACCGCACGGTCCACGAGGAGCCCGCACTCGACGACGTACCGGACACGATCCTTCCCCTGGTCACGGCCTGTCTCGCGAAGGACCCGGAGGACCGGCCCACGGCGGCCGAGGTGCGGGCCACCCTGGGGGAGGCCGGGGGCCCGGCGGGGGACTGGCTGCCGGACGGCCTGCCCGCCCTGATCGCCCAGCGCTCCTCCCGGGTCCTCGACCTGCCGGTGCCGGAGCCCACGATGCTCGTGGCCGACGAGCCCCCGCAGGGCCCTTCGCGCCGCCGGTTCCTGATCGGCGCCTCGGCGGCGGCCGCCGTCGGCGCCGGCGGCCTGACCGCCTACCTGCTGAGCCGTACGCCCTCCGGAAGCGGCGGCAGCGGCGGCGGTACGGGCACGGGCGCGCAGCTCGCCACGTACACGATCGGCGTCGTCACCGACCTGAGCGGAGCGACGAAGGTCGACGGGCGGGCGCAGGAACGCGGGGCGCGGCTCGCCGTGGAGACCCACAACGCCCGCGCCGACCGCACCTTCGACATGGCCCTGAAGGTCATCGACGACGGGGGAGACCCGAAGCGCGCCAAGGCGGCCGCCCGGGCCCTGGTCGGCATCGGGAACCTGGCCGTCGTGACCGGCCCGACGGTCACCGGGACGGACATGGCCATCTACGACGAACTCCTCGTCCACAAGATCCCGTTGGTGAGTGCGGTCGCCTCGGTGATGGAATCGGACCTCGCCGGAACGGGCAACGCCCAGTACTACCTCGAGGCCCGGGCCTCGCCCGATGTGATGGTCGTGGCCTTCGGCCGGTGGCTGAACGAGCACGACCGCCGCAGAACCGCCGTCATCGAGGACCGGGCGGCCGGACGGTCCGCCTGGTTCGCCGCCAGGATCCTGAAGGAGAACCCCCCTTCGTCCGAAAGAGGGGGCGTCACCACCTCCCACCCGGTGGAGGCGGGCAGCGAGGACTTCGAGTCCGTCGTCCGGCGGGCCCTCGCGGCGCGCCCCGACGGCGTGTACTACGCGGGGACGTCGCCCCGTCGGGCCGCGCTGTGCGCCAAGGCCCTGGCCCGTCAGGGGTACAAGGGGCCGTGCGGCAGCACGGAGCAGGTTCTCCAGCCAGAGTTCCTGAGCCTGGCGGGCCCGGCGGCGGAGGGCTGGTACTTCGGCACCAGCTACGTCGACCCCGGCCGCATGCCGGCTGGAAAACGGTTCGCCGCCGCCTATCGCGAGCGCTGGAAGCTGCCTGCGACAGCACCGTTCGAGCGGTACGCGACGGAGGCGTACGACATCGTCCACTGGATCGCGCAGGTGCTGCGCACGGCGCTCGCGAACAAGGTGGAGAACGAGGGTTCCGCCGTCGTGAACGGTCTGCGCCAGGGCCCGTACGAGGGGATCGCGAAGACGTACCGGCCCGACCTGAGGAACAGCAAGGACGCGGAGCTGAACGCGGTTTTCCTCTGGCAGGTGCGCGGCGGGGTCCCCACCTACCGGGGCCCCTTCGCCACCGCCGCGAAGGAGGACTGACGAGGGGCCCGGCCCGCGCCGCGGACCGGGCCCCTCGGACGGGCGTCAGCCGACGACCGTCCAGGTGTCGTTGCCGGTCAGCAGCTGGGCGAGGTCGCCCTTGCCCCGCTGTTCGACGGCCTTGTCGAGCTGGTCCGCCATCAGCGTGTCGTACACCGGGCGGTCCACCGAGCGGAAGACGCCGATGGGCGTCTGGTGGAGGGTGTCCGGGTCCGCGAGGCGGGAGAGCGCGAAGGCCGTGGTGGGGGTGGCCGCGTGGGCGTCGTGGACGAGGATCCGGGACTCGTTCTCCGGGGTGACCGTCACGACCTGGAGGTCGCCGGTCGCCTGGTCGCGGACGACGCCCTTCTCGTTCTCGGCGCCGAAGCGGATCGGCTGCCCGTGTTCGAGGCGGATGACCGCCTCCTTGGCCTGGTCCTTGTCCTTGAGGACCTCGAAGGCGCCGTCGTTGAAGATGTTGCAGTTCTGGTAGATCTCGACGAGCGCCGTGCCGTTGTGCTCGGAGGCCTGGCGGAGCACCTCGGTGAGGTGCTTGCGGTCGGAGTCGACCGTACGGGCCACGAAGGAGGCCTCCGCGCCGAGCGCGAGCGACACCGGGTTGAAGGGCGCGTCGAGCGAGCCCATCGGGGTCGACTTGGTGATCTTGCCGAGCTCGGAGGTGGGGGAGTACTGGCCCTTGGTGAGGCCGTAGATCCGGTTGTTGAAGAGCAGGATCTTCAGGTTCACGTTGCGGCGCAGGGCGTGGATCAGGTGGTTCCCGCCGATGGACAGCGCGTCGCCGTCGCCCGTGACGACCCAGACGGAGAGGTCGCGGCGCGAGGTGGCGAGACCGGTCGCGATGGCCGGCGCACGGCCGTGGATGGAGTGCATCCCGTAGGTGTTCATGTAGTACGGGAAGCGGGAGGAGCAGCCGATGCCGGAGACGAAGACGATGTTCTCCTTCGCCAGCCCGAGCTCGGGCATGAAGCCCTGCACGGCGGCGAGGACCGCGTAGTCACCGCAGCCCGGACACCAGCGGACCTCCTGGTCCGACTTGAAGTCCTTCATGGACTGGGCGGCCTCGGCCCTGGGCACCAGGTGCAGGAGCGACTCACTCATCGATGGCCTCCTTGAGAGCGGCGGCGAGCTGCTCGGCCTTGAACGGCATGCCGTTGACCTGGGTGTGGCTGCGGGCGTCGACGAGGTACTTCGCCCGGACGAGGGTGGCGAGCTGGCCCAGGTTCATCTCGGGGATCACGACCTTCTCGTACCGCTTCAGCACCTCGCCGAGGTTCTTCGGGAAGGGGTTGAGGTGGCGGAGATGGGCCTGGGCGATGTGGCCGCCCTCGCGCCGGATGCGGCGGACGGCCGCCGTGATCGGCCCGTAGGTGGAGCCCCAGCCGAGGACCAGGGTGCTCGCGCCGTCCGGGTCGTCGACCTCGACGTCGGGGACCTCGATGCCGTCGATCTTGGCCTGGCGGGTGCGGACCATGAGCTCGTGGTTGGCGGGGTCGTACGAGATGTTGCCGGTGCCGTCCTGCTTCTCGATGCCGCCGATGCGGTGTTCGAGGCCGGGGGTGCCGGGCACGGCCCAGGGACGGGCGAGGGTCTCGGGGTCGCGCTTGTACGGCCAGAAGACCTCGGTGCCGTCGGAGAGGGTGTGGTTCGGCCCGGTGGCGAACGGGGTCGTGAGGTCGGGCAGGTCCTCGACCTCCGGGATCCGCCACGGCTCCGACCCGTTGGCCAGATAGCCGTCCGACAGCAGGAAGACCGGCGTGCGGTAGGTGAGCGCGATCCGGGCGGCGTCCAGGGCGGCGTCGAAGCAGTCGGCGGGCGTCCTCGGGGCCACGACCGGGACCGGCGCCTCGCCGTTGCGGCCGTACATGGCCTGGAGGAGGTCGGCCTGCTCGGTCTTGGTGGGCAGACCGGTGGAGGGTCCGCCGCGCTGGATGTCGACGACGAGGAGCGGCAGCTCCAGGGAGACGGCGAGTCCGATGGTCTCGGACTTCAGCGCCACACCGGGGCCGCTCGTGGTGGTCACGGCGAGGGAGCCGCCGAAGGCCGCCCCGAGCGCGGCGCCGATCCCGGCGATCTCGTCCTCGGCCTGGAACGTCCGCACGCCGAAGTTCTTGTGCTTGCTGAGCTCGTGCAGGATGTCCGAGGCCGGGGTGATCGGGTACGAGCCGAGGTAGAGCGGCAGGTCCGCCTGGCGGGCGGCGGCGATCAGACCGTACGAGAGGGCCAGGTTCCCGGAGATGTTCCGGTACGTGCCGGTGGGGAAGGCCCGGGTCGCGGGCGCGACCTCGTAGGAGACGGCGAAGTCCTCGGTGGTCTCGCCGAAGTTCCAGCCGGCCCGGAAGGCGGCCACGTTGGCCTCGGCGATCTCCGGCCTCTTCGCGAACTTCTGGCGCAGGAAGGTCTCGGTGCCCTCCGTCGGCCGGTGGTACATCCAGGACAGCAGCCCGAGCGCGAACATGTTCTTGCTCCGCTCGGCCTCCTTCCGGGACAGGCCGAACTCCTTGAGGGCCTCCAGGGTCAGCGTCGTCAGCGGCACCGGATGGACCCGGTACCCGTCGAGCGAGCCGTCCTCCAGGGGCGAGGTCGCGTACCCGACCTTGGCCATCGCCCGCTTCGCGAACTCGTCGGTGTTGACGATGATCTCGCCGCCGCGCGGCACGTCCCCGATGTTCGCCTTCAGGGCGGCGGGGTTCATCGCGACCAGCACGTTCGGGGCGTCGCCCGGGGTCAGGATGTCGTGGTCGGCGAAATGGAGCTGGAAGGACGAGACACCCGGCAGGGTTCCGGCAGGGGCCCGGATCTCGGCCGGGAAGTTCGGCAGCGTGGAGAGGTCGTTCCCGAAGGACGCCGTCTCCGAGGTGAAGCGGTCACCCGTCAGCTGCATGCCGTCACCGGAGTCACCCGCGAAGCGGATGATCACCCGGTCGAGCCGGCGCACTTCCTTCTCGGTGCCGTGGTGGGGCGTCGCCGGAGCGCTGCGCTGCTCCCCGACCAGGGCCTCACCGGCCTCGCTACTGACCTGGCTGGTCACTGAACTGGACCTCCCTCGCGGCAAGGGGACTCTCCGCCGGAGGCGGGGAGAAGGCTCGGGGTGCGGCAGGAGGCCTCCGTACGGAGATCACCTTCCGTCCCGAGGCCCACCCTACGACGGTAAGGGGGGCCTTCCCGGGACTTCTCACATCGTGAACCTCTTTTTGAGACGCCCTCTTGCCCTGAATCGTCACGTTCTGTCGCCACCCGGAGTGTTCCGGAAAGTCGGATTCCGCCTCATCCTTTGGAACTAGGACCAGGATATCTGACAGGGTGTCAGATGATCAGGACTTCAGGTACGTCAATACCGCGAGCACCCGGCGATGATCACCCTCGCTCGGGGAGAGACCCAGCTTCAGGAAGATGTTGCTGATGTGCTTCTCCACCGCGCCGTCGCTCACCACCAGGGCTTTCGCGATGGCGGAGTTCGTCCGGCCCTCGGCCATCAGACCCAGGACCTCCCGCTCGCGGGGGGTCAGGTTCGCCAGCACGTCCTGCTGCCGGCTCCGCCCGAGGAGCTGCTGCACGACCTCGGGGTCCAGGGCCGTACCGCCCCCGGCGACCCGGACGACGGCGTCCACGAACTCACGGACCTCCGCGACGCGGTCCTTCAGGAGATAGCCCACGCCACGGGTGGAACCGGCCAGAAGTTCGGTGGCGTACTGCTCCTCCACGTACTGCGACAGGACGAGCACGCCCAGCCCCGGGTGCTCCTTCCGCAGCCGCACCGCCGCCCGCACGCCCTCGTCGGTGTGCGTCGGCGGCATACGTACGTCGGCCACGACGACGTCCGGCAGCGCGCCCTCGCCCGCGAGGCCCGCGACGGTCTCCACGAGAGCCTCCCCGTCCCCCACGCCGGCGACGACCTCGTGCCCCAGATCGGTCAGGAGCCGGGTGAGCCCCTCCCTGAGCAGTACGGAATCCTCGGCGATGACCACCCGTACGCGCCCCGCCACACCTTGCCCACTCACGCCCTGCAGCCCCCTGCTTCGGTCCACCACTTGAACCTTCAGCATGTCAGCTCAAGCCTCCACCGTGGGCGGCACGCCACCCTTCACATCGGGCCCGCGCCCGTGCTGGGCGGTACCTTGCCCGGCTGGGCGGTGCCCCGCCCGTGCGGGCCCGCGCCCCGGCCCCGTGTGAGCCCGCGCCAGGCTGGGCGGCGCCCTCGCCCGTGTGGGCCCGCGCCCGTGCTGGGCGGTGCCCACCTCCGTGTGGGCAATCGTCCCGCTGGGGCGGGACGGGTGGGCACACGGGACGGCGCCCATGCGGGCGCCTCCGCCTTCCGCGCCTGGACCCGCACCCCAGCGGCGGCGCACAACGTGGTGCGGGTCAGGGAGCGGAAGCCTCTGGCGCCGACAGGGCGCGGGTCCGTTGCGCCCACCCGTTCCGCCCCGGCGGAACGATTGCCCACAACGGGGGGCGGAGGCCCCGTGTGGGGGCTACGCGCGCCAGGGGAGTTCCGCCGTCACCGTCGTCGGGCCCCCCGCCGGCGAGTCCACCGCCAGCACCCCGTCCACCGCACCGACCCGCTCCGCGAGCCCCGCGAGCCCGGAGCCGCCGTCCGAGACGCTCGCGCCGCCCACCCCGTCGTCCCGTACCTGAAGCATCAGCCGGTTCTCCGTGCGCCACACGTCCACCCAGGCCCGCCGCGCCCCCGAGTGCCGAGTGACGTTCTGGAGGAGTTCCGAGACCGTGAAGTAGGCGATGCCCTCGATCGCCGGCACCGGCCGCGCCGGCAGGTCCACGTCCACGGAGACCGGGACCGAGCACCGGGAGGCCACGGCGGAGAGCGCCGCGTCCAGGCCCCGGTCGGTGAGGACGGCCGGGTGGATGCCCCGCGCGAGGTCCCGCAGCTCCTGGAGGGCGAGCTTCACCTCGCCGTGCGCCTCGTCGACGAGTACCGCCGCCGCCTGCGGGTCCCGCGCCAGCTTCTCCTTCGCGAGCCCCAGGTCCATGGCGAGCGCGGCGAGCCGCGCCTGCGCGCCGTCGTGCAGGTCGCGCTCGATGCGCCGCAGATCGGCCGCCGCGGTGTCGACGACCACCCCCCGGTCGGACTCCAGCTCCGTGACGCGCGAGGCGAGGCGCGACGGGCCGAGGAGCCCGGAGACGAGGAGCCGGTCGACGGAGACGAGCCCCCGCAGCACCCACGGTCCGATGAGGACGAACACGAGCCCGATCGCGCTGGTCACGGCGATCTCGAAGGGCGCGTCGAGGTAGAAGGAGTGGGTTGCGTCGCCGTACAGCTGGATCCCGTCCTGCCCCACCCACGTGGGGAAGACCCACTGCCACAGCGGGTACGTGAAGAGGCTCCAGCCCCAGGCGTACAGCGCCACGGTCACCGAGAACGAGAACACCGCCCACGGCATGTGCAGGACCGCGTACAGCAGGTGCCGCCACGACGCACCGCTCTTGAGCATGGCCCCCATCCACGAGAACGCCCCGCCGGTCCGCCCGCGCACCGGCTCCGGCGCGGCGACGTCGAGGTCGAGCAGCCCGCGCGCCCGGGTCCGCTCCACCGCGCCGAAGCCCCGGCACATCCCGAGCGCCCCGGCCAGGATCGGCACGCCGAGGAAGGTGATGAGCAGCCCGGCGCCGGCCGAGACGAAGGCGACGGCGAGCGAGAACCAGACGACGCTCAGCGGCAGCCCGATCAGCACGTACAGGAAGGCACGCCAGGTACGGGCCTCGAACGGCGCGCGGATCGCGGCGGGCAGGGGGAGGGAGGCCATCGCGGTGTTCCTTCTCTGCTGGGAGCGGGCGTGGCGGGCGGTACGTGTTCCAGGTTTCCGTCCCGCCGCCCGCCGGACCATGAGGCGGGTGGGCGTCTGAGGGCGGGGGTTTTCCCTACCTGCGGGAGGTGGCCGCTCCCTGCGGGAGACAGCCGCTACCTGCGTGAGGCGGTCCCTACCTGCGGGAGGTGGTCGATAACCGCGCGAGACGGCCGCTACCTGCGAGACGCCGGCACCGGCCGCGACCGCCACGGCAGCTCCGCCGTGACCGTCGTCGGACCGCCCTCGGGGGAGTCCAGGACCAGCAGCCCGTCCACCGCGCCGAGCCGCTCCGCGAGCCCCGCGAGCCCCGTACCGCCGTCGAAGCTCGCCCCGCCCGCCCCGTCGTCCCGCACCTGGAGCATCAGTCGCTCGCCGGCCCGCCAGACCTCCACGGAGGCGGACCGGGCCCGCGCGTGCTTGGAGACGTTCTGGAGGAGTTCCGAGACCGTGAAGTACGCGATGCCCTCGATCGCCTCCGCCGGCCGTTCCGCCAGGTCCACGTTCACCGTCACCGGCACCGTGCAGCGCGCGGAGACGGAGGAGAGCGCCGCGCTCAGGCCCCGGTCGGTGAGGACGGCCGGGTGGATGCCCCGGGCGAGGTCCCGCAGCTCCTGGAGGGCGAGCTTCACCTCGCCGTGCGCCTCGTCGACCATCGCCGCGGCGGCCTCCGGGTCCTCGAGCAGCTTCTCCTTGGCGAGGCCGAGCCCCATCGCGAGGGCCACGAGCCGCGCCTGGGCGCCGTCGTGCAGGTCGCGTTCGATGCGCCGCAGGTCGGCGGCGGAGGTGTCGACGACCACGCTCCGGTCCGACTCCAGCTCGGCGATCCGCCGCTCCAGCTCGTCGGAGGGCGAGAGCAGTCCCCGGACCATGCCCCGGTCGCCGTTGGTGAGGCCCCGGGCCAGGAAGGGCAGGACGGGCCAGAGGACGACGAGCGAGACCAGGCCGAAGGTGAACGTCATGATTCCCCAGGGCAGCCGGATCAGCCCGTACAGCTGGGTCCGCCAGGCCACCGGGTCCTTCAGCGATCCCCACAGCCAGCCGAAGAAGCCGCGGTGCCGTGGCAGCGGGGAGGGCTCGGCGACCTTCACCCCGAGCAGCCCGCGGGCCCGCGCCCGCTCCGACCGGCCGATCAGGCGGGCGCCGCCGAGGCCGAGGGCGAGCAGCGGCAGCCCGATCACGGTCACCGAGAGGCCCACGCCGAGGGCGATGCTGACGATCGCGTAGACGAAACCGGCCAGCGAGGTGAAGAGGTTGGAGAGGAGGAAGGCGATCTCCTTCCAGGTCTCCTTCCCATAGGCGAACCGCAGCGGCGGGCGCGGTTTTTCGGCGGAGCCGGAGGAGTCGGACGACTCGGTGGACTCGGCGGGATCAAGATCGGCGGTCATGCTCCCCAGACTGCCGGTCGGGGAGGGCGCGGCGCCATGGGGGAGGTGGGTGAGCGGAAGGGGGGCTATCCCCACTTGCCGGAGCGCTCAAGAAGGCACCCGCGACTGCTTACGGTCCCTTTAGCAGGGCCTAGACTCGCGTGCGTACAGAAGTGACTCATGAGACACCGAGACCGAGGGGCGGACGTGCGGGAACCGACCGTTGTCGCGGCCGACGCGGCGGACTACTTCCAGACGTACTCCGTCGTCGGCCTGCTGGCCGTCGTCGGCGTGCTGTTCGTCGCCGTGGCGTTCGGCGCCGGGCGGCTGCTCAGGCCCGTCGTGCCGACGCCCGAGAAGCTCCTCACCTACGAGTGCGGTGTCGACCCTGTCGGGGAGGGCTGGGCCCATACCCAGGTCCGCTACTACGTGTACGCCTTCCTCTACGTCATCTTCGCCGTCGACTCGATCTTCCTCTTCCCCTGGGCGACGGTCTTCGCCGCGCCCGGATACGGCGCCACGACCCTGGTCGAGATGTTCGTCTTCCTCGGCTTCCTGGCCGTGGGGCTGCTCTACGCGTACAAGAAGGGCGTCCTGGCATGGACGTAACACCCCTGCCCGCTCCGAAGCTGG
Source organism: Streptomyces sp. NPDC044003 (assembly GCF_056435185.1). Classification (NCBI taxonomy): domain Bacteria; kingdom Bacillati; phylum Actinomycetota; class Actinomycetes; order Kitasatosporales; family Streptomycetaceae; genus Streptomyces; species Streptomyces sp. NPDC044003. Next base: position 1,166,125 of record NZ_JBWKFA010000001.1, on the reverse strand, counting down.
GGCCGCTCGCCCGCCTGGCCCCCGAGCCGATGAAGGTGGTCCTGAACTGGGGCCGCCGCTACAGCCTGTGGGTCTTCAACTTCGGCCTCGCCTGCTGCGCGATCGAGTTCATCGCCGCGTCGATGGCCCGGCACGACTTCATCCGGCTCGGCGTGATCCCCTTCGCGCCGGGACCGCGCCAGGCCGACCTGATGATCGTCTCGGGCACCGTGACGGACAAGATGGCGCCGGCCGTGAAGCGTCTGTACGAGCAGATGCCCGAGCCGAAGTACGTCATCTCCTTCGGCGCCTGCTCGAACTGCGGCGGCCCGTACTGGGACTCGTACTCGGTCACCAAGGGCGTCGACCAGATCATCCCGGTCGACGTCTACGTCCCCGGCTGCCCGCCGCGCCCGGAGGCGCTGCTCCAGGGCATCCTCAAGCTCCAGGAGAAGATCGCCCGGGAGAGCCTGGCCGAGCGGTACGCGACCGCCGCCACGGTCTCCCAGCTGACCAGCCCCCTGGTCGAGCGGCCGGGAGGCACGGCATGACCGGCTACGACTCCCTCCCCGAGGCCGTGACGGAGATCTTCGGCGAGGAGGCGACGGCGGAGCACGCGTACGACCTCCTGACCGTCGACGTGCCGCCGGCGACCTGGCTCACAGCCCTTGAGACCGCCCGGGACGTCCTGGGCTGCACCTACTTCGACTGGCTGAGCGCGGTGGACGAGCCCGGTACGGGCTTCCGCGTCTGCGCGCACGTCGTGGCGCTGGGGGAAGGGGCCCCGAAGCGCCTCCTGCTGCGCACGACGGTCCCGCACGAGGCCCCCGTCCTCCCGACGGCGATCGGGGTGTACGCGGGCGCGGGCTGGCACGAGCGCGAGACCCACGAGATGTTCGGCGTCGCCTTCGAGGGCCACCCGCACCTCGTCCCCCTCCTGCTCCCCGAGAACTTCGAGGGCCACCCGCTGCGCAAGGACTTCGTCCTCGCGGCCCGGGTCGCCAAGGCGTGGCCGGGCGCGAAGGAACCGGGCGAGTCGCACGACGGCGGCGGTCCGAAGCGTCGGCAGATGCTTCCGCCCGGCGTCCCCGACCCCAACGAATGGGGTCCCCTGAAGGGCCAGCTCCCCCCGGCCCCCACCCGCCCCGCCCGCGCGGCAGCGGGCGACCGCCCGGCCCGCGCCGCGGCCGGCGACCGCCCGGTCCGCCGCGCCCGCACGACCACGGAGGGCTCGGCGAGCCAGGTGACTCCGGAGCCGGGTGCTTCGACGGAGGACCTCACGGCCGCGGAGACCCCGGCCGCCACGGCCCGCCCGCCGCGCCGCTCCCGCACGACCGCGGACGGCTCGGCGAGCCAGGCGGCCCCTGAGCCGGGCGCGACGACGGAGGACCTCACGGCCACGGAGACCCCGGCCGCCACGGCCCGCCCGCCGCGCCGCTCCCGCTCGGCGGCCGACGGCTCGGCGAGCCAGGCGGCGCCGGAGGCAGCGGCTGCGGAGGGCGAGGCCCCGGACACGGCCGGTCCCGCGTCCCGCGCGGCGGCCGCCACTCCGCGTACCCGCAGCTCGGACGCCCCCTGGCACCACGCGCGCCCGGCCTTCGACGAGGAGCCGGCGGCACCGAAGCCCCCGACCGAGCCCGCGCCGCCGGAGGCACCTGCCACCGAGGCCGCACCGCCGGAGGCACCTGCCACCGAGCCCGCGCCGCCGGAGGCACCTGCCACCGAGCCCGTGCCGCCGGAGGCACCCGCCACCGAGCCCGCGCCGCCGGAGGCACCTGCCACCGAGCCCGCGCCTCCGGAGGCACCCGCCACCGAGGCTCCGGGTCCGGACGCCCCGGCGGAGGCAACCGCCCCCGAGTCCGACGCGGCCCGCCCCGCCCAGCAGGGCGAGTCCACCCCCGAGCCCACCGACCAGCCCACCGACCCCGCCGGAGGCGATCCCGCGTGAACGACGCACTCGACGTCGCCGTCAGGCTGCTCATCGTCTTCGGTGTCTTCCTCGTGCTGCCGCTCGTCGTCGGGCAGACCGAGCACAAGGTCATGGCCCACATGCAGGGCCGCCTCGGCCCCATGTACGCCGGTGGCTTCCACGGCTGGGCCCAGCTCGTCGCCGACGGCGTGAAGTTCGCGCAGAAGGAGGACGTGGTCCCGAAGGACGCGGACCGGCGGATCTTCCAGCTCGCGCCGGCCGTCGCCCTCCTCCCGTACCTCCTCGTGCTCGTCGCGATCCCGATCGGCCCGAGCGAAGGGGCCGTCGGGCAGCTCGTCGACGCCGGCATCTTCTTCGTGCTCGCCGTGATGGGCGTCGGCGTCCTCGGCAGCCTCATGGCCGGCTGGGCGTCGGCGAACAAGTTCTCGCTGCTCGGCGCCCTGCGTACGGCCGCCCAGCTCCTCGCGTACGAGCTCCCGATGCTGCTCGCCGCCGCCTCCGTGGCGATGGCCGCCGGCACCGTCTCGCTGCCCGGCATCCTGAACGCCTTCGAGTGGTGGTGGCTGCCCTGGCAGATCATCGGCGCGCTGGTGTTCTTCGTCGCCGGCCTCGCCGAGCTCCAGCGGCCCCCGTTCGACATGCCGGTCGCCGACTCGGAGATCATCTTCGGCGCGTACACCGAGTACACCGGTCTCCGCTTCGCGCTCTTCCTGCTCGCCGAGTACGCGGGCATCGTCGTCCTCTGCGGTCTCACCACCGTCCTCTTCCTCGGCGGCTGGCACGGCCCCTTCGGCGCCGACGGCCTCGGCTGGGTCTGGACCCTCCTCAAGACGGCCGTCCTCGCCTTCGTCGTCATCTGGCTGCGGGTGAGCTACCCGCGCCTGCGCGAGGACCAGCTCCAGAAGCTCGCCTGGACGACCCTCGTCCCGCTCGCGCTCGCGCAGATCGCGCTCACCGGCATCGTGAAGGTGGCGATCCAGTAATGCCTCCCATCCCCGGTTCCGGCCTCGCCAAGGGCCTCGCCGTCACCCTCCGCACGATGACCCGCAAGACGGTCACCGCGCAGTACCCCGAGGTGCAGCCCGAGCTGCCGCCCCGCACCCGCGGGGTCATCGGCCTGTTCGAGGAGAACTGCACGGTCTGCATGCTCTGCGCCCGTGAGTGCCCCGACTGGTGCATCTACATCGACTCCCACAAGGAGACGGTGCCGGCCGCCGCCCCCGGCGGCCGCGAGCGCAGCCGGAACGTCCTCGACCGCTTCGCCATCGACTTCTCGCTCTGCATGTACTGCGGCATCTGCATCGAGGTCTGCCCCTTCGACGCGCTGTTCTGGTCGCCCGAGTTCGAGTACGCGGAGACCGACATCCACGAGCTCACCCACGAGCGCGACAAGCTCCGCGAGTGGATGTGGACGGTCCCCGAGCCGCCCGCGCTCGACCCGCACGCGGAGGAGCCGAAGGAGATCGCCGCGGCCCGCAAGGCGGCGGAGAAGGCCGCCGCCCAGGCGGCGGCCACGGAGGACCAGCAGTGACCCTCGCAGCCACAGCCGCAGCCCACGGCTTCCTCTCGCCCACCGGCGTCGAGATCGCCTTCGTCCTCGTCGGCCTCGCCACCCTCGGCGCCGCCCTCGTCACCGTCACCACCCGCCAGCTGGTGCACGCCGCCCTCTGGCTGGTCGTGGCGCTCGGCGGGCTCGCCGTCGAGTACCTGCTCCTGACCGCCGAGTTCATCGCCTGGGTCCAGGTCCTGATCTACGTCGGTTCCGTCGTCGTCCTCCTCCTCTTCGGTCTCATGCTCACCAAGGCCCCCATCGGCCGCTCCCCGGACGCCGACTCCGGCAACCGGCCGGTCGCCCTCGCCGTCGCCCTGGCCGCCGCGGCCGCCCTCGTCTGGGTCGTCGTCGACGCGTTCCGTACGACCTGGATCGATCTGGACGGCCCCGCCCAGGGCTCCACGGGCGTGACCGGCGAGATCCTCTTCCAGCACTGGGTGCTGCCCTTCGAGGCGCTGTCCGTGCTGCTCCTCGCCGCCCTGGTCGGCGCGATCGTCCTCTCCCGGAAGAAGAAGGAGGACGAGAGCTGATGCACCTCGCCTACCCGGCCGTCCTCGCCGCCCTCCTCTTCGCCGTCGGTCTCTACGGTGTCCTCGCCCGCCGCAACGCGATCCTGGTCCTGATGTCCGTCGAGCTCATGCTCAACGCCGTCAACCTCAACCTGGTCGCCTTCGACGTCTGGCTCCGCGACACCCTCCACGCCGGCCAGGCCCTCACCCTCTTCACCATCGCCGTCGCCGCCGCGGAGATCGGCATCGGTCTCGCCATCGTCCTGATGGTCCACCGCAACCGCGGCACCGCGGACATCGACCGTCTCCGCGACACCAAGGAACAGCCGTCGGCCGAGGAACAGCCGTCCGTCGAGGAGAAGGCCGAGGCCGCCGCGTGACCACGACCACCCTCGCCGTCCTCGTCCCCCTCCTCCCCTTCCTCGGCTCCGCCGCCGGCCTCCTGCTCGGCCGCACCGCGCCCGGCTTCGTCCGCCCGCTGGCCGTGCTGCCGACGCTCGCCGCCGCCGTACTGGCCGCGGTCGTGGCCTTCCGCCAGGGCGGCGGGAAGGCGATCGACGCCGCCACCCAGCTCACCCCGACCGGCTCGATCCCCATCGAACTGAGCCTCCACATCGACGGCTTCGCCGCCCTCGTCGCGGTCCTGGTCGGCGTGGTCGCCACCTGCGTGCAGGTCTACTCGACCGGCTATCTGCGCCACGACCCGCGCTACCCCTCGTACGCGGCGCTGGTCTCCCTCTTCACCGCCGCGATGCTGCTGGTCGTGTACTCCGGCGACCTGATGGTGCTGCTGGTCGGCTGGGAGGTCATGGGCATCTGCTCGTACTTCCTGGTCGGGCACTACTGGGAGACGCCCGAGGCCCGCTCGGCCTCCCTCAAGGCCTTCCTCGTCACCAAGCTCGGTGACGTGCCGTTCCTGATCGGCCTCTTCGCGCTGGCCACCGACGCGGGCAGCTTCGAGATCACGGGCGTGCTCGGCGCCGTCGCGAGCGGCGGCCTCGACCACCCCACCCTGATCGCGCTGCTGCTGCTCGCCGGCGTCGCGGGCAAGTCCGCGCAGTTCCCGCTCCACACCTGGCTCCCCGACGCCATGGCCGGCCCCACCCCCGTCTCCGCGCTCATCCACGCGGCGACGATGGTCGCCGCCGGCATCTACTTCGTCGCCCGGCTCCTCCCGGTCTTCGCCGCCTCCGCCGCCGCGATGACCGTGCTCGCCGTGATGGCCGCGATCACGATGGTCGGCTCGGGGCTCGCCGCGCTCGCCCAGGACGACATCAAGCGGGTCCTCGCCTACTCGACGATCGGCCAGCTCGGCTACATGGCCGGCGCCCTCGCCGTCGGCGACCGGGGTGCCGCGGTCTTCCACCTCCTCTCGCACGCCGCGTTCAAGGCGCTGCTCTTCCTCGCCGCCGGCGCGGTCATCCACGCCGCCGGTACGAACTCGCTCACCGCCATGTCCCGCATGAGCGGCCTCGCGAAGCGCATCCCCGACGCGTACTGGACGATGACCGTCGCCCTCCTCGCGCTCGCCGCGATCCCGCCCTTCGCCGGCTTCTTCTCCAAGGAAGCCGTCCTCGTGGCCGCCGAGCACACCGCCCTCGGCGAGCGGGACGTCGCCCCCGCCGGGGCCGGCTGGATCGTCCTCGTCGCCGGACTGATCACGGCCCTGCTGACCGCCGCGTACGCGCTCCGCCTCTGGCTGCGGACCTTCCGCGGCCACGGCCCCGAGGCGCCGGACCACGGCCGTCAGCCGATCGCCATGACGAGCGTCCTGTGGGTCCTCGCCATCCCCTCCCTCGGCTTCGGTCTGACCGTCACCTACCTCGACGACTGGCTCGACGGGCACCCCCTCACCCCGACCCTGACCACGGCCGTCCTCGGCACGGGCCTCGCCGCCGCCGGAGCCGTCATCACCTACGCGGTCTGGCGCACCCTCGCCGCCCGCACCCCCGCCGCGGGCCCCGTCCCGCACGTCGCCCACCCGGACGCCGAGGCGGGTCAGGTCGAGGCGGAGGCGCTGCACCTGCCGCACCCCGCCGAGGACCCGGCCGACCCCGGCCGCGCCCTCCTGGGGCCGCTGCACGGCGCGGCCGCCGACGGCTTCCACCTGGACGCCGTCTACCGGACCGCCTTCGTCCGCCCCGTACTCGCCGCCGCCTCCCTGGTCCGCTTCCTGGACCGCGAGGTCGTCGACACGTACGTGAGCGCCGCGGGGAACTCCGCCAAGGGGCTCGGATGGCTCGTCCGCCGCGCCCAGACCGGCAACGTGCAGACCTATCTGAGCGCCCTGCTCGCCGGCTCCGTCGTCCTGGCGATCGCCGCCGTCGCCCTCGCCAACGCCGTCGGAGCGTGAGCCGTGATCGATATCAGCGAATCCGTGATGCAGTTCCTTCTGGCGTTGATCGTCGCCGGCCCGCTCCTCGGCGCCGCCGCCGCTCTCCTCCCGGCCCCGCCCGGACTGAAGGGGACGTCACCCGACCAGGCCGTGCTCCGCCACGGCGTCACCGTCACCGGCGTCATCCTGCTCGCCGCGATCGTCCTCGCCCTCGGCTTCGACCACGACCACCCGTCGACGATGCAGGCCACGACGGACATCAGCTGGATCAGCGCACTCGACGTGCGCATCCACCTCGGTGTCGACGGCATCTCCCTCCCCCTCCTGGTCCTGACCGCGCTGCTGACCTTCCTCTGCGCGCTGTACAGCTACTTCAAGATGCCCGCGGGCCCGTCCCCGAAGGCCTTCGTCGCCCTGCTGCTCGTCCTGGAGTCCGGCACCCTCGCCACCTTCGCCGTCCTCGACCTCGTCCTGTTCTTCCTGGCCTTCGAGATGGTCCTCATCCCGATGTACTTCCTCATCGCCCGCTGGGGCGGCGAGGGCAGGCAGGCGGCCGCCTGGAAGTTCATCCTCTACACGCTGCTCGGCTCCGTCGTCATGCTGCTCGGCCTGCTCCTCATCGGCGTGAAGGCGGGCACGTTCGACATGGTGGCACTGGCCACGGACAACGGCCGTGGACTGACCACATCCGTGCAGGTCATCGCCGTTCTCGCGATCGGTCTCGGGCTCGCCGTGAAGACCCCGATGTGGCCGCTGCACAGCTGGCTCCCGGACGCCCACACCGCCGCCCCGACCGTCGGCTCCGTCCTCCTCGCCGGCGTCCTGCTGAAGATGGGCACGTACGGATTCGTCCGGATCGTCCTGCCGATCACCCCCGACGGCATGCGGATCTTCGCCCCGTACCTCGCGGCCTTCGCCGTCGCCGGGATCATCTACGGATCGCTCGCCTGCCTCGCCCTCGCGAAGCCCGGCAACAAGGGCGACCTCAAGCGCCTCATCGCGTACTCCTCCGTCGGCCACATGGGCTTCGTCCTCCTCGGCATCGCCACCATGACCCCCACCGGGGTCAACGGCGCCCTCTTCGCCAACATCGCCCACGGCCTCGTCACCGGCCTGCTGTTCTTCCTGGTCGGCGCGGTCAAGGACCGGTACGGCACCGCCGACCTCGACACCCTCGCCGGCGCCACCGGCGCCGCCCTCTACGGCCGCGCCCCCCGCCTCGGCGCCCTCCTCGCCTTCGCCTCCGTCGCCTCCCTCGGACTGCCCGGCCTCGCCGGCTTCTGGGGCGAGATGCTCGCCCTGTTCGGCGCCTTCGAGCCCGCCGAGGGCCTCAGCCGCCCCGCCTTCCTCACCTTCATGGCGATCGGCGCCTTCGGCACCCTCCTCACCGCCGCCTACCTCCTCGTCGTCGTCCGCCGCGTCTGCATGGGCGGCCCGCGACCCGCGGGGGAGACGGCGATCGCCGACGTCCAGGGGTACGAGTTCGCCGCCTGGACCCCGCTCGTCGCCCTCACCGTCCTCGCCGGACTCTGGCCCGCCGTCCTCCTCGGCCTCACCGACCCGGCCGTCCAGCAGCTCCTCGCCGGAGGCACCCAGTGACGTCGTTCGCCAGCGAGTCGCTCGTCCAGTCCGTCGACTGGCTGACGATCGCGCCCCCCACCCTCACGGCCGTGGTCGCCCTGGTCGTCCTCGTCGCCGACCTGTTCGTCCCGCAGGAGCGCAAGCAGCTCCTCGGCTGGACCGCGATCGGCGGCCTCCTCGCCTCCCTCGCCCTCCTCCTGCCGCTGCGGCCCGGCGACCGCGCCACCTTCTGCCTGACCGCCAAGGCCCAGGCCGAGGGCCACGCGGCCGCGTGCAGCTACACCGCGGACCAGTTCACCCTGGTCATCCAGCTGCTGGTCCTCGCCGGCGCGCTGGTCACCGCGTTCCTCTCCCTGGACGAGACCCGCGAGAGGCTCCCGGCCGGCGAGTACTGGTTCCTGCTGCTGTCCTCGGCCGCCGGCGCCGCCCTGCTGCCCGCCTCCCGCGACCTCGCCACCCTCGTCGTCGCCCTCGAAGTGGCCTCGCTGCCCGCCTTCGCGCTCGTCGGCCTCAGGCGCGGCGACCGCATGTCCGGCGAGGCCGCGCTCAAGTTCTTCCTCTCCTCCGTCACCGCGACCGCCGTCACCCTGCTCGGCGTCAGCTTCGTGTACGCGGCGACCGGCACCCTCCACCTCGCGGAGATCGCCCAGCGCCTCGACGACGTCCCCGGACAGCTCCAGACGCTCGCCGAGGCCGGTGTCGCCCTCACCCTGGTCGGCTTCGCCTTCAAGACGGCCGCCGTGCCCTTCCACTTCTGGGTGCCCGACACCTACGTCGGCGCCCCGCTGCCCGTCGCCGCCTACCTCTCCGTCGTCGGCAAGGCCGTCGGCTTCACCGGCCTGATCCTGGTGACGGTCGTCGGCTTCCCGTCGTACGCGGACGTGTGGGGCCCGGCGCTCGCCGCCCTCGCCGCGCTCACCATGACCGTCGGCAACGTCGCCGCCCTCCGCCAGGTCTCCACGCGCGCGTGGAGCGCGGTCCGCCTCCTCGCCTGGTCCTCCGTCGCGCAGGCCGGCTACCTCCTGGTGCCGATCGCCGCCGCCGCGTACTCCAGCGACGACCAGATCGGCGCCACCGTCGCGTACGCCCTCATGTACGCCGTCGTGAACCTCGGCGCCTTCGCGATCGTCGTGCTCGTCGCACGTACGCACCCCGAGGCACGGATCTCCGACTTCCGCGGTCTGTACGCCACGAGCCCCGCCGCCGCCCTCGCGCTCGGGTTCTTCCTCCTGAATCTGGCCGGTTTGCCCCCGGGTATCATCGGCCTCTTCGCCAAGGTGACCGTTTTCTCGGCGGCCGTCGACGCGGGCCTCGGGTGGCTCGCCGTGATCATGGGTGTCAACGTCGTGATCGCGCTGTACTACTACCTGCGCTGGACGGCCCTGCTCTTCCGCGCGCCGGAGGGCGCGCCGGAGGGCGCCCCCGTCCGGCACAGGGCCCCCGCGCCGGTCACCCTGGCGATCGTGCTGACCGCCGCCGCCGGAGTCGTCCTGTCGGGTTACCCGCAGTTCGCCCTCCGCTTCGCGACGGGCAGCCTCTTCTGATCCCCCCACAGAGAGAACCGAGGAGCAACACCCCGTGCTGAACGGATTCAAGGACTTCATACTTCGCGGGAACGTCATCTCGATGGCCATCGGTCTGGCCGTCGGCTCCGCGTTCACGGCCGTCGTCACCGGCTTCAGCAAGGCGTTCATCACCCCGCTCATCGGTCTGGCCACCGGCTCCGTCGGCGACTTCAGCGAGGCCAAGTTCACGATCGGCAAGACCGACTTCCCCTACGGTCTCGCGATCGCCGCCGCCATAGCGTTCGTCATCACCGCCGCCGTCCTCTACTTCGTCATCGTCGTCCCGATGACGAAGATCCAGGAGAAGTTCGCCAAGGAGGAGGCGAAGGACCCCAAGTCGGAGAAGCGCGACTGTCCCCGCTGCTTCACCGAGATCCCGGCCATCGCCTCCCGCTGCGCCCACTGCACCAGCGAGGTCGAGCCCACGGCCGTCACCGCCGCCGGCCTGGAGAAGGTCCCCGCCGCCCGCTAGAGACCGGCCGTTCACCCGTACGGCCCACACGGCACCCCGTGCGAGCCGGGGAACCCGAACCTCCCGCCTGGCGTTGACCAGTACGGGAGGGTCCACTGGAACGAGGAAGAGGGTTCCCCTGCCGCACCACTTGGAGGGCGTACCGTGCACCGCCGGCACAACGGGCTGAGGACCGCCGTCCTCCTCGGAGGGCTCTCGGCCCTCATCATCGTCATCGGCAGCTTCTTCGGGCGTACGGGGCTGATCGTCGCGCTCGTCGTGGCGCTCGGCACCAACGCGTACGCGTACTGGAACAGCGACAAGCTGGCGCTGCGGGCCATGCGTGCCCGCCCGGTGAGCGAGTTCGAGGCCCCGGCGCTCTACAAGATGGTGCGCGAGCTCTCCACGCAGGCGCGGCAGCCCATGCCCCGGCTCTACATCTCGCCGACGCAGGCGCCCAACGCCTTCGCGACCGGCCGCAACCCGCGCAACGCCGCCGTCTGCTGCACCGAGGGCATCCTCGCGATCCTCGACGAGCGCGAGCTGCGCGGGGTCATCGGCCACGAGCTGAGCCACGTCTACAACCGGGACATCCTCATCTCCTCGGTCGCCGGAGCGCTCGCCTCCGTGATCATGTTCCTGGTCAACTTCGCCTGGCTGATCCCGGTCGGCCGCTCCGACGACGACGACGGCCCCGGGATCCTCGGCTACCTGCTGATCCTCATCCTCGGCCCGATCGCCGCCTCGGTCATCCAGCTGGCCATCTCCCGCTCCCGGGAGTACGAGGCCGACGCCTCCGGCGCCCAGCTCACCGGGGACCCGCTCGCCCTGGCCGGCGCCCTGCGGAAGCTGGAGGCCGGCACCAAGCAGCTGCCGCTGCCGCCCGAGCCGAGGATCGAGACCGCGAGCCACATGATGATCGCGAACCCCTTCCGGCCCGGACAGGGCCTCTCCAAGATGTTCTCCACCCATCCGCCGATGGCCGAGCGCATCGCCCGGCTCGAACAGATGGCAGGTCGACGCCCGTGAAGACGATCCTCAACGTCATTTGGCTGGTCCTGTGCGGATTCTGGATGTTCCTGGGCTACATGCTCGCGGGCGTCCTGCTCTGCATCACGATCATCGGCATCCCCTTCGGACTCGCCGCGTTCCGCATCGGCATCTACGCGCTCTGGCCCTTCGGCCACACGGTCGTCGACCGCCGCGACGCGGGCGCGCCGTCCTGCATCGGCAACGTGCTGTGGCTGATCCTCGCGGGCTGGTGGCTCGCGCTCGGCCACATCACGACCGGGATCGCCCTCTGCATCACGATCATCGGCATCCCGCTGGGCCTCGCGAACTTCAAGATGATCCCGGTGTCGCTGCTGCCCCTGGGCAAGGAGATCGTCCCGACGAGCCAGGCGTACCAGGCCTACGGCGTCCGCTGACGCGTTCCTGGCCTCAGGCCCGTGGCGGTACGGCCCGGCCCCGGCTTATCGCCCAGGCGACCACACCGGCCGCCATCACTCCCGAGCCCGCCAGGACCGAGCCGAGGGGGAGGGCGAAGGCCAGGGCCGCGCAGCCGGTGAGGCCGAGGGCGGCGAGGGGGCGGTTGCGGCCGCCGAGGGTCCAGGCGGAGGCGTTCGCGATGCCGTAGTAGACGAGCACGCCGAAGGACGAGAAGCCGATCGCGCCGCGCACGTCCACGGTCGCCGCCACCACGGCCACGACCGCGCCCACGGCGAGCTCCGCCCGGTGCGGCACCTGGAAGCGGGGGTGGACGGCCGCGAGGGCCGTCGGCAGGTACGCGTCCCGGGCCATCGCCAGGGTCGTACGGGACACGCCGAGGATCAGCGAGAGGAGCGAGCCGAGCGCCGCGACGGCCGCGCCCACCGCGACCAGCGGCACCAGCCAGTCGGCGTCCGCCGCGCGGGCCGCGTCGGCGAGCGGCGCGGGGGAGTCGGCGAGGGCCGCCGGGCCGAGGACGGTGAGCACGCTCACCGCGACGAGCGCGTAGACGGCGAGCGCGAGGCCGAGCGCGAGCGGCACCGCCCGGGGGATGGTGCGGGCCGGATCGCGGACCTCCTCGCCGAGCGTGGCGATCCGCGCGTACCCCGCGAATGCGAAGAAGAGCAAACCCGCGGCCTGGAGCACGCCGCCCGTGGTGAGCTCCGTGCCGGCGGTCGAGACCCCGCTCCCGCCCGCCCCGAAGGAGACCGCGACGACACAGGCGAGCACGGCCAGGACCGCCGCCACGATCACCCGCGTGAGCAGCGCCGACTTCTGAACTCCCCCGTAGTTGACGGCCGTCAGGGCCACCACGGCGGCGACCGCCACCGCGTGCGCCTGCTCCGGCCACACGTACGCCCCGACCGTCAGCGCCATCGCCGCGCAGGAGGCCGTCTTGCCCGCGACGAACGCCCAGCCGGCCAGGTATCCCCAGAAGGAGCCGAGGCGTTCGCGACCGTACACATAGGTGCCGCCGGAGGCCGGATAGAGGGCGGCGAGCCGCGCCGAGGCCATGGCGTTGCAGTACGCGACGACGGCGGCGAGCCCGAGTGCCCAGAGCAGCCCCGCCCCGGATCCGGCCGCGTCCGCGGCGGGCCCGAGCGCGACGAAGATCCCCGCCCCGATCATCGAGGCGAGGCCGATCACGACCGCGTCGAAGAGGCCCAGGGAGCGGCGGAGTTCCGGTGTCATGCTCCGCACATTAGACGCTGAGGCCGGTCTCCCTGAGGGTGATGTTCAGGCGCCCGGCCAGGCCGAGCGCGGGTTCGGCCGTCCCCGGGAACACCTTGGGAACCCCGTGGTGAACCCACCGCGAAGCCCCGCCGAAGACGAAGAGGTCGCCGGAGACGAGGTCGACGTCCTGATACGGCCGGCCGCGGTTCTCCTCGTTCCCGAAGCGGAACACGCACCGGTCCCCGAGGCTCAGCGACACCACCGGCGCACCGGAGCGCTCCTCCCGGTCCTGGTGCATGCCCATGCGCGCCCCGGGCGCGTAGAAGTTCACGAGCGCGGTGTCGGGCGTGAAACCCCCGTGGTCCCCGTACGCTTCGACGAGCGCCTCCCGGCCGAGCGCGACGAGCCGGTCCGGCAGCTCGATCCCGAAGGAGTCCAGGTAGCGGTACGGCACCCACTGCCGGCCCAGGGCCAGCGAGCGCACCGACATCACACCGCCGCCGGGCAGCACCGTCTGCCGGTACGGGAAGGGGCCGCGCCCCCACTCCCGGCAGGCGTCCACCAGCTCCCGCTGGCGCGCGAACGGCAGCCACGCGGGCACGTGCACCGCCCCGGGCGCCACCGTGACCCGCTCGCGGGGGAAGAGCCCTTCACTCATGTGAGGGCCTCTTCGAGGGCTCCTCCGAGGGCCCCTTCGAGTCCGAGGAGCCGCTCTTTGCGCTCAAGACCGGCGGCGTACCCGCGCAGGTTCCCGTCGGCCCCGATCACCCGGTGGCAGGGCCGCACCACCAGCAGCGGATTGCGCCCGATCGCGGTGCCCACGGCCCGTACCCCGGCGCCGGCCGAACCGACGCGCCGGGCGATCTCCCCGTACGAGACGGTCGTCCCGTACGGGATCTCCTCAAGGGCCCGCCAGACACGCCGCTGGAACTCCGTCCCGGCGTCGCCCGCGAGCGGCAGGTCGAACCGGTCGCGGCGTCCGGCGAAGTACTCGCCCAGCTGCCGGGCGGCCTCGGCGAACGCCTCCGGGGCACACGTCCAGCCGTCCTCGACCTCGACGGCGCCCTTCTGCCCCGGCAGGGACAGCGAGCGCAGCACGGCCCGGCCCCCTTCGGCGAGCTCTCCGACGAGGAGCATCTCGCCCAGGGGGCCGTCGACGTACGCGTACACGGTCATGACTGGTTCCTCTCCCCGCACGGGTCTTCCCGAGACCCAGTGTGCGGGGACCGCCGAGCCCCGGGCCGGCGGTATTCGGACACGACCCTCACGACCTCACGACAGGGTCAGCGGTAGTTCACGAACTGGATCGCGAAGTCGAAGTCCTTGCCCTTGAGTAGCGCCTGCACGGCCTGCAGGTCGTCCCGGCTCTTCGAGCTGACCCGCAGCTCGTCGCCCTGGACCTGGGCCTTGACGCCCTTGGGGCCCTCGTCGCGGATGGCCTTCGCAACCTTCTTGGCGTTCTCCTGGGAGATGCCCTCCTGGACGGAGGCGAAGAGCTTGTACTCCTTGCCGGACAGCTGCGGCTCGCCCTCGACGTCCAGCGACTTGAGCGAGATCCCGCGCTTGATCAGCTTGGACTGGAAGATGTCGAGGATCGCCATGACGCGCTCCTCGCCGTTCGCCTGCATCAGGATCTTCTCGCCCGACCAGGAGATCGAGGCGTTGGTTCCCTTGAAGTCGTAGCGCTGGGAGATCTCCTTCACGGCCTGGTTGAGGGCGTTGTCGACCTCCTGCCGCTCGACCTTGGACACGATGTCGAAACTGGAGTCGGCCATGACTCGTGGCTCCTTGCTCGGATGCTGTGGGGTACCCCCAAAGCCTAGGGGGTGAGCCGTGGACCGAACCGCTGATCGGCCGTCGATCAATCCGGTGGCGAAGCACCCCCCGGGATCAGGTATTGTTTACGTCGTTGCCGGGGAACACCGCAGAAAAGCGGTGAACCAAGGCAGCGAACCCATGGCGATGTGCCCGAGTGGCCAATGGGAGCGGACTGTAAATCCGTCGGCTTAGCCTACCCAGGTTCGAATCCTGGCGTCGCCACGTGAAGAAGGTCCCCGGTGCTTGCACCGGGGACCTTCACTCGTTTTCGGGGGCGGTCGGAGCGGTCAATTGCCGGCCACGTCCTTCACCGCGACCGAGAGCGGGACCGAGCCGGCGATCAGTTCCAGGGTGAGGCCCGCGGTCGCCGGGGTGTCGAGGAGTTCGGCGAGGACCGCGGCCACGTCGTCCCGGGGGACCGGGCCAGGGCCCGTACGGGCCTCCAGGCGGACCATGCCCCTGCCCGCGTCGTCCGTCAGGGAGCCGGGGCGCAGGATCGTCCACTCCAGGGCCGTACGGGCGCGGATGTCGTCGTCGGCCGCGCCCTTCGCGCGGAGGTAGGCGTCGAAGATGTCGTTGCCCGGGTGGGAGGCGTCCGCGCCCATCGATGAGACGACGAGGTAGCGGCGCACGCCCGCGCGTTCCGCCGCGTCGGCGAAGAGCACCGCCGCAGCGCGGTCCACCGTGTCCTTGCGGGCCGCGCCGCTGCCGGGGCCCGCGCCCGCCGCGAAGACGGCCGCGTCGGCGCCCTGCAGCACCGCGGCGACCATCTCGACCGACGCCGTCTCCAGGTCGAGGACGACGGGCTCGGCGCCCGCCTCCCGCAGGTCGTCGTCCTGTTCCGGGTTGCGGATGATCCCCGCGACCTCGTGCCCCGCCGCCGAGAGCAGCCTCTCCAGACGCAGGGCGATCTGTCCGTGTCCTCCAGCGATGACGATGCGCATACTCACGACCGTACGTCGGGTCCGGCCGGAGGGCTTCCCGGCTCGGGCGGCCGTTCCGGGCGCGCCTGACGCGGCAGGTCCAGGGCCGCCGCCGAGTCGCAGTACTCCCGCACCGCGCTCGTCCGCGCCACCACCCGCCCCCGGTGCACCACGATCCGGCTGTACGCGAGGGACAGCACGCCCGCCAGGCGCTCGCCGCGCACCGCGAGCAGCTCCGCCGGGAAACCGGCCTCCACCCGCACCTCCGGGAGGCCCATGACGGCCCGCGCCTCCGCGCTCACCGCCCCGTACGCCTCCTGGGGCGCGAGGCCCCCGAGCGAGGCCAGCAGGTACGCCGCCTCCAGCGGGTCCCCGCGCCCCACCGGGTTGGCCACGTCCCGCAGCGCCCCGCTGCCCGCCGCGACCCGCACGCCGGCCGCCCGCAGCAGCCGCACCGGCGCCGCCCCGCGCAGCTCCGTACCCCCGCAGCCGCCCTGCGGCAGGCACACCACCGTCACCCCGGCCGCCGCCAGCCGGTCCGCCGCCCGGTGCGCCGCGTCGGAGGGGAGCCGGGAGAGCCCCCCGCACGGCCCGATCGTCACTCCCGGCCGCAGCCCGCCCGCCATCGCCGCGAAGCGGGCCAGGCGCGCCGGATCGTCCCCGTCGGTGTGCAGGTCGACCGGGACGCCGTTCTCGGCCCCGACCTCCAGGACCGCCTCCACGTATCCGGCCGGGTCCGGGTCGAGGTCCGGGCAGCCGCCGACCACGCCGGCGCCCATCTTCACCGCGTCCCGCAGCATCGCGAGCCCGTCCGCGCCCGCGACGCCGGTGAGCAGCCGGGGCACGGCGACGGCCGTCAGATCGGCGAGGCCGCGCAGCGAGCGCCGGGCCTGGAGTACGGCCTCCAGCGGGCCGAGCCCCTGGATGTCGCCGATGCGCACGTGCGCGCGGAGCGCCGTCGCGCCGTGGCCGAGCTGGAGCAGGGCCGCCTCGGTGGCCCGCCGCTGCACCTCCTCGGGGGCGTACGAGACGGGCCCCGGGGTGTCGGCGGAGAGCGCGGTGTCGGCGTGGGCGTGGGGTTCGGCGGCGGCGGGCAGCAGCAGATAGCCGGTGAGGTCGACCCGAGCGCCCGTGGCGGTGAGGCTGCCCGCGGTGCCGACGGCCTCGATGCGGCCGCCGCCGAGCCGTACGTCCACGGTCCGTCCGTCGGTGAGCCGTGCGTGGGAGAGCAGGAGCGAGGTCGAGTCGGCGGTGGTGGCGGCCCCGTCCTCGGGTGGCTGGGGCTGCTTGCTGTCGGCTGACATCGGGCTCCTCAAGGCTCCTCAAGGTCAAGATCACGAAGCGTGAGGCCGAGCCTAGGGGCGCTCGGAGCGACCTTCGGGGAGGAGCGCAATAGTCGTACCGATGAGGCCACGAGTGGCGTACGGGACGCCTGGTGAGGGCCGTCGCGAGGGTGTGGGGAAACGGATTTGGGTGATGGGCCGCAGACCGTGTAATGTCTTCCTCGCTCGCCCCAATAGCTCAGTCGGTAGAGCGTCTCCATGGTAAGGAGAAGGTCTACGGTTCGATTCCGTATTGGGGCTCTGGTGAGAGGGATCCCGCCTTCGGGTGGGATCCGGATCATCAAAGCGGTGTAGCTCAGTCGGTAGAGCAAGCGGCTCATAATCGCTGTGTCACCGGTTCAAGTCCGGTCACCGCTACAGACAGTAGCCGATTGTGGGGTCGGTCCTACGATCGGCTACTCTTCTATGCGTTCATCCGTCCATCCGTCCGTCAAGGAGCACTCACGTGGCTGCCACCGACGTCCGCCCGAAGATCACGCTGGCCTGCGTGGAGTGCAAGGAGCGGAACTACATCACCAAGAAGAACCGGCGTAACAACCCGGACCGTCTTGAGATGAAGAAGCACTGCCCCCGCTGCAACTCGCACACCGCGCACCGCGAGACGCGTTAATCAGGCTCGTACACGAGGCCGTCCCCACTCGGGGGCGGCCTCGTGTCGTTTGTCGGCTCCCCCCGACGACATCGGCAACAAATCCAGCAGGAGGTATCGAGTCCATGGCGCTCGACCAGTCCTTCGTGGGCCGGACCTATCCGCCCACCGCGCCCTATGAGGTCGGCCGCGAGAAGATCCGCGAGTTCGCCGAGGCGATCGGTGACGCCAATCCCGCGTACACCGACACCGAGGCGGCCAAGGCGCTCGGACATTCCGATGTGATCGCTCCGCCCACTTTCGTGTTCGCCATCACATTCAAGGCGGCCGGCGCCGTCATCGAGGACCCGCAGCTGGGCCTCGACTACAGCCGCGTCGTCCACGGCGACCAGAAGTTCGCCTACACCCGGCCCGTACGCGCCGGGGACCGGCTCTCGGTCACCTCCACCATCGAGGCGATCAAGTCCCTCGCCGGCAACGACATCCTCGACATCCGCGGCGAGGTCCACGACGCCTCCGGCGAGCACGTCGTCACCGCCTGGACCAAGCTCGTCTCCCGCGCACCCGAGGGGGCCTGACCATGACCGCGAAGATCGCCTACGACGAGGTCGAGGCCGGCACCGAGCTGCCCGCGCAGACCTTCCCCGTGACCCGCGCCACGCTCGTGCAGTACGCCGGCGCCTCCGGGGACTTCAACCCGATCCACTGGAACGAGAAGTTCGCGGTCGAGGTCGGCCTCCCGGACGTCATCGCCCACGGCATGTTCACCATGGCCGAGGCGATCCGCGTCGTCACCGACTGGGCCGGCGACCCCGCCGCCGTCGTCGAGTACGGCGTCCGCTTCACCAAGCCGGTCGTCGTCCCCAACGACGAGACCGGCGCCCTCATCGAGGTCTCCGCCAAGGTCGCCGCGAAGCTGGACGACAAGCAGGTGCGGGTCGACATCACGGCCATGAGCGCCGGGCAGAAGGTCCTGGGCATGTCCCGGGCCGTCGTCCGCCTCGCCTGAAGCCGCTGACGGGCCCCGCTCTCCGCCGCGGCGGAAGGCGGGGCCCGTACCCTTGAGCCCGTGCAGCAGATCGCAGACGCCCCCCTCGCGCCCCTGACCACCTTCCGGCTCGGCGGACCCGCCACCCGGCTCGTCACCGCCGTCACCGACGACGAGGTGGTCGCGGCCGTCCGCGAGGCCGACGCCGCCGGGACCCCGCTGCTGATCATCGGCGGTGGATCCAACCTGGTCATCGGGGACAAGGGCTTCGACGGCACGGCGCTGCGCATCGCCACCACCGGCTTCCACCTGGACGGCACGCGCCTGGAGCTCGCCGCCGGCGAGGTCTGGACGGACGCCGTCGCGCGGACCGTCGAGGCCGGGCTCGCCGGGATCGAGTGCCTCGCCGGCATCCCCGGCTCGGCCGGCGCGACCCCCATCCAGAACGTCGGCGCCTACGGGCAGGACGTCTCCGCCACCATCACCGAGGTCGTCGCCTACGACCGGCGCGCCGAGGAGACCGTCACCCTCACGAACGCCGAGTGCGCCTTCTCGTACCGGCACAGCCTCTTCAAGGACCAGCCCGACCGGTACGTCGTGCTGCGGGTCCGCTTCGAGCTGGAGGACGCCGACGGGCTCTCCTCGCCCGTCAAGTACGCCGAGACCGCCCGCGCCCTGGGTGTCGAGGCAGGGGACCGGGTGCCCCTCGCCACCGCCCGCGAGACCGTCCTCCAGCTCCGCGCGAGCAAGGGCATGGTGCTGGACCCCGCGGACCACGACACCTGGTCCGCCGGCTCCTTCTTCACTAACCCGATCCTCACGAACGACGAGTTCGTGAGCTTCCGGGCCCGTGTGGCGGAGCGGCTCGGCCCGGACGTCACCCCGCCGGCCTTCCCGGCGGGCGACGACGGCGCCGTGAAGACCTCGGCGGCCTGGTTGATCGACAAGGCCGGCTTCACCAAGGGGTACGGCTCCGGGCCCGCCCGGATCTCCACCAAGCACACGCTCGCCCTGACCAACCGCGGCGAGGCGACCACCGAGGACCTCCTCGCCCTCGCCCGCGAGGTCGTCGCCGGGGTACGGGACGCCTTCGGGATCACCCTCGTCAACGAGCCGGTGACCGTGGGAGTCCAGCTCTAGTACGCGACGCCTCCGGTACGCGACACCGACTAGTAGGCGACGCCGACGCCCTGCTTGACCGTCGCGGGGTCGTCGATCATCGCCAGCATCGCGTGCGCCACGTCCGCGCGGGCCAGGGAGCGGCCCCGGGACGGGGTGCCGCCGACGACCCGGCGGTACTGCCCGGTGCCCGGCTGGTTCGTCAGCTTGGGCGGGCGGACGGAGGTCCAGTCGGCGCCGCTCGCGACGAGGTCGGACTCCATGACCCGCAGGTCGGCGTAGACGTCCTTCAGGACGTTGTTGATGATCGCCAGGACCGCCTTGTCGACGAAGGCCTGGCCGTCCGGGACCGGGCCCAGCGGGGCCGCGCTGACCACCAGGAGCCGGCGCGTCTTCTCGGCCTCCATCGCCGTGAGCACCGAGCGGGTCAGCCGGGCCGCCACGCCCGCGTCCGCCCGGGTGCGGGCGCCGAGGCCCGAGAGCACCGCGTCCCGGCCCGCGACGGCCCCGCGCAGGGCCTCGGGGTCGGCCAGGTCGGCCCGCTGGACCGTCAGGCGCGTGCCGGTCACGGTGAGCCGTGCCGGGTCCCGTACCACCGCCGTCACCTCGTGGCCCGAGGCCAGCGCCTGCCGGACGATCTCCCGGCCGATGCCGCCGGTCGCACCGAAGACTGTGAGCTTCATGTCGCACCCTCCCGGGGTGGGTAAGTGTTCACTCACCCCCAGGGTGAGTGGATACTCACCTAGACGTCAAGCGTGGCTGGAGGATGCATGGAACAGAGGCCGACCCGGACCCGGATCGTCGACGCCGCCCGTGACCTCATGCGGACGGCGGGGCTCGCCCGCACCACCACCAAGGAGATCGCCAAGGCGGCCGGCTGCTCGGAAGCCGCGCTGTACAAGTACTTCAGCAGCAAGGAAGAGCTCTTCCTGACCGTCCTGAACGAGCGCCTGCCCCAGCTCGGCGGGCTCCTCGGCACGCTCGCCGCCGACCCCGGCGGCCGCACCGTCGAGGAGAACCTCACCGAGGTCGCCCGGCAGGCCGCGCTCTTCTACGAGCAGACCTTCCCGGTCGTCGCCTCCCTCTACGCCGAACCGCAGCTCAAACGGCGCCACGAGGAGGCCATGCGCACCTACGGCAGCGGCCCCCACAAGCCGATCGAGGGCCTCGCCGCCTATCTCCGCGCCGAGCAGACGCACGGCCGCATCAGCCCCGACGCCGACCCGGTGGCCGCCGCCTCCCTGCTCCTCGGGGCCTGTGTGCAGCGCTCCTTCGCCTGGGAGATGAGCCCGGACCGCAGGCCCCCGGACTCCCTCGACGACTTCGCCCGCACGCTCGCCCGCACCCTGCTCCGGGGGATCGGCTAGGCGATCCAGTCGTCGATCCCCGCCAGGAGCTTCGCCTTGACGTCCTCCGGCGCCGCCGAGCCCCGCACGGACTGGCGGGCCAGCTCCGTCAGCTCCGCGTCCGTGAACCCGTGGTGCTTGCGCGCGATCTCGTACTGCGCCGCGAGCCGCGAGCCGAAGAGCAGCGGGTCGTCGGCGCCGAGCGCCATCGGGACGCCCGCCTCGAAGAGGGTCCGCAGCGGGACGTCCTCGTGCTTCTCGTACACCCCGAGAGCCACGTTCGACGCCGGGCAGACCTCGCAGGTCACGCCCCTCTCGGCGAGCTTCCGCAGCAGCCGCGGGTCCTCCGCCGAGCGCACCCCGTGGCCGACCCGCGCCGCCCGCAGATCGTCCAGGCAGTCCCGTACGGACGAGGGGCCCGTCAACTCGCCGCCGTGCGGGGCCGCCAGGAGGCCGCCCTCACGCGCGATCGCGAAGGCCCGGTCGAAGTCCCGGGCCATGCCCCGCCGCTCGTCGTTGGAGAGCCCGAAACCGACCACGCCCCGGTCCGCGAACCGCACCGCGAGCCGGGCCAGGGTCCGCGCCTCCAGCGGGTGCTTCATCCGGTTCGCCGCGACCAGCACCCGCATCCCGAGCCCGGTCTCCCGCGAGGCCGCGTCGACCGCGTCCAGGATGATCTCCAGGGCCGGGATCAGACCGCCGAGATGCGGGGCGTACGAGGTGGGGTCGACCTGGATCTCCAGCCACCCCGAGCC
Source organism: Streptomyces sp. NPDC044003 (assembly GCF_056435185.1). NCBI lineage: Bacteria > Bacillati > Actinomycetota > Actinomycetes > Kitasatosporales > Streptomycetaceae > Streptomyces > Streptomyces sp. NPDC044003. The sequence goes on along the minus strand of NZ_JBWKFA010000001.1, from coordinate 1,144,681 downwards.
GTCCCTGACGTCCTCCTGGGCCGCCTCCCGGACGAGCCGCTGGATGTCCTCCGGCGCGCGCAGGCAGGAGCGGGCGATGTCGTACAGCCGCTGGAAACGGAACCAGCCGCGCTCGTCGGTCGCCCGCAGCTTGGGAGGCGTACCGCTGCTCAGCGCCTCCGGGAGATGCACGCCGTACTTGTCGGCCAGCTCGATGAGCGTCGTGGGCCGCATCGAACCGGTGAAGTGCAGGTGCAGATGGGCCTTGGGCAGCAGGGTGATGTCGCGGTATACGTGCTCCATTGGCCGATACTGCCGCACCCGAATGGACGAATGAAGTCCATTTCCCCGATCGGGACCTTGCTAGAACGCAAAAACGGGCCCCCGGTTCCGGAGAACCGGGGGCCCGCACCTCAAGAGGATCAGTCGCGCGCCTCGGCGAGCAGCTTCTGGATCCGGGACACGCCCTCCACCAGGTCCTCGTCGCCGAGCGCGTACGACAGCCGCAGGTAGCCCGGGGTGCCGAAGGCCTCGCCCGGGACGACCGCGACCTCGACCTCGTCCAGGATCAGGGCCGCGAGCTCGACCGAGGTCTGCGGGCGCTTGCCGCGGATCTCCTTGCCGAGCAGCCCCTTCACCGACGGGTACACGTAGAACGCGCCCTCCGGCGTCGGGCAGACGACACCCTCGATCTCGTTGAGCATCCGCACGATCGTCTGGCGGCGGCGGTCGAAGGCGCGCCCCATCTCCTCGACCGCGTCCAGGTTGCCGGAGACGGCGGCGAGCGCGGCGACCTGCGCCACGTTGCTCACGTTGGAGGTGGCGTGCGACTGCAGGTTGGTCGCGGCCTTCACGACGTCCTTCGGGCCGATGATCCAGCCCACGCGCCAGCCCGTCATCGCGTACGTCTTCGCCACGCCGTTGACGACGATGCACTTGTCGCGCAGCTCCGGCAGGACGGCCGGGAGCGAGACGGCGGAGGCGTCGCCGTAGACCAGGTGCTCGTAGATCTCGTCCGTGAGGACCCACAGGCCGTGCTCGACGGCCCAGCGGCCGATCGCCTCGGTCTCGGCCTCGCTGTAGACGGCGCCGGTCGGGTTCGAGGGGGAGACGAAGAGGACGACCTTGGTCTTCTCCGTGCGCGCCGCCTCCAGCTGCTCCACCGAGACCCGGTAACCGGTGGTCTCGTCGGCGACGACGTCCACCGGGACACCGCCCGCGAGGCGGATCGACTCGGGGTACGTCGTCCAGTACGGCGCCGGGACGATGACCTCGTCGCCCGGGTCGAGGATCGCGGCGAAGGCCTCGTAGATCGCCTGCTTGCCGCCGTTGGTCACCAGGACCTGGGAGGCGTCGATCTCGTAACCGGAGTCGCGCAGCGTCTTGGCGGCGATCGCGGCCTTCAGCTCGGGCAGACCACCGGCCGGCGTGTAGCGGTGGTACTTCGGGTTCTTGCAGGCCTCGACGGCCGCGTCGACGATGTAGTCGGGGGTCGGGAAGTCGGGCTCACCCGCGCCGAAACCGATCACCGGGCGCCCGGCGGCCTTGAGGGCCTTGGCCTTGGCGTCGACGGCGAGGGTGGCGGACTCGGAGATCGCACCGATCCGGGCGGAGACCCGACGCTCGGTGGGAGGGGTAGCAGCGCTCATACGGGCCATCGTCCCAGACCTCGCAGAGGCCCGGCACACAGGTTTCACGGACCGGACAGGACCGGTCATTACCGGTCGTACGCGCGTCCGACGGCAGGTCGGCGCGCTTTCTGTTCGACGTAGGGGCCCAAGACCACGTATGCTCACTCCTCGTTGGCCCGCACCGACCACATCTCACGATGCGGTACGTTTGGGGGGCACCGACAAAGGGTCGTAGCTCAATTGGTAGAGCACCGGTCTCCAAAACCGGCGGTTGGGGGTTCAAGTCCCTCCGGCCCTGCTACACACACCGCCAGGTGTTGTGCGCATGTACGTACTTCATTGCACCGCCGTGCGGCTCCACCCGGGCGCGGCACGGCCGACCCGGAATCAGGTGAGAGATCGTGACGGACGCCGTAGGCTCCATCGACATGCCTGATGCCGACGACGACACCGCAGAGTCGAAGAAGAAGTCCCGCAAGGGCGGGAAGCGTGGAAAGAAGGGCCCCCTGGGCCGTCTCGCGCTCTTCTACCGCCAGATCATCGCCGAGCTCCGCAAGGTCGTCTGGCCCACGCGCAGCCAGCTGACGACGTACACCACCGTGGTGATTGTCTTCGTCGTCATCATGATCGGCCTTGTCACCGTGATTGACTATGGCTTCCAGGAAGCAGTCAAGTACATCTTCGGCTGACTTTTTGTTCCACCCCATCTGTATCGCAGGAAGAAGCAGCCACCGTGTCTGACGCGAACCTGAACGACGCCTTCGAGTCCGAGTCCGTCGAGGACGAGCTGGACATCGTCGAGGCCGCCGACGAGGACGTCGAGGACGTCGAGGTCGACGCTGCAGAGGACGCTGCGGACGAGGACGTCGAGATCGACGAGGCCGAAGAGGTCGAGGAGTCCGACGAGGACGAGACCGAGGCCGAGGCCGAAGAGGTCGAGGCCGCCGAGGAGGAGGCCGAGCCGGCCGCCCCGGTCGACCCGGTCGCCGCGCTCCGCGAGGAGCTCCGCACCCTCCCCGGCGAGTGGTACGTCATCCACACCTACGCGGGCTACGAGAAGCGCGTGAAGGCCAACCTCGAGCAGCGTGCCGTCTCGCTCAACGTCGAGGACTTCATCTACCAGGCCGAGGTCCCCGAGGAAGAGATCGTCCAGATCAAGGGCGGCGAGCGGAAGAACGTCAAGCAGAACAAGCTTCCCGGCTACGTTCTCGTCCGCATGGATCTGACGAACGAGTCCTGGGGCGTCGTCCGCAACACCCCCGGTGTCACCGGCTTCGTGGGCAACGCCTACGACCCGTACCCGCTGACCCTGGACGAGATCGTCAAGATGCTCGCCCCGGAGGCCGAGGAGAAGGCCGCCCGCGAGGCCGCCGAGGCCGAGGGCAAGCCGGCTCCGGCCCGCAAGCTGGAGGTCCAGGTCCTGGACTTCGAGGTCGGCGACTCGGTCACCGTCACGGACGGCCCGTTCGCGACCCTCCAGGCCACGATCAACGAGATCAACCCGGACTCGAAGAAGGTCAAGGGCCTCGTCGAGATCTTCGGTCGCGAGACCCCGGTCGAGCTCAGCTTCGACCAGATCCAGAAGAACTGATCTCACCGTCTTCCGACCAGGTCAGAGTGGCTCTCGCAGCCGCTCTGACCTGCTCGGTTTTTAGCCGCACGTCTATACCCGTTATCGTTGTGCGGTATGCCTGCATCCGGATGACCGGAAGGCGGGCTGAACACTCTCACTAGGACCCGGAGAGAGCAATGCCTCCCAAGAAGAAGAAGGTCACGGGGCTTATCAAGCTCCAGATCAACGCCGGTGCGGCCAACCCGGCCCCGCCGGTCGGCCCCGCGCTCGGTCAGCACGGCGTCAACATCATGGAGTTCTGCAAGGCCTACAACGCCGCGACCGAGTCGCAGCGTGGCATGGTCGTGCCGGTGGAGATCACGGTCTACGAAGACCGCACCTTCACCTTCATCACCAAGACTCCGCCGGCCGCCAAGCTGATCCTCAAGGCCGCGGGTGTGGAGAAGGGCTCCGGCGAGCCGCACAAGACCAAGGTCGCCAAGCTCACGGCCGCCCAGGTCCGCGAGATCGCCACGGTCAAGCTCCCCGACCTCAACGCCAACGACCTGGACGCCGCGTCCAAGATCATCGCTGGCACCGCCCGCTCCATGGGCATCACGGTCGAGGGCTGATCACCCCCCGTTTGACCTAGTGGTAGGGCCGGCGCGGCCCGCACCACGACTCCATACCTGAACCAACAGGAGAAGCAGTGAAGCGCAGCAAGGCTCTCCGCTCCGCGGACGCCAAGGTCGACCGCGAGCGGAACTACGCCCCCCTCGAGGCCGTCCGTCTCGCCAAGGACACCGCCACCACGAAGTTCGACGGCACCGTCGAGGTCGCCTTCCGCCTGGGCGTCGACCCGCGCAAGGCCGACCAGATGGTCCGTGGCACCGTGAACCTTCCGCACGGCACCGGTAAGACCGCCCGGGTCCTGGTCTTCGCGACCGGTGACCGTGCCGAGGCCGCGATCGCCGCGGGCGCCGACATCGTCGGCTCCGACGAGCTCATCGACGAGATCTCCAAGGGCAACCGCCTGAACGAGTTCGACGCCGTTGTGGCCACCCCGGACCTCATGGGCAAGGTCGGCCGCCTCGGCCGCGTCCTCGGCCCGCGTGGTCTCATGCCGAACCCCAAGGTCGGCACCGTCACCCCCGATGTCGCGAAGGCTGTCAACGACATCAAGGGCGGCAAGATCGAGTTCCGCGTCGACAAGCACTCGAACCTGCACTTCATCATCGGCAAGGTCTCCTTCGACGAGACGAAGCTGGTCGAGAACTACGCCGCGGCTCTGGAGGAGATCCTCCGTCTGAAGCCGTCCGCCGCCAAGGGCCGCTACATCAAGAAGGCGACCCTGACGACGACCATGGGCCCCGGCATCCCGCTGGACTCCAACCGCACCCGTAACCTCCTCGTCGAGGAGGACCCGGCCGCGGTCTGAGCCCCACAGGCTCACTGAGTGGTCAGCCGGCCCCGCACCTCTCCGGAGGTGCGGGGCCGGCTCTTTGTTACGGTTCAAGGAACCGTAAAGACCTTGGATCAAGGGGTGGGGAACGCTCATGAACAAGTCCGCATGGAAGCGCGCGGGCGTCGCTCTCACGGCCGTGGTGGTCGTGAGTGGCGTCGCGGGCTGTCAGGACGGCGGGGACGCCAAGGGGGCCGCTCCGGCCGCTCCCGAGGTGCAGAACCACGGGGACGTCACGCAGATCATCCAGGCCGCGTACGCGAAGACCTCGGCGGCCAAGGCCGCCAAGGTCAAGATGACCATGACCATGGAGGGGCTCGGCGCCGAGTCCGGCACGATCGAGATGACCGGCGTGCAGGGCTGGGACCCGGCGGTGATGGACATCACCATGAAGAGCTCCATGCTCTCCGCCGGCAGCCCGGACGGGCCCGAGCAGATGCACATGATCATGCTCGACCAGGTCATGTACATGGACATGGGTGCCAAGCAGGCCGCCGAGATGGACGGCAAGCGCTGGATGAAGCTCGACATGAAGGCCGCGGCCGACGCCTCCGGCGACAAGGCGCTGCAGAAGCAGATGACCGGCGGCCTGGACAACATGAACCAGGACCCGGCCCAGCAGCTCGCCCTGCTCCTGGACTCCCCGGACCTGAGGCACATGGGTGCCGAGAAGATCAACGGCATGGAGACCCAGCACTACAAGGGCACGCTCACCTTCGAGCAGATGCTCAAGGCCAACGAGTCGTCGAAGCTCCTCTCCAAGGAGGACCACGACAAGCTCATCGCCACCGTGAAGCAGGCGGGTCTCAAGGGCTACGACACCGAGCTCTGGGTCACCGAGGACGGCTACCCGGCGCGCATGGACATCGGCATGACCATGGCCAAGGGCACGATGCAGATGCGGGCCGACTACACCGACTACGGCACCAAGGCCGCCGTGCAGGCCCCGCCGGCCAAGGACACCGTGGACCTCTTCGAGATGATGAAGGACTTCGGGAAGAACACCGACCAGGGCTGATTTGCCCGAAGCCGACCCCGTCACGTACTCTTCCACAGAAGCCAAAGACCGCTGGTCGTTGCTGTGCCCCTCTCGGGTGCGGTGGCCGAAGGATCCGCTGACAACGGACGACCCGCGCAGGTGACTGTGGAAAGTTCCCGGACTTCGTGTCCGGTCGAGCTCAGCCCCGTGCGCCTGCGCCCGGGGCGTTTTGTTTTGTCCAGCCTCCTTCTGAGCGGTCCTCATCACCCGGAAGGAGGCCGAAGCACTATGCCGACGCCCAACAAGGCTGCATCGGTGGCCGAGCTCAAGGACGCGTTCCAGAGCTCCAACGCCGCCGTGCTGACCGAGTACCGGGGTCTCACCGTGGCGCAGCTCAAGACGCTGCGTCGTTCGCTCGGTGAGAACGCCCAGTACGCCGTGGTGAAGAACACGCTGACCAAGATTGCGGCCAACGAGGCCGGGATCACCGCACTGGACGAGCACTTCGCTGGTCCGACCGCGGTCGCCTTCGTCACCGGTGACCCGGTGGAGTCGGCGAAGGCCCTGCGTGACTTCGCCAAGGAGAACCCGAACCTCATCATCAAGGCCGGTGTCCTTGACGGTAAGGCTCTCTCCGCCGACGACATCAAGAAGCTTGCGGACCTCGAGTCCCGCGAGGTTCTGCTCAGCAAGCTGGCCGGTGCCTTCAAGGGCAAGCAGTCTCAGGCTGCCTCGCTCTTCCAGGCGCTGCCGTCGAAGTTCGTCCGCACTGCGGAAGCGCTTCGCGTCAAGCTCGCCGAGCAGGGCGGTGCCGAGTAATTCGGCTCGCGCATTGATCCGCGCCGCCTAGTGCGCGGGTCGTAGCGGGCCGTTACGCCCGCCTCTATAGACACATCGGCACCTGCCGAATTAGTGGAAGGATCGCCCATCATGGCGAAGCTCTCTCAGGACGACCTCCTCGCCCAGTTCGAGGAGATGACCCTCATCGAGCTCTCCGAGTTCGTGAAGGCCTTCGAGGAGAAGTTCGACGTCACCGCCGCCGCGGCCGTCGCCGTCGCCGGCCCCGCCGTCGGTGGCGCTGCCCCCGAGGCCGCCGAGGAGCAGGACGAGTTCGACGTCATCCTCGAGGGTGCCGGCGACAAGAAGATCCAGGTCATCAAGGTCGTGCGTGAGCTCACCTCCCTCGGCCTGAAGGAGGCCAAGGACCTCGTCGACGGCACCCCGAAGCCGGTCCTCGAGAAGGTCGCGAAGGAGGCCGCCGAGAAGGCTGCCGAGTCCCTCAAGGCCGCCGGCGCCTCCGTCACGGTCAAGTAAGACCGTTTCGGCTCGCTGAGCTGACTCCTGCCCCCGTGTAACGCGGAGGCACCGAGAGGCGATCACCCATCTGGGTGGTCGCCTTTCGGCGTTCCCGGGAAGCGGGCGTGGCGGGGGTCTGGCGGGCCGCCGGAAGCGGAGTATGGTGATCTTCGCCGTGCGCCCCGCAGACCGGCGGGTCTTGACGAACCGCACGCAGCGCGCAATTCTCAGGACGCGTCGTCACAACGATCCGTTTCCGAGGCATGGATCGACGGCTGAACGGGCAGTATCGAGGTGCGCCGCACGGCGCGAGGTACCGCGGAGTTGAGAGCAACGAGGGTCGCGAATTATTCGCCCTGGACATCAGTGAGCCAAGTGGCTACACTGACCCTTTGCGCTGCCTGTTAGCTGCCCCCTGCCCGTCACCAGGGGCATACCTTCGCATCAGCTTCGTGGACCGACCCCGTCTGACCTGGCCTTTTGGTCATCTCAGGAAAAGTCTGCCGTGAAGCGTTGCTGGGGACCGGTACGCGCGTAGTGAGTCCGAGCCCTCGGAAGGACCCCCTCTTGGCCGCCTCGCGCAACGCCTCGACCAATACGAACAACGGCGCAAGCACCGCCCCGCTGCGCATCTCCTTTGCAAAGATCCGGGAGCCCCTCGAGGTTCCGAACCTCCTCGCGCTGCAGACCGAGAGCTTCGACTGGCTGCTCGGCAATGCCGCCTGGAAGGCTCGCGTCGAGGCTGCCCTGGAGTCGGGACAGGACGTCCCCAGGAAGTCCGGTCTGGAGGAGATCTTCGAGGAGATCTCCCCGATCGAGGACTTCTCCGGGTCGATGTCGCTGACCTTCCGCGACCACCGCTTCGAGCCGCCGAAGAACTCGATCGACGAGTGCAAGGACCGTGACTTCACGTACGGCGCCCCGCTCTTCGTCACCGCCGAGTTCACCAACAACGAGACCGGCGAGATCAAGTCCCAGACGGTCTTCATGGGCGACTTCCCGCTCATGACGAACAAGGGCACCTTCGTCATCAACGGCACCGAGCGTGTCGTGGTGTCGCAGCTGGTCCGTTCCCCCGGTGTCTACTTCGACTCCTCCATCGACAAGACGTCCGACAAGGACATCTTCTCCGCCAAGATCATCCCGTCCCGGGGTGCCTGGCTGGAGATGGAGATCGACAAGCGCGACCTGGTCGGTGTCCGCATCGACCGCAAGCGCAAGCAGTCCGTCACCGTCCTCCTGAAGGCTCTCGGCTGGACCACCGAGCAGATCCTGCAGGAGTTCGGCGAGTACGAGTCGATGCGCGCCACCCTGGAGAAGGACCACACCCAGGGCCAGGACGACGCGCTGCTGGACATCTACCGCAAGCTGCGTCCGGGCGAGCCGCCGACCCGTGAGGCCGCTCAGACGCTGCTCGAGAACCTCTACTTCAACCCGAAGCGCTACGACCTCGCGAAGGTCGGCCGCTACAAGGTGAACAAGAAGCTCGGCGCCGACGAGCCGCTGGATGCCGGCGTGCTCACCACCGACGACGTCATCGCCACGATCAAGTACCTGGTCAAGCTCCACGCGGGCGAGACCGAGACGATCGGCGAGAACGGCAACGAGATCGTCGTCGAGACCGACGACATCGACCACTTCGGCAACCGTCGTCTGCGCAACGTCGGCGAGCTCATCCAGAACCAGGTCCGCACGGGTCTGGCTCGTATGGAGCGCGTCGTCCGCGAGCGGATGACCACCCAGGACGTCGAGGCGATCACGCCGCAGACCCTGATCAACATCCGGCCGGTCGTCGCCTCCATCAAGGAGTTCTTCGGCACCAGCCAGCTGTCCCAGTTCATGGACCAGAACAACCCGCTGTCGGGTCTGACGCACAAGCGTCGTCTCTCGGCTCTGGGTCCCGGTGGTCTGTCCCGTGAGCGGGCCGGCTTCGAGGTCCGAGACGTGCACCCGTCCCACTACGGACGCATGTGCCCGATCGAGACCCCCGAAGGCCCGAACATCGGTCTGATCGGTTCGCTCGCCTCGTACGGCCGCGTCAACGCGTTCGGCTTCATCGAGACGCCGTACCGCAAGGTCGTCGACGGCCAGGTCACCGACGAGGTCGACTACGTCACCGCCGACGAGGAGGACCGGTTCGTCATCGCGCAGGCCAACGCCGCGCTCAACGACGACCTGCAGTTCACCGAGCCGCGCGTCCTGGTCCGTAAGCGTGGCGGCGAGGTCGACTACGTCGAGCCGTCGGACGTGGACTACATGGACGTCTCGCCGCGCCAGATGGTGTCGGTCGCGACCGCCATGATCCCGTTCCTCGAGCACGACGACGCCAACCGTGCCCTCATGGGCGCGAACATGATGCGTCAGGCCGTCCCGCTCATTAAGTCGGAGGCCCCGCTCGTCGGCACCGGCATGGAGTACCGCTGCGCCACCGACGCGGGCGACGTGCTCAAGGCCGAGAAGGACGGTGTCGTCCAGGAGCTGTCGGCCGACTACATCACGGTCGCCAACGACGACGGCACGTACATCACGTACCGCCTGCACAAGTTCTCCCGCTCCAACCAGGGCACCTCTGTGAACCAGAAGGTCGTCGTGGACGAGGGCGACCGCGTCATCGAGGGCCAGGTCCTCGCCGACGGTCCCGCCACCGAAGACGGCGAGATGGCGCTCGGCAAGAACCTCCTCGTGGCGTTCATGCCGTGGGAGGGCCACAACTACGAGGACGCGATCATCCTGTCGCAGCGCCTCGTGCAGGACGACGTCCTCTCCTCGATCCACATCGAGGAGCACGAGGTCGACGCTCGTGACACCAAGCTCGGCCCCGAGGAGATCACCCGGGACATCCCGAACGTCTCCGAGGAGGTCCTCGCGGACCTCGACGAGCGCGGCATCATCCGCATCGGTGCCGAGGTCGTCGCCGGCGACATCCTGGTCGGCAAGGTCACGCCCAAGGGTGAGACCGAGCTGACCCCGGAGGAGCGCCTGCTCCGCGCGATCTTCGGTGAGAAGGCCCGTGAGGTCCGTGACACCTCGCTGAAGGTGCCGCACGGCGAGATCGGCAAGATCATCGGCGTCCGCGTCTTCGACCGCGAGGAGGGCGACGAGCTTCCCCCGGGCGTGAACCAGCTGGTCCGCGTCTACGTCGCCCAGAAGCGCAAGATCACCGACGGTGACAAGCTCGCCGGCCGTCACGGCAACAAGGGTGTCATCTCCAAGATCCTTCCGATCGAGGACATGCCGTTCCTCGAGGACGGAACTCCGGTCGACATCATCCTCAACCCGCTGGGTGTCCCGTCCCGAATGAACCCGGGACAGGTCCTGGAGATCCACCTCGGCTGGCTCGCCAGCCGCGGCTGGGACGTCTCCGGTCTCGCGGACGAGTGGGCGCAGCGCCTCCAGGCGATCGGCGCCGACCAGGTCGCCCCCGGCACCAACGTCGCGACCCCGGTCTTCGACGGTGCGCGTGAGGACGAGCTCGCGGGTCTGCTGAACCACACCATCCCGAACCGCGACGGCGAGCGCATGGTGCTCCCGACCGGTAAGGCGAGGCTGTTCGACGGCCGCTCCGGCGAGCCGTTCCCGGACCCGATCTCCGTCGGGTACATGTACATCCTCAAGCTCCACCACCTGGTCGACGACAAGCTGCACGCGCGTTCGACCGGTCCGTACTCGATGATCACCCAGCAGCCGCTGGGTGGTAAGGCCCAGTTCGGTGGCCAGCGCTTCGGTGAGATGGAGGTGTGGGCGCTGGAGGCATACGGCGCCGCGTACGCCCTCCAGGAGCTGCTGACGATCAAGTCCGACGACGTGACCGGCCGCGTGAAGGTCTACGAGGCCATCGTCAAGGGCGAGAACATCCCTGAGCCCGGCATCCCCGAGTCCTTCAAGGTGCTCATCAAGGAGATGCAGTCCCTGTGCCTCAACGTGGAGGTGCTGTCCTCGGACGGCATGTCCATCGAGATGCGTGACACCGACGAGGACGTCTTCCGCGCAGCGGAGGAGCTCGGCATCGACCTGTCCCGGCGTGAGCCGAGCAGCGTCGAAGAGGTCTGACGGGAGTCCGGCAGGGGGACCAGTGATGGTCCCCCCGCCGGCCCCAGGACCCCCGTATCAGACCCCACAGCCTTACAACCCTGAGAGGGATTGACGCATAGTGCTCGACGTCAACTTCTTCGACGAGCTCCGGATCGGTCTGGCCACCGCTGACGACATCCGTCAGTGGAGCCACGGCGAGGTCAAGAAGCCGGAGACCATCAACTACCGCACCCTGAAGCCCGAGAAGGACGGACTCTTCTGCGAGAAGATCTTCGGTCCGACCCGGGACTGGGAGTGCTACTGCGGCAAGTACAAGCGTGTCCGCTTCAAGGGCATCATCTGTGAGCGGTGTGGCGTCGAGGTCACCCGCGCGAAGGTGCGCCGTGAGCGGATGGGCCACATCGAGCTCGCCGCCCCCGTCACTCACATCTGGTACTTCAAGGGCGTTCCGTCGCGCCTTGGCTACCTGCTCGACCTCGCCCCGAAGGACCTGGAGAAGGTCATCTACTTCGCGGCGTACATGATCACGTACGTCGACGACGAGCGTCGTACGCGTGACCTGCCCTCCCTGGAGGCGCACGTCTCCGTCGAGCGTCAGCAGATCGAGAACCGTCGCGACTCCGACCTGGAGGCCCGCGCCAAGAAGCTCGAGAACGACCTCGCCGAGCTGGAGGCCGAGGGCGCCAAGGCCGACGTGCGCCGCAAGGTGCGCGAGGGTGCCGAGCGCGAGATGAAGCAGCTGCGCGACCGTGCGCAGCGCGAGATCGACCGTCTGGACGAGGTCTGGTCGCGCTTCAAGAACCTCAAGGTCCAGGACCTGGAGGGCGACGAGCTCCTCTACCGCGAGCTGCGTGACCGCTTCGGCACGTACTTCGACGGTTCGATGGGTGCCGCGGCGCTGCAGAAGCGCCTGGAGTCCTTCGACCTGGACGAGGAGGCCGAGCGTCTCCGCGAGATCATCCGTACCGGCAAGGGCCAGAAGAAGACCCGTGCGCTCAAGCGCCTCAAGGTCGTCTCCGCGTTCCTGCAGACCGCGAACAGCCCCAAGGGCATGGTTCTCGACTGCGTGCCGGTCATCCCGCCGGACCTGCGTCCGATGGTGCAGCTGGACGGTGGCCGCTTCGCGACCTCCGACCTGAACGACCTGTACCGCCGTGTGATCAACCGCAACAACCGCCTGAAGCGGCTTCTCGACCTCGGTGCCCCCGAGATCATCGTGAACAACGAGAAGCGCATGCTCCAGGAGGCGGTCGACGCCCTCTTCGACAACGGCCGTCGTGGTCGCCCGGTCACGGGCCCCGGCAACCGTCCGCTGAAGTCCCTCAGCGACATGCTGAAGGGTAAGCAGGGTCGATTCCGTCAGAACCTGCTCGGCAAGCGTGTCGACTACTCGGCGCGTTCCGTCATCGTCGTCGGCCCGCAGCTCAAGCTGCACCAGTGCGGTCTGCCGAAGGCCATGGCCCTCGAGCTCTTCAAGCCGTTCGTGATGAAGCGCCTGGTCGACCTGAACCACGCGCAGAACATCAAGTCGGCCAAGCGGATGGTCGAGCGCGGCCGCACGGTCGTGTACGACGTCCTCGAAGAGGTCATCGCCGAGCACCCGGTTCTGCTGAACCGTGCGCCCACGCTGCACCGCCTCGGCATCCAGGCCTTCGAGCCGCAGCTGGTCGAGGGCAAGGCCATCCAGATCCACCCGCTCGTCTGCACCGCGTTCAACGCGGACTTCGACGGTGACCAGATGGCCGTCCACCTGCCGCTCTCCGCGGAGGCGCAGGCCGAGGCCCGCATCCTGATGCTGTCCTCGAACAACATCCTGAAGCCCGCCGACGGCCGTCCGGTGACGATGCCGACCCAGGACATGGTCCTCGGTCTGTTCTTCCTCACCACCGACGGTGAGCTCCGTGACACCAAGGGCGAGGGCCGCGCGTTCGGCTCCACGGCCGAGGCGATCATGGCGTTCGACGCCGGCGAGCTCGCGCTCCAGTCGGAGATCGAGATCCGCTTCCCCGTCGGCACCGTCGCTCCGCGTGGCTGGGTTCCCCCGGTCGCCGAGGAGGGCGAGCCGGAGTGGCAGCAGGGTGACACCTTCCGTCTGCGGACGACCCTGGGCCGCGCGCTCTTCAACGAGCTGCTGCCCGAGGACTACCCGTTCGTCGACTACTCCGTCGGCAAGAAGCAGCTCTCCGAGATCGTCAACGACCTCGCCGAGCGCTACCCCAAGGTCATCGTGGCGGCGACGCTCGACAACCTGAAGGCGGCCGGCTTCTACTGGGCGACCCGTTCCGGCGTCACCGTGGCCATCTCCGACGTCGTCGTTCCCGAGGCGAAGAAGGAGATCGTCAAGGGCTACGAGGCGCAGGACGAGAAGGTCCAGAAGCAGTACGAGCGCGGTCTGATCACCAAGGAAGAGCGCACGCAGGAGCTCATCGCGATCTGGACCAAGGCGACCAACGAGGTCGCCGAGGCGATGAACGCGAACTTCCCGCGGACGAACCCCATCTTCATGATGGTTGACTCGGGTGCCCGAGGAAACATGATGCAGATGCGTCAGATCGCCGGTATGCGTGGTCTGGTGTCCAACGCCAAGAACGAGACGATCCCGCGTCCCATCAAGGCGTCGTTCCGTGAGGGCCTCACCGTCCTCGAGTACTTCATCTCCACGCACGGTGCCCGTAAGGGTCTCGCCGACACCGCCCTGCGTACCGCCGACTCGGGTTACCTGACCCGTCGTCTGGTGGACGTCTCGCAGGACGTGATCATCCGCGAGGAGGACTGTGGCACCGAGCGCGGTCTGAAGCTGCGGATCGCGGCCAAGGACGAGGCCGGTGTCCTGCGGAAGACGGACGACGTCGAGACCTCCGTGTACGCGCGGATGCTCGCCGAGGACGTCGTCGTCGACGGCAAGGTCATCGCGCCGGCCAACGTCGACCTGGGTGACGTGCTCATCGACGCCCTGGTCAACGCGGGCGTCGAGGAGGTCAAGACCCGTTCGGTCCTGACCTGTGAGTCCGCCGTCGGTACCTGTGCGTTCTGCTACGGCCGTTCGCTCGCCACCGGCAAGCTGGTCGACATCGGTGAGGCGGTCGGCATCATCGCCGCCCAGTCCATCGGTGAGCCCGGTACCCAGCTGACGATGCGTACCTTCCACACCGGTGGTGTGGCCGGTGACGACATCACCCAGGGTCTGCCCCGTGTCGTCGAGCTCTTCGAGGCGCGGCAGCCGAAGGGTGTCGCCCCGATCTCCGAGGCGGCCGGTCGCGTCCGCATCGAGGAGACCGAGAAGACCAAGAAGATCGTCGTCACCCCGGACGACGGCACCGACGAGACGGCGTTCCCGATCTCGAAGCGTGCCCGTCTGCTCGTGGGCGAGGGCGACCACGTCGAGGTGGGCCAGAAGCTCACCGTGGGTGCCACCAACCCGCACGACGTGCTCCGGATCCTCGGTCAGCGCGCGGTCCAGGTCCACCTGGTCGGCGAAGTCCAGAAGGTCTACAACTCGCAGGGCGTGTCGATCCACGACAAGCACATCGAGATCATCATCCGGCAGATGCTGCGCCGCGTGACGATCATCGAGTCCGGCGACGCGGAGCTCCTGCCGGGCGAGCTGGTCGAGCGGTCGAAGTTCGAGACCGAGAACCGTCGTGTGGTCACCGAGGGCGGTCACCCCGCCTCCGGCCGTCCGCAGCTGATGGGTATCACCAAGGCCTCGCTGGCGACGGAGTCCTGGCTGTCGGCCGCCTCCTTCCAGGAGACGACCCGAGTCCTGACGGATGCGGCGATCAACGCCAAGTCCGACAGCCTCATCGGCCTCAAGGAGAACGTCATCATCGGTAAGCTCATCCCGGCCGGTACGGGTCTGTCCCGCTACCGCAACATCCGGGTCGAGCCGACCGAGGAGGCCAAGGCCGCGATGTACTCGGCCGTCGGCTACGACGACATCGACTACTCGCCGTTCGGCTCGGGCTCCGGCCAGGCCGTTCCGCTGGAGGACTACGACTACGGTCCGTACAACCAGTAAGTAGTGCGAAACCGAAGGGCGGTCACCCCGTGTGGGGTGGCCGCCCTTCGGCGTATGCGCGGCCTTCGGCTAGCCGAGGAGCGCGCGGTGCACGCGCAGGAGTGCCCGGGTGCCGACGGCGAGGACGGCGGGGACGTCTTCGGTGGGGACCCGGCGGGCGAGCGCGAGGGCGTCGACCACGATGGCGTAGTCGTCCACGATCGCCCGGGGCGCTTCGGGATGGGTCGCGGCGGCGGCGTACTCGGCGGCCACCGCGCCGTACTCGATGAGGGTGAGGTGGACGTCGGTGTGGACGCCGGCGTCGTGACCGATGGACGGGGCGTGCGGGGATACGGGCGGATCGTGGTCGTCCGTCGCCATGACGGTCCCCCTTCGTCGGCTGGTCGAGCCTCTGTGCAGTGTCCGCCCGTACGGCCCCGGGGGACAGGGCCACGGGCCGGTCGTCTGGGGAGGTGCTTCCTGCCGGGGCCCGGCAAGGGGTGGGGGGCGGGGCCACCCGGCGCTGGGTCCGGGTGGCCCCGTCTCCCCGGTCGGGTGCCTCAGCGGGCCGCCAGCTCCCAGGCCGTGACGGCGACCGTCGCCACCGCGGCGAGGGCGCCGATGCTGGCCAGCGGCCAGCGGGCCCGCTCCAGGGCGTCCAGGCGGGCCTCGTGGTCGGCGAGCTGCTTGTCGGTCTGGTCGCTGCGCTGCACGAGCAGCGCGAGCGAGCCGTCGACGCGGGCGAAGCCGGCCTCCAGGGTGCCGCGGAGCCGCTCCAGTTCGAGGGCGACGGCGACGGGGTCGTTCGGGTCAGACTCGGTCATCGCCACCGCCCGGGGTGGGGCGCAGCCAGGACGGCAGCAGGTTCTGCACCAGGTCGAGCGCCATCACCCGGGCCAGTCCGCCGGCGACGGCGAGGGCCCCGGCGACCCAGGGGAGGGTCGCGGGGATGCCGGAGGCGTCGACGATCGCGGGGAGCACGACGGCGATGCCCACGGCGGACTGGAGGACGGTACGGGCCGTGCGCTTGGCGGCATCGGACATCGGTCTGCTCCTCGGGTCACTTCGGGTACGGGACTTTGAGCGCGTTCCATGAGGCGGCGCCCGGGACGCCGTCGGCGTCGGAGCCGCGGAAGCCGAGCTTGTGCTGCCACTTCGCGTAGCTGAGCCGGTCGGCCTCGCCCCAGCGGGGGCTGGGGCCGACGGTGTAGGCGGAGCAGCCCTCGGCGACGAGGCGGCGGCCCATGGCGGTGATGATCGGGGAGCTCGTCTCCCTGCGGAAGAACGAGGTGCCCGGGAAGGGCTGGAGGCGGGGAACGGCCGGCGTGCCGGCGTCGGGGGCGGGCCTGGCGGGGGCCTTGTTGAGGCGGGCCTGGACCCGGTCGCGCATCGTCGGCATGGCGAAGCCGCGGGGGTCGTCCTTCCAGTCCGACCACTCCTTGTGGCCGATGACGGAGCGGGCGCCCCAGCCGTGGGCCCGGCACAGGGCGGCGGAGACCCGTTCGATGGCGTCGAGCTGGGCGGGCGGCCAGGGGTCGGTGCCGTTGCCGAGGTTGACGCACTCGAAGCCGTAGAAGCGGGAGTTGCCGTCGACGGCGCCGGCGCTGCCCTGGTGCTCGCGCGGGGCGGGCGGGCGGTCGCCGTACGTCTCGCTGCTCACGGCCTGGAGGACGGACGGGTCGCCGCCGCCGGCGTGGTTGGCGCGGCCGTTGCCGACGAGGTGGACGCTGCCGTCCTTGGCGATGACGCCGTGGCAGAGCGGGCCCGGCAGCCCTTCGTATCCGTTGAAGCACATCTCGACCGTGTTGGCGGTGCCGGCGGAGACGGTGTGGTGGATGATCACGCCGGTGACGGGGCCCCAGGCGCCGACGTGGTTGCGGTTGTGGGTGCGCCAGCCGGGGTGTTCGACGACGGTGACGCCTTCGGCGCGGAGCGCGGCGACGAACCGGTCCGCGGTGAGGGGAGTGGCCATCTGGTGTCCTCCGGACATGAAAAAGGCCCGCACCGGGGAAGCCGGCCGGGCGTGCGTACGGGTGAGGGCCCGGGTTACGGGGTGGGGGCCGGGGCCGTCGGGGCCCAGGCCGCGCAGAGTGCGGCGCTCGCGGCCCGGCGGGTCTCGAAGTCGGCGAGCGCGGCCGTCACGGCCCGCTGGGCGGCGGTCTGGTCGGGGACGGCCGGGACGCCGTCCTCGGCGTCGACGACGACCAGGCCGGAGCCGCGCAGGACGGCGTCGCCGGTGCCCTTCTCGGTGACCTCGGCGGTGACGTACACCGAGGGGTACTGGCCGGTGACCGGGTCGCGCTGGAGGGTGTAGCCCATGGTGTTGTCGTAGACGCGGACGGTGAGGGTGTGGCCGTCCTCGGTGACGGTGGCGCGGCCCGCGTAGTCGATGGCGACGCCCCAGGGCTGGGTGGGGTCGATGTTCATGAGGTGCTCCTTGGGGTGTTCCGCGGGCGGTTCAGGTCTGGGCGCCGTGGATGAGCAGGGGCTGGGCGTAGACCGTGCCGGCGGTGGCCAGGGCCTGGATCTCGACGGTCATCGTCTGGCCGAAGCGGGTCTTCATGTCTCCGGGCAGCAGGCCGAGGTAGTCGTAGGTGGTGCCGGCGGTGACGGTGGGGCCGAAGGGGGTGCCGTCGACGAGGACCCGCACCTGGCCGGTGCCGCCGGTGGAGGCCGCCGTGCCGATGGAGAGGCGCATCTTCGGCTGCCAGATGGGGTTGAGGCAGCGGGCGATCGTGGTGAACGCGGCGGCGTTCGTGGAGGGCCATTTGGCCGTGTCGCTGGCCAGCGGCGGCATGAGCTGCAGCCAGGGCCGGGCGAGACCGCCGGTCATGATGTCGTCGGCGAAGATCTCGTGGTTGTAGCCGTCGAAGATCCGGAACAGCGGCCGGGTGATGGTGACGCTGCCGGTCGTCTGCGGGGGGCGGAACTCGTTGACGGCGGGACGGGTGTTCACGGCCGTGGACAGGGCCTTGAGCCGGCGTTCCATCTGGTTGAGCCGGTCGATGATGTCCTCGGGCAGCTGGGGCATCAGGCCTCCTCGAGGTAGAGCTCGGCGGTGTCGGGGCGGCCGCGTTCCGGCGGGGTGACCTTGGCGCCGATGATGCGGTAGCGGGCGTCGAGGCCCTGGGAGTACCACTCGTCGGTGATCCGGATGCGGGCGACGCGGCCGAGGAGCTGCGGCGGGACGATCCCGCCGAGGTGGATGGAGACCGAGGGGATCACGACGGCGCCGCGGGCCTGCTTGAGCTCGGTGGCGGCCACCGAGTCGAGGGCGAGCGGGTCGGTGATCTCGTTGTGGTCCGAGGACAGGTCGATCAGCGGCCAGCCGTCGACGAGCAGGTCGCTGGCGTACTGCTGGGTGGAGTAGATCGGCCGGGATTCGGCGGCGGCGTTGGCGTTGGTGGAGGCGCCGCGGGCCAGGGCGGTGGTGCCGCCGCGGGTCGCGTCGTACGGGAAGGAGTACGACAGGATGACGCCGGGCCGGTCGAAGATCAGGTCGGTCGCACCGGTGACGATCTTGGGCTCGCCGATGCGGAGCTGCCGGATCCGCGAGCCGGTGACCGGGTCGCGGTAGACGAGGATCTGGTACTCGAAGCCGTTCTCGGTGGCGGCGAGCTGGTCGAGGGCCTCCAGGTAGACGGTCTCGTCGCCCTTGCGCCACGAGGCCGTCTTCTGGAACTTGGGGATCTCGTCGCCGAAGGTGATCCCGAGGCGGCGGGGGTCCTCGCCCTCGGGGGCGTCGGGGTAGCTCTGGACGTCGAGCTCGCGCCACAGCCGGCGCACGATCTCCACCTGGTCGGTGGGGGTGTCGTACGTGATGTCGGTACGGATGCGGCGGCGTCCGGCGTACGAGTCGAAGGTGGCGGCCTGGATGCCGAGGGTCAGCACCCCGCGGCCGCTGGACTGCAGGGTGCTGGTCCAGACGATGCCGCCCCACCACAGGTCGCCGCCGCGCTCCAGGTAGACCGCGGTGCGGCCCTCGCGGACCTTCTTGACGCGGTCGGCGATGGCCTTGTCGGGGATGGGGATCGTGCCGGAGAGCGAGCCCGCCTTGCCGATGTAGTCGTCGAAGGAGACGTCCCGCAGGGGGAGGATGTCCAGCGTCTGGTCGGTGAGCAGGTCGCAGAAGATCGCCCGGTAGGGCGTGTCGATTGCCATCGAGGGCCCCCTTACAGGACGTAGGTGGCGGTGATGCGGACGTTCCGGCCGGCGGTCAGGATGCCGTTGGCGGACCAGGTGCGCACATGGACGCTGCCGTCCGTCGAGAAGGTGAAGGAGCCCTGGCCGTAGAAGTCGGTGCCGGTGGCCTCGTAGGCGAACGAGGGGCGCCAGCCCACCGGGATGGTGGCCACCAGCTCGTCGGGGCTCAGGTTGCCCGCGGAGGTGGCGGTGAGGTCGGCGCCGCTGCGGGTCACCGTCACGGAGACGGTGGCCACGCCGCGGGTCCTGCGGCCCGCGAAGCCGTTCAGCGTCCAGCCGGCGGCCGGGGTCGCCGCCGACGTGCTGACGGTCTCGACCTCGACCGGCGGCTGGTAGGCCGCCCAGGCGGTGCCGTTCCAGCGCTGGAGCTGGCCGCCGTTGTAGTCGCGGTACTGGCCGGGGTAGCTGCCGGTGGTGATCGTGCCGCTGGGCGCGATGCCGCCGATCTCCTTGGGGTAGGCGACCCAGGCGGTGCCGTCCCAGCGCTGGAGGAAGTGGGCGTTGTCGTTGTCCTGGTACTGGCCCGGGTAGGCGCCGGCCACGCCCGCGTTGTTGTAGACGGGCAGGATGCCGCCGGCGGAGACGGTCGTGGTGCGCAGGTCGGTGGAGGCGCCGCCCGCCCAGTCGATGCCGCCGGTGCCGGCGGAGGCGCCCTTCTTCACCTTCACCGAGAACAGGGTGAGGGAGCGGGCGGGCGCGGCCGGGGCGACCGGGGCGGCCGCCGGGGTGCCCTTGATGATCTCGATGCCCGCCTCGAACTTGCCGAGGGCGTCCACGTCGTTGTCGTAGACGCGGATCACGACGAGGTCGATGCGGTCGTTGAGCGGGTCGCCGTCGGCGAAGGTGATGGTGATGTCCTCGTCGAGGGCGACCGGGTAGGCGCCGTCGGTGGTGGCGCCCTGGATGACGGCCTTGCCGTGGTAGACGGTGGCCGTCATCGGGCCGGTGGAGCTCAACCACAGGCCGCCGACCCGGTACTTGCCGTCGTACGTGCCGGGCAGGATGCCGGAGCGGACGCCGAGCGGGTTGACGGGGGTGGTGGCGCCGAGGTTGGTGATGCGGGTGTTCTGGCGGGTCTGCCCGGTGGGCATCAGCCATCCGGAACGTACGGGCATGGTGGACTCCTGTGGTGGGGCGGCGGGCGGGGGTCTGGGCTCAGTGCTGCGGGGTGACCTGGAGGAAGGTGTTGTTGAACCAGGTCTGCAGAGCGGTGTTCGTCCCCCGGTAGTAGGCGGTGACCGTGTACGTGGCGCCCGCCGTGAGGTTCTGGAGGCGCTGGGTGGTGGCCACGGAGAGGTTTCCGGGGGCGGCGGCGACCACCGCGTTCGAGTCGTTCACGTCCGAGTGGACGGTCGCGCCCTGGGTGACCTTCACGCCCATGAAGCCGACGCCGGCCCCCGTGCCGACCAGCTGGATCCGCGAGCCGAAGGTGAGGATGGCCTGCCGCGAGGCGGGGGCGACGAAGCTGAGGGACACCACGCCCCGGTTGGTCAGCGTGTTCACCCAGGTCGTCGAGGTGGTGTAGCTGGAGTCCAGCGAGTCGGTGAAGTACGGCCCCGGGACGGCGGGCGCCCACGCCGAACCGTTCCAGCGCTCGATCCGGCCGCCCGCGCCGTCCCGGTACTGGCCGGTGTAGCTGCCCTGGAGGGTGGAGGCGGAGCTCGGGACGATGCCGCCGACCGCCTCCGGGTAGGCGACCCACTTGCCGCCGTCCCAGCGCTGGAACTGGTTGTTGGCGGTGTCCTGGTACTGGCCCGGGTGGGCGCCCGGCAGGACCGGGCCCTCGACCGGGAGGATGCCGCCGAGGGAGACGACCGGCGTGCGCAGGTCCTTCAGGGAGGTGGCCCACGGGATGCCGCCGTTGCCCGCGCTGGCACCGGCCGGGACCGTCACCTCGTACAGCGGGAGGCTGCGCGGCGGGGCCACCGGCGCCTGGGGGGCCTGGCCGGGCACGCCCTGGATGATCTCGACCTTCGCCTCGTTGCGGCTGCTGCCGTCGTAGAGGTTGTCGTAGACCTTCAGGACGACCAGGTCGATCCGGCCGTACTGGGCGTCGCCCGCGGCGAACGTGACCTGCTCGGCGGCCGGCAGGGCCACCGGGTAGACGCCCTGGGAGATGTCGCCCTGGATGACGGCCCGGCCCTCGGCGACGGTCGCCGTCATCGCGGAGGCCTTGTCCATCCAGAAGCCGGACAGCCGCCACTTGCCGTCGTAGGAGCCCGGCAGGATGCCGGAGCGGACCTGGACGGGGTTGACCATGGTGGTCGCGCCGACCTGGTTGAGGCGGGTGTCCTCGCGGGTCTGGCCGGTCTCGGCGACCCAGCTGCTGCGCAGTGCCATGGGGGTTCTCCAATCGGGGAGGTGCGGTGGGAGGGGGCGGTCAGGACCTGATCCACTGGGCGGTCAGGGCGCTGTAGTAGCCCGAGCCGCCGAGGGTGCGGACGGCGGCGGTGTGGTTGTGGTAGCCGGCGAGCTGCAGGACGTTGCCCGCGGTGAGCTTGATGAGGCCCTCGCCGCCGACGGTGACGGCGCCGGTGGACGCCTGGGTCAGCCACGTCATCCGGGGGACGCCGACGCCGCCGAGGTGGATGCGGGCGCCGCGCACGCCGGTGGTGGAGTCGCCGTTCCAGGCGATGTGGCCGGAGACCCGCCACCAGCCGGTGCGCGGGACGACGAAGCTGTCGGTGCCGTTCCAGCCGGTGAAGTCGTCGATGTCGACGTTGTTCAGGGTGATCGGCGTCCAGGTGCCGGCCGGCACGCTCTGCATCGACGTCTGCGAGACGCTGAACAGGACGGCCGCCTTGCCCTCGGCGTACTGCCAGGCCGCGCCGTCCCAGCGCTGCAGGATGCCGGCGTTGTCGCGGTACTGGCCGGTGTAGCCGCCGGTCGTCATCGTGCCGTTGGGCGCGATGCCGCCGATCGCCTTCGGGTACCCGGCCCAGAGGCTGCCGTCCCAGCGCTGGAGCTGGCCCGCGACGTCGCGGTACTGGCCGGCGTACACGCCGTTGAAACCGCTGGTCGGCATGATGCCGCCGAGCGCCGTCATCGGATAGTGCTTGGTGGTGACGGCGCCGGAGGTCCAGCCGATGCCGCCGGTGCCGGCCGATGTGCCGGCCGGCACGGAGATCGTGTAGAGCGGGAAGGAGCTGCCGGGGCCGGAGGACGGGACCACCGGGGTGGCCGCGGGCGCGCCCTTGATCAGCCGGATCACGGCGTCGGTGGAGCCCGAATTGTCGTAGGCGTCGTCGAGCACGGCCAGTTCGATCATGTCGATCCGGCCGTACTGCGGGTCGCCGTCGGCGATGGTGAGCGTCTCGGGCGCGGTCACCGCGATCATGTACGCGCCCTGGGCGGTGTCGTTGCCCTGGACGACGGCCCGGCCCGTGCCGATGGTGCACTGCATCGCGGAGCTGCCGGTCAGCACGAAGCCGCCCGGCACGATGCCGGGCCGCGAACGCAGGGCGGGCGCGGTGGCGTTCGCGCTGCTGGGGGTGAGCAGCGCGGACAGCGCGATCCGGGTGTCCTCTCGGGTCTGGCCCGTGGACTGGAGCCAGGCGGCTCGTACGGTCATGGGGTGTTCACCTCTTCCGGGAGGGGCGGTCGGGGGCTTCGGTCACCACTCGGCGCTGCGCCAGCGGACCGTCATCAGCGCGTCGGAGGTGGACGCGTCCGGACGGAACGACAGCTCCGTACGGCCCGGTTCGAGGAGGAACAGCTCCTCGGGGCTGGAGTCGGCCATCGCGGTGTGGCGGCGGGAGGCGGTGTTGTTGAGCATCACCGTGCCGTTGGCGGTGTCGACGACCAGCTCGTCGCCGGCGGCGAGGTCGATCGCGTACCGCAGCCGGCGTTTGGAGACCCGCTCGGTGACGGTCGGCATGGAGCAGGGGCCGCGGAAGACGATCACCGGGTGGGTGGCGGCGGAGCCGGTGTTCTCGGCGACGGCGTCACCGGTGGACTTGGCCTGGCCCCAGCTGAGCGGCCAGGTCAGCGGCCAGGTCAGGCCGGACTCCGGCTGCGGGGGAGTGGTGGAGGCGGCCTGCTCGTTGACGCTGTAGCGGCGCGGGTCGGAGGCCAGCCACTGGATCGACATCTTGGAGCTGCCCTGGGTGGCGAAGCCCTGGTCGGCGGGGACCACGCGCTGGGCGATCCGGGCGCGTACGGCGAGGAGTTCGCCGTGCAGCCGGACGGTGAGCCAGCGCTCCTCGTCTAGCAGGGCGAGCGACTGGCGCAGGGCGCGGATGGCCTCGGCCGTGCCGGAGTACTCCGGCATCAGCACGATCGTGCCGGTGATCTTGCGCGGCTTGGCGTAGCGGGAGCCGGGCCAGGCGCCGTGCGAGGTGGGCCGGTCGGCGTCGGAGGAGTCGTACTCGGGCAGGTCCTCCCAGCCCTGGAGACCGGAGCGGTCGACGTTGAACGGCGTACCGGGGCCGATGAGAAGCCCGGCCCACTGGATCTGCCCGTCCTGGGTGATCAGTGAGCCGGGCGCGAGGTCGGCGGTGAGGGTGCTTCCGGCGTATGTGGTTGTGGTCTCGGCCATGGGGCCGTCACCTCACTTCTGAGGGGCTGTCGGGCGGGGCGGACGGGCTTCTGACGGGCTGTCGAGCCGTCGAGCTTTTGGGCTTTCGGGCGAGAGGGGCTTCACGCATGGGCGGCGAGGAGGAAGAGCAGGTCCTCGGCGGTCGACCGCGGGCCGGCGCCCGGATCCTCGTGGAACTCCGTGATGCGGTGGGGCTGCCGGGGAGCCTCGGTGAGGGCCGGGACGCGCCGCTGTTCGAGGACGGTGAGCGGGTCGATGCGCGGCGCGCTGTCGGCGCCGGGGAAGACGACACCGCCCTCGGCGAGCATCGGGATCTTGTCGATGTCGACGCCGAAGTGCTTGCCGAGGAAGTCGAAGCTCAGCTTGTTGAGCCCGTCGATGATCCAGTTGGCGAAGGCGATGAGCCCGTTGATCGGGCCCTTGACGACGCCGAGCACGGCGGTCAGGGCGCCCTTGATCAGCTCGCCCATGCCGTGCAGGGCCTTGCCGACGGCGTCCTTGGCGTGCCGGAAGAAGCCCGGGATCTTGTCGGTGAAGAAGGACAGGAACGGGTGGATCGCGCCCTTGATGCCGCCGATGGTGCTCGAGGCGATGCCGCGCAGGGCGTTGGTGGCGGAGGTGACGGAGGAGCGGACGTGGGAGAAGCCGTTGACGGCGTCCCCGATGATCTTCAGGAAGGTGGTGAAGACGGTCAGGTAGGCCTTGAAGTAGATCGAGACCGCCTGGCCGATCGCCTTCAGGACCGGCTGCAGGAACTTCCAGACCGCCTGGAAGCCCTTGAGGGCCGCCTGGAAGACCTGCTTCATGATCCGCTGCCCGGTCTCGGTCTGCATCGCGTACTCGATGAGCCACGCGGCGACCGGGACGAGGATGCCGGCGAGGAAGCCGAGCGGGTTGCCGCGCATGGCGAGGTTGACGCCGGTCATGGCGACGGAGGCGATCTCCATCACCGTGCCGTAGGTGTCCATCAGCTTGGTGAGCGTGTCGACGAAGGGCAGCAGCGGGAGGATCATCTCCAGGAGCATGCCGACGGCGGGGCCGGCGAAGAGCCCGGCCACGGTCCCCGCCTTGCCCGCCGCGACGCCGATGCGCCGGAATCCGTTCGCGGCCCGGGATCGCTGGATGCGGCGTACGGAGCCGACGGCGCCGGACGCGTTCCTGCCGATGGTGCGTACGGGGGTGCCTGCCGTACGGAGCCCGTCGGCGAACCTGTCGAGGCCGCCGGACGCCCGTTGCGCGTCCTGCCGGAGCCGCTTCAGTCCGTCGCTCGCCTGGCCGAGGCCCCGCCTGAGGGAGGTCACCGCCGGCAGGGCGCGGCGGAACGGGTTCGGGAAGGCCGCGACGGCACTCATCCGCGTGCCTTCGCCAGGTACATCAGCGCGTCGGCCGTGGACTGCGGGTCGCTGTTACGGGCCGCGTGGTAGTGCTCGATGTGCAGCCCGGCACCGCCGCCGCCGTTGCCCGTCTGGAGCTGCGCCGTCATCCGGGCGCGGCGGGCGGTCATGGCGAGCAGGCGGTCCAGCTTGGAGAGCGGCAGGACGGCCTCGGCCTCGCCGGCCTCGGCGAGGATCGCCGGGACACCGCCGCTGCGGGGCATGACGACACCACCGGTAGCGAGCATCGGGATGGTCGGGATGTGCACGCCGAAGGTCTTGCCGCCGACGATCGGGACCCAGCCGGGGACGCTGACCTTGACGCCGTTGACCGCGTTGATCATGCGGTTGATCAGGCCGATGACGGCGTTGACCGGGCCGGACACACCGCTCTTGATGCCCTCGAACGCCCGGGACGCGATGTCCTTGAGGCCGTTCCAGATGGAGGACATCTTGTCCTTGACGGCGGTGAAGGCGTTGGGGATCGCGGTCTTGATCCAGTTGACCACCGGGGTGATGACGGACTTGATGCCGTTCCAGACGGCGCTGATGACCGTCTTGATCGCCTTCATCACCGTGGTGATGACCGTCTTCCAGATGTTCACGTAGGTCTTGATGACGGTGGCGACGGCCTTGACCACGAGGGAGATGGCCTTCTTGATGCCGTCCCAGACCTTCTTGATCAGCTGTCCGGCCTGCTTCATGATCGGGCCGATCGCCTTCATGACGGCGCTGATCACGACCTTGATGGCGTCGAAGGCCTTCTTGATGATCTTCTGCATCGTCTTCGATTGCATCGCCATCTCGACGACCTTCTCGATGAGAGGCATGAAGAGCTCGACGAGGCGGGCGAGGAGATTGCCCTTCATCGACTTGTTGAGCTTGTCCTGGCCCTTGGACGCCTTGCCCGCGCCGGACTCGTACTTGCCGAGCTTGGTCCCGGCGGTCTCACCGGTCTTGCCGGCCTTCGTCATGGCCTTCTCGGCGTTGTCCGAGGCGGTCTTGAGGTTCTTGAGCTGACCGCCGGCGCCGTCGGCGCCCGCCTTGAGGTTCTTCAGCTGGCCGGACGCGCCGTTGCCGGCGTCCCCGACCTTCTTGATGTCGCCGGCGGCGCCGGAGGCCTGCGTCTTGAGGTTGCGCAGGGTGTCGGCGGCCTTCTTCGAGGCACTGAAGAGAGACATGGGTTACCTCCTTCCGAGGGGGGTGGGGATCAGGTGGTGGGGGCGATTTCCTGGGCGGCGCGGTGAGCGGCCAGCTTGAGGTCGTTGAACGCCTGGGCGACGTTCCTGCCCGCGTCGGCGAGGGCGCTGGCGGCGCCGGCGGTGGTCCGCAGGGTCGTGGCGTCCGGGAGGTTCCGCGGCTGGAAGTGCCGCTGGGCGCCGGAGAGCTTGCCGACCGCCTTGGCGAGCTCCGTCATCTTGGTGGGGTTGGACTTGCCGACGGTCTTGTTGATCTTGTCGAGCTCGCGGTGGTCCGGTGTCTTCGCGGGGTCGAACTTCTCCAGCGCGTCCGTGAGTTGCCCCATCTTGGTGATGTTGGAGGCTGTGACGGCCGCGTTGATCTTGTCTATGGCGCCGGCGGTCTTGGTGATGGAGCGGGCGCTCGGAATTTTGCGTATCTCGGCGTTGAACGGCCCGATCTGCGCGTTGAGTTCGACGAGCTTGAGGCGCAGGGGTTCCAGCGTCGTCGGGTCCGGGACGTTGCCCAGGCCGGCGAGGCCGGCGGTGCGGGCCTGCTCCCGGGCGTTGACGACATTGCGGTCCTGGAAGGTGGGGAGGGTCCCGCCTTCGTTCATGGCCAGGATGAGGCCTCGCGGGAAGAGGCCGGTGATCCTCGAGATGCCGTTGAGGACGGCCCCCTGGATGGCCCGCTGCACGTTGGTGAGGTTGGCCACGAGCATCAGGCCGATCACCGGGATCAGCGTGGCTCCGATGGCCGCCGCGAGGTACTGGGGCGCGTTCTCGTTGTTCTCGTGGAACTTCTCGACCGCGGCGCCGAGACCGTCCAGGCCGGCGGCCTCCAGGAGCTCGGACGACTTCTCCTTGTGGAGCTCCTGGTACATCTCCTCGAACTTCGTCTTGAAGTCCGGGACGATCAGGTTGTCTCTGAGCCAGTTGGTGGAGGGCAGCCAGCCCCCGTCCACGATCCGGAGTTTGTGGCCGAGGCCGGCGATCTGGATCGAGAGTTCCTCTGTTGTCTTCTCTGCCATGGTTTGCTCCGCTTCCGGCCGGTGACGGCCAAGCGCCGAAAAGCCCCCGCCGGTCCCGGCAGGGGCTCGTTCGTGTGGGGGCAGCCGGCGCGGCTACACGGCGCCCTCGTCCCGGCGGGCACCGCGGCGCATCGTCGCGAGGGCGTCGTTCCAGCCCGCCGTGTACGCGAGGGTCTCGTAGCGGCTGACCTCGGCGTACAGCGTGCCGAGCAGCGCTCTCTTGTCGAGGGCGACGGGTCCGTCGAGGAGCTGGCGGAGGCGGTCCTGGAGCGGGATGTGCGGTCGGGATGCCTCGGCCTGCTGAGTCATGGACGCCTGCCTTCCGGTTGCTTGCCCGTGCGTGTGTGGCGGCGCCGCGGAGTGAGGAGCGGGGGCACCACGTGTTCGAACTACTGTGCGAACAGAGTGTGGAACAACTGTTCGATGTTTGTCGAGCGGGAAACGCCTGACGGCGTGTCTTCCTGCGGGTTCCCCAGGGGACTTGGTCCTCGAACAGAGCTTCTGCTCGACCGGGGTACCCTGGAAGGCGCGTTCCCTGGACCTGACTTATTCGGGGGGCCGGGGGGCGCGAGGGGCGCGTGGGGACCCCAGGGGGTTGGAAGGCAGTGTTGACGCATGGACACGGAGCCGGGCGCTAACCGGCGCGAGCAGGTCATCGACTGGCTCGAATCCCACCCTGATCTGCCTCACCTCTTCGCTCGGCTCGCTGAACTCGTCCACGTCGCCGGGTACGCCCCGGAGGACCTCGTCGTGCTGCCCCGCGCCGAGGTGGACCGCCGCGAGACCGCCGCGTTCACCGCCGGCTGGGCCGAGGCCGTCTCCGACGAACTCCCGCGCATCCGCAGGGAGTACGAGCGGCGCGTCGCCGACGCCTACGCGCAGGGTCAGGGTGACGCGCGTGGAATACGGCGCCCGCAGCGACGCACGGACTCCGCCCACCAGGACGGCGCCCGGGTGATCGAGCTGCCCTTCGCCCGGCTCCTGGAACCCCCGGCCGCGGTGGTCAAGGCCGAGGAACGCGTGCGCCGGGAGCGCGAGCGGTTCGAACAGCGCCCCGAGCCGGAGTACGAGGAGTACGAGCCGGAGCCCGCGCCCGTACCGACACCCGCTCCGCTGTTCGAAGCCGAGCCGGAGCCCGCCTCCGAACCCGCACCCGAGCCGGAGTCCGAGGCGGACGTGCGGGTGACCGCCCAGGAGAGCCGCCCCCGCAGGAACGTCCAGCCGGTGCGGAAGGTCGTCCGCGGCAAGGGCGGCCGCCCGATCGTGCCCCCGCTCAGCGGCGTACCCGGCCAGGCCGGGGGCACCCCCGAGCGGCGCGGCCGCCGGCTCTCCGAACGGGCCAGGAGCCTGGAGGAGGAGCTGGCCGCCGAGCGAGCACAGGAAGCGCCCCCGGAGCCCGCTTCCTGAAGGGAGCGGGCGCCGGGGGCCGGGGGGCCTTGGCGGGTGTCAGCCGAAGAAGCGGGCGAGGGCCGAGGGGGAGACCGCCGCACGGGCACTCTCCTCCACGGACTCCCCGCCCTGCTCCTCGTCGTCCTCGTCCGTGAGGCCCGGACGGGGAACGGGCTTCGGCGGATCAGGAGTCTCGTCGTCCTCACCCGTGTTGACGCACTGGAACATCCAGTTGGCCGCGGCCAGATGGTCCACGGCCGCGGCGAGCAGATGGTCGGAGAGCGACCACTCGGCCGACTCCCCGTGGAGCTCGCGCTGTACCGCGCCGTCCGCCGGAAGGTGCTTGATCAGCACCATCAGGCGCCGGCTGGACAGCTCGCCCCGGTGCCAGTCGAGGAGATCGGTGGCGTAGTAGCGGAGCAGGTCCGCCTCAAGGGCCTCGGCGTGTTCGTCGACGAACTCGACGAGGCTCAGTCTTCCCCCAGGCCGAGCCCGGTCTCCTTGCCGTAGGCCTCCAGGATGGCGGCGATGTCCTGCATGGTCACGTCGTGCTGCTCGAAGCGCGCGAACTGCTCCTCACCCATCAGGAGTGCGAGCAGGCCGTCCACGTCGTTGTCGTCGAGCTTGCGCAGCGCCTTGGCGGAGGCGCGGCTCAGCTCGGTCGGAAGGGTGTAGGCCTCGCCGTCCAGCTCGAAGGACCACTTGCGACCGTGGGCCTCCTGTCGCTGGGCGCGGGCGGCGTTGACGTCGAAACGGGCCATGGTGATGCGTACTCCTTGTTCGAGTGAGTGAGGAGAGGGGTGGGGCGGGACGGCGGTGCGCCGTCCCGCCCCGGGTGGAGAAGGATCAGACGGTCGCGGAGTACTGGCTGTCCTTCATGAGGAAGGTCGCCAGCGGCTTGCCGTCGCCCTTCGACATGGCGGTGAAGGTGACGCCCAGCTGGGAGGCCGCCTTGCGGGCCAGCTTGATGTCGTCCGTGGCGGTGACCTGGCCGCGCGGGATGATGAAGCGGTACTTCACCGCGGTCGTGCCACCGGCCTTGACGTCGGTGAACTCCAGGCCGAGGGCGCGGACGTCCGAGAACGGACGCTCGGCGATCTCGTACCGGTAGGTGTCGACCGCCGGGGTCGGCTCGGCCTTCACCGCGTCACCGCCCATGAAGAACGGCAGCGTGTCCTCGTTGAACTGGAGCAGCGAGAACTTCAGCGACAGGTCACGGCTCGAGTAGATGTAGTGGACCGGGGAGACCGACTGCCACGAGTCGATGGCCTCCAGCTTGTCCTTCTTCGAGAACGTGACGCCGTCGCCGGAGGTGAAGCCGAGGTCCTTCCAGCCCGCGCCGGACCAGTCGGCGGCGGAGTCCGTGCCGAAGGTGGCGGGGAGGGAGGTGCCGGCGTCGGCGACGTAGAGCTTGCCGATGCCTGCGACGCGGATCTCGGCGGAGTTGTTTCCTGCCATGGTGGTTCTTCTCCTTGTTTTGTGAGGGCTGCCGGTGCCCGGACATCGGGTCCGGGTACGGCAAAGGCCCCGCCGAACGGCGAGGCCTGGTCTGTGGGTCGCTGGGTCTTGAGGACGCGGGGGTCTAGAAGACGTTCAGCGAGAGCTGGATGACGCAGAGGTAGCGGTTGGCGCCCCGGTAGAGGTAGTCGGGCATCCAGCGCGGCCCGTCCTGCTCCTCGACGTCGCTGACGAAGGTGGCGCCGAGCTGCTTGCCGATGGTGGCGAGCAGGGCCCGCCGGGCGGCGTTGGCGAGGACGTGGGCCGCGTTCTTGGTCGGCCCGTACACCTCGAACTCGATCAGCGGCTTGTCGACGTGCAGGTCGCCGATCCAGGCGCCGCCGCGGCGGTTCACCAGGACGGCGTTCTGCGTGCCGTCGAAGCCGGCCGGCGCCTGGACGGCGACCGTGATGCCGGCCATCGCCGGGTCGGCCTTGAGGACGTCGACGACCAGCTTCTCGACGTCCGGGAACGCACTCGGGGGAGTGGTCATGACGGTTCTCCTCGGGAGAAGGGGAGGCGGGACGGGCGGTGCGGGGGCCGTCCGGGGCGCTCGACGCGGGGGAGGGGCGGGGGCGCGGAGCGCTCCCGGACGGCGTGCGGCGGAGACTGCGGCCCGTCTCGCGGGCACAGCTCCGCCGCTGCACCAACTGTGACAGGGAGCGTGCGCGCGCGCAACTAGTTCTGGGTCCGAGGCTCGAACCACCGGCCGCCCGATAGGTTGAACGGCCCCGACCCAGGAGCCGCCCCGTGTCCGCCCGCCCCCGCCTGCTCTACGTGACCGACCTCGCCTACCCGGCCCGGGGCCGGCGCTACGGCGACGAGGACGTCCGCCTCACCGCCCGGCTCCGCGAGAGCTTCGACCTGGCGCTCTGTCACCCGCTCGACGCCGCCGCCCTCATGGACGGCTTCGACGCCGTCGTCGTCCGCAACAGCGGCCCGGTCCTCGGCTACCAGCAGGAGTACGAGGCCTTCCGCGAGCAGGCCCTGGCCCGCGGCACCCGCGTCTACAACCCCCTCCACGGCTGCGGCGACATGGCCGGCAAGCAGTACCTCCTCGACCTCACCGCCGCCGGATTCCCCGTCATCCCCACCGTCGACCGGCCCGAGGACCTCCCCCGCCTGCCCGAGGCCGAGCGGTACGCGGTCAAGCCCAAGGCCGGCGCCGACTCGATAGGGCTTCGCTTCCTCCCGTACGAGGAACTCGCCGGGCTCACCTACGGCGAGGTCCTCGTCCAGCCGCGCGTCGACTTCCGGTACGAGGTCTCCTTCTACTTCGTCGACGACCTCTTCCAGTACGCCCTGTACGCCCCCGACCCCGAGCGCCGCTGGGTCCTGGAGCCGTACGAACCGACCGCCGACGACCTCGCCTTCGCCCGCCGCTTCGTCGACTGGAACACCCTCGACCACGGCATCCAGCGCGTCGACGCCTGCCGCGCCCCCGACGGCGAGCTGCTCCTCGTCGAGCTGGAGGACCTCAACCCGTACCTCTCCCTCGACCGCGTCCCCGAGGAGACCCGCGAGCGCTTCGCCACCGCCTTCGCCGACTCGCTCCGCCGCTTCCTCGCAGCATGACGAAGCGCCCCGCGTCCGGGAAGGACGCGGGGCGCTTGTCGTACGAGGGGGGCGGCGGTCAGGCGGTACGGGGGCGGCGGCGGGCCAGTCGCTCCGCCGCGAAGACGTCCTCCAGGCGGAAGAGCTGCGCCCGGCCCGCCCGGCCCGCGGCCCGCAGATGGCCCAGCTGGACCCACTTGCGGATCGTCGCGGGCGCCACCCCCGCCTCCTCGGCGGCCAGCGGGCCCGGGACCAGGGTGGGCAGTGCGGGCGAGCTCAGCATGAGGTCTCCTTCGGATCGTCCATCGCCGCCTCGATCTCTTCGGTACGGGTCCCCGACGCCTCCGACAGCTCCTCCCACTGCTCCTCCGGCCACAGGTGCCGGTAGGCGGGGTCGTCCTGGCAGCCGCACACCTCGTCCGTGCAGACACAGGCCGGGTTCACGCACAGCACCGCACGCCGGTCCGGGAACGCCCGCAGCGACACCGAGTCGCACCAGGGGCAGCGGCCCGAGACCCGCACGATCGTCTCCGAGTCGCCGAGCGTCCGCGCGCAGCGCCGGGCCATCCGGCGGATCTCGTCCCGCACGTGCCGGGCCAGGTCCGGGTGGGCCGCGATCGGGTCGAGCAGTCCCACGAGGCGCCGGAGCCGGTCGGTCACGCCGGCGCGGGGCGGGCGGGGCAGCGTGAGGCGGGCGCACACCGCCTCCTCCAGCTCCACCACCCCGTCGGTGATGTCGCGGATGGCGTCGGAGACGTGCAGCCGGATCGGGGCGGCCCCGTGGCCCGGGACGGCGAGCCCGTGCCGCTGCTGGAGCAGCAGCGCCTCACGGCGCTCCTCGCGGATCAGTTCGTCACGGCCGGCGGGGGAGGGCGCGGGCGCGGTCCCGGCGGGCCCGCGCCGCCCGGGCGCGAGCTCCTCGGCGAGCTCGGGGAACTGCCGTACGAGGGAGGCGGTCCAGAGTGCGATGTCCCGCAGGACGAGCGCGACGGCGGGGTCGGACGCGGCGGTGCGGTCAGTCACGGCGGGCGCTTCCCGTCTTCGCGAGGGCCTTCGCCACGCGGCGGTCGTCCGCCGGGCGGCCGTTGCGCCAGAGGCGGCCCGCGCAGACGCCGTCGAAGTAGCTCTCGGCCGGGGCCACCGCCGTCTCGCACTCGCTCCGCACGGGGCAGGAGGCGCAGGCCCGCAGGGCCGGGGCCGCCTCCTTGGCGCGGCGGGCGAAGACGACGGACGGGGAGAGGCCGGCGCACGCGGCGGAGGCCTGCCAGGGGGACGGGTCGGGATGGAACAAGAGGTTCTCCACGGTCCGGGGCCCGCCCGGGCCGACCACGGGGCCGGTGGGGCGCCTGGGGCTCAGGGGGCCGACGAGTGCGGCGGCGAGCCAGACTTACACGTTGCGTGCGAGCGCGCAACAAAAATCGGGAGGCTTGTGGATCTCCCTTCACCGATTCGACACGATTGCGTGCCCGAAAGCACGTAATTCCGTGCGCGCAAGCACGCTAAGGTATGGGATCCGGAGGGTGGGGAAAGAGGAGCGGTACACATGAGCACTCAAGGGCTCGACGAGTTCGCAGGCTGGGTCGAAGGCCTGATGAGACAGCGCGGCTACGACATCGACAGCCCGCGCGGCGGCGGCAAGTCCCGGATCGCGGACGAGGCCGGTGTCCACCGCGCGGCCGTGACGCGCCTGCTGCAGCGGCAGAGCATGCCCGACCTGGAGACCATGCGCCGGATCGCCCCGCTGCTCGGCGTCTCCGTCCGCGACATGCTCATCCGGTCCGGGCGCGTGACCCCCGAGGAGCTTCCGATGGCGGCGGATCTGCTGCCGCCGAGCGACTGGCAGCCCTCGATGGAGGACTTCGCCCGCTGGCTGGGCGTGCCGGACGAGCGCATGGGCGTCTTCGTCAAGGTCGTGACCCAGTTCCTGGAGCCCGACGCCGATGTGACGGGCGCCGGCGAGGCCGCGGAGCCCCGCCGCACGGCCCGCGACTGACGCCGGACGGCGCCCTGCGAGCCGACGCCGGGGGATGCCCCCGGGGTCGGCCCGGGGGGCGTCCCCCGGGGCCGGTCGGCCCGGTCCGCCCCGCCCTCGCGCAGGGTCCGGCCCGGGGGTCGGGGCGATGCACGGCCAGGCCGGGGGGCCTTGCGCGGCACCGCTCCGGGCCCGCTCCGGGCCGCCGCGGAGGGCCGATCCGGGCCCGGTCGGGGCTGCCGTGCAGGAACGATCCGGGCCCGCTCCCGCCGGAGGCCCCTACGCGTGGGCATTTGTTTTGACCGGAGTCCATGCGATAGGTACGCTCATGCCTTGTGCCTGGGGTGTGCCTGGGCTCCCGTGCGTGTCCTCAACCGCACGGCGAGTCATATATCGGCCACCGTGATCCGCGCCTTTTCCGCCCCGTGCGGAGGTCCGCGAGATTCGACACACCCGACCGCGTGGGTCGGCGAATGTTCCAGGTTAGTTTTACCGACGGCACACAGAAACCGGAGAAGTAGTGCCTACGATCCAGCAGCTGGTCCGTAAGGGCCGGCAGGACAAGGTCGAGAAGAACAAGACGCCCGCACTCGAGGGTTCCCCTCAGCGTCGCGGCGTCTGCACGCGTGTGTTCACGACCACCCCGAAGAAGCCGAACTCGGCCCTCCGTAAGGTCGCGCGTGTGCGTCTGACCTCGGGCATCGAGGTCACGGCCTACATCCCGGGTGAGGGTCACAACCTGCAGGAGCACTCCATCGTGCTCGTGCGTGGTGGCCGTGTGAAGGACCTGCCGGGTGTTCGCTACAAGATCATCCGCGGTTCCCTCGACACGCAGGGCGTCAAGAACCGTAAGCAGGCTCGCAGCCGCTACGGCGCCAAGAAGGAGAAGTAAGAATGCCTCGTAAGGGCCCCGCCCCGAAGCGCCCGGTCATCATCGACCCGGTCTACAGCTCTCCTCTTGTCACCTCGCTGATCAACAAGATCCTGCTGGACGGCAAGCGTTCCACCGCCGAGCGCATCGTGTACGGCGCCATGGAGGGTCTTCGTGAGAAGACCGGCCAGGACCCGGTCATCACGCTGAAGCGCGCTCTCGAGAACGTCAAGCCGGCCCTCGAGGTCAAGTCCCGCCGTGTCGGTGGCGCCACCTACCAGGTGCCGATCGAGGTCAAGCCGGGCCGCGCGTCCACGCTGGCCCTCCGCTGGCTCGTCGGTTACTCCCGCGCCCGTCGCGAGAAGACCATGACCGAGCGCCTCATGAACGAGCTCCTCGACGCCTCCAACGGCCTCGGTGCTGCCGTCAAGAAGCGCGAGGACACGCACAAGATGGCCGAGTCCAACAAGGCCTTCGCGCACTACCGCTGGTAGTCGCAACCCACATCGAGACCGAGAGAAGACTGAGCCGATATGGCTACCACTTCGCTTGACCTGGCCAAGGTGCGCAACATCGGCATCATGGCCCACATCGACGCGGGCAAGACGACCACCACCGAGCGGATCCTGTTCTACACCGGTGTCTCGTACAAGATCGGTGAAGTCCACGACGGCGCTGCCACGATGGACTGGATGGAGCAGGAGCAGGAGCGCGGCATCACGATCACGTCTGCCGCGACGACCTGCCACTGGCCGCTCGAGAATGTCGATCACACGATCAACATCATCGACACGCCGGGCCACGTCGACTTCACCGTCGAGGTGGAGCGTTCGCTGCGCGTGCTCGACGGTGCTGTCACCGTGTTCGACGGTGTGGCCGGTGTCGAGCCCCAGTCCGAGACTGTCTGGCGTCAGGCGGACCGCTACGGCGTCCCGCGCATCTGCTTCGTCAACAAGCTCGACCGTACGGGCGCCGAGTTCCTCCGCTGCGTCGACATGATCGTGGACCGCCTCGGCGCCGTCCCGATCGTCATGCAGCTCCCGATCGGCGCCGAGATGGACTTCCAGGGCGTCATCGACCTGGTCCGCATGAAGGCGCTTGTCTGGTCCGCCGAGGCCAGCAAGGGTGAGATGTACGACGTCGTCGACATCCCGGCGGACAAGCTCGAGCAGGCCGAGGAGTACCGCGCCAAGCTCGTCGAGACTGTCGCGGAGAACGACGAGGAGCTCATGGAGCTCTTCCTCGAGGGCGTCGAGCCCACCGAGGAGCAGCTGTACGCGGCTGTCCGTCGTATCACCATCGCGTCCGGCAAGGGCAACGGCGAGAAGACGGTCACCCCCGTCTTCTGTGGCACCGCGTTCAAGAACAAGGGCGTTCAGCCCCTGCTCGACGCTGTCGTCCGTTACCTCCCCTCGCCCCTGGACGTCGAGGCCATCGAGGGCCACGACGTCAAGGACGCCGAGGTCGTCGTGAAGCGCAAGCCGTCCGACGACGAGCCGCTGTCGGCCCTCGCGTTCAAGATCGCGAGCGACCCGCACCTCGGCAAGCTCACCTTCGTCCGGATCTACTCCGGTCGCCTGGAGGCCGGCACCGCGGTGCTGAACTCCGTCAAGGGCAAGAAGGAGCGCATCGGCAAGATCTACCGCATGCACGCGAACAAGCGTGAGGAGATCGACTCGGTGGGCGCCGGCGACATCGTCGCCGTCATGGGCCTCAAGCAGACCACCACCGGTGAGACGCTGTGCGACGACAAGAACCCGGTCATCCTGGAGTCCATGGACTTCCCGGCGCCGGTCATCCAGGTCGCCATCGAGCCCAAGTCCAAGGGTGACCAGGAGAAGCTGGGTGTCGCCATCCAGCGTCTCGCGGAGGAGGACCCCTCCTTCCAGGTCCACTCGGACGAGGAGACCGGCCAGACCATCATCGGTGGTATGGGCGAGCTTCACCTCGACATCCTCGTCGACCGTATGCGTCGCGAGTTCAAGGTCGAGGCGAACGTCGGCAAGCCGCAGGTCGCGTACCGCGAGACGATCCGCAAGGCCGTCGAGCGCGTGGACTTCACCCACAAGAAGCAGACCGGTGGTACCGGTCAGTTCGCCAAGGTGCAGATCGCGATCGAGCCCATCGAGGGTGGCGACGCCTCCTACGAGTTCGTGAACAAGGTCACCGGTGGCCGCATCCCGAAGGAGTACATCCCTTCGGTCGACGCGGGTGCGCAGGAGGCCATGCAGTTCGGCATCCTGGCCGGCTACGAGATGACTGGCGTCCGCGTCATCCTTCTCGACGGTGCCTACCACGAGGTCGACTCCTCCGAGCTCGCGTTCAAGATCGCCGGTTCGCAGGCCTTCAAGGAGGCCGCGCGCAAGGCTTCTCCCGTCATCCTTGAGCCGATGATGGCCGTCGAGGTCGTCACGCCCGAGGACTACATGGGCGAGGTCATCGGTGACATCAACTCCCGCCGTGGCCAGATCCAGGCCATGGAGGAGCGCAGCGGCGCCCGCGTCGTGAAGGGCCTCGTGCCGCTCTCGGAGATGTTCGGCTACGTCGGAGACCTCCGCAGCAAGACCTCGGGTCGCGCAAGCTACTCGATGCAGTTCGACTCCTACGCCGAGGTTCCGCGGAACGTCGCCGAGGAGATCATCGCGAAGGCCAAGGGCGAGTAACTCTCCCGAGTTCACGCTTTAGGCTTGACACCAGTCGCCGGGGCTCAGCCCCCCGAAACCCGAGGGATCGGGCCCCGGTTTACTGGCATCCCAGCAAAGATCACCTGGCGCCGATGAAGCAAGGCGTACAGAACCACTCCGCAGGAGGATTCAGTGGCGAAGGCAAAGTTCGAGCGGACTAAGCCGCACGTCAACATCGGTACCATCGGTCACATCGACCACGGTAAGACGACCCTCACGGCCGCCATTACCAAGGTGCTGCACGACGCGTACCCGGACCTGAACGAGGCCTCGGCCTTCGACCAGATCGACAAGGCTCCCGAGGAGCGCCAGCGCGGTATCACCATCTCGATCGCGCACGTCGAGTACCAGACGGAGTCGCGTCACTACGCGCACGTCGACTGCCCCGGTCACGCTGACTACATCAAGAACATGATCACGGGTGCCGCGCAGATGGACGGCGCCATCCTCGTGGTCGCCGCCACCGACGGCCCGATGCCGCAGACCAAGGAGCACGTCCTCCTTGCTCGCCAGGTCGGCGTTCCGTACATCGTCGTCGCCCTGAACAAGGCCGACATGGTGGACGACGAGGAGATCCTGGAGCTCGTCGAGCTCGAGGTCCGTGAGCTCCTCTCCGAGTACGAGTTCCCGGGCGACGACCTGCCGGTCGTCCGCGTCTCGGCGCTCAAGGCGCTCGAGGGCGACAAGGAGTGGGGCGAGAAGCTTCTCGGCCTCATGCACGCCGTCGACGAGTCGATCCCGCAGCCCGAGCGTGACGTCGACAAGCCGTTCCTGATGCCGATCGAGGACGTCTTCACGATCACCGGTCGTGGCACCGTCGTCACCGGTCGTATCGAGCGTGGTGTCCTGAAGGTCAACGAGACCGTTGACATCATCGGCATCAAGCAGGAGAAGACCACCACCACGGTCACCGGCATCGAGATGTTCCGCAAGCTGCTCGACGAGGGCCAGGCCGGTGAGAACGTCGGTCTGCTCCTCCGTGGCATCAAGCGCGAGGACGTCGAGCGCGGCCAGGTCATCATCAAGCCGGGTTCGGTCACGCCGCACACGAACTTCGAGGCCCAGGCCTACATCCTGTCGAAGGACGAGGGTGGCCGTCACACCCCGTTCTTCAACAACTACCGCCCGCAGTTCTACTTCCGTACCACGGACGTGACCGGCGTCGTGACCCTCCCCGAGGGCACCGAGATGGTCATGCCGGGCGACAACACCGCCATGAGCGTTGAGCTGATCCAGCCCATCGCCATGGAGGAGGGCCTCAAGTTCGCCATCCGTGAGGGTGGCCGGACCGTCGGCGCCGGCCAGGTCGTCAAGATCACTGCCTGATCTTGAACTGACCTGGTGGCTCGCAAGAGCTGCTGAGCAGTAAGGGAAGGCCCCGCACCGAAAGGTGCGGGGCCTTCTCGCGTTCTCGGATGTCCTACGGTCGCCGGCTCCACGGGTGGCCGTCCGCGCCGAGGCCGACCACGGTCGCCCCCCGGGCGTCCACGTGGAGCGCGGTCGAGACCGCCGCCTTCTTCTGTGTACGGAGTCTGCCGCCGGCCCTGAGGGCCACGCGGCCCTTCTCGTCCGTGCCGAGCAGGACGGTGCCGAGCGCGGGGGACCGGGCGGCGACCACGCCCCCGTACCCGTTGAGACCGGCGTCGCCGGCCGGGCCGGTCAGCCGCGCGGCCGCGGGCGCCCGGAAGTAGAGCTCGCCGCCCGCGCTCGCCACCGTGGACCCGGAGAGCGGCAGCGGAGCGGACTGCGGGACCCCGTCCACCCAGTGCCGTACGGACGCACGCCCCGCCGCGTACACATGCACCCGGCCGGCCGGGTCCGTCGAGACGGCCAGGCCGTCCTGGACCTCCGCGTCGCCGGGGAGCGGCCGCCACGGGGACCAGGAGCCGTCCGCCGCCCGTACCCGCGTCGAGACGCCCCTGTCCGCGTTCCGTACGAAGAGGTGGACCCGGCCGTCGGGGGCCGTCACCGCCACCGGGGCGCCGATCCGGCGGCCCCGGTCGTCGATGCGCTCCGGATTCCCCAGGCCCCGCCAGGCCAGGAAGCCGCCGCCGGGGGAGCGCTGTTCCAGGAGCACCACCTCGCGCCGGTTGGCCCCGCCGTGCCCGTCGAGCGCGGCGAACCGCACCCCGAGCAGCAGCACCCGGCCGTCGGAGAGGACCGCCGAGCCGAGCGCCGGCGTGAGTGGGCCGCCGCCCAGGTCCACCGGCTCGCCCCAGACACCGGGCGCGGACTCCCGCCAGCGGACCGCGCGCAGCCCGAGCACCCCGTACGCGGCGAGCCGGCCGTCCGGCTCCTCGGCGAGCGCCGGGGCCGCGCCGGGCCAGCGGTGGTGCGTGGAGCGCACCCAGCCCTTGCGGTTGGTCAGCGGCCGCTCGCCGCTCACGCCGTAGTCGCCGCAGCCCGAGGGGTTCCCGCACTGCCAGGAGGGGTCCCCGCCGTACGGGACGAGCCGGGCCGCCTTCTCCTTGAGCACCGCCGGGGGGAGGTTCTTCGGCCAGTGCCGGTTGTAGTAGCCGCGGAAGGCGGTGGTCGTGAAGGCCGGTATCGGCTCGCCGTCCCGTACCGCGTCGGTGACCCAGCGGCACAGCGCGGACCAGGTGAAGGAGGCGACCGCCGTGTGGTCCCCGTGGTCCGAGTAGCCCGGCTGCTCGGAGTCCCGCTGCCGGGTGGCCTCCTCGCTCAGCTGGATGTCGGGGTCCGGGTCCAGGGTGTGCACGACCGTCGGCCGGTAGCGGCGGAGCAGCGCCACGAGGACGTCGATCAGCCGGTCGTAGTCGTAGGTGTCGGCGCGGGTGACGGGGGAGCCGGCCGACAGATGGGTGTGCAGCTCCAGGGCCCGGTCCTGCCAGAGCGCGGGCAGGGCCATGTAGCGGCGGCCGGCGTGCATGGGCAGGTTGAGGAAGACCAGTTCGATCCTGCGGGTGCCGTGCGCGAGGGTGTCGACCTCGGCCCGCCGGCCGCCGGGGAGCGTCAGGACCTCCCGACGCCAGGGGGTGAAGGCCGGGAGGCCGAGCGCCACCGCGTACGACTGGCGCAGGCCCTGGTGGCGGGCGGAGGAGTAGGCCGCCCGGTCCGGGGGAGTCTCGGGCATCCCCGCGATCCGGTTCCGGCCGGTGTGCTCGCCCGCCGTCACGTACACGGAGACGAGCGGGACGCCCGCGTCGAGCAGCCGCTGGGTGTCCGGGTTCATGAAGTACAGGTCGTCGTCCGGATGCGCGGAGAACTGCAGGAGCAGCGCCCGCCGGGTCCGCGCGGAGTCGATCGGCTTGCCGGGCGCCGGATCGGCGGTCGGCGCGGTGCGGCGTGGCTCCGGTACGGAACACCCGGCGACGGCCGAGGTGACCGCGAGGGCGGCGGCGAGGACCGTCCGCCGACGGGGTGGAGTGTGCACGACAGGGCCTTTCGCTCAATCGGTCGACTGGAAGACGGATTTGCGAGTGAGCCGGTTGTGCGCCGGGCGGGGCCGCTGGGAGGATCTCCGGAAAAAGGATCTCCGGGAATGTGCGGACGGATGTCGAGCGGACGATCCTGGTTCCGACCGAAGGGTGACAGCGCGCCACCGGGGCGGGCGGGACGGGGAGGACACCCGAGATGAAGTACGTCGCGATGATCTACGGCAACCAGGCCAAGTGGGACTCCTTCCCGGCCGAGGCCTGGCCCGAGGCGATCGCCCGGCAGGAGGCCTTCAACCGCAGGTACCGGGAGAGCGGGGAGCTGATCGGCGCGTACGGCCTGGCCGACGCGGCCGCCGCCCAGCTCGTACGGCGCGAGGGCGGGGCCCCCGCGGTCACCGACGGCCCGTACCTGGAGACCAAGGAGTACCTGGCCAGCTTCTACCTGCTCGACTGCGACAGCCTGGAGCGGGCCCAGGAGATCGCCGCGGACATGCCCTTCGCGGACGTCGAGCCCGTCGAGCTCTGGCCGATCCTGCACGAGTCCGCGGCGGACGTGTGACCCGCGCGCACGGGATCGAGGACCTGCTGCGCGCCTGCGCGCCGCAGGTCCTCGGCGCGCTCGTGCGCCGGTACGGCGACTTCGATCTCTGCGAGG
The DNA here is from genome assembly GCF_056435185.1 of Streptomyces sp. NPDC044003. Classification (NCBI taxonomy): domain Bacteria; kingdom Bacillati; phylum Actinomycetota; class Actinomycetes; order Kitasatosporales; family Streptomycetaceae; genus Streptomyces; species Streptomyces sp. NPDC044003. Next base: position 1,103,411 of record NZ_JBWKFA010000001.1, on the reverse strand, counting down.
ACGCCGTCCAGGAGGCCCTGATCGCCGCGGCGCGGCAGTGGCCGGAGGAGGGGGTCCCCGAGCACGCGCGCGCGTGGCTGCTGACCGTCGCCCAGCGCAGGTACGTCGACCATGTGCGCAGCGAGGCCGCGCGCCGGCGCCGCGAGGACGCCGTGGCGCTCGCGACCCCGGACTCCGCGCTCCTCGCGCACGCCCCCGACGATGCTCCGGACACCGACCGGGACGACTCCCTGTCCCTGCTGTTCCTCTGCTGCCACCCCGACCTGTCGCCGCCCAGCCGGATCGCGCTCACCCTGCGCGCCGTCGGCGGCCTCACCACGGCGCAGATCGCCGCCGCCTTCCTGGTGCCCGAGCCGACCATGGCGCAGCGGATCAGCCGGGCCAAGCAGGCGATCAGGGAAGGCGGGCTGTCCCTCGCACCGCCCGAGGGCGAGGACCGCACCGCCCGCCTCGCCGAGGTGCGGCACGTGTTGTACCTCGTGTTCAACGAGGGCTACACGGCCAGCGGCGGCGACGAGCTCACCGCGCCCGAGCTGTCCACGGAGGCGATCCGGCTCGCCCGGATGCTGCACCGGCTCGTCCCCGACGACACCGAGACGGCGGGCCTGCTCGCGCTGATGCTCCTCACCGACGCCCGCCGCACGGCCCGCACGGGCCCGCACGGGGAACTCGTACCGCTCGCGGAGCAGGACCGGGGGAGCTGGGACGGCGCTCTGATCGCCGAGGGCGTGGAGCTGATCAGCCGCACCCTGCCGCAGGGCCGGGTCGGCCCGTACCAGCTCCAGGCGGCGATCGCGGCCGTGCACGACGAGGCCGGCTCCGCCGAGGCCACGGACTGGCTGCAGATCCTCGCCCTGTACGAGCTCCTGGAGCACACCGGGCCGAATCCGATGGTCACCCTCAACCGCGCGGTGGCCGTCGCCATGGTCCACGGCCCGCGGGCCGGTCTCGAGCTCCTCGACGAGCTCGCGGCGGACAGGCGGCTCGCCCGGAACCACCGCCTCCTCGCGACCCGCGCCCATCTGCTCGAACTCCTCGGCGAGAAGGAGGGGGCGGCCGCGGCCTACCGTGAGGCGGCCCGCCACACCACCAGCGCGCCCGAGCGACGCCATCTGACGGAGCGGGCCCGGCGCTTGGGGTGACGGCCCTGGAGGGCGGGGGAGGGGGCGCGCGCGTCAGGCGCATGCGCCCCGGCGCATGGGTGTACGTGACGTGGGGTACAGTCTTCGCCCCCGATTGGCGGCCGGAAGGCCCCGTATGGCAGACTGTCCAAGTTGCTCGGTTGAGTGCCGATGCTGCGCGCCTCCCGTCGGGAGGACCGGAAGCGAGTCCCACAGTACTCGTCGCTCCTTCTCAGGAGCGGACGTACGGGAATCTTCTGGGAAGCGTCAGCGGGGTGCCGACCAGGCACCCGGTGGGTGTTCACCCCCGAACTGCGGTCATGGCGACCGTGCCCCCTTGGTTGGGAAATCCTCAGGGATTTCTGCGTAGAGGGAGCGCGACACGCCCGACCGCGTGGGTCGGAGGAGGGCGGCGCTTCTCAGGAAGCACAGCGCACCGGGTTCCAGAGCGTTACGAGACAAAGGACTACTAGTAGCCATGGCGGGACAGAAGATCCGCATCCGGCTCAAGGCCTACGACCACGAGGTCATCGACTCCTCGGCGAAGAAGATCGTCGAGACGGTGACCCGCACTGGTGCGTCGGTCGCGGGCCCGGTGCCGCTGCCCACTGAGAAGAACGTGTACTGCGTCATCAAGTCGCCGCACAAGTACAAGGACTCTCGCGAGCACTTCGAGATGCGCACGCACAAGCGCCTCATCGACATCCTCGACCCCACGCCGAAGACGGTTGACTCGCTCATGCGTCTCGACCTGCCGGCCGGTGTCGACATCGAGATCAAGCTCTGAGGGCGCGCGAGATGGCTAAGAACATCAAGGGCATCCTGGGCGAGAAGCTCGGCATGACGCAGGTCTGGGACGAGAACAACCGGGTCGTCCCGGTGACCGTCGTCAAGGCCGGCCCGAATGTCGTGACCCAGGTCCGTACGAACGACGTCGACGGCTACGAGTCGGTCCAGATCGCCTTCGGCGAGATCGACCCGCGCAAGGTGAACAAGCCCCTCAAGGGCCACTTCGCCAAGGCCGACGTCACCCCGCGCCGCCACCTGGTGGAGCTCCGCACCGCTGACGCCTCCGAGTACACGCTCGGCCAGGAGATCACCGCCGAGGTCTTCGAGGCCGGCGTGAAGGTCGACGTCACCGGTAAGAGCAAGGGCAAGGGCTTCGCCGGTGCGATGAAGCGCCACAACTTCCGTGGTGGCAAGGCCTCGCACGGTGCGCACCGCGTGCACCGCAAGCCCGGTTCGATCGGTGGCTGCGCCACCCCGGGCCGTGTCTTCAAGGGCATGCGCATGGCCGGTCGCATGGGCAACGAGCGTGTGACCACCCAGAACCTGACCGTCCACGCCGTTGACGCCGAGAAGGGTCTGCTGCTCATCAAGGGCGCCGTCCCCGGCCCCAACGGTGGCCTCGTCCTGGTCCGCACCGCGGCCAAGGGGGTTTGAGGAACCGATGAGCACCATTGACATCCTTTCGCCGTCTGGCGACAAGGCCGGGACCGTCGAGCTCCCCGCGGAGATCTTCGGCGCCAAGGTCAGCGTCCCGCTGATCCACCAGGTCGTCGTCGCGCAGCTGGCCGCGGCCCGTCAGGGCACGCACAAGACCAAGACCCGTGGCGAAGTCCGCGGTGGTGGCAAGAAGCCTTACCGCCAGAAGGGCACCGGCCGCGCCCGTCAGGGTTCGACCCGCGCCCCGCAGTTCGCCGGTGGTGGCGTCGTGCACGGCCCGCAGCCGCGTGACTACTCGCAGCGGACGCCGAAGAAGATGAAGGCCGCCGCTCTCCGCGGTGCCCTCTCGGACCGCGCGAACCACTCCCGCATCCACGTCGTCACCGGCGTGGTCGAGGGTGGCATCTCCACCAAGGCCGCGAAGACGCTGTTCGGCAAGATCTCGGAGCGCAAGAACCTGCTCCTGGTCGTCGAGCGCTCCGACGAGGCCGCGTGGCTGTCCGCTCGTAACCTGCCCCAGGTGCACATCCTGGAGCCGGGCCAGCTCAACACGTACGACGTGATCGTCTCCGACGACGTGGTCTTCACCCAGGCCGCCCTCGAGTCCTTCGTGTCTGGCCCCCAGACCGCTGAGACCGAAGGGAGCGACGCCTGATGACTGAGGCCGTCGTCACCAGCAAGACCTTCTCGGACCCGCGCGACATTCTCGTCAAGCCGGTCGTCTCGGAGAAGAGCTACGCCCTGCTGGACGAGAACAAGTACACGTTCATCGTCGCGCCTGGCTCCAACAAGACCCAGATCAAGCAGGCCGTCGAGGCGGTCTTCTCGGTCAAGGTCACCGGGGTCAACACGATCAACCGCCAGGGTAAGCGCAAGCGCACCAAGGCCGGTTTCGGCAAGCGCAAGGACACCAAGCGCGCCATCGTGACCCTTGCTGAGGGCAACCGTATCGACATCTTCGGCGGTCCGACCGCCTAACGGCGGTCTGGATCGTCCGGAATCGGACGAGGACTGAGAAATGGGAATCCGCAAGTACAAGCCGACTACGCCGGGCCGTCGTGGCTCCTCCGTAGCCGACTTCGTCGAGATCACGCGGTCCACGCCGGAGAAGTCGCTGGTTCGCCCCCTGCACAGCAAGGGCGGCCGTAACAACACCGGTCGGATCACCGTTCGCCACCAGGGTGGCGGACACAAGCGCGCCTACCGCGTGATCGACTTCCGTCGTCACGACAAGGACGGCGTGCCGGCCAAGGTCGCTCACATCGAGTACGACCCCAACCGCACCGCGCGCATCGCGCTGCTCCACTACCTGGACGGCGAGAAGCGCTACATCATCGCCCCCAAGGGTCTGACCCAGGGCGACCGCGTCGAGAACGGCCCGGGCGCGGACATCAAGCCCGGCAACAACCTGGCGCTCCGCAACATCCCGGTCGGTACCACGATCCACGCGATCGAGCTCCGTCCCGGTGGCGGCGCCAAGTTCGCGCGCTCCGCTGGTGCCTCCGTGCAGCTGCTGGCGAAGGAGGGCACGATGGCCCACCTTCGTATGCCGTCCGGTGAGATCCGTCTCGTCGACGCCCGCTGCCGCGCCACCATCGGCGAGGTCGGCAACGCCGAGCAGTCGAACATCAACTGGGGCAAGGCCGGCCGTAAGCGCTGGCTTGGCGTTCGCCCGACCGTCCGCGGTGTGGCGATGAACCCGGTCGACCACCCGCACGGTGGTGGTGAGGGCAAGACCTCCGGTGGTCGCCACCCGGTCTCCCCGTGGGGTCAGAAGGAGGGTCGTACTCGCTCGCCGAAGAAGGCTTCGAGCAAGTACATCGTCCGCCGCCGCAAGACGAACAAGAAGCGCTAGGAGCGGGTTTAGATGCCGCGCAGTCTCAAGAAGGGACCCTTCGTCGACGGCCACCTCGTCAAGAAGGTGGACGCCCAGAACGAAGCCGGTACCAAGAACGTCATCAAGACCTGGTCCCGTCGCTCGATGATCATCCCGGCCATGCTCGGCCACACGATCGCGGTGCACAACGGCAAGACCCACATTCCGGTGTTTGTCACCGAGTCGATGGTCGGCCACAAGCTCGGCGAGTTCTCGCCGACGCGCACCTTCCGGGGTCACGTGAAGGACGACCGGAAGTCGAAGCGCCGCTAGTAGCGGGGTGGAATGACCATGACAGACACTGGAAGGACAACCATGGAAGCCAGGGCCCAGGCGCGGTACATCCGCGTCACGCCCATGAAGGCCCGCCGCGTGGTGGACCTTATCCGTGGCATGGATGCCACGGAGGCTCAGGCGGTCCTGCGTTTCGCCCCGCAGGCCGCGAGCGTGCCGGTTGGCAAGGTGCTTGACAGCGCCATCGCCAACGCCGCGCACAACTACGACCACACCGACGCCTCTTCGCTGGTCATCAGCGAGGCGTACGTGGATGAGGGCCCGACCCTGAAGCGGTTCCGTCCGCGTGCCCAGGGCCGTGCCTACCGGATCCGTAAGCGGACCAGCCACATCACCGTGGTCGTCAGCAGCAAGGAAGGAACCCGGTAATGGGCCAGAAGGTTAACCCGCATGGGTTCCGGCTCGGCATCACCACGGACTTCAAGTCCCGGTGGTACGCCGACAAGCTGTACAAGGACTACGTCAAGGAAGACGTCGCCATCCGTCGGATGATGACGTCCGGCATGGAGCGCGCCGGCATCTCGAAGGTTGAGATCGAGCGCACCCGTGACCGCGTGCGGGTGGACATCCACACCGCGCGTCCCGGCATCGTCATCGGCCGCCGTGGCGCCGAGGCCGACCGCATCCGCGGTGACCTCGAGAAGCTCACGGGCAAGCAGGTCCAGCTGAACATCCTCGAGGTCAAGAACCCCGAGATGGACGCTCAGCTGGTCGCTCAGGCCGTTGCCGAGCAGCTCTCCTCCCGCGTCTCCTTCCGTCGCGCCATGCGTAAGAGCATGCAGGGCACGATGAAGGCCGGCGCCAAGGGCATCAAGATCCAGTGTGGCGGTCGTCTCGGCGGCGCCGAGATGTCCCGCTCGGAGTTCTACCGCGAGGGTCGTGTGCCGCTGCACACGCTCCGCGCGAACGTGGACTACGGCTTCTTCGAGGCCAAGACGACCTTCGGTCGCATTGGCGTCAAGGTCTGGATCTACAAGGGCGACGTCAAGAACATCGCCGAGGTCCGCGCCGAGAACGCTGCGGCCCGTGCGGGCAACCGCCCGGCCCGTGGTGCCGGCGCTGGCGACCGCCCGGCCGGCCGTGGTGGCCGTGGTGGCGAGCGTGGCGGCCGCGGCCGCAAGCCGCAGCAGTCGGCTCCGGCCGCCGAGGCCCCCAAGGCCGACGCCGCCGCCGCTGCTCCGGCTGAGAGCACCGGAACGGAGGCCTGACCGACATGCTGATCCCCCGTAGGGTCAAGCACCGCAAGCAGCACCACCCGAAGCGCTCCGGCGCGAGCAAGGGTGGTACGCAGGTTGCGTTCGGCGAGTACGGCATTCAGGCCCTCACGCCGGCTTACGTGACCAACCGCCAGATCGAGGCGGCTCGTATCGCGATGACCCGCCACATCAAGCGTGGCGGCAAGGTCTGGATCAACATCTACCCGGACCGCCCGCTGACGAAGAAGCCTGCCGAGACCCGCATGGGTTCCGGTAAGGGTTCTCCGGAGTGGTGGATCGCGAACGTCAAGCCGGGTCGGGTGATGTTCGAACTGTCCTACCCGAACGAGAAGATCGCGCGCGAGGCCCTGACCCGTGCGGCCCACAAGCTGCCGATGAAGTGCAAGATCGTGAAGCGCGAAGCAGGTGAGCTGTGATGTCGGCCGGTACCAAGGCGTCCGAGCTGCGCGAGCTGGGCAACGAGGAGCTTCTCAACAAGCTCCGCGAGGCCAAGGAAGAGCTGTTCAACCTCCGCTTCCAGGCGGCGACGGGCCAGCTCGAGAACCACGGTCGGCTCAAGTCCGTCCGTAAGGACATCGCCCGGATCTACACCCTGATGCGCGAGCGTGAGCTGGGCATCGAGACGGTGGAGAACGTCTGATGAGCGAGAGCAACGTGACTGAGAAGACCGAGCGCAACGCTCGCAAGGTCCGCGAGGGCCTGGTCGTCAGCGACAAGATGGACAAGACCGTCGTCGTCGCTGTCGAGGACCGCGTCAAGCACGCGCTGTACGGCAAGGTCATCCGCCGTACGAACAAGCTCAAGGCTCACGACGAGCAGAACGCTGCCGGCATCGGCGACCGCGTCCTCCTGATGGAGACCCGGAAGCTGTCGTCGACGAAGCACTGGCGCGTCGTCGAGATCCTCGAGAAGGCCAAGTAATTACCTGAGGGGTTTCCCTTAGGTCAGTTCCGCCAGGCTCGGTGGGGTTGCGCCATTCCTATGGCGCAACCCCGCCGGGAACCGGCAGACAAATCAGGAGATAGACGTGATCCAGCAGGAGTCGCGACTGCGTGTCGCCGACAACACTGGTGCCAAGGAGATCCTTTGCATCCGTGTTCTCGGTGGCTCCGGTCGCCGCTACGCGGGCATCGGTGACGTCATCGTCGCCACCGTCAAGGACGCGATCCCCGGTGGCAACGTGAAGAAGGGTGACGTCGTCAAGGCGGTCATCGTTCGCACCGTCAAGGAGCGCCGCCGCCAGGACGGCTCGTACATCCGCTTCGACGAGAACGCCGCTGTCATTCTCAAGAACGACGGCGACCCTCGTGGCACCCGTATCTTCGGCCCGGTCGGCCGTGAGCTGCGCGAGAAGAAGTTCATGAAGATCATCTCGCTCGCGCCGGAGGTGCTGTAAGCATGAAGATCAAGAAGGGCGACCTGGTCCAGGTCATCACCGGTAAGGACAAGGGCAAGCAGGGCAAGGTCATCACGGCCTTCCCCCGCGAGAACCGCGTCCTCGTCGAGGGTGTCAACCGGGTCAAGAAGCACACCAAGGCCGGCCCGTCGCAGGCCGGTGGCATCGTCACGACCGAGGCTCCGGTCCACGTCTCCAACGTCCAGCTGGTCGTGGAGAAGGACGGCAAGAAGGTCGTCACGCGTGTCGGTTACCGCTTCGACGACGAGGGCAACAAGATCCGCGTTGCCAAGCGGACGGGTGAGGACATCTGATGGCTACCACCACTCCGCGTCTCAAGACGAAGTACCGCGAGGAGATCGCGGGCAAGCTGCGTGAGGAGTTCTCGTACGAGAACGTCATGCAGGTTCCCGGCCTCGTGAAGATCGTGGTCAACATGGGTGTCGGCGACGCCGCCCGTGACTCGAAGCTCATGGACGGTGCCGTCCGTGACCTCACCACGATCACCGGCCAGAAGCCGGCCGTCACCAAGGCTCGTAAGTCCATCGCGCAGTTCAAGCTGCGTGAGGGCCAGCCGATCGGTGCGCACGTCACCCTCCGTGGCGACCGCATGTGGGAGTTCCTGGACCGCACCCTGTCGCTCGCGCTTCCGCGCATCCGCGACTTCCGTGGTCTGTCCCCCAAGCAGTTCGACGGGCGTGGCAACTACACCTTCGGTCTCACGGAGCAGGTCATGTTCCACGAGATCGACCAGGACAAGATCGACCGTGTCCGGGGTATGGACATCACCGTGGTGACCACGGCGACCAACGACGACGAGGGCCGTGCCCTTCTGCGTCACCTCGGCTTCCCCTTCAAGGAGGCGTAAGCGAGATGGCGAAGAAGGCTCTCATCGCGAAGGCTGCTCGCAAGCCCAAGTTCGGCGTGCGTGGCTACACGCGCTGCCAGCGTTGTGGTCGTCCCCACTCCGTGTACCGCAAGTTCGGCCTGTGCCGCGTGTGCCTCCGTGAGATGGCTCACCGTGGCGAGCTGCCGGGCGTGACCAAGAGCTCCTGGTAATCCCTTAGTTGGGATGACCGGAGTCTCTCGGTAAGCATTGGGTATGGCGGATGCCCACCCCTCCATGGCTTAGGCTAGGAGGGTTGGGCGTTCGCCGCCCTTACGACTTACTACGCCGTAGGTCCCCGCGCCGCACCCGTCCCGCCCCAGTGTGGGGAGAGGGATGGCGCACCGGAAACCACGGCGAGAGAGGCCGAAGGCCAATTCATGACCATGACTGATCCGATCGCGGACATGCTGACTCGTCTGCGTAACGCGAACTCGGCATACCACGACTCCGTGACGATGCCGCACAGCAAGATCAAGTCTCACATCGCGGAAATCCTCCAGCAGGAGGGCTTCATCACGGGCTGGAAGGTCGAGGACGCCGAGGTCGGCAAGAACCTCGTCCTCGAGCTCAAGTTCGGTCCGAACCGTGAGCGCTCCATCGCGGGCATCAAGCGGATCTCGAAGCCCGGTCTCCGGGTTTACGCGAAGTCCACCAGTCTGCCGAAGGTTCTCGGCGGCCTGGGCGTGGCGATCATCTCCACGTCCCACGGCCTCCTGACCGGCCAGCAGGCGGGCAAGAAGGGCGTAGGTGGGGAAGTCCTCGCCTACGTCTGGTAGTCGGGAACGGAGGAATAGCTAATGTCGCGTATTGGCAAGCTGCCTATCCAGGTTCCCGCCGGCGTGGACGTCACCATCGAGGGCCGCACGGTCACGGTGAAGGGTTCCAAGGGCACCCTGAACCACACCGTCGCCGCGCCGATCGAGATCGTTAAGGGCGAGGACGGCGTTCTCAACGTCACCCGTCCGAACGACGAGCGTCAGAACAAGGCCCTTCACGGCCTGTCCCGCACGCTGGTGGCCAACATGATCACCGGTGTGACCCAGGGTTACGTGAAGGCGCTCGAGATCAGCGGTGTCGGTTACCGCGTGGCCGCGAAGGGCTCCGCTCTGGAGTTCCAGCTCGGCTACAGCCACCCGATCCTGATCGAGGCGCCCGAGGGCATCTCGTTCAAGGTCGAGTCGCCGACCAAGTTCTCGGTCGAGGGCATCGACAAGCAGAAGGTCGGCGAGGTCGCGGCGAACATCCGCAAGCTGCGGAAGCCCGACCCGTACAAGGCCAAGGGCGTCAAGTACGCCGGCGAGGTCATCCGCCGCAAGGTCGGAAAGGCTGGTAAGTAAGCCATGGCATACGGTGTGAAGATCGCCAAGGGCGACGCTTACAAGCGTGCCGCCAAGGCCCGCCGCCACATCCGCATCCGCAAGAACGTGTCGGGTACGGCGGAGCGTCCGCGCCTCGTCGTGACGCGTTCCAACCGCGGTATCACCGCTCAGGTCATCGACGACCTCAAGGGTCACACCCTTGCGTCCGCGTCGAACCTGGACGCGTCGATCCGCGGCGGCGAGGGTGACAAGTCCGCGCAGGCCAAGCAGGTCGGCGCTCTCGTCGCCGAGCGCGCCAAGGCCGCTGGCGTCGAGGCTGTCGTGTTCGACCGTGGTGGCAACAGGTACGCCGGGCGCATTGCCGCTCTGGCTGACGCCGCCCGCGAAGCCGGGCTGAAGTTCTAAGCCCCGGTTCCGGGACTAACGGACGTAACAGAGAGAGGTAATCCAATGGCTGGACCCCAGCGCCGCGGCAGCGGTGCCGGTGGCGGCGAGCGGCGGGACCGGAAGGGTCGCGACGGTGGCGCTGCCGCCGAGAAGACCGCGTACGTTGAGCGCGTTGTCGCGATCAACCGCGTCGCCAAGGTTGTCAAGGGTGGTCGTCGCTTCAGCTTCACCGCGCTCGTCGTGGTGGGTGACGGTGACGGCACCGTAGGTGTCGGTTACGGCAAGGCCAAGGAAGTTCCCGCGGCCATCGCCAAGGGCGTCGAGGAAGCCAAGAAGAACTTCTTCAAGGTTCCCCGCATCCAGGGCACCATCCCTCACCCGATCCAGGGCGAGAAGGCCGCGGGCGTCGTCCTGCTCAAGCCGGCTTCCCCCGGTACCGGTGTTATCGCCGGTGGCCCGGTGCGCGCCGTGCTCGAGTGCGCCGGCGTTCACGACATCCTGTCGAAGTCGCTCGGCTCCGACAACGCGATCAACATCGTGCACGCGACCGTGGAGGCCCTCAAGGGCCTGCAGCGTCCCGAGGAGATCGCGGCTCGCCGTGGTCTGCCGCTCGAGGACGTCGCTCCCGCGGCTCTGCTCCGTGCGCGTGCTGGGGCGGGTGCGTAATGGCTCGCCTCAAGGTCACGCAGACGAAGTCGTACATCGGCAGCAAGCAGAACCACCGCGACACCCTGCGCTCGCTCGGCCTCAAGAAGGTCAACGACGTGGTTGTCAAGGAGGACCGCCCCGAGTTCCGCGGCATGGTGCACACCGTCCGCCACCTCGTGACGGTCGAGGAGGTTGACTGACATGGCGGAGAACAGCCCGCTGAAGGCCCACAACCTCCGTCCCGCCCCGGGCGCGAAGACCGCCAAGACCCGTGTGGGTCGTGGTGAGGCGTCCAAGGGTAAGACGGCCGGTCGTGGTACGAAGGGTACGAAGGCCCGTTACCAGGTTCCGGAGCGCTTCGAGGGTGGCCAGATGCCCCTCCACATGCGTCTTCCGAAGCTGAAGGGCTTCAAGAACCCCTTCCGCACCGAGTATCAGGTCGTGAACCTGGACAAGCTCACCGCGCTCTACCCGCAGGGTGGCGAGGTCACGGTGGCCGACCTGGTCGCCAAGGGTGCCGTTCGCAAGAACCAGCTCGTCAAGGTCCTGGGCCAGGGCGAGGTCTCCGTGGCGCTGCAGGTGACGGTCGACGCCGTCTCCGGCTCCGCCAAGGAGAAGATTGCCGCCGCCGGCGGCACCGTCACCGAGCTCGTCTGAGCTTCGGTCGACAGCTGAAAAGCCCGGCCGGTTCCCCCACGGGGGAGCCGGCCGGGCTTTTTCGTGCGCCGGGGGATCAGGCTGCTGGCGAGGCGAGGCGAGGCGAGGCGGGGCCCCGGGCCTCGAGACCGGCCGGGAGCCGGCTCTCGGCGGCGGCGCGCGCCGGTGGCCTTCGTGGCGGTCCAGGGGCACCTCACGGGGGCCGAAGCACCCCACCCTCCCCGGTCGCGCAGGACTCCCGCCCTTCGAACGTCATCGCGAAGCGGTGCCTGCGACGGAGAGTGACGCCTTCACGGGAGTTCCCCCGGAAGTGGTGACTTCGAGCAAGGCCGATGCCCGGGTCCGGGAGGCCGGTTCTCGGCCGGGGACGCCTCTCAAAAGGGGCATCCCCGGTTGGTCGTTCCTAGGGGGGCATGGTCGCCGGTAAGGTGGCGTGCACTGTCTAGACTCCGTGCGGTATGCCCGCACGGGATTGATGACCGATAACCAATCGTCGAACCTCAAGACCGTCACCCTTGACGCATAGCGCGGGGGTCGCAGGAGGCACCGTGCTCACCGCGTTCGCCCGGGCGTTCAAGACGCCCGACCTGCGCAAGAAGCTGCTCTTCACGCTCGCCATCATCGTGCTGTACCGCCTCGGGGCCCACATCCCGGTCCCCGGCGTCAGCTACGAGGCCGTCCAGCAGTGTGTCAAGCAGGCCAGCGAGGGCAACAACAGCCTGTTCGGCCTGGTCAACATGTTCAGTGGCGGAGCGCTGCTGCAGATCACCATCTTCGCGCTCGGCATCATGCCGTACATCACGGCGAGCATCATCCTGCAGCTGCTGACCGTCGTCATCCCGCGCCTCGAAGCCCTCAAGAAGGAGGGTCAGGCCGGTACTGCCAAGATCACGCAGTACACCCGGTACCTGACCGTGGCACTCGCCATCCTCCAGGGCACCGGTCTCGTCGCGACCGCCAAGAGCGGTGCGCTCTTCAGCGGCTGCATCGTCGCCGACCAGGTCGTGCCGGACCAGTCGATCTTCACCATCGCCACGATGGTCATCACGATGACCGCGGGTACGGGCGTGGTCATGTGGCTCGGTGAGCTCATCACCGACCGTGGCATCGGCAACGGCATGTCGATCCTGATGTTCATCTCGATCGCGGCCGGCTTCCCGGGCGCCCTGTGGGCCATCAAGAAGAGCGGCAAGCTCGCCCAGGGCTGGATCGAGTTCGGTGTCGTCATCCTCATCGGCTTCGTGATGGTGGCCCTCGTGGTCTTCGTCGAGCAGGCCCAGCGACGTATCCCGGTGCAGTACGCGAAGCGCATGATCGGCCGGCGCTCCTACGGCGGTACGTCCACTTACATCCCTTTGAAGGTGAACCAGGCCGGTGTGATTCCTGTCATCTTCGCGTCGTCGCTGCTCTACATCCCGGCCTTGATCGCGCAGTTCTCGAACTCCACCGCAGGGTGGAAGACCTGGATCGAAGCCCACTTCGTCAAGGGTGACCACCCGTATTACATCGCCGCGTACTTCCTCCTGATCGTGTTCTTCGCCTTCTTCTACGTGGCGATCTCGTTCAACCCCGAGGAAGTTGCGGACAACATGAAGAAGTATGGTGGCTTCATCCCGGGTATCCGGGCTGGTCGACCTACTGCCGAGTATCTGAGCTACGTGCTCAACCGGATCACTTGGCCGGGCTCGCTGTACTTGGGTCTGATCGCTCTTGTGCCGACGATGGCGTTGGCAGGCTTCGGTGGCGCCAATGCCAACTTCCCCTTCGGTGGGACGAGCATCCTCATCATCGTGGGTGTGGGGCTGGAGACCGTGAAGCAGATCGAGAGCCAGCTCCAGCAGCGCAATTACGAAGGGTTCCTCCGCTGATGCGAATCGTCCTCGTCGGACCGCCCGGTGCGGGCAAGGGCACGCAGGCCGCGTACCTCGCCAAGAACCTGGGCATCCCGCACATCTCTACGGGCGACCTGTTCCGTGCCAACATCTCGCAGGGCACGCCGCTGGGCGTAGAGGCGCAGTCGTACATGAAGGCCGGCCAGCTCGTGCCGGACTCCGTGACGATCGGGATGGCCGAGGACCGGATGCGCCAGGCGGACGCCGAGGGCGGCTTCCTGCTCGACGGGTTCCCGCGGAACGTGGCCCAGGCCCAGGCTCTGGACGCCTTCCTCAAGGCCGACGGCATCGAGCTGGACGCGGTCCTGGACCTTGAGGTCCCCGAGGACGAGGTCGTGAAGCGGATCGCGGGTCGCCGCATCTGCCGCAAGGACTCCGCGCACGTCTTCCACGTGACGTACAACGCTCCGAAGACCCAGGGCGTCTGCGACGTCTGCGGCGGCGAGCTGTACCAGCGCGACGACGACACGGAGGAGACCGTCCGCAAGCGCCTGTCGGTCTACCACACGGAGACCGAGCCGATCATCGACTACTACCGGGCGCAGAACCTGGTCGAGACGATCTCGGCGCTCGGCAAGGTGGACGAGGTCACCGCCAAGGCGATGGCCGCGCTCAAGAAGTAACCCCTGGTTCGTTCGATACGGCCGCGGTGCCCCTCGGGGGCGTCGCGGCCGTATCGTTGTTCTGTTCCCCGTACTCGATGGAAAGGCCGCGGCCACGATGGTGCAGATCAAGACCCCCGAGCAGATCGCGAAGATGCGCGAGGCGGGGCTGGTCGTCGCCGCCATCCACGCGGCGACTCGCGAGGCGGCCGTGCCGGGCGCCACGACGAAGGACCTCGACGAGGTCGCGCGGAAGGTCATCGCCGACCACGGGGCGAAGTCGAACTTCCTCGGCTACGGCGGCTTCCCCGCGACGATCTGCACCTCGGTGAACGAGGTCGTCGTCCACGGCATCCCCGACGAGAAGACCGTCCTCAAGGACGGCGACATCATCTCCATCGACTGCGGCGCGATCGTGGACGGCTGGCACGGTGACGCGGCCTACACGGCCTTCGTGGGCACCGGGCACGCGCCGGAGCTCGTGGAGCTCTCCCGGGTGACCGAGGAGTCGATGTGGGCGGGCATCGCTGCCATGAAGCTCGGCAACCGGCTGGTGGACATCTCGAAGGCGATCGAGACGTACATCAAGCGGCAGCCGCGGCCGGCCGTGGGCGACCACAGCCTGGGCCGGTACGGGATCATCGAGGACTACGGCGGCCACGGCATCGGCACCGAGATGCACATGGACCCGCACCTGCTGAACTACGTCTCCCGCAAGCGCGGCAAGGGCCCGAAGCTGGTCCCCGGCCTCTGCCTGGCGATCGAGCCGATGGTCTCCCTGGGCACCCCGCACACGGAGGTCCTGAAGGACGACTGGACGGTCATCACGACCGACGGCACCTGGTCCTCCCACTGGGAGCACTCCATCGCCCTCACCGAGGAGGGCCCCCTCGTCCTGACGGCGGTCGACGGCGGCAAGGCGAAGCTGGCGGAGCTGGGCGTCACGGCGGCGCCGGACCCGCTGGCGTAGCCTGTGAGGCGCCCCCGGGCGCCGAGCCCGCGAGGGCTGCGTCGGGGATGGTGTCCCGCCGGCGTAGCGGATTCGGTTCTCGCGTAATGATCTTCTACGGTGGGCAGACTTCCCGATTCGTCTTTTCCTGGGGCCTGACGTAGACTGATGCGTCGGCTCTCGTGTACCCGTGTGTCCGCACCCGGCGGCGAGAGTCGATCAAGGTAGCCGATTCGAAAGGCGAAGCGTGGCCAAGAAGCAAGGTGCCATCGAAATCGAGGGCACCGTGATCGAGTCCCTCCCGAACGCCATGTTCAAGGTGGAGCTCCAGAACGGTCACAAGGTCCTCGCGCACATCTCCGGCAAGATGCGGATGCACTACATCCGAATCCTCCCGGACGACCGGGTCGTCGTGGAGCTCTCTCCGTACGACCTGACGCGTGGCCGGATCGTCTACCGGTACAAGTAGATCTTGCCGTACCCGCCTCCGCGCGGGTGGTGGCACTGACCCGGAGAACCTCACATCCCATGAAGGTCAAGCCGAGCGTCAAGAAGATCTGCGACAAGTGCAAGGTGATCCGCCGTCACGGCCGGGTCATGGTCATCTGCGACAACCTGCGCCACAAGCAGCGCCAGGGCTGACGCACGCCGACCGACCTGCATTTCGCAGTTCTTCGCGCGACGCATAGCAATACGTACATACGCAGAGCCCGTCCGACCGTGTCCCACGGTTGACGGCACCTCCGGCGGGGGCCGGGGACCCGACCTGTACCTCATACGGCAGCCGGGAACGGTTCTGCAGCAGACCCCCGAGAACACAGGAGCCATTGAATGGCACGCGTTTCCGGTGTTGACATCCCGCGCGAAAAGCGTGTGGTGGTCGCACTCACCTACGTCTTCGGCATCGGGCGTACCCGGTCCGAGGAGATCCTCGCCGCGACCGGCGTGAACCCGTCCACCCGTGTCCGCGACCTTGCCGAGGAAGACCTCGTCAAGATCCGCGAGTACGTGGACGCCAACCTCCAGACCGAGGGTGACCTCCGCCGCGAGATCGCCGCCGACATCCGCCGCAAGGTCGAGATCGGCTGCTACCAGGGCCTCCGCCACCGTCGTGGCCTGCCCGTCCGCGGCCAGCGCACCAGCACGAACGCTCGTACCCGCAAGGGCCCGCGTCGCGCCATCGCCGGTAAGAAGAAGCCGGGCAAGAAGTAGTCCTCAGCGGACGCTTGACCAGACGGTCTTCGCTGTAGGACCGACCACCTCCCGTAGGAGATTTAGATGCCCCCCAAGGGTCGTCAGGGCGCTGCCAAGAAGGTGCGCCGCAAGGAAAAGAAGAACGTCGCTCACGGCCACGCGCACATCAAGAGCACGTTCAACAACACGATCGTCTCGATCACGGACCCCTCGGGCAACGTGATCTCCTGGGCCTCCGCCGGCCACGTCGGCTTCAAGGGCTCGCGCAAGTCCACCCCCTTCGCCGCGCAGATGGCCGCCGAGTCGGCCGCCCGCCGCGCGCAGGAGCACGGCATGCGCAAGGTCGACGTCTTCGTCAAGGGTCCCGGCTCCGGCCGTGAGACCGCGATCCGCTCCCTCCAGGCCACGGGCCTCGAGGTCGGTTCGATCCAGGACGTCACCCCCACGCCGCACAACGGCTGCCGTCCCCCCAAGCGCCGCCGCGTCTGACGCACGGGCTGCTTGAGCAGGACTTTCGGGCGGTGCGTCCCCTTCCGGGGCCGTACCGCCCGTACCCTTATAGCTGTTACACCATCGGGCTCCGCCCGGTGGCCGTCGGACGTCAAATAGTGGGCGTCCACGACTGAAGGAAACGCAGACATGCTTATCGCTCAGCGTCCGTCGCTGACCGAAGAGGTCGTCGACGAGTTCCGCTCCCGGTTCGTCATCGAGCCGCTGGAGCCGGGCTTCGGCTACACCCTCGGCAACTCGCTCCGCCGTACCCTCCTCTCCTCGATCCCGGGTGCCGCTGTCACCAGCATCCGCATCGACGGTGTCCTGCACGAGTTCACCACCGTGCCGGGCGTCAAGGAGGACGTCACCGACCTCATCCTCAACATCAAGCAGCTGGTCGTCTCCTCGGAGCACGACGAGCCGGTCGTGATGTACCTGCGCAAGCAGGGCCCGGGTCTGGTCACCGCCGCCGACATCGCGCCCCCGGCCGGTGTCGAGGTGCACAACCCCGACCTCGTTCTGGCGACCCTGAACGCCAAGGGCAAGCTGGAGATGGAGCTGACCGTCGAGCGCGGTCGCGGCTACGTCTCCGCCGTCCAGAACAAGCAGGTCGGCCAGGAGATCGGCCGTATCCCGGTCGACTCCATCTACAGCCCCGTGCTGAAGGTCACCTACAAGGTCGAGGCGACCCGAGTCGAGCAGCGCACCGACTTCGACAAGCTCATCGTCGACGTCGAGACCAAGCAGGCCATGCGTCCCCGTGACGCCATGGCTTCGGCCGGCAAGACGCTCGTCGAGCTGTTCGGTCTCGCGCGCGAGCTCAACATCGACGCCGAGGGCATCGACATGGGCCCGTCCCCGACGGACGCCGCCCTCGCCGCCGACCTCGCGCTGCCGATCGAGGAGCTCGAGCTCACCGTTCGTTCGTACAACTGCCTCAAGCGTGAGGGCATCCACTCCGTGGGTGAGCTCGTCGCCCGTTCCGAGGCCGACCTGCTCGACATCCGCAACTTCGGTGCGAAGTCGATCGACGAGGTCAAGGCGAAGCTGGCCGGTATGGGCCTCGCGCTGAAGGACTCGCCGCCCGGATTCGACCCGACGGCCGCCGCGGACGCCTTCGGCGCCGACGACGACGCGGACGCCGGCTTCGTCGAGACCGAGCAGTACTAAGAGCTCGGGACCGACGGTCCAGATTTGGCTGCGGGCCGGCTTCGGCCGGCCGCGCAGTTCCCCGCGCCCCTGACCGGGGCGCGGGGTCTCCGACGGGTGACCGCCCGCTCGGACACTGACATCGGTACCTCATACGGCCGGTGCAGATCACAAGGAGAAACACCATGCCGCGTCCCGCGAAGGGTGCCCGCCTCGGCGGTTCCGCCGCGCACGAGAAGCTGCTCCTCGCCAACCTGGCGAAGTCGCTCTTCGAGCACGGCCGCATCACCACGACCGAGGCCAAGGCCCGTCGCCTGCGTCCGGTCGCCGAGCGCCTGATCACCAAGGCGAAGAAGGGCGACATCCACAACCGTCGCCTGGTGCTGCAGACGATCACCGACAAGGGCGTCGTCCACACCCTCTTCACCGAGATCGCCCCGCGTTACTCGGAGCGTCCGGGTGGCTACACCCGCATCACCAAGATCGGCAACCGTCGTGGCGACAACGCCCCGATGGCCGTGATCGAGCTGGTCGAGGGCGAGATCGCCAAGAAGGCGACCGTTGCCGAGGCCGAGGCCGCCACCAAGCGCGCCGTCAAGGAGGCCGACGAGGCCGCCGCCGTCGAGGCGACCGAGGACGAGGCGAAGGACGCGTAAGCGTTTTTCGTACGTTTCTCGTGAGCGGGCCCGTACCCCCTGGGGTGCGGGCCCGTTCCCGTGTGTTTGAGAGGATCTCCGCGTGAGCGATGACGTGCAGGACGGGTTCGTACGGGTTCGGCTTGACCTTTCGTACGACGGCAAGGACTTCTCCGGGTGGGCCAAGCAGGCCCAGGGGCAGCGGACCGTACAGGGAGAGATCGAGGACGCCCTGCGGACCGTGACCCGGTCCAAGGAGACGTACGAGCTGACCGTCGCCGGCCGGACCGACGCCGGGGTGCACGCGCGCGGCCAGGTCGCCCATGTCGACCTGCCCGTGGAGCTGTGGGCCGAGCACCGGGACAAGCTGCTCCGGCGGCTCGCCGGGCGGCTCTCGCACGACGTGCGGGTCTGGTCCGTGGAAGAGGCCCCCGCCGGCTTCAACGCGCGGTTCTCCGCCGTCTGGCGCCGCTACGCCTACCGCGTCACCGACAACCCCGGCGGCGTCGACCCGCTGCTCCGCGGCCACGTGCTGTGGCACGACTGGGCCCTCGACATGGACGCCATGAACGAGGCCGCCACCGCGCTCGTCGGCGAGCACGACTTCGCCGCGTACTGCAAGAAGCGCGAAGGTGCCACCACCATCCGCACGCTGCAGGTGCTGCGCTGGGAGCGGCGGGACGACGGGATCCTGGAGGCGACCGTGAAGGCGGACGCCTTCTGCCACAACATGGTCCGCTCGCTCGTCGGCGCCCTGCTCTTCGTCGGCGACGGCCACCGGCCGGTCGACTGGCCCGGCAGGGTGCTCGCCGCCGGCGTCCGCGACTCGGCCGTCCACGTCGTGCGGCCGCACGGCCTCACCCTCGAAGAGGTCGGCTACCCCGAGGACGCGCTGCTCGCCGCCCGCAGCAAGGAGGCCCGCAACAAGCGGTCACTCCCCGGGAGCACCGGCTGCTGCTGAGGCCTGGGCGCGGCCCCGGGCGTAGATCTGGTTGAAGGCGAAGGTGCCGAGGTCGTCGCTGGCCTGGAAGACGGGCTTGTCGGCCGTGGTGACCTTCTTGCCGTTGGCGAAGCCGCCCTGGGTGAAGTACGCGTACCGGCCGATCGCGTTCGAGCGGCGCAGGCAGACCGTGGCGTGGCAGAAATCACCCACGCCCGCGCCCGTCAGGGGCGCGATGCCGCCGGTGGCCTGGTCCTTCGCCTTCTGGGCCGCCGCCTCGGACGGGAAGACGGCGACGCCGACGGTGATCGCCACGCCGTCCTTCACATAGGTGGCGCGGAGCACCCGCTGGCAGCCGTTCCGCTTCAGGACCGTGCCGAGGCCGCCCTGGGTGACGGCCGCGCAGTTGGTCGTCGCGGAGGTCGCGCCCTTCTTGTAGGCGCGGCCGTTCATGCTCATCTTCTTGCCCGGGAAGAGGCCCTCGGCGGTGAGCGGGGCCTTGTCCTTCTTCGGGTCCGAGATGTAGTCCTTCGGGTTCGGCGGGGGCGCCGGCGCCACCGAGGAGAAGGTCGGCTCCGGGGTCGGCGTGCCGGTGGCGGAGACCGTGCCGGTGGGGACCGGGCCGTTCTTGGCCTCGTCGTTCTTCTTGTTGGTGCTCACGACGGCCGTCGCGACGATCGCGCCCACCGCCACCGTGGCCAGGACGCCGCCGGCGATCAGCAGGAGGCGCTTGCGGCGGCCGCGCGAGGCGCTGGCGTCGGCGAGGGCGCCCCAGTCGGGGGTGTCACCGCTGCCCTCCGCGCCCGGGAACGGGTTCGGCTGCGCCGGCTGCTGGGGGTGCGGGTAGCCGTAGCCCGGCTGCTGCTGCCCGTGCCCTTGCTGCGGCGGGTAGCCGTACCCGGGCTGCTGTCCGTACCCCTGCTGCCCCTGCTGCTGCGGCTCGTTCGGCCACTGCGGTCCCCCAAAGCTCATGCCGCGCATCCTAAACCGGTTGGGCCGGGCCTACGCGGGCGGTGACAATGCATCCCATGGGACATGTCGAGGCCGCGCATCTGGAGTACTACCTTCCCGACGGGAGGGTCCTGCTCGGGGACGCCTCCTTCCGGGTCGGGGAGGGGGCCGTCGTCGCCCTCGTCGGGGCCAACGGCGCCGGCAAGACCACACTGCTCCGGATGATCGCCGGGGAGCTGCAGCCGCACGGCGGCACGGTCACCGTCAGTGGCGGCCTCGGTGTGATGCCGCAGTTCGTCGGCTCCGTACGGGACGAGTCCACCGTCCGTGACCTGCTGGTATCGGTCGCCCAGCCCCGTATCAGGGATGCCGCCAAGGCCGTCGACGAGGCCGAGCACCTGATCATGACCGTCGACGACGAGGCCGCGCAGATGAAGTACGCGCAGGCCCTCAGCGACTGGGCCGAGGTGCAGGGCTACGAGGCCGAGACGCTCTGGGACATCTGCACCATGGCCGCGCTGGGCGTCCCGTACGAGAAGGCGCAGTTCCGGCAGGTCAGGACGCTCTCCGGCGGTGAGCAGAAGCGGCTCGTCCTGGAATCGCTGCTGCGCGGCCCCGACGAGGTGCTGCTCCTCGACGAGCCGGACAACTACCTCGACGTGCCCGGCAAGCGGTGGCTGGAGGAGCGGCTGCGGGAGACCCGTAAGACCGTGCTCTTCATCTCCCACGACCGGGAGCTGCTCTCCCGGGGTGCGCAGAAGATCATCGCGGTCGAGCCCGGCCCGGCCGGCTCGGACGTCTGGGTGCACGGCGGCGGCTTCGACACCTTCCACGAGGCCCGGCGGGAGCGGTTCGCCCGCTTCGAGGAGCTCAAGAGGCGCTGGGACGAGAAGCACGCGCAGCTGAAGAAGCTCGTCATCAACCTGCGGCAGGCGGCTGCGGTCAGCCACGAGATGGCCTCCCGCTACGCGGCGGCCCAGACCCGGCTGCGGAAGTTCGAGGAGGCGGGCCCGCCGCCGGAGCCGCCGCGCGAGCAGGACATCCGCATGCGACTGCGCGGCGGCCGGACCGGCGTGCGTGCCGTGACCTGCGAGAACCTTGAGCTGACCGGTCTGATGAAGCCGTTCTCCCTGGAGATCTTCTACGGGGAGCGGGTCGCCGTCCTCGGCTCGAACGGCTCCGGCAAGTCGCACTTCCTGCGGCTGCTCGCGGGGGACTCCACGGTGGCCCACACGGGCGACTGGAAGCTCGGCGCGCGGGTCGTGCCGGGGCACTTCGCGCAGACCCACGCGCACCCGGAGCTGGCCGGGCGGCCGCTCGTCGACATCCTGTGGACGGAGCACGCCAAGGACCGGGGCGCGGCGATGTCGATGCTGCGGCGGTACGAGCTGGAGCGACAGGGCGACCAGTCCTTCGACAAGCTCTCCGGCGGGCAGCAGGCCCGGTTCCAGATCCTGCTCCTGGAGCTGGCGGGCACCACCGCGCTGCTCCTGGACGAGCCCACGGACAACCTGGACCTGGAGTCGGCGGAGGCCCTCCAGGACGGCCTGGAGTCGTACGAGGGGACGGTGATGGCCGTCACGCACGACCGGTGGTTCGCGAAGAGCTTCGACCGCTTCCTGGTCTTCGGGTCCGACGGCGTCGTACGGGAGACCAGCGAGCCCGTGTGGGACGAGCGGCGGGTCGAGCGGGTGCGCTGACCTGGTGTCTCGCGGCGTTTTGACCCGCCCGGGGTGGCGCGGGTACTGTTGCGGTTTGTTATGCGTATTGGCTTCGTCGTTCTCACGCGAAGGGCCCTTACGCAGGTTCCCTGGAGCAGTTACCAGTGGCTCGCATACGGGCGGTGTCCCGGCAGTGCAGGCCCCAGCTGCATGATCGCTTCAGGTGTGTCTGGACTCCATCCACTGAAGAAGCGAAGGCTACGAAGTGCGTACGTACAGCCCTAAGCCCGGCGATGTCACTCGCCAGTGGCACATCATCGACGCGCAGGACATCGTCCTGGGCCGTCTGGCGACCACGGCTGCGAACCTCCTGCGAGGCAAGCACAAGCCGGTCTACGCCCCCCACATGGACATGGGCGACTTCGTCATCATCATCAACGCCGACAAGGTTCACCTGTCCGGCAACAAGAAGACCCAGAAGATGGCCTACCGCCACTCTGGCTTCCCGGGTGGTCTGCGCTCCGTCCGTTACGACGAGCTGCTCGACAAGAACCCCGAGAAGGCCGTCGAGAAGGCCATCAAGGGCATGATCCCCAAGAACTCCCTGGGCCGTCAGATGCTCTCGAAGCTGAAGGTCTACTCGGGCGAGAACCACCCGCACGCTGCTCAGCAGCCGGTTCCGTTCGAGATCACCCAGGTCGCGCAGTAGTTCCGGCCACACCCCCTAAGAACGAAAGAAATCTGAGGAGAATCGTGGCCGAGACCACCCCCGAGACCCCCGTCGACGAGTTCGAGGGCGTCGAGGAGTACACCACCGAGACCGAGCTCGTCGAGGGTGAGTACACCTCCGAGTCGCTCGCGTCCCGCTTCGGCGACCCGCAGCCGGCCGCCGGCCTGGGCCGTCGCAAGAACGCCATCGCCCGCGTCCGGATCGTTCCGGGCACCGGCAAGTGGAAGATCAACGGGCGTACGCTCGAGGACTACTTCCCGAACAAGGTCCACCAGCAGGAAGTCAACGAGCCCTTCAAGGTGCTCGAGCTCGACAACCGCTACGACGTCATCGCCCGCATCGCGGGTGGCGGTGTCTCCGGCCAGGCCGGTGCCCTGCGCCTCGGCGTGGCCCGTGCGCTGAACGAGGCCGACGTCGAGAACAACCGCCCGGCGCTGAAGAAGGCCGGCTTCCTCTCCCGTGACGACCGTGCGGTCGAGCGGAAGAAGGCCGGTCTCAAGAAGGCCCGCAAGGCTCCGCAGTACAGCAAGCGCTAATCACGCCTGCTCGCTGCTTTCGTACGCCCCGGCGGCACTGCCCGTGCCGTCGGGGCGTACGTTTTTTCATAACCTCTTTCTCTTTCACCTGGGCACGTATTTTCGGAGGACAGCTGTGGGACGACTCTTCGGCACGGACGGCGTACGCGGCGTCGCCAACGCGGACCTGACGGCGGAGCTGGCGCTCGGCCTCTCGGTCGCGGCCGCGCACGTGCTCGCCGAGGCGGGCACCTTCGAGGGCCACCGGCCGACCGCCGTGGTCGGGCGGGACCCGCGCGCCTCCGGAGAGTTCCTCGAGGCGGCCGTCGTGGCCGGCCTCGCCAGCGCCGGCGTCGACGTGCTGCGCGTCGGCGTCCTGCCCACCCCGGCCGTGGCCCACCTCACCGGCGTCCTCGGCGCCGACCTCGGTGTGATGCTCTCCGCCAGCCACAACGCCATGCCCGACAACGGCATCAAGTTCTTCGCGCGCGGCGGCCACAAGCTCGCCGACGACCTCGAGGACAAGATCGAGGGCGTGTACGAGGAGCACCGCACCGGCGCCCCCTGGGAGCGCCCGACCGGTGCCGGCGTCGGCCGCGTCCGTGACTACGACGAGGGCTTCGAGACGTACGTCTCCCACCTCCTCACCGTCCTCCCCAACCGGCTCGACGGGCTGAAGATCGTCCTCGACGAGGCCCACGGCGCCGCCGCCCGTGTCTCGCCCGAGGCCTTCACCCGGGCCGGTGCCCAGGTCGTCACCATCGGCGCCGAGCCGGACGGCCTCAACATCAACGACGGCTGCGGCTCCACCCACCTGGAGCTGCTCAAGGCCGCCGTCGTCGAGCACGGCGCCGACCTCGGCATCGCCCACGACGGCGACGCCGACCGCTGCCTCGCCGTGGACGCCGCCGGCAACGAGGTCGACGGCGACCAGATCCTCGCCGTGCTCGCCCTCGCCATGCGCGAGGCCGGCGCCCTGCGCGGCGACACCGTCGTCGCGACCGTCATGTCCAACCTGGGCTTCAAGCTCGCCATGGAGCGCGAGGGCCTGAACCTCGTCCAGACCGCGGTCGGCGACCGCTACGTCCTGGAGTCCATGAAGGAGAACGACTACGCCCTCGGCGGCGAGCAGTCGGGCCACGTCATCGTGCTCGACCACGCCACCACCGGCGACGGCACCCTCACCGGCCTGATGCTGGCCGCCCGCGTCGCCGCCACCGGCAAGTCGCTCGCGGACCTCGCCGGCGTCATGGAGCGGCTGCCGCAGATCCTCATCAACGTCAAGGACGTCGACAAGTCCCGGGTGAACACCTCCGGCGAGCTCGCCGCCGCCGTCACCGACGCCGAGCGCGAGCTCGGCTCCACGGGCCGGGTCCTGCTCCGCTCCTCGGGCACCGAGCCGCTGGTCCGTGTCATGGTCGAGGCCGCCGACATCGAGCAGGCCCGCGCGGTCGCGCAGCGCCTCGCAGATGTCGTGAAGTCCGCGCTGGGCTAGCCTTTCTGAGGCACCGTCATGCAAGGGGCGAGGGCCCCCGCCGAGTTCCCGAGTTCCAGGGGCCGGCGGGGGCCCTCCTCCGTACGGTCAGACCTTCGGTGCGCGGCGCCAACGGCCGCGCTGGGTGCGCCACAGCATCTTCTGCCCGTACAGGGTGAGCGTCCCCGACAGCATGATGCCGAAGAGGTTGAGCGTCAGCTGTGCGATCGAGCCCCACATCTGGCTCACATCGCCATAGCTGAGCGCCACCGCCGCGTTCGCGGCCGCCGGGACCGTCGTCACGGAGATCGCCACGCCCACCAGGGCCCCGGACTTGGAGGAGGTCAGGGACAGGGTGCCGGCGATGCCCGCGAGCAGCGCCACGACGAAGGAGAACGGGTCCGGCTGCCAGATGAAGCTGGTGTTGGGGCGGTCCGCGTCCAGCTGCGCCTTGCTGAACAGGCCGAGTGCGTCCATGCCCAGGCTGAACACCGTCGTCGCCACCATCGCCGCCGTGAAGCCGACGAACAGCGCCATCAGCGAGCGCGCCGCCAGCTTCGGATGACGCTGCACGACCGCCGTGCAGACCCCGGCCAGCGGGCCGAACTCCGGGCCGACCGCCATCGCGCCCACGATCAGGATCGCGTTGTCCAGGACGACACCGCAGGCCGCGATCATCGTCGCCAGGATCATGAACGCGCTGTACGTGATCGAGAGCGTCGACTCCTCGTGCGTGGCCCCCGCCAGCTGCTCCCAGATCACCGCGTCCGCGGGCTCGCCCGGGGCCTCCAGCTCGGCCGCGTCCGCCCGCGTCGACAACGACAGGTCGATGTTCTCGACGGCGATCGAGCCGTCCTGGTCGATCCTCAGTTCGCGCAGCCCGTGCAGGAGTTCGTCGCCCGCCTCACGGGCCACGTCGCACATCACCAGGTCACCCGAGGGGTCCCGGGCCGCGCCGGTCAGCACCACCACATGGGCGGTGCCGACCGTCGACTCGATCAGCCGCACCGCTTCCGGGGTGCGGTCGGGCGGGACGATCAGCCTCAGATGCAGCATGAGGAGAGAGTACGGAGGTCAGAGCTTCCGGAGGCTCAGGCGCTGCACCTTGTGGTCGGGGCCCTTGCGGACGACGAGGGTCGCCCGGCCACGGGTCGGGGCCACGTTCTCCAGGAGGTTCACCTTGTTGATGGTGCGCCACATCGTGCGGGCGTAGTCGAAGGCCTCGTCCTCGGAGACCTGCGTCCAGCGCCGGAAGTACGAGGAAGGGTCCTGGAACGCGGTGTCGCGCAGCTTGCGGAAGCGGTTGAGGTACCAGCGCTCGATGTCCTCGGGGCGCGCGTCCACGTACACCGAGAAGTCGAAGTAGTCGGCGAGACCGACCCGGGTCCGGCCGTCCTTGCCGGGAAGCGCCGGCTGGAGGACGTTCAGGCCCTCCACGATGAGGATGTCCGGGCGGCGCACCACGAGCCGCTCGTCGGGCACGCGGTCGTAGATCAGGTGCGAGTAGACCGGGGCCGTGACCTCGTCCTTGCCCGCCTTGACGTCCGCGACGAAACGGGTCAGGGCCCGGCGGTCGTACGACTCGGGGAAACCCTTCCGGGACATCAGGCCGCGCGCCTTCAGCTCCTCCATCGGGTAGAGGAAGGCGTCCGTGGTCACCAGCTCCACGCGCGGGTGCTCCGGCCAGCGGGCGAGCAGGGCCTGGAGGAGGCGCGAGACGGTCGACTTGCCGACGGCCACCGAACCGGCGACCCCTATGACGAAGGGGGTGCCGCGCTGCTCGGCGCTCTCGCCGAGGAAGGTGTTCAGGGCGCCGCGGAGACCGCTGGTGGCCTGCACGTACAGGTTGAGCAGCCGGGAGAGCGGAAGGTAGATGTCCCGGACCTCGTCGAGGTCGATGACGTCCCCGAGACCGCGCAGCCGCTCGACCTCGTCGGCGGTCAGCGGGAGTGGCGTCTTGTCGCGCAGGGCGCTCCACTCGGCCCGGGTGAGGTCGACGTACGGGGTCGCCTCGGAGGGCCGGCGCTGGCCGGTCCCGTTCCGGGGAGTCCCCTGTCCGGCGCCCACTCCGGTTCCGGCGCCGTTGCCGGGGGGTCCGTCGGGGCTTCGTGGCGGCGAAGTGATCACCCCGCCATTGTCGGGGGTCGACGGGCTCCGTGGGCCGTGGGGTCGGTCACGCGCCGCGACGGTTGACGGGGGCCCAGCGCAGCAGGGACCTCAGGCGGCGCTCCGCCGGCTTCTCCAGGCACTCGTGGAGGAGGGCCGCGAGGGCCAGGGTCGCGACGAGGGCCAGAGTCACCGGGAGGACGTCGTCGCGGAGGCCCGGGGAGGGGCCCAGGCCCAGGTGGCGCAGGACCCGCAGCATCACCAGGTGGCAGATGTAGAAGGCGAAGGACCACTCGCCGAGCTTCACCAGGGGGCGGGCGCGCAGAACGGAGGAGCGGCCGTCCGTGTCGCGCAGGGCCGTCGTCGTGATCAGCAGGGCGAAGGCCGGCATGACCAGGGCGTCGAGGACGCCCGGCTCCGGGGTGATCCCCGGTATCGCCTCCGGGTGTCCCAGCCACAGCCAGCCCGTGAGGAGGGAGGCGGTGGTCAGGGCCAGGGCGGTGCCGGCGCCGAAGGGCGGGCGGTGGCCGCGGCGCAGCAGGAGCGCTGCGCAGAGGCCGAGGACGAACATGGGGGTGAGGGAGAGCGGGGAGGACGTGACCAGGCGGGCCACCTCGGGCGGGAACGGGTGGAGGACGGTCAGCGCGTGCGTGGCCGCCGTCGCCACCGGTGTGAGCGCCGCGACCGTGATGAGGAGTCGGGACGGGCAGCGCGACAGGAACCGGAGGAGTAGGGGGAAGGCCAGGTAGAAGAAGGCCTCCACGGACAGGGTCCAGGTGACGATGTTCAGGCTGTAGAAGTGGTCGGTGCTCCAGGCCTGGGCCAGGGCGAGCGTCCACAGCACGTCCGCCGTGGAGACCGGCAGCCGCAGCCACTCCTTCTCCAGGACCGCGAAGACCAGAGTGGTCACGGCGAGCAGCGGCCAGATCCGGGCGAACCGGCGCCAGTAGTAGCGCGCCGGGGTGTCCTCGGGCCTGGCCACCCAGGCCATGACGAAGCCGGAGAGGACGAAGAAGAACACCACGCCCTCGTAGCCCGTCATCATCAGCCGCATCAGTGCGGGGGACTCCTTGGCGTAGCCGTACGCGTGGAAGAGGAATACCCCGAAGGCCGCGAACCAGCGCAGCGCGGTGAGCGAGTCCATACGCGCTCCGCCGGCCGGCGCCGCGAGGGGACGCGGCGCGGTCTGTGCGGTGACCGTGGCGGTGTCGGCGCCGGTAGAGATGTCCCACCCCCGGGTTCCTGGCGTACGGCGAAGAGCCGAGCCTCGGGGGCGGAAGGGACGACGGGGACTCCGGAAGACGACATGGGGGTGAAGCGGGGGCGTACAGTTCGCACGAACTTACGCACCTGGGGCGGGGGATACACGTCACCCGGTTGGGCGTACTGCCGACACCGCGACCATCCAGATCCCCGGCAAGGACGCGGCCACCGCACCGGAAGGCCCGTGACCACGATGACCTTCGGTTCATACGGGGCCAGGGCGCCGAGCTCAAGGAACACCCGTCTGCGGCGGCAAGCGTCCGCCGACGTTGCCGTCAAGCGGCGAGACGCCCCACCGAATGTGCTTCGGTGGGGCTTCTCGAAGTGAATTAAGAGCCGGGTTCCTGCCTGGAATAGCCATCAAGATCGCGTGGCCAGTGCCACCATTGCCATCGAGGATTCTCGCGATCAATCCGAGCGATGAATTCACTACCGTATATCACGTCGCCAAAATTTGTATCAATGATAGTGGTTACCTTGGTGGAAATCTCTCTGACGATCGACTCCATGAGTGCAGGATCTCGATAGTCGGCCGAGAAGGCCGCAAACGGCCCTTCGGGAATCAATGCCTCCGGCCAACCCTCAAAGAGGCCGTCCTCCTGTGGATCCATGACACACAAATAGGCGCTCGAGTTCGCCTGTGAGACCTCCAGGTATCTGTCATCTATCAAGGACACCCGATGGGAGGGCTCTAGTGCATTCGCGATCGCATGAAAACCCCAGCCTTCTGTGGCGACAACAATTACAAGCGTCTCCATCGACTGCAATCCCTTTTGGGTGACTGTGCGCCGGTGGACGATTCCTGTCCGTCGACCGGCGCACAGCGGTGGTTATTTACCGGCCGCCCAGGCCACGAGGTCTTCCATTCTTCTGAAGACAGGTACGCCTAGCTCTTCAATTCCTCGCGCGACATGGCCGCCCATATTTGGGCCGAATACCGCGACACGGGCCCCGCCGGCTGTAGGCAAGACGCGATCCCGGATTTGTGTGGTCTTGCCGGATCCCTTTCCACTGGCCACCTCGATGATGAAGTCGTCTCCATGAACATCGTGATCCGACCAGGTCGTTCCATCCTCGCGGAGCACTTTCCGCCCCATGCCCTTGACGAGATCCGGGTGAGCGTCCTCGATGGCATTGGCCACGGTGTCCTCGAGAGGGTGCTCGCCCTGTCCTGTCCATTTCCCGCAGTTATGGACGAGGACCGGCGTGGCGCCCGCCAGCACATAGTACGTATGGAAGTCGGCGACCGTCAGGTTGCGGACGGAAGCCTTCTGGGTCCAGGCCTGGACCGCGGTGATCTGGACGCTGGTGCCGGCGCTTGTGCGGAGCCATTGGCCCGGCTTCAGGTCCTTGGCGGGGAGCCACTTGTGCAGGGACGGGACCCAGAAGGGGTGGCCGTCCGTGGCCGTGATCGGGGCCGTCTTGGTGCCCTTTGCGCCGTCCGTGTCGATCGTGACGCGGACGAGGTGCTTCTCGCCGTTGCCGATGATCGTCGCGGCGACGTCCTTGCCGGTGGTTTCGCCGGTCTTCTCGTTCGTCGCGAGGACCTCGTCGCCCGGCTTCAGATCCTTGATCGGCTTCGTGGTGCTGTCGGCGAGCAGGACCTTTGTTTCGGGGGTAAAGCTGTTCTTGATGCAGGTCTCGCCGACTTCACCGGCTCCGTCGGCTCTCTTCGCCGCGTCTGCCGCCGCCTCTTCCGCCTTTTTGGCTGCCGCCTTGGCGGCGTTTGCCTCCTTCTTCCAGTTCGCCATGTCCTCGGCGTACTTCGCCATGGCCGCGGCTTCGTCGTCCGCCCGCTTCAGAAGTCCCGTCGCCCAGCGGACCTCGTCGCTCCAGCGGTCGTACAGCTTCCAGGCCCTTTCAAGGGCTTTGGCAAGTCTCTTGGACTTGGCGGCGAACGGCACGGCTATGTCCAGGGCCAGTGAGCCGCATGCCCAGACGTCTCCGCCGAGGCAGGCCTGGATGTCGTCGAATCCGCTGATGCCCTTGGCGACCTCCCACGCGATCTCGAGGATCACGTCCGCCTTGGACTTCTGCCGAATGGTCCACGCCTTCTTGACGTCGTCCTCACTGAGGGTCGTCGTCGGCTTGGTCGGCGCCGGGGGGACGTAGCCGGCGGCGTCGTTGCCGTCGCGTCCGCCGCCACTGCCCACCTGATCGGGCGACTTGCCTTCCGTCTGGACCGTTCTCGTGCACGCCTCGTCGATGCAGAATTTCTCGCCGGACGGATCCGCGAACGTCACCGGGCTGTTGTTCCCGTACGCGTACGGGTTCATCGTCTGCGACTCGGCGATGTCCATCTTCGGGTCGACCGAGATGAACCGGCCCAGGGTCGGGTCGTACTCGCGGGCGCCCAGGTGAGTCAAGCCCGTCGAGGCGTCCTTCGTGCCGCCGAGGTAGCCCTTGTCGTCGGGCCAGACCGACGGCGCCGTGCCGCGTTCCTCGCCGAACGGGGTGTACTTGCGGCGCGTCACCGTCTTCGTCGCCGCGTCGACCGAGGTCGTCGAGGTGCCGTTCCGGTCGGCGAGCAGGTACGACTTCTTGATCGTGCCGTTCTGCGCGACCTTGACCATGGCGGGGCCGGCCGGGTGGCCGTAGTACCGGGTCGTCTTGGCGACGTTGCCGGCGGTGTCGAGCTGGAGCTCGGTGCCGGGCAGGTACAGGGTCGTGCCGCTCGGGTCCCGCTTGATGAGCCGGTTGCCGCCCGCGTCGTAGACGAAGGAGGTCTCCTTCGTGCCCGCGGTCACCTTCTCCAGGTGGCCCTCCAGGTCCCACAGGAGGTTCTGCGTGTCGCCCTGGACGGTTCGGGAGGTGGTGTTGCCGGCGTCGTCGTAGCCGAAGAGCTCCTCACGCTGGCCCTGCGGACCCGTCGTGTTGACCTTCTCCAACCGGCTCTTTGTGGGCAGGCCGGTCGCGTACGTGTAGGCGCGCTTGACGTCCTTCGTGGTGTCGCCGAGCGGGTCGTGCTTCGTCTCGCTGAGACGGTTGCCGACGGCGTCGAAGGTGTACGAGTGCCAGTACGAGTCCGGGCCGCCCACCTTCGGGGCCGAGCCGGGTCCGGACGCGCCGGGCTTGAGCGCACAGGCGTCGCTCGCCGTCCAGGCGTCCGTCATGCGACGCAGATGGTCGTAGGCGAAGCACTGGACGTCGGTGGTGGCCGGCGTCGGGTTGTCGCCCGTCGTCTCCGTGATCCGCTTCACGTTGCCGACGGCGTCGTAGTCGGTCACGACGTCGTTCAGCGTGATGGTGTCGACGGAGCCGACTTCCTGGTGGTTCGTCGTGCGGGTCACCCGGCGCGTCTGCTCGTCGAACAGGTTGCTGGTGATCAGAGCCTTGCCCGCCGAGTCGACCCGGGTGCGCACCACGTCACCGAGCGAGGTGTACTCGGTCTCCGCGACGAAGGTGACGCCCGCGACCGCCATCGTGTTGATGCTGTCCAGCGCGTTGTAGCCCATGGACACGCGCTCCGAGGGGAGTCCTCCGACCGCGGGGTGCGTGGTGGTCTGCGGCAGGCCGGTGCGCGAGGTGTAGGTGTTGGTGTACGTGTACGTGCCGGCGAGTTTGCCCTCGCTGGGCGGGATCGTCACCGTGGTCGTCTTGGGCCGGTACTCGGTGTCGTACGCGGTGACGGCCTGCGTGTACGCGTTCGTGCCGGCGTCCGTGGTGACGTAGCGGGTCGATGAGGCCGGAAGGCCCAGCGCGCCCGGAACCGTGTCGTAGGTCTGCGACGTCAGCATCGGCCCCGTGAGCGAGTCCTGATGCGTCGCGGTGACGCGGCCGAGCGCGTCGTATGCCATCGCGATGGTCCGGCCGGGCGTCCGGCCGTCCGTCATGGAGACGACACGGTCGCCCTTGTCGTACTCGAGGGTGGTCGTGCCCTTGTCGGGGTCGGAGGTCGTCTTGACGCGGCCGCGAATGTCGTACGTCTGCGACCACGTGTTGCCGGCCTGGTCGGTGACCGTGTCCAGCTGCCCCTTGCGGGTGTACGTGTAGCTGATCTTGTCGTATGTGCCGGAGGGACCGTCGCCCTTGTACTGCCGCAGTTCGGTCTTCCGGCCGAAGGCGTCGAGGATCGCCATCGTCGGCGTGTCGCCCGCCGGAGGGTCGACCGCCGTCCAGTCACCGCCGTACGTGGTGGTCGTCCGCCAGGTCTCCAAGCCCTTGGAGCGGGCGATGGTGTCGGTGGGACGCCCGACGCCGTCGTACTTCGTCACCGTGGATGAGGGGACGGTGTTGTCGGTCGGCGGGAACATTGTCGCGGTCGGGCCGCTGTCGCTGTTGTAGTAGCCGCCGTTCTCCTTCCACACCCGGCCGAGGCTGTCGTAGAAGGTGTCCGTGACGACCCGGCCGCTGTTCATTGCCGCGTTCTGGGTCTGCCGCAGGCGCAGCGCGCCGTCGTAGAAGTCGTAGCTGACCCGGTAGGTGCCGTTCTCGAGGAGGTGCTTGTTGGTGATGACGACCGGGGCGTTCTGGCCGACTGTGTAGTCGAACTCCGCGTCCGGAGTGGTTGTGGTCGAGTCGCGATCGGGCGACCAGACCTTCTTCGTCCGCCCGAGGGCGTCGTACTCCATGACGGTCTTGCGGCCGTTGGTGTCCGTCTGGACGAGGGGGAGGCCACGTCCGGGGTCGACCTCGGTGGTAGCTGTGTGGCCGAGGGCGTTCGTCGTGACGGTCTTGGTCACGACCGAGCCGGAGGACGGCGTGTAGGCCGTCGTCGTGGTCTTGCCGTAGACGTCGGTCGCGGAGGTGATGCGGCCGTAGTCGTCGAAGGTCGCGGTGCCCGACTCGGTGTACTGCGGCAGGCCGTTCACGTAGCCGGAGAGCGACTCGGTCTTCATGACGTTTCCTACAGCATCGTAGGAAACCTTTGCGTCGGAGACGGTGTCGGCGGGACCGGGGATCGCGGGGACGTCACACGGCTTGGCGAGCGTCCACACTCGTGTCTGCTGCGACTTGAACCACCTGGCGGCGTCGTCGAGGTACTCGAACCGAGTGCACTGGTCGTCGTTCGCGTCGGCGGTGTCGCCCTTGGTCCAGGTCCAGACGGTGCGGCCGCTGTCGTCGTAGGAGTGCTCGACGGCGGTGCGGCGTTCGCCGCGTCCGCCTGACAGGAACGTGCGGGAGGACGTGGACTTCAGGCCCTGGACCCAGGCCTCCAGGGGCGCGGCGCCGGTGGCGGAGCGGTTCCGCGTGGCGACCGGGCCGTGCAGCCACGGGGTGTTGATGGTCGCGGAGTGCAGCGGGCCCGTGACGCCGTCGAAGTACTGGGTCTCCCTGACCTGGCCGGCGAGCATCGGGTGGTCGTCGACGGAATTGTTCTCGGAGTCCGTCACCTGGACCGAGCGGCGGGTGCCGTCGGCCTCGAGGTCGCCGTCGAGGCCGCGGTAGAAGAGGGTCTCCGTGCGGGTGCGCACATCGGGTTCGACGCCGTTGATGACGCGGACCTTGGAGTAGCCGCGGTACACC
The DNA here is from genome assembly GCF_056435185.1 of Streptomyces sp. NPDC044003. Classification (NCBI taxonomy): domain Bacteria; kingdom Bacillati; phylum Actinomycetota; class Actinomycetes; order Kitasatosporales; family Streptomycetaceae; genus Streptomyces; species Streptomyces sp. NPDC044003. The sequence continues at coordinate 1,070,142 of NZ_JBWKFA010000001.1, read as the reverse complement.
GACCAGGTACGGGCGGGCTTGTTGGTCAGCTCGCTCGCGTCGTCGTACGCCCAGGCGGGCGTGCCGATGTACTCGTAGTTGGCCTCGCGGGTGGGCGAGGTGCCGTTCTTGTCCTCCTCGCGGACCTGGTCGACTCGGTGCTTGTGGAACCAGTCGGTGGAGTACTTCTTCTTCAACCCGGTGGGGTCGGTGGGGTCGTTGGTTTCTACGACGACCGGGAAGCAGCGCAGTGTGTTGCTGTCCGGCGAGGAGGGAAGCTTGGCGGCGCCTGGGACGCTGGAGCACTCCGTGGGCGCGTACCCGACTATCGTGCGTGCGCCTGTCTCGGTCTGGATCTGCTGGACGCGCCAGCGCAGGTACGGCGGGTTGCCGTCTTCGTTGTTGTCGACGCGGTTGGGCAGCTGGATGCCCGTGAAGGTCACGGCGGGCAGCGTGAGTGCAGTGCCGTTCTGCCCGGTGCGCTGGATGCTCTTGAGCCAGAGCGGGTACTCGCCGTTGACGGCGCCGTCACCCGTGGACTGGAAGTCCTGATCCAGGGTCCAGGTGTCGACCGGGGTCGGGACACCGTTCTTGAGGACCCTTGTGGTGATGCTCTTCAGGAGCTTGCGGGTGAAGAAGGCGGGCGAGTATCTGTCGGTGCAGGTCTCGCCGGAGGCGCAGAGCTGGTCGGAGGGTACGTCCGGCCAGTTCTTGGCGATCTCGTACGAGGACTTGGAGGCGAGTTTCTCCTCCGCGCAGTCGAACGTCGGGGTGACGATGCAGCGCTCCAGGGCCTGGTACGTCACCTCGGCGGGCGCGGGGGCGAACAGGTTCTCCTTGCGCAGTCCGTACGCGGCGCGCTGCAGCCAGCTGCCGCGGTCGTAGCCGCGGGCGGTGGAGGTGCCGGTGTCGGTGACGTTGGAGCCGTAGTAGTTGCGCTCCTTGCCGTACCAGTAGGTGAGGGCGTTGCCGCGTGGGTCGACGACGTAGTCGAGGTTCCAGCGGTAGGTCTGGTCGCAGACCGAGGCCGCGTAGCTGGCGGCGTGGCAGGGCTCACCCTCGTGGTTGCCGTAGACGGGCACGTTGAGGGCCGAGTTGGTCTCGGGCTTGCCGGCGGCCCAGCCGGGCAGGTGGTTGAGGCCGAAGTAGTACTTGACGCCCTCGGAGTTGGTGACGACCCAGTACTCGCCCTCCTTGTCGCCGTTGTCGGCGCCGGTCTCCAGTTCGACCTTGGAGCCGTCCTGGTTGGCGACGTACCACTTCTTGTCGGCGTCGTTGAGGACGAGCGCCGTGGAGGACCCGTTCAGGGAGAGGGTGACCATCGGGGGGCCGTGACAGAGGTCGCCCGTCGGGTGGGTCGTGGGGTTGTTGAAGCCACTGTCCTTCGCGCGGTCCTCGGCGCACGCCACGTAGGTGCGCTCGATGAAGCTGGAGCCGGTGTCCCAGCCGTCGCCGACCCAGGACGGCTGCTGTGAGGTCGCGAGGGTGCGGCCGTCCACGCTGCCGGAGTTGTAGCCGATGGAGAGGGAAGGGCCCGGGCCGCCGAGGGACGACGGGATCTCCATCGGATAGGTCCAGGAGAAGTCGCCCGTGGAGCCGCCGGCCGACCAGGTGCCGGTGGGGCTGAGCGAGGTCGCCTTGTAGGTGCCCTTGGAACCGGAGGCGCCGGCGGTGGCGGCCAGGACCATGGCACCGGAGTCGGCCGTGGCCGAGCGTGCGGCGTAGGTGCCGGTCAGCGTGCCCGACGCGGTGTCGTTGACGCTCGGTACGGGGACCGAGGCCTGGCATTGGGGCTTCTGCGGCGTCGTCAGCGCACAGGCGGGCATCGCGCTGAAGCGAAGGCGTGAGCCCCAGTCGCCGCCAAAGGCGTGGGCGAAGGAGCGGTAGTCCAGTTCGACGGAGATCGGGCTGATGCCCTTGCCCTTGTCGGTGCGCTGGACCGAAAGGAGGAGACCGCGCACGCCTGCCTTGAGGGCGGCTTCCTCGCTGTGTACGGACACCTTCGCCGTCATGGCGGGCGCGTCGGCGGCGGGGGCGGCTGCGCCCTTGGCCACGGCTGCGTTACCGGTCGCGAGCCGGACCGGCAGTGATCCCGCCCGGGCCGAGGGGCCGACGGGGGCGGCCTTGTCCTGCTGGCCCGTGGCCATGCGCAGGGTGGACCGGGCGGCCTTGTCCGCCTTCGGCACGGTGGCCTCGGCCGTCGCCGGAGCCGGCCACTTGACGCTCGGGGCCGCCTTGAGGGCCGCGCGACTGCTCTGCTCCTGCGGTGCGACCGGCGGCTTGGAGGTCTCGGGCGCCGCCGGGACGTCCGTGACCTTCTGGAGCTCGGGAAGTCCCTTCCCTCCCACGGTCTGAGCGGCCACGGGCGAGAGGGACGCCCCGGAGGCCAACAGGGCCAGGGCGAGCGCGGAGATTCCGGAGCGCCATGTCCGTGATGTATGTCTGAAATGTTTTCTTGCATGCCGAAGTGGCACGTAGACCCCCACCCCTTATTTGTCGGTCGTACGATCGGGGCGCAGGCTATGCGGGGCGGAGAGCGGCTAACAAGAACGTCCCCTCTGCGGTCTTCGTGGAATGTGCGGGCAAAAAGGGCGCGTCATGTCCAATCCGGGGCGTGCCGTCGGTGAAGTGAGCGTTAGTACGTCAAGTCGGCCTGAACTCCGTCGCGTTGAATCCGAGTCGCCTGCTACAAAGCAGCCTGGAAGATTCCGGTCGACTTCCGGTCTTTGCGCAAGGGGGACTGCTCCGCCGAGTGCGGGCGGAGGCCGCGCGGCCCGGGCGCCCGGAATTCAAAGCGAATTCATCTTGAATTCACCACGGGAATGGGGACGGAACCCGCTCATGGCACAGTTCAGATCGAGAATGTCCGACCCCGGGGGGGGCTTGAGACAGGGGATCTCGGCACTCGTCGTTGCGACGATGTCCGCAGGGCTCCTCTCCGTAGCCCCGCCCGGGTACGCCGCCAGGGAGACACTGGTGAGCGATGCTCCCGCCGCCACCCAGGCGGAGCAGGACGGTCGTGAGACGGCGCGGGCCCTCAAGGAGGCCAAGCGCACCGGCAAGCCCGTCGAGATCGTGTCCCGGCGCACGGAGACCGACGAGGTGTACATCAACCCGGACGGCACCGCCCGCGTCGACCGGTCGATCCTGCCGGTCCGCGTTCGTCAGGACGGCAAGCTGGTCGACATCGACCCCGACCTGGCGACGCGGTCCGACGGCCGCATCGCTCCCAAGGCCTCGGGTATGGCCGTCACCTTCTCGGGCGGCGGGGACGACGTCTTCGCCACCATGTTCCGCGAGGGCCGGACCGTGACTCTCACCTGGCCGCATGGGAAGCTGCCCAAGCCCACCGTGACCGGTCGGACCGCCACGTACGCGAACGTGCTGCCCGGGGTCGACCTCACCGCCACCGCGGACGACGTCTCCTTCTCGCACGCCCTGGTCGTCAAGACGCCCGCCGCCGCGAAGAATCCGGCCGTCAGGTCCGTCGATTTCGGCCTGAAGACGCGGGGACTCCGGATGGCGACGGGTGCCGCGGGTGAGATCCTCGCCGAGACGCCCTCGCGCAACTCCCTCTTCGTCGCCCCACAGCCGCAGATGTGGGACTCCGCCGGCTCCGAGTCGGCGACCCCGGTGGACACCAGGACCCCGAAGGGAGCCCGGACGGCCGCACGGTCGCTCCAGGACACCCTCGACGGCGCCACCGAAGGCAGCAAGCGGGCGAAGCTGGGCGTGAAGCTCGCAGCGGGCAGGCTCACCCTCACCCCCGACGCCGCGCTCCTCGACGACCCGACGACCGTGTACCCGGTCGTCATCGACCCGAAGTGGGCGCCCGACGCCTGGAAGAACGCCTGGTCGATCGCGTACAAGCACACCGCGTTCCCGGGTTCCGAGAACACCGTCTACTACAACGGCGGCACCATCTCGGACTACGCGCGCGTCGGCTACGCCAACGACACGACGATCGGCGGCACGGTCCGCGCCAACACGTACTTCAACATCCCCGTCGCGAACCTTTGGAACAAGCAGATCATCGAGTCGACGCTGCGCATCAAGCAGACGCACGCCGGCTCCTGGTCATGCAACTCCGGTGATGTGCTCGTACGGACGATCGGCAAGAGTCTGCCGAAGAACATCACCTACAACAACCAGCCCGCCTGGGGGGCGGTCGTGGACTCATCCGGCGAGTCCTTCGGCGGCCGCAACTGTCCGTCGGACACCGCGGGCCTCGTGGAGTTCGACGTCACGGACGCCATCGCCGACGCCACCGCGGCCGACTGGGGCAGCTGGGCGTTCGTCCTGGCCTCGAAGTCCAACGCCATCGACACATCGTGGCGCAAGTTCGACCCCAACTCGGCGCGGGTCTCCACGAAGTACAACACCCTCCCGACCAGGCCGAAAACGACGATCGACCCGTCGCTTCCGTGCGCGGGCGGCGTCATCGGTACGACCGACGAGATCGTTCTGAAGGCCACCGGCTTCAAGGACGCCGAGGACGTGAACCTCACGGTCGAGTTCCGGTACGCGCTGAACGGGGCCAAGAGCTCCACACCCAGGCCCGTCTCCGCCAGCAGTGGCGGGACGGCCATGCTGCGCATCCCGGCGGGGACGACCCTTGCCTCCGGGACGTACTGGTACGACGCCGTCGTCAAGGACGGCACCGGCAGCAGCCCCTGGGCGGGCCGCTGCTACTTCACCTACGACTGGAAGCCGCCGAAGTACCAGCCGAAGGTCAGCTCGTACGAGTTCCCGGAGAACACGACCACGGCGTGCGTCGACAAGGTGCCCACGGGACAGTGCCAGATGCCGGCCCGGACCGAGGGGAACTTCGTCTTCGAAATGGATTCGCGGGAACCCGTCAAGGACATCGTCGAGTACGTCTGGTGGACCGACTTCGACACGAGGGAGAAGTCGGTCAAACCCGCCACGACCGGCGGATCGGTCACCGTCAAGGTCAAGCCGCTGAACGCCGGCCCCCAGTATCTGTATGTACGCGGCGAGGACGCGGCCAACAATCGTTCCCCGGTGAAGTCGTACCTGTTCCTCCCCACGCGCTCCGGGGAGCGCGACATGCGCGGCGACCTGAACGGTGACAAGGTCGTGGACCTCGTCAGCGTGGACCCCGGGACGGGAACCCTCTGGACGTACCCGGGTCGCGGTGACGGCACGTTCGCTCCGGGCGTGGCGGCGGACGACACCTCGTTCGCGGCCGGCCCGGTGACGAACGGCGGCAGCTGGGACGACGCCGACTACTACGAGGACTTCCTGGCCCTGCAGCCCTCCGACGAGGCCGGCGTGTTCGAACTGTGGGCCTACCGGGGCGACGGCGCCGGCAAGGTGCGGGACGGCGACAATGCGAAGCGCCGCCTCCAGGTACTCGGGGAGGACGACGGCGGCACGACCGCGCACTGGCGGAACGGGGCCGAGATCCTCTCCGTCCCCAGCTTCAACGACGATCGCGGTGGCGGCCCCAACGAGGACGAGCAGGACGGCTCGCTCACGGACGCGGACAATCCCGATCTTCTGGTGAAGGAAGGCTCATCGCTCTGGCTCTACCTGGGCAGCCGGGGTGACGACCTCCTGGACAACTACACCGACCCCATCGCGCTCGGCAACGCCGACTGGCAGGACATGACCATCATGTCCCCAGGTGACCTCAACAAGGACGGAATCCCGGAGATCTGGGCCCGGGACACCGTCAAGGGCACCATCCACCAGTACACCAGCCGCAGGGCGGCGACCCCCGATGTCGGCGGCATCCTCGCCGACCTCAGCGTGTACGGCGACCCCGCGGTCCGGACCACGTCCATCGACACCGGCTTCACGGGTGCCGCCTTCCCGTACCTGACCACCACCGGCGACTTCGAGAACGACGGCTACGCCGACCTGTGGTCGCGCAACGGCGCCGGCCGCACGGTCGAGTTCCCGGGCCGCGCGCCCACCCAGACCGACCCCACCGTCTTCGGGGCGGAGCGCTACCTCGCCACCACGGGCTACGACTGGGTGGACTGCGAGAACTTCCCCGCCGCGTCGGGCACCGGAACCTTCCCCGTCTGCGGACCGATCCTCGGCAAGTACAAGGCTCTCGGTGGCCCTTCCGGCTACGGCAAGCCGACGTCCGGCGTCACCAACGTCAGCGACGGCGGCCGATTCGTCAACTTCGCCGCGGCCGGAACGACGACGACCAACCGCACCATCTCCTGGAGCAAGTCGACCGGTGCCTGGGCCGTCTCCCTCGGCGTCTTCAGCAAGTGGAACAGCACAGGCCGCGAGACCGGCGTCCTCGGCTACCCGACCTCCGACGAGCGGCTGACGCACGTGCAGGACGGCTCGTACATCACCTTCAGCAAGGCGGGCAAGGCCGGAGCGATCTACTGGCGGGACGGCATCGGATCGCAGATGATCCGCGGCGGCATCTACAGCCAGTACCTGAAGCTCGGCGGCGTCGCAGCGTTCGGCTACCCGACGGGTGACGAGACGACGACCGCGACCAAGCCCGGGGCGGTCCAGCACTTCCGTCAGGGGACGTCCACCACGGACAACATCTCCTTCTACTGGAGCGGCGCGACCGGCGCCTGGCCGGTCCTCGGAGCCATCCGTAGCCACTGGCTGAGCCTTGGAGGCCACACCGGAGCCCTCGGATTCCCGACCTCGCCCGAGAAGGCGGTCTTCGGCGGCCAGCGCGAGGACTTCCAGACCGGATACATCCGCTGGAACCGGGAAAGCGGCCAGGTCGCCGAGCACGCTTGGACGGACCGCACCACGCACCTGCGGACGGACCTCGGGGGTGACTACGACGGCGACGGCAGGACCGACATCTTCACCGTCTACGACTACGAGAAGTACAGCATCGGCCTGTACGTGGCCAAGGGCAACGCCGAGGGCGGGCACAACCCCCCGCAGGAGTACTCGACCGAGGACCCGGGCGACTGGAACAACAGCCGCAGCAAGTGGGCCGCCGGCGACTTCGACGGCGACGGCCGTGACGACCTCATGGGCTTCTACGGCTACTCGGACGGCCACGTCACCGCCTTCTCGTTCCTGACCCAGGCGGCCGGGCGGCCGGTTCAGCGCAGCAGCGTCAACATCGCCTCAGGTTGGGACTGGAGCCGGAGCACGCCGATGGCGGGCGACCTCAACGGCGACGGCCGTGACGACCTCCTCTTCGTGTACGACTACGGCAACGGCGACACGGGCTTCTTCAAGTCCCTGGCCCGTACCGACGGAACCTTCGACAACCCGGTCCTGTCGTTCCGGTCGGGGGCGGGCAACTGGTGGTCGTCGAACGTCCGCTACACGGTCGGGGACACGAACGGCGACGGCCGTGACGACCTCATCGGCTTTTACGGCTACGCCACGGGAGACGCCCGGCTCTACACCTTCACGGCGCAGGCCGACGGCACCCTCGCCCACTACACGGGGTCCTGGTACGTGCCGGCCGGAACCTGGGAGCGCGAGCGGGTCAAGATGACCACGGCCGACTACAACAAGGACGGCCGCGACGACCTCGCGGTGATGTACGGGTACGACGACGGGCGGACCGATATCCGGATCTTCCACGCCCGAGCCGACGGCGGCTTCGACGGGTACGTCACTCCGTATTCCAGCCCCCCCGGCGACTGGTACGCGTCGAGCACCGGGAACCTGATGTCCGGCGACGTGAACGGCGACGGACGCCCCGACATCAGCGTGTCCTACAACTACGGCAACGGGACGACACGGGTGTTCGTCTTCTACGGCAACGAGGCGGGAAGCGTTGACCTGCCGACGCGCAAGTGGTACGCCGCCGCCGGAACCTGGTGACGCACTGACGCACTGACGCACTGACGCACTGACGCACGGCAGAGGGCCGCACCCCACCCAGGGGTGCGGCCTTTCGCGCGCTCCGGTGCTTCCGGCGGGTTCCGCCGTAGTCTGCCGTCATGTGCGGAATCGTGGGATACGTCGGCGGGCAGTCGGCGCTTGATGTGGTGGTCGCGGGCCTCAAGCGGCTCGAATACCGGGGCTACGACTCGGCCGGTGTCGCGGTGCTCGCCGACGGCGGGCTCGCCGCCGCCAAGAAGGCGGGCAAGCTCGTCAACCTGGAGAAGGAACTCGTCGACCGGCCGCTGCCCGGCGGTTCCGTCGGCATCGGGCACACCCGCTGGGCCACCCACGGCGGGCCGACGGACGCCAACGCGCACCCGCACCTCGACAACGCCGGGCGGGTCGCCGTCGTACACAACGGCATCATCGAGAACTTCGCCTGCCTGCGGGAGGAGCTCGCCGAGCGCGGCCACACGCTGCACTCCGAGACCGACACCGAGGTCGTCGCCCACCTCCTCGCCGAGAAGTTCTCCTCCGCCGGGGACCTCGCCGAGGCCATGCGGCTCGTCTGCCGCCGGCTCGACGGGGCCTTCACCCTCGTCGCCGTCCACGCCGACCAGCCCGACGTCGTCGTCGGCGCCCGCCGGAACTCGCCGCTCGTCGTCGGCGTGGGGGAAGGGGAGAACTTCCTCGCCTCCGACGTGTCCGCGTTCATCGCGCACACGCGGTCCGCCATCGAGCTCGGGCAGGACCAGGTCGTCGAGCTGACCCGGGACGGCGTCACCGTCACCGACTTCGACGGGGTGCCCGCCGACGTACGGGCCTACCACGTCGACTGGGACGCCTCCGCCGCCGAGAAGGGCGGCTATGCCTCCTTCATGCTCAAGGAGATCGCCGAGCAGCCCAAGGCCGTCGCCGACACCCTCCTCGGGCGGATCGACGGGGCCGGCCGGCTCACCCTCGACGAGGTCCGCATCCCCGACACCGTGCTCCGCGAGGCCGACAAGGTCGTCATCATCGCGTGCGGCACCGCCTTCCACGCCGGGCTCATCGCCAAGTACGCCATCGAGCACTGGACCCGGATCCCCTGCGAGGTCGAGCTCGCCAGCGAGTTCCGCTACCGCGACCCCATCCTCGACCGGCGCACCCTGGTCATCGCGATCTCCCAGTCCGGCGAGACCATGGACACCCTCATGGCGCTGCGGCACGCGCGGGAGCAGGGCGCGAAGGTCCTCGCCGTGTGCAACACGAACGGCTCGACGATCCCGAGGGAGTCGGACGCCGTCCTCTACACCCACGCCGGGCCCGAGGTCGCCGTCGCCTCGACGAAGGCCTTCCTCACGCAGCTGGTGGCCTGCTACCTGCTCGCGCTGTACCTCGGCCAGGTGCGCGGCACCAAGTGGGGCGACGAGATCCACGCCGTCGTCCGTGAGCTCGCCCGGATCGGCGACGAGGTCGAGCGCGTCCTGGAGACCATGGAGCCGGTACGGGCCCTGGCCCGGTCCCTCGCCGACAAGAACACCGTGCTCTTCCTGGGACGTCACGTCGGCTACCCCGTGGCCCTGGAGGGCGCGCTGAAGCTGAAGGAACTGGCGTACATGCACGCCGAGGGCTTCGCGGCGGGCGAGCTCAAGCACGGGCCCATCGCGCTCGTCGAGGAGGACCTGCCGGTCGTCGTGGTCGTGCCCTCGCCGCGGGGGCGGTCCGTCCTCCACGACAAGATCGTCTCCAACATCCAGGAGATCCGGGCGCGGGGTGCCAGGACCATCGTCATCGCCGAGGAGGGCGACGAGGCCGTCGTCCCGTACGCCGACCACCTCGTCCGCATCCCCGCCACGCCTACGCTGCTCCAGCCGCTGGTCGCCACCGTGCCGCTCCAGGTCTTCGCCTGCGAACTCGCCACCGCGCGGGGCAACGAGGTCGACCAGCCGCGCAACCTGGCCAAGTCCGTGACCGTGGAGTGAGTGGGAAATGATCATTGGGGTGGGGATCGACGTGGCGGAGATCGACCGGTTCGCCGCGTCGATCGAGCGCACACCGGGGCTGCTTCAGCGGCTCTTCGTCGAACGGGAGCTGCTCCTTTCGAGCGGCGAGCGACGCGGGATCGCCTCGCTCGCCGTGCGGTTCGCCGCGAAGGAGGCCGTCGCGAAGGCCCTCGGCGCGCCGGGCGGGCTGCACTGGACGGACGCGGAGGTGTACGTCGAGGACAGCGGGCAGCCGCGGCTCCGGGTCCGCGGGACGGTGGCGGCGCGGGCGGCGGAACTGGGGGTCAGGCACTGGCACGTCTCGCTGAGCCATGACGCGGGGGTGGCGTCGGCGGTGGTCATCGCGGAGGGCTAAGGCGGCTGGCGCCGGTTGCGGGCGGCGCTTCCGCCGTTGTGGGCAATCGTCCCGCCGGGGCGGTGCCCACCCGCCCGGACGGTGCCCATGCCCTTGTGGGCAATCGTCCCGCAGGGCGGGACGGGTGGGCACACGGGACGGCGCCCTCCAGCGGCGCCTCCGCGTTCCGCGCCCCGACCCGCGCCACAAGCGGCGGCGCACACGGGGTGCGGGTTCAGGCGCGGAAGCCTGGGCCCGGCAAGGGGCGCCGTCCGTTGTGCCCACCCGTTCCGCCCCAGCGGAACGATTGCCCACAACGGGGTGGGCGCCGTCCGGGCGGGTGGGTGCCCGCACGGCGCGTGGTTGTCCGCACCGTGGGGCGGGGGGCTTGGGGGCGGGGGAGACTGCTGGCATGCGTACCGCTTATCGCGTGGAGACCGTCCGGGCCGCCGAGGCCGCACTCATGGCTCGTCTGCCGCACGGCGCCCTCATGCAGCGCGCCGCCGCCGGCCTCGCCGCCGCCTGCTGCTCCCTGCTCGGGAAGGGGCGGGTGTACGGCGCCCGGGTCGTCCTCCTCGTCGGCAGTGGCGACAACGGCGGCGACGCCCTCTACGCCGGCGCCCGGCTCGCCCGGCGCGGGGCGGGGGTGTCGGCCGTACTGCTCGGGGAGCGCGCGCACGAGGGCGGGCTCGCCGCGCTGCGCGCCGCCGGCGGACGCGTCGCCGACGAGCCGTTCGAGCCCCTCGCCCGCGCCGACCTCGTCCTCGACGGCATCACCGGCATCGGAGGTCGCGGCGGACTCCGGCCCGACGCCGTCCCCGTCGCCCGTGCCGCGCGCGGCTCCGACGCCGTCGTCGTCGCCGTCGACCTGCCCAGCGGCGTCGACGCCGACACCGGTGAGGTCCACGGGGAGGCGCTGCCCGCCGACGCGACGATCACCTTCGGGGCGTACAAGCCGGGCCTGCTCGTCGACCCCGCGCGTGAGTACGCGGGCGCGCTGCGGCTCGTCGACATCGGGCTCGGCCCCCTGCTCCCGGGCGTGCCGGACCTGGAGGCCCTCCAGCACGGCGACCTGGCGTGGCTGCTGCCCGCGCCGGCCGCCGAGAGCGACAAGTACCGGCGCGGCGTCGTCGGCATCGTCGCCGGCTCCACCCGCTACCCCGGTGCCGCCGTCCTCGCCGTCGCGGGCGCCCTGCGCGGCGGGGCGGGGGCCGTCCGGTACGTCGGGCCCGCCGGGGACACCGTGCTCGCCGCCCACCCCGAGACCCTCGTCCACTCCGGGCGCCCCGAGAAGGCCGGCCGGGTCCAGGCCTGGGTCGTCGGGCCGGGCCTCGGCGAGGGGCCGGGCGCCGGGGTCGCGGTCGGCGAGGTCCTCGACTCCGACGTCCCCGTCCTCGTCGACGCGGACGGCCTGCGCGGGCTCGCGCCGGAGGCCGTCCGGGCCCGTACGGCCCCCACCCTGCTCACCCCGCACGCCGGCGAGGCGGCGGCGCTCCTCGGCGTCGCCCGCGAGGAGGTCGAGGCCGGCCGGCTCGCCGCCGTCCGTGAACTGGCGGGCCGCTTCGGGGCGACCGTGCTGCTGAAGGGCTCGACGACGCTCGTGTGCGGGGCGGGCGGGGCAGGTCCCGTACGGGTGAACCCGACCGGGACCTCCTGGCTCGCCACGGCCGGCAGCGGTGACGTCCTCTCCGGCCTCGCCGGCTCCCTCCTCGCGGCCGGCCTCCCGGCCCTGGACGCGGCCTCCTGCGCGGCCTACCTCCACGGGCTCGCCGCGCGGCGGGCGTCCGAGGGCGGCGCACCGGTGACCGCGACGGAGGTGGCGGACTCGCTGCGGGGCGCGTGGCGGGACGTGACGGCGGGCGGCGCCTAGGTCGGCGCCGACCCCCACACGGGCCAACCCCGTTCGCCCAGCTGTGGGTTTCGGCGCGCTGGTGGCGCGGGGGCCGGATTGGGTGGGTGGGGTGACCAGTTGGAGAAGTCGTACCGCGCCGTTGTTGTTCGCCCTCGCCGCCTCCCTCGCTCTCGGGCCCGTCGCCCTCGCCGCGCCGCCCGGCGGGGATCCCGATCCGCTCGTGCCCGGAGTCGTCGGGGGCGGGCGGGCCGAGTATCCGATGGACACGCCCGATCAGGTGCTGCCGCCCCTGCACGAGGAGGAGGACGGCGTCCCCGTGCCCGAGCCCGAGGGGGAGGTCGACGAGCTCGTCGAGTACCTGCCCCGGAGCGCCGTCGGGGCCGCCTGCACCGCCAGGGCCGGCATCCACCAGCGGCGGGTCGAGCGGCTCCTCGGGCTGCCGGTCGACGGGAAGCAGTCCGCCGCCGACTGCCGGGCCATCCGCGCCTTCCAGGTGAAGGAGAAGATCAAGCCGGCCGTCGGCTACGCCGGGCCCGTCACCTGGGCCCGCGCCGAGCTGCTCGCCGCCCGGAAGAACCTCGACCCGGGCCGGCGCTGCCCCGTGAAGACGTACGCCGTCGCCTGCGTCGACCTCGACCGTCAGCTCGTGTGGGTACGAAAGGGGAAGAAGGTGACGTACGGGGTGGTCAACATGCGGAGCGGACGGCCCGGTTACGCCACCCGTACCGGCTGGCACACCGTCTACTGGCGCCACAAGGACCACTGGTCGTCCATCTACGACACCCCCATGCCGTACGCCCAGTTCTTCAGCGGCGGCCAGGCCTTCCATGCCGTCTACGGGCAGCTCGCCACGCCCGGCGGAAGCCGTGGCTGCGTCAATCTCAGCCACGGGAACGCGCGGAAACTCTGGGACGTCCTCCGTAAGGGTGACCGGGTCTACATCTGGGGAAAGCGGCCCGGCAGCTGACACCTGAGACACTGGGCGCGATGACTGAGACACCTCCGCCCCCCAGGGCCCGCGCCGAGATCGACCTCGGCGCGCTGCGTGCGAACGTCCGCACGCTGCGCGCCCGTGTCGCCCCCCACGTCCGGATCATGGCCGTGGTCAAGGCCGACGCGTACGGACACGGCGCCCTGCGCTGCGCCCGCGCCGCCCTGGACGCGGGCGCGGACTGGCTCGGCACCGCCACCCCGCACGAGGCGCTCGCGCTGCGCGCCGCCGGGATCACGGACGTGCCCGTCATGTGCTGGCTCTGGACCCCCGGCGACCCCTGGGACCAGGGCATCGAGGCCGGGCTCGACATGTCCGTGAGCGGGATGTGGGCCCTGGAGGAGGTCGTCCGGGCCGCCAGGAAGGTCGGGAGGACCGCCCGGATCCAGCTCAAGGCCGACACCGGGCTCGGGCGCAACGGCTGCCAGCCCGCCGACTGGCCCGAGCTCGTCGAGGCCGCCCTCAAGGCGGAGGTCGACGGGCTCGTCAAGGTGACCGGCCTCTGGTCGCACTTCGCCTGCGCCGACGAGCCGCACCACCCCTCCATCGCCGCCCAGCTCGACGTCTTCCGCTCGATGCTGGACCACGCCGAGCAGGCGGGGGTCCGCCCCGAGGTCCGGCACATCGCGAACTCGCCGGCCACCCTCACCCTGCCCGAGGCCCACTTCGACCTGGTCCGGCCCGGCATCGCGATGTACGGCGTCTCGCCGAGCCCCGAGCTCGGCACCTCCGCCGACCTCGGTCTGCGGCCCGTCATGTCGCTCAAGGCGAGCGTCGCTCTCGTGAAGCACGTCCCCGCCGGGCACGGGGTGAGTTACGGGCACCACTACGTCACCGAGGGCGAGACCACCCTCGGGCTGGTCCCGCTCGGATACGCCGACGGGGTTCCCCGGCACGCCTCCGGGCGCGGGCCCGTCCTCGTCGGCGACCGCATCCGTACGGTCGCCGGGCGGGTCGCCATGGACCAGTTCGTCGTCGACCTCGGCGGGGACACCCCCGAGCCCGGCACCGAGGCCGTGCTCTTCGGCCCCGGCGACCGGGGCGAGCCGACCGCCGAGGACTGGGCGGTGGCCGCCGACACCATCGCGTACGAGATCGTCACCCGGATCGGGGCGCGTGTCCCGCGGGTCTACCTGGGGGAGTAGCCCGCCATGGCGGAGTCGAGTGGCAGCAGCTGGCGGCGTGCCGGGATCGCCGGTGCCGCGATAGGCGTCCTCGCCGCCGGCGCGGCCGCCGGGGTCGCCGTCGAGCGGCTCACCGTCGGCCGTTCCGTACGGCAGAAGGCGCGGCTCGCCCTGGACGCCACCGGGCCGTACGGCGGTCTGCGCGGCACTCCCGGCCGGGCCCTCGCCGACGACGGGACCGTCCTCCACTACGAGGTGGACGAGGTCGAGGCGGATGCCCCGCCGGCGCGCCGGAGGAGGCTCTTCGGGCGCCGGGAGCCCGCTCCCGTCACCGTCGTCTTCAGCCACGGCTACTGCCTCAACCAGGACTCCTGGCACTTCCAGCGGGCCGCCCTGCGCGGGCTCGTCCGTACCGTCCACTGGGACCAGCGCAGCCACGGCCGCTCCGGCCCCGGGGCCTCCCAGGCGGAGCCCGACGCGGTGCCCGTCTCCATCGACCGGCTCGGCCGCGACCTCAAGGCCGTCCTCGACGCGGCGGCGCCCGAGGGGCCGCTCGTCCTCGTCGGGCACTCGATGGGCGGCATGACGGTGATGGCGCTCGCCGAGCAGTACCCGGAGCTGATCCGCGACCGGGTCGTCGGCGTCGCCCTCGTCGGCACCTCGGCGGGGAAGCTCGGGGAGGTGTCGTACGGGCTGCCGCTCGCCGGCGTCAACGCCGTCCGGCGGGTCCTGCCGGGCGTCCTGCGGGCCCTCGGCTCCCAGGCGGAGCTGGTCGAGCGCGGGCGCCGGGCGACCGCCGACCTCTTCGCCGGGCTGATCAAGAAGTACTCGTTCGCCTCGAAGGACGTGGATCCGGCGGTCGCCCGCTTCGCGGAGCGGATGATCGAGTCGACCCCGATCGACGTCGTCGCCGCCTTCTACCCGGCCTTCGCCGAGCACGACAAGGCCGCCGCCCTCGCCGCCTTCCGCGAGCTGCCGGTGCTCGCGCTCGCCGGGGACAACGACCTCGTCACCCCCAGCTCGCACACCGAGGCCATCGCCGCCCTGCTGCCGGACGCGGAGCTGGTCATCGTCCCGGACGCGGGCCACCTGGTGATGCTGGAGCATCCGGAGGCGGTCACCGACCGGCTCGCGGACCTGCTGGTGCGGGCCGGAGCCGTCCCGGCCGGGGAGACCTTCCGTACGCGCTAGGTTTGCTCGTATGGAAGCAGCACATCCGCCCGTCTCCGGCGCCACCCTCTCCGTCGACTCCCCGCAGCGGATGCAGGAGCTCGGCCGCCGGCTCGCGAAGATCCTCCGGCCCGGCGACCTCGTCATGCTCACCGGTGAGCTCGGCGCCGGGAAGACCACCCTGACCCGCGGCCTCGGCGAGGGCCTCGGCGTGCGGGGGGCAGTCACCTCCCCGACCTTCGTCATCGCCCGCGTCCACCCGTCCCTCGTCGGCGGTCCGGCCCTGGTCCACGTCGACGCGTACCGGCTCGGCGGCGGTCTCGACGAGATGGAGGACCTCGACCTGGACGTCTCGCTGCCCGAGTCCGTGGTCGTCGTCGAGTGGGGCGACGGAAAGGTCGAGGACCTGACCGACGACCGGCTGCACCTGCTGATCCACCGGGTGACCGGCGACACCGACGACGACCGGCGCACGGTCGTGCTGCGCGGGATCGGCGCGCGCTGGGCCGACGAGGACCTCGATCTGTTCTGACGCGGGCGTACGTAGGTTCCGACAACGTGTCGGGAAGGTGTTGCGTGGGTCGCACGAGCCGTGGTCACATGGATGCACGAGCTGGTTAGGTGTACCTAACCTACGGGAGGCAAGCATGGCGACGCCCGAACGCGCGGAACCCGGCCGGGACCACGTCTCGATGAGTGAACTGCTCGCGTCCTGCGCGGCCGCACGGGCCCTGTCGACCCCGCCGCCGGAGCCGTCCGAGGAGAGAGAAGAGGACGCGACCGCCGTGCGACGCGAGGCCGCCTAGCGCCCACGCGACCGTTGTGCGGGGCGAGGTCACCCAGCGCCCACGCGACCGTCGTGCGGGGCGAGGCCGCCCAGGGGGGTGTCTTGCCGATCAGGCCGGGCTCGCCACGCCACGGACTCAGGCGACGACGACGACCTTCGCGCCGATCACCGCGAACGTCCACATCGCGTCCCCGTCGGCCCGCTTCATCCGGATGCCGCCCGTCTTCCGCGTCGGGTCCGGGGACGGCGTCGAGCCGTCGACCGCCGCGCTGAAGCCGATCGCCACGTCCTGGGCCGTCGCGAACCGCACCACGTGCTCGATCTTCACCCCGTCCGAACCGGTCACCGAACCCGAGCGCGAGGTCACCGTGTACGCCCCCGGCACCGGGTCGACCGTGCTCGGCCGCACCGCGAACGTCCGGGTCGCCTTGCCCTTCCCGTCCACCAGCCACACCCGGCGGTCGGCGAGCGCGTACACGACCCGCTCGCCGCTGCCCGAGCTCGCGGGGACGGCGAGGGGGTCCTTGGCGGGCTGCTTCGGGCCGCCGCTCGGCGAGACCGAGGGGACGGCCGTGCCCGACGTCCGCGGCTTCACCGACAGATCGGCGGGCGCGTTCGCCGAGGCCTGGTAGGCGAGGACGCCGACCGCGACGATGGCCGCCGCCGTGAGCCCGGCCACGAATCCCGAGCTGCTCCGTGCCACCGTGCCCACCTCTCGTACGTACGTATCGAAGGGTGACGGTAGCAGCCGCCCGCCCGAGGTTCGGGGCAGCGTGCCCGGGAGCCGTAGGCTGTTCGCGTGCTGTTGCTCGCCATGGATACCGCCACCCCCGCCGTCACCGTCGCCCTCCACGACGGCGAGGCCGTCGTCGCCGCGTCGAGTCAGGTCGACGCCCGCCGCCACGGGGAGCTGCTGCTGCCCGCCGTCGACCGCGTCCTCGCCGAGGCCGGGCTGAAGCTCGACGCCGTCACCGGGATCGTCGTCGGCGTCGGCCCCGGCCCGTACACCGGACTCCGCGTCGGCCTCGTCACGGCCGCGGCCTTCTCGTCCGCGCTCGGCGTGCCGGTGCACGGCCTGTGCACCCTCGACGGCCTCGCGTACGCCTCCGGGATCGACGAGCCCTTCGCCGTCGCGACGGACGCGCGCCGCAAGGAGGTCTACTGGGCGCGGTACGAGAACTCCCGCACCCGCGTGACCGACGCGGCCGTCGACCGGCCCGCCGAGATCGCCGCCTCGCTCGCCGGGCTCCCCGTCGTCGGCGCGGGCGCCCTCCTCTACCCCGAGGCCTTCCCGGACGCCCGCGAGCCCGAGCACCAGTCGGCCGCCGCGCTCGCCGCGCTCGCGGCCGAGAAGCTGGCCGCGGGCGAGGGCGGCTTCCTCGACCCGCTGCCGATGTACCTGCGCCGCCCCGACGCGCAGGTGCCGAAGAACTACAAGGTGGTCACCCCCAAGTGACGGGTGTGGAACTGCGCGAGATGCGCTGGTGGGACATCGAGCCGGTGCTCGCGCTCGAAGCCGAGCTGTTCCCCGAGGACGCCTGGTCGGCGGGGATGTTCTGGTCGGAGCTCGCGCACGCCAGGGGGCCCCGCGCCACCCGCCACTACGTCGTCGCGGAGGACCCGGCCGACGGCCGGCTCGTCGGGTACGCCGGGCTCGCCGCCGCCGGCGGACTCGGCGACGTACAGACGATCGCCGTCTCCCCCGACCAGTGGGGCACCGGCCTCGGCGCCCGGCTCCTCACCGACCTGCTGAAGGAAGCCACCGCCTTCGAGTGCGAGGAGGTCCTCCTCGAAGTGCGCGTGGACAACACCCGGGCCCAGAAGCTCTACGAGCGCTTCGGCTTCGAGCCCATCGGGTTCCGGCGCGGCTACTACCAGCCGGGCAATGTCGACGCGCTCGTGATGCGACTGATCGTTCAAGGAACTGGGACTGAGATCTGATGGCTGCTGACGAACCGCTGGTACTCGGCATCGAGACCTCCTGCGACGAGACCGGCGTCGGCATCGTCCACGGGACCACCCTCCTCGCCGACGCCGTCGCCTCCAGCGTCGACACCCACGCCCGCTTCGGCGGCGTCGTCCCCGAGATCGCCTCCCGCGCCCACCTGGAGGCCATGGTCCCGACGATCGAGCGCGCCCTGAAGACGGCCGGGATCTCCGCGAAGGACCTCGACGGCATCGCCGTCACCGCCGGACCCGGCCTCGCGGGCGCCCTGCTCGTCGGCGTCTCCGCCGCCAAGGCGTACGCCTACGCCCTCGGCAAGCCGCTCTACGGCGTCAACCACCTCGCCTCGCACATCTGCGTCGACCAGCTGGAGCACGGCAAGCTGCCCGAGCCGACGATGGCCCTGCTGGTCTCCGGCGGGCACTCCTCGCTGCTGCTGTCCTCCGACATCACCTCCGACGTGCGGCCGATGGGCGCCACCATCGACGACGCGGCCGGCGAGGCCTTCGACAAGATCGCCCGCGTCCTCGACCTCGGCTTCCCCGGCGGACCGGTCATCGACCGGCTCGCCAAGGAGGGCGACCCGGCGGCGATCGCCTTCCCGCGCGGCCTCAGCGGCTCCCGGGATCCCGCGTACGACTTCTCCTTCTCCGGCCTCAAGACCGCCGTGGCCCGCTGGATCGAGGCCAAGCGGGCGGCCGGCGAGGACGTGCCCGTACGGGACGTCGCCGCGTCCTTCCAGGAGGCGGTCGTCGACGTGCTCACCCGCAAGGCCGTCCGGGCCTGCAAGGACGAGGGCGTCGACCACCTGATGATCGGCGGTGGCGTCGCCGCGAACTCGCGGCTGCGGGCCCTCGCCCAGGAGCGCTGCGAGCGCGCCGGTATCCGGCTGCGGGTGCCGCGTCCCGGCCTGTGCACGGACAACGGCGCGATGGTCGCGGCCCTCGGCTCCGAGATGGTCGCCCGCAACCGGCCGGCCTCGGACCTGGAGCTGTCCGCGGACTCCTCGCTGCCGGTGACGGACCCGCACGTGCCCGGTGCGTCGCACGACCACGACCACGTGCACGAGGTCAGCAAGGAGAACCTGTACTCGTGAGGCTCACGCTCATGTGGGAGGCCAGGGCCGCCCAGGGCCGGGGCGCCGAGCTCCTGGAGTGGGCGCGGGCCCGGGTCCTCGCCCGTGAGCCGGTCCGCCGGGAGATCTTCCGGGCCCCGCAGGACCGGGTCCTGGTCCTCACCTGGTGGGAGGCGGAGACCTTCGACGCCGAACTGCCCGAGCTGCCGGAGCCGGACGCGGAGCTGATCACCCGTCCGGTCCACCGCTGGCGCTTCGAATCGGTCGAGTAAGCGATTCCCGGCCGGAAATAGAGCAACCTTTCGATCGTTTCGGGCATCCCACAGCGCGTGAAGAAGACGATCGCGCTGTGGGCGGCCCTGACCGCCGCCGTCCTGGTGACCGGCTGTACGGCCTCGGCGGCCGAGGAGCGCGGTGCCGCCGCTCCCGCCCCGACGGCCTCCCCGTCCACCGGGGAAGCCGGGCGCAAGGCGCCCGAGGCCCCCGGTGCCGCCGCGGCCGCCGCGTACCGCAGATGGGGTCTGAAGCCCTTCGCCGCCCCGCCCGCCCCGCCCGCGGTCAAGCCGGTCGTCCGCCCTGCCGGCGGGCCGGTGCCCGTCATCAGCGAGATACCCACCCACGAGAAGATCGTCTTCATCACGATCGACGACGGGGCCGAGAAGGACCCCGAGTTCGTCCGGATGATGAAGGACCTCAAGGTCCCGGTCACGATGTTCCTCACGGACGCGGCCATCCGCACCGACTACGCGTACTTCGCGCCCCTCGTCGCCCAGGGCCACGGCCTCGCCAACCACACCCTCACCCACCCCAACCTGCGCACCCTCTCCCAGGAGGGGCAGCGCCGGGAGATCTGCGGCCAGCAGACGAAGCTGAAGCAGCGGTACGGGACCACCCCGCGTCTCTTCCGCCCGCCGTACGGCAACTGGAACGAGGCCACGCGCGCGGCGGCGGGGGAGTGCGGCGTCGACGCGATCGTGCTGTGGCGCGAGTCCATGCAGATCAAGAACATGCAGTACCAGCGCGGCGACCGGAAGCTGCACCCCGGCGACATCATCCTGGCCCACTTCCGGGGCCCGTCCGAGCTCAAGGGCCGGACGATGACCGAGATGACGGCGACGCTGCTGCGGAAGATCCAGGAGCAGGGCTTCACGGTCGCGCGCCTGGAGGACTACGTCTGAGAAATTCTCCGGGCGCGGTGTCGATGCGGACGGATCCCGTTCGACGTATGTGTGGACGGCGGGGAACGGCCCCGCCCACCGCACCATCGAGGAGTCGTCATGCCCCGCTTCCTGTCCCTCGTCCGCATCGAGGAGAACACCATCGACATGGAGAGCGCCGACCCCGGCTTCGAGCAGCGCATGGGCGCACTCTTCGAGGAGATCACCAAGGCCGGCGCCATGGTGGACACGGCCGGGCTCAAGCCGACCGCCGAGGCCACCCGGATCACCTGGTCGGACGGGAAGCTGTCGTTCACCGACGGCCCGTTCACCGAGACCAAGGAGGTCGTCGGCGGCTACGCGATGCTCCAGTGCAAGGACATGGCAGAGGCCGTCGAGTGGGGGAAGCGCTTCCTGGCCGTCCACCCGCCGCACTGGAAGGTCGGCCTGGAGGTCCGCGAGGTCGAGGAGATGCCGGAAGGCTGACCCGCGCTGTGCTGTCATACGAGATGTGACGGTGGAGAGCACGCTGGAGACGGTCTTCCGGATGGAGTCGGCGCGGATCATCGCCACGGTGGCGCGGATCGTCAGGGACGTCGGCATCGCCGAGGAGATCGCCCAGGACGCGCTCGTCTCCGCCCTTGAGCAGTGGCCGCGGTCAGGGGTCCCGGAGCGGCCGGGAGCCTGGCTGACGGCCACCGCCAAGCACCGCGCCGTCGACCTCGTACGGCGGCGCGAGACGTACGCCCGGAAGCTCGCCGAGGTGGGCCGGACACTCTCGGAGGAGTCGTACGACCCCGAGCCGTCCGGCCCGGGCGACATCGACGACGACGTCCTCCGGCTCGTCTTCACCACCTGCCACCCGGTGCTCTCCGCCGACGCGCGGGCGGCGCTCACGCTGCGGCTCGTCGGCGGGCTGCGGACGGACGAGATCGCCCGCGCCTTCCTCGTGCCCGAGGCGACGGTCGCGGCGCGGATCACCCGGGCCAAGCGGACGCTCGCGAGGACGGGCGTGGAGTTCGAGGTGCCGTACGGGGAGGACCGGGCCGGCCGGCTCGGCTCCGTCCTGGAGGTCGTCTACCTGATCTTCAACGAGGGGTACGCGGCCACCGCCGGCGACGACCTGCTGCGGCCCGGCCTGTGCGAGGACGCGCTGCGGCTCGCCCGGGGCCTGGCCGCCCTGATGCCGGAGGAGAGCGAGGTGCACGGCCTCGCCGCCCTCCTCGAACTCCAGGCGTCCCGGACGGCCGCGCGCACCGGCCCCGACGGGCGGCCGGTGCTCCTCGCCGACCAGAACCGCAGCCGCTGGAACCGGCTGTTGATGCGCCGTGGATACGCGGCCCTCGCACGGGCCGGGGACGGCCGCTCCTACGGGCCGTACGCCCTCCAGGCCGCGATCGCCGCCTGCCACGCGCGGGCCGCCTCGTACGAGGCCACGGACTGGCCGACCATCGCCGCGCTGTACGCCCGGCTCGGCACCCTGGCACCGTCCCCGGTGGTCGAACTGAACCGCGCGGTCGCGGTGTCGATGACCGAGGGCCCCGAGGCCGCCCTCCGGATCGTCGACGCCCTCGCCGCCGAACCGGCCCTGGCCCGCTACCACTTGCTCCCGAGCGTCCGGGGCGACCTGCTCGCCCGGCTCGGCCGGACGGCGGAGGCGCGGGCGGAGTTCGAGCGGGCGGCCGAACTCACCCGGAACGAGAGCGAGCGGGAACTGCTGCTCGGGCGGGCCCGGAAGTCGGGCGGGACGTAAGGGTAGTTGGGGCGGTGACGGGCGCCCGCGCGGAGGAGGGCGTTTACGCCATGTCCCCTTTCGGAGGGAGCGTCTGCCGTCCGGCCCCCAAGGGTGTCCGGTCGTCCGGGCGAGGCGCACCTTAGGGTGCTGGGCATGTCCCCGCGTACCCCGCTTCCCCCTCCGCCCCCGCCCGCCGAGCTCCAGAGCTGGCCCGACCGGGACGCGCGGCTCGCCGACCGGGCGCTGGCGCTCGACGAGTTGGGGCGGAGGCTGCTCGGCGGCGGGCGGCTCGCGCTGTTCCTGCTCTGGTTCCTCCTGCTCGAACTCGGCTGGTCGCTCATCGGCGTGCTGCTCATCGAGATCGGCGCGCCCCTCGCCGACCCGATGACGACGATGCTCGGGCTCTTCGCGGCGGTCCCCGGCATCGGGATCCTCGTCCCGGCCGTGTGGCTGACCGTCCGCAGCCACCGCCGCGACCGGACCGCCCGGGAGCGCCTCGTCCTGTGGGCGGCCCTCGACCGGCACGGGCCGACGGACGCCCGGCTGCGCGCCCCCGTCCTCAGCGCCTGCTGGCTGCTGCTGTCCTTCGCGCTGTGCGGGGTCGGCCTCTGGCTGGGCTTCGCGGTCCCGGCGGCCGCCACGCGCGACGACGGTTACGGCGTGGTCGCGTACGGCATGGGCGCCGCCCTCATCCTCTGGGTCACGGGGCTGACCGGCCTGGCGAAGGCCGTCGGCCACTACCGCTTCGCGGTGCGGCTCACCGGCCACCGCCCGCGGGCCGGCCGATCAGCATCGTCGGGGCTCCCGCGACCCGAGTGAGGAGGACCGTCGCCGCGTTGGGGCCCTTGGGCTTCACCTTGCGGCGGATCTCCTCCGGTTCGACCGCCGAGCCGCGCTTCTTCACCGTCAGGGTGCCGACCTCCCGCTCCCGCAGCAGGGCCTTCAACTTCTTCAGGTTGAAGGGGAGTTCGTCGGTGATCTCGTAGGCGGCGGCGTACGGGGTCGGGGTGAGGGTGTCCGCCGTGACGTACGCGATCGTTTCGTCGATCAGGCCGCCGCCCAGCTCCTCCGCCACCTCGGCGACCAGGTGCGCGCGGATGACGGCGCCGTCCGGCTCGTACAGATAACGGCCGACCGGGCGGACCGCCGGGTCCGGCAGCCCCCGGCCCGTCAGGGTGGACCCGGAGGGCAGCAGGGTGGCCCGGCGGGCGCCCGGCTCCGTGCCGAACCAGAGCACGGCCTCCTTCACGTCCCCGCCGTCCGAGATCCACTCGGCCTCGGCCTCCTCGGGCACCGCCTCGTGCGGGACGCCCGGCGCGATCTTGAGCGCGGCGCGCGGGGCCTTGCGGGCCGCCTCGATCGCCCAGGAGAGGGGCGGGGAGTACGCCTCGGGGTCGAAGATCCTGCCCCGGCCGCCGCGCCGCGCCGGGTCGACGAAGACCGCGTCGTACGGACTCGTGTCGATCTCGGTGACGTCCGCGCACCGGACCTCGATCAGCTCCGCGAGGCCCAGCGCCTCGGCGTTGGCCCGGACCGCCTCGGCGGTCAGCGGGTCCCGGTCGACGGCGAGGACGGAGATCCCGGCGCGGGCCAGCGCGATCGCGTCGCCGCCGATCCCGGAGCAGAGGTCCGCGACGCTGCCGACGCCCAGCGCCTTCAGCCGGGCCGCCCGGTAGGAGCCGACCGAGGCGCGGGTCGACTGCTCGACGCCGTTGGGCGTGAAGTACATCCGGTACGCGTCCTCGGCGCCGAACTTCGCCACCGCCCGCTGCCGCAGCCGCGCCTGCCCGAGGGCCGCGCTGACGAGCTCGGCGGGGTGGTCGCGGCGCAGCCGGGAGGCGACCGCCAGCTCCTGGGCGGGGTCGTAGTCGCGCAGGGCGGCGAGGAGCGTCTGCCCCTCGGGGCTGAGCAGGGCGGCGAAGGAGGCGAGGTCGGTCACCGTCCCATTCTGGCGCCTGGAAGGGTGTGGGCCGGCCGGGGGACGGTGGGGCGGTACGGCGGTGTCGCGGCCCGGAAGGGGCTCCCGCGCTGACAGGATGCGGCGCCATGCAGCTCGTACGACAAAAGGACCAGATGATGGCAAAAGGTGTGCACCGCTCCCGTCGGACGCTCGGGGCGGCGCTCGCCGTGGCCGCCCTCGCCTCCGCCGCCTCCGCCTGCTCCGGCAGCGCCGAACCCGAGCGGGGCGCACCCGCCCCCGCCGCCGAGAAAAAGGCCCCCGCGGCCGGCGCCCTCGACGCCTACATCGAGAAGGTCCGCGCGCAGCGGGCCGCCCGCGTGCTCGCCGCCAAGAAGTGGGGCCTCGCCAAACCCCCGCTCGACGCGCCCGCCCCGCCCAAGGTCAAGCCGAAGATCACCACCCGCAAGGGCTTCGAGACGGACGGCGAGGGCCTGCCGCCCGTCTTCACCACCGTGCCCACCAAGCAGAAGGTCGTCTTCCTGACGATCGACGACGGCGCGGAGAAGGACCCCCAGCTGCTGAAGATGATGAAGGAGCTGCGGATCCCCTACAGCGCCTTCCTCAGCAACTACCTCGTCAAGGACGACTACGGCTACTTCGCGAAGATGCAGAAGTCGCAGGAGTCCGGCGTCTCCCTGCACAACCACACCCTCAACCACCGCTACCTGCCCGGACTCTCGTACAGCGAGCAGAAGCGCGAGATCTGCGGCATGCAGGACGTCATCGAGAAGCAGTTCGGCAAGCGGCCCCCGCTCTTCCGCCCGCCCTACGGCAACTACAACGAGGACACCCTGCGCGCCGCGAAGTCCTGCGGCGTCAAGGCGGTCCCGCTCTGGGCCTCCGAGGCCTTCCCCGACCACATGGAGTGGCGCGAGTGGGACCGGGACCTGCACCCCGGCGACATCGTGCTCACCCATTTCCGGGGCAAGGAGGACTGGAAGGGCACCATGCCGGACATGATCCGGCGTGTGATGAACGTGATCACGTCGAAGGGGTACGCGGTGGCGAAGCTCGAGGACTACGTGTGAGCACGAGCGCGCGCCGGCGGGTCGCCACCCTCGCCGTGACCGGGGCGCTCCTCGCCCTCCCCGCCTGCGCCTCCTCGGTCGACCCGATCGAGCGGCTCGGCCGGAAGGCGGCGGAAGGGGTGAGCCCCCGGCCCACCCCGGTCGAGACCGTACGGGCGGCGCCGGACGTGAAGAGCTGCGAGAACGCTCCGGCGACCCGTACGGTCGCGGGATCGGTCACGTCGCCGGTCACGCCACGGAGCGATGAATTGGCACTCCGCTTGACCGAGTGCTAATCGCGGTCATAGTCTCGGCTCTGGCACTCCCCACTGGAGAGTGCCAACACAGCGACGGGCAGGTCCGGCACCCGCGACGACGGATCCACCTGGTCGCCACCTCAGACAGTTAACCCCGTGAGATCTCCGAAGGGGGAGGTCGGATCGTGACGACCACCAGCTCCAAGGTTGCCATCAAGCCGCTCGAGGACCGCATTGTGGTCCAGCCGCTCGACGCCGAGCAGACCACCGCCTCTGGCCTGGTCATTCCGGACACCGCCAAGGAGAAGCCCCAGGAGGGCGTCGTCCTGGCCGTGGGCCCGGGCCGCTTCGAGAACGGCGAGCGTCTGCCGCTCGACGTCAAGACCGGCGACATCGTGCTGTACAGCAAGTACGGCGGCACCGAGGTGAAGTACAACGGCGAGGAGTACCTCGTCCTCTCGGCTCGCGACGTGCTCGCGATCGTCGAGAAGTAATTCACCGAAGTAACCGAAGTATCTGAAGCAGATGCTTGAGCTGCGCCCCTTGACCCCGCACCGGGCGTCCGGGGGCGCGGTTCGTTCCACCCCATTCCGAGAGGGCTGAACCGCTCCCATGGCGAAGATCCTGAAGTTCGACGAGGACGCCCGTCGCGCCCTTGAGCGCGGCGTCAACAAGCTTGCCGACACGGTGAAGGTGACGATCGGCCCCAAGGGCCGCAACGTCGTCATCGACAAGAAGTTCGGCGCCCCCACCATCACCAACGACGGTGTCACGATCGCCCGCGAGGTCGAGATCGAGGACCCGTACGAGAACCTCGGCGCCCAGCTCGTGAAGGAGGTGGCGACCAAGACCAACGACATCGCGGGTGACGGCACCACCACCGCCACCGTGCTCGCCCAGGCCCTGGTCCGCGAGGGTCTGCGCAACGTCGCCGCCGGCGCCTCCCCGGCCGCCCTCAAGAAGGGCATCGACGCCGCCGTCAAGGCCGTCTCCGACGAGCTCCTCGCCACCGCGCGCCCGATCGAGGACAAGTCCGACATCGCCGCCGTCGCCGCGCTCTCCGCGCAGGACCAGCAGGTCGGCGAGCTCATCGCCGAGGCGATGGACAAGGTCGGCAAGGACGGTGTCATCACCGTCGAGGAGTCCAACACCTTCGGCCTGGAGCTCGACTTCACCGAGGGCATGGCCTTCGACAAGGGCTACCTGTCCCCGTACATGGTCACCGACCAGGAGCGTATGGAGGCCGTCCTCGACGACCCGTACATCCTGATCAACCAGGGCAAGATCTCCTCGATCCAGGACCTGCTCCCCATCCTGGAGAAGGTCATCCAGGCCGGTGGCAGCAAGCCGCTCCTGATCATCGCCGAGGACGTCGAGGGTGAGGCGCTCTCCACCCTCGTCGTCAACAAGATCCGTGGCACCTTCAACGCCGTGGCCGTCAAGGCCCCCGGCTTCGGTGACCGCCGCAAGGCGATGCTCGGCGACATGGCCACCCTCACCGGTGCCACCGTCATCGCCGAGGAGGTCGGCCTCAAGCTCGACCAGGCCGGTCTGGACGTGCTGGGCACCGCCCGCCGCGTGACCATCGCCAAGGACTCCACCACCATCGTCGACGGTGGCGGCAACGCCGAGGACATCGCGGGCCGCGTCGGCCAGATCAAGGCCGAGATCGAGTCCACGGACTCCGACTGGGACCGCGAGAAGCTCCAGGAGCGCCTCGCGAAGCTCGCCGGTGGCGTCTGCGTGATCAAGGTCGGCGCCGCGACCGAGGTCGAGCTCAAGGAGAAGAAGCACCGTCTGGAGGACGCCATCTCCGCGACCCGCGCCGCGGTCGAGGAGGGCATCGTCTCCGGTGGTGGCTCCGCGCTCGTCCACGCCGTCAAGGTCCTCGAGGGCAACCTCGACAAGACCGGCGACGAGGCCACGGGTGTCGCGGTCGTCCGCCGCGCCGCCGTCGAGCCGCTGCGCTGGATCGCCGAGAACGCGGGCCTCGAGGGCTACGTCATCACCTCGAAGGTGGCGGAGCTCGACAAGGGCCAGGGCTTCAACGCCGCGACCGGCGAGTACGGCGACCTGGTCAAGGCCGGCGTCATCGACCCGGTGAAGGTGACGCGCTCCGCCCTGGAGAACGCCGCCTCGATCGCCTCCCTCCTCCTCACCACCGAGACCCTCGTGGTGGAGAAGAAGGAAGAGGAGCCGGCGGACCACGGTCACGGCCACGGTCACGGCCACTCCCACTGAGGCAGCTGACTGACAGCTGAGGCCCGGTGCTCCCGTCGCGGGAGCACCGGGC
This sequence comes from Streptomyces sp. NPDC044003, assembly GCF_056435185.1. NCBI lineage: Bacteria > Bacillati > Actinomycetota > Actinomycetes > Kitasatosporales > Streptomycetaceae > Streptomyces > Streptomyces sp. NPDC044003. The sequence continues at coordinate 1,042,685 of NZ_JBWKFA010000001.1, read as the reverse complement.
CTCACTGCTGCCTAGGCCTCCACGGCGCCCAGCTGCCCCATGAGCCCGAGCATGTCGTACTGCCACCAGCCCTGGACGGCCTTCCCGTCCTCCCGGAACTGCTGGATCATCGTGCCCGTCATCTCCACCGCGATGCCGGTGGGCTGGAGCCCCATGAAGTCGCCGGTGTGGGTGGCGTTCCAGGTCCAGCGCGTGCACACCCGGTCACCCTCGGCGATCTGGTCGTCGACGGTGAAGGAGAAGTCGAAGCCGCCCCGCCACATCTCCACCTCGCGCCGGACGGCGTCCATGCCGATGACGTCCGTCGGGTTGGACGGATCGTGGTCGTGGTACCCCTCGGCGAGCACCTGGTCGAGGGACGAGAGCTCCTCCGCGCTGCCGACCAGCTCCAGGAAGCGCCGGGAGTTCGCCTTGTACATCTGCTCGTCCCGGACGACGTCCAGGTCGGTGAAGGTCGGCATCTCGTCGCAGAGCGCGACCATCTCCCGGAAGATCCGGTCGGTCTCGGGGAGCTGCGAGTTCCGCATGGCGACGTCGTAGGAGGGGAACTCGACGATCTCCACGACGTGGGAGGCGTCCGAACGGTCCTTGCCGACGATGCTGTGGGTCGCGGTGCGCTTGCCCTTGGTCTGCTCGACCCACTGGTCCATGAGTCGATTCAGCTCGTCGATCTGGCTGGTCTTGCAGTCGATGATCTGTACGAATGTCATGACGCCTCCCGACCCAGGTAGGACCTTTCCAGTCTAGGTCCGGGCGGCCGGGATGCCCTGGCAGCATGGGGCCGTGGAGCGGGGGATCAGCGTCGACAACGGCGCGGGCATCGTGGTGATCGGCGACGGCAACCGGGTGGGGACCGGAGCCGGGGCGTGGCCGAGGGTCCGGTCGGCCTACCGGGAACGGGTCGTCGGCAGCGCGCCGTCCGAACTCATCGGCAGGGAAGTCGAATCGGCGGAACTCGCCGCCTTCTGTCCGACGGGACGCGGCTACCTGTGGTGGCGGGCCGCCGCGTGGGCCGGGAAGACGGCGCGCGTGGACGTCGTCCTGGTGCAGGTGCGCTCGGGGCCGCGGAGCGGGCGTGAACCCGGGGCCGTGCTCTTGAGGGCGGCCCCGGGAAGTCTCCTACGCCGAGCGCTGGAGGTCTGACACCCGGACCTCCTCCAGGAACGGCTCGCCCCTCCCGTACCGTGCCACCTCCTCGATCGCCTGGTCCGCCATGCGGTGGATCTCGTTGCCGAGGGAGCCGGCGACGTGGGGGGTGAGGAGGACGTTCGGGAAGGTCCACAGCGGTGATGCGGACGGCGGGAGTTCCGGGTCCGTCACGTCGAGGATCGCGTGGAGGCGGCCCGAGGCGAGGTGGGGGAGGAGCGCGGTCTCGTCGACGAGGGAGCCGCGCGCGGTGTTGATCAGGGTGGTGCCGTCCGGCATCGCGGCGAGCTGGGCGGCGCCGATCATGTGGTGGGTGGACGGGAGTTGGGGGGCGTGGACGGAGACGACGGAGCTGCGGGCGCAGAGTTCGTCGAGGTCCACGAGTTCCACGCCGGGGGGCGGGACGTCCACGTACGGGTCGTACAGCAGGATCTCGAAGTCGAAGGGGCGGAGGAGTTCGACGACCCGGCGGCCGATGCGGGAGGCGCCGATGATGCCGATCGTGCGGCGGTAGTTGCCCCACGGGGCGGATTCCGTGAGCCAGGTGTCGTCGGTGCGGAGTTCCGCGTACCGCTGGGCCGAGCGCAGGACCCGCTTCCCGGCGAGGAGGATCGCGGCGAGCGTGTACTCGGCGACCGGCAGCGCGTTGGCCGCGGCGGCCGAGGTGACCCGCAGGCCCCGCTCCCAGCAGGCCTCGGTGATGTGGTGCTTGACGGAGCCCGCCGCGTGGACGACCGCCTTGAGCCGCGGGGCGCGGGCCAGGACCTCGGCCGTCAGCGGGGGTGCTCCCCAGCAGGTCAGGAGGATCTCCGCCTCGGCGAGGGCGGCGGCGACCCGTGGCTCGGGGGCCGTCAGGTCGTGGGCGACCAGGTGGGGGTCGGTCCGGGCGAGGCCGGCGAGGCGGGTGCGGTGGGCTTCCGTGAGGAGGCGGTGGTCCACCCCGGGGCCCATGGCGAGGAGGAGGGACGGACGGTTGTCAGTGGTCGGGTGCATCGTGGTACCTGTGCTCCTCACTTGACGCTGCCGGCCGTCAGACCGGCCTTCCAGTGGCGCTGGAGGGAGACGAAGGCGACGACGAGGGGGACGACGGCGAGCAGGGATCCGGTGACGACGAGGGGGTAGTAGTCGGGTTCGGCGTGGGCGTTGCTGTTCCACGCGTACAGGCCGAGGCTCAGGGGGAAGAGCTTCTGGTCCGAGAGCATCACCAGGGGGAGGAAGAAGTTGTTCCAGACGGCGGTGAACTGGAAGAGGAAGACGGTCACGAAGCCGGGCATGACCATGCGCAGGCCGATCGACCAGAAGACGCGCATCTCGCCCGCCCCGTCGATACGGGCGGCCTCCAGGGCCTCGTCGGGGATGTAGCCGGCGCAGAAGACCCTGGAGAGGTAGACGCCGAAGGGGTTGACCAGGACGGGGATCAGGACGGCCCAGTAGGTGTTGACGATGCCGACCTCGCTGGCGAGGAGGTACATCGGCAGGGCGAGCGCGGTGGTGGGGACGAGCACGCCGAGAAGGACGAGGCCGAAGAGCTTCTCCTTGCCCCGGAAGTCGTAGACGTGGAAGGCGTATCCGGCGGCGACGCTGATCAGGGAGCAGGCGAGGGCGCCGAGTCCCGCGTAGAGGAGGCTGTTGGCGTACCAGTGGAAGTAGACGCCGTCGTTGTAGGCGGCGAGCCGGGAGAGGTTGCCGCCGAGGTCGAAGCCCTCGAAGGAGAAGGCGTCTCCGGCGAGGAGGCCGCCGGCGTCCTTGGTGGCGGCGGTGACCAGCCAGACCAGGGGGAAGAGCATGTAGACGACGGCGAGGACGAGGGCGCCGTTGACGGCCGTCTTCGACAGCCACCGGTTGGAGGTACGGGTACGGGTGCTCATGCGGCCTTCTCCTTCCGTGCCGTGCCCGCTGTGCTTGCCGTGCCCGCCGTGCCCGCCGTGGCCGCCTTGCGGGCCGTACGCGCCTCGGCTGCCGTGCTCGCCGCGCTCGCCGTGCCCGCCTTGCGGTCCGTGCCCGCCTTCCGGCGTCCGGTCAGTCTGGTCACCGCGAAGGAGAGCAGCGCCGCCGTCAGGGCGAGGAGTACGGAGGCCGCCGCGGCGAGTCCGTAGTCGTTGCGGTCGAAGGCGGCGGTGTAGGCGTACATGTTCGGCGTCCAGGTGGAGGTGACGGCGGAGCCGGTGCCCTTGTTGAGGATGAGCGGCTCGGTGAAGAGCTGGAGGGAGCCGATGATCGTGAAGAGGCCGACCATCGCGAGGGAGGCCTTGACGAGGGGGATCTTGATGGCGAAGGCGATGCGCCAGGCGCCGGCGCCGTCGACGGTGGCCGCTTCGATGACGGAGCGGTCGATGGCCTGGAGGGCGGCGTAGAAGATGACCATGTTGTAGCCGAGCCATTCCCACAGGGCGATGTTGACGACGGACGGCAGGGTGCCCTCGGGGGAGAAGAAGTCGAAGCCGATGCCTCCGGCCTCCATGGCCTGCACGACCGGGCTGAGCTGGGGTGTGTAGAGGTAGACCCAGATCAGGGCGGCGATGATGCCGGGGACGGCGTGCGGCAGGAAGAGCGCGAGCTGGAAGAAGCGGCGGGCGCGGGCGAGCGCCGAGTCGAGCAGGAGGGCGAGGCCGAGGGCCCCGGCGAGCAGCAGCGGGATGTAGAGCAGGCAGTACCCGAGCAGGACGCCGAAGCCCTCCAGGAAGGCCCGGTCACCCAGCGCCGCGGTGTAGTTGTCGAGGCCGGTGAAGACGGTCTCGGTGCCGCCGAAGCCCAGTCCGGACTGCTTCTCGGTGAAGAGGCTGAGCCAGACCGCGTATCCGATCGGCACCACCATCACCGCGGTGAACAGGACGAAGAAGGGGGTCAGCAGAAGTGTGGCGGCGCGGGTGCGGGCCTTCACCGGGTCAGCCCTCGACCTTCAGGCCGCGCTTGGTGAGTTCGGCGACGGTGGCGTCGTGGCCGGCCTTGACGGCGTCGGCGATGCCGGGGCCGCCCTGGGCGATCTTGCCGAAGCGGTCCTTGATCGCGGTGTTGGTGGTGCCGGTGGTCGGGCCCCAGGACCAGTTGGGGTTGATGGAGGCGCCGGCGGCCTCGAAGAGGGTGTAGATGTCCTGGCCGCCGTAGAAGCTCGCGTCGAAGGCCTTCTTGGCGACGGGGCGCAGCTCGGCGGCGGCGGGGAAGGCGCTGGAGGTGCCGGAGGCGATCCGGGCCTTGATGCCGGCCTCGGTGGTGGACATCCACTCGGCGAAGGTGACGGCCGCGGCCTTCTGCTTGCTGTCCTTGGTGACGGCGAAGGAGGTGCCGCCGAGCATGCCGCTGGCGGGCTTGCCGTCCCAGGTGGGGATGGGGGCGACGGCCCACTTGCCGGTCATCTCGGGCACGTTGCCCTTGAGGACGCCGGCGCCCCAGGAGGCGCCGAGGTAGCCGACGGTGGTGCCGTTCTTGAGGGAGCCGACCCACTCGGGGCTGAAGGAGGCGTCCTTCTGGACGAGGTCGGCGTCGAGGAGGCCCTGCCAGTAGGAGGCGACCTTGCTGGTGGCCGGGTCCGTGGTGTCGATCTTCCAGGTGTCGTTCTCGGCCTTGAACCACTGGGCGCCGGCCTGCCAGGCCATGGCCTCGAAGGTGGTCGGGTCGTCGGGGAAGAAGGTGGCGATACGGGCCTTGGCGTCGGCCTTCTTGACCTGCTCGGCGGCCTTCTTGAACGCGTCCCAGGTGGTGGGGACCTCGACCTTGTACTTCGCGAAGAGGTCCTTGCGGTAGAAGAAGGCCTGCGGGGCGGCGTCGAAGGGGACGGCCCAGGACTTCCCGCCGAGGGTGGTGAGTTCGACGGTCTGCGGGAGGAGCTTGGCGCGGTCGGCCTCGGTGAACTGGTCGCCGATGTCCTGGAGGGCGCCGGAGCTCACGAACTCGGGGAGCGAGGCGTACTCGATGGAGACCAGGTCGGGGGCGTTGCCCGCCTTCACGGCGTTGGAGATCTTCGCGTAGCCGCCGGCGGTGCCGGAGGGGATCTCCTCGAACTTCACCTGGATGTCGGTGTGGGAGGCGTTGAAGGCGTCCACGACGTCCTTGGAGCCCTTGGCCCAGCCCCAGAAGGTGATGGTCACGGGGCCGTTCGGCTTGTTTGCGGTGTCGTCACCGCCGCCGCCGCAGGCCGTGAGGACGGCCAGGGCGGTGGCGGTGCCGGCTATGACGCGGGACGTTCTGCTCCAGGTACGGGTCACGGCACGGCTCCTGAGGGCGGGGCGGCTGGGTGGTTGTGGCCGTGATCCTGTGACCGTTCATGACCGAAGTCAAGAGCGAAAGATTGATTGATCGAAAAAAGATCAAACTGAAGGTGTCGTGCTCGCCCCGCACGAGGCCCGTACCCGCAGCCACGGCAGCAGGCTCAGATGGCGCCGCGCCGCGTCCTCGTCGGGGGCCTCCGTGAGCCGCTCCACCAGGAGTTCCGTGGCGTGCCGGCCCACCTGCCGCTTCGGCGGGGCGACCGCCGTCAGCGGGGTGTCGGCGAGGGCGGCGACCTCGTCGTCGTACGCGATCACGGCCAGGTCCTCTGGCACCCGCACGCCCAGCTCGGCCAGGCGCTGCACGATCTCGATCGCGTCCACGTCGTTGTGGACCAGCGCCGCGCTCGCCAGGCCCGAGCCCACCGCCTCGTGCAGCGCCCGCACCGCCTGCTCGAAGCCCTCCGGGTCCGCCTCCGCCGGTACGGACGCGATGACCGGGCGCGGCTCCTTCAGGCCCAGCGTGCCCAGCGCCTCGGCGTAGCCCGCGCGCACCGCGAACGCGGTCGGGGAGTCCCGGCGGGCCACGAGCAGGGGCGTCGCGTGGCCGAGCGAGAGCAGATGGCGCAGGGCGAGCAGCACGCCGTGGGCGTGGTCGGAGGCGACCCGGTCCAGGCCGTCGAGCGGGCTGCCGGGCTCGGCGCGGCGCTCCAGGAGGACGGCCGGCACGGGCAGCTCGGCCAGCCAGTCCCCGTACGCGAGCCGGTCCTCGGGCAGTCCGCGCCAGCCGGGAGCGACGAGGACGCCCTCGGCGCCCGCCGCGAGGAGGCCCTCGGTGCGGGCGCGGTCCTCCTCGGGGCGGTAGTCGGAGATCCGCAGCACGAGCCGCGCCCCGGCGCGGGCCGCCGCCTCGTGCGCGCCCCGGATGACCTCGGCGAAGTAGTACGTGGCGGAGGGGACGAGCAGGCCGAGGACCAGGCCCTCGCCGGAGCGTCCGCCGCCGGCGGCCCCCCGCTGCGGCCAGGAGACCTGGCCGTGCACCCGGTCGAGCAGGCCCCGGCCGGCCAGGACCTCGACGTCCCGGCGGGCGGTGACGGGGGAGACCCCGAGGCGTTCGGCCAGTTCGGAGACGCGGGCCGTGCCGCGCTCGCGCACCAGGGCCAGCAGTCGGTCGTGTCGTTCGGCAGCACTCTCGCGCACGGCGCAGTTCCCCCTCGCGGTGGTGGTGGTCCGTCGAGCCTAGCTCCAGAAATGATCGAACGACAGAAGTTTCGATCATTCGCTCCGATTCCCTTGACGTTCGATCGGAGTCTGTTCAGGATTCCCGGCGATGCAGACAGCGACGCAGACGTCGCAGGGAGCCCCAGGGAGCATCATGCCCACGCCGCCCGAGAACCGTGAGCTCAGCCCGTACACCGGCTGGACCCGTGCCCACTGGGAGGCCGCGGCCGACCGGCTCCTCCGGGACGTACGCCCCTTCGCCTCGCCGGGCGGCGGCCTCATCGACCTCCCCGGGCCACGCCCCAGCTGGTCGGGACGCCGCTCCGACGGCCTGGAGGGCTGGGCCCGCACCTTCCTCCTCGCCGCCCTCCGCGTCGCGGGCGCCCACGGCGAGGACCCGGGCGGCCACCTCGACCGCTACGCCGAAGGCCTCGCGGCCGGGACGGAGAAGCCGGGACGCGAGGACGAGGACTCCTGGCCCCTGATGGCCGACACCCGCCAGGCGATCGTCGAATCCGCCTCGATCGCCCTCGGCCTCCGCCTCACCCGCCCCTGGCTCTGGGACCGCCTCGACGACCGCACCCGCCGGCGGGTCGCCGACTGGCTCCTCCCCGCCCTCGGACCCTCCCCCGTCGACAACAACTGGTGGCTCTTCGGCCTCACCGTCGCCGGCTTCCTCCAGGACGCCGGGATCGAGACCGACCGCGCCGCCGCCACGATCGACCGCTCCCTCGCCCGGATCGAGGACTGGTACCTCGGCGAGGGCTGGTACAGCGACGGCGACAACCGCGCCTTCGACCACTACAACGCCTGGGCCCTGCACTTCTACCCCGTCCTCCACGCCCACCTCGCCGACGACCGGGACCTCCTCGACCGGTACGGCCCACGGCTGCGGGCCCACCTCGACACCTACGTCCACCTCTTCGACGCGAACGGCGCCCCCGTCCCGTACGGGCGGTCCCTGATCTACCGCTTCGCCGCGGCCGCCGCCCCCTGGCTCGGCACCCTCACCGGCCACACCCCGCTCACCCCCGGCGCCACCCGCCGCCTCGCCTCCGGCACCCTGCGGTACTTCCACCGGCACGGCGCCACCGACGAGCGCGGGCTCCTCACCCTCGGCTGGCACGGCCCGTACCCGCCGCTCGTCCAGGAGTACTCGGGACCCGGCTCCCCCTACTGGGCGTCCAAGGGCTTCCTCGGCCTCCTCCTGCCCGCGTCCCACCCCGCCTGGACCGACCCCGAGGAACCCCTGCCCGCCGAACGCGCCGACACCGTCCTCCCCGTCGCCCCCGCCGGACTGCTCGTCCAGACCACCGCCGCCGACGGGCTCGTACGCCTCCACAACCACGGCAGCAACCACGTCCACAGCGCGCCGGGCGAGCAGGACGACCCCGGCTACGCCCGCCACGCCTACTCCACCCGTACGGGACCCGGTACGGGAACCGCCGACAACCACTTCGCCCTGCTCGTCGAGGGACGGGCCACCGCGCGGGGCCCCGCCACCCCGCTCGGCACCGGCCCCGACCGCGCCGCCTCCCGCCACCACCCGCTGCCGGGCGTCCGCGTCCTCTCCGCGACCCTCGTCCACGGCCGCGCCGAACTCCGCGCCCACCTCGTCCTCGGCGCCCCGGAAGGGACCCCCGTACGGCAGACCGGCTGGGCCGTCACCCCCGACGGCCCCCACGCCCAGCTCCACCCCGTCCACGGATACCGCCCCGAAGCCGCGGAACTCCCCACCGGGGAGACCCTTCAGGGCCCCGGCAGCCGCACCCTCGCCCTGCACGGCACCACCCGCGGACCCGCCACGCTCTTCGTGGCCCTCGCCTCCCTCACCGCCGAACCCGACCCCGCCCCCGTGTCGGACCTCGCGAACGTCCGGGTCACCGGCCCCCACACGCTCACCGTGACCTGGCAGAACGGCACCACCGCACACCTCGATCTCGAAGAGCTCGATTCGGAGGATCAGTGACCCAGCGCCGCACCCACGCCCTCGCCGCCGCCCTCGTACTCCCCCTGCTCGCGGCCGCCCCCGCCCAGGCCGCATCCCCGCCCGGCGACCGCCACTACGTCGACTGCTCCGCGCAGGACGAGGCGCAGACCCCCGGCGACGGCTCCGTCCAGCACCCCTGGACCACCCTCGCCGAGGCCAACGCCCACCCCTACGGGCCCGGCGACCTGCTCCTGTTCAAGCGCGGCACCACCTGCACCGGCACCCTGAGCCCCCGGGGCTCCGGCTCCGCCGCGTACCCCTTCACCGTCGCCGACTACGGGGACGCGGCCGGGCGCGCGGTCATCGACGGGAACGGCGCCCACGACGCCGTACTCCTCGCGAACAGCGAGTACCTGCGCCTCACCCGCCTGGAGATCACCAACGCCGCCGCCCCCGGCACCGAGCGCAACGGCGTCCGGCTCCGCCTCGCCGACTTCGGCGCCGCCCACGGCATCACCCTCGACCACCTGTCGATCCACGACGTGCGCGGCGGCGACTTCAAGACCATCACCGGCTCCAGCGCCATCCACATCGCCGTCGAGGGAACGACCGTCCCCAGCTGGTACGACGGCCTGGAGATCCACCACAACGACATCCGGGACGTCGACCGCGAGGGCATCTACTTCAAGTCCCACTTCTCCAAGCGCGACCTGGTCGGCAACCAGCAGGACCCGAACGTCTACCCCGGAGCCTGGACCCCGAGCCTGAACGTCCGGATCCACCACAACACCCTGACCTCGCTCGCCGGCGACGGCATCAAGATCGACACGACCTCCGGCGCCCGGATCGACCACAACCGCCTCGACGGCTTCCAGCTCCGCTCCAAGGCCGCCAACGCCGGCATCTGGACCTTCAACACCGACGACACCGTCATCGAGTACAACGAGGTCTCAGGCGGCGGCAACACCAAGGACGGCATGTCCTTCGACGCCGACGGAGCCTCGAAGGGCACGGTCTTCCAGTACAACCACAGTCACGACAACACCGGCGGCTTCCTGCTGATCTGCCCCTACAGCGGCGCCAAGACCCTCGACACGGTGGTCCGTTACAACCTCAGCGTCGACGACGGCGCCCGGCTCGTCCAGAACTGCTGGGGCCCGATCCTCAACACGCAGATCTACAACAACACCTTCGTGAACAGGACCGTGCGTCCTGGCTACCTCGTCCAGGACGACGCAGGCAGCCCCGCCACCACCCAGCACGAGCTGTCGATCCGCAACAACATCTTCGTCAACGAGGGCGCGAGCGGCGGCTACGCCTTCAAGAACCCCACCCCCGGGCTCTCCTTCTCGCACAACCTCTTCCACGGCATCACTATGACCCGCCCCAACCCCGGCGGCGTCGACGCCGACCCGCTGCTCCGCCCCGACCTGCGGCTCGCCGCCGGCTCCCCGGCCCTGTCCGCCGGCACGCTGATCGCGGACAACGGCGGCAGGGACTGGTTCGGAAACGCCGTGTCGGCGACGGCGGCTCCCAGCATCGGGGCGTACGAGGGGCCGGGGCTGGACTAGCTCCCGTACGGGCCTACTCCGGCCCGTACTTGCGGCCCGCCTTCGAGGAGACCCCGCCGAGCAGGCCGCGCGGAGCCAGCTTCACCACACCCATCAGGGCCTTGTAGCGGGGGTCCGGGATCGACAGGGTCTTCCCCCGCTCCAGGTCGGTGAGCGCCGCCGTCACCAGCTTGTCCGCGTCGAGCCACATCCAGCCCGGGATGTTGTCCGTACCCATCCCGGCCCGCTCGTGGAACTCGGTGCGTACGAAGCCGGGGCAGAGCGCCATCAGCCGCACCCCGCTGCCCGCGAGGTCCCGCGCCGCGCCCTGGGTGAACTGCACGACCCAGGCCTTCGAGGCGCCGTAGGTGCCGCGGGGCACGAAGGCCGCCACCGACGCCACGTTCACCACGGCGCCCCGGTGGCGGCCCTTCATCGAGGCGGCGGCCGCCGAGGTCAGCCGCAGCACCGCCTCGCAGTGCACCGTCAGCATCTTCAGCTCGTCGGCCATGGAGACCTCGAGGAAACGGCCCTTGTTGCCGAAGCCGGCGTTGTTCACCAGCATGTCCACCGGCTGCTTCGGGTCCGAGAGCCGGGCCTCGACGGCGGCGATGCCCTTCTCGTCGGCGAGGTCCGCCGCGAGCACCTCGGCCTCGACGCCGTGCCGGTCGTGCAGCTCGGTGGCCTGCTCCCGGAGCCGCTTCACATCCCTGGCCACGAGCACGATGTCGTGGCCGTCCGCCGCCAGTCTCCGTGCGAAGGCGGCCCCGATGCCCGCGGTGGCGCCCGTAATCAGTGCAGTCGTCATACGGGCAACCTAGTGCCCCCTGCCGCCCCTACGACGAGGCGTACTTCTCCTTGTACTGGCGGGCGAGCGCGAGGAGCCCGGACTCCATCCACTCGGCGGCGGCCAACATGTCGGGCAGCAGGGCGCGCTCGGTGGTCGCCGCGCGGTGCAGGCGCGCCACGGTGATGTCGTGGTCCGGCCGGTGCACCACCGTGATCGGATCGCCGGCCCGCACCTCGCCCGGCACGATCACCCGCAGCAGCGCGCCGGGACCGGCCTCGGACTGCGTGAAGCGCTTCACCCAGCCCTTCTCCTCGACGAAGCCCGCGAAGGTACGGCACGGGATGCGGCCGCCGGTCACCTCGAGGACCACCTCCTCGCCGATCCGCCACCGCTCGCCGATCAGGGCGCCGTTCACGTCGAGGCCCCGGGTGGTGAGGTTCTCGCCGAAGGAGCCGTTGGCCAGTTCGCGGCCGAGCTCCCGCTCCCACAGGTCCATGTCCTCCCGGGCGAAGGCGTACGCCGCCCGGTCGTCGCCGCCGTGGAAGCGCAGGTCGCAGACCGCGTCGCCGGCGACTCCGCTCGCCCCGACACCGGGCGCCCCCGGCGCCTCGATCCGTACGGGCCCCTCCACGGGCCGCTTGTCGATGCCCGTCGTCCCCGAGGCGGCGTCGGTGTACCCCACGGGCCTGGCGCGGCCCACATTCACGCTGAGCAAGGTCATGCGGGCACTGTACGGCCGCCGTCTCAAAGGCGCTCGCGAGAATGGGCGGCTTCACCCAAGAGTCGCTTATGCTGGACGCATGATCGAGGCCCGCCACCTCCGCGTCCTGCGCGCCGTCGCCGCCACCGGCTCCTTCTCGGCCGCCGCGCGCGAACTCGGCTGCACCCAGCCCGCCGTCAGCCAGCAGATGAAGGCGCTCGAAGCCTCGGCCGGCACGCCGCTGCTGATCCGTACGGGACGCGAGATGCGCCTCACCCAGGCCGGCGAGGTCCTGGTGCGCCACGCCTCCGGCATCCTCGCCGGGCTGACCGCCGCCGAGGAGGAGGTCGCCGCCATCGCCGGGCTCCGGGCGGGCCGCGTCCGGCTGGTTTCCTTCCCGAGCGGGAGTTCGACCCTCGTGCCCACCGCGCTCGCCGCGCTGCGGGCCGCGCACCCCGGCACCCGGGTCTCCCTCGTGGAGGCCGAGCCGCCGCGCTCGATCGAGATGCTCCGCGAGGGCGACTGCGACATCGCGCTCGCGTTCCGGTACGGGGCGGGGCAGGCCGAGTGGGACGACCTGGTGGTCCGCCCGCTCCTCGCCGACCGGCTCGTCGGCCTGGTGCCCGAGGGGCACCGGCTCGCCGGAGCCGGCTCGGTCGGCATCGCGGAACTCGCCGACGAGTCCTGGATCGCGGGCTGCCCGCGCTGCCGCCGTCAGCTCGTCGACGTCTGCGAGGAGGCGGGCTTCACTCCCCGCATCGACTTCGCCACCGACGACTACCCGGCCGTGGTGGGCCTGGTCGGCGCCGGTCTGGGCGTCGCCGTCCTGCCCGAGCTGGCCATCGAGTCCGTACGGCCCAAGGGGGCGCGGACCGTGGCCGTGGAACCGGCCGTGGAGCGGGAGATCGTGGCCCTGACGCTGCCCGACCTCGCACACGTCCCGGCCGTGGCGGCCACGCTCGACGAGCTGATCCGCGCCGCCACGCGCGCGTAGAGCGACGCGCGCGGGCGCGCAGGTCCGTTCAGGTGGTGCTCAGCCCGTTCCGGTGGTGCTCAGCCCAGGTGCTCAGCCCAGTGGAGAAACGTTCCTTCACATACGTTCCCCGATGGATGTCATGGATGTCATGGATGTCACGGACGCGGCCGACGTGACCGGCGGGGAGGCCGGCGCCGTCGTGATCAGACGATTGCGCGCGCGTCCCATGAGTTCTTCGCGTTCGTCCTCGGTGAGGCCGCCCCATACGCCGTAGGGCTCCCGCACGGCGAGTGCGTGTGCCGCGCACTCCGCGCGCACCGGGCACCGCATGCAGACCTCTTTCGCCGAGTTCTCACGCGCACTCCGTGCCGCGCCGCGCTCTCCCTCGGGGTGGAAGAACAGGGAGCTGTCCACCCCGCGGCAGGCCGCGAGGAGTTGCCAGTCCCACAGATCGGCGTTGGGTCCGGGAAGGCGGGAGAAATCTGCCATTGCGCTTGTCCCCTTGAAACCGTGTCGAACGGATAGGTGGGCGGGTGGATGGCTGATGGCCGGGTCTCCTCGGGTCCCGACAGGTCCGGTAGCTACACCTACTGTCGAAGTAGATGTAAATATGACTCATTGCGAATCTAGCCACAGACACTGCGAAAAGGGAAGAAAACCCGCTAAATGGGGCATAGCTTTTGATGTTGGGGCGAACGGCCTGCGACACTCCGCTCCATGTGCGACCCGTGCACGACCTCTCACGTAGAGTGCCGAAGCCTGCCGTCCGACCCGTAACTCTTTCGAGTGACCGTCGTTGAGAGTGCGGAGGCGGTTGGAGGAACAAGCGATCGGGCACATGTCCGAGAGCGTCAACCGCACAGGTGACGATACGTACAGCCCTGGAGGCTCAAGGTGACGCGCAACAGCTGCGAGAGCCGCGGAGGTCAGGCATGACATCCGTCCTCGTCTGCGATGACTCCCCGCTTGCCCGAGAGGCGCTCCGCCGCGCGGTCGCGACCGTGCCCGGCGTCGAGCGCGTGACCACCGCGGCCAACGGCGAGGAAGTCCTCCGCCGCTGGGGCGCGGACCGCTCGGACCTGATTCTGATGGACGTACGCATGCCCGGTCTGGGCGGCGTGGAGACCGTCCGCCGGCTGCTCTCCGCGGACCCCGGCGCCCGCATCATCATGCTCACGGTCGCCGAGGACCTCGACGGCGTCGCCCTCGCGGTCGCCGCGGGCGCCCGTGGCTACCTGCACAAGGACGCCTCGCGCGCCGAGCTGCGGGCCACGGTCACCCAGGCGCTCGCCGACCCGACCTGGCGGCTCGCCCCGCGCCGCCTCCGTTCGGCCGAGATGGGCGCCGCGCCCACCCTCACCGCGCGCGAGATCCAGGTCCTCGAAGGCATGAGCCACGGCCGGTCCAACGCGGAGATCGGGCGCGAGCTCTTCCTCTCCGAGGACACGGTCAAGACGCACGCCCGGCGCCTCTTCAAGAAGCTCGGCGCCTCCGACCGGGCGCATGCCGTCGCGCTCGGATTCCGCTGGGGCCTGGTCCGCTGAATCGCAGGTCACCGGCCCTCTCCCCGTCCTCACCCACGTCCGTCGTGGGGTGGACGGGGCGGGCTTGTGTCACTTACTCGCGGAATGCCGCATCCTTGAGATGTGGAGTTCCTCGGGGACGAGTCGATCGAGCGGGACGGGAGGGCGCGGGAGATGAGTGCCGGCGCACCTGCTCATAACGCTTCGGTGCACAACTACGGACGCGGTGCCACGAACGCGGAGGCGTCGGGGCACCATGGAGCGATGCGCGACGACGAGACCGTGGGTACCCCCATGCCTGCCGGGCAGGGGGAGATCGGCGCGCTCGTGCACCGCGCGGTCGACGGCGACGCGCAGGCCACACACGACCTGCTCGCGCGCGTCCACCCGCTCGCCCTGCGGTACTGCCGCACCCGCCTCAACCGGCTGCCCGGCGACGCCCGGCACTTCGTCGAGGACCTGGCCCAGGAGGTCTGCGTCGCCGTCCTGATGGCGCTGCCGCGCTACAAGGACACGGGCAGGCCCTTCGAGGCCTTCGTCTTCGCCATCGCCGGACACAAGGTCGCCGACCTCCAGCGGGCCGCCATGCGGCACCCCGGGTCCACGGCCGTCCCCTCCGACGAGATGCCCGAGCGGCCCGACGACTCCCTCGGCCCCGAGGAGCGCGCCCTGCTCAGCGACGACGCCGAGTGGGCCAAGAAGCTGCTCGCCAACCTCCCGGAGAACCAGCGCGAGCTGCTCGTGCTGCGGGTCGCGGTCGGACTGACCGCGGAGGAGACCGGCCAGATGCTCGGCATGTCCCCGGGCGCCGTCCGGGTCGCCCAGCATCGCGCCCTCAGCCGGCTCCGGGCGCTGGCCGAGCAGTAACCCGACGGCGCGCACTGGCCGAGCAGTAAGCCTTGCCAGGCGCCGTCATCCCTTTCGTACACGTGCGAACGTCCAAAGCTTCCCGGTGATCTTGCTCGTGGAATGAGACACCGCTCAAGCCCGTTAGCATGGACATCCCGCACCGATCAAGGCCATTTGGGAAGGTGTCATGACTGCCAACGTCGACGGAGTGCCCGAGAAATTCGCGACACTCGGGCTGACCTACGACGACGTGCTGCTGCTGCCGGGCGCGTCCGACATGGCGCCCGACCAGATCGACACCGCCTCGTACATCTCGAAGAACGTGCGGGTGAACATCCCGCTGCTCTCCGCCGCGATGGACAAGGTCACCGAGTCCCGCATGGCGATCGCCATGGCGCGACAGGGTGGTGTCGGTGTGCTGCACCGCAACCTCTCCATCGCCGACCAGGCGAACCAGGTCGACCTCGTGAAGCGCTCCGAGTCCGGCATGGTCTCGGACCCGATCACGGTCCACCCGGACGCGACGCTCGCCGAGGCCGACGCGATCTGCGCCAAGTTCCGCATCAGCGGCGTCCCGGTGACCGACCCGGCCGGCAAGCTGCTCGGCATCGTCACCAACCGCGACATGGCCTTCGAGTCGGACCGCAGCCGCCAGGTGCGCGAGGTCATGACCCCGATGCCGCTGGTCACCGGCAAGGTCGGCATCTCCGGCGTGGACGCCATGGAGCTGCTGCGCCGCCACAAGATCGAGAAGCTTCCGCTGGTCGACGAGGCGGGCCTGCTCAAGGGCCTCATCACGGTCAAGGACTTCGTCAAGGCCGAGAAGTACCCGAACGCCGCCAAGGACAAGGAAGGCCGGCTGCTCGTCGGCGCCGCCGTCGGTGTCGCCGGTGACGCGTACGAGCGCGCCCAGGCCCTGATCGAGGCGGGCGTCGACTTCATCGTCGTCGACACCGCCCACGGCCACTCCCGCCTGGTCGGCGACATGGTCGCCAAGATCAAGTCGAACTCCTCGGTCGACGTCATCGGCGGCAACATCGCCACCCGCGACGGCGCCCAGGCGCTGATCGACGCCGGTGTCGACGGCATCAAGGTCGGTGTCGGCCCCGGCTCCATCTGCACCACCCGCGTGGTCGCCGGCATCGGCGTCCCGCAGGTCACCGCGATCTACGAGGCCTCCCTCGCCGCCAAGGCGGCCGGCGTCCCGGTCATCGGCGACGGCGGTCTGCAGTACTCCGGCGACATCGCGAAGGCCCTCGTCGCCGGCGCCGACACGGTGATGCTCGGCTCGCTGCTCGCGGGCTGCGAGGAGTCCCCGGGCGAGCTGCTCTTCATCAACGGCAAGCAGTTCAAGTCGTACCGCGGCATGGGCTCGCTCGGCGCCATGCAGTCCCGCGGCGAGCAGCGCTCCTTCTCCAAGGACCGCTACTTCCAGGAGGGCGTCGCCTCCGACGAGAAGCTCGTCCCCGAGGGCATCGAGGGCCAGGTGCCCTACCGCGGCCCGCTCTCGGCCGTCGTCCACCAGCTGGTGGGCGGTCTGCGCCAGTCGATGTTCTACGTCGGCGGGCGCACGGTGCCGGAGCTCCAGACGAACGGCCGCTTCGTCCGGATCACCTCGGCGGGCCTCAAGGAGAGCCACCCGCACGACATCCAGATGACGGTCGAGGCGCCGAACTACAGCAGGAAGTAACACAGCGCGACGCGTGGGGGCGGTTCCGGCATGTGGCCGGAGCCGCCCCTCACGCTTGTGTCGGGGATACTGGTAGGCGCAGACGTAGAGGGAAAGGCCACACATCGTGACTGAGATCGAGATCGGGCGCGGCAAGCGCGGCCGCAGGGCGTACGCGTTCGACGACATCGCCGTCGTCCCGAGCCGGCGCACCCGGGACCCGAAGGAGGTCTCGATCGCCTGGCAGATCGACGCCTACCGCTTCGAGCTGCCGTTCCTGGCCGCCCCGATGGACTCGGTCGTGTCGCCGCAGACCGCCATCCGCATCGGCGAGCTGGGCGGCCTGGGCGTCCTGAACCTGGAGGGTCTCTGGACCCGGTACGAGGACCCGCAGCCGCTCCTCGACGAGATCGCCGAGCTGGACGAGGCGACCGCGACCCGCCGTCTGCAGGAGATCTACGCCGCCCCGATCAAGGAGGAGCTGATCGGGCAGCGCATCAAGGAGGTGCGCGACTCCGGTGTCGTCACCGCCGCCGCGCTCTCCCCGCAGCGCACCGCCCAGTTCTCCAAGGCCGTCGTCGACGCCGGCGTGGACATCTTCGTCATCCGCGGCACGACGGTCTCCGCCGAGCACGTCTCGGGCGCGGCCGAGCCGCTGAACCTGAAGCAGTTCATCTACGAGCTGGACGTCCCGGTCATCGTCGGCGGCTGCGCCACGTACACCGCGGCCCTGCACCTCATGCGCACCGGCGCGGCGGGTGTCCTGGTCGGCTTCGGCGGCGGCGCCGCGCACACCACCCGTAACGTCCTCGGCATCCAGGTCCCGATGGCGACCGCGGTCGCCGACGTGGCCGCGGCCCGCCGCGACTACATGGACGAGTCCGGCGGCCGGTACGTGCACGTCATCGCCGACGGCGGTGTCGGCTGGTCCGGCGACCTGCCGAAGGCGATCGCCTGCGGCGCCGACGCCGTCATGATGGGCTCCCCGCTGGCCCGCGCCACGGACGCGCCCGGCAAGGGCCACCACTGGGGCATGGAGGCCGTCCACGAGGACGTGCCGCGCGGCAAGCTGGTCGACCTGGGCATCGTCGGCACCACCGAGGAGATCCTCGCGGGCCCGTCGCACATCCCGGACGGCTCGATGAACTTCTTCGGCGCCCTGCGCCGCGCGATGGCCACCACGGGCTACAGCGAGCTCAAGGAGTTCCAGCGCGTCGAGGTCACGGTGGCGGACGCGCAGCACAAGCGCTGACCGTACTGCTCCGAGAAAGGGCCCCGCACCGGTGGTGCGGGGCCCTTTTCGCTGTCCTCACAGGCGGTGGGCCGCCCCCGCGGGCGTCGCGCCGCGGGTGTCGAGGAGGAGTTGGGCCTTCACCGAGAGGCCCTGCAGGTCGTACGTGCGGTGGTGCTGGAGGAGGATCGTCAGGTCGGCGTGGGCGGCGGCCTCGTAGAGGGAGTCCGCGCGGGGGACGGGGAGCTCGCGGACGCGCCAGTCGGGGACGTGGGGGTCGTGGTAGCTGACGGCCGCGCCCAGGTCCATGAGGTGGCGGGCGATCTCGTCGGCGGGGGAGCCCTGCCGGTCGGGGAGGTCGGGCTTGTACGTGATGCCGAGCAGCAGGATCCGGGCGCCGCGGGCCGACTTGCCGTGCTCGTTGAGGAGGGTGGCGGCGCGCCGGACGACGTACTGCGGCATGCGCTCGTTGACCTGGCCGGCGAGCTCGACGAGCCGCAGCGGGCGGTGCGCGCCGATGGTGTCGACGGGGACGCCGTGGCCGCCGACGCCGGGGCCGGGGCGGAAGGCCTGGAAACCGAAGGGCTTGGTCTCGGCGCAGCGGATGACGTCCCACAGGTCGACGCCGAGTTCGTGGCAGAGGACCGCCATCTCGTTGACGAGGGCGATGTTGACGTGCCGGAAGTTGGTCTCCAGGAGCTTGACCGTCTCCGCCTCGCGGGGGCCACGCGCGCGTACCACCTTGTCGGTGAGCCGGCCGTAGAAGGCGGCCGCGGACTCGGTGCAGGCCGGGGTGAGGCCGCCGATGACCTTGGGGGTGCCGGCGTAGCCGTGGGTGCGGCTGCCGGGGTCGAGGCGGCCGGGTGAGTACGCGAGGTGGAAGTCGCGCCCGGCGCGCAGGCCCGAGCCCGTCTCCAGGACCTCGCGGAGGAGGCCCTCGGTGGTGCCCGGCGGGACCGGGGACTCCAGGAGGACGGTGGTGTGGGGGCGCAGCCGGGCGGCGAGGGCGCGGGCGGCGTCGGTGACGGCGGTGAGGTCGAGGGTCCGGTCGGGGCCGGGGGAGGTCGGGGCGCAGAGGACGGCGGTGCGGACCCGGCCGAGCTCGGCGGTGTTGGTGGTCGGCCGGAAGCCCCCCGCGAGCATCCGGCGGATCTCGGGGGCGGTGAGCGAGCCGTCGACCGGGGAGCGGCCGGCGGCGAGTTCGGCGACGGGGCGGGGGTCGGTGTCGTAGCCGATGGTGTCGATGCCTGCGGCGGTGGCGGCCTGGGCCAGGGGGAGTCCGTGGTGGCCGAGGCCGATGACGGCGAGATCAGCGGGCATGGGGGGTGGGCCGTCCTTTCCAGTAGCCGGAGGGGACGCGATGCGCAAGCCCGGTGGCCGGAACGGGTCGAGTGCACTGTCAGACTAGGCGTAAATATGACCGACATGCGGCATTGTGTGGTCGAAGGTCGCCGAGTGTTATCCACAGGTCGGCGGCGAGGCGGTGGCTGAAGTCGCGGGACCGGGCCAGAATCGAGCTGTGAGCCGGACCACACGGGCCCGGTTCACGGTTCGTGTACGCACGGCCGGTGCGGCCTGCGGCGCCCGCACGGCTCGTGTGTGCGCCGCGCGCCGGACAGACGGGGGACGACGGGAGGCAGCAGCGTGAGGACAGCGACACTGGGACCCGCCGAGCGCGCCGAGGCGCTCGCGGCCATGGCTGAGCGAGAGCTGGACGTGCTGGTCGTCGGCGCCGGAGTCGTCGGCGCCGGAACCGCCCTCGACGCCGTCACGAGAGGGCTCTCCACCGGCATCGTGGAGGCCCGCGACTGGGCCTCCGGCACCTCCAGCAGGTCCAGCAAGCTCATCCACGGCGGCCTGCGCTATCTGGAGATGCTCGACTTCGCCCTCGTACGGGAGGCGCTCAAGGAGCGCGGACTCCTCCTGGAGCGGCTCGCCCCCCACCTGGTGAAGCCGGTCCCCTTCCTCTACCCCCTCCAGCACAAGGGCTGGGAGCGGTTCTACGCCGGCTCGGGCGTCGCGCTGTACGACGCGATGTCGCTCTCCTCCGGCCACGGCCGCGGCCTCCCCGTCCACCGGCACCTCTCCCGGCGGAACGCCCTGCGCGTCGCGCCCTGCCTGAAGAAGGACGCCCTGGTCGGCGCCCTGCAGTACTACGACGCCCAGATGGACGACGCCCGCTTCGTCACCACCCTCGTCCGCACCGCCGCCTCCTACGGCGCCAAGGCCGCCAGCCGGGCCCGCGTCATCGGCTTCCTCCGCGAGGGCGAGCGGGTCGTCGGCGCGCGCGTCCAGGACGTCGAGGCGGGGGTCGCGTACGAGATCAGGGCCAAGCAGATCGTCAACGCCACCGGCGTGTGGACGGACGACACCCAGGCCCTCATCGGGGAGCGCGGCCAGTTCCACGTCCGCGCCTCCAAGGGCATCCACCTCGTCGTGCCCAAGGACCGCATCCACTCGACGACCGGACTGATCCTGCGCACCGAGAAGTCCGTGCTGTTCGTCATCCCCTGGGGACGCCACTGGATCGTCGGCACCACCGACACCGACTGGGACCTCGACAAGGCCCACCCCGCCGCCTCCAGCGCCGACATCGACTACCTCCTGGAGCATGTGAACACCGTGCTCGCCACCCCGCTCACCCGGGACGACGTCCAGGGCGTCTACGCGGGCCTGCGCCCCCTCCTCGCCGGCGAGTCGGACGCCACCAGCAAGCTGTCCCGCGAGCACACCGTCGCCCACCCGGTCCCCGGCCTCGTCGTCGTGGCCGGCGGCAAGTACACGACGTACCGCGTCATGGCGAAGGACGCCGTCGACGAGGCGGTGCACGGGCTCGACCAGCGCGTCGCCCCCTGCGTCACCGAGGACACCCCGCTCCTCGGCGCCGAGGGCTACCGCGCCCTGTGGAACGCCCGGGCCAGGATCGCCGCGAGAACCGGGCTGCACGTCGTCAGGGTCGAGCATCTCCTCAACCGCTACGGCTCCCTGACGGAGGAGATCCTCGACCTGATCGCGGCGGACCCCGGTCTCCGCGAACCGCTCGCGGCGGCCGAGGACTACCTGCGCGCCGAGATCGTCTACGCCGCCTCGCACGAGGGCGCCCGCCACCTCGACGACGTCCTCACCCGGCGGACCAGGATCTCCATCGAGACCTTCGACCGGGGCACGCTCAGCGCCCGCGAGTGCGCCGAACTGATGGCACCGGTCCTCGGCTGGGACGACAGCCAGGTCGCGAAGGAGGTCGAGCACTACGAGAAGCGGGTGGAGGCCGAGCGCGAGTCGCAGCGCCAGCCCGACGACCTGACGGCGGACGCCGCGCGGCTCGGGGCGCCTGACATCGTGCCGATCTGACGGGACGTCCGGATCCCTGTCCCGCGGGAACCTCGGGGGCGCCCGGGGGCGTCGTATCCCGGAGTGCGGACCCGGGGGCGCCACCCGCCCCGAGGTGAGGGACAATGGCCTCTCTTCCAGGGCGGGTTACCGCATCGCGCGGGAAGCGGCAGACGCGGCGAAGATCAGGGATCGCAGAGGGGACGCATGTCGGAGGCGGAGCAGTCGCGGGACAAGGCGAGGGACCCCAGGCGGGACGCCGCCGCGGGGGCCGCGACCGACGGCGACCGAGGAGCGGTCCCGGCCGCGCGTGAGGCGGCGCGGGACACCGAGGACGCGCAGGTCAGCCGGGGTGCGCAAGCCCCGGAGGACGCGCGTGGACCGGAGCGGGGCGTCGAGGACGCGAAGCCCGGGGAGGCCCCCGGGGACGTGAAGGACGCTCAGGTTGTGAAGGGCCCTCAGCACGCTCCGGCGGCAGGGGCGACGGGTTCGGGCACGGCCGGGACCGGGAGCGGGAGCGCCAGTGACGGCGCTGTCGCGACCGGGACCGCGGGTGACGGCGCCGTCGCGACCGGGACCGCCGGTGGCGACGCGGTCGCGTCCGGGACCGGGACCGCTGCTGACGACGCCGTCGCGTCCGGGCGGCTGCGCGGTACCGAGCCGTCGACCGGGCGGGCCGGTTTCGGCGCCGGGGACGGCGACGGCGAGAGCGACCGCAGGCCGTCCGCCGGCGGCACGCGCGGCGGCGACAGGTTCCGCAAGGAACCGGCCGGCGAGGGTCGGCTGCTCGCGGGCCGCTACCGGCTCGGCGCGGTCCTCGGCCGCGGCGGCATGGGCACCGTGTGGCGCGCCGTCGACGAGACCCTCGGCCGCACCGTCGCCGTCAAGGAGCTCCGCTTCCCCACCAGCATCGACGAGGAGGAGAAGCGGCGCCTCATCACCCGGACCCTGCGCGAGGCGAAGGCCATCGCCCGGATCCGGAACAACGGCGCCGTCACCGTCTACGACGTCGTCGACGAGGACGACCGTCCGTGGATCGTCATGGAGCTCATCGAGGGCAAGTCCCTCGCCGACGCCATCCGTGAGGACGGCACGCTCACTCCCCGGCGCGCCGCCGAGGTCGGCCTCGCCATCCTCGACGTGCTGCGTTCGGCCCACCGCGAGGGCATCCTGCACCGCGACGTGAAGCCGTCCAACGTCCTCATCGCCGAGGACGGCCGGGTCGTCCTCACCGACTTCGGCATCGCCCAGGTGGAGGGCGACCCCTCCATCACCTCCACCGGCATGCTCGTCGGCGCCCCCTCCTACATCTCCCCGGAGCGCGCCCGCGGCCACAAGCCCGGTCCCGCCGCCGACATGTGGTCGCTGGGCGGCCTCATCTACGCCGCGGTCGAAGGCAGCCCGCCGTACGACAAGGGCTCCGCCATCGCGACCCTGACGGCCGTGATGACCGAACCGGTCGACCCGCCGAAGAACGCCGGCCCCGAGCTGAAGCAGGTCATCTACGGCCTGCTCGCCAAGGACCCGGCGCAGCGGCTCGACGACGCCCGCGCCCGGGTCCTGCTGCGGGCCGTGCTCGACGCGCCCGAGGCGCCGCCCGCGGTCTCGCCCGAGGCCACCACCGTCATACCGCTGCCGCCGCACCCCGAGCAGGCCCCGGTGGCCCCGGCGGCCGACCGGGGTCCCGACGCGGCCGCCGAGCGGATGCGGGGCGCGCTGAAGTCCGTACGGAACGCGGCCGCCTCCGTGAAGGCCGAGCCGAAGCCCGCGCCGCGACCGGCGACCGAGCCGTTGCGGGGCGGCGGGAAGCCCGCCCCGACCCGCGCGCCGCTGACCGACGTCGTGCCGCGCCGCACCCTGGTGATCATCGCCGCGGTCGCCGTCCTCGCCGTGCTCGGGACGATCCTCGCGGTCTCCCTCGGCGGCGGAGGCGACGAGGGCAATCAGGGCAAGGGCGACGGGGGCACCACGGCCTCGGCCGGCGCCTCGACCGGTGGAGCCGGCGGCTCCGGCGGCGCCCAGGGCCAGTCCTCGGGCGGTGGCCCCGGCCAGCAGGGCGGCACCCAGCCCGGCGACAACGGCGCCACGGGATCGACGGGCAGCACCGATGGCACCACGGGGTCCACGGGGTCCACGGGGTCCACGGACGGGCAGAACGGCACCACGCCCTCCGGGAAGCCCGGCGGCGACGCGGGCAAGCAGCTGCCCGCCGGCTACACCCTCGTCACCAACGGCCCGCTGCACTTCTCGATGGCGATGCCGGCGTCCTTCAAGCAGCGCTCGATCCCGGGATACTCGCTCGGCGCGATCTTCAGCGAGAGCGGCGGCTTCCCGCGCGTCCAGGTCGACTACAACGGCAGCCCGAAGGACGACGCGGCGAGCGCCTGGGAGCTCGCCCGGTACGGCGTGGCCGCCACCAGCCAGGACTACAAGCACCTCGGCATAAGGACGGTCTCGTACAAGGGCTACCCGACCGTCGCCGACTGGGAGTTCGAGCGCACCCAGAAGGGCATCCGTGTCCACGTGCTCAACCGCGGCTTCAAGGTGGACGCCACGCACGGCTACTCCATCATGGTCAGCTGCGCGGCGGACGAGTGGAACGGCGCCGAGTGCAAGACGCTGCGGGAGACGGCGTTCGCCACGTTCAGCCCCAAGGACTGACCGGTGGCACGTATCGTGAGGTTCGTGGACCGAACGCAGCCGAACAGAGTCGTCAACTGCTCGGGGCCGGACCGGAACTGACGAAACTCGCGTGATCCCGCCCGATCCCGAGGGATCCGCGGGCCACGGGGGACAGCGTGCGCGCGGGGGAGGCGTCGTGGACGACTACGCGGGAAGGGTGCTCGCCGACCGCTACCGCCTGCCGTTGCCGCCGGCGGACGCCGACGCGTACGAACCGGTGGAGACGCGCGCGTTCGACACCTACAGCGGGCAGGAGGTCCTGGTCCGCCAGGTGCCGCTGCCGGAGTTCGTCGACGCCGAGGTCCTCGACGGACAGGGCGGTCCCGCCGGGCCCCACGGCGGTACGGGCCAGGCCACCCGCAGGCCGGCCGAGCCCGTCGTGCGCCGCGCCATCGAGGCGGCCCAGGCGGCCGCGCAGATCCCCGACCATCCCCTGCTCGACCAGGTCTTCGACGTCTTCGCGGAGGCCGGATCGCTCTGGATAGTGAGCGAGCGCGTGGCGGCCAGACCGCTGGCCGCGCTCCTCGCCGAGCGGCCCCTCAACCCGTACCGCGCGGCCGAGATAGGCGCCGACGTCCTCACCGCCCTGCGCGCCCTCCACGCGCACGGCTGGGTGCACCGGAACATCACCGCCCGGACCGTGCTCGTCTGCGACGACGGCCGCGTGGTCCTCACCGGCCTCGCCGTGGGCGCCGCCGAGGAGGCCCTCTGCGGCTACGCCCCGGTCCCGGAACAGGCCGACGAGTTCGCACCGCTCCCGGCCGCGGAGCCGGAGCTCCATGAGCCGGATCTCCACGAGCCGGAGCTCCACGAGCCGGACGAGCCCGAACCGGGTGCTCAGGCGGCGGATGCGTATGCGGCGGAGGAGTACGGAGCGGGGGAGTACGGGGCGGAGGAGTACGAGGCCGCAGACGCGTACGGCTCCGAGGGGTACGCCCGTGAGCCGTACGCGCTTGAGCCGTACGAGCGGGAGCCGTACGCGTTCGAGCCCGTCGACGCGTACGAGTCCGAGGTGTACGACCCCGAGGCGTACGACGTCGAGGTGTACGAGGAGGTCGGCGAGGAGCCGGACGGCGGGTCGGGTGGCGAGCCGTACGGTGCGGCCCCCGACCGCCAGGTGCCCCCCGATTCGGACGGCACCGACACCGACACCGGCACCGGTCCCGGTCCCTACGGGGCCTACGGTGCCGACCCCTACGGGCGGGCCGCGCCGGCCGCCGCCGAGACGCAGCCCCTGGCCACGCCGCCCACCGCCGACGTGCGGGCCGCGCGGGCCGGGGCCATCGCCGCGTACCGGGCCGGTGCGCGGGCCGCGGCCCGGCTCGGCGAGACGGGGGCGCTCCCCGTCCAGCGCCCCGCGCCGCCGGAAGGGCCCGAGCCGCCCCCGCCGCCCACGGCGCAGGCGTCCGGCGCGCCCGAACCGCAGTGGTGGGCGCGGGTGGCGGACGACGAGGAGGACGACGAGGACGACGGCGACGAGCCGTACGGCGGCGGCCCGCAGGCCGGCCCGCCGCCGCGCGTGATGCTGGCCGGCAGCTGGAGCGACGGCCCGCACGCCGCGCGGGACGGCTCGGGGCCGATCCCGGCCGGCGGGGGCTCCGTACTGCCCGGTTCGGGCCGCCCGGCGCTGCCCGCCGGGTACACGGCGGCGACCCCCGATCCCGCGCGGCTTCCGGCCCAGGCCGCGCCCCGCGAGAAGGCGCCGATCGCGATCCCGGCCCAGGCGCACCGCGGTCCCACCACGCGGCTCGCCGCCGAACGGGCCCGCCAGACCCGGATCGCGGTCGTCGGCGCCGTGACCGAGCGCTGGGCGCCCGAGCAGGCCGGACCCGTGCACGAGAACTGGCGCCTCGCGCCGCCGATCACACCCGCGACCGACCTGTGGGCGCTCGGCGCGCTCCTCTACCGGGCCGTCCAGGGCCATGCCCCGTACCCCGAGGACAGCGCGGCCGAGCTCGTCCAGCTGGTCTGCGCCGAGCCGCCGGCCTTCGCCGAGGAGTGCGGGCCGCTGCGCCCGGTCGTGGAGTCGCTGCTGCGCCAGGACCCCACCGAGCGCCCCGACTTCGAGGAGCTGCGCGGCTGGCTGCGCTCCCTGGTCCGCTCGGCGCCGGAGCCGGAGGCCGGGCTCGGAGTCGTACCGCTGCCGTCCTTCGACGAGGCGCGGCTGCCGATCGTGCGCCGGCGCGGCGAGTTGGTGCGCCGGTGGCGCGGGGGAGCGGGGGCGGGCCGCCACCGCCACAAGCGCGGCAAGGACCCGCGCCCGGCGACCGGGCGCGAGGCTTCGTGGGGCCCCGAGCGGGGCACCGAGCGGGGCTCCGAGCGCGGACCCGGACTCGGCCACGACCTCGAACACGACGTGGAGTTCGGCCACGAGTACGGGCACGCGCGCGTACAGCCGGATCACCGCGAAGGGTTCCGCGACGAGTCCCGGGACGGCTTCCGGGAGATGTTCCGCGAGGACTTCGACGAGGAGATCCCGCAGCGCGCCCCCCGCGCGCCCCGGTCCGCGCGCCCGTCGTCCTCCCGGGCACCGGGTTCCCAGGGCTCCCCGCGCTCCCTGGGGCGTACGCTCCTGATCCTTATCTTCCTGCTGCTCGCGGGAGCCGTCGCGTACGCCGTCCTGTTCATGCCCCGCGAGGGCGAGCAGCCGCGTACGCCGACCGCGCCCACGACCGGCCCGGCCGTGACCTCGAAGCCGCCCGTCGAACCGACCGCGAAGCCGTCGACGGAACCGACCGGCACACCGACGACCGGACCGGCCACCACCGCACCCCCCGCGGATACTTCGGCCCCCGCGCTCGCCGCCGGGTACGACCTGCGCCAGGACTCGGAGGGCTTCCGGATCGGGGTTCCGAAGGGGTGGCGGCGCAGCCCGATCAACGACGCCGGGCAAGTGCGCTACACCGGCGGCGACTTCACGCTGATCGTCGTGCCCGGCCGGGACAGCGTCCGGGACAACGGCTCGGACCCGCTGGAGTACCAGAACGCCAAGGAGCGCGAGCTGGCGCCGTACCGCTCGTCCAGCTGGTCGCGGGTGGAGAGGGCGCGCCGGGTGGACATCGGCCGGACGCCGACGGCCGAGGGGTCCTACACCTGGCTGGACAGCACGGGCCGCGAGGTGTTCGTGCGCAACCTCGCCCTGATCGACGGCGGTCGGTACCACGTCGTGCAGGTCATCGGGCCGGAGAGCGAGCGTGACAAGGTGTCGGAGATCTACGAGCAGGCCACGAAGGGGTTCCGTCCGGGGCGTTGACGTCCGGGAGGCTGATACGAATGTCCCACCGGCCCCCGGTCACAGTGCTGTTCCTATGACCGCCCCGAGGTTCCGCAGCCCGTACCCCCCTCCGTAACCTGGCATCAGAAGGAACGGGCGGGGGCAAGTGGAACATTCTCAGAGCGCTTCTCAGAGCACAGGATCGGGGCTGCTGCTCGCCGGTCGCTACCGGCTGGGCGAGTCCATCGGTCGCGGCGGCATGGGCAAGGTCTGGCGCGCGCACGACGAGGTGCTGCACCGCGTGGTGGCGGTCAAGGAGCTGACGGCGGGCCGGTTCGTGGCCGAGGCCGACCGGCTCGTGCTGCACGCCCGTACGCAGAAGGAGGCGCGGGCCGCCGCGCGGATCACGCACCCGGGTGTGGTGACCGTCCACGACGTCCTGGAGCACGACAACCGGCCGTGGATCGTCATGCAGTACGTCGACGGGCCCTCGCTCGCCGACGCCGCCAAGGAGGCCGGCACGATCGAGCCCCGCGAGGCGGCCAGGATCGGGCTGCACGTCGTCGGCGCGCTGCGTGCCGCGCACGCGGCCGGGGTGCTGCACCGGGACGTCAAGCCGGGCAACGTGCTGCTCGCGCGCGACGGGCGCGTCCTCATCACCGACTTCGGGATCGCGGCGATCGAGGGGGACTCGACGATCACCCGGACGGGCGAGATCGTCGGCTCCATCGACTACCTGGCGCCCGAGCGGGTGCAGGGCGGCGATCCGGGCCACGCCTCCGACCTGTGGTCCCTCGGCGCCACGCTCTACACGGCGGTGGAGGGCACCTCGCCGTTCCGCCGCACGTCCCCGATCAGCACCATGCAGGCCGTGGTGACCGAGGAGCCGCCGTACCCGGAGAAGGCGGGCCCGCTGGCCTCCGTCATCGTGGCCCTGCTGCGCAAGGACCCGGCGCAGCGACCGCGCGCGGACGAGGCCGAGCGGATGCTGCTCGACGCGATGGAGGGGCGCGAGCCGACGGCGGCCCAGGCGTACGTGCCGACCCAGCGCGTGGCCAGGGAGGACCTGGACGCGGCGGCGCGCGAGATCCAGGAGGCGGACGGTACGGGTACGGAGATCCTGGCGGGCGGGACCCGGAAGGCCACGGCGCAGTGGCCCCAGTCGGGCCGGCAGCCCCAGCCGTCCTCCGCACCCCACCAGCCTCAGGGGCCCCACCCCACCCTCGCGCCCTCCTCCCCGTCCTCCTCCGGCCGGGGACGCTGGCGTTCTGCCGTGCTCGCCGCGCTGCTCGCCGGGGTCGTCGCCGGCGGTGCCGTCTTCGCCGCCATGAACTACGCGGGCGGCGACCGCGCCGCCGGCGGCGACGGCGGCCGGACCACACCGGCGGCCTCCCCCGCCACCAAGGGCGCCGGGGACGGCATCCCGGCCGGCTGGCACCGCGTCAAGGACCCGGAGGGCTTCAGCCTCCTCGTACCGGACGGCTGGAAGCGGCAGACCGAGCGCGACCAGATCGACTACACCCCGGACAACGGCCGCCACCGCATCCGGATCAGCATCGACAAGAGCCCCGATTTCGAGAACCCGTACATGCACGCCCTCGACCTGGAGCGCCAGTTGGGGAAGCGCATGGACTACGACCGGATCAAGCTGCTCCAGACCCCCTACCGCGACCAGGTCCGTTCCTGTCTGTGGGAGTTCAGCTGGACCGAGAAGAAGACCTTCCCCGGGCCGCGGCACGCGATCGACCAGATGTACTACGAGGACGACGGCACCGAGTACGCCATCTACATGTCCTCGCCGGAGTCGAGCTGGGAGACCACCCGGGAGCAGTTCGACATCGTCGTCCAGCACTGGCGCGCACCGGACAAGTGAGCGGCGGAGCGGGGCACGGACTCGGGTGCGGACGCACGTGCGGACTCGGGGGCGGACTCGGGCACGGACTCGGGCACGGGCTCGGGCACGGACTCGAGGGCGGGAAAATCTCCGTGGTCGGCCTCCACTGGCCGTAAGCCCCTGATCAGGGCTTATGTGCCAGTGATCGCTGGCGCGATGTGCGGAGAGGGTGAAAACGCGTTACCGACGGGTACCCAAAGGTCGGCACGCGGCCTACGCTCGCCCTCATGACGGACTCGCAGGCCCCCGCCGCCCCCACGGTTCCCGCCGACACCGCCGCAGAGGCGGCCCGTCCGGCCGCCCCCGCCGCCGCGAACAACCCGGTCGCGCCCGCGCCCGCCGGCGTGCGGACCGCCGCCGACGTCGTCACGCCCGAGCTGGTCGCCCGGCTCACGCGCGGAGTCGTCGGCTCCGGCCGGACCGCCAACCACACCCCCTTCACCGGGGAGAAGCTGGCGGACCTGCCCGAGTCCACCCCCGAGGACGTCGCCGAGGCCTTCACGCGCGCGCGTACCGCCCAGGCCGCCTGGGCCGCGACCCCCGTCCGGACCCGCGCCGCCGTCCTCCTGCGCTTCCACGACCTCGTCCTCCAGCGGCAGGCCGAGGTCCTCGACCTCATCCAGCTGGAGACGGGCAAGGCCCGCCTGCACGCCCACGAGGAGGTCCAGGCGGTGGCCGTCGCCGCCCGCCACTACGGCCGCAAGGCCTCCTCCTACCTGCGCGCCAAGCGTCACACCGGCGTCGTGCCGACCCTCACCAAGGTCACCGAGCTGCGCCAGCCGCGCGGGGTCGTCGGCCAGATCGCCCCCTGGAACTACCCCCTCGAGCTCTCCGTCGGCGACGCGCTCCCCGCCTTCGTCTCGGGCAACGCCGTCGTCATGAAGCCCGACACCGAGACCGCGCTCACCGCGCTCTGGGCCCGTGACCTGCTCATCGAGGCCGGCCTCCCCGCCGAGGTCTTCCAGGTCGTCCTCGGCGAGGGCCCGGTCGTCGGCCCCGAGGTCGTCGCCCACGCCGACTACGTCTCCTTCACCGGCTCCACCCGCACCGGCCGCGAGGTCGCCCGGGGCGCCGCCGCCCGGCTCGTCGGCGTCTCCCTCGAACTCGGCGGCAAGAACGCGATGCTCGTCCTCAAGGACGCCGACATAGAGAAGGCCGCCGCCGGAGCCGTCCGCGCCTGCTTCTCCTCCGCCGGACAGCTCTGCATCTCCATCGAGCGGCTGTACGTGCACGAGTCGATCGCCGACGCCTTCCTGGAGCGCTTCGCCGCCCGCACCAAGGCCATGCGCCTCGGCAGCTCCCTCGCGTACGGGGCGGACATGGGCTCCCTCGTCGGCGAGCGGCAGCTGGAGACCGTCACCAAGCACGTCGAGGAGGCCGTCGCCAAGGGCGCCACGCTCGTCGCCGGCGGCGTCGCCCGCCCCGACATCGGCCCCCTCTTCTACGAGCCCACCATCCTCGACGGCGTCGAGGCCCCGATGGCCGTCTGCGGCGAGGAGACCTTCGGCCCGGTCGTCTCGATCTACCGCTTCACGGACGAGGACGAGGTCGTCGAGCTCGCCAACGCCACCCCGTACGGCCTCAACTCCTCCGTCTGGACGAAGGACTCGCGCCGCGGCCACGCCGTCGCGGCCCGGCTGCGCACCGGAACCGTCAACATCAACGAGGGGTACGCGCCCGCGTACGGCAGCGTGCAGTCCCCGATGGGCGGCATGAAGGACTCGGGGCTCGGCCGCCGGCACGGCTCCGAGGGCATCCTCAAGTACACCGAGGCGCAGACCGTCGCCCAGCAGCGGCTGATCCCGCTCGCGCCGTCCTTCGGGATGGACGACGAGAAGTACGCCGCGTTCATGAGCGTGTCCCTGAAGGCGATGAAGGCCCTGCGCCTGCGCTGACCCTCTGTCCCACCCGCCCCCTTTTTCGTACGAGGAGAGCCATGACCGCGGTACCCCCTGCCCAGAATCAGGGCGAGGACAGTTCGTACGACTACGACGTCCTCGTCGTCGGCTCCGGCTTCGGCGGATCGGTCACCGCCCTCCGCCTCACCGAGAAGGGCTACCGGGTCGGCGTCCTGGAGGCCGGGCGCCGCTTCGCACGCGACGAGCTGCCGAAGAACTCCTGGGACCTGAAGAACTTCCTGTGGGCGCCGGCGCTCGGCCTGTACGGCATCCAGCGCATCCATCTGCTGGGCAACGTCATGGTCCTCGCCGGCGCGGGCGTCGGCGGCGGTTCCCTGAACTACGCCAACACCCTCTACGAGCCGCTCGCGCCGTTCTTCGACGACCCGCAGTGGAAGGACATCACCGACTGGCGTGCCGAGCTCGCGCCCTACTACGACCAGGCCAAGCGGATGCTGGGCGTGCGCCTCAACCCGACGATGACGCCCTCCGACGTCCACCTGAAGGCCACGGCCCAGGCGATGGGGATCGGCGACACCTTCCACATGGCGCCGGTCGGCGTGTTCTTCGGGGACGGGGAGGACGGCGACGGGACGGCGAAGGCGAAGCCGGGCGGCGAGGTCGCGGACCCGTTCTTCGGCGGCGCGGGTCCCTCCCGCAAGGCCTGCACCGAGTGCGGCGAGTGCATGACCGGCTGCCGCCACGGCGCCAAGAACACCCTCAACGAGAACTACCTCTACCTCGCCGAGAAGGCGGGCGCGGTCGTCCACCCGCTGACCTCGGTCGTCGCGGTCACCGAGGACTCGCGAGGCGGCTACGCGGTCAGGACCCTGCCGACCGACAACAAGAAGAAGGGCGCGGGCCGGACCTTCACCGCCCGCAAGGTCGTCATCGCCGCCGGCACGTACGGCACGCAGACCCTGCTCCACCGGATGAAGGACACCGGGCTGCTGCCCCGCATCTCCGGCCGGCTCGGCGAGCTGACCCGTACGAACTCCGAGGCGCTGGTCGGCTCGCAGACCACCGACCGGCGCTACCGCAAGCGGCACGGCAAGGACCGGGTCGACTTCACCAAGGGCGTCGCGATCACCTCGTCGATCCACCCGGACGACAACACCCACATCGAGCCGGTCCGCTACGGCAAGGGCTCCAACTCCATGGGCGGCATGACCGTCCTCCAGGTGCCGTACGGCGCCCACCGGGTGCGCAGGTGGCTGCTCGAACTGGTCAAGCACCCCGGGCTCGCGGCCCGCTCGCTGTCCAACCGGCGCTGGTCGGAGCGGACCATCATCGGGCTCGTCATGCAGTCCCTGGACAACTCGCTGACCACCTACCGCAAGCCGGGCGGCATCGGGAAGGGCCTGCTCACCGCCCGCCAGGGCCACGGTGCCCCCAACCCGACGCAGATCGAGGCGGCCACCCAGGCCGCCACCCTCCTCGCCGAGGAGATCAACGGCTTCGCCGGCTCCAATGTCGGCGAGCTGATGGGCACCCCGCTGACCGCGCACTTCCTGGGCGGCTGCCCGATCGGCGCCGACGCCGAGACCGGCGTCATCGACCCGTACCACCGGCTCCACGGCCACCCCGGGATCTCCGTCGTCGACGGCGCGGCCGTCTCCGCCAACCTGGGCGTCAACCCGTCCCTGACGATCACGGCCCAGGCGGAGCGCGCCATGTCCTTCTGGCCGAACAAGGGCGAGGAGGACCCGCGCCCACGGCAGGGGGAGGCGTACGTACGGCTCTCGGCGGTCGAGCCGAAGTCCCCCGCCGTCCCGTCCGAGGCCTTCGGCGCCCTGCGGCTGCCGTTCCTGGGGATGCCGGCGGTCCCGCCGAAGAAGGACTGAGCCCGTTCACGTGAAAGGGCGCTGCACCCCCCTCCGAGTGCAGCGCCCTTCCAGCTTTGGTGTTGCTGCATAGATGACCTTCGGTCCCCGCGATTGGTTGTAGCGGTTGCACAGGTTCTTCGTGTGACGCGCGTCACGTCCTGTGGGGGGAGGTTCGGCGGACGTGAAAAGGGCCCCGCACTCGCGATTCCGGTCGCGGCACGGGGCCCTTGAGGTCGGCACCGGTGTCAGGGCAGCTGCGGTGCCGAGCGGGGCGGCGCCGGGGGGTTGCGCCGCGAGGGGGAGGGGATCGGGGGGATCAGGGGGACGGGAGGATCGGGAGATCGGCCGGTTGCGGCCGGCCCCGGGCGTCCCCGGGACCGACCGCCCTTGATGGGTGACCGGGCTGCTGTCCCCTGCTGTCCGGTCACGAGCGCTGGTGCGAGGTCCCACGACGTACCGGAGAGGTACGCCACACGCCCCAGCGAAGCCACGCGTGGTTTCTACGGGCCCGCCCCTGGCTGGCACGGACAACCGGACCAACGAAGCCCGGCCGGAGCCGGTCACGCGCCGTACGGGTGAGGGCGCTCCCGAACTCGGGTACGGGAGCCCACCCGCACGCGTCTCTCAGATGCGGCCCCGGCACAGCTCCAGCATCGTCATCGCGAGCGCCGTGCCCGGCTTGCCCAGCGCGTCCCTGTAGTGGCCGAGGACCTCCATCTCGCGGGCCAGGTTCACCCGGCGGCCGCCGGAGGAGATCCGGGCCTCCTGGATGACGGCCGAGACGGCCATCCGTTCCTGGATGAGGCCGATGATCCGGTCGTCGAGGGAGTCGATGCGCTCACGGGCGTCGCCGATCAGCGTCGCCGCCTCGTCGGTGCGGGCGCCGGTCTTCTCGGTGGTGGCGGTGTTCGTCGTCATGGTGGGGCTCCTCGGGGGTGTCGGACGCCCTGGAGCGACATCGCCCGGAGACAAGCAGAACGCCCCGGGCCTTGTCGGCCCGGGGCGCCTGGGAAGTCGCTTGTCAGTTGCTCAAGCAGCACGACCATGGCAGCCGGTGGGCCGGTTGCCATAGGTAAAGACGAAGGTCGGGTGCTTGCGCATGGCGACAGTATGGACCCCTTCGCGCACCCCGGGACAACCCGGGTTCGGATGGTGAGACGAAAAGCGACACCGGCGCGCCGGTAGAATCGACAAATAGCCCCCCTTTCGAGGGAACCCCAGGAAACCCCCGGGGGACCTCCGAGGGAACCTCTCCTACCGCCGGAAGGCCGCCGTAGTGTCATCAGCG
The DNA here is from genome assembly GCF_056435185.1 of Streptomyces sp. NPDC044003. Lineage (NCBI taxonomy): Bacteria > Bacillati > Actinomycetota > Actinomycetes > Kitasatosporales > Streptomycetaceae > Streptomyces > Streptomyces sp. NPDC044003. The sequence goes on along the minus strand of NZ_JBWKFA010000001.1, from coordinate 1,008,766 downwards.
ACTCCCGCTGCCGCGCCCGACGTCTCCAACCCGGACGTAGTCCTCGTTGTCGACTTCGGCGCCCAGTACGCCCAGCTCATCGCCCGTCGCGTCCGTGAGGCGCGGGTCTACAGCGAGATCGTCCCGTCCACCATGCCGGTGGCCGAGATGCTGGCCAAGAACCCGAAGGCGATCATCCTCTCCGGCGGTCCGTCCTCCGTGTACGCCGAGGGCGCCCCGCGTCTCGACCGCGCGCTCTTCGAGGCGGGCGTCCCCGTCTTCGGCATGTGCTACGGCTTCCAGCTGATGGCGACGACCCTCGGCGGCACCGTCGACAACACCGGCGCCCGCGAGTACGGCCGGACCCCGCTGCACGTCTCCAAGGCCGGCTCCACCCTCTTCGAGGGCACCCCGGTCGAGCAGTCCGTGTGGATGTCGCACGGCGACGCCTGCTCCGCCGCCCCCGAGGGCTTCACCGTCACCGCCTCCACGGACGTCGTGCCGGTCGCCGCCTTCGAGAACGACGAGAAGAAGCTGTACGGCGTCCAGTACCACCCCGAGGTGCTGCACTCCACGCACGGCCAGCAGGTCCTCGAGCACTTCCTCTACCGCGGCGCCGGCATCGAGCCGAGCTGGACCACGGGCAACGTGATCGAGGAGCAGGTCGCGGCCATCCGCGCCCAGGTCGGCACCAAGCGCGCCATCTGCGGTCTCTCCGGCGGCGTCGACTCCGCCGTGGCCGCCGCGCTCGTGCAGAAGGCCATCGGCTCGCAGCTCACCTGCGTGTACGTCGACCACGGTCTGATGCGCAAGGGCGAGACCGAGCAGGTCGAGAAGGACTTCGTCGCCGCCACCGGCGCCAACCTGGTGGTCGTCGACGCGCAGGAGCGCTTCCTCGACGCGCTCGCCGGCGTCTCCGACCCGGAGACCAAGCGCAAGATCATCGGCCGCGAGTTCATCCGCGTCTTCGAGCAGGCGCAGCTGGAGATCCTCCAGGAGGAGGGCCCCGAGGTCGCCTTCCTCGTGCAGGGCACGCTCTACCCGGACATCGTCGAGTCCGGCGGCGGCACCGGCACCGCCAACATCAAGTCCCACCACAACGTGGGCGGTCTCCCCGACGACATCGAGTTCGAGCTCGTCGAGCCGCTGCGCCAGCTGTTCAAGGACGAGGTCCGGATGGTCGGCCAGGAGCTCGGCCTGCCGGAGGAGATCGTCCAGCGCCAGCCGTTCCCCGGCCCCGGCCTCGGCATCCGCATCGTCGGCGAGGTCACCAAGGAGCGCCTGGACCTGCTGCGCGAGGCCGACGCCATCGCCCGCGAGGAGCTCACCGCGGCCGGCCTCGACCGCGAGATCTGGCAGTGCCCGGTCGTCCTGCTCGCCGACGTCCGCTCCGTGGGCGTCCAGGGCGACGGCCGCACCTACGGTCACCCGATCGTGCTGCGCCCCGTCTCCTCCGAGGACGCCATGACGGCCGACTGGTCGCGCCTGCCCTACGAGGTGCTCGCCAAGATCTCGACCCGCATCACCAACGAGGTCGCCGACGTGAACCGTGTCGTCCTCGACGTCACGAGCAAGCCGCCGGGCACCATCGAGTGGGAGTAGACCCTCCCGCAGACGCACGAGGCCGCCGTACCCGCACTCCGGGGCGGCGGCCTCGCCGCTTCCCGGCCCGGATGTCCGTCCGGACTCTGGTGACTTGACCGGCCGGGCGTTACCTTCCGGCGCATGAGCGTGATACCCGACCCCGTCCCCGTCGAACGGCTCCACTTCGCCCTGCCGCCCGTCCACGCGACGGCCGAGGAGGAACGCACCCACCGCAAGCAGCGGCTCGCCGGCGCGCTCCGGCTCTTCGGACGGCTCGGGTACGAGGAAGGCGTCTCGGGCCACATCACCGCCCGCGACCCGGAGTACGCCGACTGCTTCTGGGTGAACCCCTTCGGGGCGCCGTTCGAGGACCTCACCGCGAGCGACCTCATCCTGGTCAACGGCGACGGACAGGTCCTCCGCGGCGGCCACCACGTCAACCAGGCCGCCTTCACCGTCCATGCCCAGGTCCACCGCGCCCGGCCCGACGCCGTCGCCGTCGCCCACACCCACTCCGTCCACGGGCGGGCCCTCGCCGCGCTCGGCGAACTCCTCGACCCGATCACCCAGGAGGCCTGCGCCTTCTACCAGGACCACGCCCTCTACGACGCCTACACCGGCGTCACCGTGGACGCCGAGGAAGGCCGCCGGATCGCCGTCGCCCTCGGCACCTTCAAGGCGATCGTGCTCCGCAACCACGGGCTGCTCACCGTCGGCACCTCCGTCGACGCCGCCGCCTGGTGGTTCATCGCGCTCGAACGCTGCGCCCAGGTCCAGCTGGCCGCGCGGGCCGCCGGCAAACCGGTGCTCATCGACCACCGCGAGGCGGTCGCCACCCGGGAACAGCTCGGCAGCGACCTCGTCGCCTGGATCAACTACCAGCCCCTCTGGCGCAGGATCAGCCGAACGGACCCCGAACTCCTGTCGTAACACCATCGCCTCACCCTTCTGTACGTCAATGAGATGGCGCGGCAATCACTCTCCGGCGGGGCGCACGCGGCAGGCGCGGGAGCCGCCGGTACGGCACAATTCCGTGGAATCAACGGCTGGTTGGCCCTTCGGGCCGCGCCCGGACGCATCGAGGCGGATCGAAGCGGGCCGTGCAGTGAGCTCGGGAGTGAGCACCGTGGCGGTTCAAGAGGCGAGACAGTACGGCGAGCACGCGACGGCCTGCGCCGGATGCGCCCACTGCGGGCAGGCAGGACACCGGCGCGCCGTCGCCGCCTTCCTGGCCCGGCGCGACGAACTCGCCGCCGGCCACGGCGTCCCCGCGGCCGTCGCCCACTCCCCGGTCGCCGCCCGCCAGTGGGTCTCCGACGAGCTCGCCCAGTCGGCGCGCGCCGTGGCCGTACGCGGCCGGGAGGCGGGGCTCGCCTGGCTCGACCGGGTACGGAGCGGGGGTCTCGGCGCGGTCTGGGGCGCCGTCGTGGCCCTCCTCCTCGGCCAGGCCCTCACCGCCATCGACGGCGGCTGGACCGGCGCCCGCACGGCCGGCCTCTGCACGGCCCTGGTCCTCGCCGTCCTGCTGAGCGCCGCCGCCCACGCCCACCGGGCCCGCGGCGGTCTCCTCGCCCCGCTGATCGGTGAGGACAACCGGCTCTCCACCACCCGCGCCGTCGCCGCCGGCTGGCTCCTCCTCCTCGGTTACACCCTCCTCTTCCTCACCTTCCGCTCCCCGGGCGCGACCGCCTTCGGTCTGGCCCGGGGCGCCGGCCTGCTGACGGTCCTCGCCCTCGTCGCCTCCGTCACCGTCACCGCCCGTCTCGTCGTCGCCCTGGGCATCGCGGCCGGCCGTCTCCAGAAGGTGCGCGCCGACCGCCCGCGCGCCGCCGACCTGGTCTGCGACGACAGCGGCCGGGCCGCCCTCGCCGACGTCCAGTACCTCCTCGTCTCCGGCGCCGTCCTCACCCTGACCGCGGTCGGTCTGGCCCGCGACCCCGACCGGCTCCCCGAAGTGCCCTGGTCCCTCGTGCTGCTCGTCGGCGTCTCGGCGGCCTGGTACCTGGCCGCGAAGTGCACCGAGGGCGTCCGCCCCACGATCCACTCCGTGGTCCGCTCCCGGGAGGCGGGCGACCTCGACGCCCCGATCCGTACGGGCGACGACATCGAGATCCGCGGCTGCGGCTTCGTCCCGCCCGGCGCCGGTGCCCCCGACCCGCTGACCCGTCTCGTCGTGCGCATCGGCCCCGTCCACGCCCACGTGCCGCTGGTCCCGGTCCCGGGCGGCTTCGCCAACCCCACCGACGCCTCCCTGACCGTCCCCCTCCCGGCGGACGTGGAACCGGGCCGGGTGGAGGTCTCGGTCGTCACGGCGGCCGGTGCGGAGACCAACCGGGTCACGATCGACGTCGTGGACTGATCATCCGGCCCCCTTCCCGTGTCCTGGGCACCCGGTGCGAGGAGAATCGTCCGCGAACAGTCGTACGGGGCGTGGAGAGGTGACCGAGGATGACGGGACAGACGGACCGACCGCACGACCCGAGCGACGACCCGGGCGGGGCCCGGGAAGTCGGCGGTACCGGCGGTGACGGTGCCGGTGGGCGCTTCGTCGAGCGCAGGGCCACCTTCGACCAGTGGCGGGAGATCGCCTCCCGCTACGCCCTCCTTCCGCTGCGGATCTTCCTCGGGGTCACGTTCGTCTACGCCGGACTCGACAAGCTCACCGACTCCGCCTTCTTCGCCGACACGGGCAGCGGCTCCATCGGCGAGATGATGCGCGGCGTCCGCGACAGCTCCGCGATCCCCGCCCTCGTCGACCTGGCCCTCAACAACCCGACCGGCTTCGGATACGCCATCGCCTTCGGAGAGCTCGCCGTCGGGCTCGGGACCCTCTTCGGCCTCTACGCCCGACTGGCGGCGCTCGGCGGCGCCCTGATCTCACTGAGCCTCTGGCTGACCGTGAGCTGGCAGGTGCACCCGTACTACCTCGGCAACGACCTGGCCTATCTGATGTCCTGGCTCCCGCTGCTGCTGGCCGGCGCCCCGGTGCTCTCACTGGACCGGCTCCTCGCCGAGCGGCGCCGTATTCGATAGGCGACCCAGGTCGCGACGGCGGCGGTGCCCAGGCCGCCGCAGAGCACCGGGACCACCGCGTACCACGGGGTCGTCCAGGCGCCGGCGGCGTCGCCCGCGTAGACGGCGGCCAGAGCGAGGGCGGTCAGGCCGACGAGCAGCCGGCCGGGGCGGAACTCATGAAGCAGCACGGGTGACCTCCACCTGTCCGAGTCCGACCTCCAGCGAGAGGTCCAGGGTGCCCGCCGGGGTGGTCCCGGCCGGCGGGGTGAGCGTCCGGGTCACATCCCGGTCCGGCGCGATGTCGATGTCGCCGGCGGGCGCCCCCGGCAGCTGCAGATCGCCCAGACCCACCTGGGCGTGCAGCTTCACGACCGCGCTCTTCGGGACGATCACCTTGAGCTGACCGGCACCCACGGAGGCGCGCGTCGCCACCGTCGTGCCGGCCGGGAGCGGGAGCCGGGACAGATCGAGCGTGCCGACCCCGGTGCCCAGCCCGTAGTCCGGCTGCACGGCGGCCACCGAGGTGGGCCGCCACCACTCACGGACCCATTCCGTGGCGATCCGGTCCGGCAACGCCGTGGCCAGTGCGAGCAGGCCCGCCGTGACCACGGTCAGGAAGACCGTGCCGAACCCGGTCCGCCCGAGGAAGCTGCTGACGACGAGGCCCAGGCCGAACACCGCAAGAGCGGCCACCAGGCCGATCTGCAGGCTGGTGCCCAGCGGGTGGGTGTCCCACGTCAGGCCCGTGCCGAGACCGCCCGCGAGCAGGGCGAGCAGGAAGACGAGACCCCCGATGGAGAGCGGGCTCCGGCGGACGGAGGGCGTCGGACGCCCGGGCGCCGACGGGCCGGGACCCCACTGACTGCCCGGCCTCGGCACCTCGCCGTTCACCTTGCCGTCCTCGTCCAGGAGTCCGTGCGGACCCCACAGGTAGCCGACGGCCACCTTGCCCGTCGAGCCGTCCTTGACGATCGGGTCCCTCCACCAGGAAGGGGACTCGTAGATCGGCGGGGCCTTGGTCTCGGGCGGCGCCTCGGCGACCGTGAGGACCGTCGCGGAGTCCGCTCTGCCCTCGGTCTCGGCGGCGGCCCGCCGCCGCTGCGACCAGACCGCCGCCCCGCACACCGCCAGCGACAGCGTCAGCGTGAAGCCGAGCAGCTGACCGCTGTGCAGCGTCGACAGGAAGATCCCGCAGCCGATCAGCGCCATCAGCAGGGCCGCGAGGGAGGCCCCGGACACGCGGCCCGTCAGCAGCCTGCGCCCCTCGCTCTCCTCCTCGCCCGCGAGCGGGATCAGCAGCCACGCGAAGCCGTAGAACACGAGCCCCAGGCCACCCGTCACCGCCAGCACGCCGATCACCACCCGGAATATCACCGGGTCGAGGTCGAAGTGCCGCCCGAGACCTCCGCAGACGCCACCCACGACGTTGCTTCCGCGCGAGCGCCGGAGCGGCGGGGCGGGATCGGCCTCCGCCGGCGGCGGGGCCTCGTGCTGCGAAGGCATCGAACTCGTCATGCCTCCATGGTGACGGCCCGTGACGCCCGGCGGCACCGGGACCGACCCTGGCCCGACCCTGATATTCGCGGGGCCGCCGCCCCCGAGTCCGTACCAGGGACGATCTCAGGGCGGACCCTGATGTCCGGGGAGGGCCGGACGTGTGACGATCGGTGCATGTCCGCAACCGCTCGTGTCACCGAGACCGACGAACCGCCCGTGCGCAGGCTCTACCGGAGCGCCGACGGGCGGTGGCTCGGCGGTGTCGCGCGCGGCCTCGCGGGCCACCTCGGCCTCCCGGTCGTCTGGGTGCGCGCACTCTTCGTGGTGCTGTCGTTCTCGAACGGCCTCGGCATCGTGCTCTACGCGGTCTTCTGGATCGTCGTCCCGCTCGGCGTCGGCGGCCGGTCCGCCCCGCGCTCCCTCTTCGAGACCACCCCGGACGGGCGGCGCAGACTGCGCAAGCCCGACAGCGGGCAGGTCGTCGCCCTGATCGCGCTCGGCATCGGCATCGCGGCCCTCGTCGGGAACATCAGCGTCGACAACGAGACCGGGCGCTACATATGGCCTCTCCTCCTCATCGCCGTCGGCGTCGTCCTCGTCTGGAGACAGGTGGACAACGCCCGGCGGGCCAGCTGGACCGACTCCGGGCGCCACAGACGGGCGCTCCAGATCGTCCGCGGCCTCGTCGGCGTCGGGCTCGTCGGCACCGGCCTCGCGGTCTTCGTGGTCGTCCGCGGTTCCGTCGCCCAGCTCGGCACGGCCCTCACCGCCGCCGTCGCGGTCCTCACCGGCATAGCCCTGCTCGCCGGCCCCTGGCTGGTCCGGATGTCGCAGGACCTCACGGAGGAGCGGACCATGCGCATCCGCGCCCAGGAGCGCGCCGAGGTCGCGGCCCACGTCCACGACTCCGTGCTGCACACGCTGACCCTGATCCAGCGCAACGCCGACGACGCCGGCGAGGTGCGCCGTCTCGCCCGCGCGCAGGAGCGGGAGCTGCGGAACTGGCTGTACAAGCCCGAGGGCACCGGCCGGGACGAGGAGCCGGAGACCCTCGCGGAGGCGGTGAAGCGGGCGGCGGCCGAGGTCGAGGACAAACACGGGGTCCCGTTGGAGGTGGTCGTCGTCGGCGACTGCCCCCTCGACGAGAAACTGACCGCGCAGATGCAGGCCGCGCGCGAGGCGATGGTCAACGCCGCCAAGTACGGTGGCGAGGGCGGGGCCGTGCAGGTGTACGCCGAGGTGGAGGGACGCACGGTCTTCGTGTCGGTGCGGGACCGGGGACCGGGATTCGACCTGGATTCGGTGCCGGACGACCGGATGGGCGTACGAGAATCGATCATCGGCCGTATGCAGCGCAACGGCGGTACGGCCCGGCTGCGGCCGGCGCAGGGCGGGGGCACCGAAGTGGAGCTCGAGATGGAGAGGGCGGACGGATGAGCGACGAGACCGGAGCAGCGACCGGAGCCGAAGCGGGGGCGCCGGGCACGGAGCGTCGGGTGCGGGTGGTGCTCGTCGACGACCACCGGATGTTCCGCACCGGGGTCCAGGCCGAGATCGGCCGGACCGAGGTCACCGGCGTCGAGGTGATCGGCGAGGCCGCCGACGTCGACCAGGCGGTCACGGTCATCACCACGACCCGCCCCGAGGTCGTCCTCCTCGACGTGCACCTGCCGGGCGGCGGCGGGGTCGAGGTGCTGCGGCGCTGCGCGAGCCTGATGGGCGCGCCCGAGGACCCCGTCCGATTCCTGGCCCTGTCGGTCTCGGACGCGGCCGAGGACGTCATCGGGGTGATCCGGGGCGGTGCCCGCGGCTATGTCACCAAGACGATCACGGGCACCGATCTGGTCGACTCGATCTTCCGGGTCCAGGAGGGCGACGCCGTCTTCTCGCCGCGCCTCGCCGGTTTCGTCCTGGACGCCTTCGCCTCGACGGACGCGCCGCCGGTGGACGAGGACCTGGACCGGCTCACCCAGCGGGAGCGGGAGGTGCTGCGGCTGATCGCCCGGGGATACGCGTACAAGGAGATCGCCAAGCAGCTCTACATCTCGGTGAAGACGGTCGAGTCGCATGTCTCGGCGGTGCTGCGGAAGCTCCAGCTCTCCAACCGCCACGAGCTGACCCGCTGGGCCACCGCCCGCCGCCTGGTCTGAGCCGGCCCGAGCCGGGCTCACCGGGCCCGAGCACGTCGGACCGGGCCTTGAGCAGGTCGGACCGGGCCTTGAGCAGGTCGGACGGGCCCGAGTAGGTCGGACGGGCCCGAGTAGGGCTCGCCACCGGGCCCGAGCCGGGGATCAGCCGACGCGGGTCGCCCCGGCGAAGGGCATCTCGTCGATGGGGGCGATCCGCACCGGGGCGCCCGGCCGGGGGGCGTGGATCATCTGGCCGCCGCCGATGTAGAGCCCGACGTGGCTGATGCCGGAGTAGAAGAAGACCAGGTCGCCGGGGGCGAGCTGGGAGCGGGAGACCCGCGTGCCGGCGTTGATCTGGGTGTACGTCGTGCGGGGCAGGGAGACGCCGGCCGCGCGCCAGGCCGCCTGGGTGAGGCCGGAGCAGTCGTACGCGGAGGGGCCCGTCGCCCCCCACACGTACGGTTTGCCCAGCTGGGCGCGGGCGAAGGAGATGGCTGCGGCGGCCCGGGCGTTCGGGGCGGTCACCGGCCCGCGTTCGCCGCCCGAGGAGCGGTCGGCCCGCACCGTCGGGGAGCCGCCGGTCGAACCGTCGGCCCACGTGCTGGTGCCGTGGCCGTCCCGGGCCGTGGCGGCCGCCTCGTACCGCGCGCGTTCCTCCTCGGTCAGCCGGGCCAGCAGCGTCCTGGCCTCCGTCAGCTTGCCGACCACGGTGGCCTTCTGCCGCCGCAGCTCCGCCTCGTGCCCGCGCAGGGCGGTCAGCTTCCCGGCCGACTCGCCGCGCAGCTGCCGGATCGCGGCGAGCTCGCGCCGTACGGCCGTGACGGCGGCCGCCTGGCGGTCCCCGGCCTTCTCGGCGAGCGCGGCCCGTTCCAGGTACTGGTCGGGGTCGGAGGTGAGGGCGAGCTGCACCGCGGGGTCGAGCCCTCCGCTGCGGTACTGGGCGGCGGCCATGGCCCCGAGCGCGTCCCGGGCGGTGTTGAGCCGCTCGGTCCTGCGGGCGGCCTCGTCGCGCAGCCGGTCTAAGGCGGCGCGCTCCTCGTCGGCCTTCTCCTTCGCCCCGTTGTACCGCTCCGTCGCGACCTCGGCCTCCTCGTAGAGCCGGTCGACCTTCGCCTTGACCTGGGCGGTGGTGGGCCGGGGGTCCGCGTGGCCGGACCCTTCGAAGAGCGTCGCCGTCGCCGCCGAGGCGAGGGCGAGGGTGGCGGCGGTGCGGACCGCCGAGCCGCCGAAGGGGGACTGTTTGGACTTCCGGTGCGCTGCCACGAGGGCGGGTCACATCCTCTTCCCTGAGGGGGACGGTGCCCGCCGGGCCGACGGCGGGCCGCACAGGGGAGACGGACCGCCGCCGGGTTTTCTCGGCGGGGGTGACCGACAGCCGCCGGATCGCCGGCGGTGGTGGGGAGCCGGTCACCTGGTGGAGGACGCTAAACCTGGGGTCACGGCCGGACGGGGAGTTGACCGTTATTGGCGTCAGTTGACGTGTCGGGGGCCGATCTCTTTCATCTGGAGTGAGGGACCGGGGGCATTCCGGAGATCGTCCGACCGAAGCGGCGCGGGGAGTGGACCCGGCCGGAGAGCGGTGCTAGGGCCCCGGTTAGGCTCCGCCCCATGGACGTACTCATCAATGTCTTCGTCGCCCTGCACATCGTCGGTATCGCCTCCCTCCTCGGCGGCTTCCTCACCCAGATGAAGGCGATGGGCGCCGGTACGGCCCGCTTCAGCCCCGCGATGCTGCACGGCGCGCTGACCATGCTGATCACGGGCGTCGCGCTCGTCGGACTCAACCAGGCCGACGACCAGACCGTGAACAACCTCAAGGTCGGCATCAAGCTGGCGATCCTCGTCGTGATCCTCGGTCTCGTCTACGTCAAGCGGGACGAGGAGAAGGTCGACAAGGGCCTCTTCGCCGCCGTCGGCGGCCTGACCACGGCGAACATCTTCATCGCGACCCTCTGGGTGTGAACCGCGACCCTCTGGGTGTGAGCCGCGACTCTCTGGGTGCGCATCACGACCCCCTGGGTGTGAGCCCTTCCACAGCCCGCGTCCCGAAGGCGGGCCCGGATGTCGGTGCGGCGTCCTAGACTCGTGAGGCGATGAGCAGCCTCTTTGACGACAGCTTCCTGGCCGGCCTCCAGAACCACTCCTCGGAGGAGCCCCCGCCCCACCCCGAGGACGACGAGCACGGCTCCCCGGCCACGGAGGAGGTTCCGCACGACCTCTTCGGGGAGCACTTCGACGCGCCCCCGCCCGCCCGGGACACGCACTACCGCGACGGCCACGCCCGGCCCGTCGTGGACGCCGCCGCGCTCCTGGAAGGGCTGAACGAGCAGCAGCGCGCCGCCGTCGTCCACACCGACACCCCGCTGCTCATCGTCGCCGGTGCCGGCTCCGGCAAGACCCGGGTCCTCACCCACCGCATCGCCCACCTCCTGGCCACCCGGCACGTCCACCCCGGCCAGATACTGGCGATCACCTTCACGAACAAGGCCGCCGGCGAGATGAAGGAGCGCGTCGAGCAGCTCGTCGGACCGCGTGCGAACGCGATGTGGGTCATGACCTTCCACAGCGCCTGCGTCCGCATCCTGCGCCGCGAGTCGAAGAGGCTCGGCTTCACCTCCTCCTTCTCGATCTACGACGCCGCCGACTCCAAGCGGCTGATGTCGCTGGTCTGCCGGGACCTGGACCTCGACCCGAAGAAGTTCCCGCCGAAGTCGTTCAGCGCCAAGATCTCGAACCTCAAGAACGAGCTGATCGACGAGGAGACCTTCGCCGACCGGGCCGCCGACGGCTTCGAGAAGACGCTCGCCGAGGCGTACCGGATGTACCAGGCGCGGCTGCGCGAGGCCAACGCCCTGGACTTCGACGACATCATCATGACGACGGTCCACCTGCTCCAGGCGTTCCCCGACGTCGCCGAGCACTACCGCCGCCGCTTCCGCCACGTCCTCGTCGACGAGTACCAGGACACCAACCACGCCCAGTACACCCTCGTGCGGGAGCTCGTCGGCACCGGCTACGAGGACCTCGGCCCGGCCGAGCTGTGCGTGGTCGGCGACGCCGACCAGTCGATCTACGCCTTCCGCGGCGCGACCATCCGCAACATCCTCCAGTTCGAGGAGGACTACCCGGACGCGACGACGATCCTCCTGGAGCAGAACTACCGCTCCACCCAGACGATCCTCTCCGCGGCCAACGCCGTCATCGAGCGCAACGAGTCCCGCCGCCCCAAGAACCTGTGGACGAACGCGGGCGCGGGATCGCAGATCACCGGCTACGTCGCCGACACCGAGCACGACGAGGCCCAGTTCGTCGCCGACGAGATCGACCGGCTCACCGACGCGGGCGAGGCCAAGGCCGGGGACGTCGCCGTCTTCTACCGGACCAACGCCCAGTCCCGTGTGTTCGAAGAGATCTTCATCCGCGTCGGACTGCCCTACAAGGTCGTCGGCGGTGTGCGCTTCTACGAGCGCAAGGAGGTCCGGGACGTCCTCGCGTACCTGCGGGTCCTCGCCAACCCCGAGGACAACGTCCCGCTGCGCCGCATCCTCAACGTCCCCAAGCGGGGCATCGGCGAGCGCGCCGAGGCGATGATCGACGCCCTCTCCCTGCGCGAGAAGATCACCTTCCCGCAGGCCCTCAAGCGGGTCGACGAGGCGTACGGAATGGCCGCGCGCTCGGCGAACGCGGTGAAGCGGTTCAACGCGCTCATGGATGAGCTGCGCACCGTCGTCGAGTCCGGTGCCGGCCCCGCCGTCGTCCTGGAGGCCGTCCTGGAGCGGACCGGCTACCTGGCCGAGCTCCAGGCCTCGACCGACCCGCAGGACGAGACCCGGATCGAGAACCTCCAGGAGCTCGCCGCCGTCGCCCTCGAGTTCGAGCAGGAGCGCGGCGAGGAGCCCGCGACCCTCGCCGAGTTCCTGGAGCAGGTCGCCCTCGTCGCCGACTCCGACCAGATCCCGGACGAGGACGAGGAGGGCCGGGGCGTCATCACCCTGATGACCCTGCACACCGCCAAGGGCCTGGAGTTCCCGGTGGTGTTCCTCACCGGCATGGAGGACGGCGTCTTCCCGCACATGCGCGCTCTCGGGCAGACGAAGGAGCTGGAGGAGGAGCGGCGCCTCGCGTACGTCGGCATCACGCGCGCGCGTGAGCGGCTCTACCTCACCCGCTCGTCGATGCGCAGTGCCTGGGGCCAGCCCTCGTACAACCCGGCCTCGCGCTTCCTGGAGGAGATCCCGCCCACGTACCTGGAGTGGAAGCGGACCGGTCCGATGGCGAAGCCCGCCGGGCCGATCTCGGGGATCACCTCCTCGCTCTCCTCCTCGCGTGCGCGCTCCGGTCCCTCCGGCTTCGCGACCCGGCGCGCCGGCGAGAAGCCGGTGATCTCCCTGCAGGTCGGCGACCGCGTCACGCACGACCAGTTCGGCCTCGGCACGGTCGTGTCGGTGACCGGTGCGGGCTCGGACGCGCAGGCGACGATCGACTTCGGCGACGACAAGCCGAAGCGGCTGCTGCTGCGGTACGCGCCGGTCGAGAAGCTGTAGCGAGACGGCAGGACGACAGGAGAAGGGCCCCGGAAATGGCTGCCGGGGCCCTTTCTCGTGCGGATTGCGGGGGAAGGCTCAGCTGGTCGGGTCGAGGCCGTGGCTGCGGAGCCAGGGCAGCGGGTCGATCGCGGAGCCGCCGCCGGGCCGGACCTCGAAGTGGAGGTGCGGGCCGGTGGAGTTGCCGGAGTTGCCGGAGTAGGCGATGACGTCGCCGGCCTTGACGTACCCCGAGCGGATCTTGGTGCTGCTGAGGTGGCAGTACCAGGTCTCGGTGCCGTCGGGGGCGGTCACGATCGCCATGTTGCCGTAGGCGCTGTTCCACTGCGTACGGACGGTGCCGTCGGTCGCGGACATCACGGGGGTGCCGTACTGCACGGGGAAGTCGATGCCGGTGTGCAGGGACATCCAGTTGACGCCGGCCTGACCGAACCGGGCGCTGAGCTGGTGCAGCTTCACCGGCAGCAGGAACTTGGGGCGCAGCGCCTCCTTGCGGGCCGCCTCCTCCTCGCGCTTCTTCTTCTCGGCGGCCTGGCGGGCGCGGAGGTCGATGCGCTCCTGGGTGCGGCTGGCGCGGTCGCCGAAGTCGCGGGCGTCGGCGCTGAGCGCGGCGAGCTGGGTGTCGAGCGCGCTGTTGGCGGCGACCTGCTTGACCGAGGCCGGGTCGGCGGCGGCGAGCGTGGTCGTGTCGTCCTTCTGCCCGCCGGTCGTGGTGGGGCCGGTGAGGCCGCCGACGGAGGCGGCGGCGATGCCGGCGACGCCCATGACGCAGGCGGAGGGGACGGCGACGGTCAGCAGCGCGGACCGTTTGGCGGGGGTACGGCGGCGGCCGCGGCCGCCGCCGGAGGAGCTGCGCACGGGGCGGCCGGCGAGGGGCGCGTCGGTACGGACCTCGACGGCCGGCGCGTCGACCGTCATGTCGTCGGCTTCGTAGCCCTCGTAGTCGTCGTAGTCGTACGCGTCGTCCTCGCCGCCTTCGAGACCTTCGAGGGCTTCCGGCTCCCCGGCATCGGCCAGGTCGTCGCCCTGGGCGTAGGGCTCGTCGGCCTCGTCGGCGACGTACTCGAAGGCGAACTCGGCGGTGTGCTCGGCCTGCGGGGTGTGCGGGGTGTACTGCTGGGGGACGACCGGCTCGGGCTCCGGGGTCGCGTGGTTCCACGCGGTCGCGTCGAAGGCGCCGGTCTCGGTCGCGAAGGCGGGGGCGGCCCACTGGCCGGTGGCGTCGTAGGCCTCGTAGCCGTACGTGCCCTGGGCGGCGTACGCGCCGGCGTGGGCGGTCTCGTACTGGCCGGTGTGCTGGGCCTCGGTCCAGGCGGAGGCGTCCCACTGCCCGGTGGTGTCGTACTGCGTGGGGGTCTCGTACTGCGTGGCGGCGGTCGGGTACGCGCCGGTGGCGTCGTAGCCGGTGGCGGCGGCGTTCCACTGGCCCGTGGTGTCCCACTGGCCGGTGGTGTCGTACTGCCCGGTCGTGTCGTACTGGCCGGTCATGTCGTACTGCCCGGTGGTGTCGTACTGCCCCGTCGTCGCGTACGTGCCGGTGGCCGCGTACTGGCCGAGGTCCCACTGGCCGCTGTGGTCGGCCTGACCGCCGGGGTAGGCACCGAACAGCGGGTCGATGGCGTAGCTGCCGGTGGTGTGGGCGCCGTCTCCGACGTACCCGGCGTGGGGGTGCTGGTCGTTCACCAACGTCTCTCTCGCCTCGGCAGCAGGACCAGTCCGGGGCGGGCCCGTGAGGGGTGTCCCGGGGGTAAGCAGTGGCGCGACTGTACCCGGCGGTACGCGCGGCGGACAATCTTCGGCGGGGTTTGGGCCCGCAGGAAACGGGCAATCGACCGTCTTTTGCCAGGTCGGGTGGAGAGCTTTGGCCTTGTGTTCGATGAACGTTCGAAGAACGGTGTCGTGCGGTCAGGCGACGGAGGTGGCCTCCGGCCCCTCTTCGCGCGTCCCGGAGGCGGCCGGACCCCCGGCGTCGAGGGCCTCCCGGACCCCGGCGGCCACCGTCGGATGCACCGGCAGCGCGAGATGACCGATCCCGCTCACCCGCACGTTGTGCACGAGCAGGTCGGGATGGTCGAGACGGGCCGTCTCCACCGGCACCATCACCTGGTCCAGATCGCTCCAGAAGCTCACGAACCGGGTCCGGCAGCCGGGCGCGGGCCCGGCGAGCTCCCGCAGGACCTCCGAACCGGGCCGCATCTGCCGCACCAGCGGATGCGCGTCGGCGAGCGGGGCCACCGTGGTGCCCGAGTGCGGGGTGCCGAGCGTGACCAGGGTGCGCACCCGGGAGTCGCCGCCCAGACACTGCACGTAATAGCGGGCGATCAGCCCGCCCAGGCTGTGCCCGACGATGTCGACCTCGGCGTGTCCGGTGCGGGCGCGGATCTCGTCCACCCGGCGGCCGAGCAGCTCGGCGGCGGCCCGCAGGTCGCAGGTGAGCGGGGAGTAGTTGAGCGACTCGACGCAGTCACGTCCGTGCCGGGTGAGGGAACGGCGCAGCAGGACGAACACCGAACGGTTGTCGACGAAACCGTGCAGCAGGACGACGGGGCGGCTGCCCGGGGTGATCGTCGTGGCCGGCTCGGTGGGGGAGAGCCGCTCGGCGACGATCCCGGACGGGTAGAGGACGAGATGGCCGGTGAGGATCGCGACTTCCAGCGCGGCGGCCTTCATCAGGGCGGTGACCTTGGCGAGCTCCATGGCCGGCCTCCCGAACGGCACGCGGGGCCGAACGGTACGCCGGTCCGCCGCGCCCCCGCGCCGCACGGACGGCGGCACGGGGGCGCGGCGACCTCGTCGCGGCTCCCTTCGCGACCGGCCCCGCTCGCGGCTGGTGGGCCCAGGAGGAGGGCCCGTGAGCGGGGACGGCGCAGAGCGAACATGTCCCACGTGTGATTTCCCCCTCGGTCGCCACCGCGAAACGGCCGGGTGCGGGATGCTGGAGATAACGTTCGTTCACCTCCCCGGCAAAGAGGCGCGGGGGTCGCATGTGGAGGCATTGATGGGTGTGAGCGGTCCGATCCGCGTGGTCGTCGCCAAGCCGGGTCTCGACGGCCACGATCGCGGGGCCAAGGTGATCGCGCGGGCGCTCCGCGACGCCGGCATGGAGGTCATCTACACCGGGCTCCACCAGACGCCCGAGCAGATCGTCGACACCGCGATCCAGGAGGACGCCGACGCGATCGGCCTCTCGATCCTCTCCGGAGCGCACAACACGCTGTTCGTGAAGGTCCTGGAGCTCCTCAAGGACCGCGACGCGGAGGACATCAAGGTCTTCGGCGGCGGCATCATCCCCGACGCGGACATCCCCCCGCTGAAGGAGAAGGGCGTCGCGGAGATCTTCACGCCGGGCGCGACGACCGCGTCGATCGTCGACTGGGTGAACGCGAACGTCCGCGTCGCCGCGTGACCTGCCGCGTGCTGCGTAGGTGATGACAGGGCCCTCCTGAGCGAGGGCCCTGTCGTCGTCCCGGCGGGGTTCTTCCTGGCGGGCGCGGATCCTGCGGGCGCGCTTCCGGCGAGGTTCGTCCGGAGGTCGTGTCCCGGCTGGCGCGGTTCCGGCGAGGTTCGTCCCGGCGGGCGCGGATCCTGGTGGCGCGCTTCCGGCGAGGTTCGTCCCGGAGGTCGTGTCCCGGCCGGCGCGGTTCCGGCGAGGTTCGTCCCGGCGGGCGTGGTCCGGCGGTCGTGTCCCGGCGGGCGTGGTCCGGCGGGGCCGGCTCCTCAGGGGGTGGACGGCTGTACGGGGCCGGGCCCCGTCGGCGTGAGTTCGTCGCGCATCGCCGCGCGGAGCCGGAGCGTCGAGACCAGGCGCTGGAAGGCCTCCGCCCAGTAGTCGCCCGCGCCGGGGGAGTGGTCCTCCGCCTCGTCGGGGCGGGCCGTCAGGGACTCCAGCTGCCGTGCCGCCTCCGGCGCGAGGCAGCGCTCCGCCAGGCCCATCACCCCGCTGAAGCTCCACGGGTAACTGCCCGCCTCCCGCGCGATGTCGAGGGCGTCGATCACCGCCGCGCCGAGCGGCTCCGCCCACGGGACGGCGCAGACGCCGAGCAGCTGGAACGCCTCCGAGAGACCATGGGCCGCGACGAACGAGGCGACCCAGCGCGCCCGTTCCTCCACGGGCAGCGTCGACAGGAGCTGGGCCCGCTCGGCGAGGGACGAGGTGCCGGGCCCCGTCGCGGGCGGGATCGCGGGGGAACCGAGCAGCGCCCGCGACCAGGCCGGGTCCCGCTGGCGCACGGCGGCCCGGCACCAGGCCGCGTGCAGCTCGCCCTGCCAGTCGTCGGCGACCGGCAGCGCCACGATCTCCTCCGGGGTACGGCCCCCGAACCTGGCCGGCCAGGCGGGCAGCGGCGCCGCCTCGACGAGCTGGCCCAGCCACCAGGAGCGCTCGCCCCGGCCCGCCGGAGGCGTCGCCACCAGACCGTCCCGCTGCATCGCCGCGTCGCACTCGTGCGGGGCCTCGACCGCGATGGTGGGGACCGGGGCCGTCCGGTCCAGGCCCACGCAGGTGGCGGCCCGGACCGCCATCCGGCCCGCGAGGGCGGAGGCCGGCAGGGCGGAGAGCAGCTCGGCGGCGGTGGCCCTTACATTGCGGCTCCGGTCGCCGAGGGCCTCCTCCAGGAACTCCTCGTCGGCGGCGGAGAGTCCGGTCCGCAGCGAGTCCACGAACATCAGCCGGTCCTCCGCCCGCTCGGCGGACCAGGTGGAGGCGAGCAGCGCGCGGCCGGCGGCCGGGTCCTCGGTCCGTACGGCGGCGAGCAGGGCGACCCGCTCGGCGAACAGGCCCTCGTCCCACAGGGCACGGACGCCCTCCGAGTCCTGCGGGGACGGCAGGTTGCCGCCCGCGCCCGTGCCCCGGAGGGCGAACCTCCACTCGGGGTTGAGCCGGGCCAGCCACAGACCGCGCGGCCCGGCCAGACGCAGCGCCTGGGGCCGCAGATCGGTGCGGGCCCTGGCCGCGTCGAGCAGCGCCGGCAGGGCGGCGGGCGAGGCCTTGTAGCCCTGCCGGTTGGCGAGGACCAGCCACTGGGGGAGCAGCTCGGCAAGGTCGGGGGCGGATCCGCGCCGCCCGGCGGGCGAGGGCGCGGCCCGGCCGGCGAGCAGCTGGTCGAGGCGGAGCCGGGCGGCCTCGGGCAGCGGCGGGCGAGGGTCCTCCGGCGCGGGCTCCGGCAGGGGCGCGGCGGGCCCGGTCCGCAGCCCCGCCCTGCGCCGTACGGTGTGCAGCGCGGCCGCGTCGAGCAGTGCACCCGGCATGTCCCGGGCCGCCGTCGGGCCCGCGAGCCCGGCGGGCGGCCGTCGGTCCGTGCCGAGCAGCGCCGAGCTGACGAGCTCCTCCCACGCCGCGTCATCGGCGGGGGGCGTGGTGGCGGTGGTCGTGGTGGTGTCCATCGGGCTCCTCCCGTGGGCCGGTGCGCGGTGGTCGGGCCTTATGTGAGTGGGTGTCATATGAGGGGGACCGTCTCGCCCGGGGTCTCCGGCGACCAGGCGGCGAGCGGGGTGAACCCCCGGTGCCCGCACTCCCCGAAGACGGTCACCGGGGCGCCGCCGGACAGGGCGACCAGGCGCCAGAGGCCGGGCCGGGACTGGGCGGCGGGCGTCAGGGGCAGCGCCTCGCGGCCGTCGGCGTCGGCGAGCTGCCAGCCGTACTCCGCGCGGGCCGGGACGACCCCGCTCAGTGTCACGGGCCAGGACTCCAGCCACGGGTCCTCGGACAGCGCACGGCCGTACGCGTCGAGCGCCACGCCGACCGGTCCGCCCTCCGGCGGGGCGACGGGGCCGGCGACGGGGACGAACGGCCCGCCCGGCTCCGCCCGCACCTGGCCGGAGCCGGTGTGCGGGGTCAGCTCGCCGTCGAGCAGCGCGCCCACGGGAAGCGCGAGCAGGGGAGCCCTGCCCGCCGCGCCGAAGGAGAGCAGGAGCGCCGTGCGGCCGGTCGTCGCGCCGTGCAGCCAGATCCGACGGGTGGTCAGCCGGGCGTCCGCCGCGTCGTACTGCGCGAGGACCAGCCAGTGGTCGCGCACGGGGACGCCGCCGGCCGGGGCGGTGAGGCCCACCCGGGTCCGTACCGTCGTCGCGAACGGGGCGGGCAGCCGGTCCGCCGCCAGCCACGCCCGGTCCAGGAGGTGGGTCAGCGCGCACTCCTCCAGGAGCCGCACGGGCCAGCCCGGCCCCGACGCCGGTATGGCCCCCAACTCCCGGACCCGCCCCGCGAGACCGGGCGCCTGGGCGTCGACCATGCGGGCCGCCGTCTCCTCCCACCACCCGTACCCCGCCTGCCCGCTCGCCGCCAGACCGCCGCGCAGCAGATCGGCGAGGCGCTGCTCCAACTCCTGCGCGCCCGAGGTGATCCGGGCCGCCCTGCGCTCGGCCCTGCGCCGCGCCGCCTCCGGGTCGGCCGGCGCCCCCGGGGCCGCCTCCCCGGCCCGCCGGCCGGCGCTCGGGGTCCGGGTGCGGCGCCCGGTGAGCCACTGCGCGGCCCAGTCGGGCGCGGCGGCGTCCTCGGCGGCGATCCCGTCCGCCGCACGGAGCAGCAGCAGGCCCAGCGCGTGCTTGCAGGGGGACTTCCGGCTGGGGCAACCGCAGGAGTACGCCGGTCCCTCGGTGTCGACGACCGTCCGGTACGGCGTGTCCCCGCTGCCCTTGCACACGCCCCAGACGGCGCCGTCCCCGCACCCCGTCTCCGACCAGGGCCCGGCCGTGCCGAGCCTGCTCCCCGCACTGTGCGACGCTTCGTCAGGAGCCAGTGCCAGCACCTGTTCCGCAGTCCAGCGCACCCCCATGCCATTCATGTCGTCGACGGTAGAGGCCGCCACTGACAACGCCCCGGCAACCGCCCCTGACCAGCGGCGACATCCCATTGTCAGTGGCATGGTGCACGGTGGATCGCACAGCAGGTCGAACGAGCTGGAGGGGGATCCATGCCCGTGCCCGAAACCATCGCCACGCCCGGTTCCGGTGTCGAGACGGACACCGGACCGGGACGGCCGCAGACCGCCGCCGAGGCCCTGCGGCCGCACGCCGAGCACGCCTTCGCCCATGAACTCGCGGCCCTCGCCGCCGCCGACGACCGGCCACGGCCCGCCCGCTGGCGCCTCTCGCCCTGGGCCGTCGCCACCTACCTCCTCGGCGGCACGCTCCCCGACGGGACCGTCGTCACGCCCAAGTACGTCGGACCGCGCCGCATCGTGGAAGTCGCCGTCACCACCCTCGCCACCGACCGGGCGCTGCTCCTGCTCGGCGTCCCCGGCACCGCGAAGACCTGGGTCTCCGAGCACCTCGCCGCCGCCGTCAGCGGCGACTCCACCCTCCTCGTCCAGGGCACCGCCGGCACGCCCGAGGAAGCCATCCGTTACGGCTGGAACTACGCCCGGCTCCTCGCCCACGGCCCCAGCGGGGACGCCCTCGTCCCCAGCCCCGTGATGCGCGCGATGTCCCAGGGCAGGATCGCCCGGGTCGAAGAACTCACCCGCATCCCCGCCGACGTGCAGGACACCCTCATCACGATCCTGTCCGAGAAGACCCTGCCCGTCCCCGAACTGGGGGAGGAGGTGCAGGCCGTCCCCGGCTTCAACCTGATCGCCACCGCCAACGACCGCGACCGTGGCGTCAACGAACTCTCCAGCGCCCTGCGCCGCCGCTTCAACACCGTCGTCCTCCCGCTGCCCGCGACCCCCGAGGCCGAGGTCGACATCGTCGCCCGCCGCGTCGAACAGCTCGGACGCTCCCTGGAACTGCCCGCCCTGCCCGACGGGGTCGACGAGATCCGCCGGGTCGTCACCGTCTTCCGCGAGCTGCGGGACGGCGTCACCACCGACGGCCGGACGCGGGTCAAGTCCCCCTCGGGGACGCTCTCCACGGCCGAGGCGATCTCCGTCGTCACCGGCGGACTCGCCCTCGCCGCCCACTTCGGCGACGGCGTCCTGCGCCCCGCCGACATCGCCGCCGGCATCCTCGGCGCGGTCGTCCGCGACCCGGCGGCCGACCGGGTCGTCTGGCAGGAGTACCTGGAGACGGTCGTGCGGGAGAGAGACGGCTGGAAGGACTTCTACCGCGCCTGCCGCGAGGTGACGACGTGACCCCCACGGGCACGGCCACTCCGCCCGACAGGGCCGGGCCCCTCCTGCTCGGGGTGCGGCATCACGGGCCCGGGTCCGCGCGCGCGGTGCGGGCCGCCCTGGAGGCGGCGCGGCCCGCCGCGGTGCTCGTCGAGGGCCCCGCCGAGGCCGACGCCCTCGTGGCGCTCGCCGCCGACCCCGGCATGCGGCCGCCCGTCGCGCTGCTCGCCCACGCCGTGGACGACCCCGGGCGGGCCGCGTTCTGGCCGATGGCCGAGTTCTCGCCCGAGTGGGTCGCGATCCGCTGGGCCCTCGACCACGGCGCCGCCGTCCGCTTCGTCGACCTGCCCGCCGCCCACACCCTCGCCGCCGCCGACGCCACCTGGAGCGACGGGGAGGACGAGGTGAGCGGGAGCGGCCTGCGGATCGACCCGGTCGCCGAACTCGCCGGGACCGCGGGGTACGAGCACGCCGAGCACTGGTGGGAGGACGTCGTCGAGCTGCGCGGGGACGGCGACCCCACCGCCCCCTTCGAGGCCCTCGCCGAGGCCATGGGCGCCCTCCGCGAGACGTACGGACACGGCGGCCACCCCCGCGACCTCGTCCGCGAGGCGCACATGCGGCTCCGGCTGCGCGCCGCCCGCAAGGAGTTCGGGAACTCCGTCGCCGTCGTCTGCGGCGCCTGGCACGTCCCCGCGCTCAGCCGCAGGACCACCGTCGCCGCCGACAAGGCCCTCCTCAAGGGCCTGCCCCGCGCGAAGACCGAGCTGACCTGGGTGCCCTGGACCCACCGCAGGCTCGCCCGCCGCTCCGGCTACGGCGCCGGGATCGACGCGCCCGGCTGGTACGGGCACCTCTTCGCCGCCCCCGACCGGCCCGTCGAACGGTGGATGACCAAGGTCGCCGGCCTCCTCAGGGCCGAGGACCACCCCGTCTCCTCCGCCCACGTCATCGAGGCCGTCCGGCTCGCCGAGACCCTCGCCGCCCTGCGCGGCCGCCCGCTCCCCGGCCTCGACGAGACGACCGACGCCGTCCGCGCCGTCCTCTGCGAGGGCTCCGACGTGCCGCTCGACCTCGTCCGCGACCGGCTCGTCGTCGGCGACGTCCTCGGCGAGGTCCCCGCCGCCGCCCCCGCCGTACCCCTCCAGCGCGATCTGGCCCGCCGCCTGCGCACCCTGCGCCTCAAGCCCGAGGCCCAGGAGCGCGAGCTCGCCCTCGACCTCCGCAAGGACACCGACGGCGGGCGCAGCCGCCTGCTGCACCGGCTGCGGCTCCTCGGCGTCCACTGGGGCCGGCCGGCCACCGGACGGACCGGCACCGGCACCTTCCGGGAGACCTGGCGGCTGCGCTGGGAGCCCGAGCTGCACGTCCAGGTCGCCGAGGCCGGGGTCTGGGGCACCACCGTCGAGGCCGCCGCCACCGCCAAGGCCGAGTCCCGCGCCCTCGCGGCGACCGCGCTCACCGACATCACCGCCTTAGCCGAGCAGTGCCTCCTCGCCGGGCTCACCGACGCCCTGCCCGTCGTCATGCGGGCGCTCGCCGACCGGGCCGCGCTCGACACCGACGTCGCCCACCTCGCCGAGGCCCTGCCGGCGCTGGCCCGCTCCCTGCGCTACGGCGACGTCCGCGGCACCGGCACGGCGGCGCTCGGCGAGGTCGCCGCCGGGCTCGCCGAGCGGATCTGCGTCGGCCTGCCGCCCGCCTGCGCCGGCCTCGACGCGGACGCCGCGACCCGGATGCGGGACCGTCTAGACGAGGTCCACACAGCGATCGCCCTCCTCCAGGACCCTCCCGAGGCGCCCACCCCACCGACCGGGCCCGGGTCGAGCGCCGGGGGCGCCGGGCACCCCGACGACGGCGCCACCGCCGCGCCGACGGTCGCGCCCGCCGGCCCGCCTGCGCCCGGCAGCCCTCCTGCGCCCGACGGCCTGCCCGCGCCCGCTGGCCCGCCCGCGCCCGACCGCCCCGTCGGCCCGCCCGCCCCCGACCTCCTCCACCGCTGGGCCGGGGTGCTGCGGCGGCTTGCCGAGCGGGATCGGATTCCGGGTGTTCTTCGGGGGCGGGCCGCTCGGCTGCTGCTCGACGAGGGGCGGATCGCCGACCGGGAGGCCGCGGTGCTCATGAGCCGCGCCCTCTCGCCCGGCACCCCGCCCGCCGACGCCGCCGCCTGGGTCGACGGGTTCGTCGGCGGGGCCTCCGGCGGCGGGCTGCTCCTCGTCCACGACGAGCGGCTCCTCGGACTGGTCGACGCCTGGCTGAGCGGCGTGCCGGACGAGGCCTTCGCCGATGTCCTGCCGCTGCTGCGCCGCACCTTCTCCGCATACGACACGGGCGTCCGCCGCACCCTCGGCGAGCTCGCCGCCCGGGGCCCCCGGTCCGGCAGGCCCGGGCCCGCCGCGCCCGGCACGCCCGGCTTCGGCGCCGGTCCCGATCGCGCGCGGGCCGACGCCGTACTCCCCCTGCTCCACCTCATCCTCGGAACGGAGGCCCTCGCATGAGCACGACCATCAGCGACGACGAGCGGCTGCGACGCTGGCGGCTCGTGCTGGGCGGCGGCGAGGCCGACGGCACCGGCCGGACGCTCACCGGCACCGACGCCGTCATGGACGGAGCCCTCACCACGCTCTACGACCGCACGGGCGACCGTCCGGGCGGGCTCGGCGCCTCCGCGCCCTCCGTCGCCCGCTGGCTCGGCGACATCCGCACGTACTTCCCCAGCTCCGTCGTCCAGGTCATGCAGCGCGACGCGATCGACCGGCTCGGGCTCGCCACCCTTCTCCTGGAGCCGGAGATGCTGGAGGCCGTCGAGCCCGACGTGCACCTCGTCGGCACGCTGCTCTCCCTCGGCAGGGCCATGCCCGAGACGACCAGGGAGACCGCCCGGGCCGTCGTCCGCAAGGTCGTCGACGACCTGGAGAAGCGCCTCGCCGCCCGCACCCGCGCCACCCTCACCGGCGCGCTCGACCGCTCCGCCCGGATCAGCCGGCCCCGCCACCGCGACATCGACTGGGACCGCACGATCCGCGCCAACCTCAAGCACTACCTGCCCGAGCACCGCACGGTCGTCCCGGAGCGACTCGTCGGCCACGGGCGCGCCTCCCGGGCGGTCAGGAAGGAGGTGGTGCTCTGCATCGACCAGTCGGGCTCCATGGCCGCCTCCGTCGTCCACGCCGCCGTCTTCGGCGCGGTGCTCGCCTCCCTGCGGACGCTCGCCACCCGCCTCGTCGTCTTCGACACCTCCGTCGTCGACCTCACCGAGCAGCTCGACGACCCCGTCGACGTCCTCTTCTCCACCCGGCTGGGCGGCGGCACCGACATCAACCGCGCCCTCGCCTACTGCCAGTCGAGGATCACCCGCCCCGCCGACACCGTCGTCGTCCTCGTCAGCGACCTGTACGAGGGGGGCATCCGCGACGAGATGCTGAAGCGGGTCGCCGCGATGAAGGCCTCCGGAGTGCAGTTCGTGAGCCTGCTCGCGCTCTCCGACGAGGGCACGCCGGCCTACGACCGGGAGCATGCCGCCGCCCTCGCCGCGCTCGGCGCACCCGCCTTCGCCTGCACCCCCGACCTGTTCCCGGAGATCATGGCGGCCGCTCTGGAGAAGCGCCCCCTTCCGATACCCGAGGCCTGAGGGCCGGGTGCGGAATCCGTCGTCCCCGGACCACCCACACGGGTGCCCGCGAGCCGACTGAGGCCCATATCACATTCGCGCCGGAACGCCCCTCACCCCGGCGCACGGCGCGTCGTGAGCGCCCCGAAGGCCAGTCCCCGCCTGCCGCGAGGGGGTCCCGGGACCGCCAGGTCACCCCTACGGACAGCCCTCCGGTCCGTACGGTCTGTGACCCGTATCACCGCTCTGTTGTGATCTGCGATTTAGGGACCCACGGCCCTCGGGGATAACCTGCGAGACGGACATGCCGCGTCCACGGACTCCGTGCACGCCTCCCTTGTGACAGCGCAGTCACGTTGCCCTTCGCGGCACGCCCACGCAGACAACGAACCGCGATCATCAGAAAAGGGACGGACGCGCGTGGACCTGTTCGAGTACCAGGCGAGGGACCTCTTCGCCAAGCACGGTGTACCGGTGCTGGCCGGTGAAGTCATCGACACGCCTGAGGCGGCGCGCGAGGCCACCGAGCGTCTTGGCGGCAAGTCGGTCGTCAAGGCGCAGGTGAAGGTCGGCGGCCGCGGCAAGGCCGGCGGCGTCAAGCTGGCCACCACCCCGGACGAGGCCGTCGCCCGCGCGACGGACATCCTCGGGATGGACATCAAGGGCCACACGGTCCACAAGGTGATGATCGCGGAGACCGCTCCGGAGATCCTCGAGGAGTACTACGTCTCGTACCTCCTCGACCGCACCAACCGCACCTTCCTCGCCATGGCGTCCGTCGCCGGTGGCATGGACATCGAGGAGGTCGCCGCGACGACCCCCGAGAAGCTGGCGAAGGTGCCGGTCGACTCCAACAAGGGCGTCGACATCGAGAAGGCCCGCGAGATCGTGGCCCTGGCGAAGTTCCCGGCCGACGTGGCCGAGCAGGTCGCCGAGGTCCTCGTGACCCTGTGGAAGACCTTCGTCGCCGAGGACGCGCTCCTCGTCGAGGTCAACCCGCTGGCCAAGGTCGCCTCCGGCGACATCCTCGCCCTCGACGGCAAGGTGTCCCTGGACGAGAACGCCGACTTCCGTCAGCCGGAGCACGAGGCGCTCGAGGACAAGGCCGCAGCCAACCCGCTCGAGGCTGCCGCCAAGGCCAAGGGCCTCAACTACGTCAAGCTCGACGGCCAGGTCGGCATCATCGGCAACGGCGCGGGCCTGGTCATGTCGACCCTGGACGTCGTCGCGTACGCCGGTGAGAACCACGGCGGCGTGAAGCCGGCCAACTTCCTCGACATCGGCGGCGGCGCCTCCGCCGAGGTCATGGCGAACGGCCTGGAGATCATCCTGGGCGACCCGGACGTCAAGTCCGTGTTCGTCAACGTCTTCGGTGGCATCACCGCCTGTGACGAGGTCGCCAACGGCATCGTGCAGGCCCTGGAGCTCCTCGCCTCGAAGGGCGAAGAGGTCACCAAGCCGCTGGTCGTGCGCCTCGACGGCAACAACGCGGAGCTGGGTCGCAAGATCCTGTCGGACGCCAACCACCCGCTGGTGCAGCGCGTGGACACCATGGACGGAGCGGCCGACAAGGCCGCCGAGCTCGCGGCTGCGAAGTAAGGGACGAGGGACACCAGAGCCATGGCTATCTTCCTCAACAAGGACAGCAAGGTCATCGTCCAGGGCATGACCGGTGCCACGGGCATGAAGCACACCAAGCTCATGCTGGGTGACGGCACCAACATCGTCGGCGGCGTGAACCCGCGCAAGGCCGGCACGTCCGTCGACTTCGACGGCACCGAGATCCCGGTCTTCGGCACGGTCGCCGAGGCGATGGAGAAGACGGGCGCCAACGTCTCCGTCCTCTTCGTCCCGCCGGCCTTCGCCAAGGCCGCCGTGGTCGAGGCGATCGACGCCGAGATCCCGCTCGCCGTCGTCATCACCGAGGGCATCGCCGTCCACGACTCGGCCGCGTTCTACGCGTACGCCGTGGACAAGGGCAACAAGACCCGCCTCATCGGCCCGAACTGCCCCGGTCTCATCACCCCGGGTCAGTCCAACGCCGGCATCATCCCGGGCGACATCACGAAGCCGGGCCGCATCGGCCTGGTCTCGAAGTCCGGCACGCTGACGTACCAGATGATGTACGAGCTCCGTGACCTCGGCTTCTCCTCCGCCGTCGGCATCGGTGGCGACCCGGTCATCGGCACCACGCACATCGACGCCCTCGCGGCGTTCGAGGCGGACCCCGACACCGACCTGATCGTCATGATCGGCGAGATCGGCGGCGACGCCGAGGAGCGTGCGGCCGACTTCATCAAGGCCAACGTCACCAAGCCGGTCGTCGGCTACGTCGCGGGCTTCACCGCGCCCGAGGGCAAGACCATGGGCCACGCCGGCGCCATCGTCTCCGGCTCCTCCGGCACCGCGCAGGCGAAGAAGGAGGCCCTCGAGGCCGCCGGCGTCAAGGTCGGCAAGACGCCGACCGAGACCGCCAAGCTGGCGCGCGCCATCCTCGCGGGCTGAACGGGCTGAAACGCACAGCAGCCTGAGAGGCAGCACGTGAGAGGGCCCCGCCCCTCCCGGGAGACCGGGTGGGGGCGGGGCCCTCTCGCATGTCCGGACGGGTCACTCGGCCGCCGGGACCAGCCGCTCCGGGCCCGGGTTGGGCTCGGCGCGCAGCTTCTCGAGCAGCTCCAGATCCTCCGGGCGGAGCTTCTGCGGACCGCCGCGCACGGGCACCCCGTTGACGGTCTCGCCGGGGGCGTTCACCGGGATGTAGCGGGTCGGCGCGGTCGCCGCCGTGAAGCCGGTGA
This sequence comes from Streptomyces sp. NPDC044003, assembly GCF_056435185.1. NCBI lineage: Bacteria > Bacillati > Actinomycetota > Actinomycetes > Kitasatosporales > Streptomycetaceae > Streptomyces > Streptomyces sp. NPDC044003. The sequence continues at coordinate 981,565 of NZ_JBWKFA010000001.1, read as the reverse complement.
CCCCGATGAGGACCGCCGACACCCCGAGCACCGCCCGCGTCCAGGCCCGGGTCCGGCGCTCGCTGCCCGTCCGGACCGCGCGGGCGGCCGGCAGGGTCGCCGTCGGCGCCTCCGCGACCAGCGCGCTCAGCCGCTGCTGCAGGGCCTCGGGGGCGGCGAGCTCCGGGATCTGCTTCCCGATGACCGTACGGGCGTGCAGCAGCCGGTTCGCGGCCGCCGGGGTGCTTGCCTCCGTCTCGGCCGCCGTCTCCGGAAGGTCCAGGCCGAGCCCGTCGTAGAGCAGGACGGTCCGGCGGTACGAGGGCGGCAGTTCGAGGAGCGCGCCGAGCAGCGCCCGCCGGTTCGCCTCGGTCGGCGGGGCGTCGGGGTGCTTGTGGGCGCGGCGCAGCCGGTGCCAGGGGGAGAGGGCGTACTCGTAGGCCGTCGCCCGCACCCAGCCGACCGGGTCCGCGTCCACGGCGACCTCGGGCCAGTGCTGCCAGGCGTGGTGGAAGGCGTGCTCGACGGCCTCGCGGGAGAGCCGGCGGCGCCCGGTGAGCAGGTACGTCTGGTGGACGAGGCCCGGCGCGGCATAGGCGTACAGCGCGTCGAAGGCCTCCTCGGGGGTGAGACCCGGTGCGGCCGGCTCGGCGGGGGTCTCGGCAGCCGCCGGTTTCAGCCGCTCCGCCGGCTTCGAGGTGCCTTTGCGGGCGGGGCCGGGAGCGATGGCCGGGACGGGGGACGGGGCCCGCGGCGGCTTGGCGGCCCGCTTGGCGGCGGCCTTGGGCCGGACGTTCCCCGAAGCGGAGGGCAGGGGCTGCGCCGGGGGCTGGACCGGGGCGGGCGCCTGCGGCTGCGACGGGGCGGGCTGGGCCTGCGACCCGGCCGGCTGGGCCTGCGCCTTGGCCTGCGGTTGGGCCTCCCGGCCCTCGGCCCGGCGGCCCTCGTCCTGGCTCCCGGCCCCGGTCTGCGGTTGGGCCTGGCGGCTCTCGGCCCGGCCCTCGTCCCGGCTCCCGGCCCCGGTCTGCGGTTGGGCCTCCCGGCTCTCGGCCCGGCCCTCGTCCCGGCTCCCGGCCCCGGTCTGCGGTTGGGCCTCCCGGCCCTCGGCCCTGCCCTCGGTCCGGCCCTCGGTCCCGGCCTCCTCCGGCCGTGTCGGCCCGAGCCCGTCGGACCCGGGCTCGGCCGGGAGCGGGCCATCCGTCCCGTGCGCGCCGAGCAGCCGCGCGTACGCCTCGCGCTTGCGGCCCCGGGGTGTCGAGCGCCCGGTCTCCCAGGCCCTCACCGTGGACTTCGTGACGCCCATGGCATCGGCGACCTGCTCCTCGCTCAGGGCGAGGGCCTCACGCAACCTGCGCCGCTCCTTCGGGGGCGGCAGGGTGACGGAGGATGCGGAATCCGCGGTGCTCCGGCTCATCGGCGTCGACCTCCCGCAGAGCTGCTATGGGCGGAAAAGTACATAAACGTATCTTGAGCGACACAACGGAGGTTTGCCTGTTACGCGGCAAAAGCGCGTGTCGTTGGGAGCATGACCCCGTGACCCATGTGACCGAGCACCCCCTGGTCCAGGGCGGCCGTTCCGCCGCGCTCGCCACCGCCTGTGTCCGGGGCGGGGTCGCCGCCGGGCTCGGTCTCGGCGCCCTCGCGGTCCTGGTGATCGTGGCCTGGATCAGCTCCCCGTACCCCGACAGCGGTCCCGTCGGCGCCCTGCACGTCGCCGCCGGGATCTGGCTGCTCGCGCACGGCGTGGACCTGGTCCGCACGGACACGCTCTCCGGCCTGCCCGCGCCCCTCGGCATCGTCCCGCTGCTCCTCGTCGCCCTGCCCGTCTGGCTCGTCCACCGGACCGCCCGCGACACCCTCGACCCGGGCGACGACGGTGCTCGGCCGCGCCCCTCCCCGGGCGGCGCCGTCGCCGCCGTCGCCGGGGGATACCTGCTGGTCGCGGCCGCCGTCGTGGTCTACAGCGAGAGCGGCCCGCTCCCCGCCGACCTGCTCACGGCCGGACTCTGGCTGCCCGCCGTCGTCACCGGCGCGGCGGGCGCGGGCGTCTGGACGGCGCTCGGCCGCCCGTTGCCGGGGCAGCGGCAGGCGGCCGCCGCCCTGCGCGCCGCGGGGCTCGGGACCCTGACGCTGCTCGGCGGCGGCGCGGTGGCCGCGGCGGTCTCGCTGGCCTGGCACGCGAGCCGGGCGCAGGCCTCGTTCGAGGGTCTCGCGGGGGAGTGGTCCGGTCGGGTGACGGTCCTGCTGCTCGTCCTCGCGCTGCTCCCGAACATGGCCGTCTGGGGTGCGGCGTACGGTCTCGGGCCGGGCTTCACCCTCGGTACGGGCGCGCTCGCGACGCCCCTGGGCCTCGTCGGCGATCCGACGGTGCCGCCCTTCCCGCTCCTGGCCGCGCTGCCGGCCGAGGGGCGCGGCACCTGGATCCACTGGGCGACCGCAGCGGTCCCGCTGGCCGCCGCCGTGGTGCAGGGCGGGCGTGCGGGCCGCTCGGCGCGGAGTTGGGCGGCCCGGGACGCGGCCCTGACGGCGCTCGGTGCGGCCTGGGGGTGCGGGGCGGCCGTCGCCGTCCTGGCGGGCGCGGCGGGCGGCCCGCTCGGCACCGGCCGGCTCTCGGCGTTCGGCCCGGTGTGGTGGCAGGCCGGTGCGGCCGCGGTGCTGTGGGGGGTCGTCGTGGGGGTTCCGGTGGCGCTGGGGGTACGGGCCTGGGGCCGCCGGGTGCCGCGCGCCCTGAGGCCGAAGCCCGCGCCGGCCTCCGCGCCGGTCCCCTTGGCGGCGGTCGCCGTGCCTGCCGGGGCCCCTGCCGGCACCGCGGAGACCCGGCCGGAGGCCGGCGCGCCCAAGGCCCCGGAGGCCCCGGCGGCGCCGGAGAACGGAACCGGCGAGGACCCCGAAGCCGACTCGTACACAGCCTCGTACACCGACGCGTACGCCGATCCGATCGCCGGCTCGATCGCGGACCCCTTCGGCGACCCCGGCTTCGAGCCGTACGACTACCTCCCGGCGGCCTGGGAACCGTCCCTGCCGGCCCCGCCGCTCCCGCCGCTCGCCCCCGACCCGGACCGGTAGGGCCTGTCCGACCTACTCCCGTACCCCGAAGCCCGCGCGCAGCGGCTTCGGCAGGAGGTCGTTGCAGGCGAGCTGGCCCGCGTGGGTCAGGGCGTCGTCACGGCACTCGTAGAAGTCGCGGTAGACGAGCTGCATGGTGAAGCCCACCGCGACGATCATCAGGGCCACGCTCGCCGCGACGAGACCGCTGATCGCCGCCGTCCGCATCGAGCGGAGCGGGGCGATCGCGGCGGACGCCCCCGCCGGCTGCCCCTCGGCGGGAGCCGCCGGGGTCGGGGACTGCGACGGCGGCTGTGATGTCGACGACAGTTCCGCGGCCGGCTTCGGCTTGCTGCGCAGCGAGCTGATCCCCCAGTAGAGACCGAGGGCGCCGAGCAGCAGCGCCAGCTCCGGGATCTCGAAGATCGCGAAGAAGAAGGCCCACATGCCCGAGAGGATCGCGTACCGCGCCCGTCGCTGTGCCGGGTCCGTCGGGTCCCAGCGCATCCCCGGGCTCTTCCCGGGTCCGCCCTGTCCCGGGCCGCCCTCCGGCCCGCCTCCGCGGCGCTCCGGGCCCCGGCCGAAGCCGTCCTGGGAGGGGCCCGGCTGGCGCGGGCTCCAGCGGCCGTCGGACGGCCCCGACGAGTCCGGGGTGCCGGACGTGTCGTCGTCCGAGCCCTCCGGTCGCCGCGGCTGCCACGGCTGATCCGGCCGGCCCTCGGGCGGCGGCGCGAACGGGTTGTTGTCGTCCGTGGACTGGCGTTCCGGCATCTGCTGAACGTCTTCCCTCTGTCGTCGTGACCGCGGCCGCACCCACGGCCCTTGCTGGCGTCGGACCCTGACGCTACCGCCCTGCTCGGCCCCCGTCCCGTGGGGGCCGTCCCGTGTGCCGGTATCGTTGCTGACGGTCGAGCCATTCGTAGGGTTCCCCGTATCGAGGGGCACGATTCGTTCGTACGACCGCACAAACACCACGGAAAGAGTGACCCAGTGGCTGCCGCCCGCCTCGTCGTCCTGGTCTCCGGCTCCGGCACGAACCTCCAGGCCCTGCTCGACGCGATCGCCGCCGACCCCGAGGGCTACGGCGCCGAGATCGTCGCGGTCGGCGCCGACCGCGAGAACATCGTGGGTCTGGAGCGTGCGGAGCGGGCCGGTCTCCCCACCTTCGTGTGCAAGGTGAAGGACCACGCGACCCGCGAGGAGTGGGACCGCGCGCTGACCGAGGCCACCGCGGCGTACGAGCCGGACCTCGTCGTCTCGGCGGGTTTCATGAAGATCGTCGGCAAGGAGTTCCTCGCCCGCTTCGGCGGCCGGGTCGTCAACACCCACCCGGCGCTCCTCCCCAGTTTTCCCGGTGCCCACGGGGTGCGTGACGCCCTCGCCTACGGCGCGAAGGTCACCGGATGCACCGTCCACTTCGTCGACGACGGTGTCGACACCGGCCCGATCATCGCCCAGGGCGTGGTCGAGGTGCGGGACGAGGACGATGAAGCCGCTCTGCACGAGCGCATCAAGGAAGTCGAGCGCTCGCTGCTCGTCGACGTCGTGGGGCGTCTCGCCCGGCACGGCTACCGCATTGAGGGACGAAAGGTTCATGTCGGTGAACACGGACACCGTTAAGCCCATCCGCCGCGCGCTGGTCAGCGTCTACGACAAGACGGGGCTCGAGGAGCTGGCCCGCGGTCTGCACGAGGCCGGTGTCGAGCTCGTCTCCACCGGCTCCACCGCCGGGAAGATCGCCGCCGCCGGGGTCCCGGTCACCAAGGTCGAGGAGCTGACCGGCTTCCCCGAGTGCCTCGACGGGCGCGTCAAGACCCTCCACCCGCGCGTGCACGCCGGCATCCTCGCCGACCTGCGCCTGGAGTCGCACCGCGCGCAGCTCGCCGAGCTCGGCGTGGAGCCCTTCGACCTGGTCGTCGTGAACCTCTACCCGTTCCGCGAGACGGTCGCCTCCGGCGCCACCCCGGACGAGTGCGTCGAGCAGATCGACATCGGCGGCCCGTCGATGGTCCGCGCCGCGGCCAAGAACCACCCGTCGGTCGCGATCGTCACCAGCCCGGAGCGGTACGCCGACGTCCTCGCCGCCGTCAAGGCGGGCGGCTTCGACCTGACCACCCGCAAGCGGCTCGCCGCCGAGGCCTTCCAGCACACCGCCGCGTACGACGTGGCCGTGGCCTCCTGGTTCGCCGACGACTACGCCGCCGCGGACGACAGCGGCTTCCCGGACTTCCTGGGCGCCACGTACGAGCGCAACAACGTCCTGCGCTACGGCGAGAACCCGCACCAGGGCGCCGCGCTGTACGTCGACGGCACGGGCGGCCTGGCCGAGGCCGAGCAGCTGCACGGCAAGGAGATGTCGTACAACAACTACACGGACACCGACGCCGCGCGTCGGGCCGCGTACGACCACACCGAGCCCTGCGTCGCGATCATCAAGCACGCCAACCCGTGCGGCATCGCGGTCGGCGCCGACGTCGCCGAGGCCCACCGCAAGGCGCACGCCTGCGACCCGCTGTCCGCGTTCGGCGGCGTCATCGCCGTCAACCGCCCGGTCTCCGTCGCGATGGCCGAGCAGGTCGCCGAGATCTTCACCGAGGTCATCGTGGCCCCCGGCTACGAGGACGGCGCGGTCGAGATCCTCGCCAAGAAGAAGAACATCCGCGTCCTGAAGGCCGAGGGCGCCCCGGCCAACCCGGTCGAGGTCAAGCCGATCGACGGCGGTGCCCTCCTCCAGGTCACCGACCGCCTCCAGGCCGAGGGCGACGACCCGGCGAACTGGACCCTCGCGACCGGCGAGGCGCTCTCCGCCGAGGAGCTCGCCGAGCTCGCCTTCGCCTGGAAGGCCTGCCGCGCGGTCAAGTCCAACGCGATCCTGCTCGCCAAGGACGGCGCCTCGGTCGGCGTCGGCATGGGCCAGGTCAACCGCGTCGACTCCGCGAAGCTGGCCGTCGAGCGGGCGGGCGAGGAGCGGGCGCGCGGCTCCTACGCCGCCTCGGACGCCTTCTTCCCCTTCCCCGACGGCCTGGAGATCCTCACGGCCGCCGGCGTGAAGGCGGTCGTCCAGCCGGGCGGTTCGGTGCGCGACGAGCTCGTCGTCGAGGCCGCGCAGAAGGCGGGCGTGACGATGTACTTCACGGGCACGCGCCACTTCTTCCACTGATCCGGGTGGCATAGGACGGAGGGCCCGCCGGTACGCACGTACCGGCGGGCCCTCCGTCGTTCGGCTCAGCTCATCCAGCGGTCACAGGAGTTCACCCACTGGTGGGACCGGATGTTCTCCTTCATGGTGGCGCCGTTGCTGAAGGTGTTCCGTGAGAGGTCGTCGACGAAGAACTCCTCGGCCTTCAGGCAGTTGTAGCCGCCGCCGTAGTTCTCCCAGTAGAAGAACTTCACGATGGAGTAGCTGCCGGTGTAGCCGGCGTTCATGACGGACTCGGCAGTGTCCCTCGCACCGGAGAAGCCGCCGCCCGACGCGCCCCAGTCGGCGTCGTTGCCGGCGGCGGCGCCGAGGTAGCCGTAGCAGTACGTGTCGGCGTAGGCGTACACGTTGCCGTTCCGGCCCGGCCAGATGTCGTTGCAGTGGTTGCTCGCCGTGCCCGAGCTCGATGCCTGGGCCGCCGTGGCGGGGGCGACGAGGCCTGCGACCGCGAGGCCGAGAGCGGCGACGGACATACCGATCTTGCGCATGGTTCGCTCCTTCGGTGGGTGGTGCGATGGGTGGTGCCGGTGGTGGGTCGTTCAGACCCGGGCGCCGGTGATCCCGGCAGCCCGCTCGTAGGCCCCGCGCTGGAGTCGGCGATGGGTGTCGAGCTCCTCGCCGTACGTGTCGCGCAGGGCGTTCAGGTAGTGCGTCTGGCGCTCGCGGGCCACGGAGGCCAGCGAGGTCTCGCGGGCGCAGCGGGCCTCGGCGACCGCGGTGCGGGTCTCGCTCGCGAAGTCCCGCGCGCGGGCCGCGGCGTCCCGTGCGGCCGTCGGGTCGGGGTAGGTGAAGCCGGCCCGTCCCATGCAGGCCGTCCAGCCCGCGAGGGCGGCTTTGAACCGCTTGTCCCGCAGGATCTCGGGGACGTACAGGGGCTGCAGATTGGTGACGGCCTTGTCGGCCCGGAACCAGGCGTCCGGGTCCCCGTACAGCTTGCGCTCGGCCTCCTCGGAGCAGCCGCCGAGCCGTTTGCGGACGGTCGCGGTGCCGCCGGGGAGCTTCGCGGTGAGGATCCTGGCCCGACGGCCGCCGTCCAGCGCCTCGTCGTAGGCCTTGCGGCGCTCGGCGGAGAGGCCCGTGCGGTACGCGCCGTTCGGGTTCGTCCGCCGGTACCGGTCGGCCGCGGCCGCGATCCGGCTGCCGTAACCGTGCTTCCGCGCCCACGCGACGTCGTCGTTGACGTAGCCGGGCTCGCGGCTCTCCTCCAGGCTGTACCTGGGGCTCGTCCAGTACGAGAATCCGGCCCGGTTCATGCACTGCTTGATCAGCACCTCGTCGGCGTCCGAGATCCGCAGCTGCTCGGCCTGCGTCAGCTCCCGCTCCGGAGGGGCGGCGGCGGTGTCCGGTCGCGAGCAGCCGGTCGTCACCGCCGCGACGACGGCGACGACCGTGATCGCGCGCACGAGCAGGTGCTTCATCGTCGGCCCCCCTGGTGACTGCGCCGCCCGTCCGCGGCGCAGTCACACCATGCGGCCGCCACCGGCCGCGGGGTACCTCGTAACTCCTAGGGCAGCGCTTCGGGCACGCGACGCCCCAGGTCAGGGCTCAGCAGGTCTTGGCCCAGGTGTGCGAGGCGATCGGCCGGTCGAGGGTGAGGTCGCGGCGCGCGCCCTGCCGGATGCAGCCCAGTCCGTCCTTCAGGTTCTTCCCCGCGAAGTAGGCGACGTGGACGAAGCCCTTCGGGTCGGCGGAGCCGTTGTTGAACACCGAGCGGGGCGTGCGCGTCCGCGCCCAGCTGCAGACCGTGTCGCCGTCGAACCACTCGGGATCGTCGTTCAGCCAGTCGCACATCTGGCCCTGGCCGCCCGCCTCCGAGAAGAAGCAGATGTTGCCCGGCGCGCAGCGCTCGTACCCGGCCGCGGTGTTCTTCGCGCCGGTGTTCCCCGTCGGTTCCTCGCGCAGGGAGTTCAGGCCGAAGCCCGCCGCCGTCAGCACAACGAGGGACACGGCGAGGAGTGGGACGAGCCGTCTGCGGCGGCGCGGCATCCGGCCCGCGGCCGCCTCCCGGACCCGGCGGAGCAGGGACGCCGCGTCGTGGGCGGCCCGCTCCTCGTGGGTGCGGCTCAGACAGTCCGTGACGATCTCCCGCCAGGGTTCCGGGAGCTCGGGGGAGAGGCGGAGTTCCTCCTCACCGCGCGCGTAGCGCAGGGTGGCGTCCCGGCGTGCGGTCGGCGTGCCGCCGGAGAGCGGGGAGGAGCCGGTCAGGACGAGGTGGGCGAGCACACCGAAGGCCCAGACGTCGGAGCTGGGGCGGATCCGGGCGCCCCGGTCGCCGACTTCCGACCAGAGCAGCTCGGGCGGGGTGTAGTCGGGTGTGGCGAAGCCGGAGGCGTAGGCGTGGCTGCCCTCCAGCTCGCTCGCCGTGCTGAAGTCGCCGAGCCGGACGGTGCCGTCCTTCATCAGCAGGACGTTGGCCGGCTTGAGGTCGCCGTGCACCCAGCCCGCCGCGTGCAGCTGGTGCAGGCCCTCGCAGATCTGGACGAGCAGCGCGGGGCCGGACGGGGGCGGCGCCGCGGTTCTGGAGAGGAGCGACTGGAGCGGGCGCTCCGCCTCCTCCAGTACGAGGACGGTGGCGCCGTCCAGCTCCGGGTGCGCCGGGTCGTCGACGGTGAGGGTCTCGTACAGCCGGATCAGACGTGGCGAGCGGAGCCGGCTGAGCAGCTCGACCTCGCGCTCGGCCAGGTCGCGGAGGTGGCGCAGCTGGCGCGGGGTGCGGGTGCCGGTCGGGAGGAACTTGAGGGCGGCGCGGGCGGGGGAGGCGGAGGCGTCGCGGTGGCGTGCCGCGTAGACGCTGCCGAAGGCTCCCGCGCCCAGCGGGCGCTCCACGACCCAGTCGCCGATCTCGTAGCCGACCGGGACGGTCAGGGGGAAGGCGGTCACCGCGCCACCTCCGCCAGGGTCGACAGGTCGTCCTCGCGGACCAGGTCGAAGCGGAGGGCGAGGGAGACCAGGGACTCCTTCTTGCCGTTGAGGCGCGGGCCCGCGTCGGGCGCCTCGGGGCCCGGCTTGAGCCGTAACTTCACGGCCAGGTAGTCGATGTTCCACTGCACGGCGGCGCGGTTGACCGCCGGCCACAGCGGGCGCAGCCGCCCCACGATCTGTTCGACCGTCGGCAGCGGCGCGTGCGGGGCACCGCGCAGTCGGGACTCGCAGAGCGCGGCGAGGACGAGGAAGTAGCGCTTGGTGCGGTCGAGGGGGAAGGCGAGCGCGGTCGGCTCGCCCTCCCCGGCGGCCTGCGCGCACTCCACGTAGTCGTGGCGGGGTGCCCAGACGCCGAAGTCGAGCAGGTCGCCGCCCGCGGGCAGGACGACCCGCGAGAACTCGAACGGCACCGGGGCGTCGACCCGCCCGGGTGCGATCTTGATGTGTTCGCCTGCGCCCTCCGGGTTCTCGACGACATAGGTCGAGGCCGTGCTGAAGTTGCTGAGGGTCCAGTAGCTCGCCGTCGCGCCGATCTCTCCGGCGGTGCGGGACACCCCGGGGTGGGGGATGTCCAGATGACGACGCGGTTCGCCGGCCGTGTGAGGGGTGGTGCGGCCGGGGGCGTACGGGGTGGTGCGGCCGAAATGGAGTCTTTCGCCGGGCGCCAGCCTGACCTGGCTTCCGGGGTCCGCGGCGTGTGCGGGCACCACGATGATGCTGTACATGACGCTTCCTTTCCCCGAGGTCTGCGGGGTCAGGGTAGGAAGCTCCGATAAACGAATGCAGAACGTCACCGTCCGGGTACGGAGCGGGCCGGGGTCGTGAAGGGGCTGCTGCGACAGATCCGCCGAACGGGTGGACTCTGGTCTAATGGGTTGCTCTTTTGTCGGCCGCCGGTAGTGGGGGACGTGGTGTTGGACGTACTGAACAGGCCCGCTGCGGAGTCCACCGACGCGGAGCCGTCCGACGGCCTCTCCCCGGCCCCGATCCGTCCGTATCTGATCCTCGCGGGCGTCCTCTGCGGCCTGTACTTCCTGTACTCCTGGGTGCAGTACGCGCACTTCCGCACGCCCTCCTGGGACCTCGGGATCTTCGGGCAGTCGGTCCGGGCGTACGCCGAGTTCCGGGCCCCCGTCGTCGACATCAAGGGCCCCGGCTTCCCCATACTCGGCGACCACTTCAGCCCCGTCACCGCGCTGCTCGCGCCGCTCTACTGGATCTGGCCCTCGCCCGTCTCCCTGCTCTTCGGGCAGGCCGCGCTCTTCGCCGCCTCCGCCGTCGTCGTCGGCCGCACCACCCAGCAGATCCTCGGCAGCCGGGCCGCCGGCATCGGCCTGACGATCGCGTACGGCCTGTCCTGGGGGCTCCAGGAGGCCGTCAAGTCCGACTTCCACGAGATCGCCTTCGCCGTCCCGCTGCTCGCCCTGACCTGCCGGGCCCTGCTCCTCGGGCGCTGGACCGCGGCCGCCGCCTGGTCCGCCCCGCTCGTCCTGGTCAAGGAGGACATGGGCCTCACCGTCGCGATGGTCGGCGCGGTCCTCTTCCTGAAGGGGCGCAAGCGGCTGGGCGCGGCCCTGGCCGGCTTCGGCGTGGCGGCCTTCGCGCTGACGGTCCTCGTCCTGATCCCGGCGGCGAGCAAGCTCGGCCAGTACGACTACTGGTCGAAGATCGAGAAGACCGGCACGGGCGCCGACACCTCCTTCGGGCAGGTGATCGGCGACGCCCTCGCCTCCGGCGAGCGGTGGGAGATGGTCTTCTACCTGCTGGCGATCACCGGTTTCCTCGCCCTGCGGTCCCCGCTGGTCCTGCTCGTCCTGCCGACCCTCGGCTGGCGCTTCCTCTCCCAGGACGCCAACCACTGGGGCATGCACTGGCACTACAGCGCGATCCTGATGCCGGTCGTCTTCCTGGCCCTCGTGGACGGCGTCCGCGCGGTCCGCACCTCGCCGCGCGCCTGGCTCGTCTCGTACGGGAAGGTCGTGATCCCCGTCGCGACGGCGGTCGCGCTCGTCCTCGCCGCGAACCTGCCGCTGCGGGAGCTGCTGAAGTCGGAGACGTACCGGACGGACACCCGGACCGTGGAGGCGCGGGCGGCGGTCGACGCGGTGCCGGAGGGGGTGAGCGTCGAGGCGGACGTCTCGCTCCTCGCCCACCTCACGGCGGACCACCGGGTCTACTGGGTGGGCACGTCGAAGGGGGTCACCCCGGACTATCTCGCCTTCGACCTGCGGGGCTGGGGTCAGCAGGTGTCGGATCCGGCGCAGCTGGCTTCGCAATTGCATCCGGAGGCGCGGTACGAGATCACCTACCGCTCGGACGGCTTCGCGGTCCTGAAGCGGCAGTGACAGCGGTCGTCGCGCGGCAGTGACATGCGTGAGGGGCGGGATCCGAACGGATCCCGCCCCTCACGCATGGGTCAGGCTCAGTACTGCTGCCTGTTCCGGTTGAACCAGGCCGAGCCCTCCGACTTCGCCGTGAAGACGATGATCATGACGCCGAGGGCGAGGCTGACGACACCGAGCGGCAGCGAGAACAGGCTGAACAGCACCGCGAACGAGGCCCAGACGATCGCGCCGATCCGGACGCCGTTGCCGCCGGACTTGAACTTGGCGGCGAGCACCATGCCGAGGATCGCGAAGATCAGCGAGATGACGCCGGCGCCGATCATGATGCCCTGGCCCAGGTTCGCGAAGGTCTCCTCGTCACCGGACAGGGAGCCCTGCTGCTTCTCCAGCTCGCTGGCGAGGGTGAAGGAGAAGGCGATCGCTCCGAAGCCACCGAGCAGGTTGAGCCCGCTCAGGATCCACAGCATCACGCGCGCGGACTTCACACCGCCGGGCATCTCCATGGCCGCGCCCGGGTACCCGCCGCCGTACGGCGAGACCGGCGGGGCCGCCGGGTAGCCGTAGCCCTGCGGCGGCACGCCCTGCGGGGCCTGCTGCGGGTAGCCGTACCCGGGCTGCTGTCCCTGTCCCTGCGGCTGGCCGTAGGGGTTGTTCGGTTCGCCGAAGCTCATCGCGGGATTCCTCCGTGAATATCTCTGTGCGGGGACGACGCGGCCCGCGCGGAGGACTTCACGGCATTTGAGCGGATTTCCCCCCGGCACTTTCCGCGGTACTACGCGGATCATCGTCGTCGCAACGTCGACTTTTTGTCCAGTCGCTACGTCACGGAGTTGTGCAGATGCAACCTGTCGTTCCGCTTCGCCGGCCGCTGCGGGGGAGCGAATTGGAACAAGGCGGGGGTCATCCGGGAGGATGTCTCCATGAGCGCCCAGATTCTCGATGGCAAGGCCACCGCAGCCGCGATCAAGTCCGATCTGACCGTCCGTGTGGCGGCCCTCAAGGAGAAGGGCATCACGCCCGGCCTGGGCACCGTCCTGGTCGGGGACGACCCGGCCAGCCAGAAGTACGTCGCCGGAAAGCACCGCGACTGCGCGGAGGTCGGCCTCGCCTCCATCCAGCGCACCCTGCCGGGCACCGCCACCCAGGAGGAGATCGAGGCGGTCGTACGGGAGCTCAACGAGGACCCGGCCTGCACCGGCTACATCGTCCAGCTGCCGCTCCCCAAGGGCATCGACGAGAACCGCATCCTGGAGCTGATGGACCCGGCCAAGGACGCGGACGGCCTGCACCCGACCAACCTCGGCCGGCTCGTCCTCAACGAGCCCGCCCCGCTGCCCTGCACGCCGAACGGCATCGTCACCCTGCTCCGCGCCCACGGCGTGGAGATCAACGGCGCCGAGGTCGTCGTCGTCGGCCGCGGTGTCACCATCGGTCGCCCGATGCCGCTGATCCTGACCCGCCGCTCCGAGAACGCGACCGTGACCCAGTGCCACACCGGCACCCGGGACCTCTCGGCGCACCTGCGCAACGCCGACATCATCGTCGCGGCGGCCGGCGTGCCGCATCTGATCAAGCCCGAGGACGTGAAGCCGGGCGCGGCCGTCCTCGACGTCGGCGTCTCCCGCAACGGCGAGGGCAAGATCGTCGGCGACGTGGACCCGGGTGTCGCCGAGGTGGCCGCCTGGATCTCCCCGAACCCCGGCGGCGTGGGTCCGATGACCCGTGCCCAGCTGCTCGTCAACGTCGTCGAGGCCGCCGAGCGCGCGGCCGCGGCGCTCTGACGTGAGCTCCGGGACCCCGGGGGCGCCCGGGAACCCGGACGGCGCGTCGGGTGCGGCGGACGCCGCGGCGGCGGGCAGTCCGCGCCGGCGGCTCACCACCGACACCGCGCGCCCCGAGGGCGGCGGCCGGGCGGCCCCCGGCGACGCCCCGGCGCCCGCGCGTCAGTGGCCGCTGCTCACCGTCCTCGTGCTCGCCGGGCTCGGCCTGCTCGTGGTGGGCACGGACCCGTTCCCGCAGGCCTTCCGGGTGGGGGCGATCCTGGTCGGGGTCGCGCTCCTCACGGGTGCGGCGATGCGCCGGGTGCTGCCGTCCGTCGGCATGCTGGCCGTCCGCTCCCGCTTCACGGACATGATCACGTACGGGGTGATGGGCGGCCTGATCGTGCTGCTCGCGCTCATGGTCCAGCCGGGGCCGTGGCTGCGGATCCCGTTCCTGGAGGACGTACTCCACCTCACGGTGACGTAGTCGGCAGGTCATGAAGAGCGGCGCCCGCCCTCTCCCCCGTGGGAGGGCGGGCGCCGTCACGATCAAGGGTCATGTACGTGCCAAGGTCGGTTCAAGCTCCGTCGGTGCGCTGTGGCACGGAAGTGACCATTCCGCTACGTCGGCCCCGTGACGGACTGACGTCGGCCCCGTGCCGGACTCGCGTCGACCCCGTGCCGGACCCCACGTCGGCCCCGTGCCGGACTCCGCCGCACGGCCCCCGAGGGCTCTCCGGACGGGTGGCAGTGAGCCGGACCACAAGGGGGTGGGGATTCGAGGGGGTCCGGGTCGGATAGCCTGACCGCTGGATATCTCTTCATGTCGAGACACCGATCGATCAAGAGAGCTATCCCGCACCAGGGGCAGGGACCCCCACCGCCAGCTGTCTTACGGAGATCGCCATGACCCGCACTCCCGTGAATGTCACCGTGACCGGCGCGGCCGGCCAGATCGGCTACGCGCTGCTCTTCCGCATCGCCTCCGGCCACCTGCTCGGCGCGGACGTGCCGGTCAAGCTGCGCCTCCTCGAGATCCCGCAGGGCGTGAAGGCCGCCGAGGGCACCGCCATGGAGCTCGACGACTGCGCGTTCCCGCTGCTCAAGGGCATCGACATCTTCGACAACCCGAACGCGGGCTTCGAGGGCGCCAACATCGGCCTGCTCGTCGGCGCGCGCCCGCGCGGCCCGGGCATGGAGCGCGGCGACCTGCTCGCCGCCAACGGCGGCATCTTCAAGCCGCAGGGCGAGGCCATCGCCGCGCACGCCGCGGACGACATCAAGATCCTGGTCGTCGGCAACCCGGCCAACACCAACGCCCTGATCGCCCAGTCCGCCGCCAAGGGCGTCCCGGCCGAGCGCTTCACCGCGATGACCCGCCTGGACCACAACCGCGCCCTGACGCAGCTGGCCCAGAAGACCAACTCCTCGGTCACGGACATCAAGCGCCTCACCATCTGGGGCAACCACTCCGCGACGCAGTACCCGGACATCTTCCACGCGGAGATCGCCGGCAAGAACGCCGCCGAGGTCGTGGGCGACGAGGCGTGGCTGGCCGACACCTTCATCCCGACCGTCGCCAAGCGCGGCGCCGCGATCATCGACGCCCGTGGCGCGTCCTCCGCGGCCTCCGCCGCGAACGCCGCCATCGACCACGTCCACACCTGGGTCAACGGCACCGCCGAGGGCGACTGGACCTCCATGGGCGTCCCGTCCGACGGCTCGTACGGCGTCCCGGAGGGCCTGATCTCCTCCTTCCCGGTCACCTGCAAGGACGGCAAGTACGAGATCGTCCAGGGCCTGGAGATCAACGACTTCTCCCGCGCCCGCATCGACGCCTCCGTCAAGGAGCTCTCCGAGGAGCGCGACGCGGTCCGCGAGCTCGGCCTGATCTGAGCCTCGGATCGACCTGATCCGGGCCTCCGATCGGCCTGATCAGGGCTGATTCCGGCTCCACACTCCCGGCGCCCCCGGGCCGTACGACCGACCGTACGGCCCGGGGGCGCCGTTTTTCGTGCCGACACGGAACTCCCGCCTCACCTATGCTGTCGCACCGGTTCCCGGCCAACTCGGCCGTAAACGCGAACAGTTCCACGCAATCGGGGGAGTTTTGGCGCAATCGTTCGTACCTCACCAGCCAGGCCAACCGCCCAGTACGCCACCCGCCGCCGTCGACCCGCGCCGCTTACCCGCCGCCAGCGAGGCCACCCGGCTGCTCTGCGCCGGCACGTACCTCGACGACGGATTCCGCGACGCGGTCATCGACCAGCTGTACGTCCACGAGGAGCGCTTCGCCGCCCCCTCCCTCGGCTACGACGCGAGCCGCGTCCTCGCCCACGCACTGCGCGCCCGCCGCGTCGAACTCGCCTGGGCCGCAGGCATCCTGGCCCTCTGGATCGTCGCGATCCCCCTCACCAAGGGCCTGATCGGGCTTCTCATCACCCCCTTCCTGATCCTCGGCATCGCCCGCTGGGTGCGCGGCCGGTCCGCCGCCGCCCCCGTGTACCGGGTCGTCCCCGCGTTCCTGCTGCGCTGGTACGGGCGGCTGATGCTCCTCCAGTCCGCGCTGTTCCTCCTCGTCCTCGCGTTCGCCGACGAGGAGTCCGGCGAGTTCGGCGGGGACCTCCTCGGCGACCTCGGGGACACGGGCGACTTCCTCGGCCTCGCCGCGGGCCTCGCAGCCCAGGAGATCTGGGGCGTCGGCAAGCTGGAGGTGTGGATCACCCTCGCCGTGCCGTTCCTCGTGGCCTGGGCGGTGGCCACCCAGCGCGGCCAGTTCGCCCGCGCGCTCACCGAGGAACTGTCCCGCGAGCGCTTCGCCGACCAGCGCTCCGACCCGGCCGAGGCCGCCGAGGGCGCCCGCTTCCGCCGGCTCCGCGACCGGATCCGGGTCGAGCAGCACGCCCGGCTGATCATGTACGGCTCCGAGGACCCGTTCTGCGGCGCCGGCGCCCCGTACGAGCCCTGGTCGCTCTCCATCGAACTGCGCCCCCGCAAGAACCTCGACGGCAAGGCGCCCGAACCGCTCGACAACAGCGCCGTCCTCCGGCACGTGGTCCCGCTCCTGGAGGCGCTGCGCGTGCCCGCCCCGCACGGCTCGCCGCAGCTCAGGGCCGCCGTACGGGACCGGCTGCGCGAGCTGGAGATCGACGAGGTCGTCTTCCTGCCCGTCGACGGGCTGCCGGCCCGCACGGCCGCCCCGTACACCCCCGAGGGCTTCGAGGCGCACCGCTCGGGCGCCATCGAGGAGGGCGGCGAGACCCGCCGTCACTTCCTCCGCGTCCGGGTCGGCGGCTGGGGCGAGGAGATCGTCACCACGGTCTTCGTCCGCGTCCACACCCAGGGCGGCATGCTGATGCTGGAGGTCGCCCCGCACGTCCTGCGGCCGGTGAAGCCGCTCTACCGGTACGCCGACCGGATCGCCCACCGCTACCGGCACAACCACTCCTTCGGCAAGGCGGTCTGGGCGCTCGGCCGGACCCCGCGCTCGGCCGGACAGGCCCTGGTCACGCTCGGGCGCGCGCTCGGCCACCTGTGGCGGGTGCTCACCGCCGGCCATGCCCACGCGCTGCCCGAGGGCCCGTGGGTCTCGGTCCGCGAGCTGGGCTCCGACGACGAGGCCTCCCTCTTCCAGGAGATGGACGTCAGCCGCTACCTGAAGAGCGTGCAGGACCGGGTCGCGAACGGCGTGACGCTCGCCCTGCGCGAAGCCGGGTACGAGACGGCCGAGTTCGAGCAGAAGATCGTGCACGTCGCCGAGGGCGGCACGTTCATCGAGAACACCAAGGGGAACGTCACCGTCGGCACCCACAACACCGTCACCAGCAAGACCTTCACCACCTCGACGACCGGAGGCGACCGTGGCTGACCACACGAACGGCATTCACGTCACCAACACCAGTGGCAACGTCACCATCGGCGACAACAACACCGTCACCAGCACCGTGAACGGCACCCAGCCGGCCCGCGACCCGCAGCAGGAGGCCCTGCTCCAGGCCATCCGGCGGCTCCGCACCGACCTGGAGGGCGTCGTCCCCTCCGAGCAGACGACCGCGCTCGACGCCGAACTCTCCGACGCCGAGGACGAGATCGAGGGCACCGGGCGTGCGGGCACCGGCCGGCTGACGGCCCTGCGCCGCGCCCTCAGGGACGCGGGCGCCGTGACCGGGATCCTCGCCTCGGGCGTGGCCGTGGGGCAGGCCGTCGGCACCCTGCTCGGAGGATGAGATGAGCGGGGCCCGCTGGAACGACGAGACGCAGAGCTGGGAGAGCGGGGGAGCGGGCACCGTGCCGCTGCCCCCGCGGCCCGAGGGCCCGACAGCACCGCCTCCGCCTCCTCCGGACTACGCCCCGGAGTACGTCCCCGAGTCAGGCGGCTGGGCGTACCCGGCACCGCCCGCCCCGGCACCCCGGCCCCGCCCGCGGGCCGCGGTGGCGGCGGGCGTGGCGGTCGCCGTGGTGGCGGCGGGTTCCGTGGGGGCGTGGCTGCTCTGGGGCGGGGACGGAGGGAACGGCGGCACGGTGGCGAACCCTCCGGCGTCGGTCTCGTCCCCACCGGAGACGCAGCCCCCGACGACCGAGCCCCCGTCGCCTTCCGAAGCGTCCTCCACACCGCCCACGGACGACGTTCCCCCGCCCGGCTACCGGGCCCAGGAGGATCTCAAGGGCTTCACGATCGCCGTGCCCGAGGGCTGGAACCGCACGGAGTCCGACCAGGGAGTGTTCTTCAACGCGCCGGACGGGCGGAGCCTGATCCAGGTCTTCGTCATCCAGGAGGCGGGGACGACGCCGTACGAGGCGCTGCGCGGGGCCTCCGAGGACGGCAGGGCCAACAAGCCGGGCTACCAGGAGCTGGGCCTCGAACGGGTCACCGGCGAGGCGGACGCGGCCGAGCTGGTGTACGCGTACGACCGCGAGGGCGGCCGCCGCAAGGTCGTCGACCGCGCCTTCACTGCGGAGGACGGCAACGAGTACGCGATCCTGGCGGCGGGCCCGGAAACGGACTGGCCGAAGCAGCGCGAAGTCCTGAAGGTGGCGCTGGACTTCTTCCAACCGGGCGCGCACTGAGACCCGGCGCCGCGCCCCGTTGTGTGCCTGCGCCCCGCCGGGGCGGCGCCCACGCCTACCCCGTTGTGGGCAATCGTTCCGCTGGGGCGGCGCCCACCCCGTTGTGGGCATGCGTTCCGCCGGGGCGGAACGGGTGGGCACAACGGGCCCGCGCCCTGCCGGCGCCAGAGGCTTCGGTGCCCTGACCCGCACCACGTTGTGCGCCGCCGCTGGGGTGCGGGTCCAGGCGCGGAAGGCGGGGGCGCGGCCAAGCGCGCCGTCCCGTGTGCCCACCCGTCCCGCCCCAGCGGGACGATTGCCCACACGGGGGGTGGGTTGGGGCGCCGCCCACGCGGGCGCGGGCCCACGCGGGCGCGGGCCCTCACGGCGCGGGTCCTCACGGCGCGGGCCCTCACGGCGCCGGACCGTTCAGAGGGTCTCCGTTTCGTGGAGGGTCGTCGCCAGGGACCGCACTCCCTCCAGCGCCCGCACCAACAGCCCGTCGCCGAACGTGACGCGCGTCGCCCCCAGGCGCCCCAGTTCCGTGAAGGTCGGCCCGCCCGGGACGGCCAGCGCGTTGACGGGCAGGTCGCCGACGGCCGCCCGCAGCGCCGGCAGGTCGGACGGCGGCGCCGCGATCGGGTAGACGCAGTCCGCGCCCGCCGACGCGTAGAGCCGCGCCCGGGTGACCGCCTCCGCCAGGGGGTCGGACGCCCGGCGGATGTACACGTCCACCCGCGCGTTGACGAAGAGTGAGGACCCCGCCGCCGCCCGTACCTCCGCCAGCCACTCCGCCTGCGCCTCCGGGTCCTTCAGCGCCCGGTCGGGACCGCTGTCCTCCAGGTTGACGCCGACGGCACCGGACTCCCGTACCCGCTCGACCAGTTCCGCCGCCGGAAGGCCGTATCCGCCCTCCAGATCCGCCGTGATGGGCACGGACACGGAGCGGACGATCCGCGCCACGGCGGCGAACATCTCCGCCGCCGGGGTCGCCCCGTCCTCGTACCCGAGGGACGCCGCGATCCCCGCGCTCGGCGTGGCGAGCGCCGGATACCCGGCCGCCTCGAAGGCGCGGGCGCTGGCCGCGTCCCACGGCCCCGGCAGCACCAGCGGGCCGTCCGAGGGCAGCCGCCGGTGGAGGGCCCGCAGAGCCTCGGCGGTCATGCGGGGCGCGGGGTGTAGTGGCCGGGCGTCATCCGGGTGGTGACGCCGATCCGGTTCCAGGCGTTGATCGTGACGATCGCGGCGATGACCCGGGCGAGCTCGGTCTCGTCGAAGTGCGCGGCGGCCCGCGCGTACACCTCGTCGGGCACGAAGCCGTCGGTGAGGACGGTGACGGCCTCGGTCAGCGCGAGCGCCGCGAGCTCCCGTTCGGTGTAGAAGTGCCGGGACTCCTCCCAGGCGGCCAGCTGCACGATGCGGTCGATGCTCTCGCCCTCCGCCAGCGCGTCCTTGCTGTGCATGTCGACGCAGAACGCGCAGCGGTTGATCTGCGAGGCCCGGAGCTTGATCAGGTGGTACAGGGTCGGGTCGATGTCCTTGGCGGCCGCCGTCTCCAGCCGGATCATCGCCCGGTAGAACTCGGGGAGGTGCTCGGGGAGGGACATCCGGGGCGGGTGCTCGTGGGCGTACACGGTCTGCTCGGTCTCTACCGTCGTCATGCCGACCACCGTACGAAGCCGATGGCTCAGCTGTATGGTCCATTTCCATGGCGAACGACTGGGCCACTTTCGGGGCCGACCTCCATCTGGACCTCCGCGGCACCCGGCTCCGCGCCGGCCTCATGGACGCCCTGCGGGAGGCGGTCCGCAGCGGCCGCCTGGAGGCCGGCACCCGGCTGCCGTCCTCCCGCTCGCTCGCCGCCGACCTCGGCATGGCCCGCAACACCGTCGCCGACGCGTACGCCGAGCTGGTCGCCGAGGGCTGGCTCACCGCCCGGCAGGGCTCCGGGACCCGTGTCGCCCGCCGGACCGCCCCCCGCCCGCCGGCGCCGACTTTCCCCAAGCTCTCGGCTTCGCTCGAGCAGGGGAGACCCCAATCGCCGTCCCCGCGGCCCCGGCCGGCCGGCCCGCGCCGGGGCCGGCCCGCCGCGCCCGCGCACAACCTGAAGTCCGGCACCCCCGACCTCGCCTCCTTCCCGCGCGCCGATTGGCTGAAGGCCTACCGCCGGGCGCTCACCGACGCCCCCAACGAGGCCTTCGGGTACGGAGATCCGCGCGGCAGGATCGAACTGCGCGCCGCGCTCGCCGAGTACCTCGCCCGTGCCCGGGGCGTGCACGCCCGGCCGGAGCGGATCGTGATCTGCGCGGGCTTCGTGCACGGCCTGATGCTGATCGGCCAGGTGCTGCGGGCCCGCGGCGTCCGGGACGTGGCCGTCGAGTCGTACGGGCTCGGGCTCCACGACGAGCTCCTGAGGAGGGCCGGCCTCGGCACCCCCGCCCTGGCCTTCGACGAACGCGGTACGAGGACCGAGGAGTTGGCCGGGCTCGACGGCTGCGGGGCGGTTCTCATGACGGCCGCGCACCAGTACCCGCTGGGCGGCGCCCTGCCCCCGGACCGGCGGGCGGCGGTCGTCGACTGGGCGCGGGCCTCCGGCGGCCTCGTCCTGGAGGACGACTACGACGGGGAGTTCCGCTACGACCGGCAGCCGGTCGGAGCCCTGCAGGGCCTCGACCCCGAGCGCGTCGTCTACTTCGGCACCGCGAGCAAGTCCCTCGCGCCCGGACTCCGCCTCGCCTGGATGGTCCTGCCGGAGGGCCTGGTGGAGGAGGTGGCGGCGGCGAAGGGGGCCGTGGACTGGTCGTCGAGCGCGCCGGACCAGCTGGCGTTCGCCGAGTTCCTGCGCTCGGGGGCGTACGACCGGCACGTACGGGCGATGCGGCTGCGCTACCGGCGGCGCCGCGACCAACTGGTGGCGGCCGTCGCCGTGCACTCGCCGGAGACCCGGGTCAGCGGCATCGCGGCCGGCCTGCACGCCGTCCTGGCCCTCCCGCCCGGCACCGAGCAGGCCACCCTGCGGGCCGCCGCCTGGCGCGGCCTCGACGTCCAGGGCGTCAACCAGTTCCGCCGCCCCACGGTGCCGGCCACCCTCGACGGCCTGGTCGTCGGCTACGCCACACCCCCGGACAGCGGCTGGCAGGGCGCCCTGCAGGCCTTGTGCGGGGTACTGCCCTGAGGCTCAGGAGGGGGTCGTCGGCTCCGGGGTCGGTTCCAGCTCCGTGACGGGGGCCGGGGCCTCGCCGAAGCGGGCCAGGGTCAGGGAGCCCGCCACCGCCACCGCGAAGCCGGTGATCGCCAGCCATTCGAGCCCTTCCCGGGTGCTGTCCCCGAGCCAGGTCACGCCGACGATCGCCGGGCCGATCGTTTCTCCCAGCACCGCGCCCGCCGTCGCCGTGGTCACCGAGCCGCGCTGGAAGGCCGAGGTCAGCAGCAGGAACGCGGCCCCGCCGCCGACGAGGAGCGCGTACCAGACGGGATCCGTGAAGTCGATGCCCTCGATCAGCCGGACCGCCACCTCCACCACACCGAAGCCGATACCCGCCCCGAGACCCAGGACGAGCGCCCGGGACCGCACCGGTAGTCGGCCCGCCACCACGCCGACCAGCAGGACCCCGAAGGAGATCCCGAGGAGCACCCAGTCCAGCGTCGCCGAGCCGTCCCGGTGACCCTCCCTCCCCGAGGCGAGCGCCAGCATCGCGAGCCCCGCGCAGACCACGGCCACGGCCGCCCACTCCACCCGGCTGAGCCGCACCCGCAGCAGCCAGGAGGCGATGACCGCCGTGACCGCGAGACTCGCGGCGAGGGCCGCGCCCACCACGTAGATGGGGAGGGTCCGCAGCGCCACGATCTGCAGGACGAAGCCCAGACCGTCCGCCCCGAGGCCGGCGAGATAGCGCCACTGCCGCAGGGCCCGCCACATCAACGCGATGTCGACGCCGCCGCCCGTCCCCGGCTCGGCGGCCCGCGCCGCCATCGCCTGGAGGACCGAGGCGGCGCCGAAGCAGACGGACGAGGCGAGCGCACAAATCATCCCGAGAAGCACAAAGCGACTCTAGGGCGTGAGGCCGGAAAACACCGGCCTACACTGTGCGGTCGCGAGGCGCGCGCGACGCGTCCGCGAGGGCGATGGGGAGGCGACGGAGATGCGCAGGCTGAGGTCGAGCACGGTGGTGCTCGGCGGTATGGGTGTGCTCGCGGCGACGATCACCGCGTGCGGTTCGGAGCCGGACAAGCGGTGCGTGGACCCGCTGACCCGGGAGGAGCTGCCGAGCTACGAGTGCCAGAGCGGCGGCGGCAGCGACGACGACAACGGCTCCACCCACCGCGGCACGTACTACTACGGCGGTTCCGTCCGCGACCGCAGGGTGAGCGGCGGCAGCTTCGACAAGACCGCCGTCGACACCGGCGGCTTCGGCTGCTCCGGCACCGGCGGCGGCTGAGGCGGGCAGGCACGCACCATGGAACGCCACACCATCGAGCCCCGGCCCGGCTGGCAGGAGACGGTCGAGGAGCAGGGGCTCGTCTATCCGCTGACCCGCCACCCGGACGGTTCGCTGCGCCCGTACTGGGACGAGAGCGCCTACTACTCCTTCTCGCTGCCCGAGGTCGAGGCCCTGGAGGAGGTCGTCGAGGAGCTGCACGCCATGTGCCTGGCGGCGGCCGCGCACATCGTCGAGGAGAACCGGTTCGCCGAGCTCGGGATCACCGACCCGAAGCTGGCGGGCCTGGTCGCCGAGTCCTGGCGGCGCCGCGCCGAACTCCCCTCCCTGTACGGCCGCTTCGACCTGCGCTACGACGGCACGGGCCCGGCCAAGATGCTGGAGTACAACGCCGACACCCCGACCTCGCTGGTGGAGGCCGCGAGCCCGCAGTGGTTCTGGATGGAGGAACGGTTCCCCGGCGCCGACCAGTGGAACTCCCTCCACGAGCGGCTCGTCGACGCCTGGAGGCGCCAGGCGCATCTGCTGCCCCCCGGCCCCCTCCACTTCGCCCACTCGGACGGCGACGAGCTCGGCGAGGACCTGATGACGGTCGCGTATCTGCGCGAGACCGCCCAGCAGGCCGGGCTCGACACCGAGGCGCTGTCCGTCGAGCGGATCGGCTGGGACCGGCTCTCGCGCCGCTTCGTCGACGACCGGCTCCGCTTCATCCGCAGCTGCTTCAAGCTCTACCCGTGGGAGTGGCTGACCACCGACCGCTTCGGGCGGCACGTCCTGGACACCCTCGACAACGGCGGCGGCACCGGCACCACCTGCTGGATCGAACCCGCCTGGAAGATGCTGCTCTCCAACAAGGCGCTCCTCGCGATCCTGTGGGAGCTGAACCCGGGGCACCCCAACCTGCTGCCCGCCTATCTCGACGGGCCGCGCGAACTCGCCGCCACCGCCGGCTGGGTCGCCAAGCCGCTGCTCGGCCGCGAGGGCGCGGGCGTCACCCTGCACGAGGCCGGTACGGAGCCCTTCGTACGGGACGGGGAGGCCTGCTGCTACCAGGAGCTGGCCCCGCTGCCCGACTTCGACGGCAACCGGGTGGTGCTCGGCGCGTGGGTCGTCGAGGACGAGGCGGCGGGGCTCGGCATCCGGGAGTCGGCGGGGCTCGTCACCGACGAGTACGCCCGCTTCCTCCCGCACGTGATCCTGTGACGGTCTCTTCCGGTACGTAGTCCCGCAGCGGCGCCGGCTTCAGACCGGCCGCCTCCGCCGCGTCCAGGGCCCGCTTCAGGTCCTGCGTCACCGTCTCGTTGAAGTGCAGCAGGATGATGTCGCCGGCCTTCAGCGACGGGGTCGGCGGGGTCCACCGGCCCCAGGTCGTGAGGTCGTACGTCCAGGTCACCAGGGCCTTCGCCCCGCAGGCGCGGGCCGTGGTCCGGGTCGTCGCGTCGTACGTGCCGTACGGCGGGCGCAGCAGCCGCGGCCCGTCGCCGAACTGCGCGAGATGCTGATCGCGGGCCCCGCACACCTCCGCCTTCTGGCCGGCGGCGTCGAGGGTGGTCAGGTCCGGGTGGTTGACGGTGTGGTTCTCGACGCGGGAGCGGCCCTGGTCGAGCAGGGTGTGGAAGTAGCCGGAGTCGTACGAGTAGGCGCCGGGGAGCAGGAACAGCGAGGCGGGCACCCGCCGGTCGAGCAGCAGCTGCGCGGCGGCGGGGTCGTGGTACCAGCCGTCGTCGAGGGTGATGAAGACGACCGGGTCGGTGGTCTCCACGTGGGAGACCACCGGGACGGGCTCGGGCCAGGCCGCCTCCGGGGCGGCGTGCGCGGGTCCGGCGACCGCGCCGAGGAGCGCGAGCGGGACGAGGGCGGCGAGCGCGGCACGCACGGCGTGACGCAGACGGAGTCTCGGCATGGCGGCATCATTGGCCTAGACCAAGTCAGGTGTCAATGCGTCGAGTTGACCGCTCACCGCCCTTCTGCCGCCGCCCTCGAAACGGACCCTGTCAGTCCGACAGGACCCCCCTCAACTGCTCCAGACCCCAGTCCAGATCCTCCTTCGAGATGACCAGCGGCGGAGCGATCCGGATCGTCGAACCGTGCGTGTCCTTCACCAGGACCCCGCGCTCCATCAGCCGCTCCGAGATCTCCCGGCCCGTCCCCTTCGCGGGCACGATGTCGACGCCCGCCCACAGCCCGCGCCCGCGCACCGCCTCCACCGCGCCGCCGCCCACGAGCAGCCCCAGCTCCGCATGGAGGTGCTCGCCCAGCTCCGCCGCCCGCTCCTGGAACTCGCCCGTCCGCAGCATCGCGATCACCTCCAGGGCCACCGCGCAGGCCAGCGGGTTCCCGCCGAACGTCGAACCGTGCTCACCCGGCCGGAACACCCCGAGCACGTCACGGTCGGCCACCACCGCCGACACCGGCACCACCCCGCCGCCCAGCGCCTTCCCCAGGATGTACACGTCCGGCACCACCCCCTCGTGCTCGCACGCGAACGTCCGCCCCGTCCGGCCCAGACCCGACTGGATCTCGTCCGCCATGAACAGCACGTTCCGCCGGCGGGTCAGCTCCCGCACCCCCGCCAGATAGCCGGCCGGCGGGACCAGGACCCCCGCCTCGCCCTGGATCGGTTCGAGCAGCACCGCCACCGTGTTCTCGGTGACCGCCGTCTCCATCGCCGTCAGATCCCCGTACGGCACGATCTCGAACCCCGGCGTGTACGGCCCGAAGTGGTCCCGCGCCTCGTGGTCCGTCGAGAAGCTCACGATCGTCGTCGTCCGGCCGTGGAAGTTGTTCGCCGCCACCACGATCTTCGCGTGCCCGTCCGGCACGCCCTTCACCTCGTACCCCCACTTCCGGGCGGTCTTCACGGCCGTCTCGACCGCCTCCGCCCCCGTGTTCATCGGCAGCACCGCCTCCTTGCCGCACAGCTCCGCCAGCTGCGTGCAGAAGTCGGCGAACCGGTCGTGGTGGAAGGCGCGCGAGGTCAGGGTCACCCGCTCCAGCTGCGCCTTCGCCGCGTCGATCAGACGCCGGTTGCCGTGCCCGAAGTTGAGCGCCGAGTACCCGGCGAGCATGTCGAGATAGCGACGGCCCTCGACATCGGTCATCCAGGCGCCGTCCGCCGAGGCGACGACGACCGGAAGGGGGTGGTAGTTGTGAGCGCTGTGCGCGTCCGCGGAAGCGATCGCGTCTTCTGTCCTCGACACGGGATCTCCGTTCGTCCTGCGGCTCGGGGGGTACGTGTGGCCCCTTTCTTATCGTCGCTCGGATGCCGGACAGGGAAACCTCGACAACGGCGCGCCAGCCGAGCGGGTGCCTGGTCGGCCAGGCTGGGCTCGCGGCGTCTGGCACGCACGATCGCCGCGTTGTCGTCGGTCAACAACGCTCCGCGTTGCCTCCCTCCTCCGCCTTGCGATCGCACGCACCAGACGCCGCTCCCTGATCCAGCCTGGCCGACCAGGCACCCGCTACCCTGGAAACACGCACGGCGACTGGCGTACGGGGAAGCGACCCCGGGGGAGCCGCGCGCGCTCCATCACACGAGGTGCCGCTCGCCTGGGCATCACGGGCCCCCGGTCCCGTGCGCACCTCCGCCCCGGGACCGTTCCGCCGAACGCCCGGAGGACGCATCATGACCACCCCGCAGCAGCACCCCGCTCTCGCCGCCACCGACCCCGAGCTCGCCGCCCTCGTCGGCGCCGAGGAGCAGCTCCAGGCCGAGACCCTGCGGCTCATCCCCAGCGAGAACTACGTCTCCGCCGCCGTGCTCGAAGCCTCCGGCACCGTCCTCCAGAACAAGTACAGCGAGGGCTACCCCGGCCGCCGCTACTACGAGGGCCAGCAGAACATCGACCAGGTCGAGACCCTCGCCATCGAGCGCGCCAAGGCCCTCTTCGGCGTCGACCACGCCAACGTCCAGCCCTACTCCGGCTCCCCGGCCAACCTCGCCGTCTACCTCGCCTTCGCGCAGCCCGGCGACACCGTCATGGGCATGGCCCTGCCCATGGGCGGCCACCTCACCCACGGCTGGGGCGTCTCCGCCACCGGCACCTGGTTCCGCGGCGTCCAGTACGGCGTCCACAAGGACGACGGGCTGATCGACTTCGACCAGGTCCGCGACCTCGCCCTCAAGGAGCGGCCGAAGGTCATCTTCTGCGGCGGCACCGCACTGCCCCGCACCATCGACTTCGCCGCCTTCGGCGAGATCGCCCGCGAGTCCGGCGCCGTCCTCGTCGCCGACGTCGCCCACATCGCCGGCCTCATCGCGGGCGGCGCCCACCCGTCCCCGGTCGGCCACGTGGACGTCATCTCCACCACCACCCACAAGACCCTCCGCGGCCCGCGCGGCGCCATGCTCATGTCCACCGAGGAGCACGCCAAGGCCCTCGACAAGGCCGTCTTCCCCGGCCTCCAGGGCGGCCCGCACAACCAGACCACCGCCGCCATCGCCGTCGCCCTCCGCGAGGCCTCCCAGCCCTCCTTCCGCGACTACGCCCACGCCGTCGTCGCCAACGCCAAGGCCCTCGCCGAGGCGCTCCTCGCCCGCGGCTTCGACCTGGTCTCCGGCGGCACCGACAACCATCTGATCCTGATCGACCTCACCCCCAAGCAGGTCCCGGGCAAGATCGCCGCGAAGGCCCTCGACCGGGCCGGCATCGTCGTCAACTACAACACCGTCCCCTACGACACGCGGAAGCCCTTCGACCCCTCCGGCATCCGCATCGGCACCCCCTCCCTCACCTCCCGCGGCCTCACCACGGAGCACATGGACCAGGTCGCCGAGTGGATCGACCGCGCCGTCACCGCGGCCGGCACGGGCGACGAGGAGACCCTCCGCACCGTCCGCGCCGAGGTCGCCGCCCTCATGGCCGCCTACCCGGCCCCGGGCCTCCCGGTCTAGCGACCGGACTGACCGGACTGACCGGACTGACCGGCCCGACCCGTCACCGTCCCTGCGACGCGCAGGGCCTCCGCCCGGTCCGGTATGCCCTCCAGCCGGAGGGTCAGGGCCCCCGCGCTCCTCGTCCACAGGAGCGTGGGGCCCGCCGGCCGCACCGCATGGGTCCACACCGAGCCGTCCCCCGACTCCAGGGGGAACGTCAGCCGGTGCGGACGGGCGAACCAGTACCCCGGTGTCCCGTCCGGCAGCGTCACCCCCTCCGGCTGCACCGGCACCTGCTTGACGAAGCCCAGTTCGAGCCGGGCCGGGAACTCGTCGAGCCGCACCGTCCGCTCCCCGTCGCGCCAGCACAGGCTGATCACCGCCCGGCCCCGCTCCGCCGCCCCCGTCACCGCGACCGCGTCCGGCGCTCCGAGGGCGCCGGGTATCAGCGGCTCGAAGCCCGCCCTGCGCCCGGCCTCCGCCAGGGCCACCGGGCCGGGGCACCCCGGCACCGTCCCGCCCGGCGGCACCTGGCCGCCCTCCGGGTCGTACCGCACGGCGACCCCGCCGAAGCCGAACCAGTCCGCCACCGTCGCCCGCACGGGAGGCGTGAGCACCAGCACGATCAGCACCCCGGTCAGGCCCGCCACCAGCGCCCGCCACCGCTCCCGCACCCACCGCCGGAACCGGAGCGGCGCGGGCACGGACACGGGCACCGGGACCGGCGTCGGCACCCGCTCGGCGAGGAGCTGGGCGAGCACCCGCTCGGCCATCGTCTCGCCGTCCACGTCCGGCACCCGCAACCGCCGCCCCAGCTCCCGCAGCTCGTCCGGCAGCCGCCCGTCCGCCACGCCCTCCAGCCCGTCCGCCAGCCACCCCTCCGGCCGCCGCCCGTCCGGCACACGCTCCTCACCCACGCCCCTCACCTCCCTCCGACTCCTCCGCCACCAGCACCCGGCCCAGCTTCCTCAGCGCGCGGCTCAGACGGGACTTCACCGTGCCCCTCGGCCAGCCCAGCGCCAGGGCCGTCTCCGTCTCGTCCAGCTCCAGCAGATACCGGTGGATCACCACCTGCCGGTGCTCCTCCGCGAGACCGTCCAGGGCCTCCCACAGCCGCCGGCTCCGCTCCCGCTCCTCGGCCGCGACCGCCGGGTCCGCCGACTCCGGTATCTGCGGCTCGCCGCCCAGCAGATCCGCCTCCCGCCCCGCGACGGCACGCTGCCGACCCGCCGAGCGCAATGTGTTCCTGGTCTCATTGACGACGATCCGCAGCAGCCAGGGACGGAACGCCGCGCCCTCCTTGAAACTCCCCAGCGAGCGGTACGCCTTGAAGAAGGCCTGCTGCACCACGTCCTCGGCCTCCGCGCCCGCGCCGCACGCCACGGCCGCCCTCAGCGCCACCGCCGTATGCGCGCGGACCAGCTCCGCGTACGCCTCCGGCTCCCCGGCGCGCACACGGGCGATCACCGCGGCCTCGTCCTCGACCAGGCCCCCCTCCCGCGTCCTCACACTCTTGATACACCGGCAGTCGGGGATCGGTTCCCACACCTGAGAGAATGATGTGCATGGCCTCTGACAGTCCCCGTGTGCTCTCCGGAATCCAGCCCACCGCAGGCTCGTTCCACCTCGGCAACTACCTCGGCGCCGTCCGCCAGTGGGTCGCGCTGCAGGAGACCCACGACGCCTTCTACATGGTTGTCGACCTGCACGCGATCACGGTCCCGCAGGACCCCGCCGAGCTGCGCGCCAACACCCGGCTCGCCGCCGCCCAGCTGCTCGCCGCCGGTCTCGACCCCGAGCGCTGCACCCTCTTCGTCCAGAGCCACGTCCCCGAGCACGCACAGCTCGGCTGGGTCATGAACTGCCTCACCGGCTTCGGCGAGGCCTCCCGCATGACCCAGTTCAAGGACAAGTCCGCCAAGCAGGGCGCCGACCGCGCCACCGTCGGCCTCTTCACGTACCCGATCCTCCAGGTCGCGGACATCCTGCTCTACCAGGCCCACGAGGTCCCGGTCGGCGAGGACCAGCGCCAGCACATCGAGCTGACCCGCGACCTCGCGGAGCGCTTCAACGGCCGCTTCGGCGAGACGTTCACGATCCCCAAGCCGTACATCCTCAAGGAGACGGGCAAGATCTACGACCTCCAGGACCCGACGATCAAGATGAGCAAGTCGGCGTCCACGCCGAAGGGCCTCATCAACCTCCTGGACGACCCGAAGGTCACCGCGAAGAAGGTCAAGAGCGCCGTCACCGACACCGACACGGTGATCCGCTTCGACCCGGAGAACAAGGCCGGCGTCTCCAACCTGCTCAGCATCATGTCCACGCTCACCGACACCTCCGTCGAGGACCTGGAGAAGAGCTACGAGGGCAAGATGTACGGCGCGCTGAAGACGGATCTCGCCGAGGTCATGGTGGACTTCGTCACGCCGTTCCGGGACCGCACCCAGGAATACCTGGACGACCCGGAGACGCTGGACTCGGTCCTGGCCAAGGGAGCGGAGAAGGCCCGCGCGGTCGCCGCGGAGACGCTGGCTCAGACGTACGAGCGCATCGGCTTCCTGCCCGCCAAGCACTGAGTCCAAGGACCCTGGCCGAAACGGTGGTGCAGGCCGCACACTGGCGGCTGCACCACCACACAACGACTCGACGACCGACGACGGAGGAGAACGACGTGGGGACCGTAACGCTCGGCGTTTCGATCGCGGTCCCGGAGCCCTACGGCAGCCTGCTCCAGGAGCGGCGCGCCGGCTTCGGGGACCCTGCCGCGTACGGCATCCCCACGCACGTCACCCTGGTCCCGCCGACCGAGGTCCCCGAGGAGCGGCTGCCGGAGATCGAGGCGCACCTCGCGGGTGTCGCCGCCGACCACCAGCCGTTCCCCGTGCGCCTCGCGGGCACCGGGACCTTCCGCCCGCTCTCCCCGGTCGTCTTCGTGAAGCTGGCGGAGGGCGTGCCCCTCTGCAACGCCCTCCAGCACCGGATCCGCGACGAAGCCGGCCCCCTCGCGCGCGAGCTGCAGTTCCCGTACCACCCGCACGTCACCGTGGCGCACGGCATCTCCGAGGAGGGGATGGACCGGGCGTTCGAGGAGCTCGCCGGGTACGAGGCGGCCTGGACCTGCCGCTCCTTCGCGCTGTACGAGCAGGGCCCGGACGGGGTCTGGCGGAAGCTGTACGACTACGAGTTCGGCAGCGGCCGCCCGATCGCGGCGGTCCCGGCGCAGGGCGGCAGCCCGGTCGACACACCGGCGCCCACCGCCTAGAAGAGGGCCGTCACACCGGCAGGCGCCGGAACAGCGGCCTCGGCACGTGCCGTACCGCCGCCATCACCATCCGCAGCGCCCCCGGCACCCACACCGTCTCCGAGCGGCGCCGCAGCCCCAGCTCGATCGCGCCCGCGACCGCCTCCGGGGTCGTCGCGAGCGGGGCCTCCGCGAGCCCGGCGGTCATCTTCGAGCGCACGAACCCGGGCCGTACGACCATGACGTGCACGCCCGTGCCGTGCAGCGCGTCCCCGAGGCCCTGGGCGAAGGCGTCGAGCCCCGCCTTCGAGGAGCCGTAGATGAAGTTGGCGCGGCGGGCCCGCTCGCCCGCCACCGAGGAGAGCACCACCAGGGAGCCGTGCCCCTGCGCCTGGAGCGCGCCCGCGCACACCAGACCGGCCGAGACGGCGCCCGTGTAGTTGGTCTGCGCGACGCGGACGGCGGCGAGCGGGTCGGACTCGTCGCGCGCCTGGTCGCCGAGGACCCCGAAGGCGAGCAGCACCATGTCGATGTCGCCCTCGGTGAAGATCTTCCCGAGCCGCTCCTCGTGCGACTCGGTGTCGAGCGCGTCGAACGGCACGGTGTGCACGTCCGCCCCGAGCGCGCGCAGCGAGTCGGCGGCGGCCGTGAGCGCGGGGGAGGGGCGTCCGGCCAGCCAGACCGTACGGGTGCGGCGCGCGATCAGCCGGCGGGCGGTGGCGAGCCCGATCTCGGAGGTGCCGCCGAGGACGAGCAGGGACTGCGGGGCACCGAAGGCGTCCTTCACGGGAACTCCTGGAGCTTCTGGAGACGGAGACGGCGGGCCAGGTCCGAGGTGAGGACGGACCGGGGGTCGAGCGCGGCGCGCAGCGCCCGGAACTCGTCGAGCCGGGGGTACATCGCGGCGAGGATCTCCGGCCGGACCCGGGAGTCCTTGGCGAGGTAGACCCGGCCGCCGGCGCCCACGACCTCCTCGTCGAGCGCGTCGAGGAAGCGGCCGAGGCCGGGGAGGCCGGTGGGGAGGTCGAGGGCGAGGGTCCAGCCGGGCAGTGGGAACGAGAGCCAGCCGGGGTCGCCCGCGCCGAACCGTTTCAGGACGGCGAGGAAGGAGGGGCAGCCCCGGTCCGCGATGCGCCGCACGATCCGCCGGAGGGTGTCCTCCTGCCCGTACGGGACGACGAACTGGTACTGGACGAAGCCACCCGGCCCGTAGATCCGGTTCCAGTGCGGGACGCCGTCGAGGGGGTGGAAGAAGGCCGGAAGCGACTGGAGACGGCCGGTCGCGACGCGGGGCGCCTTGCGGTACCAGAACTCGTTGAAGAGCCCCACGGACGTGCGGCCGAGGAGTCCGCCGGGGACGTACGGCGGCGGTGCGGGCAGCCGGCCCGGCCGGAAGGCGAGCGGATCGCGGCGGGCCCGGTGGCGGCGGGGGAGTGCGTCGTACGGGGCGTGGTCGCCGCGCGTCAGGACGGCGCGGCCGGTGGCGGCGCCCCGGGCGAGCAGGTCGATCCAGGCGACGGAGTAGCGGTACGCGTGGTCGGTGGCCGTGAGCCGGGCCATCAGCGCGTCGAGGTCGGGGACGCGCTCGGTGTCGACGCGCATGAGGGAGGTCTCGACCGGCAGCAGCCGCAGGGTGGCGGAGAGGATCACGCCGGTCAGACCCATGCCGCCGGTGGTGGCGTCGAAGAGCGGGGTCCCGGGCAGCACGGTCCTGATCTCGCCGTCGGCGGTGAGGAGTTCGAGCGCCGTCACGTGGCGGCCGAAGGAACCCGAGACGTGGTGGTTCTTGCCGTGGATGTCGGCGCCGATCGCGCCGCCGACGGTCACGTACCGGGTGCCGGGGGTCACGGGGACGAACCAGCCGAGCGGCAGCAGCGCCTCCATCAGCCGGTGCAGGCTGACGCCGGCCTCGCAGACGACGAGCCCGGCGGTGGTGTCGACGGCCAGGATCCGGTCGAGGCCGGTCATGTCGAGGACGGTGCCGCCGGCGTTCTGCGCGGCGTCGCCGTACGCGCGGCCGAGGCCGCGGGGGACGGCCCCGCGGGGGCCGCAGGCCCGGAGCGCCTCGGCGACCTCGGCGAGCCCGCGGGGCCGCTGCACGCGCGCGAGGGTGGGGGCGGTGCGGCCCCAGCCGGTGATCGCTTCGCAGTCGTCGTCCAGGACGTGGGTCTCGACAGCCATGAGGGCGACCGTATAGCCGCGGTTGTGGCTTATGCCGGTATTGCATGGTGGTTCGTCGAAATGGGTGATTAAAGGAGTGTCAGGAAAGAGACCTCCCGCCCTCGGCCGCGGCCCGCGCGAAAGTCTCGTTGACCGACTCGAACGTCGAGGCCCGACAGGGGGCAACACGGATGCGCGACGCACAACGTGCCGAACCCGAGCGGCCGGGCGGGGCCGCCCCCTCACGGCCGGTCGGCCCGGCGACGACCGACTCCCCGGACGTGCCGCCGCGTGCCACGGAGGGGCCTGACGGCGAGGCTGAGGGCGCGGAGGGGCTTGGCGTCGGGTGCGAGGGACGACCTGACGGCGTGGCTGAGGCCGCGGAGAGGCCCGGCGTCGGGGCCGAGACCGGGGACGGGCCTGACGGCGTGGCTGAGGCCACGGAGAGGCCTGGCGACGGGGCTGAGGCCCCGGCAGGGCCCGACATCGAGGCCGAAGCGCCGGCGCCGCCCGGCATCCGGGCCGAGGCCCCGGGCGAGCCGGGCTGGGTGGCCGTCGAGCGGCGGCTGCTCGCCGCTCTGCGGGGGTGTGGGCATCGGCCCGGGGTGGCCGTCGCCGCCCGAGGTCTCTCCCTCAGCGGCGAGCACGGCGCCCTCTGGCTGGCCGCCGGACTCGCCGCCGCCGCCCTCGACCGCCCGCGCCGGCGCGACTGGCTGCGCGGTACCGCCCTCATCGCCACCGCGCACCTGGCCAGCATGGGCGTCAAGCGGCTCGTACGGCGGCCCCGGCCGGCCCCGGGCACGTACGAACCCCTGGTGCGTACGGCCGGCCGGCACTCCTTCCCCAGCTCCCACGCCACCTCCGCCGCCGCCGCGGTCGTCGCCTTCGGCGTGCTCCACCCGACCGCCGGCCGGCTCGCCGCCCCCGTGGCCGGCGCGATGTGCCTCTCCCGTCTGGTCGTCGGCGTCCACTACCCGAGCGACGTCGCCGTCGGCGCCCTGCTCGGCGCCGCCACGGCCGCCGCGGGCCGCCGTCTCCTGGCCCCCGCCACCCCCACACGCACACGCGCGCGTGGGGAGGGTCTCTCGTGACCGAGCGGGCCGGGGCCGCCGTTCTCGACGCCCCCTCCGCCGTCCACCACCCGCCCGCGCCGACGCGCGGCGGACGGGTGCTCGGGCTGGTCCGGACCGCCCGGCCCCGGCAGTGGGTCAAGAACGTCCTCGTCCTCGCCGCCCCCGCCGCCGCCGGGCGGCTTGGCTCCTGGCAGACCGGAGCCCGGCTTGCCCTCGTCTTCGCCCTGTTCACGGCCGCCGCCTCCGCCGTCTACCTCCTCAACGACGCCCGTGACGCCGAGGCCGACCGCGCCCACCCGGCCAAATGCCGTCGTCCCGTGGCCTCGGGCCAGGTGCCCGTCGCCCTCGCCGCCGGCACCGGGACCCTCCTCGGCCTCGGTTCCGCCGTCGCCGCCGCGCTCCTGTGCGGCCCGCTGACCGCCGCCCTGCTCGTCGCGTACCTCGGCATGCAGGTCGCGTACTGCGTCCGCCTCAAGCACGTCCTCGTCGTCGACCTCGCCGTCGTCGCCACCGGCTTCCTCATGCGGGCGATGATCGGCGGAGTCGCGCTCGGCATCCCGCTCTCGCGCTGGTTCCTCATCACGACCGGGTTCGGCGCGCTCTTCATGGTCGCCGCCAAGCGGTACTCCGAGGCCGTCCAGATGGAGGGCGCGGACGGCGCCACGCGCGCGCTGCTCACCCAGTACACGACGGGGTACCTCCGGTTCGTCTGGCAGCTGGCGGCCGGCACCGCCGTCCTCGGCTACTGCCTGTGGGCCCTGGAGGCGGGCCCGGTGGAGACGTCCCTGCCGTGGCGTCAGCTCTCCGTGGGCGCGTTCGTCCTCGGGGTCCTGCGGTACGCCGTCTTCGCCGACCGCGGCGCGGCGGGCGCGCCCGAGGACGTCGTGCTGCGCGACCGGCCGCTCGTCGTCATCGGCCTCGCATGGGCCGCGCTGTACGGGATGTCGGTCGCGGGTCTGTGAGCCCCGGCAGGGGATTCTCGTAACCGGGCGATCCGACCACCCGGGTGAACCGACGGCGCGAGGAGTGGACGTACGACATGGACTGGCTGAGCAGGCTGCCCGTCATCGGCCCATGGGTGACCCGCCTCATGCGGACCCACGGCTGGCACGCGTACGAGACCCTCGACGAGGCGCACTGGACCCGGCTCGCCGCCGCGATCACCTTCGTCTCCTTCATCGCCCTCTTCCCGCTGATCACGGTCGCCGCCGCGATCGGCGCCGCGCTCCTCACGCCGGATCAGCTCGACAAGATCGAGAAGAAGATCAGCGACCAGGTGCCCGGCATCTCCGACCAACTCGACATCGGCGGGCTCGTCGCCAACGCCGGCACCATCGGACTCGTCGCCGGCGCCGTCCTGCTCGTCACCGGCATCAGCTGGATCGGCTCCATGCGGGAGTGCCTGCGCGCGGTCTGGGGACTCGACGACATCGAGGGCAACCCGTTCCTGCTCAAGGGCAAGGACGGGCTGATCCTCCTCGGCCTCGGCGGCGTCGCGATCGCCTCGCTCGCCGCGTCCTGGCTCGGCTCTACCGCCGTCGGCTGGAGCGCCGACCGGCTCGGCCTCTCCGGCGAGGGGGCGGGCGGCGTGCTGCTCCAGGGAGCCGCCGTCCTCGTCGCCGTCGTGGCCGACTTCCTGATCCTGCTGTACGTGCTGACGCTGCTGCCGGGCGTCGAACCGCGGCGCCGCGACCTGGTGGTGGCGGCGCTGATGGGCGCGGTCGGCTTCGAGCTGCTGAAGCTGCTGCTCGGCGGCTATATGAAGGGGGTCGCGGCGAAGTCGATGTACGGGGCGTTCGGCGTTCCGGTCGCCCTGCTCCTCTGGAT
The DNA here is from genome assembly GCF_056435185.1 of Streptomyces sp. NPDC044003. Taxonomy (NCBI): domain Bacteria; kingdom Bacillati; phylum Actinomycetota; class Actinomycetes; order Kitasatosporales; family Streptomycetaceae; genus Streptomyces; species Streptomyces sp. NPDC044003. Next base: position 945,650 of record NZ_JBWKFA010000001.1, on the reverse strand, counting down.
CAACTTCACCGCGAAGCTGCTGCTGTTCTGCGCGGCGTGGACGGCTACGGAGTCACGTCGGAAGAGGACGGAGCCGACCCCCGAGGGCCAGGAGTCTCCTGAGGCTCCCCGGACTCCTCGGACTCCTGAGGCTCCTGGGACTCCTGGGAGTCCTGGGAGTCCTGAGGGTCCGGGGACTCCGGAAGGCTCTCGGAACGGCGGCGGCGCGCCGCCGACGCGGCCAGCGGCCAGCGGCGGTTGACCAGGAAGGCGGCCGCGGCCAGGAGGACGAGGACGCCGCCCGCCACGGCCAGCGCGATCCCGATGCCACCGGACCTCTCGGATGCCGCCGCGTGGACGGGATCCTTCGGGGCGTTCTTGCCGGGCGCCGGAGCCGTGCCGTCGTCGGGGGCGGCGGTCGCCGTGCGCTCCGAGCGCGGCGGAACCAGCTCCCCGACCGGCGTCACCTTCCCGGCGGCCGCGAAGCCCCAGTCGAGCAGCCGGGCGGCCTCCAGGTAGACCGCGTGCTGCTCCTTCGAGGAGGGGTTCATGACGGTGACGAGCAGGACCCTGCCGTTGCGCTCGGCGACACCCGTGAAGGTCGCGCCCGCGTGCGTCGTGTTGCCGTTCTTGACCCCGGCGATGCCCTGGTACGGGGCGACGCCGATGTCGCCCGTGAGGAGCCGGTTGGTGTTCTGGATCTCGAAGGTCTCGCGCTTCTTGCCCGGCTTGGCCTCGCCGGGGAAGGCGGCGCGGGGCGTGGCGGCGTACTCACGGAAGTCAGACTTCCGCATGCCGTTGCGGGCGATGAGCGTCAGGTCGTACGCGGAGGAGACCTGGCGCGGGGCGTCGTAACCGTCCGGCGAGACCACGTAGGTGTCGAGGGCCTGGAGATCGGCCGCGTGGTCGTTCATGTCCGCGACGGTCTGGCTGACACCGCCGTTCATGCTGGTCAGCACGTGGACGGCGTCGTTGCCGGAGCGGAGGAAGACCCCGAGCCACAGATCGCGGACGCTGTAGGTCTGCTTCTCCTTGATGCCGACCAGGCTGGAGCCCGCCCCGATGCCGGCCAGGTCCTGATTGGTGACCAGGTGGTTCTGCGTCCTGTTGGGGAACTTCGGCAGCAGGGTGTCCGCGAAGAGCATCTTCAGCGTGGAGGCCGGGGCGAGCCGCCAGTGCGCGTTGTGCGCGGCGAGGATCTCGCCGCTCTCCGCATCGGCGACGATCCAGGAACGGCCGGACAGCTCCTTCGGCAGCACCGGGGCCCCGGGCAGCAGCTGCACCTGCGTCCCCGGCTTGCCGAGCAGCGCACCGCCGACACCGGACATCACGGCGGGAGGCTTGGGCTGCTTGTCCTTCCCGTCCTTTCCGTCCGCGTGGGCCGCGGGCGCGGCGGTGACAAGCGGCAGGAACACGGCAGCGGCGACCGCCCAAGCGGTCTTCTTCGAAGCAGACACGGTCGAGAACGTACAGGTACGCACGACCGATCCGAACCCCGGCTGGCGGTTCGTCGTGCCGTCACCCACCCGGACGCGGGGCGTTCCTGGTTCCTTTCCGTGTTCGGGGTAGGGAGCTGGTTCATCTGCACTACCTTTCGTAGCTACTCACCGGTTATGCGCGCGTTGATGCAAAACTGCAGGTGAGAAGCCTTGGCATCCGGACGCGGTCCGGCCGGAGTTCGAAGGCCTCATGACCGCGGTGCGCGCGGGTGAGGTCGACGTCGTCGTGGCCCATGAGCTGTCCCGCCTGACGCGCAAGGGCGCTCAGGACGCGCTGGAGATCGACAAGGAGTTCAGAAAGTACGGTGTGCGATTCGTCTCCGTGGTCGAACCGTTCCTCGACACGTCGAATCCGGTCGGAACCGCGGTCTTCGCGCTGATCGCGGCACTCGCGCAGCAGGACAGCGACATCAAGGCGGAGCGCTTGCGCGGAGCCAAGGAGGAGATCAAGGCGGTCGGCGGCCGGCACTCCAGCTCGGCCCCGTACGGCATGCGAGCCGTGCGCGAGAGGATCGGCGACCTTGTCGTGTCCGTCCTTGAGCCGGACGAGGACAACCCGGAACACGTGGCGATCGTCGAGCGCATGGCGGAGATGTCGCTCGCCGGGGTCTCCGACAACAAGATTGCGACGACGTTGGATTCAGAAGGTGTACCGGCGCCGGGCGAGGCCGAGCGACGCGCCACCGAGAAGCGGCTGGAGTCCATCAAGAAGCGACGTGTGTCGAAGGAGGACAGTGCCATCCGGTGGCGCGCTCAGACAGTGCGCTGGATCCTCTCCCACCCGGCCGTCGGAGGCTTCGCAAGCGAACGCGTGAAGCGGGGCAAGGCGTACGTGAACGTGATCGCCCGGAACGAGGCCGGGACACCCCTGACACCCCACCGGGGCGTCCTCACGGGGGCCAGGTGGCTGGAGCTCCAGGAGAAGCGGAGCAGGCGCACCAAGGCCAACAGGCAGCCCGGCGGAGAGGCCACGCCCACGCTCCTCAGCGGGTGGCGCTTCACCACGTGCGGAATCTGCACGGGATCGATGGGGCAGACCAGGAACAACGGCGGCCAGGACTACTACATGTGCGCCAACCCCAAGGGGCACGGCGGGCTGAGTGTGCGCAGCCGCGGTGGACGCACTGAACGAGCAGACCACGGCAGCGATTCAGGTTCCGTCGGACTGGTTCGAGTCGGGAGAGGACCCTATGGGTCCCGGTTCCCCCTGGGCGGCGTGGGACGTCTTCAAGCGCCGCGAGTTCCTTGACCTGTTCCTCGCCGGCGTCTCCGTCGGCCCCGGAAGGGACCCGGAGACCCGGAAGTACATCGCGGTCGAGGACCGGGTGACGCTCCACTGGAGGAGCCCCGCCACGGGCGAGGACGTCGAAGACGACGAAGACGCGCCGGCTGCCCTCTAGCTCCTCCGCGGAAGCCCCGGTAGTCCCCTCCATGCGGTCGTCCAACCACCAGGGTGCGCCATGCGCTGTATCGAGTGCACGGAGCCGATGACCCATCGGGGCCGCTGCAAGACCCACCACGCCACGGCCTCAACGGAGTTCGGGCACGCCGCCCAGCGCTGCGCCCACCATGCCCCGTGGCGCATGGGGCGGGGCCCTACTTCTTGCTCGCCCGGACGCCCCGGAAGCCGATCACGCCGACAGCCGTCCCTAGGATGAACGACGTGACAGCGAGGGCGAGGTGGACCCAGAAGTAAGCCGTCGGGTTTCCGGCGTCGTCGAAGGCGAGGCCGCTCCCGTCCTTCCAGAGGTTCTTCGCGAAGGTCACCCAGATCACCCAAGACCAGACGCCGAACGCGAGCAGGAACCAGGAGACGCGGCGGCTGAGCTTCATGGGGTGTCCTTTGGGTGGGGTGGCCGTGCCCTGTCAGTATCGAACGGGCCTGCCGTGATCTTGCGGCAGGGTCTCTGAAAGAGGGGTTCCGGGGGCGTGGTCGTCTTTCTGCTGGTCCTGGTCGTGGTGCTCGCGCTGCTCGGCGCGGTCCACTGGTACGTGTGGCGGCGTCTGGTGCGCGACGTCACGGCGCCCGGCGGGCTGCCGCGCCGGCTCGGGACGGTCGCCGTCGTGGCCCTGCCGCTGCTCTCGATCGCCGCCCTCGTCTCCGCGCGGGCGGGCGCGCCCTTCCCGCTCCAGCAGGCGGTCGCCTGGCCCGGCTTCCTCTGGCTCGCCGTGCTCCTGTACCTGGTCCTGGCGCTGCTGGTGGGCGAGGCCGTCCGGCCGCTCCTGCGCGCCTGGACGGGGCGTCGTGCGGCCGCCGCCGCCCCGGTGGAGCCCGTACCCGTCCCCGTACCCGCGGAGCCCGCCCCCGCGTCCGTGACGCCGCCCGCGGAGCTTGAGCCCGCCCCCGCCGCCGTGACGGCGCCCGCGGAGCCCGAGCCCGCCCCCGCCGTCGTGACGGCGCCCGCGGAGCCCGAGCCCGCCTCCGCGCCCGAGCCCGCCGACCTCTCCCGTCGGCTGTTCGTCTCCCGGGTCGTCGCCGGGTCCGCGGCCGCCGTCGCCGTCGGGACCGTCGGGTACGGCACGTACGGGGTGCTGCGGGGGCCGCGGGTCAAGCGGGTCACCGTTCCGCTCGCCAAGATCCCGCGCGCCGCGCACGGATACCGGATCGCCGTCGTGTCCGACATCCACCTCGGGCCGATCCTGGGGCGCGCCCACACCCAGCGGATCGTCGATTCGATCAACAACGCCCAGCCCGATCTGATCGCCGTCGTCGGTGATCTCGTCGACGGGACCGTCGAGAACCTCGGCCCGGCCGCCGAGCCGCTCGCCCGGCTCCGCGCCCGCCACGGCTCCTTCTTCGTGACCGGCAACCACGAGTACTTCTCGGGTGCCGACGCCTGGGTCGACCACGTCCGTGAACTCGGCCTGCACCCGCTGCGCAACGCGCGCGTGGAGATCCCGGCCGGCTTCGACCTCGCGGGTGTCGACGACGTGGCGGGGGAGAGCGAGGGCCAGGGCCCCGACTTCGCGCGGGCCCTCGGCGACCGCGACCGGGCCCGCGCGGCGGTGCTCCTCGCGCACCAGCCGATCGTCGTCCACGACGCCGTACGCCACGGTGTGGACCTGCAGCTGTCCGGGCACACCCACGGCGGCCAGCTGTGGCCCGGGAACTACCTCGCCGAGCTGGCCAACCCGACCGTCGCCGGGCTGGAACGGTACGGGGACACCCAGCTGTACGTCTCCCGGGGCGCGGGCGCCTGGGGACCCCCGGTCCGGGTCGGTGCGCCCTCCGACATCACGATCGTCGAACTCGCCTCGAAACAGGCCTGAACGGAACTTGTCACTCCCCGCGCCGTTACCGATACGTGCTGCTCATCGACTTAAATTCTCATATCCCGGACATATACCTGTCGTGTGAAAGTTTTCTCTTCCACTTGTGAAACCCGTGTGATGGGATGCAGCCAGCGCGACGTTTCCGGGGGCCGTCGCATCTGGGGTGGTATCAAAAAAAGGAAGCACGGCAATGCGGTCGACGGTCCGTCTGCGGATCCTCATCACTTGTGGAGTACTGGTGGCCGCCGGAGTGGGGGGCTGGCAACTCCTGCCCTCCGACGGCGAGCGGACCGACCCGATCACCGTCGGCACGACCGACGAGGTGACGTCGCTCGACCCGGCCGGCGCCTACGACGCCGGCTCCTGGGCCATGTACAGCAACGTCTTCCAGTCGCTGCTGACGTTCAAGCCGGGCCTCAGCCAGCCGGTTCCGGACGCCGCCGAGAGCTGCAAGTTCGTGGGCAACAGGCTCACCACGTACCAGTGCACGCTCCGCGACGACCTCTCCTTCTCCAACGGCCGCAAGATCACCGCCGAGGACGTCAAGTACTCCTTCGAGCGGATGCTGCGGATCAAGACGGACGTCGGTCCGCAGCCGCTCTTCCCGACCCTGAAGAACGTCTCGGCCGAGGGCCGGACGGTCACCTTCCATCTGAGCAGCCGTGACGCCACGTTCCCGCAGAAGGTGGCCACGGGCGCCGGCTCGATCGTGGACAAGGACCAGTACCCGGCCGACCGGCTGAGGACGGGCAACGCGGTCGACGGCTCGGGGCCGTACGTCCTCAAGGAGTACAAGGAGGGCGAGTCCGCCCGCCTGGAGCCCAACCCGCGGTACAAGGGCGCCATCAGCAAGGCCGGTCACACGGTTCTCGTGAAGTACTTCGGCCAGTCCGAGGACCTCGCCACGGCCTGGAAGGCGAAGGAGGTCCAGGTCACGCACCGGCAGCTGCCGCCGGCCTTCCTCTCGACCCTGGACACCAAGGACGGTACCCGGGTCACCGAGGCGGAGAGCGCCGAGATCCGCAACCTCAACTTCAACGTCCGGCCCGGCTCGCCCATGGCGGACAAGGCCGTACGGCAGGCCGTCGCCGCCGTCCTCGACCGCCCGGCGATCACCACGGGCGCCTACAAGGGCACGGTCGAGCCGCTGTACTCCCTCATCCCGCAGGGCTTCGTCGGCCACAGCACCGCCTTCTTCGACGTCTACCCGGAGCCGAGCGCGAAGAAGGCCAAGTCCCTTCTGAGGGCGGCCGGCGTCAAGACGCCGGTGAAGTTCACGTACGGCTTCCGCAAGGACGCCACCTACGCCGCCGAGGCCACCGAGATCAAGCGGCAGCTGGAGGAGAGCGGCCTCTTCGAGGTCAAGGTCGTCGAGGCCGACTGGCAGAGCTTCCAGAAGGGGTACGCGAAGGGCAGCTACGACGCCTACCCCGTGGGCTGGCTCCCCGACTTCCCCGACTCCGACAGCTTCACCGCGCCGCTCGTCGGCACCCAGAACACCCTGCACAACGGCTTCTCCAGCAAGCGGATCGACACCCTGATCTCCTCGACGCAGCAGTACAGCGACCGCGGTCGCGCGACGAGCGACTTCAAGGAGATCCAGGACGAGGTCGCCAACGACGTCCCGCTCGTCCCGCTGTGGCAGAAGAAGGACTACGTCCTCTCCACGGAGGCGGTCTCCGGCTCCCAGTACCTGACGGACGGCACCGGCATCTGGCGCCTGTGGGAGCTCAGCTGGATCTAGGCCCGCACCCTCACGGGGCCTCCTCCTGCGGCTTCGGGCCCGCCTTCTTCTTGGGCTTGCCCGAGGCCGCCATTCCGGCCGCCGTCGGCATGAAGTCGGAGAGCAGCTCGTGCGTCTCCTTGACCAGCGGGCGCAGGATCCGGAAGCGGGAGAGCGAGATCGCGCGGGCGGTGACCGGCGCGAGGCGCTCCACCAGGCGCCGGCTGTTCGCCGCGTCCTCCGAGCGGTCGTACACCCAGAACAGCACGAGGCCCATCTGCTGGAGCCACAGCAACTGCGGGAGTGCTTCCTTCAGTTCCGGGTCGACCTTGACCGAGGCTCCGGAGATGACCCGCCGGTGCACCTCGATCGCGGCCTCGCGCGGGCCCTCCGACTCGGGGGAGAAGGGGCTGAGCGGGCTGTCCGGGTCGGCGGCGTTCTTGAAGAACTGGGCCGCGAACTCGTGGTACGGCGCCGCGATGTCGAGCCAGCCGAGGTAGACCCCGCGGATCCGGGCGGTGAGGTCCTTCTCGGGGCCGGTCAGGATGGGCTCGACGGCCGCCTGGTGTTCCTCGGCGATCCGGTCGTAGAAGCCCTGGACGAGGTGCTCCTTGGAGGAGAAGTAGTAGTACGCGTTGCCGACGGAGACCCCGGCCTCCTGGGCGATGGCCCGCATCGTCGTCTTGTCGTAACCGCGCTCCTTGAACAGCCGGAGCGCGGTTTCGAGGATGAGCGTGCGGGTCTGCTCGCTCTTGGGGGCCTTCTTCTCTTCCGTCACGGAGCCGAGCCTAACCGGGCGGACCGGGCACCTCGCAGTGCCCGTCCCCGCAGGACCGGTCGTCCGCTCCCGGCCCCTTGAGGGCCTCGCGCCATTTCGCGGCCGCCAGGACGGTCACCCGGGCGAAGGGCTGTCCCGCGGGGGTGGAGAGCCAGTGGGCCTTGGCCCGGTGGTCGGCCAGGGCCCAGAGGCAGACGATCCAGGCGGCGGTCTCCCGGTAGACCTGGCCCTGGTCCCCGATCACGGTGATCTCCCGCAGCGTCGCGGTGTGGTCGAGGGCCGGGAAGAGGCGCCGTGCCTGCTGCGATCCCGCGGGTACGAGGTCGAGCGGGACGAGCTGCCGCTGGCGCAGCAGCCAGTGCCTGAGGTGCACGCAGAGCGGGCAGTCGGCGTCGTACAGCACGGTCAGACGTCCCACGGGGGTCGTGGGGTTCGCCGGGGCCGGCGCCATGGTCAGGCCTGCGGCGCGGGCGGGGCCCAGGGGCCGCCCTTGGGGGTCGTGGTCCAGCCCTGCGGGCCGACGGGGGGCACCTGCTCGCGCTCCATGACTCCGCGGCGGCGGATCTTGTTGAGTACGTACACGTTCCCCAGGTGCATCACGCCGAGGACGAGCAGGACGACTCCGAGCTTGACGGAGAGGGCCTCGAAGAGGGCCCGGGCGTCGAGGACGGCGGCGTCCTGGCTCAGGTAGAGGGCGACGAAGCCGAAGTTGACGAGGTAGAAGCCGACCACGAGGAGGTGGTTGACGGCGTCCGCGAGCTTCTCGTTCCCGTGCAGGACGTCGGAGAGGAAGATCCTTCCGTTGCGGCTGAGTGTGCGGGCGACCCAGATGGTGAGGGCCACGCTGATCAGCAGGTAGACGATGTACGCGACGACAGTGAGGTCCATGCCCCACCCTCCCTTGAACGCGTTCAAAAGCTGGCAGGCATGACTGTAGACCTCCTCTTGAACGTGTTCAAGTCACTTGGGTAAAGGGGTGGCCCGGCGGTGACCCCGCGCTTAGGGTCGGACGGGTGACGCTCTCTCATGACCTGGCCGGCACCGGCCCCTCGACCGTCGTCCTGCTGCACTCCGGGGTCTGCGACCGCCGGATGTGGGACGGACAGTTCCACGCGCTGGCCGGGGCGGGACACCGTGTCGTCCGCTGCGACCTCCGCGGCTTCGGCGACAGCCCGATCGACGCCCCGCACACCCACGCCGAGGACGTGCGCGAACTCCTCGACCACCTCGGCGCCGAGCACGCCGCCGTCGTCGGCTCCTCCTTCGGCGGGCGGGTCGCCCTCGAACTCGCCGCCCTGCACCCCGGACGCGTCCGTGCCCTCGCGCTCCTCGGCCCCGCGATGCCCGGCATGGCGCCGAGCGCGGAACTGCGCGCCTGGGGCGCCCGCGAGGACGCGCTCATCGAGGCGGGCGACCTCGACGCCGCCGTCGAGCTCAACGTCGACACCTGGCTCGGCCCCGAGGCCACGGAGGCCGCCCGCGCCCTCGTACGGGAGGGACAGCGGCGCGCCTTCGACCTTCAGCTCGCCGCCCCCGAGGAGCACCACCCCGTCGCCCCCGAGGTCACCCGCGACGACCTCGCCCGGATCGAGGCCCCCGCCCTCGTGGCCGTCGGCGCCCACGACCTGCCCGACTTCCGGGCCGTCGCCGACGAGCTGGGAGACCTCCTGCCCGCCGCGCGCCGCGTCGACCTCGACTGGGCCGGCCACCTCCCCGCCCTGGAACGCCCGGACGAGACGGCCCGGTTGCTCCTCGCCTTCCTCTCCCAGGTCCCCGAGCTCAGCCCCGGCGTATCTGCGCCGTGATCGTCGGGTCGGTGATCCGGTCGTCGGCGGCGAGCAGCAGCGCCTTCGACAGGATCACCGACAACACCCCGCCGTCCTCCTCGAACGGCAGGAACACCTTCCCCCGCTCCCGCCCGCGGTCGGCCACGATGCACAGATAGCTGTCGTCCGGCTCCATCAGCACGTTCCCCGAGCCCAGATGGATCCGGTACGCGCGCAGCTCGCCGCGCACCCGCAGGAAGCGGTCGGTCAGCTCCACCCGGTCCGCGATCCGGGTCCGGGGCAGCAGCCGGGCCAGCGTCTCGCGCCGGATCAGCGCCGACTCCGTGAGCGCGCCGAACGACCAGCTCTCCCAGTACCCGTCGTACGCCCGGTCCTCCCCGCGGTCCCGCCAGTTCGGGTCCGCCCCGATCGACGCCACCCCCACGAACAGGTCGACGTCCCGCAGCGCCTCCGAAAGCACCAGCGCCGGTACGTCGGCGAGCGCGGCCGCCTCCCAGGCGCCCCGCGCGCCCGTTCTCCTCTCGAACCGCACCTGGTCCGTGGAGCAGAGCCGCGCCACCCCGTCCCGGCTCGCGCCCTCGTCGACCAGCTCCACGAAGAACCGGGCCCGCCAGCGCACCCCCTCGCCGGCCGGCAGCTCGCCCGGCACGGGCAGCTCCTTCACGAGCTCCGAGGACCAGCCGTCCGAGAAGTACCCCAGGTGGTTCCCCGCCCAGCCGCGCTCGGTCATCAGCGCCCGCGCCTGCCCGTACCGCAGGACGTGCCCCGCGAAACGGTTGGAGTACGCGCCGGTCACGAGCTCCGCCGGAGTCAGCGGGTACACCTCGCGGAACACCTGCTTGAACGGCTGGCGCTCCTCCCGCTCCGTCACCGAGGCCCGCCACGCGGCGACCTCCTCGCCCGCGGCCCGCAGCGGATGCCACAGCCGCAGCCGGGCGCCCGGACCCACCGGACGCGCCGTCCCGTCCTCGCCCGCGAGCGCCCAGCCGCCGCCGGTGCGCTCCGGCAGGCCGGCCGTCCACGGCTCCTCGACGTCCTCCGTGACCTCCCAGAGCAGGGCACGGGCCAGAGACCCGGTCACCGGGTGGTCGACGTAGTACCGCTGCCAGTCCTCCGCCGGCCAGACCGTCCCCGCCGCGAGGTGCTCCTCAAGGCGGGACCGCTCGGCGGCGACCAGCGCCTTCAGCTCCTTGGCCCCGGCCCTGACCTCCTTCAAGTCCTCGGCGCGCGCCTCCCTGACCTCCTTCGGCGCCGTCTTCAGGAGCCTCCCCTCCGGGCCCCTGAAGGACAGCGCGACCGTGCCCGGCTCCCGTACCGCCAGCTCCGCCGTGTACGCCCCGAGCGGCACCTCCCGGACCCCGCGCCCGTCCAGACCGAGCGTCGCGACCCCCCGCTCGCGGAGCATCGACGGGGTGAGCCCGGCGCGTGCGGCGACCGCCTCCAGGGCCTTGGCGATGCCCTTGTTCACCGTCCGGTTCTTCACCGACCTCGGCAGCCGTCCGAGCCACTGCACGGCCTCCTCGCCCCGGGCGCCCCCGCACTCCCCGAGCACGGCGACGGCGGTCGTGGCCAGCGGCTGGCTGCGGCAGGTGCCGCCGAAGCCGCCCGTGCCCGTCCCCGCGTGGCGCGCGACGGCCCCCACCGCCGGCACCACCCACTCGGCGTCGATGTCGAGCGCCGCCCACAACAGGCCGCGGACCAGGTCGGTGTTGGGCCCGCCGGTGAGCCCCCAGGAACTCATGGACCAGGGACCGAGATCGCTCAGCCGGTGCTCCTCCTGCGCGAGGAACCCCTCGAGGAGGCATCGCACCACCACCGGACCCTGCTCGGCCCCGGCGAGCAGCGCGGCGGACCGGCGACGCCAGACCCGGGTGGCGCGCGGCTTGTCCAGGAGGGCGCAGTGCCCGAGGAACTCGGCCACGCCCGCCCCCGCGAGCAGCTCCCCGTGCAGGGCGCGCATCGCCGGCCCGTAGTCGTCGAGCGCGTCGAGCAGCTGCCGGGGGAGCCGGCCGGGCACCACCGCCGGCTCGCGGGCCAGGAGCGCGTCGATCCGGCCCCGTATCCCCTCGTACTCCGCGCCCCGGTGGTAGACGGTGTCGCGGTCCGTCAGGAGCCGGAGCGCCCGCAGCCGCGCCCGGTCGTACTCGCCACCCTGCGAGGCCACCCGCTCGGCCGCCGCCAGGGCGATCGGCACGACGTCGAAGAAGTCCTCCTGCACCTCGTGCGGGGCTCCCTCCGCGTCCTTCCCGACCAGTTGGGCGAGGAGCAGATCGGACTCCTCCTCCGTCCAGTCCAACTTTTGCTCGTCCAGCTCCGCGAGGGCCGCCGAGGCCACCTCCAGGTATGCCGGGCGAAATGCCAGGCGCTGGAGCACGGGCGCGCACGCCCGCAGCCCCGCCGCGTCCAGCCCGTCCATGAACTGCTCGACCGGACCCGGCCCTTCGGCGCGCTCGAGGCGCACCGCCTCCATCAGCCCGTCGCGCGGGCTCGTGATCCCCACCATGCCCCCGACGGTAGAGGACCCCACTGACACTCCTACGTGAACCGCCTCACCCCCGGCACCAGCGCCGTGCCCACGCAGCACCCGCCGACCACCACCGCGGCGGCCAGCAGCGGCACTTCGGGGCCCCACGCCGAGGCCGCGAGCGGGGCCAGGGCGTAGCCCAGGGGCATCGCGGCCAGCGAGAGCAGCCAGTCGTACGAGGTGACCCGGGCGAGCGCGTGGGCGGGCACGGCGCGCTGGACGGCGGTCTCCCACACGGGGGAGAGGAAGCCGAGCCCCGCCTGCGCGAGCCCGTACGCCGCGATCGTCAGCGGTGCGGGTGCGGCGAGGGCGAGCAGCACCAGCGGCAGCGCGTACGTGGCGAGGCCGAGGTTCGCGGTGAGGATCGGGCGCCGGGGTCGGATCCGGTCGGCGAGCAGGGCCCCGAGGAGGAAGCCGACGGCGCCGACCTGGAGGAGGACGACCCAGGTGGTGCCGCCGCCGAGTCGCTGCACGGCGATCGCGGGTCCGAGGGTCATCAGGACGGCGGCGGCGCCGTTCCAGGCGCTGTGGCCGATGAGGCTGGTCCAGTACCAGTCGCGGGAGCGGACCTCCTGCCAGCCCTCGGCGAGGTCGGCGCGGAGCGAACGGCGCGGGATCGGGACCCGCTTCACCCGTACGGCCGTCAGGAGCAGTGCGCTGACGGCGAAGGTGGCCGCGTCCAGGACGAAGGCCCAGCCGGGACCCACGGTCAGGACGAGGGTGCCGGCGAGCGCGGGTCCGGCGAGGCGGGTGGCGCTCTGGGCGACGCCCATCGCCGCGTTGGCCCGGTGCAGCGACTCCGCCTCCACCGTGCCCTTGATCAGGGGCGAGCCGGTCGGCATGGCGAAGGCTCCGGCCGCGCCGCCGAGGGCCTCGGCGACGGCGAGGACGGCGAGGCTGGGGGCGCCGCCGAGCAGCTGGATGCCGACGAGGAGCTGGGTGGCGCAGCGTACGAGGTCCGTGGTGAGCGCGACCGTACGGGCGTCGAAGCGGTCGCCGACGACGCCTCCCAGCGGGAGCAGGAGCAGCTTGGGGACCATCGCGCAGCCGAGGACCAGGGCGAGCGCCGAGGTGGAGCCGGTGGCCTCCAGGACGGCGAGGGCGAGGGCGGCGGGGATGGCGGCGTCGCCGAGGAGGGAGAGGGCGCGGCCGGTGAAGAGGAGGCGGAAGGAGCGGGTGCGCAGGGGGTGGGGGACGGTCGGGGACGCGACGAGGCGTTCGGGGGCGGTGGCCATGGACCGCAGAGTATTTCGGTGCCGAATAATTCGTCAACGAAATACTTCGAGGGGGGCGGAGGCCGCCGCCGACGTACGATCACCCCATGGCGCACCCCGAGGAACAGCAGGAACCGCGCGACTGGACCGACGAGCACGTCGCCCGCTGGCAGCCCGTCCTGCCCGGCCTCGACCCCGTCGTCGAGGGCGCGGTCACCCGGATGAAGAAGCTCTCGGTCCATCTGCGCCGGGTCAGGGAGCAGTCCCTCGTCGACTTCGACCTGGAACGCCACGAGTTCGACACCCTCCACAAGCTCGCGGGCCGCGGCGGCAGCGCCGCCCCCTCCGAACTCGCCCAGGACCTCGACCTGGCCCCCGCCTCCGTCTCCGGGCGCCTCGACGCCCTGGAGAAGCGCGGCTTCGTCCGCCGCACCCAGTCCACCACCGACCGGCGCCGGGTCGTCGTCGAACTCACCGCCTCCGGCCGCGAGACCTGGCTCGGCGCGATGGACGTCCTCGGCCACGAGGAGGAGCGACTGCTCGGCGTCCTCGCTCCCGAGGAGCGCGACCTGCTCAACGGCATGCTCCGCCGGATCATGGTCGAGGCCGAGGCGGGCGGCCCCGCCCAGGCCTGGCACGCCTGAGCCCACGCCGTGGTGGGGGCGCTGTCAGTGGCCGTCCCTACCCTGCTGGGCATGGGAATGGTGACCTTCGTCGACGAGACGACCTCGGGGGCCCGCACGGCCGGCCCCCGCCTGCCGGTCGCGGAAGAGCGGCTCACCCTGCGGGAGTTGATCCGCCGCAGGGTCGAGCACGAGACGACCGACGACACGGCCTTCGCCCGGGCAGTCGAGGCCTTCGGGCGCAACGGCTTCCTCGTCCTGGTGGGCGACCGTCAGGTCGAGGAGCTCGACGAGACGGTGACGGTGGGTCCGGAGACCGAGGTCGTCTTCCTCAGACTCGTCCCGCTCGTCGGCGGCTGAACACCACCCGTCACATGGACAGCGAGCGCGCGTAGTTGAGCTGCCCCATGATGTGGTGGAAGGTGTCCGGGCCCGTCGCCGGGATCATCGTCGAGTGGTGGCGCCCGCCGCTGGTCACCGTGACCTGGATGAAGCCGGTCGTGGTCTTCTCCTTCATCAGCAGGAACAGCAGGCCGAGCAGGCAGAAGAGGAAGAAGATGACCGCGAGGACGATCGCGACCGTCGGCAGCTTCTCCTCGGTCCGCGACATGTCCATCGCGTTCCACACGGCGCCCTTGAGGGGCATGTTCCCGGCCGGCGTGATGATCTGGTCGCCGACCACGGTGATGTCACCGAGGCTCAGCACCGGCGCACCCCCGCCCGCCGGCGCGTGCTGCGGCGGCACCGGCACGCCCGCCGCCACGGTCGGCTGGTAGGGCGGCGGGGTCTGCGGGTACCCGTACGCGGGCGCCCCGGGCGTCGCGTCCTGCGGGTATCCGTACGCCGGGCCCCCGGGCGTTCCGCCCTGCTGCCCGGGCCCCCACTTGTACTCACCGTCCGCGTAAGGGTTCGGCTCGCTCATCTGTCCCCGTCCTCCACAAAGAAAAAAAGCCCGCTCCTGCACGCCGCAGCGTACAGAAGCGGGCTTTCCCGCAGTGCCGGAGGTCAGAAACGACGCGTGATCAGCGCGCGCTTCACTTCCTGGATGGCCTTGGTGACCTCGATGCCACGCGGGCACGCGTCCGTGCAGTTGAACGTCGTGCGGCAGCGCCACACGCCGTCCTTGTCGTTCAGGATCTCCAGGCGCTGCTCGCCCGCCTCGTCACGCGAGTCGAAGATGAAGCGGTGCGCGTTGACGATCGCGGCCGGACCGAAGTACTGGCCGTCGTTCCAGAAGACCGGGCAGGACGAGGTGCACGCGGCGCACAGGATGCACTTGGTGGTGTCGTCGAAGCGCTCGCGGTCCTCGGCGGACTGCAGACGCTCGCGCGTCGGCTCGTTGCCCTTGGTGACCAGGAACGGCATGACGTCCCGGTACGCCTGGAAGAACGGCTCCATGTCGACCACGAGGTCCTTCAGGACCGTCAGGCCCTTGATGGCCTCGACCGTGATCGGCTTCTCCGGGTTGATGTCCTTGATCAGCGTCTTGCAGGCGAGCCTGTTCTTGCCGTTGATCCGCATCGCGTCGGAGCCGCAGATGCCGTGCGCGCAGGAGCGGCGGAACGTCAGCGTGCCGTCGACGTCCCACTTGATCTTGTGAAGGGCGTCGAGGACACGCTCCTTCGGGTCGATCTCGATCTGGAAGTCCTCCCAGACCGCGGCGTCCGACACCTCGGGGTTGAAGCGGCGGATCCGCATCGTGACCGTGATGTACGGGGAGGCGGCGGACTCCGCCTCGACCTTGTCCAGTACGGGGGTAGCCATCAGTACTTACGCTCCATCGGCTGGTAGCGGGTCTGGACGACCGGCTTGTAGTCGAGACGGACGGTCTCGGAGCCGTCCTCGCCGACCTCGCGGTACGCCATGGTGTGGCGCATGAAGTTGACGTCGTCGCGGTTCGGGTAGTCCTCGCGGTAGTGACCGCCGCGGGACTCCTTGCGCGCCAGGGCCGAGACGGCCATGACCTCGGCCAGTTCGAGCAGGTTGCCCAGCTCGATGGCCTCCAGGAGGTCGGTGTTGAAGCGCTTGCCCTTGTCCTGGATGGACACGTTCTCGTAGCGCTCGCGCAGTTCGGCGATCTTCTCGACGGCCGTCTTGATGGTCTGCTCCGTGCGGAACACCATCACGTTGGCGTCCATCGTCTCCTGGAGCTCGCGGCGGATGTCCGCGACCCGCTCGTGACCCGTGGAGTTGCGCAGCTTGTCGATCGTCGCGACGACGAGCGCCTCCGGGTTCTCCGGCAGCTCGACGAAGTCGTGCTTGGCGGAGTACTCGGCGGCGGCGATGCCGGAGCGCTTGCCGAAGACGTTGATGTCGAGCAGCGAGTTGGTGCCGAGACGGTTGGCGCCGTGCACGGAGACACAGGCGACCTCGCCGGCGGCGTACAGGCCGGGGACGACCGTCGTGTTGTCGCTCAGGACCTCACCCTCGACGTTCGTCGGGATGCCGCCCATGGCGTAGTGCGCGGTGGGCTGGATCGGGATCGGGTCCGTGTACGGCTCGATGCCGAGGTACGTACGGGCGAACTCGGTGATGTCCGGGAGCTTGGCGTCGAGCTGCTCCGGCGGAAGGTGCGTCAGGTCCAGGTAGACGTGGTCGCCCTCGGGACCGCAGCCGCGGCCCTCACGGATCTCCGTGTAGATGGAGCGGGAGACGACGTCACGGGACGCGAGGTCCTTCATGACCGGCGCGTACTTCTCCATGAAGCGCTCGCCGTCCTTGTTGCGGAGGATGCCGCCCTCACCACGGGCGCCCTCCGTCAGCAGGATGCCCATGCGCCAGATGCCCGTCGGGTGGAACTGGAAGAACTCCATGTCCTCCAGGGGCAGACCGCGGCGGTAGCAGGCGGCCTGGCCGTCACCGGTCAGGGTGTGGGCGTTGGAGGTCACCTTGAAGAACTTGCCGGTGCCGCCGGAGGCGTAGATCACGGCCTTCGCCTGGAAGATGTGGATCTCGCCGGTGGCCAGCTCGTAGGCGACGACGCCGGCGGAGTGCTTGACCCCGTCGACCTCGGTGATCAGCTGGTCCAGGACGTAGAACTCGTTGAAGAACTCCACGCCCTCCTTGACGCAGTTCTGGTACAGCGTCTGGAGGATCATGTGGCCGGTGCGGTCCGCGGCGTAGCAGGACCGGCGGACCGGGGCCTCGCCGTGGTTGCGGGAGTGACCGCCGAAGCGGCGCTGGTCGATCGTCCCGTTGGGCGTCCGGTTGAACGGCAGGCCCATCTTCTCCAGGTCGAGGACGGCGTCGATGGCCTCCTTCGCCAGGATCTCGGCGGCGTCCTGGTCGACCAGGTAGTCACCGCCCTTGACCGTGTCGAAGGTGTGCCACTCCCAGTTGTCCTCCTCCACGTTCGCCAGCGCGGCGGCCATGCCGCCCTGCGCGGCGCCCGTGTGGGAGCGGGTGGGGTAGAGCTTCGTCAGCACGGCGGTGCGGCTGCGCTTCGTCGACTCGATGGCGGCGCGCATGCCGGCGCCACCGGCGCCGACGATGACGGTGTCGTACTTGTGGATCTTCATGGCGTGGATTACCTCAGCCCCGTGCCTAGCGGATGTTCGGGTCGAAGGTGAAGATCACCAGCGTGCCCAGAAGGATGGTGAACACCGTGGCGGTGTACAGCAGGCCCTTGAGCCACAGGCGCGTGTTGGCCCGCTCCGCGTAGTCGTTGATGACCGTGCGGAGGCCGTTGGCGCCGTGCAGCATGGCGAGCCAGAGCATCAGCAGGTCCCAGACCTGCCAGAACGGGGACGCCCAGCGGCCGGCCACGAAGGCGAAGCCGACCTTGGAGACGCCGCCGTCCAGCACGAGCTGGATCAGCAGGTGGCCGATGACCAGGACGACGAGGACCACGCCGGAGAGGCGCATGAAGAGCCATGCGGCCATCTCGAAGTTGCCGCGGGTCGCTCGCGGGGTCTTGCCCGTGCGCTTGCGGGGGGCCTCGATGTACGGCGCGGGGTTGTCCACGTCGTAGTGCGCGCCGCCCTCGACGGGGCCGATCGCGGTGGAGGTGTCAGCAGACATGAGTGGCGTCAGCTCCCGAACAGTTCACGTGCGGCGTGGTTGAGGACGGGGTAGACGGCACCCGCCATCAGCACGACCCAGACACCCACGACGGTCCAGAGCATCTGCTTCTGGTAGCGCGGGCCCTTGGACCAGAAGTCCACGGCGATGACCCGGAGGCCGTTCAGCGCGTGGAAGAGGATGGCGGCGACCAGGCCGTACTCCAGAAGAGCGACGATCGGCGTCTTGTAGGTCGCGACGACCTCGTCGTACGCCTCGGGGGAGACGCGGACGAGAGCGGTGTCCAGCACGTGTACGAACAGGAAGAAGAAGATGAGGACGCCGGTGACTCGATGAGCCACCCAGGACCACATTCCTTCCCGGCCGCGGTACAGCGTTCCAGCCGGCACGGAAAAACCCTCCGGGAGCGGGGATCGGGGTCGGCCGGCTTCTCTGTCGGTCTGACCCGGCCGGGTACGGTCCACCGGCCCCGGTCATCGTAGCGACGACTCGTCGGTTCGCTCGCGCGGGGTCCATCGGTGTGATCAAACAGGCACGGACGGCCTATCGCACAGGCCTGAATCGCCCTATTCCGGACGAATTCACGGTGTGGTGAGGCCGAAGGTGAGGCGGGCGCGGGCGAGCCGGCGCAGTTCGTCGGCGGCCACCACCCGCTCCTCCTCCGGTTCGTTGCCGAGACGTGACCGGATACCGGCCAGTACCCGGTCGAGCCGCTCGTCGGGCCGCACCCCGTCCAGGCTGATCACGAAGGCGTGCCCGAAGCGGCTCTCGTACGCGGCGTGCGCGGCGCCCAGCGCCATCAGGGCCGCCGGCGGGGCGTCGGGGTGCGGGGCGGCGGCGGACTCGGCGGCGAGCGCCTCGTCCAGCTCGGCCCGTGACAGGTCGTAGGAGGCCTCGTCCGCGGCGGCGAGCAGTGCGTCGAGCGTCGGGTAGGGGCGGTGCGCGCTCACTCGTTCGGCCCAGCGTCGGCTCGCGCAGCAGTCGAACAGGAGCGCCTCCACGGCCCCGGCCGGCGCGGCGTTGAAGCGGACGAGCCCGGAGAGGTGCCGGGCCGCGCCCTGCTGGGCAGGTATCGCAGGCGTGTCCGTGGAGCCCGGCTTCCGGCAGGGGGCGTGGGTGTCGCTGGTCAGCGTGGACTCCGGTGCTCCGGGACGGGTGGGGTGGGCGTGACGCAACGTTATCGACGGGATGAGGGAAGTGTCCGACGGATGCGCGAATTTCACCCGGAAGGGAGAGTTTCGGAACATGTGATGGACGATCGGGTTCCGGCCTTCCCGGCGGTCCCCCGATTGGTCGGACGGCCGTCCGTACGGGAGGATTCTCCATGATGCGTTACTCCCCACGGGTGCCTCGCCGGGGCCCCGCCCTCCTGGCGACCGCGGTGGCGCTGGCCACCGTGGCGGCCTGCTCGAACGGTTCTCCGTCAGGTCCGGGCGGCACCGGCACCTCCGCGAGCAGCGCGCCCACGAGCGCCGTACCGCCGAGCCCGACACCGACACCGACGCCCACGAAGACCTACCCCCTCTCCACGGCGCCCCGCACCATCCCCTCCGTCCGCGCCCACGAGGCCGCCCGCGGTCCCGGCTGGAAGCCCGCGCCCACGGGCGGGGTCGTCCTCGCCGCGAACAGCGAGGCCCTCGCCGACGAGGGCCGGCTGATCGCGGGGGAGCTCGGCATCCCGTACCGGGGCGCCGCCGCGGCCGGACCCGGGGACGTGGAGCTGGCCGTGGGCGGGACGGGCGCCCCCGAGTCGTACACCCTGACGGTCCGTGACGGCCGCGTCCGGATCGCGGGCCCCGACGAGGCCGGGGTCTTCTACGGCACCCGCACCCTCAAGCAGTCGGTCAAGGCCACCGGCGCGATACCCGAGGGGACCGTCACCGACCGGCCCGCGAAGCCGCAGCGCGGACTCAACGTCGACATCGCCCGCAAGCCCTTCACCGCCGCCTGGCTGGAGGACCGCATCCGCGAGATGGGCGACCTCAAGCTGAACCAGCTGGGGCTGCACTTCTCCGACGACCAGGGCTTCCGGATCGAGTCCCAGAGCCACCCCGAGGTCGTCTCGGCCCAGCACCTCACCAAGGCCGAGGTCCGCCGGATCCTCGCTCTGGCGGCGAGCCGGCACATCACCGTCGTCCCCGAGATCGACTCGCCGGGACACCTCGGCGCCGTCATCGCCGCGCACCCGGACCTCCAGCTCGTCAGCGCGAGCGGGCGGACCCCGCGCGGGGCCGTGGACATCTCCGACCCCGACTCGGCCCGGATCGTCGACGACCTGCTGCGCGAGTACTCCCAGCTGTTCCCCGGGGCCTGGTTCCACATCGGCGCCGACGAGTACGTCGCCCTCATGTCGAAGAACCCCGAGGTGACCTACCCGCAGCTGGCGCGGGCCGCGCGCGCGAAGTACGGGCCCTCCGGCCGCGTGCAGGACCTCGCCACGGGCTGGCTCAACGACCGCGCGGCCGTCGTCCGGCCCGCCGGCAAGATCCCCAAGGCCTGGAACGACGGCTTCTTCACGGGCGGCGTGGCGACCGCGGCGAAGGACATCGAGGTCGAGTACTGGACGGGCAAGGAGATCGGCGCCCGGCAGCCCGTCTCGTACCTGAGCGCGGGCCGCAAGCTGGTCAACCTCAACGACCTGTACCTGTACTACGTCCTCGGCCAGCCCAATAAGTTCACGTACCCCACGGGCCGCCGGATCTACGAGGAGTGGACGCCGCTCGTCGTGCGCGGCAGGACCCCCGTGCCGGCGCGGTACGACTCCCAGATCCTCGGCGCGCGTTTCGCGGTCTGGGGCGACCTGCCGAGGGCCCAGACGCAGGCCCAGGTGGCGGCCGGCATCCGCCTCCCGCTCACGGCCCTCGCCCAGAAGCTCTGGGACCCGTCGAAACCGACGCTGACCTGGGAGCAGTTCAAGGCGCTGGCGGCGAAGGTGTCCTGACTTTTGTCGTGGACGCGATCGGTCCGGATCGCGTACGTTCCCCCGGCGGCGGCCGAGTGGCCGCCGCTCGTTCCTTGGGGGGAACCCACCACATGCGCATGCTCAAGAACCCGAACGGCCTCTCGAAGGCCGTCGTCGCCCTGCTCGCGGGCAACATCGTCTTCGACGTCGTTCTCGGCCTGGTCGACGTCCGCAGTCTCGCGGGCGGGGACTGGGACTCCGCCGACCCGGCCGACCTCGGGGCGGGGAACCTGGTCGTGGCCTACGGCATGGCGTTCACGGTGTACGTGGCGACCGCGGTCGTCTTCATCATCTGGTTCCACCGCGTGCGGAACAACGCCGAGGTCTGGGCCTCCGACCTGCAGACCCGGACGCCGGGCTACGCCATCGGCAGCTGGTTCATCCCGATCGGCAACTTCTGGATCCCGCGGGCGGTCGCCGTCGAGATCTGGCGGGCCAGCCGCTGGCAGCCGTACGCCGCCGACGGCAAGCGGGAGCTGACGCTGCTCAACAGCTGGTGGTCGTTCCTGATCGGCGCCAACATGGTGAACTGGGTGTCCACCAAGATGTACGACGCGGCCGAGACCTCCGAGGCGTACGACATCGCGACCGTCTGGTCCCTCGTGGGCTACGGCCTCGACATCGTCGCCGCCGTCCTCGCGATCCAGTTCGTCCGCCGTCTGACCTCTATGCAGCACGCCAAGGCCACTGGCATGATTCCGGCCGCGCAGTGACGAAAAAGCGCCCCCCGGCGCAGTAGTGGAAGTACTGCGTCCGCATCGGGTGGCGAGGAGGCGTCCATGACGTCGGTGAACGGCCGGAGCCTGCTGGAACTGATCGACGGGGCTGACGAGCGAGGACTGGCCGCGGCCGGACTCGCCTGCCTCGACCGCTGTCTGCCGCTGCTCGCCCCCGACAAGGCCGACGCCTTGCGCCCCGTGTGGGCGGCCGTCGCGCGCGGCGACGGCGGCGCCTGGGGCGAGGCCGTCGCCAAGGCCCGCGTCGAGCTGGACGTCGATGGTACGGAGGAGGCCGGGGCCGTACGCGCGATGCTCGCCGAAGCCCCGCCGGCCTGGACCGCCGAGGCCCTGCGCGCCTGGGCCGGGGACTGCTCCGCCGCGGCGCTCGCCCTGCACGGGCGGTTCGACGCGGCCGGCGTGCCCGACGGCCTCGTCGAGCGCTGCCGGGCCGGGGACGCGGACGGCGCGGGCCCGCTGCTCGCCGGGGAACTCCGCCGTCAGCAGGCCGTCCTCGAGACGGTCGCCCACGGCCCGACCGGACTGCGCCGGGCACGTGAACTCTCGGTCGAGGGCGGCCGGGTGCTGCGCGCGGTCGTCTCCCGCCGGGCCCGCACCGCCTGACCGTCAGGCCTCCGGGGCCTGGATCGCGATCGAGGCGATCGTCTCCGCGATCTCCCGCTCGGCCGTGGCCTTGTCCAGGCCGAGCCCGCTCAGCACGCCCTGCCCGTCCTCGTGCTCCATGAGGGCGAGCAGGATGTGCTCGGTGCCGACGTAGTTGTGCCCGAGGCGCAGGGCCTCGCGGAACGTCAGCTCCAGGACCTTCTTCGTGTCCGCGTCGAACGGGATCAGGGCCGGGATGTCCTCGGTCCGCGGCGGCAGCGTCGGGGTCACCGCGTCCCGCACCGCCTTCTCCGTCACGTCGTGCCCGGTCAGCCACCGCATGGCGAGCGACTCGGGGTCGGCGAGCAGGCCGAGGATGAGGTGACCGGTCTGGATCTGTGCGTGGGAGGCCGCCCGGGCCTCCTCCTGCGAGGCCACGACCACGTTGCGGGCGCGCGGGGTGAAGCGGCTGAACCCGGAGTTCGGGTCCATCGTGGCGGCGCCCGGCTCCTTGGGGACGAAGCGCTTCTGGGCCGCCTGGCGGGTGACGCCCATGCTGCGGCCGATGTCGGTCCAGGAGGCGCCGGAGCGCCGGGCCTGGTCCACGAAGTGGCCGATGAGGTGGTCGGCGACGTCGCCGAGGTGGTCCGCCGCGATGACCGCGCCGGAGAGCTGTTCGAGGGCGTCCGGGTGGACCTTCTTGATGGCTTCGATGAGTTCGTCGAGACGGACAGGGACATTCATGCCGACTGGATTCGTCATGAGGCAACCTTAGGTTGACACTCCTCCACTGTCAACGGTCGGTTGACACTCGAAGGATGTACTGCGCCCCGGGAAGCGAGACATCACGAGAAAGAGTGAGAAAAGAAGGAAAGAGGAAGGGGGAAATGGGGGGAAATGGGAGACGACCGGGGCCGCCACCCCCCACAGGAGAGGCCCCGGTCGTCGTCCACGGAGCCGCAGCACGGCTCCGTACTCCTCTCTGCGCCGCCGGTGCGGTTTCTGTCACACCCTCTCGGACCGCCCGGAGGTTCCAAGTTGTACAAAGACCCCGGACCGCGTGGACGGGACACCACGACACCACGTAGCGTGCAGGTGCGCGAGGCTGCGTGGCGGTGGTGACCAGCCGCGATGATGCGGGGCGCGACCACGTCACCGACGAACAGGGTTTGGGGAGTGCTGGGGGACGACGCGGAGTTGACGGCCGCGGTGCTCGCTGCGCAGGACGGGGACGAGAACGCCTTCCGTACTGTGTACCGCGCCGTGCAACCCCGGCTGCTCGGTTACATACGCACACTGGTCGGCGAGGCGGACGCCGAGGACGTCGCCTCCGAGTCCTGGCTCCAGATAGCCCGCGACCTCGACCGCTTCGACGGCGACGCGGACCGGTTCCGCGGCTGGGCGGCCCGGATCGCCCGCAACCGCGCCCTCGACCACATCCGGATGCGCGGCCGCCGTCCCGCCGTCGGCGGCGACGAGACCGAGCTCGCCGACAAGCCCTCCGAGTCCGACACGGCCGGCGAGGCCCTGGAGGCGCTCGCCACCGGCGACACCATGCACCTGATCGCCCAGCTCCCGCAGGACCAGGCCGAGGCCGTCGTCCTGCGCGTCGTCGTCGGACTCGACGCCAAGAGCGCCGCCGACACCCTGGGCAAGCGCCCCGGCGCCGTGCGCACCGCCGCGCACCGGGGACTCAAGAAGCTCGCCGAACTCCTCGGAGCCGACGGCGGGCACGGCGGACAGGACGACGGTGCGGGAACCGCCGTCCCACTGGACGGCGTCCCTCCGCAACGCGGGCGCGCACCGGGGTCCGTGGCCCCCGGCGGTGTGACGCAATCACGTCCGCGTACGCAGAAGGACATGTGATGGCCGACGAGCGGTACCAGTGGCTCGACCAGGAGGCCGCGGAGCGGCTGCTCCGCGGCGAGCCGGTCGAGGCCGTCGACGACCGTGCGCGCGCCCAGGCCGAGCGCCTCGCCGAGGCCCTCGGAACGGCCCGTGTCCCCGCCGTCCCGCCGGCCGCGCAGTCCGAACTGCCGGGCGAGGCGGCGGCGCTCGCCGCCTTCCGCAGGGCCACCGCCGAGCGGGTGGCCGCCAAGGCGGCCGCCGGCGCGCCCGCGTCCGATCTGGGCCGGGTCCGGCTCGACCCCCTCACCGCCCCGGCGCGCCGCTGGGGACGTTCCGTGCGGTACGGACTGGCCGCCGCGGTCGCCGCCGTCACGGTCGGCGGCGTCGCCGTCGCCGCCGGCACGGGTGTGCTGCCGCTGGTCGGCCCGGCGCCCTCGAGCTCCGTCTCGGCGGGGGAGACCACGGACCCGCTCGTTTCGAAGGAGCCCGGCATACGCCAGGACCCCGAGGCACCCCCGACGGAACCGGGCGGCGGCGACCCCACGCCCGGCTCGTCCCCCTCGGCCGACTCCGGGTCCACCGCCCCGACCCCCCGCGTCCCGGACGGGGGCGGCACGGCCGTCCCGGGTACGGGTACCCCGAGGCCCGGCAGGACGCCCACGGGCGGCGTCGACACCGGTTCGGCCGATTCCCGCGAGAAGGCCCTCACCGCCTGCCGCGACTACCGCACGGGGAAGCTCGACGCCGCCGGCCGGCAGCGGCTCACGAGCACCCTGCGCAAGGGCGAGACCCTGCGGGTCTACTGCGACCGGATCCTCTCCGGCGACACCGGTACGCCCCAGGAAGGCGGCCAGAGCGGCTCCCAGGGCGACACCAAGGGCGACGAGGACAAGGGCGACCCCGACTCCGACAGCGACCGCAACGGCGGCTCGCAGGGCGGGTCCAACGGCACCTCCAACGGCACCGTCAGCGGCTCCACCGACTCCGGGAACCGGGCCGGAAGCGTCCTCCCGGACGCCCGGATCCAGGCCGGCGCCACCCTCGCGCTGTCCGCCGGAATAACCGCCGAGGCACGCGTCCCGCTCGGGGTGTAACACTTCTCGGCCCGTCGGCGCAGTACGTAATGCCGACTGGTCATCGGCCGCGCAGAGAGCCGGGGTTCCCCCCGTACCTACGGCTCCGCGCACCCGGCGCGGGTGGGACACGTTCCCCCGGTCCCACCCGCGCCCCTTCTTCCTCCCGCAGAGATTCCCCGGGCAGCCCGCCGTCCTACCAGTGGACGACGACCTTGTCGCCGACCTTCACCTGGTCGAAGAGTGCGGAGAGCTTGACCCGGTCCCGGACGTTGACGCAGCCGTGCGAGGCCCCGGCGTAGCCGCGGGCCGCGAAGTCCGCCGAGAAGTGCACGGCCTGGCCGCGGCTGAAGAACATCGCGTACGGCATGGGCGTGTGGTAGATCGTCGAGACGTGGTCGCGGCTCTTGGAGTCGACCTTGAAGAGGCCCTCACGGGTCGGCGTGTTCTCCGAGCCGAAGCGGACGTCCATCGACGAGACGACCTTGCCGTCGATCATCCAGGCCAGCGTCCGGCTCTCCTTGCTGATGCACATCACCCGGCCGGTCATGCACCGCGGGTCCGGGGTGTCCAGCTTGTTCGTCGTCGACGGCTTCAGCTCGTCGGCGGTCGGCTTGTGGGTCACGGAGAGCAGCTGCTGCCAGGTCTTCTCGTCCACCGAGCCCGTCTGCGGCAGCCCCCGGCGCGCCTGGAACTTCTTGACCGCGCCCGCGGTCATCGTCCCGTAGAAACCGGTGGGCGCCCGGTCGAAGAAGTCGAGCTGCCGCAGCCGCGCCTGGAGCTCGCGCACCTGCTCGTTCTCGTCGCCGTCGCCCATGAGGCGCTTCGGCGCGGGCGTCGCGGTGGAGGGCTTGGCGCTGGGGGACGGCGGCTTGTCGTCCGTGGTGGGCGTCGCGCTCGGGGACGAGGTCCCGGGCGCGGTCGAGCTCGGCGCGGGAGCCGTACCCGTACCGGGTCCGGTACCCGCCGCGTCCGGCGTGCAGCCGGCGGCGAGTGCCACCGCCGCGGCCGCCAGGACCACTCTGCGTATGACGGACGTGGACCGCTTCATCGTTTCCCCCCGGGGTGTGTCGTGTGTACGTAGGGATGCTTCCCGCGCGCCTGCGGTTGCGCACCTGGGGAACAGAGTGCGCATCCTGTGAGGAAGGTCCCAGCGCGCTGCCCTCCATCGCCCCACTACAGTCCGTCGCGAGGGTCGGTACCGCTGAGTAATCAGGTCTATCGGGAGGCACAACGGATGGCGCGCGAGTCGGAGTCGGGGCTGCCCATCGAGCCGGTCTACGGACCGGACGCCCTGGACGGATGGGATCCCGCCGAGAAGCTGGGTGAGCCGGGCTCGTACCCCTTCACGCGCGGTGTGTACCCCTCGATGTACACCGGCCGGCCCTGGACCATGCGGCAGTACGCCGGCTTCGGCACCGCCGTCGAGTCCAACGCCCGCTACAAGCAGCTCATCGCCAACGGCACCATGGGCCTGTCGGTCGCCTTCGACCTGCCGACCCAGATGGGCCACGACTCCGACGCCCCGATCGCGCACGGCGAGGTCGGCAAGGTCGGCGTCGCCATCGACTCGATCGACGACATGCGCGTCCTGTTCGACGGGATCCCGCTGGACAAGGTCTCCACGTCGATGACGATCAACGCTCCCGGCGCGCTCCTCCTCCTGCTCTACCAGCTCGTCGGCGAGGAGCAGGGCGTCCCGGCGGACAAGCTGACCGGCACCATCCAGAACGACGTGCTCAAGGAGTACATCGCCCGCGGCACGTACATCTTCCCGCCGAAGCCCTCGCTGCGGCTGATCGCCGACATCTTCAAGTACTGCAGGGCCGAGATCCCGAAGTGGAACACGATCTCGATCTCCGGCTACCACATGGCCGAGGCCGGTGCCTCGCCCGCGCAGGAGATCGCGTTCACCCTCGCGGACGGCATCGAGTACGTCCGCACGGCCGTCGCCGCCGGCATGGACGTCGACGACTTCGCGCCCCGGCTCTCCTTCTTCTTCGTGGCCCGTACGACGATCCTGGAGGAGGTCGCCAAGTTCCGGGCGGCCCGCCGGATCTGGGCGCGGGTGATGAAGGAGGAGTTCGGCGCGAAGAACCCCAAGTCGCTGATGCTCCGCTTCCACACCCAGACCGCCGGCGTGCAGCTCACCGCCCAGCAGCCCGAGGTCAATCTGGTGCGCGTCGCCGTCCAGGGCCTCGCGGCCGTCCTCGGCGGCACGCAGTCGCTGCACACCAACTCCTTCGACGAGGCCATCGCCCTGCCGACGGACAAGTCCGCCCGCCTCGCCCTGCGCACCCAGCAGGTCCTGGCGTACGAGACGGACGTCACCGCCACCGTCGACCCCTTCGCCGGCTCGTACGTCGTCGAGAGGATGACGGACGACGTCGAGGCCGCCGCCGTGGAGCTGATGGGCCGGGTCGAGGAGATGGGCGGCGCGGTCAGCGCCATCGAGCGCGGCTTCCAGAAGAACGAGATCGAGCGCTCGGCCTACCGGATCGCGCAGGAGACCGACAGCGGCGAGCGGGTCGTCGTCGGCGTCAACCGCTACACGATCGACGTCGAGGAGCCCTACGAGCCGCTCCGCGTCGACCCCGCCATCGAGGCCCAGCAGGCCGCGCGCCTCGCCCGGCTGCGGTCCGAGCGCGACCAGGCGGCCGTGGACGCGGCGCTCGCCGAGCTCAGGAAGGCCGCCGAGGGCACGGACAACGTCCTCTACCCGATGAAGGACGCCCTCAAGGCCCGGGCCACCGTCGGCGAGGTCTGCGACGCGCTGCGCGGGGTCTGGGGCACGTACGTCCCGACTGACGCGTTCTGACCGATTCCAGCTGTTGAAACCTAAAGCGGAGTGTCGTACCGGTGTGCGACACTCCGCTTCATGCTGGGTGTCACCGATCTACCGACCTATCTCGCCGGGCTCGTCCTCATCATCCTCCTCCCGGGGCCGAACTCGCTGTACGTGCTGTCCGTCGCCGCCCGCAAGGGCACCCGCACCGGATACAAGGCCGCCGCCGGGGTGTTCACCGGCGACGCCGTCCTGATGACGCTCGCCGCGCTCGGCGCCGCCTCGCTGCTCCAGACCACCCCGTTCCTCTTCATGATCGTGAAGTACGCGGGCGCGGGCTATCTCACCTGGATGGCGATCGGCATGCTGCGGGCCGCCCTGGCCATGTGGCGCACCCGGCACGAGGTCGCCGCGGCGCCGGACACCGAGGCGGACGCCGGCCCGTCCGAGCACCCGTACCGCCGCGCGCTGATCATCAGCCTCTTCAACCCGAAGGCGATCCTCTTCCTGATCTCCTTCTTCGTGCAGTTCGTGGACCCGTCCTACGCCTACCCGGCGCTCTCCTTCCTGGTCCTCGGCACCCTGCTCCAGCTCGGCAGCTTCCTCTACCTGACGACCCTCATCTTCGGCGGGACGCGGCTCGCCGCCGCCTTCCGCCGCCGCAAGCGCCTCTCCGCCGGAGCCACCTCCGCCGCCGGCGCCCTCTTCCTCGGCTTCGCCGCGAAGCTCTCGCTCAGCAGCGCCGCCTGACCCGGACTGCTTGACCCTCACACCGTGTGAGGCCGTTCCGTAGGGGGCGTCATGTTCACCATCGGAGACTTCGCCCGGCATGGGCGCGTGTCGGTCCGGATGCTGCGCCACTACGACGCCATCGGACTGCTGCGCCCGGCCCACGTCGACCCGCACAGCGGCTACCGCTTCTACTCGGCGGACCAGCTCGCCCTGCTCAACCGCGTCATCGCGCTCAAGGACCTCGGCTTCACCCTGGAACAGGTGGGGTCGATCCTCCGGGACGAGATCGGAGCGGAGGAACTGCGCGGGATGCTGCGGCTGCGCCGGGCCGAGCTGGAAGCGGCCCTGGAGGAGGCGCGGGCCCGGCTCGCCCAGGTCGGTGCGAGGCTCCACGCCATCGAGAGCGAGGGACACATGTCCACGCAGGACGTCGTCGTCAAGAAGGTTCCCGCCGTCCGGATCGCCGAGCTGAGCGCGGTCGCGGCCAGCTTCGGCCCGCAGGACATCGGCCCGGTCATCGGGCCGCTGTACGAGGAGCTGTGCGGCCGCCTCGAAGCGGCCGGGCTCACCGGTTTCGGCCCGGGGATCGCGTACTACGAGGACGCGGGCAGGGGGGACGGCTCGGTCCTCGTGCACGCGGGGACGACCGTCCCCGAGGGCACGGTCGTGGAGGGCGTCCTGGTGCACGTCCTGCCCGGCATCGAGGAGGCGGCGACCGTCATCCACCGGGGTTCGATGGACACCGTCCTGCCGACGGCGCAGACCCTGGCCCGCTGGATCGAGACCCACGGGTACAAGACGCGGCACTACGCGCGCGAGCTGTACCTGGAGTGCCCGGAGGACCGGTCCCAGTGGGTGACGGAGATCCAGGAGGCGATCGTCCGCGCCTGACCGGGCGACAGCCCTGCGGGCCCGGGAACCCCCGCACGGGTTCCCGGGCCCGCCGTTTCGGTGGGGCTCCTACTTCCGCAGCGCCTTGCGCAGCCGCAGCGCGCGGCGCGCGAGCCGGCGGACCTTGGGGTGGCGGGGGATCGGCAGGCCGCCCGGCAGGCTCAGGACGGTGAGACGGCGGCGGGTGAAGTGATGCCGGGTGCGCTCGGCGAGCGGCCCCGAGAGGTGCCGTACCGCCTGCTCCCGCAGCTCCGGGCGCAGCTTCGGCTGCATCGCGAAGCCGACCGCCGCGACCAGGTCGTTCAGCTCCTCCGTACCGACCTCGCCGCCGCCCCCTTCCACGGCCTCCAGGGGAGGGACGACCGCGTCGACGACCGTGAGCGGGATCCGGTTGCTGTTCTGGAACGGGCTGAGCCGCTCCAGGAGGGTGCGCGTCCCGACCCGGGCGACCGGCACCCCGTAGAAGGTCGACGCCGTGAGCAGCGCCGTGGAGAAGCAGCCGACGACGAGCGCAGGCCGCAGCTCGCGGTAGAGCACCTCGGCGAGGACCGGCCGGTCCTCGACGGTCAGGGTGGCGCCGAGCTCCTCCGCCGCCTCCGCGAGGGTCCGCGACCAGGCGTCCGGGGCCATCGGGTGCGGCTTGAAGACGAGCCGCCGGTGGCCGCGGGCGATCGCGCCCCGGACCATCCGCAGGTGCAGCTCCTCCTCCTCGGCGACGGTCAGCAGGTTCAGCGCGGCCAGGTACTGGCCGAGGAGCAGGGCGGGGCTCTCCCCGGCGGCACCGTCGGACCCGGCGGCGGGCCCCGCCAGCTCCTCCACGACCTTGGTGAACGCCTCCGTCGCCACCCGCTCCGGCACCGCCCCGAACTCGGCGAGCAGCAGCGGCGAGAGGCCGGGGACGAGGTCCAGGTGGAGCAGCCGGCCCACGCGCCCGCCGATCAGCGGGTCGATCTTGTTGCGGGTCGGCCCGTAGCTCATCAGCCCGTCCGCGTACACCGTGATCGGCGCGTCGGGCAGCAGCTGGGCGATGGCCAGCGCGGGCGTCACCTGGAGCGATTCCAGGGCGAGTTCGACGCGGTCGTCGCCGAGGTCCCAGAGCCTGTGCAGATGGCGCTGGAGCATCGGAAGGTCGCTCGGGCGCGGGGTCCAGCCGGACGGGTGGAGCGGGGAGATCGTCTCGTTCCAGGACAGCACGGCGTCGAAGCGGCCGCGCAGCGCCTCGAAGCCCTCGGCCTCGTCCAGGGCCGGGGTCGTCTCCGGCACCGCCGCGTTGTTCGTGACGAGGAGGATCCGCCGGTCGGCGGGCCCGAAGCAGCCGCTGTCGAGGGCGGCGGCGAGCGTCACCGCGCCGTAGAGGGTGGAGGCGCAGAAGATCTGGGTGGTCCGGCGGGCACTCACGCGGCCACCTCCGAGGAACCGGTGTCCGCCTCGCGCACCGGTGCCGTCGGCGGCGGCGCGGGGCGGCGCCTGCGCAGCCGGCGCAGCATCGTCGCGCGGTCCCCGCCCATCGCGGTCAGGGCCTCGTCGAGGACGTCCTGCGGCATCCGCCGCAGCGCGCCCGCGCTCATCGACTTCAGCAGCCGCGCCACCTCGGGCTCGAACCTCTCGATCGAACCGATGTGATGGGAAATCACCGCGCAATACGTACGGACGGCCTTGGGAAGAAGAAGCTCCGCGTCTGTGTCCTGCGCCGTTTCCTCGATCACCTGGTCGAATGCGCGGATGAAATCCAATTGCCGGACGTCGCCGATCTGAGTGAGCGAGGTCGCCACCCCGCGCCGGTAGAACACACCGAGTTCTCCGATCGCGGCGAACGATTCCGCCTCGCGGTGGAGTTTCCAGATCCACGGCCGGTCCTCGGCCGTGCGGAGGCCGTGCGGGAAGTGCAGCAGACCCCGGTCCAGGAGCCGCCGGTGGTAGATCCCGGCCCAGGCGTACGGGTAGTCGACCGAGGTCGTCCGGTGCGCCGGCAGGATCGCGTCCCGCGTGCGCAGCACCTCGCCGCGCCGGGGGACCGGCACCCGGCGCACCGCGCGGTTGCGGCCGGTGACCGTGACGTGGTCGGTGCGCAGGAAGTCGCACCGCAGCTCCTCGGCGGCGGCGACGAGCCGCTCGTAGTAGCCGGGCGCGAGCCAGTCGTCCCCGTCGAGGAAGGCGATGTACTCGCCGCCGGCGGCGTCCAGGCCGGTGTTCCGGGCCGTGGCGAGGCCCTCGTTGTGCTCGTGCCTGATCAGGACGGCACCCGGGATCTCGTGCGCGGCCCGTTCGAGGAGCTCCGGGGTCCCGTCCGACGAGCAGTCGTCGACAAGCAGGAACTCGAAGTCCTCGCGGGCGTTGGCCCGCAGGCTCGTGAGGGTGTCGGGGGCGTATGTCTGCACGTTGAAGAACGGCACGACGACGGAGAGCTTGACCACGCGGCCGACGCTAGGCGCCGCCCCGGCATTACCGCCGACCGCCGGGCAGCTTTTCGGTGAACACCAAGCGGCGGGCCGATTAACCGCCTTTACCCGCAGGGGAAATCGGCCGCCCCGCGTCCGGAATACGACCCGCTTCAACGGGCGGAGAGGCTCTGTTCACCGTTTGTTGTGGCTCAGTTGGGCCGGAAAGCGGAATGCCCTTCTAGCGTCCTCGACGTGCCAGCAAGTACCAGAGAAGCGGTGCGGGTCGCCGTACTCGCCGACTCCGACACCCGGTGGAAATGGGGCGCCCTCACCGCGCGCCGCATCACCACGGCGACCGCCGAACCCACCGGCTTCGTCCTGCGCGGACGGGCCACGCCCACCGCGCGCCAGCTCGCCGAGACCGGGGTGTCCACGACCGCCCCGCGCGAGGTGACGGGCGCGGACTTCCTGCGCGCGGTACGGGACGCGGAGACGCGCGGCGAGGGATACGACGTCCTCGTGCTCGCCCTGGTCGGCGGCACCGTCCGCGCCGTCCTCCAGGGCCTGGCCGACCTCGCCCTGGAGCGGCGCCCGGTGATCGTCACCGGCTATGTCGGCGTCGTCTACGAGAAGCTGACCGACGGCCTCCTGCTGCGCCACGGCGCCGACGTGGTCCTCGCCAACTCCCGCCACGACGCCGAGCGTTTCCGCGCCGTGTACGAGGGCGTGGGCGCCGGCGCCGACTCGGTCGTCGAGGCCGCGCTGCCCTTCCTCGGCGGCGCCCCGCACACCCCCGAGGCCGGCCGCGACACCCTGGTCTTCGCGGCGCAGCCCTCCGTGCCCGCCACCCGCGCCGAACGGGCCTACGTCCTACGGCGGTTGATCGGGCACGCCCGCCTCCACCCGGGCCGCGAGGTCCTCCTCAAGCTCCGCTCCAAGCCGGGCGAACACACCACGCACCTGGAGGAGTTCCCCTTCCAGAAGCTGGTGCGCGAGCTCGACCCGCCGGACAACTTCCGTCTCGTGTACGGGCACATGGGCGAGGTCCTCGACCGCACGGACCTCCTCGTCACCGTCTCCTCGACGGCCGCCCTCGAAGCGCTCCACCGCCGGATCCCCACCGCGATCCTCACCGACCTCGGGGTCCGCGAGGCGCTCGGCAACCACCACTTCGTCGGCTCCGGCCTGCTGACCTCCTTCGACCGGCTCGACAAGGGGCACGCGCCGACACCCGACGAGACCTGGCTCGCCCGGCAGGGCGTGGCCTCCGACAGCCCGTACGAGGCCGCCTTCGACGCGGCCCGCGACCGGGTCGCCGAACTCCTCGCGCTCCCCGCGCTGCCCCCGATCAGCCCCTACTACACCGCGGAGACGGCGCCCGGCTACCTGCCCGGGATCCTCGCCCGCCACCGCCTGGACGTCACCGCGCCCGAGCCCCGCGAGAGCGGCCTGCGCCGGGTCGTCCGGGAGGCCGCGCGGGGCGCGTACCGCCACGGCGTGCAGCGCGTGGCCCCCGTCATCCGCCGCCTGGGAGAACTGTGATGACCCCGATCGTGCCGACCGTCCTCGCCGTCATCCCCGCCCGGGGCGGCTCGAAGGGCGTGCCCGCCAAGAACCTCGCCCCCGTGGCCGGTGTCCCGCTCGTCTCCCGCGCCGTCCACGCCTGCCTCGGCGCCCGCGCCGTCACCCACGTCGTGGTCTCCACCGACGACCCCGCCATCGCGGCCGTGGCCCGCACCGCCGGAGCCGAGGCCGTCCAGCGGCCCGCCGAGATCGCGGGCGACACCGCCACCAGCGAGGCGGCCGTCCTGCACGCGATGGACGCCTTCGAGGCCACCCACGGCCGCCCGGCCGACGTGGTCCTCCTCGTCCAGTGCACCAGCCCCTTCCTCACCTCCGCCGAGGTCGCCGAGACCGCCGAGCGGATCACCTCGGGCGCCGCCGACACCGCCTTCACGGCCGCCCCGTCCCACGGCTTCCTCTGGCGCGCGACCGAGTCGGGCGCCGAGGGCGTCAACCACGACAAGGCGTACCGCCCGCGCCGCCAGGACCGGGAGCCCGAGTACCTGGAGACCGGCGCCGTCTACGCGATGGACGCGGCCGGCTTCCGTACCCACGGGCACCGCTTCTTCGGCCGCACCGCGCTCGTCGTCACCGACCCCGCCCGGGTCCTGGAGATCGACGACCCGCACGACCTCGCCCGCGCCAAGGCCCTCGCGCCGCTCCTCGACGAGCCCGTCACGCCCGGCTTCGCCGACGTCGACGCCGTCGTCCTCGACTTCGACGGCACCCAGACCGACGACCGGGTCCATCTCGACGCCGAAGGGCGCGAGTTCGTCTCCGCGCACCGCGGCGACGGCCTCGGCATCGCGGCCCTGCGCCGCGCCGGACTGCCCGTCCTCATCCTCTCCACCGAACAGAACGCCGTCGTCGCCGCCCGCGCCCGCAAGCTCAAGATCCCCGTCCTGCACGGCATCGACCGCAAGGACCGCGCCCTCAAGGAGTGGTGCGAGGCCGAGGGCATCGACCCGCAGCGCGTCCTCTACGCCGGCAACGACGTCAACGACCTGCCCTGCTTCCACCTCGTCGGCTGGCCCGTCGCGGTGAGCAGCGCCCACGACTCCGTACGGGCCGCCGCCCGGGCGGTCACCGTCACCCCGGGCGGCTCCGGAGCGATCCGCGAGATCGCCGCCTGGCTCCTCGGACCCGAGCTGAACACCCCCAACCCGTAAGGAACCGCACCATGAGCACCCGTCTGCGCACCCTCGGCACCAAGACCGCCGGCCCGGGTCAGTCCGTCTACGTCTGCGGCGAGATCGGCATCAACCACAACGGCGACCTCGACAACGCCTTCAAGCTGATCGACGTGGCCGCCGAGGCCGGCTGCGACGCCGTCAAGTTCCAGAAGCGCACCCCGGAGATCTGCACCCCGCGCGACCAGTGGGACATCGAGCGCGACACCCCCTGGGGCCGGATGACGTACATCGACTACCGCCACCGCGTGGAGTTCGGCGAGGACGAGTACCGCGCCATCGACGAGCACTGCAAGGAGCGCGGCATCGACTGGTTCGCCTCCCCGTGGGACACCGAGGCCGTCGCCTTCCTGGAGAAGTTCGACGTTCCCGCCCACAAGGTCGCCTCCGCCTCCCTCACCGACGACGAGCTGCTCCGCGA
The DNA here is from genome assembly GCF_056435185.1 of Streptomyces sp. NPDC044003. Classification (NCBI taxonomy): domain Bacteria; kingdom Bacillati; phylum Actinomycetota; class Actinomycetes; order Kitasatosporales; family Streptomycetaceae; genus Streptomyces; species Streptomyces sp. NPDC044003. The sequence continues at coordinate 911,065 of NZ_JBWKFA010000001.1, read as the reverse complement.
GCTGCGCGCCACCGGCCGCACGGTGATCCTCTCCACCGGCATGTCGACGCCCAAGCAGATCCGCCACGCCGTCGAGGTCCTGGGCAGCGACAACATCCTGCTCTGCCACGCCACCTCCACGTACCCGGCCAAGGCCGAGGAGCTCAACCTGCGCGTCATCCAGACGCTCCAGGAGGAGTACCCGAACGTCCCGATCGGCTACTCCGGCCACGAGACCGGCCTCCAGACCACGCTCGCCGCCGTCGCCCTCGGCGCCACCTTCGTCGAGCGCCACATCACCCTCGACCGCGCCATGTGGGGCTCCGACCAGGCCGCCTCCGTCGAGCCGCAGGGCCTCCAGCGCCTGGTCCGCGACATCCGCACCATCGAGACCGCGCTCGGCGACGGCGTCAAGAAGGTGTACGAGTCGGAGCTCGGCCCGATGAAGAAGCTCCGCCGGGTCCAGGGCGCCGTCGCCGCATGACCGGGCAGCTGGCGTTCGTCGAGAGCCCGGTCCAGCTCCTCAACGTCCTGGAATGGGCACACACGCGGAACACCGGTGTGCCCGCTACGGAGGCGGACGCCACCCCGCCCCTCACCGTCGTCGTCCTCTCACCGACCGACCCCATGTCGCGGGGCCAGCTGCGCCGCATGGCCCAGCTGGCCCGCGACCAGGGCCTCACCGTCCACTGGCAGGAGGCCCGCGGCGGCCGCGGCGCGCTCGTCCGCACCCTGCGCGAGCTCGCCCGGCCGCTGCGCTCGGCGGATCGGGTCATCATCGGGGACCCGTTCTCCCGGTACGTCCAGCTCCTCCTGACGCTCTTCGCCCCCCGGCACCTCACGGTCGTCGACGACGGCACCGCGACCATGGAGTACGCCGCCCAGCTCGGCCGCGGCGAGCGCCTGGTGCGCTGGCACCGCAAGGGCAACCTCGGCCCGCGCGAGCTGGTCCTCGCCCCCGTGACCAGGCTCGCCCGGCGGAAGCTCGCCCCCACCCGGGGCCGTACCGTCGAGATCTTCACCTCGCTGCCCGTGGAGGCCCCGCCCGGCGTCACGGTCACCGAGAACACGTACGCCTGGACCCGGGACACCTTCGGCCCGCCGCTGCTCACCGGCGGCGCGGACCTGGTCGGCACCTCGCTCGTCGAGACGGGCGTCGTCGACGCCGACCACTACGCGCGCGTGGTGAGCGAGCTCGCCCGCGCCCACGGCGCCACCCGCTACTTCGCGCACCGCCGGGAGAGCGCCGAGAAGCTGCACCGGATCGCGGTCGAGACGGGCCTCCAGGTCGTCCGGCCCGACCTTCCCCTGGAGCTGATCGCCCGGCGCGGCCCCATCGGACGCACGGTCGTCAGCTTCCCGTCCACGGTCGTGCACACCCTGCCACTGGCCCTCGCCGGCACCGGGGTGAAGGTCGCCGTCATCGAGATAGCCCCCGAGTGGCTGCGGGCGACCGCCTCACCGCGTGCGCAGGGCTTCCTGTCCGGGGTGGCGGGCACCGCGGCCCACGAGGTCGACCGGCTCACCACCCGGGCGGCACACTCGGCCGATCGGCTCGAATTCGGCTGAGCGTACCCACTGGGAGTGACCTTCATGCCTGGGAAACCGAGATTCTTTCCCCTAAGGGGCTGAAATTCTCGTGATCAACGGGCAGTTGACCTCTCCACGGGCCTACCCTTCAAAGGGTGAACCAGTTGAAGTCCCGTGAGCCAGGCTCCGTCACCCTGCCCGGAACGCTGTCCGACTCCCTGCGCGCCGAACTCGTCGCCTTCCGCAGGGACTTGCACATGCACCCCGAGCTCGGGAACCAGGAGTTCCGTACGACCGCCGTGCTCAAGGCCCGCCTGGAGGCGGCCGGCCTCGCGCCGGAGGTCCTGCCGGCGGGCACCGGGCTCATCTGTGACATCGGCACCAGGGAACCGGGCCGGGGCATGCTGGCGATCCGCGCCGACCTCGACGCGCTGCCCATCCCCGACGTCAAGACCGTCGCCTACCGCTCCACCGTGGCCAACCGCGCCCACGCCTGCGGGCACGACGTCCACACCACCACCGTCCTCGGCGCCGGCCTCGTCCTCGCCGAGCTCGACCGCCGGGGCCTGCTGCCGCACGCCGTGCGGCTGATCTTCCAGCCCGCCGAGGAGGTCCTGCCCGGCGGCGCCGCAGACGCCGTCGAGGCCGGGGTCCTGGACGGCGTCGGCCGGATCATCGCCGTCCACTGCGACCCCCGGGTCGACGCCGGGAAGATCGGGCTCCGGGTCGGCCCCATCACCTCCGCCTGCGACCGCCTGGAGATCACCCTCGACGGCCCCGGCGGCCACACCGCCCGCCCGCACCTCACCACCGACCTCGTCACCGCCGCCGCCCGGGTCGCCACCGACGTCCCCGCCGTCCTCGCCCGCCGCGTCGACGCCCGCTCGGGCCTCTCGGTCACCTGGGGCCGCATCGAGGCCGGCCACGCGCCGAACGTCATCCCGCAGCACGCCGAGCTCTCCGGCACCGTCCGCTGCCTCGACCTGCCCGCCTGGCGCGACGCTCCGGACCTGGTCCACGCGGCGATCGACGAGATCGCGACCCTGCACCGGGCCAAGTCGACCGTCACCTACGTCCGCGGGGTCCCGCCGGTCGTGAACGACCCGGTCGTCACCGAACTGCTCCGCGACGCCATGACGGCCCGCCGCGGACCGCAGGCGATCGAGGACACCGAGCAGAGCCTCGGAGGCGAGGACTTCTCCTGGTACCTGGAGCACGTCCCCGGCGCCATGGCCCGCCTCGGCGTCCGCACCCCCGGCGACACCCGGGTCCGCGACCTGCACGCCGGCGACTTCGACGTGGACGAGCGGTGCATCGAGGCCGGGGTGGAGCTCTTCACCGCCGCGGCCCTGCTCGACGCCACGCCCACGCCCCAGCGCTGATTTCCGGCCGGACGGAGGGCGGGAACCGTTTCGAACACGCCCGCTCATCCGTTCGGCCTGCCCCTGTCCCACGTCCGGCCCAGCGCCCGGCGTGTCGCCTCCCGGGCTCTTTCCGGCCACCCCTTTCCGGCGGTATAACCGGCGGTACCGGGCCGAACGCCCCCGGTCGCCTCCGTCGGCCGGTTCGCGACGATCCGATAACGACTCATGAACGGGTCTTTAACTGACATCTACGCGCGTTACGATCGCCGCGAAACCAGCGCCGGAAGAGGCGCTTTCGGTCAGTCTTGAAGGGACCCTCCTCTTGCGCCGGATCACCAGGATCACGACCGTGGGCATCGCCTCCGCGGCGCTCGCGCTCTCCGTCACGGCCTGTGGCAAGTCTTCGAACGACTCGGGCTCCAGCTCCACCTCGACCGCGGGCGCCGGCAAGGCCGCCATCGCGTACGACATCGGCGGCCGCGGCGACCAGTCGTTCAACGACGCCGCCTTCGCCGGCCTGCAGCAGGCCGAGAAGGAGCTCGGTGTCAAGGGCACCGAGGCCGAGCCCTCGCAGGGCGAGAGCGACGCCGACAAGGTCGCGCGCCTCACGTCCCTCGCCCGCGCCGGCAACAACCCGGTCATCGGCGTCGGCTTCTCCTACGCCCCGGCCATCGCGAAGGTCGCCAAGTCCTTCCCGAAGACCACGTTCGGTCTCATCGACGACACCTCGGTGACCGCCCCGAACATCGCCAACCTGGTCTTCAACGAGGAGCAGGGCTCCTACCTGGCCGGCGTCGCCGCCGCCAAGGCGTCCAAGTCCGGCACGGTCGGCTTCATCGGCGGTGTCGAGGTTCCGCTGATCAAGAAGTTCGAGGCGGGCTTCACCCAGGGCGTCAAGGACACCAACCCCAAGGCGAAGGTGCTCACCCAGTACCTGACCCAGCCGCCGAACTTCGACGGCTTCTCGAAGCCCGACCTCGGCAAGGCCGCTGCGCAGGGCCAGCTCGACAAGGGCGCCGACGTGATCTACGCCGCCGCCGGTCTCGCCGGCGCCGGCGCCATCGAGGCCACCGCCACCGCGGGCAAGTGGGCCATCGGCGTCGACTCCGACCAGTACAACCAGGCGGGTCTGGCCTCGTACAAGGACCACATCCTGACCTCGGTCACCAAGGACGTCTCCGGCTCGGTCTACAACGTGATCAAGTCGGTCAAGGACGGCAAGCCGCAGACCGGTGAGATCCGCTACGGCCTCGCCACCAACGGCGTCGGCCTGGCCGACTCCAACCCGGCGTACGCGAAGATGACGGACCTCATCGCCGCGGTGGACAAGGCGAAGAAGGACATCGTCGACGGCAAGATCACGGTCAAGACCGCTCCGTAAGGACACCCAGGTCACGACCTGAGCCCGGGCCCGGCGTCCGGTGGCACCCCCACCGGACCCGGGCCCTCCGGGACCTGCCGCCAAGGTGGCGTCTGCCGTGCGGCGCCTGGCACGCACATCTGCCGCGTTGTCGTCGGTCGCCTATGCTCCGCATGGGCTCCCTCCTCCGCCTTGCAGCTGCACGCACCAGACGCCGCACGGCCCGCCCTTCGGGCGGACGACGCCACCTTGGCGGCAGGCCCCGGCCCCATTCCCGTACAGGTTTTAGTTTTTCGGCAGCGCTACGCGCGTAGATGTCTCCCTGGCACGATAACTTCGCCCCGCCCTGCCCTCCCGCTCCCACTCCTTCCGGCCAAGGAGAGTGCGTCATCAACGCGTCCAGCCCCCCTGCCGTAGAACTGCACGGCATCACCAAGCGATTCCCCGGCGTCGTCGCCAACAAGGACATCGCCATCACGGTCCGCAAGGGCACCGTGCACGCCCTCATCGGCGAGAACGGTGCCGGCAAGTCGACCCTCATGAAGATCCTCTACGGCATGCAGAAGCCGGACGAGGGCACCATCGCCGTCGACGGCCAGCAGGTCACCTTCTCCAGCCCCGGTGACGCCATCGCGCGCGGCATCGGCATGGTGCACCAGCACTTCATGCTCGCCGACAACCTCACCGTCCTGGAGAACGTCGTCCTCGGCGGCGAGAAGCTCTACGGCATCGGCGCCAAGGCGCGGAAGAAGATCAAGGAGATCTCCGACGCGTACGGCCTCGGGGTCCGCCCCGACGTCCTCGTCGAGGACCTCGGCGTCGCCGACCGGCAGCGCGTGGAGATCCTCAAGGTCCTCTACCGCGGCGCCAAGATCCTCATCCTCGACGAGCCGACCGCCGTCCTCGTCCCGCAGGAGGTCGACGCGCTCTTCGACAACCTGCGCGAGCTCAAGTCCGAGGGCCTCACGGTCATCTTCATCTCGCACAAGCTGGGCGAGGTCCTGAAGGTCGCCGACGACATCACCGTCATCCGCCGGGGCACCACGGTCGGCACCGCCGACCCGAAGACCGCCACCACCAAGCAGCTCGCCGAGCTGATGGTCGGCAGCGAGCTGCCCTCGCCGGAGACCCGCGAGTCGACGGTCACCGACGTCCCGATGCTCCAGGTCGAGAACCTGAGCCTGGTCGAGAGCGGCGCCGCCTCCGCACCGCTGACCACGGCCGCCCCGGCCGACCCCTCCGCCACGGTCGCCGTGCACGAGGAGGTCGCCACCGGGCGCAAGCTCCTCGACGACATCTCGCTCACCATCCACAAGGGCGAGATCCTCGGCATCGCCGGCGTCGAAGGCAACGGCCAGACCGAGCTCATCGACGCGCTGATGGGCATGGCCACCCCCGACGCGGGTGTCATCACCCTCGACGGCGAGGACATCTCCAAGGCCTCGGTGCGCAAGCGCCGCGAGGGCGGCATCGGCTACATCCCCGAGGACCGCCACCGCCACGGCCTGCTCCTGGAGGCCCCCCTCTGGGAGAACCGGATCCTCGGCCACGTCACCGAGGCCCCCAACTCCAGGCGCGGCATCCTCGACCCGAAGGCCGCCCGCAAGGACACCGAGCGGATCGTGCGCGAGTACGACGTCCGCACGCCCGGCATCGACGTCACCGCGTCCTCCCTCTCCGGCGGCAACCAGCAGAAGCTGATCGTCGGCCGCGAGATGAGCCACAACCCCAAGTTCCTGATCGCCGCCCACCCCACCCGCGGTGTGGACGTCGGCGCGCAGGCGCAGATCTGGGACGCGATCCGGGACGCCCGCCGCGCGGGCCTCGCGGTGCTGCTGATCTCCGCCGACCTCGACGAGCTGATCGGCCTGTCCGACACCCTCCGGGTCATGTACCGCGGCAAGCTGGTCGCCGACGCCGACCCCGCCACCATCACGCCCGAGCAGCTGGGATCCGCCATGACCGGCGCGGCCACCGGCCGGCTCGAAGGCACCGAGCAGTCCGAAGACGGTGACGCCCGATGAAGAAGATCGACAAGGACAAGCTGATCATCGGGGCCGCAGGCCCTGTGCTCGCGCTGGTCTCGTCCTTCGTGCTCACCGTCCTGGTGCTGCTCGCGACGGGCCTCGACCCGATCGAGCCGATCCGGCTGATGATCGACAACGCCGGGTACTCCGACGTCCAGGTCCTGATCGTCAACTACACCGGAATCCTCTATCTGGCGGCCCTGGGCGTGGCCATCGGCTTCCGGATGAACCTCTTCAACATCGGCGTCGAGGGCCAGTACCGCCTCGCCGCGATGGTGTCGGCGCTGGTCGGCGCGGCCGTCGACCTGCCCGGTCCGCTGCACATCCTGCTGATCGTGCTCGTCGCCATCGCGACCGGTGCCGTCTGGGCCGGTATCGCGGGCGTCCTGAAGACCACCCGCGGTGTCTCCGAGGTCGTCTCCACGATCATGCTCAACGCCATCACCACCTCCCTGGTGGCCTGGCTGATCCTGCCGAAGAACTTCGGCGTCCAGCCCGCGGGCTCCAACGACCTCACCACCGGTCAGATCCCCGAGTCCGGCTGGTTCCCCGGCATCGACATGGGCGAGGGCGGCGAGATCTACGGCTTCACCTTCGTCGCGCTCGCGCTCGGCGTCGTCTACTGGTTCGTCATCAACCGGACCCGCTTCGGCTTCGACCTGCGCGCCACCGGCGAGAGCGAGTCCGCGGCCCAGGCCAGCGGCGTCGACGCCAAGAAGATGATCATCACCGCGATGCTGATCTCGGGTGGCCTCGCCGGTCTGGCCGGCATGCCGATCCTGCTCGGCGAGTCGCACACGTACAGCCTGGCCTTCCCGGTCGGCGTCGGCTTCACCGCCATCACCGTCGCGCTGCTCGGCCGCAACCACCCGGTCGGCATCCTCTTCGCCGCCCTCCTCTTCGCGTTCCTCGAAAAGGCGTCCTCCAGCCTGGACATCGCGGGGTACCCGAAGGAGATCACGCAGATCATGCAGGGCATCATCGTGATCGCCGTGGTCGTCTCCTACGAGCTCGTCCGCCGTTACGGCCTCCGCCGCCAGCAGCAGAAGGTCGGCGAGGAGCTCGCCGCCGGCGGCGCCATCAAGACCGACAAGGAGGTGGCGGCATGACGACCGGCACCGTTGCCAAGCCGAGCGCCGCGCCCAAGAAGGCCGGACGCCGCAAGCTGACCTGGCCCTGGATTCTGCTGATCGTCGCGGCCGGCCTCGTCCTCTTCTCGCTCGTCCGCGTCGTCTCCGGAGCCGACGACCTCACCTCCGTCGGCCAGATCTCCGGCGCACTCCAGCTCGCCGTGCCGATCGCCATGGCCGGTCTCGGCGGTCTGTGGGCCGAGCGCGCGGGCGTCGTGAACATCGGCCTCGAAGGCATGATGATCCTCGGCACCTGGTTCGGCGCCTGGGCCGGCTACCAGTGGGGTCCCTGGACGGGTGTCGTCGTCGGCATCCTCGGCGGCGCGATCGGCGGCCTGCTGCACGCGATCATCACCGTCACGTTCAACGTGAACCACATCGTCTCCGGTGTGGCGATCAACATCCTCGCGGTCGGCTTCACCCAGTACCTGTCGAACTTCACCTTCGCCGAGGCCGAGGGCGGCTCCTCCAAGCAGTCCCCCCGCATCGACAAGATCACCGACATCACCATCCCGGGGCTCTCGGACTGGCTGATCGACCTCCAGCAGAAGCACTGGTTCCTGATCTCGGACCTCGCCGGCATCCTCGGCGGCCTGGTCACCCACCTGTCGCTGCTCACGATCGTGGCCGCCCTGCTGATCCCGGCCACCTGGTGGATCCTCTGGCGTACGTCCTTCGGCCTGCGCCTGCGCTCCTGCGGTGAGAACCCGGTCGCGGCCGAGTCGCTCGGCGTCAACGTCTACAAGTACAAGTACATCGCCGTCGTCGTCTCCGGCGGCCTGGCCGGCCTCGGCGGCGCGTTCCTCGCGATCGTCTCCACCGGCATCTACCAGGAGGGCCAGACCGGCGGCCGCGGTTACATCGGTCTCGCCGCGATGATCTTCGGTAACTGGATGCCCGGCGGCATGGCGCTCGGCGCGGGCCTCTTCGGCTTCACCGACAGCCTCAAGATCCGCGGCGGCGCCGAGAACGTCCACGCGCTGCTGCTGCTCGTCGCGCTGCTCCTGGTGATCGCCGCCGCGTGGCAGCTGTACAAGAAGAAGTACATGTCCGCGGTCGTCGCCGGGATCTTCTCCGCCGGCTTCTTCCTCTGGTACTTCCTCACCGACGAGGTCCCGAGCCAGTTCGTCGACGCCGCCCCGTACATCACCACCCTGCTCGTGCTCGCCCTCTCGGCGCAGCGCCTGCGGATGCCCAAGGCGGACGGCCTGCCGTACCGGAAGGGCCAGGGCAAGTGACGCCCGCCGCTGCGGAGCCCGACTGGGACCTGCTCCGGGAGACCGCCCGCGAGGCGATGTCCCACGCCTACGCCCCGTACTCGGGCTTCGCGGTCGGAGCGGCGGCCCTCGTGGACGACGGGCGGGTGATCTCCGGCTGCAACGTGGAGAACGCCTCCTTCGGCCTCAGCCTGTGCGCCGAGTGCGGGCTCGTCTCGCAGCTCCAGGCGACCGGTGGCGGCCGGCTCACGCACTTCGTGTGCGTGGACGGCCTGGGCGAGTCCCTGGTCCCGTGCGGACGCTGCCGGCAGCTCCTGTACGAGTTCGGTGGACCCGAGCTCGTCCTGGAGACCCCGGCCGGGTTCCTGACCCTCGACGAGATGCTCCCGCAGGCCTTCGGCCCCGACCACCTCGTCAAGTAGCACCTCGGAGCGGCCCTTCCGGCACGATGGAAGGGTCGCTCCCCCTTTCCCCCTCTATGCGCGTAGAAAGAGGCACCACCATGGACGTCATCTCCGTCATCCGCACCAAGCGGGACAAGGGCGAGCTGAGCCCCGAGCAGATCGACTGGGTCATCGACGCGTACACCCGCGGTGTGGTCGCCGACGAGCAGATGTCCGCCCTGGCCATGGCCATCCTGCTGAACGGCATGAACCGCGCCGAGATCGCCCGCTGGACCGCCGCGATGATCGCGTCCGGCGAGCGCATGAACTTCGACGCCCTCTCCCGGCCGACCGCCGACAAGCACTCCACCGGCGGCGTCGGCGACAAGATCACCCTGCCGCTCGCCCCGCTCGTCGCCGCCTGCGGCGCGGCCGTGCCGCAGCTCTCCGGCCGCGGCCTCGGCCACACCGGCGGCACCCTCGACAAGCTGGAGTCCATCCCGGGCTGGCGCGCGCTGCTCTCCAACGAGGAGATGCTGCACGTCCTCGACACCACGGGCGCGGTCATCTGCGCGGCGGGCGACGGCCTGGCGCCGGCGGACAAGAAGCTGTACGCGCTCCGCGACGTGACGGGCACGGTGGAGGCGATCCCGCTCATCGCCTCGTCGATCATGTCGAAGAAGATCGCCGAAGGCACCGGCTCCCTGGTCCTGGACGTCAAGGTCGGCACCGGCGCCTTCATGAAGAACATCGAGGACGCGCGCGAGCTGGCGCGGACGATGGTCGGCCTCGGCACGGACAGCGGCGTCAAGACGGTCGCCCTCCTGACCGACATGTCCACCCCGCTGGGCCTCACCGCGGGCAACGCCCTGGAGGTCCGCGAGTCGGTGGAGGTCCTCGCGGGCGGCGGCCCGGCCGACGTCGTCGAGCTGACGGTCGCGCTGGCGAAGGAGATGCTGGAAGCGGCCGGCATCAAGGACGCGGACCCCGCCAAGGCCCTCAAGGACGGCTCGGCGATGGACCACTGGCGCCGGATGATCGCGGCCCAGGGCGGCGACCCGGACGCGACCCTCCCGGTCGCTCGGGAGCAGCACGTCGTCACGGCCCCGTCGACCGGCGTCCTGACCCGCCTCGACGCGTACGACATCGGCATCGCCGCCTGGCGCCTGGGCGCGGGCCGTGCCCGCAAGGAGGACCCGGTGCAGGCGGGCGCGGGCGTCGAGCTGCACGCGAAGCCGGGCGACACGGTGACGGCGGGCCAGCCGCTGCTGACCCTCCACACGGACACCCCGGAGAAGTTCGACTACGCCCTGAAGTCCCTGTCGGGGACGTGGGACATCGCGGAGCCGGGCACGGAGTTCACCCCGAACCCGATCGTCCTGGACCGCATCGCCTAAGGCGTATGCCTACGACACCTTCGGGTGCACGGGACCGGTGGACCCCCACCGGTCCCGTTCGGCATGCTCCCGCTCACCCTCGACACCGGCGAGTTCCCCGTCAGCCGAGCAGCCCCGCCAGCTCCCGCATGTCGTCGAAGACCACCGTCCGCGGGCCCATCAGGCGGTCCGCGCGGGTCAGGCCGCCGCAGTAGCCGAAGGCGCGCATGCCGGCCGCGCGGGCGGCCTGGACGCCGTACGGGCTGTCCTCCACCACCGCGCAGCGCTCCGGCGGGACGCCCATCGTGGCCGCCGCGTGGAGGAAGAGGTCCGGGGCCGGCTTGCCCCGGGCGACGTCACGGGCGCTGAACATCCGGCCCTCGAAGCGGGCCAGGAGGCCGGTGCGGCCCAGGTTCTTGCGGATGCTCGCGTGGCTGCCGTTGGAGGCGAGGCAGTACGGGACGGACAGCCCGTCCAGTACGCCGGTGATGCCCTCCACCGCCGTCAGCTCGGCGTCCAGCGCGTCCTCGTACCGCTGCTTGAAGGGCGCGTGCCAGTCGGGCTCCAGCGGGCGGCCCCGGCGCTCCTCGACGATCGCGGTGAGCGTGTCGTGCGAGGAGCCGACGAAGTACTCGACCACCTCCGCCTCGGTGAACTCCGCCCCAAGGGCTGCGAACACCTCCCGGTCCACACGGCAGTAGATCCGCTCGCTGTCCACCAGAACGCCGTCACAGTCGAAGATCACCAGTTCGACAGGCTCGTGAGTCATGATCGGGAGCCTAGAGGGTGCTCCTGCGATGAGTTCCGCGCGCCCGGACGGTCGTACGGAACGTGGACACCAGTCAGCCCCTCGTCATGACCCTGCCCGCCCGCCCCGGCCGGGAGGACGTCGCCCGGCTCTGCGCGCGGCTCGCCGCCGCCCCGCCCGGCGAGGTCGTCTGCGAGGCCGGCGCGCTCGCGGGCGCCGACCTCGCCGCCGTCGACGCCCTCGCCCGGCTGAAGCTCGCCGCCGGGCGCCGGGGGCATCGGATCCGCTTCGAGGGAGTCGGGCCCGAGCTGCGGGCTCTGCTCCTCCTCACCGGCCTCGACGGGACCCTAGGCCTCTAGCCGTGCCGGCAGGTCGAAGAGCGGGAACCAGCGCTCGGTGTCCAGGAAGAAGTCCATCCCGCCGACCTTGCCGTCCCGCAGCTCCAGGACGATCAGCGCCCACGGGCTGAAGCCGCCCGCCGGGTCCGGGTGGTAGTGGGCGAAGGCCGGGGAGCCGTTCGCCACGGTGGCGACCAGCTTCGAGCCCCGGCACACGTCGCCGACGCCCAGCATCCAGCCCACGATGTCGTCGTGGCCCTGGAGCCACAGGTCGTACGGCGGCATGGACATCGTCGCGTCCTCGTGGAGGAGCGCCGTCAGCGCCTTCATGTCGTAGCCCTCGAACGCGGCGACGTAGCGCTCCAGGAGCGCCTGCTGCTCCTCGTCCAGCGGGTTCGCCGGGTCGGAGGCGGTGGGCGCCTGCTCGGCGAGGGTCGCGCGGGCCCGCTGGAGGGCGCTGTTGACCGAGGCGACGGAGGTGTCGAGGAGCTCGGCGACCTCGCTCGCCTTCCAGGCGAGGACCTCGCGCAGGATGAGCACGGCCCGCTGCTTGGGCGGCAGGTGCTGGAGCGCGGCCACGAACGCGAGCCGTACGGACTCCCGGGACAGCGCCGTCTCCGCCGGGTCGCCCGCCGTGGGCAGCACCCGTCCGTCGGGGATCGGCTCCAGCCAGGTGATCTCCGGCTGCTTCACGAGCTGCGCCTGCGCCACCGGCGTCGGTGAGGTGAGGTCCATCGGCCGGGCCCGCTTGTTGCCCGCGTTGAGCGCGTCGAGGCAGACATTGGTGGCGATCCGGTACAGCCAGGACCGCAGCGAGGAGCGGCCCTCGAAGGAGTCGATGGCCTTCCAGGCGCGGACCATCGTGTCCTGCACCGCGTCCTCCGCCTCGAAGGAGGAACCGAGCATCCGGTAGCAGTAACCGGTCAGCTCCCTGCGGTACTTGTCGAGTTCGTCGGTCGTCGCGGTCGCGGCGTCGCTCATCGGGTCCACACCCCACTCACCCCTCACCGGCACCCGTTCGATGCCGGTGAGAGGGAAGCTACCGCAGCGGACTGACAGCCGAGGTCAGGTTCCCGGCTTGCGCCCGTAGACGAAGACGTCGTCGCCGTTCCTGAGCAGGTTCCAGTACGCCTTCGCGTCCGCCGGCCGCATGTTGACGCAGCCGCCGGAGCCCGGCGGGTTCCACATGGACTTGGTGGTCGAGTGGAAGGCCTGGCCGCCGTCGAAGAACTGCGAGTACGGCATGGAGACGTGGTAGAGCGTCGACCAGTGGTTGATGTTCCGCCAGTAGATCTTCTTGGAGCCGGTACGGGTCTCGGTGCCGTCCTTGCCCGTGCGGACCGGCACCGGCCCGTACTTGAGGCGCGAGCCGTCCTGGATCCAGCTGAGCTGGCGGGTCAGGTCGACGCAGGCGATCCGGCCGCGGTTGGTCGGACAGGTGCCCGCCCGGTTGGGGTTGGTGCCCGCCGCCTTCTGCTGGATCATCGTGTTCATGGTGCGCCAGGTGATCGGCCCCGCGTACCCCATGGTCGGGGTGATGCCGTGCTTGGCCTGGAAGGCCTGGATGGCCAGACAGTCGCCGAGCGACTGGCGCCCGTCGACCGTCCGCCCGAGGAACTTCTCCACCTGCTTCTGGTACGGCCCCGTCGTCACGTTGCAGGACGCCGCCTGCGCCGGGGCCGTACCGAGAGCGATCGTCATCGGCACCACCAGTGAGGTGATCCCGGCGGCGATGCCCGTTCTTCTGCCTATGTGCCTCGCGATTCGTTTCATGATCGTCAACTCCCCCTAGAGTCCCTGTATTTGAGGACGTAAGGGGGAGTTTGACGGTTGCAGGCCGGGAGCGGGAAGAGTGCCTACGCCGCCGCCGGGTGCAGCCGCCGGGCCTCGACGCGCGCGCTGTGCGAGCCGTACAGGGTGACCGAGACGACCCCGAGGACCGCGACCAGGCCGATCAGGACCGTGCCCGCCCAGCCGCCCGCGTGGAAGGCGATCGCGCCGAGCGTGCCGCCCGCGCTGCTGCCCAGGTAGTACGCCGACTGGTACAGCGCCGAGGCCTGCGCGCGGCCCGTCTTCGCCGTCCGGCTCACCGAGGAGGAGGCGACCGCGTGGCCCGCGAAGAAACCGGCCGTGATCAGGACCAGGCCCGCGAGGACCAGGGCCAGGGAGTCCGACAGCGAGAACAGCAGACCCGCCGCCGTCGTCGAGACCGCCAGGTACAGCGCGCCGCGCCGGCCCATCCGCCCGACCAGCTTGCCCGCCGCCGCGGAGGAGACCGTACCGACCAGGTAGACCAGGAAGATCGAGCCGATCACGCCCTGCGGCAGCGAGAACGGCGCCTCCACTAGGCGGTAGCCGATCACCGTGTACACGGCGCCGAAGACCGTCATGAACAGCGCGCCGATCACGTACAGGCGCATCAGCAGCGGGTCGGCGAGGTGCCCCCGGACGGTCCGGGCGAGCGCCTTCGGGTTCAGCGTGCCGGGCGTGAAGTGCCGGGCCTTCGGGAGCAGCGCCCGGAAGGCGAGCGCGCACATCAGGGAGGTCAGGCCGACGGCGGCCAGACCCGCGCGCCAGCCCCACAGCTGGGCGACCCAGCCGGTCACGAGCCGGCCGCTCATGCCGCCGATCGAGTTGCCCGCCACGAAGAGACCGATCGCGGCGATCAGCGCCCGCGGCCGCACCTCCTCGGCGAGGTATGCCATCGCCGAGGCCGGGAGGCCGGCGAGCGCGGCGCCCTGGACCGCGCGGAGCGCGATCAGCGACTCCAGGTTCGGGGCGAGCGGCACCAGGAGCGCCACGGCGACCGCGACCGAGAGGGAGGCCGTCATCATCGAGCGCCGCCCGAAGCGCTCCGAGAGGGCGCTGAGCGGCAGGACGCAGAGGGCGAGGGCGCCGGTCGCGGCGGAGACCGTCCAGGAGGCGGCGGAGGCGGTGGCGCCGAACTCGGCCGAGATGGCCGGGAGGAGGGCCTGCGTGGAGTAGAGGAGGGCGAAGGTGGCCAGTCCGGCGGCGAAGAGCGCGAGGCTCATCCGGCGGTAGCCGGGGGCACCGGGGGAGAGGCGGGTGTCGGCGGACGCGGTGGTGGCGGCCGCCTTGGTACTGGCGGAAGGCATGTCACGAACGTAGGACGGTCCGTTTCATGCGTCCAATGCACGGAACTGCTGTAATCGTTCCCATGGTGCATGAGTACAGGTCACAGCCTCGCCTGTCACCGAACAGTAACGAAGAAGACATGGGACTGCTGCTCGCGCCGCGGCTCGCGTACTTCGCCGCCGTCGCCCGGCACGAGCACGTGACCCGCGCCGCGGCCGAGATGGGCGTGCCGCAGTCGACGCTCTCGCGGGCCATGGTCCGCCTCGAACAGGACCTCGGCGTCACCCTCTTCGCCCGCCGCGGCCGCACGGTCTCCCTCACCCCGGCGGGCCGCCGCTTCCTCACCGCCGCCGAGCGGGCCCTCGCCGAGGTGGAACGGGCCGCCGACACCGTACGGGCCGACGCCGACCCGACGGCGGGCCGGGTCGCCTTCGGCTTCCTCCACACCATGGGCTCCGAGACCGTCCCGGGCCTCATCCGCGCCTTCCGCGTCGACCACCCGAGGATCCGCTTCACCCTCGTCCAGAACTACGGCGAGGCCATGATCGAGCGGCTGCGGGCCGGGGACCTCGACCTCTGCCTGACCTCGCCCGTGCCGGACGCCCCCGACCTGGTGGCCCGGCGCCTCGACGAACAGCGGCTGCGGCTCGTCGTCCCGGACGACCACCGGCTCGCCGGACGCAAGCGGGTGCGGCTCGCCGAGGCCGCGGAGGAGACCTTCGTGACCCTGGAGCCGGGGTACGGGCTCCGCCGCATCACCGACGACCTGTGCGCGGAGGCCGGCTTCAAGCCCCGGGTCGCCTTCGAGGGCGAGGAGGCCGAGACCCTGCGCGGCCTCGTCGCCGCCGGCCTCGGCGTCGCCCTGCTGCCCCCGCCCGCCGTCCCCCGCCCCGGCGTCGTCGAACTGACCGTCACCGCGCCGCGCGCGGTCCGCGAGATCGGCGTCGCCTGGCTGGACGGCCACCCGGACACGGCCCCGGTGGCCGCCTTCAAGAAGTTCCTGCTCGGCCGCCGCGGCCACCTGCTCCCGAAGGAGCCCTCACCGCCGGCGTGAGCTCCCGAACCCCGCCGCGAGCGGCATCCGCAGGCCCAGCGGCGGGGGAGCGGCCATCGCGTCGGTCACCGGGCGGGCGACCGGCCGGGAGAACAGGGCGCCGAGCACGAAGTCCACGGCGAGGGCCCGCACCTCGGCCGCGTACTGGCGCAGCGCGTGACCGTCCGAGTGGACCTCGAAACGGCAGGTGTCCCGGTTCGCCTTCTTCGCCCGCTCGGCGAACCGGAACGACAGCTCCGGGTCCGTCCGCGCGTCGTTCGTGCCGTGCACGAGCAGCACCCTGCGCCCCACCAGCTGCCGCACCGGCTCCGGCTCCGCCGCCACGTCGTCCTCCGGCAGCCACGGCGCGAGCGCGACCACCGCGCCGACCCCCGGATGCCCGGCCGCCCGCAGCGCCGCCCGCGCCCCCATCCCGTGTCCCAGGAGGCAGACCGGGACGTCGCCGTAACGCCGTACGGCCTCCTCGACCGCCCAGGAGGCGTCCGCCACGAGATCCGCGTCCGCGCCGTTCCAGCCGCGCGCCCGGTAGCGCACCACATGCGCCGCGAGCCCCTCGGACCGGCCCGCCCGCACCAGTTCACGCGCCGGCGGCAGCATCGCCGCATGCGCCCGCGCGGAGGCCCGCCGAGCCGACACCGGCTCACCGTCCGGCAGCAGCAGCACCACGCCGCCCACCGCCGCCACCATCGACCGGGAACCGACGGGGCGCCCGAGCCGGGGTCTCCGGGCTTCGGGCGGCCCCACGAGTGCAAAGTGCGCCATGGCAGAACAGTCTCAGAAGCGGAGGTGTACGCCAGCCGTACGCGCGGTCACTGTTACGTATCGTCCGCTGAGCGAACGCCCCTTGGTCCTATACCCGTTCGAAGCGGGCCACCGAACCGATGGCCGTGAAGCCCCTCCGGCCGTACCAGGTGTGCGGCCAGTCGCCCGCGAAGGCGGTGAGGAAGCGGGTCGTACAGCCCGCGGCGGCGGCCTCGTGCAGGGCCGTGTCCAGGAGCCTGCCGGCGTGACCCTGCTTCAGATGGGCCTCCACGGTGACCAGGTCCTCGATCTGCGCGATCCCCGTCCCCGGGTCCATGTACAGGTCGACCCAGGCGGCCACCTCGCCCTCCGGGGTGTGCGCGGCGAAGAACCGTACGGTCTCGGCACCGCGGCGACGCGCCACCCGCCGCTCCACCAGATCGCGGATGTGCTCCTGCGGCGCCTCCGGAGCGAACCGCGACCAGGAGGCGGCGACCGGGCCGCGCAGTTCGTCGAAGTCCACCTCGCGGGCCCCGCCGTGCTCCGGCACCGGGCCGGTGTGCGCCATGATCAGGGTGGTGGCGTGCCGGAAACCGGCCCGCTCCATCGGCGCCACACAGGCGGCGGCGACCTTCTCGTCCAGGACGTACGCGAAGCGGTACGGGAGATGGGCGAGCGCCTCGTCCGTGTAGCCGGGCAGCGCCTCCGGGTCCACGGCCCCGTGGGCGAGCACGTGGTTGTTCCCCCGGGAGTGCTTGTAGTCGTCGTCGAGCACCGCGAAGGCCCCGGGGAAGTCGACGGTACGGGCCGCCTGCCGGCGGTGGAAGTCGGACAGGAAGCGGTGGATGCGCGGGAGTTCGGGTGCAGTCGAGGTCATACAGGCAGGCTAGGTGGGCCGGTCCCCGCGCCGCCACGAGAAAAACGGTGCCGCACGGGGTGTTCTACGCGCGTAGGGGCTAGAGTGCGGAAATGACGAGCCAGACCCCCAACGTCCCCACCGCGGACCAGATCCGCCGTGCCCCGAAGGTGCTGCTCCACGACCACCTCGACGGCGGACTGCGCCCCGGCACGATCATCGAACTCGCCCGGGAGCAGGGCTACGAGCAGCTCCCCGAGACGGAGCCCGACAAGCTCGGCATCTGGTTCCGCGAAGCCGCCGACTCCGGCTCCCTGGAGCGGTATCTGGAGACCTTCGCGCACACCTGCGCCGTCATGCAGACCCGGGACGCCCTCGTCCGCGTCGCCGCCGAGTGCGCCGTCGACCTCGCCGAGGACGGCGTCGTCTACGCCGAGGTGCGGTACGCCCCCGAGCAGCACCTGGAGGGCGGTCTCACCCTCGAAGAGGTCGTGGAGGCCGTCAACGAGGGCTTCCGCGAGGGCGAGCGGCAGGCCAGGGCCAACGGCCACCGCATCCGGGTCGGCGCCCTGCTGACCGCGATGCGGCACGCCGCCCGCGCCCTGGAGATCGCCGAACTCGCCAACCGCTACCGCGACTCCGGCGTCGTCGGCTTCGACATCGCGGGCGCCGAGGCCGGCTACCCGCCCACCCGCCACCTCGACGCCTTCGAGTACCTCAAGCGGGAGAACAACCACTTCACGATCCACGCGGGCGAGGCCTTCGGACTCCCCTCGATCTGGCAGGCGCTCCAGTGGTGCGGCGCCGACCGGCTCGGCCACGGCGTCCGGATCATCGACGACATCGAGGTCGCCGACGACGGCTCGGTCCGCCTCGGCCGCCTCGCGGCCTACGTCCGCGACAAGCGCATCCCGCTGGAGATGTGCCCCTCCTCCAACCTCCAGACCGGCGCCGCCGCGTCCATCGCCGAGCACCCCATCGCGCTGCTCCGCACGCTCCATTTCCGGGCCACGGTCAACACCGACAACCGGCTCATGAGCGGGACGAGCATGAGCCGGGAATTCGAGCTGCTGACCGAGGCATTCGATTACACGCTCGACGACATGCAGTGGTTCACGGTCAATGCGATGAAATCAGCGTTCATTCCTTTCGATGAACGACTCGCCATGATCAATGAGGTCATCAAGCCCGGATACGCCGAGCTCAAGTCCGAATGGCTGTTCCAGCAGACCGCCACGACCAGCGAGTCTTCCCGCACGGCAGGCTGAAAGGCGCCCCGCGAAGGGGACGGGAGCGGTCGGGTCGTCGCGACACCCGGCCGCTTTCCGGTGTTTGCGGAGGCGACGTTCGCTGGTTAGGTTGCAGAGCCGCTCTCAATTCCCAGGATTTCCCCGCCCGGCTTTCCCGAAGCCCCCGGATTCCCCAAGGAAGATTTTCTGATGAAGCAGTCTGCCGCCAAGAAGCTCGGTGTCGCCGCTCTCGGTGCCGCTTTCGTCGCCGCCGGTGCCGGTGCGGCCAACGCCGCGCCGTCCCTGCCGCTCGACGCCGACGCGCTGGGCACGGTGACCCAGGCCGTCCCGCTCGGTGACGGCCTCACCACGCTCCCCGACGGCGCTTCCGAGGCCCTCGGTTCCGGACAGGGCGCCCTCGGTCAGGGTCTCGACCAGGGCGTGAAGACCCTCCCGGCCGCCGCCGGCCAGGCCACCCAGAACCTCCCGCTCGACGCCGCCGCGGGCGGCCTCGGCGCCACCCCGCTCGGCGGCCTCCTCGGCGGCCTGCCGATCGGTGGCCTCGCCGGCGGTCTGCCGCTCGGCTGACCCCCGCCGTACACGCCGAAGGGGCGCGCACCCGGAACCCGGGTACGCGCCCCTTCGGCGTACGTACGCCTGCCTACCAGGCGGTGCTCGCCGTCTTCTCCGCCGGGAGGAAGATCCACAGGCCCAGGTAGATCAGGAACTGCGGTCCCGGCAGCAGGCACGAGGCCAGGAAGATCAGACGCATCGTCCACGCGGACGTGCCGAAGCGCCGGGCCAGCGCCGCGCACACTCCGCCGAGCACGCGTCCTTCACGGGGGCGGGACAGTGCGGCCATGGTGGGCTCCTTCGGAGTCGGTCCGGGAGCCGCTCCTCCGGGCTCCCGATGACTCCATCCTGCCGCCGCGAAGGGGGACGAAGCGTCGGTCTACGGGGCGATCGGGACCCTGGAAATCGTCGGGGTCGCACCCTGAGAAGCCTCCCGGTCCCGGGCGCCCGCCTCCCCTCTGCGGCGCAGCCGGCTCCGGCAGGCCGGGACGATCAGGAGATGGGCGAGGGCGACGCCCGTCGTGTTCAGGAGCACGGAGTCCACGTCCACGACCTGCCCCGGCACCGCGGTCTGCAACAGCTCCACGGCCAGCGACACGAGCGCGCCCGCGGCGGTCGTACGGGTCAGGGAGGCCCAGCCGGAGACGTGCAGCCGTCCGTCGGCCATCGGCAGCAGCACCCCGAGCGGGGCCAGGAGCAGCAGGCCCTCGCCGATCAGCCGGGCCGCCTCGGCCCCGCCGAGCGCGAGATCGGCCTGCAGGCCGTGCAGCGGGATCGTGTTCGGCGCGGTCACCCAGGCCACGTCCCGTGGGCGCAGGCTGACCCAGGCGACGAGCAGCAGATGCGCGAGGAGGAGGACGAACCCCGCCACGCGGACGACCATGGCGGCCTGGCCGCCCGAACCTTGACGCTGCACGCCCCCCAAGACGCCCCGGACAGCGGAATCGGTTCCCCACCTGTTGCGGCCATGCGCTCCACCGGGCCGGCGCCCACCTGCCCCCGTTGTGGGCAATCGTTCCGCTGGGGCGGAACGGGTGGGCACAACGGACCCGCGCCCTGCCGGCGCCAGAGGCTTCCGCGCCCTGACCCGCCCCCCGTGTGCACCGTCGCTGGTGGTGCGGGTCCAGGCTCGGAACGCGGAGGCGCCGCTAGAGGGCGCCGTCCCGTGTGCCCACCCGTCCCGCCCCAGCGGGACGATTGCCCACACGGGGGGTGGGTTGGGCGCCGCCCAGTCGCGGGCCCGGTCAGCCCGTCGTGGTCGGTGGGGTTGTCGGTGGCGTGGAGTCCGGGCGTTCGCGGAGTTCCGTCGTGCAGCGGTACCGCTTCGGCGGGTACTTGCCCGGCCCCCCGAGCAGCACCGAGTGCCCGCCCGCCCCCGCCGAGCTCTCCGCGAACGTGCAGACCAGCTGCGACAGGGCCGTCGGCGCCAGGTCCTCCGGCTGCCGGCTCAGCCGCAGCGTGCCCGCCGGGTCGCCCCGGTGCCCGCCGCCGACCGTCAGCGGCCCCCGTACCTCGGTCGTGAAACCGGCCTGCCGCTCGCTCTCCGACGGCTCGGCGAGCAGCTGGGCGAGCAGCCCCCCGGCGGTCCGCACCGGATCGCCGCCCGCCTTCTCCTCCGGCAGCGGCGACCGGCGGTCCACCGCCTCCAGCTGCGAGCCGCAGACCAGGAAGACCCGGACCGGCACGCCCTGTGCCGCCGCCTCCGACGTGCTGTCGGCGGTCACGCTGCACGGGACCCGGGACGGGGCCGCGCCCGCGTCCACGGGGACCGATGTGGTCCGGATCCCGCAGCCGGTGACCAGCGCGGTGAGCGCGGCCGCCAGGACATAGACGCGACGCCTCACGCTTCCTCCACCTCGCCCTGGCTGCTGCGCGTCTGTACCTCGCGCGTGATCCCCGAGGCGTCCAGCGGCAGCCGCAGCACGAACACCGCGCCGTCGACGTTCCCGTCCTCGCCGACCGAGTTCGACGCGGTGATCGAGCCGCCGTGGATCAGCGCGTTCTCCATGGCGATCGAGAGGCCGAGCCCGCTGCCCTCGGACCGAGGCCGGGACGCGCTCGCCTTGTAGAAGCGGTCGAAGACGTGCGGCAGTACTTCTTCCGGGATGCCGGGGCCGTGGTCCCGTACGGCGATGACCAGCTCGTCCTCCTCCGTGCGGACCGAGACCCGCACCGGCGAGCCGCCGTGCTTGAGCGCGTTCCCGATCAGGTTCGCCAGGATCACGTCGAGGCGGCGCGGGTCGAGCGGTGCGACGATCCCGCGCTCCGCGTCGAGCTCCACCGCGTCCAGCCAGGCCCGCGCGTCGATGCACGCGGTGATCTGGTCGGCGATGTCCACGTCGTCGAGGACGAGCCGCGCGGTGCCCGCGTCGAAGCGGGTCACCTCCATCAGGTTCTCCACCAGGTCGTTGAGGCGCCGGGTCTCGCTCACGACGAGTGCGACCGCCGGGGCGATCATGGGGTCCAGGGAGTCCTGCTCGTCCTCCAGGACCTCGGTGACGGCCGTCAGGGCGGTCAGCGGGGTCCGCAGCTCGTGCGACATGTCGGCGACGAACCGGCGGGAGGACTCCTCCCGCGCGCTCATGTCCGCGACCTTCTTCTGCAGCGACTCGGCCGCGCTGTTGAACGTACGGGACAGATCGGCCAGTTCGTCCGCGCCGGAGACCCGCAGGCGGGTGTCGAGCTTCCCCTCGCCGAGTTGCCGGGCGGCCTCGCCGAGCCGGTGCACCGGGCGCAGCACGGTCGTCGCCGCGACCTGCGCGAGCAGCACCGAGCCGGCCACGGCGAGCGCGGTGGCGATCCCCAACGACCAGGCGAGCGAGTTCAGATCGGCCTTCTCCGCGGCCAGCGACTTGAACATGTACCCGGCGGGACCGCCGCCGTCGATCCGCGTCCCGCCGACCAGGTACGGCGTCCCGTTCCGCTCCGTACGCTGCCAGAACAGGTGGTACGCGTACGGATCGGCGTCCGTCACCTGCCGCTTCGTGTCCACGGCGTCCCGCAGCGAGCGCGGCACGTCGGCCAGGGTGAAGTCGTCCGGGTCCGAGGCGCCGACGATCGGCTTGCCCGCGGCCCGCTCGCCGAGCAGCAGCACCTGGTACTGGGCGGCGCTTCCGCTCGCCATCTGCTCGGCGGTCCGCCGCAGGTCGTCCTGGGTGGGCCGGAGCGGCAGCGTCGCCGCCCGGTTCTGCATCTCCTGCCGGAAGTCGTTGAGCGCCCCGTCCTGGGTACGGGTCAGCACCGCCTCGCGGTTCAGCCAGTACGCGATGCCGGAGGCGGCGACGGCCGCGGTGAGCGCGACGAGGGCGAAGACGACGACGAGCCGGAGCCGCAGGCTGGAGAACCGCAGCCGCGCGTAGATCCCTTTGCTCACGCAGGGACGTCCAGCCGGTAGCCGACCCCGCGGACGGTACGGATCAGCGTCGGCGAGGACGGCACGTCCTCCACCTTGGCGCGCAGCCGCTGCACACAGGCGTCGACGAGCCGGGAGTCGCCCAGGTAGTCGTGCTCCCACACGAGCCGCAGCAACTGCTGCCGGGACAGCGCCTGTCCGGGCCGCCGGCTCAGCTCCAGGAGCAGCCGCAGCTCGGTCGGGGTGAGCTGGAGGTCCTCGCCGTTCTTGGTGACCGTCATCGCCGAGCGGTCGATCACCAGGGAGCCGTACGTCGCCGAGTCCGTGGACTCGCGCTCGCCGCGCCGCAGCACGGCCCGGATGCGGGCGTCGAGCACCCGCCCCTGTACCGGCTTCACGACGTAGTCGTCGGCGCCGGACTCCAACCCGACGACCACGTCGATGTCGTCGCTGCGCGCGGTCAGCAGGATGATCGGCAGCTGGTCGGTCCGGCGGATGCGCCGGCAGACCTCGAAACCGTCGATGCCGGGCAGCATGACGTCGAGCACGACCAGGTCGGGCCGCTGCTCACGCAGCAGCTGGAGACCGTCCTCGCCGGTCGCGGCGGTGGCCACCCGGTGGCCCTGCCGGGACAGGGAGAGTTCGAGGGCCGTGCGGATGGCGTCGTCGTCCTCGATCAGCAGCAGAAAAGGCACGTCGTCATTCTGGCCCATTGGGCCGTCCGAGATCGACCGCTCTTCGACTCGCTTCTGTTCCGGTCCCTGTGACACGCCTGTGACAGTCGGCGGACAGCGCCATGAAGTCCGGGGGGCAAGCTTCTTGGCACACGGACCGAAACACACTCCAACCGACGGGGGGCGCGAGATGAACGCACTGCACAGCACCACCTCTAGCGCAGTTGTCACGCGTCTCCACGACGTCGTGCGGAGCACGGAGAAGTCCGGCGGGATGAACGGGCGGGGGTGCGTTCGGACCGTCGGGCGTCAGCGCAAGGCGCCGTACATGGTGGCCGTTGCTGACGGGGGAGCGGCGTACGGGGAGGTCACGGGGGAGCGCACGAGCTGCTCGGAAGCCGAGTTCACGGCTTACGTCCAGGAGCGTCGTGCCTCCCTGTACGCCACCGCCTACCACCTCACCGGTGACCGTTTCGAGGCCGAGGACCTGCTCCAGAGCGCGCTGTTCTCCACGTACCGCGCCTGGGACCGGATCAGTGACAAGGCGGCCGTGGGCGGCTACCTGCGTCGCACCATGACGAACCTGCACATCAGCGCCTGGCGCCGGCGCAAGCTCAACGAGTACCCGACCGAGGAGTTGCCGGAGACGGTCGGCGAGACGGACGCGATGCGGGGTACGGAGCTGCGCGCGGTCCTGTGGCAGGCGCTGGCCCGGCTGCCCGAGCTCCAGCGGACGATGCTGGTGCTGCGCTACTACGAGGGCCGTACGGATCCGGAGATCGCGGAGATCCTGGACATCAGTGTCGGCACGGTGAAGTCGAGCATCTGGCGCTCGCTGCGGCGACTGCGCGAGGACGAGGTGCTGAGCTTCGGCCGTGACGAGGAGGAGTCCTTCGGCGAGCTGGTGGCCTGAAGGTCGGGGGGACACACCCTGCGGGGCCACGGGGGAAACGGGGCTTCTCGGGGGTACGGGGGAAACACGGGGGACCGTACGGGGGTACGGGGAAAAGCGAAGCGGGTCGTACGAGTCCGGGGGGTCTCGTACGACCCGCTTCGTGCTGTGCGGTCAGAGGAGTGTCAGCTCGCCGCCGGCGTGCGGTGGCGGCCCGCCGCCGCTGCCGCCAGGCGGCCCAGGGCTTCCGGCTTCGCGCAGGGGTGGGCGCCCAGGGCGGCCTGGCGCGCGACGATGGCGCGCTCGGCGCGCATCAGGCGCCAGCCGCGGCGCAGCAGGAACAGGACCGACTTGCGGCCCTCGCGGAGGTCGCGCAGGAGCCGGCGGCGGAACGTCGTCGAGGGGCGGCCCCGCAGACACAGCGCGTCCGCGAGGACGTCGAGGTCGCGGCAGCGGTTCACGATCTCGGCCGCGAAGATGCCCTCCGCCACGAAGAGCGGTGTGCGCGCGATGTCGAGCCGCTCCCGGTCCACCCGGGAGCTGGTGGCGATGTCGTACACCGGGACGTCGGTCCGCCCCGTACGGCACAGCTCGACGATCGCGGCGACGGCGGCGTCCGCGTCCCAGGACCGTGGGGAGTCCCAGTCGATGTCCGTGGAGCCTTCGACGAGCGGAAGCGACGGGTCGTCGGCCTCCTTGTAGAAATCGTCGAGGCGTAGGACCGGAAGGCCGGTGACGGCGGCGAGGGACGACTTGCCGGAGCCGGAGGGGCCCGCGAGCAGGACGACCCGGGTCGGGATCGGTTGGGAACTCACGGAACACCAGTGTGAGGCATTCCCCCGTCCAGGGGACCACCGAGGAAGGCCGTTGGTATCGAGCATCACACCTCGACTACTGTCGGTGCCCGCCCGCTCACCCCCTGGAAGGACCCTCATGGCGCGTCACGCAGACCACCGGACCCCCCGCCGCAGTGCCCTGCTCAAGGCCGGTCTCACCGTCACGGCGGCGGGCGCCGCGATGCTCGGCGCGGGTGCCGGGGCGCAGGCCGCCGCTCCCGTGCCGCTGCCCGTCGACTCGCTGAGCCGCACGGACGCCGGCGCGGCCGGGGCGGGTGCGCTGGAGGGCGTCACCCAGGGCATCGGCCCGCTGACCCGTCTCCAGCTCGACCCGCTGGCCAACACGGGGGTCGACCCGCTCGACAACGGCCTCGGCACCCAGGTCGCCGACTTCAAGCCGGTCGGCACGAACCTGGTCACCGACCACGTCACGAAGGGAGGGGCCGTCGCCGATCTGCCGGTCGCGGGTCCGCTGACGCAGGGGCTGCTTCCCTGACGGTCCGCAGCGGGGTCTCCCGTACGAACCAGGCGACGGCGAACGCCAGGGCGGCGAGCGCGGCCGTGCCGAGCAGCACCCCGTGGACGCCGCTGGTCACCGCCGCCCGGAAGGCCTCCCGTACCGGCGCGGGAAGAGTGTCCGCCTGCGCCGGTGTCAGGCCGGGGTCCGTCCCCGTCAGCCGCGAGGTGAACACCGCGCCGAGCGCGGCCACGCCGAGCGAGCCGCCGATGGTGCGCACGAGCGTGACCGTGCCGCTCGCCGCTCCCATGTCGCGCGGCTCCGCGCTGTACATGGTGATCAGCATCGTCGACTGCATCAGGAAGCCCATGCCGGCGCCGAGGACCACGGTGAGCGCGGAGGCGAGGGCCGTGGGGGTGTCCACGTCGAGGAGCAGCAGGAGGAGCGCGCCCGCGGTCATCAGCGCGCCGCCGAGGATCGGGTAGCGCCGGTGGCGGCCGGTGCGGGCGATGAGCCGGCCGGTGGCCAGCTGGACCGCGACCATTCCCAGCATCAGCGGGAGCAGCAGCAGGCCGCTGGCGGTGGACGACCGGCCGCGGACGAACTGCAGGTACTGCGGCAGGTAGTTCATCGCGGTGAGCATGCCCGCGCCGACGAGGAAGCTGAGGAGCTGGGCGAGCGTGAAGTTGCGGCTGCGGAAGAGCCGCGGCGGGATGACGGGCTCCTCGGCGCGCCGCTCGACGCGGACGAAGGCGGCGAGGGAGACCGCGCCGACCGCACCGAGGGCGAGGACGGTCGGTGACGTCCAGGCGTGGGTCCGCCCGCCCCAGGTGGCGAGCAGGGTGAGGGCGAGGATCCCGGTGGTGAGCAGGAGGGCGCCCGCCCAGTCGATCCGGGCGCGGACGCGCGGGGTGCGGATCGTCAGGCAGAGGGAGACGAGCAGCAGGGCGGCGAGGCCGACGGGCACGTTGACGTAGAAGGCCCAGCGCCAGTCGGCGTGGTCGGTGAGCAGGCCGCCGATGAGCGGGCCGCCGGCGAAGGCCAGAGGCAGCATGGCCCCGGTGATCGCCTGGACCTTGGGGCTGTCCTCGGGGGAGACCAGGGTGCCGATGAGGGCGAAGGCGCCGACCATCAGGCCGCCGGCGCCGACGCCCTGGAGGGCGCGGAAGGCGATGAGCTGGTCCATGGTCTGCGCGAGGCCGGAGAGGACCGACCCGGCGAGGAAGACGGCGACGGCGGCGAGGTAGGCGCCCTTGCGGCCGTACAGGTCGCCGTACTTGCCCCAGAGGGGGGTGGCGACGGCCGCGGTGAGGAGGTAGGCGGTGACCACCCAGGAGAGCCGGTCGAGGCCGCCGAGTTCGCCCACGATGGTGGGGAGCGCGGTGCCGACGACGGTGCCGTCGAGGGTGCCGAGGACGATGCCGAGCATGAGGCCGGCGATGCCCGGGTAGGGCAGGCGCGCCGTGGCGGGCGGCGTGGCGGTGGTCGTCGTCATGGCCGGGCCCCGCTCAGGCCGCGTACGGCGTGGTGGCGCGGGCCGTGCGGAGTGCTTCGCCCCACCATGCGAGCCGGTCGAGCATGGTCTTGGCGGCGGTGTCGGCGGCGGGGTCGACGGCCTTGCCCTCGGCGTCGAACTGGCCCCAGACGCCGGCGAGCCCGACGGAGTCGCGGAGGGTGACGGCGTGCAGTTCGGCGAAGACGCCGCGCAGGTGCTCGACGGCCCGCAGGCCGCCGGAGAAGCCGCCGTAGGAGACGAAGGCGACGGGCTTGGCGTGCCATTCCCTGTGGTGCCAGTCGATGGCGTTCTTCAGGGAGGCCGGGTAGCTGTGGTTGTACTCGGGGGCGATGACGACGAAGGCGTCGGCGTCGGCGAGGCGCGGGGACACGGCGCGCAGGAGGGCCCGGTCGGCCTCGTCGGTGGGGGCCTGGCCGAGGTGCGGGAAGCTCGTGGGCAGCGGGGTCTCGGCGAGGTCGATCAGGTCGACGGTCATGTCGGGGCGGTCGGCGACGTGGGCGCGTACCCAGTTCGCGACGGTCGGGCCGACGCGGCCCTCCCGGGTGGAGCCCTGGATCACGGCGATGCGCAGCGGAGTGGACATGGATCCCCCTGGGGAACGGTGGCGTGTGTACGTCGTACACCGAGTGGTGTACAACGTACACGTCGATGTGTACGACGTCCACGCGGCATACGATGTACGCAATCCAAGGGAGGCCGAGCAGTGGCGAAGAAGAACGAGACGGCGGACGGGATCTCGCTGTGGGAGCGGCTCGACCGGCCCGCGAGCGCACCCCGCGCGTCCCTCACCCCGCGCCGGATCGCGGGCGTCGCGATCGAGATCGCCGACCGGGAGGGCTTCGGCGCCGTCACCATGCGCCGGATCGCCACCGAGCTCGGCGTCGCGCCCATGGCCGCGTACCGGCACGTCGCCGACAAGGACGAACTGTGGGCGCTCATGGTCGACGAGGTCTCGGCCGAGCTGGAGCCCCCGGCCCCGGTGGGCGGCTGGCGCGAGACCCTGCGGGCATACGCCCACCGCACCCGCGACGGGATGCTGCGCCACCCCTGGCTCACCCAGCTGCCGGTCCCGATCCTCGCCCTCACCCCGGCCCGGATGGCGGCGGTCGAACGCCAGCTGGCCTCGCTCGACGGTCTCGGCCTCGACGCCGACACGATGATGGCCGCGTTCCGCGCGGTGGCCTCGTACGTGCAGGGAGCCGTGCAGTCGGAGGTCGCCCTCGCCCAGTACATGAAGGAGCAGGGCTGGGAGAGCGGAGACGACACCCGGCGGGCCCTCGCGCCCCAGATGACCTACCTGCTCGGGACCGGGCGCTATCCCACCTATCTGCGGTACGTGCAGGGGGCGGCGCGCAAGGACGACGCGGCCTGGCAGTTCGGGACGGGTCTCGAGTGCGTGCTCGACGGGGTGGCCGGCCTGATCGGGCGCGCCGGGGCATGACGGAAAGGCCCCCGGGCAGTGCTGCTGCCCGGGGGCCTTTCCGTGCGGTGACCGCCTAGTAGGAGGAGCCGCTCGCGCCCAGCGAACCCGTGGGGTGCCAGACCGTCTTCGTCTCCAGGAACGCGGTCATGCGGTCCGTGCCCGGGGACTCGGCGAAGTCCTCGGTACGGGGGCGCAGGACGCGCTTCAGGTTGTCCGCCGCCGCGATCTCCAGGTCACGGGCCAGATCGGTGCCCGCGCCCGTCAGGTCGATCGCGTTGACGTCCTGGTGGGCCGCGAGGTGCGGGCCCATCTCCGAGGCCTTGCCGGAGAGGATGTTGACCACGCCGCCGGGGAGGTCGGAGGTGGCCAGGACCTCGCCCAGGGAGAGGGCGGGGAGGGGGGACTTCTCGGAGGCGATGACCACCGCCGTGTTGCCCGTCGCGATCACCGGGGCGATCACCGAGACCAGGCCCAGGAAGGACGAGTCCTGCGGGGCCACGACCGTGACGACGCCCGTCGGCTCCGGGGTCGACAGGTTGAAGTACGGGCCCGCGACCGGGTTCGCGCCGCCCACGATCTGGGCGATCTTGTCGGTCCAGCCCGCGTACCAGACCCAGCGGTCGATCGCCGCGTCGACGACCACGGCGGCCTTCGACTTCGACAGGCCCTCCGCGTCCGCGACCTCGCGGACGAACTGGTCCCGGCGGCCCTCCAGCATCTCGGCGACGCGGTAGAGGATCTGACCGCGGTTGTACGCCGTCGCGCCCGACCAGCCGCCGAAGGCCTTCCGCGCCGCG
This sequence comes from Streptomyces sp. NPDC044003, assembly GCF_056435185.1. Lineage (NCBI taxonomy): Bacteria > Bacillati > Actinomycetota > Actinomycetes > Kitasatosporales > Streptomycetaceae > Streptomyces > Streptomyces sp. NPDC044003. The sequence goes on along the minus strand of NZ_JBWKFA010000001.1, from coordinate 882,117 downwards.
ACGACCGCGTCACGGGCGTCCTTGCGGGAGGAGAGCGGCGCGTTCGCCAGCCACTTGCCCTTCGAGTCGCTCACCTCGTACACCCGGCCGCTCTCGGAGCGGGGGAACTTGCCCCCGACGTACAGCTTGTAGGTCTTGAAGACGCCAAGGCGAGTCGTGTCAGACATCGAGGTAGGCCTCCAGACCGTGGCGGCCGCCCTCGCGGCCGAAGCCCGACTCCTTGTAGCCGCCGAAGGGCGAGGTCGGGTCGAACTTGTTGAACGTGTTGGCCCAGACGACACCGGCCCGGAGCTTGCCGGCGACCGCGAGGATGCGGGAGCCCTTCTCCGTCCAGATGCCGGCCGACAGGCCGTACTGGCTGTTGTTGGCCTTCGCGACCGCCTCGTCGGGCGTACGGAAGGACAGCACCGACAGGACCGGGCCGAAGATCTCGTCGCGGGCGATGCGGTGCGCCTGCGTGACGTTCGTGAAGAGCGTCGGGGCGAACCAGTAACCGGCCGACGGGATCTCGCACGCGGCGGTCCAGCGCTCGGCGCCCTCCGCCTCGCCCTGCTCCACGAGGGAGGTGATGCGGGCCAGCTGCTCCGAGGAGTTGATGGCGCCGATGTCGGTGTTCTTGTCGAGCGGGTCGCCGAGGCGGAGCGTCGACAGACGGCGCTTCAGGCTGTCGAGGAGCTCGTCCTGGATCGACTCCTGGACCAGGAGGCGCGAGCCCGCGCAGCAGACCTGGCCCTGGTTGAAGAAGATGCCGTTGACGATGCCCTCGACGGCCTGGTCGATCGGGGCGTCGTCGAAGACGATGTTGGCGCCCTTGCCGCCCAGTTCGAGGGTGACCTTCTTGTGCGTACCGGCGATGGAGCGCGCGATCGACTTGCCGACCGCGGTCGAACCGGTGAAGGCGACCTTGTTGACGTCCGGGTGCTCGACCAGCGCGGCGCCCGTCTCCCCGTACCCGGGAAGGATGTTGACGACGCCCTTCGGCAGCCCGGCCTGGCGGCAGATGTCCGCGAAGAACAGGGCGGAGAGCGGGGTCGTCTCGGCCGGCTTCAGGACGACCGTGTTGCCGGTCGCGAGCGCCGGGGCGATCTTCCACGCCAGCATGAGCAGCGGGAAGTTCCACGGGATGACCTGGCCGGCCACGCCCAGCGGCTTCGGGTTCGGCCCGTAGCCCGCGTGGTCGAGCTTGTCGGCCCAGCCCGCGTAGTAGAAGAAGTGGGCCGCGACCAGGGGGAGGTCCGCGTCGCGGGTCTCCTTGATCGGCTTGCCGTTGTCCAGGGTCTCCAGGACGGCCAGCTCACGGCTGCGCTCCTGGATGATCCGGGCGATGCGGAAGAGGTACTTGGCGCGCTCGGAGCCGGGCAGCGCCGACCACTTCTCGAAGGCCTTCCGGGCGGCCTTCACCGCGCGGTCGACGTCCTCGGAGCCCGCCTGGGCGACCTCGGCGAGGACCTCCTCGGAGGAGGGGGAGACGGTCTTGAAGACCTTGCCGTCGGCGGCGTCGACGAACTCGCCGTCGATGAACAGGCCGTAGCTCGGCGCGATGTCGACGAGGGAACGCGACTCCGGCGCCGGTGCGTACTCGAATGCAGATGCCATCTTGATCAGTCCACCGTCACGTAATCGGGGCCGGAGTAACGGCCGGTCGCCAGCTTCTGGCGCTGCATCAGCAGGTCGTTGAGCAGGCTGGAAGCGCCGAAGCGGAACCAGTGGTTGTCCAGCCAGTCCTCACCCACGGTCTCGTTGACGAGAACCAGGAACTTGATCGCTTCCTTGGTGTTGCGGATGCCGCCGGCCGGCTTCACGCCGATCTGCACGCCGGTCTGTGCGCGGAAGTCGCGCACGGCCTCCAGCATGAGGAGGGTGTTCGCCGGGGTGGCGTTGACCGCGACCTTGCCGGTCGAGGTCTTGATGAAGTCCGCGCCGGCCATCATGCCGAGCCAGGAGGCGCGGCGGATGTTGTCGTACGTGGACAGCTCGCCGGTCTCGAAGATCACCTTGAGGCGGGCGCGGTCGCCGCACTCCGCCTTGATCGCGGCGATCTGCTCGAAGACCTCCAGGTACCGGCCGGCGAGGAAGGCGCCACGGTCGATGACCATGTCGATCTCGTCGGCACCGGCGGCGATGGCGTCGGCGGTGTCGGCCAGCTTCACGGGGAGGGCCGCGCGGCCCGCCGGGAAGGCGGTGGCGACCGAGGCGACCTTGACGCCCGAGCCCGCGACGGCGGCCTTGGCGGTGGCCACCATGTCGGGGTAGACGCAGACGGCGGCGGTCTTCGGGGTCGTGCGGTCGGTCGGATCGGGGTTGACGGCCTTGGCGGCGAGCGCCCGGACCTTGCCCGGGGTGTCCGCGCCTTCGAGCGTCGTCAGGTCGATCATGGAAATGGCCAGGTCGATGGCGTACGCCTTGGCCGTGGTCTTGATCGAGCGGGTGCCGAGGGACGCGGCGCGCGCCTCCAGGCCGACGGCGTCGACGCCGGGCAGCCCGTGGAGGAAGCGGCGCAGCGCACTGTCGGACGTGGTCACGTCGGCGAAAGCGGATGCTGCGGATGCAGTGGTGGGCATGGTCACCAGTCGAGCATATCTACGCGCGTAGCGACCTGTACAGGGGCGCCCCTTCATCGAGCCCGAGGTCACAGGGGGTCCGACGGCGTGGTGACTCCTGTCACACGGCCGTGACATGGAACGGACAGCTCCCGAATAGAAGATCAATAGATTTTCTCTCAGCAGCCAGCCGGACCTCACCGGAAACAGTCGGACCGAGAAAAAGCGGCATGCGACTCTCCCATCCGCCACCTGTATGAATCACAGGAGTCGTTATGCGCACCGCCCTTCGCACCGCCATCGCCACCGCCCTCGTCGCCGGTGTCGCCCTCACCACCCCGGCCCTCGCCGGTGCCGCGTTCGCCGCCGACGGCCCGGTGGCCGTCAAGCCGGCCGACGCCGTGAAGCCGGGCGACACCGCCAAGCAGGCCGATGCCGCGAAGCCGGTGAGCACGCCGAAGCCGGCCGACGCCGCGAAGCCGGCGGACGCCACCAAGCCGGCCGAGACCGGCACGGAGGCGGAGGCCGACCCCGCGAAGGGCACCCTCGTCCGGACCGAGACCCTCCTCAACGGCACGATCGCCAAGATCTACAAGGTCAAGGACCAGAACTACCGCGCCGAGCTCTTCTACCAGGGCAACCCGGTCGGCGTCCTGGAGGCGATCACCCGCTCCGTCGCCGGCAACGACAACGGCGAGTTCTTCGTCCTCAACCCGGACGGCACCACCTACAACTGGGACCGCAACTACGTCCCCGGCGCCGAGCCCGGCATCTACAAGCTCGCCGACGGCACGCTCCTGGAGCTCGCCCAGAAGGACGGCCGCTACGGCCTCCAGCTGATCGAGAACGGCAAGGGCCGCGGCTTCACCTACCTGAGCGGCATCCGCCAGGTCTGGACGTACGGCAAGGCCGTCGTCGTCCTGGAGCAGGACGGAGGCTTCGCCGCCTACATCCCCGGCTCCTCGAAGCAGGCTGCCCCGGAGCTCGTCCAGAAGGGCTCCGCCCCCAAGCCGGGCCCCGTCGTCACCCTCGGCAAGTGCACCGTCCAGCAGGTCATCCCCTCGGTCTTCGCGCAGCTGACCGTGACGCTCACCAACGACCTGGAGAAGGGCCCGAAGGCCGTCCTCAACGACGAGGACGGCAAGCCGATCGTCACCCTCGACCGCGCCCACGCGGCCGACCTGGGCCAGGGCCTCACGATCAAGGGCGCGAACACCACCACCCCGCAGCTCGGCCAGCGCACCCAGGGCGGCGACACGCCGTACCTCTGGACCGCCTTCCCGAAGCTCCCCGAGGGCTGCGAGAAGGACGCCACCGCCACCCCGGCGCCGTCCGCCACCACCCCGGCCTCCGGCGGCACCACCACGAACACCGGGCAGACCTCCGTCGTCCCGCAGGGCGGCGTCGCGGCCGGAGCCGAGCTCGGCACCGAGGGCGACTCCACCGCCCTGATCGCGGCCGGCGCGGGCGCGGCCTCCCTCGCCGCCGCGGGCCTCGGCTTCGTCGTCCTCCGCCGCCGGGCGGGCTCCCGCGCCTGACCCCGCACCACCCCCTGCCCCGACCCGAGCAGGTACCACCCCAGGCCGGTCGCCGCGTCCCGCGCGGCGGCCGGCCACACCCCGTCCTTCAGCCCGTCCGGAGCCGTCCCGTGAGCCGTCGACCCGCTCGTACCCGTACCGCCTCCCTCGTCCTCGTGGCCGCGCTCGCCGCGCTCACCGGCTGCTCCGCCGCCGGCGAGCCCGCGCCCGCCACCCCGCCCGCCCACATCTCGCCGGCCACCGCCGCCCCCGCGCCGACCGCGAGCGCGGCCCCCGTGCAGCCGATGGCACGGTCCCTGCCCGTCCGGGTCCGGGTGCCCGCCGCCGGGATCGACACCGGGCCCGTCCTCTCCCTCGGCCTGAACAAGGACGGCACCGTCGAGGTGCCCTCGGTCGCGGACGCCGACCGCGTCGGCTGGTACGACAAGGGCGTCACCCCCGGGCAGACCGGCCCCGCCGTCCTCATCGGCCACTTCGACACCGCCCGCGGCCCGGCCGTCCTCAAGAACGTCTCCAAGGTCCGCGTCGGCGACGAGATCACCGTGACCCGCGCCGACGGCACGACCGCCGTCTTCCGGGTCCGGGAGCTGGAGCAGGTCGACAAGCACGCCTTCCCGACGGCCAAGGTGTACGGCGACACCACCCGCCCCGAGCTGCGCCTCGTCACCTGCGGCGGCGAGCTGGTCGGCGGCCACCGCCCCGACAACATCATCCTGTACGCGGACCTCGTGGCCGCGCGGGCCGCCTGAGTCCCCACCCGCCCCCTGAGGCACAATCGGCGGCATGACGACCCCCGAGCCCAGCCACGAGCCGAGCCCCGAGCAGCCGTCCGCAGGAAAGACCCCCGCGGAACAGACCTCCGCCGACAAGGTCTTCCGGTCGCCCCTCGGGGTGGCGAGCGGGGTGTTCCTGCTGCTCCTCACGGCCTTCTTCGCCGGGGACGCGATCGTCCGCGGCGAGGGCCGCACGCCCTGGATCGCGCTCGCGGTCCTCGTCCTCGCCGTCCCGCTGATCGTCGCCTTCACGATCAGGCCCGCCGTGTACGCCAACGACGACCGGCTCCGGATCCGCAACCCGTTCCGGTCGATCACGCTGCCCTGGGCCACGGTCGCCGACATCCGCGCCGGCTACTCCAGCGAGGTCTTCACGCAGGACGGCGCCAAGTACCAGCTCTGGGCGATCCCCGTCTCCCTGCGCCAGCGGAAGAAGGCCGCCCGCCAGGCCGCCCGCGCCTCCCAGGACGACCCCCACGGCCGTACCTCCGTCACCGCCGACGTACGCGACACCGCCTCCCGCACCGCCCCCAGCGACAAGACCGTCGCCGAACTGCGCGAGCTCGCCGAGCTGCGCGCCGGGAACCCGGGCGCGCAGGGCGAGCCGCACGTGCGCTGGGCGTACGAGATCGTGGGGCCCGCGGTGGCCGGACTGCTGCTCCTCGTGATCCTGCTCGCCACCCGCTGAGCCACACCGGACGCCCTACGGCGCTCCGGCCCACACCAGGAGCATCTGGCCGCCCAGCCACGCAGAGGAGAGCGCCGCCCCCGCGAGGACGAGGGCGGCGACGTGCCACCGCGCGCGGGCGATCCCCGCGGCGAGCGGCAGCAGCAGCGGGAAACCCGGCAGCAGGAAGCGGGCGCGCGGGAACCAGACACCGCCGCTGCCGAGGACCACGAGCAGCAGCACCCCCGTGAACACGAGCAGCGGCAGCGGCTGCCGGTCCGCGAGACAGCACACGTACAGCGCGGCGGACAGCAGCAGCACCACCGAGACCACGGTCAGGAAGAGCGGCGGGGACGCGCTGTGGACGAGGTACCGGCGCAGCGCCCGCAGCGTCACCGCGCCGCCGTCCCACTCGTTCCCCCAGCGCCGCTGCACCTCGAAGTAGCCGTCCCAGCGCCCCCGGACCACCGCCACCCAGCCCACGTACCCGAGCCAGCCCAGCGGCGCCGTCAGGGCGGCGACGAGCCCCGCCGCCCGCCGCTCGCGCCGGGCCGCGAGAAGCCCCGCCGCGCCGACCGCCGCCGCGACCGCGAGCCCCGTCGGCCGGGTCAGCCCGGCGGCCACCGCGAGCCCGGCGGCCCACGCCCAGCGCCCGCCGAGCACCGCGTACAGCGCCCAGGCGGCGAGCGCCGTGAACAGCGACTCCGTGTACCCCATCCACTGCACGGCGGCCACCGGCGAGGCGCCCCACAGGACGGCGAGGACCGTGCCGGTCCGGCGCCCGCGCAGCCGGTCGCCGACCGCGAACACCCCCCAGGCGGCGAGCAGCGAGCACACCACCGCGAGCCCGAGGGCCACCGAGGCGCGGGAGCCGGGGAAGACCGCCGACAGCAGCCGGACGAGCCCGGGGAAGAGCGGGAAGAAGGCCAGGTTCCGGGGGAAGGACGGCTGGGTCGTGTACCCGTGCCCCGCGATGTCCAGGTACCAGAGCGAGTCCCACGTACGGGCGAGCAGCGGCCACAGGCCGTGCCCCTTCAGATGCGCCCAGCGGGCGAGCACCGCGAGCCCCAGGAGCCGTACCGCCAGGAAGCCCAGCAGCGCCGGGGCCGCACGCCGCAGCGCGCCGCCCGCCACGGCCTCGGGCGCGGCGGTACGGGGGCCGGGGACGTACGGCACGGGGGTGACGGACACCGGGTCACCCTGGCGCGCGCCCCCGGCGCACGGTCCACGCTTTACGTCACGTGCCGTACGGGGTTCACCCGGACGGGCGAGGGCCCGTACGGAATCGATTCCGTACGGGCCCTCGCGCCGATGTCCTACAGCCCGGCGGCCTCGGACAGATCCCGCTTGATCGCGGCGAGGATCTCGGCGCCCGTCGCGCGGGCCGTCGCCAGCTCGCTGCCGTCACCGACCGGGACGACGACCTCCAGGTAGCACTTGAGCTTCGGCTCGGTGCCGGAGGGGCGGACGATCACCCGGGCCTTGTAGGCGCCCTCCAGGTGGTAGCGGAGGCCGTCCGTCGGCGGCAGGGACTCGGTGCCCTTCGTCAGGTCCTCGGCCGAGACGACCGTCAGACCGGCGAGCCGGACCGGGGGCCGCTCGCGCAGGGTGGCCATCGCGTTCGCGATGATCCCCAGGTCCTCGACGCGCACCGACAGCTGGTCCGTGGCATGCAGACCGTGCGCCACCGCCAGGTCGTCGAGCAGGTCGGTGAGGGTCCGGCCCTGCTCCTTGAGCACCGAGGCCAGCTCCGTGACGAGCAGCGCGGCGGTGATGCCGTCCTTGTCGCGGACGCCCTCCGGGTCGACGCAGTAGCCGAGCGCCTCCTCGTAGCCGTACCGCAGTCCGTCGACGCGGGCGATCCACTTGAAGCCGGTCAGCGTCTCCTCGTAGCCCACGCCCGCGGCCTCGGCGATGCGGCCGAGGAGGGACGACGACACGATCGACTCGGCGAAGACGCCGGTGGCGCCCTTGTGCACCAGGTGCGCGGCGAGCAGCGCGCCGACCTCGTCGCCGCGGAGCATGCGCCAGCCGCCCTCGACGTCCGCGTCGGGCACGGCCACGGCGCAGCGGTCGGCGTCCGGGTCGTTCGCGATGACGAGGTCGGGGTCCACGGCCCGGGCGGCCTCGAAGGCCAGGTCCATGGCGCCCGGCTCCTCCGGGTTCGGGAAGGCGACCGTCGGGAAGGCCGGGTCCGGGTCGGCCTGCTCGGCGACGAGCGCGGGCGGCGGGAAGCCGGCCCGGCCGAACGCGGCCGCCAGGACCTCCTTGCCGACGCCGTGCATGGCCGTGTAGACGGTCCGCGCGGTCCGGGGGGAGCCCGGGGTCAGGACGGCGTCCGTGCGCTCCAGGTAGGCCTGGAGGACCTCGTCGCCCAGGGTCTCCCAGCCCTCGGCCGGACGGGGCACGTCGTGGAGCGAGCGGATGGCGTCGATCTCGGCGGCGATCTCGGCGTCGGCCGGGGGCACGATCTGCGAGCCGTCGCCCAGGTAGACCTTGTAGCCGTTGTCGCGCGGCGGATTGTGGCTCGCGGTCACCTCGACACCGGCGACGGCGCCCAGATGCCTTATGGCGTACGCGAGGACGGGCGTCGGCAGCGGGCGCGGGAGCAGCGCGGCGCGCAGTCCGGCGCCGGTCATCACGGCGGCGGTGTCGCGGGCGAAGTCGGCGGACTTGTAGCGGGCGTCGTAGCCGATGACGACGAGACCGCCGGTCTCGCCCTTCGCCTTCAGGTACGCGGCGAGGCCGGCGGCGGCCCGGATGACGACCGAGCGGTTCATCCGCATGGGCCCGGCGCCGAGCTCACCGCGGAGCCCGGCCGTGCCGAACTGCAGCGTGCCGCTGAAACGGGCGGCGAGCTCGTCGCTCGCGCCGGCCTCGATGAGCCGCGCGAGCTCCTCGCGGGTCTCGCTGTCGGGATCCTCGGCGAGCCAGGCCTGGGCCCGGGTGAGGAGATCGTCCTGCGTCACGGTGTGCCTTTCGGGGTGGGTCGGGAGGGGGCGCGGCGGTGGATGGGCGGGTGCGGGTCGGGGGCCGCTGCGCGGAGCCTTTCCCCACCCCGCCCCTTCCCGTAACTGGGGGCAAGCCCCCAGACCCCCGGACGGGCTGCGTTCAGCCCGTCCGGCGTCCGAGGACCGGGGTCCGGGGCCGGAGCCCCGGAAGGAGATCAGATCCGGTCCAGGACCCGCGTCAGCAGTTCGCCCATCCGCGCCGCCGAGTCGCGGCCCGCCTGGAGGACCTCCTCGTGGTTCAGCGGCTCGCCCGAGAGGCCCGCCGCCAGGTTGGTGACGAGGGAGATGCCGAGGACCTCGGCGCCGGCCTCGCGGGCCGCGATGGCCTCCAGGACGGTGGACATGCCGACGAGGTCGCCGCCCATGACGCGGACCATGTTGATCTCGGCCGGGGTCTCGTAGTGCGGGCCGGGGAACTGGACGTACACGCCCTCCTCCAGCGTCTCGTCCACCTCCTTGCACAGCGCGCGCAGGCGCGGCGAGTACAGGTCCGTCAGGTCGACGAAGTTCGCGCCGACGATCGGGGAGGCGGCCGTCAGGTTGAGGTGGTCGCTGATCAGGACCGGCTGGCCGGGGCGCATGCCCTCGCGGAGGCCGCCGCAGCCGTTGGTGAGGACGACGGTCTTGCAGCCGGCGGCGACGGCGGTACGGACGCCGTGGGCGACGGAGGCGACGCCCCGGCCCTCGTAGAAGTGGGTGCGGCCGAGGAAGACCAGCGCGCGCTTCTCACCGATCTTGTACGAGCGGACCTTGCCGCCGTGGCCCTCGACGGCCGGCGGCGGGAAGCCGGGGAGCTCGGTCACCGGGAACTCGGCCTCGGGGGCACCGAGGGCGTCGACGGCGGGGGCCCAGCCGGAGCCCATGACCAGGGCGACGTCGTGGTTCTCGACACCGGTCAGCTCGCGAAGACGTGCGGCAGCGGCCTCGGCGGCCTCGTACGGGGTGGCAGTTGCGTTCACTGACTCTCTCGCCTCGGGGAGGGGGGTCCGAGGGGAACCCCGGACGGATTTGGTACGCGAAGCAGCGTAGCCGGAGAATTCCTACGCGCGTAGATGACGATGCTGACGGACATGCGATCGTTGTCTTGTCGTTTCCGACGAACGGGGGATTCCGGTCACCCGGTCGGATCAACCCGGCCGCATCGGCGGGGTCGGATCGGCGAGGCCGGATCAGTCAGGTCGGACGAGCGGAGTCGGATCGCAAGGCCGGATCAGTCAGGTCGGACGAGCGGGGTCGGATCGGCAGGGCCCGATCAGCAGGGGCGCTTCCGCAACTCCATCACGTAGTCGTGCGGCGCGCCCGCCGACTCGGCCGCGTCGGCGACCTCGCCCAGGTACCGCGCGGACGGCAGCCCGCCCTCGTACGCGTTGAGGACGTACACCCAGGCCGGCTCCTCGCCGTCCAGCGTGTGCACCCGCACCCGCATCCGCCGGTAGATGTCGAGCCCCACGCCCTCCCAGCGGTCCATGGAGTCCTCGTCCATCGGCGCGATGTCGTACAGCGCCACGAAGACCTGGGAGCGGGGGGCCTCCACGATGGTGGCCAGCGCTCCCTCCCAGCCCATCTGCTCTCCGCCGAAGGTCAGCCGCCAGCCGTTCAGCCAGCCGGTGCCGCGCAGCGGGGAGTGCGGGGCGCGGCGGCTCATCAGCCGCGCGTCGAGGTTGCCGGCGAAAGCGGCGTAGAGCGACATGGGACCGAGGGTACGGGAGGGGGCGGGCTGCCCGGAGAACCCCGAGGTGGAGGCCGTACGGGGGGCTCCGGAGGCCCCGGCGCGAGGCAGTGCCCGGCGTGCGGGAGAATGGGGTACGCACTTGAAGCGTGCGGGACAATGGCGTACGCACTGCACCCCAGCGGGGGGACCCCCCGGCAGAACGAGAGCGCGAGGCGTAGATCCCAGTGACCCGGATCGTGATCATCGGCGGCGGACCCGGCGGATACGAGGCGGCCCTGGTGGGCGCCCAACTCGGCGCGGAGGTGACCGTCGTGGACTGCGACGGCCTCGGCGGCGCGTCCGTCCTGACCGACTGCGTCCCCTCGAAGACCCTGATCGCCACCGCAGAGGTGATGACCACCTTCGACTCCTCCTACGAGGAGCTGGGCATCATCGTCGCGGACGACACCCCGCACGTCGAGCAGGCCGCTCGGGTCGTCGGCGTGGACCTCGGCAAGGTGAACCGACGGGTGAAGCGCCTCGCGCTCGCCCAGTCCCACGACATCACCGCCTCCGTGACCCGGGCCGGCGCCCGCGTCCTGCGCGGCCGCGGCCGGCTCTCCGGGCGGCAGGCCGTGGACGGCTCCCGCCAGGTGGTCGTCACCGCCGCCGACGGCACCGAGGAGACGCTGACCGCCGACGCGGTGCTGATCGCGACAGGCGCCCACCCGCGCGAGGTGCCCGACGCCAAGCCGGACGGCGAGCGCATTTTGAACTGGACCCAGGTCTACGACCTGAAGGAGCTCCCCGAGGAGCTCATCGTGGTCGGTTCCGGTGTCACCGGCGCCGAGTTCGCCGGCGCCTACCAGGCGCTCGGCTCCCGCGTCACGCTCGTCTCCAGCCGCGACCGCGTGCTCCCGGGCGAGGACCCGGACGCGGCCGCCGTCCTGGAGGACGTCTTCCGGCGCCGCGGCATGAACGTCATGGCCCGCTCCCGCGCCGAGTCCGCCAAGCGGGTCGGCGACCGGGTCGAGGTCACCCTCGCGGACGGCCGGGTCATCTCCGGCACCCACTGCCTGATGGCGGTCGGCGCGATCCCGAACTCGGCCGGCATGGGCCTGGAGGAGGCCGGGGTCAAGCTGAAGGACTCCGGCCACATCTGGACCGACAAGGTCTCCCGTACGAGCGCCCCCGGCGTCTACGCCGCCGGTGACGTCACCGGCGTCTTCGCGCTCGCCTCGGTCGCCGCCATGCAGGGCCGGATCGCGATGTACCACTTCCTCGGCGACGCGGTGGCCCCGCTGAACCTGAAGACGGTCTCCTCGAACGTCTTCACCGACCCGGAGATCGCCACCGTCGGCTACACCCAGGCCGACGTGGACGCGGGCAAGATCGACGCCAAGGTCGTCAAGCTGCCGCTGCTGCGCAACCCCCGCGCGAAGATGCAGGGCATCCGGGACGGCTTCGTGAAGATCTTCTGCCGTCCGGGCACCGGCATCGTGGTCGGCGGCTGTGTCGTCGCGCCGAAGGCGAGCGAGCTGATCCATCCGATCTCGATCGCGGTCGACAACAATCTGACGGTCGAACAGATCGCAAATGCTTTCACCGTGTACCCCTCCCTGTCGGGCTCGATCGCCGAAGTGGCACGGCAGTTGCACACCCGAAAGGCGACGGGCGAGGCGTAACGGCCCGCTCCGGCCCGGCTCCCGCCTGCGGGAACGGTTCGCCGACTCGGACAACCCCCGGCAAGGGGGGACATAGAACGATCAACGGCGGGGCCTCCCATACCACTTGGAGGCCCCGTCTGTGCGCATCTTCTGCAATTCGGCGCATAGTGCTGAAAAGTATCGGCTGGTCACGTTACTGTCAGTTTCGTGTTCGCTGCAGAACGTCGCCAGTTGATCCTCGAAATGGTGCGAGCCAATGGGGCCGTGTCGCTCCGCGAGCTCGCCCGCGTCGTCCAGACCTCTGAAGTGACCGTACGGAGAGACGTACGGGCCCTTGAGGCAGAAGGACTCCTCGACCGCCGCCACGGCGGTGCGGTGTTGCCGGGCGGATTCACGCGAGAATCCGGCTTCCCGCAGAAATCCCATCTCGCCACAGCGGAGAAGACGGCCATCGCCGACGTCGCCGCGAGCCTCGTCGAAGAAGGCGAGGCCATCGTCGTCGGCGCCGGGACGACCACGCAGGAGCTGGCCCGCCGGCTCGCCCGCGTGCCCGGCCTGACCGTCGTCACCAACTCCCTGCTCGTCGCCCAGGCCCTCGCCCACGCCAACCGGGTCGAGGTCGTCATGACCGGTGGCACCCTGCGCGGCTCCAACTACGCGCTCGTGGGCAGCGGGGCCGAGCAGTCGCTCCAGGGACTCCGGGTCTCCCGGGCGTTCCTCTCCGGGAGCGGTCTGACCGCCGAGCGCGGCCTGTCGACGTCCAACATGCTCTCCGCGAGCGTGGACCGGGCGCTCGTGCAGGCGGCGGCCGAGGTCGTGGTCCTCGCCGACCACACCAAGCTCGGCTCCGACACCATGTTCCAGACGGTGCCGACCGACGTCATCACCCGCCTGGTGACCGACGAGCCCCCGGCCCACGACGAGCGGGCCGCCACCGAGCTCCAGGCCCTCGCCGACCAGGGTGTGCAGATCGCCGTCGCCGGTACGGGCGCGGCCGCCGGTCCCTCCGGCGGCGACCAGGTCCCCCCGGGCGCCCGGCCCCGCCGTGACGTGCCGCTCCCCGTCCAGCGCGGGCGGATGGCGGCCGGTCAGTTCCGGGGGCCGGGTGGCGGAATGGCCGCGGAGACGCTGGAACGCACGGCCCGGGTCGCGGACATGCGCCGCCGCTGAAGTCACCCGAGGGACCCTCCCCCAGGGGTCCCACGCCGACTCCGGCAGGTGACGGCGAGGCGGGTCCGCGACGTCACACCTCAGTCCTTCAAGCCCCGCAGCGTCAACGCGAGCAGGCGGTCCGCCAGCTCCGCGTCCTCCGGGCACTGTTCGGCCGCCAGCGCGATCGCGTTGGTCAGCTGCATCAGGTCGCCGATCGACACATCGGCCCGTACCTGCCCCGCCTTCTGAGCCCGTTCGAGCAGTCGCTCGCCCGCCGCGCGCAGCGGGTCGCTGCACCGCGCCAGGGCCGAACTCCGGTCGTACGAGGCGGACATCAGCGCATGCGCGAGCCCCCGGTACTCACCCGCGTGCGCGATCAGCGCCCGCAGCCACTCCACCAGGGCCGCACACGGCACCTCGGCCTCCGCCAGCTCCCGCGAGCGGTCGAGCAGTTCGGCGAGGGCTTCCTGGAAGACCGCGTTCAACAGGTCGGCCCGGGTGGGGAAATGACGGTAGAGGGTGCCGATGCCCACGCCCGCGCGGCGCGCGACCTCCTCCAGGGGCGCGTCCGCGCCCTGTTCCGCGAAGGCGGCGCGGGCTTCGATGAGCAGTCGCTCGTGGTTGCGGCGTGCGTCGGCGCGCATGAGCGCGACCCCTCCCCTCGACGAAGGGCCCGCAGGCGGCTGCCTGCGGGCCCTTCGTACGGTACTGGGTGCGACGGTCAGTCCTTGATGTCGCAGATGGTGGCACCGGAGGTGACGGAGGCGCCGACCTCGGCGCTCAGGCCCTTGACGGTGCCGGAGCGGTGGGCGTTGAGAGGCTGCTCCATCTTCATGGCCTCCAGGACGACGATGAGATCGCCTTCCTTGACCTCCTGGCCCTCCTCGACCGCGACCTTCACGATCGTGCCCTGCATCGGCGAGGCGAGGGTGTCACCCGACGCGGTCGGGCCGGACTTCTTCGCCGCGCGCCGCTTCGGCTTCGCACCGGCCGCCAGGCCCGTGCGGGCCAGGGTCATGCCGAGCGAGGACGGCAGGGAGACCTCGAGGCGCTTGCCGCCGACCTCGACGACGATCGTCTCGCGGCCCGCCTCGTCCTCGTCCGCCTCGGCACCGGCCGGGGCGAAGGGCTTGATCTCGTTGACGAACTCCGTCTCGATCCACCGGGTGTGGATCTCGAACGGGTCGGCGGTGAAGGCGGGGTCGACGACGACGGCCTGGTGGAAGGGGATGGCGGTGGCCATGCCCTCGACCTTGAACTCCGCGAGCGCACGCGCGGCGCGCTGCAGGGCCTGCTCGCGGGTGGCGCCGGTGACGATCAGCTTGGCCAGGAGCGAGTCCCAGGCCGGGCCGATGACCGAGCCGGACTCGACGCCCGCGTCCAGACGGACACCGGGGCCGGTCGGCGGGGTGAAGACCGTGACCGTGCCGGGGGCCGGGAGGAAGTTGCGGCCCGGGTCCTCGCCGTTGATACGGAACTCGAAGGAGTGACCGCGGATCTCCGGGTCTCCGTAGCCGAGCTCCTCGCCGTCGGCGATCCGGAACATCTCGCGGACCAGGTCGATGCCCGTGACCTCCTCGGTCACCGGGTGCTCGACCTGCAGACGCGTGTTGACCTCCAGGAAGGAGATCGTGCCGTCCACGCCGACGAGGAACTCGACCGTGCCGGCGCCGACGTAGCCGGCCTCCTTCAGGATCGCCTTCGACGCCGCGTACAGCTCCGCGTTCTGCGCCTCGCTCAGGAACGGTGCCGGGGCCTCCTCGACCAGCTTCTGGTGGCGGCGCTGCAGCGAGCAGTCACGCGTCGAGACCACGACGACGTTGCCGTGCTGGTCGGCCAGGCACTGGGTCTCCACGTGACGCGGCTTGTCGAGGTAGCGCTCGACGAAGCACTCGCCCCGGCCGAAGGCCGCGACGGCCTCACGGACGGCGGAGTCGTACAGCTCCGGGACCTCTTCCAGGGTGCGGGCGACCTTCAGACCACGACCGCCACCACCGAACGCGGCCTTGATCGCGATCGGCAGCCCGTGCTCCTCGGCGAAGGCCACGACCTCCTCCGCACCCGAGACCGGGTCCGGCGTGCCCGCGACCAGCGGGGCACCGGCGCGCTGCGCGATGTGACGGGCGGCGACCTTGTCACCCAGGTCGCGGATCGCCTGCGGCGGCGGACCGATCCACGTCAGACCCGCGTCCAGGACCGCCTGGGCGAACTCCGCGTTCTCGGAAAGGAAGCCGTAACCCGGGTGGACCGCGTCCGCACCGGAGTCCTTGGCGGCCTGGAGCACCTTGGCCATGTCCAGGTAGCTGGTGGCCGGGGTGTCACCGCCCAGAGCGAACGCCTCGTCAGCCGCCCGGACATGCAGAGCATCCCGGTCCGGATCGGCGTACACGGCCACGCTGCCGATACCCGCGTCCCGGCACGCCCGGGCCACACGGACAGCGATTTCGCCACGGTTGGCGATGAGCACCTTGCGCACGATGGCTCCCTCCTTGAAACAAGCTGAGTTTAGGGACTGCCGACACGGCCTTTCGACCCGTCCCCAGTGGTGAGCTTGCCCACACGGAGCGTGACCCCGGGCCTGCTCGGGTCGTGAATTCCCTTGTCGCACCACGGTACGCAGGGTTCCTTTACGGCACAGTAGCTCCGAGGTGTGGCGCAGGTCTCTGTTCAAGCGACCAGGGGCCATTCGGGTTTCTTTGTGGAGTCCCTACGAATGGCTCAACGATTCTTTGCCCCTCCGGCGTCGCGCCGTCCCCCGTTGCCCGCCGTGTGCGAACTCTTGTCCGGGGGTTTACCGGCCAGTAGCCTTCGCGCTGACGACCGTACTGCCGGTAACAGGCGAATCCAGGGGGTGGCCGAGGTGGCCCGCAGACCGATAGCCCTCGTGACGGCCGCGGTGCTCTTCCTCGAAGCGCCCGGCATCGTCGCGATCAACGCCGTCATGGCGGGCTTCCTGGAGGCCCAGTCGATGTCCCTCGACGGCATGGACCCCGACGCGATGGTCGCCGGCACCTGGGGGCTCGGCATCGCCTCCGGCATCGCCCTCGCCGTCTGCGCCCTCGTCGCCCTCGTCGCCGGCATCCGCGACCGCCGCCCGGGCCGCTTCGGCCGGGGGCTCCTCATCGGCTGCGCGGTCGTCCACGGCATCCTCGGCGCGGTCGCCGTCGCCCTGCTCGGCTGGCCCGCCTTCGCCTTCCTGGTGACCGTGCTCGGCCTCGTCGTCCTCACCCTGGTGGCGTACGGGACGGAGCCCACCCGGAAGACCGACGCCCCCGAAGGGGCGCCGGCCACCGGCTGACTCAGGCCCAGAGGTCGGTGATCTCGACGTCCAGCTTGCGCAGCAGCCGGCGCAGCAGCGGCAGGGACAGGCCGATCACATTGCCCGGGTCGCCGTCGATGCCGTCGATGAACGGAGCCGAGCGGCCGTCCAGGGTGAACGCGCCCGCCACGTGGAGCGGTTCGCCGCTCGCCACGTACGCGGCGATCTCCTCGTCCGTCGGCTCGCCGAACCGGACCACGGTGGAGGCCGTCGCCGACTCGTAGCGCTTGGCGGCCGTGTCGTACACGCAGTGGCCGGTCTGGAGGATGCCGACGCGGCCGCGCATCGACTTCCAGCGGGCGGTGGCCTCCTCGGCGTCGGCCGGCTTGCCGAGGGCCTGCTTGTCGAGCTCCAGGACCGAGTCGCAGCCGATGACGAGCGCGCCGAACGCCTCGGGCTTGGCGGCGACATGGGCGGCCTTCGCCTCGGCGAGGGCGAGCGCGAGTTCGGCCGGGGTCGGGGCGTGGACCTTGTCCTCGTCGACGCCGCTCACGATCACCTCGGGGGCGAGTCCGGCCTGCCGGAGCAGAGAGAGCCGGGCGGGGGAGGCGGAGGCGAGCACGACACGGCGCGGATCAGCAGTCATGGGGGCAGCGTAGCCAGTGCGAGCACACGCACGCGCGCGCGTGGCCCTGGTGCGCGGGCGGTGGCTGGTCGCATGTGCGCGTGGCTTTGGCGCGCGGGCGGTGGCTCGTCGCGTGCGCGTGTGGCTTGGTGTGCGTGGCGGCGGGCCGTCGCACGCGCGCGTGGCTTGGCGTGTGCGTGGGGGTGGGCCGTCGCAGGCGCGCGTGGCCCCGGTGTGCGGCCGGTGGGCCGTCGCACGCGCGCGTGGCCCCTGTGTGCGGCCCGTGAGCCGTCGCACGCGCGTGTGGTCAGCGCGCGCTCGCCACGAACATCGCCACCACCATCGCGACCGCCAGCAGCACGCCGGTGCGGCGCAGCATCGCCTGCATGTCCCGCAGGAACTTCGGCGGCTGGTTCTTCGGGTCGGACCACAGCATGCCTCCGATCCTGCGGGCGGGACGGGCGGGACGCCTGAGTACGGATACTCAGGCGCCCCGGTGCGGAAGGACTATTCGCGGAGAGCGCCCCGTCGCAGCGGGTTCACGCCGGTACGTCCGCCGGCCCTACGCCCGTACGAACACCCCGTCCCGCGCCGCCGCGAGTGCCGCCGTCACGGCTCGTTCGGCGACGGACCCGTCGAGCTCCTCGCGGGTGACCGCGAAGCGGTAGTAGAGCGGCGCGGAGACGGCGCGGAGGAGTTCGACGGGGTCCGTCCCCGCCGGGATCTCGCCGCGCGCCGCGCCCTTCGTGACGACCGGGGCCCATTCGGCGAGCCGGGTCCGGTAGAAGTCGGCGAGGGCGCGCGCGCACTCCTCGTCGCAGGCCGCCGCGGCGATGACCGCGCGGAAGACGGCGCCCATCCGGGGGTCCACGAGGGTGGCCCGGACGAGTTCGGCGTTGGCCCGCAGGTCACCGGGGAGGCTGCCGGTGTCGGAGGCGGGCAGCGACTGCTCGGCCATGTCGTGCAGGAGGTCGGTGACCAGGCCGACGGGGGAGTTCCAGCGGCGGTACACGGTGGTCTTCCCGACGCCGGCGCTCGCGGCGATCCGGTCCATGTTCAGGGCGTGGAAGCCGGTGTCGGCGAGGGCGTCCAGGGTGGCGTCGAGGACCGCCCTGCGGACCTTCGCGGTGCGGCCGCCGGGGCGCGTGGTGCCGGGCGAGGCCGGCCGGCTCTCAGTCAAACGGGTCTCCTGTTCCATTAACGCCATCGACTCTGCTACGGTACGGGACATCTTAACGGAACGAGTTTCCCATTAAGGGGTCCTTCGCATGGTTGCCCTCGATCACCCCACGTCCACGGACACGTCCACGGGCACCACCACGGACACGTCCACCGACACGACCACGGACCGCGCCGGAACCCGGATGACCGGCCGGATGCGGCTCGTCCTCGTCGTCCTCCTCCTCGCCCAGTTCATGCTGGCCGTCGACTTCTCGATCCTGAACGTCGCACTGCCCGTCATCGGCCAGGGACTCGGCTTCGCCCTCGGCGGCCTCCAGTGGATCGCCACCGCCTTCGCCCTTGCCGCCGCCGGATTCACCCTCCTCTTCGGGCGTGTCGCCGACCTGATCGGACGCCGCCGCCTCTTCCTCGGCGGCATGGCCCTCCTCGGCGCCTCCTCCCTCGCCGGGGGACTCGCCACCGGCTCCGAGGTCCTCATGGCCGCCCGCGTCGCCCAGGGCCTCGCCACCGCCGCCGTCACCCCCGCAGGGCTCTCCCTGCTCACCGCCTCCTTCCCCGAGGGCCCGCTGCGCGCCAAGGCCCTCGGCCTGAACGGCGCCCTCATGTCCGCGGGCTTCACCACCGGCGCGATCCTCGGCGGCGTCCTCACCGACCTGCTCTCCTGGCGCTGGGCCTTCCTCGTCAACGTGCCGGTGGCCCTCGCCGTCCTCCTCGTCGCCCCCGCCGTCCTCACCGAGAGCCGCCCGGCCGTCCGCCCCCGCCTCGACGTGCCCGGCGCGATCACCGTCACCGGCGGACTCCTCGCCCTCGTCTACGGCCTGACCCTCGCCGGCGAGCACGGCTGGACCCACCCCGCCGCGCTCACCGCCCTCGCCGCCGGCGCCGCGCTCCTCGCCGCCTTCGTCCTCGTCGAGCGGCGGGCCGCCTCGCCCCTCGTCCCGGTCCACGTCCTGAAGCGCCGCACGGTCGTCTGGGGCAACCTCGCCGGGCTCGTCGCCTTCGTCACCGAGACCTCGCTGGTCTTCCTGATGACCCTGTACCTCCAGGACGTCCTGGGCTTCTCCCCGCTCGCCGCCGGACTCTCCTTCGGCGTCCTCGGCGTCGGCACGATCCTCGGCGGGGTCACCGCCTCCCGCTTCATCGGCCGCTTCGGCGCCCGGTCCGCCCTCGTCTCCGGCGGACTCCTCCAGGCCCTCGCCACCCTCGCCCTGTACGGACTCGGCGACGACCGCTCCGGCCTCGCGCTGCTGCTCGCCGCGACCTTCGCCGGCGGCGTCGGCAACATGCTCGCGATCGTCGGCTTCATGGTCACCGCCACCTCGGGGCTGCCCGACGCCGAGCAGGGCATGGCGACCGGGCTCGCGACCATGACCCAGCAGATCGGCATCACCATGGGCACCCCGGTCATGAGCGCCGTCGTCGTCACCGCGCCCGTGCTCCTCGACGGCATCGGCCGCGCGGTCCTCGTCAACGCCGCGATCGTCGCCGCCGGAGCCGTACTCTCGGGCCTCTTCCTCCGCCGTACGTGAGCACGCACGGAGACGAAGGGCATGCGAAAGGCCGGACCCCCCGCACACGGGGTCCGGCCTTCACTCGTACAGCGACTACACGGGCCAGTACGACCGCGCCCAGGCCCGAGGGCCGGGCCGGGGCCGTACCGCCCGCGCGATACGGGAGGGATCCGACCACCCCTCCGGTACCGCCGGGCCGCCCTCCCCGGCGGACGCCGCCGCCGTGGCCGCGGCCCGGGCTTGAACCACCGCCAGTGCGGCGGCCAACTCCTCCGGAGTCGGGTTGCCTCGTACGACCTTGATCATGTCGGCTCCTTGAGGGTCCGGAGGGGCTAGAGCGGGATGTTGCCGTGCTTCTTCGGAGGCAGGGATTCCCGCTTCGTACGGAGCTGACGCAGGCCCTTCACGATCTGCGGGCGCGTGTCCGACGGCAGGATCACCCCGTCGATGTAACCGCGCTCGGCCGCGATGTACGGGTTGAGCAGGGCGTCCTCGTACTCCTGCATGAGCCGTGCCCGCTCGGCCTCCTGGTCCTCCGCATCGGCGATCGTCCTGCGGTGCAGGATGTTGACCGCGCCCTGCGCGCCCATGACCGCGATCTGCGCCGTCGGCCACGCCAGGTTCAGGTCGGCGCCCAGGTGCTTGGAGCCCATGACGTCGTACGCGCCGCCGAAGGCCTTGCGGGTGATGACCGTGATCAGCGGGACCGTCGCCTCCGCGTACGCGTAGATCAGCTTCGCGCCGCGCCGGATGATGCCGCCGTACTCCTGGTCCACACCCGGCAGGAAGCCCGGCACGTCCACGAAGGTCAGGACCGGGATGTTGAAGGCGTCGCACGTACGGACGAACCGCGCGGCCTTCTCGCTCGCGTTGATGTCGAGGCAGCCGGCGAACTGCATCGGCTGGTTGGCGACCACGCCCACCGGGAAGCCCTCGACACGGCCGAAACCGGTCACGATGTTCGGCGCGAACAGCGCCTGCGTCTCCAGGAACTCGCCGTCGTCGAGGACGTGCTCGATGACCTTGTGCATGTCGTACGGCTGGTTCGCCGAGTCCGGGATCAGCGTGTCGAGCTCGCGGTCCTCGTCCGTCACCTCGGTCTCCGCGACCTCCGGGAAGGCCGGCGGCTCGGAGAGGTTGTTCGACGGAAGGTACGAGAGCAGGGACTTGACGTACTCGATCGCGTCCTTCTCGTCACCGGACATGTGGTGCGCCACGCCCGAGGTCGAGTTGTGCGTCCGCGCGCCGCCCAGCTCCTCGAAGCCCACGTCCTCGCCGGTCACCGTCTTGATGACGTCCGGGCCGGTGATGAACATGTGCGAGGTCTGGTCCACCATCACCGTGAAGTCGGTGATCGCGGGGGAGTACACCGCGCCGCCCGCGCACGGGCCGACGATCAGGGAGATCTGCGGGATCACCCCGGAGGCGTGGGTGTTGCGGCGGAAGATCTCGCCGTACATGCCGAGCGCGCTCACACCCTCCTGGATGCGGGCGCCGCCGGAGTCGTTGATGCCGACGACCGGGCAGCCCGTCTTCAGCGCGAAGTCCATCACCTTGATGATCTTCTGGCCGTACGTCTCGCCCAGCGCGCCGCCGAAGACCGTGAAGTCCTGCGAGAACACGGCGACCGGGCGGCCGTCCACCGTGCCGTAGCCGGTGACGACACCGTCGCCGTACGGCCGGTTCTTCTCCAGCCCGAAATTGGTCGAGCGGTGCCGGGCCAGCTCGTCCAGCTCCACGAACGAACCCTCGTCCAGGAGGAGGGCGATCCGCTCGCGCGCGGTCAGCTTGCCCTTGGCGTGCTGCTTCTCCACCGCCCGGTCCGAGCCGGCGTGCGTGGCCTCGTCGATACGGCGCTTGAGGTCCGCGATCTTGCCCGCGGTCGTGTGAATGTCGATCTCGTACTGCTCTGCCGGCTCGGACATCGGGATGCGGCTCCCTGCCTGGTCACGGGGGGTTCGTTGACTACGAATGGGCTACTGCTGGCCTACTGACCCGTAGCGTATCGACGCCGATACGGTTCGGCACTGCGGTCTTTGCCACACCCAAGACTGGTTCCCAAATCACCAAACGGTGCGTTGCGGGTCGCAGCCGGGGCGGTGTCCGGGCTTCCCGGCGTGGGCACGCCGGGGCGTGGCTCATCCGGGGTCGCTCGGGACCGCCGTCCGGCGGTTCGGGGAGCAGAGGTCTCACGGCGCCGCCGTGGGACTGCCGCATGGCCGGCACCGCGTGGGGTGGTCCGGCTCGGTGCGGTTGACTCCCGCAGGGCCTCTTGCAGCCCTTCTCCGTAGGTGATCAGTGCACGCCGGGACGCGACGGTGTCCAGGTACGCGGTCGTGGGGTCGGCCATGTCGTGGAAGCACACGAACGCGGCCAGGGCGGCGGAGACGAGGTCTCGCTTCCCGGCAAGGCCGCAGGCGAAGCACGTGTGTTCCCGGTCCCGCAGTGTCTTGGCGACGCGCTCGCCGCACAGACAGTGCTGGGACAGAGACGTCGACCAGGTGGAGGCCCGTAGGAGATGGCCGCCCGCAGCCCGGCACTCACGCTCAAGGGCGGCGATGAACAGACCGGGAGTGGTCCGGGAGAGGCGCCTTCCCCACAGGCGGTACCACGTGCGGATGTCACAGTCCTCGATCACGAGCGCGGGGCCATGGGTGGCGATGATCTGCCGGGCCAGGGCGCGGGCGCGGTGGCGGCGGTGCTCGGCGGCCGAGGAGGCGGCTTCGGCCTGACGGCCTCGAAGTTGTCGGTATCCGGTGGAGAGACGGTCGCGGCGGTACGCCTGCATCGGCACCCCGTCGACGCGGGCATCGCGCGCACCACCGGGCACCGTGACGGTCCTGGGGCTCAGGCCCTTGGCCGCCCGGTGCTCGGCGCGCCGGATCTGCTTCTTCGACAGTCCGTACTGGGCGGTGTTCGTCGCCCGGCGGGAGCGTTCCAGTGCCCGTGCCCGACCGCGCTGCTTCTTCGCTTCCCGTTCCAGCCGGGCGCGCTCGGCGTCGGTGAGGGTGATCTCGGTGGAGGCCGGGACGCCGTCGGCGGGGTCGAGGTCGGCAGGCAGGGAGACGACGGAGAGGTTGGAGACATTGCCGTCCACGCCGCCGATCCGGTCCAGGGCGGCGGCCTGCTCGCGCATCCGCTGTACGGCGGGGGCGGTGCAGCCGGGGCCGAGGACCATCAGGTGCGCCTCGTACACCCAGCCGCCCCGCGCGGAGGCCCTCCGGCGCCGTACGAGGTCGATCTTGTGCCAGCGGCCGGGGTCACCGAGGAAATGCTCGACCCGCGCCCACTGGCCCGGCCGTTGCGGGACGCGCACCGGGAGCACGAGGTCACCCCGGCCGGAGTCCGGGCCTCCCGTGAAGACGACGGCGAGCGCGCCGATGTGGTCCCACCACGTCGCCTTCCGAAGACCGGGCTTGCCTGACGCGGTGGTCCTGCCGGTGGGCACGCTGCCATTCGGGGCAGCTGGGACGGGCATGCGGCGGGGCTGTTGAAGGGGGTGCCGACCGCCGCCGGTGTAGGCCATCGTGTGGCCGTGCAACGAGCCTACGAGGCGGAAGGTCTCCCACTTCCGGTCGGCGGTGTGTGAACGTGCCCGGCCGGGGATGCGGGTGAAGCCGTGCCGACGGCCGGTCTTCGGGCGGCCGTATCGCCTGCCGGTGGCGTCGGGGAAGAGATGCCGCTGGACACCGTTCCACACCTCGTCGGCCATGTGCATGGCCAGGGCCTTGGACGCGTGGTGCCTGAGGTGCCCGGCGTCTTCGAGGTGCTTGTAGGCGCAACGCTCCAGAGCCTCACGGGACAGTCCGAGGCGCTGCCGTACGGCCTTCGCCCCGTCCCGCTCGCGCTCGTGCCTGGCAGCCCAGTAGGCGTCGACCCTGGCACGGGCGTCACGCTGGACGGCCCGCTTGACCGACCACATCGCACCGAACAGCTTCTCCAGCCGGGTGAGGTCGGCCGGGTCGGTGACGGCCAGCGGCAGGATCATCACCGACACCTGCCCGCCGTCGGGCTTCTCCCACCTCGGGGCCCTGTTCCTGCCCCGGAACGTCCGTGTCTTCCGGGCAGCCCGCACAACCGTCACCGCCCCTCGGCATCACCCTGGCTCCACACCCAACCTAGAGACCGCCCCGTACGAACAGGCGAACCGCGAACACATTCATCAGCACCCGCGATACGCCGTATGCCTGTACGCATGGGGGGTGTGCGGCATGGTCAGGGGCCGTCCGCGACATGGGAACCGAGAACGCCGGGAACCGCGGAGCAACTCATAGTCTGGCTTGCATGACGTCCTCTCAAGGCTCCGGCGGACCCTGGTCCGACCTCGACCGGCCCCCGCTGAACGCCCCCGCGCTGCGCCGTGCGCTCGTCCTCCCCGACGGACTGTGGACCTCGCTCGACGTGGTCACCACCACCGGCTCCACCAACAGCGACCTCGCCGCCCGCGCCGACGAACTGCCCGAAGGCGCGGTCCTCGTCGCCGAGGAGCAGACCTCGGGCCGCGGCCGGCTCGACCGGACCTGGACCGCGCCCGCGCGCTCCGGGCTCTTCCTCTCCGTCCTCCTCAAGCCGGACGTGCCCGTCCACCGCTGGGGCTGGCTCCCGCTGCTCACCGGAGTGGCCGCCGCCACCGGCCTCGCGAAGGCCGCCGGCGTCGACACCTCCCTCAAGTGGCCCAACGACGTACTGGTTTCCGTCAAGGGCGAGGAACGCAAGACCGGCGGCATCCTCGCCGAGCGGGCCGGCGCCGACGCCATCGTCGTCGGCCTCGGCATCAACGTCACCCTCCGTGAGGAGGAGCTGCCCGTCCCGGCGGCCGGCTCCCTCCTCCTCGCCGGTGCGGTCTCCACCGACCGCGACACCCTCCTGCGGGCCGTCCTGCGCTCCCTCGCCCAGTGGTACGGCGACTGGGTACGCGCCGACGGCGACCCCGAGGCCTCCGGCCTCCAGGCCGCCTACGCGGCCGGCTGCGCCACCCTCGGCCGCCGCGTCCGCGCCGAGCTCCCCGGCGAGCGCATGCTGGAGGGAGAGGCCGTCGCCCTCGACGGAGACGGCCGCCTGGTCGTCGCCACGGAGGGCGGCGGCACGGAGGCCGTGGGAGCGGGCGACATCGTCCACCTGCGGACCTAGGTGCGTGCGCCGCGCGCGGTGCCCTCCAGGCCGTCCACCCCGAGGGCCCGCGCAACGTTCGGGGGTGAGCCAGCACACACCTGCCGTATCGTGGAGCGCGATCCAAGCGACAGATCGGCAGGAC
The DNA here is from genome assembly GCF_056435185.1 of Streptomyces sp. NPDC044003. NCBI lineage: Bacteria > Bacillati > Actinomycetota > Actinomycetes > Kitasatosporales > Streptomycetaceae > Streptomyces > Streptomyces sp. NPDC044003. The sequence continues at coordinate 857,287 of NZ_JBWKFA010000001.1, read as the reverse complement.
ACGTGGGCAGCGGCAGGGAACGGGCAGGAGGCGGCCGGTGACCGTCGACGACGCGAACGCGGGCGGCGGAGCCGAACCGCCGACGTACCCCACCCCCCACCACGAGGTCGACCACACGGCCGAACCGAGCCACGACCCCCTCGCCATCCGCCTGGAACAGCTCATCCTCGGCGCCGACCGCCGCTACACCCCCTTCCAGGCCGCCCGCACCGCCGGCGTCTCCATGGAGCTCGCCTCCCGCTTCTGGCGCGCCATGGGCTTCGCCGACATCGGCCAGGCCAAGGCGCTCACCGAGGCCGACGTCCTCGCCCTGCGGCGGCTCGCCGGCCTCGTCGAGGCGGGGCTGCTCAGCGAGCCGATGGCCGTGCAGGTCGCCCGGTCCACCGGACAGACCACCGCCCGGCTCGCCGAATGGCAGATCGACTCCTTCCTGGAGGGCCTCACCGAGCCGCCCGAGCCCGGCATGACCCGTACCGAGGTCACGTACCCGCTGGTCGAGCTGCTCCTGCCCGAGCTGGAGGAGTTCCTGATCTACGTGTGGCGCCGGCAGCTCGCCGCCGCCACCGGCCGGGTCGTCCAGGCCGTCGACGACGCCGAGATGGTCGACCGGCGGCTCGCCGTCGGCTTCGCGGACCTCGTCGGCTTCACCCGGCTCACCCGCCGCCTGGAGGAGGAGGAGCTCGGCGAGCTCGTCGAGGCCTTCGAGACGACCTGCGCCGACCTCGTCGCCGCGCACGGCGGCCGGCTGATCAAGACCCTCGGCGACGAGGTGCTGTACTGCGCCGACGACCCCGGCACGGCCGCCGAGATCGCGCTCCGGCTCATCGAGACCCTCGGCCACGACGAGACGATGCCCGCGCTGCGCGTCGGCATCGCCTTCGGCACCGTGACGACCCGGATGGGCGATGTCTTCGGCACCACGGTGAACCTGGCCAGCCGTCTCACCTCGATAGCCCCGAAGGACGCCGTCCTCGTCGACGGCGCCCTCGCGGAGGAGCTGACCAGGACCGGCGAGGCGCCCGCCTCGGAGGCGGAGGCGGCCGAGGAGGCGGCCCGCGCCGAGAAGGAGGGCCGCCGGGCCGCCTCGTACCGTTTCGCGCTCCAGCCCATGTGGCAGCGCCCGGTCCGGGGCCTCGGCGTCGTCGAACCCTGGCTCCTGAGCCGCCGCCCGTCTTAGGATCTCCCGGTGAACGCCTGTTAACAGCCGTTAACAGGCCTGAACCGGGAGGGTGTGCGGTCATGTCCGAGCAGCGCTTTGGTGAGTTCGTGGTGGTCCGGAAGGACGGTCACGTCGCGGAGCTGGTCCTCGACCGGCCCAAGGCCATGAACGCCGTCTCCTCAGAGATGGCCCGCTCCATCGGCGCCGCCTGCGACGCCCTCGCCGCCGACCCCGAGGTCCGCGTCACCGTCCTGACCTCCTCGAACGACCGCGCCTTCTGCGTCGGCGCCGACCTGAAGGAGCGCAACTCCTTCACCGACGCCGAGCTCGTCCGCCAGCGCCCCACCGCCCGCGCCTGCTACACCGGCGTCCTGGAGCTGCCGATGCCGACCGTCGCCGCCGTGCACGGCTTCGCCCTCGGCGGCGGCTTCGAGCTCGCGCTCGCCTGCGACGTCATCGTCGCCGACGCGACCGCCGTCGTCGGCCTCCCCGAGGTCTCCGTGGGTGTCATCCCCGGCGGCGGCGGTACGCAGCTGCTCCCGCGCCGGGTGGGTGCGGCGCGCGCCGCCGAGCTGGTCTTCACGGCCCGCCGGGTGGAGGCGGCCGAGGCCCGCGAGCTCGGCCTCGTCGATCTCCTGGAGGACGACGCCCGGACGGCGGCCCTGGAGCTCGCCGGGCGGATCGCGGCCAACTCGCCGGTCGGCCTGCGCGCCGCGAAGAAGGCGATGCGGCTCGGTCAGGGCCTGGACCTGCGGGCCGGCCTCGAGGTCGAGGACGCGGCCTGGCGTTCGGTGGCCTTCTCGGGCGACCGGGCGGAGGGCGTGGCGGCCTTCAACGAGAAGCGGAAGCCGAACTGGCCGGGCGAGTGACCCTGATTCCTACCGTTTTGCACCATATGTGACTTACGGTGACGTCTCGGTGGGGAAAATGGATCAAACCTCCCTAAGCTGGAGGAATGGGTGAGGATGTGCGGCTGCGGGCCGTAGTGGCGCTGGCGCAGGGGATGGCGGCGGCGCACACTCCGCGTGAGTTCTGGCGGGCGGCGGCGCTCGGGGCCTGCGAAGGGCTCGACGGGAGCTTCGCCGCCCTGTCCGTCTGGGAGCGGGACCACGGCCGGCTGAAGGTCCTGGTGAACGCCGGGGACCGGGCCGTGGGCGAGGAGGAGTTCCCGGACTCGGAGACGTACCCGGTGCACCAGTTCCCCGAGATCACCGAGTTCCTGCACGAGCAGTGGGCGGGCGGCGGCGAGCCGGACGCCTGGGTCGAGACCGCCGCCGACCCCCTCCCGACCGGCCGGGTGACGGGCCTGCGGCGGCGGGGGCGCGGCTGCTGCGTGGTCGCCCCGATCGTGCTGCACGGGCGCGCGTGGGGGGAGCTGTACGTGGCCCGCCCGCCGGAGCAGAAACCTTTCACTCGTGCGGACGCGGACTTCGCGACCGTCCTCGCGGCGGTCGTCGCGGCGGGCATCGCACAGGCCGAACGCCTGGAGGAGGTCAGAAAGCTCGCCTTCACGGACCCCCTCACCGGCCTCGCCAACCGGCGGGCCGTCGACACCCGCCTGGACGAGGCGATCGAGCGCTACCGGGCGGACGGCTCCGTGGTGAGCCTGATGGTCTGCGACCTGAACGGCCTCAAGCGCGTCAACGACACCCATGGCCACGCCGTCGGCGACCGCCTCCTGGAGCGCTTCGGCTCGGTCCTCTCCCGCTGCGGCGCCATGCTCCCCGGCGCCCTCGCGGCCCGCCTCGGCGGCGACGAGTTCTGCCTGCTCACCGTCGGCCCGACCGCGGACGAGGTCGTCGCGGTCGCCGAGGAGCTGTGCGTACGGGCGGCGGAGCTGGAGCTCGGCGAGGGAGTGGCCTGCGGGGTCGCGTCCACCGGCGACCCCATCGGGCCCCTGAAGTCGGCCCGGCGCCTCTTCCGGCTCGCCGACGCCGCCCAGTACCAGGCCAAGGCCGACCGCTCCTCGAAGCCCGTCGTGGCGGGCCGCGACGGCACGGTCATCCGCCTCGCAGACGCACCCCCCGGGGCCCGCGACCGCCGCCGCTTCCGCGACGCACCGACGGTGGCCCCACCGCCGACGGAGCCGCCGAAGGGGCTCTGACCGATCGTTTCGGTTCGGGAGTCACCACTGGGTGATGAGCGGCGCCTCCGGTTCGTGCTGCCGCCAGACTTCGGTGAGACGGGCAAGGCGCTTCGGGGCGGCGATGCCGCGCATGGTGGCGATCTTGCCGTCGCTGATGTCGAACATCGTGGAGCCGACGACCTGGTCGCCGAGCACGAAGAGGATGGCGGGGGCGCCGTTGACGACCGCGTAGTGGATGACGGGCGTGCCGCCGGTCAGGCGCCGCTTCGCGTCGGTGGGCTTGAAGCCGGCCCGTACGACGGCGGCGATGCGCTGCGGAGTGTCGTACCGCAGCAGGGTCGTTGCCAGGCCGGCGACGTTGGAGTCGGAGATCGCGGTCGCGTCGTCGGTGAGCAGCGCCACCAGCCTTTCGGTGCGGCCGGAGGTGGCGGCGGCGAGGAATTCCTCGACGATCCTGCGGGCCGACGCGGGGTCGACCTCGGCGCCGCCGCTGCGGGCGGCGGTGACGCGGCGCCGGGCCCGGTGGAGGTGCTGCTGACTCGCGGACTCGGTGATGTCGAGGATCTCGGCGATCTCGGCGTGGCCGTAGGAGAACGCTTCGCGCAGGACGTAGACGGCCCGTTCGACGGGGGACAGGCGCTCCATGAGCGTCAGCAGGGCGAGGGAGACCGATTCGCGCTGCGCGAAGGTGTCGGCCGGGCCGAGCATCGGGTCGCCGTCGAGAAGTGGTTCGGGCAGCCAGGCGCCGGCGGTGCGTTCGCGGCGGGCCTGTGCCGAGCGGAGCCGGTCGAGGCACAGGTTGGTGACGACCTTGGTCAGCCACGCCTCCGGCACCTTGATGCGCTGCCGGTCGGCGGCCTGCCAGTGCAGGAAGGCATCCTGCACGGCGTCTTCGGCGTCGGTGGCGGAGCCCAGGAGCCGGTACGCCAGCGAGGCCAGCCGGTTGCGGCCGGCCTCGAACCGGCTGGTGTCGAAGCGATCAGTGGTGGTGCTGTCCATACGATCACCCTAAGACGCCGATTCCTCTGGTGAGGGGGAAGTTCCCGAGCCGGTAGGTGCCGTGGGTCAGACCGTCGCGTGCACCGTCGGCCGTGCGGCCCTGTCTTCGACGGTGGCGGCAGGGCGGCGGCGCAGGTTGCCGACCAGGCACAGCACCGTCCCGAGCGTGAGCCACGTCGTCAGGACGATGACGGAGTGGCCGGCGCCGTGGCCGTCGAAGAAGGCGGTGGAGCGCAGCAGTTGGCCTCCGGCCCCGGGCGGTAGCAGTTGGCCGAGGGCGCCGGACCAGCCGGGCAGCATCTCGGGTGCTGTCGCGGCGCCTGACAGGGGGTTGCCCATGAGCATCATGGTGGCGGCGCCGAGGCCGAAGCCGACGTACCCGAGCAGCGACTCGAGACCGAGGATGCTCAAGGAGATGGCCGCGATGGCCAGGGCGACGGCGCCGCTGTTGGCCCAGTAGGAGCCTTCGAGTGAGCCGAGCCAGAACTGCAGGATCGCTGCCGCGGCAAGTCCGCCGGTGACGGCGAAGGCCAAGGCTCCGGTGACGCGGCGGACGCTCCCTCGGACGAGCCTGGTCAGGAGCAGGGCGGCGAGCAGGCCGCCCATGACCAGCGGCAGGGCTCCGGCGGCCAGTCCGGCGCCGCGCGGGTCGTCGGCCGGCAGCGGGACGAGGTCGCGGGCGGCTGCCGCGGTGCTGGGTCCCTTTGCCTGGCCGAGGCCGGCCGCGATGCTGTTCAGGGTCTGGGCGACTGCGGTGCTGCCGGCTGATGCGGTGATGACCTGTGGGGTACCGGAGTTCAGGTCGATCGCTCCGTACACCTCGCGGTCGCGGATCAGTTGTTCGGCGGCGGCGGTGTCGGCGACCTCGGTGACCTCGAAACCGTCGGGAAGCCGTTGGTCGAGCAACGACGTGACCTGCTTGACGGCGGGTGCCGGCCCGGCGACGGCTATCGGCACGTCGTGCACCGATGAGCGTACTGACGGCCAGGCGAAGGCGGTGAGCAGCAGGCTGATGCCCACCGTGAGCAAGGCGACTGCCCGGGCCACGGTTGGCCAGGGTGAGGGCGACGCGTTGGCTGGGGCCGCGGCCTGAGTGGACATGGTTCTCCTTCGGAGGAGGGGGTTCGTCGCCGGGTGAGCGGGGTCTCGGGCGCGGCTACGCGACCGCCTTCTCGGCGGGGGACACATCCGAGGCGGCAGGGGACAGGCGGTGCTTGCGCTTGGGCAGGCCGAAGGTCGGGTGCGAGGTGGTCCAGAGCGACATCCTGAGGATGCCCGCCTTGATCCGCGCGGCCTTGCGGCCGCCCATGTACTTCGGCTTCGCCTGTCCTTCGTGGTCGACCATCTGCAGGATTCCGTCCCGTCGCCCGAGGCTGATGTGGTTGCCCACGTACTCGAGCTTGGTGTTCGCGATCTTGCTGCCGGTGAGGCGTCCAAGGATCGCGGCCGTGGCCTGCATTCCGGTGTAGCCGGCCGAAGCGCAGGACATCGGCAGCGGCAGGCCGTTGTCGCCGAGGACGTAGGCGCTGTCACCGGCGGCGTAGACGTCGGGGTGCGAGACCGACCGCATGGTGCGATCCACGACGATCCGGCCGTCCTCGGAGACCTCGAGCCCGCTCACGGCGGCGAGGGGGCCGACCGCGAACCCGGCCGTCCACACCGTCGCGTCGGACGCCAGGACGGTGCCGTCGGCGCACAGCACCCGCGTCGCTTCGACGGCGTCGACGGTGGTGTGCTCCAGGACGGTGATGCCCAGCCGGTCGCAGGTCTGGCGCAGGTGGGTGCGGGCTCCGGCGGAGAGCGAGGCGCCCAGCTCTCCGCGGGCGACCAGCGTCACCGACAGGCCGGGCCGGGATTCGGCGATCTCGGTGGCGGTCTCGATGCCGGTCAACCCGTCGCCGACGACCAGCACACTCCGGCCTTCGCCCCGCCCGTCCAGGCTGTCCAGGCGCTCGCGCAGGCGCAGCGCGGAGGGCCGGGCGGCGACGTCGAAGGCGTACTCGGCCACGCCGGGGACCCCGCGGTTGTCGCCGTGGCTGCCGAGCGTGTAGAGAAGCGTGTCGTAGCCGAGCTCGCCGCCGCCGTCGGCATCGGCGACGGCGACCACCTGGCGCTCGGGGTCGACGGCGGTGACACGGGCCCGGCGCAGCCGGATCGCCGTGCCCGCGAAGACTTCGGCGAGCTGCGGGGCCTCGATCTCCTGGCCGGCCGCGAGCTGGTGCAGCCGCAGCCGCTGGACGAAGTCCGGCTCGGCGTTGACCACGGTGATCTCGGTGTCCGCGGGGGACAGCCGACGGGCCAGCGTCCCGGCCACGTACGCCCCGGCGTAGCCGGCGCCGAGGACGACGATGCGGTGCTTCATGTCTCGCTCCTGTCGTTTCGCTTGCTTCCGGTGACTTGAGCGGGACAGCGCCCCGATTCCTGACAGGGGTCACGTGTGACGTGGGTCACATGCGGAGGATCCTCAATCCTGGCGTCACTGGGCCGACGCTCGAACCGGCGCCCACGCCGAGGCCGCCCCGGTCAGGTCCGGCAGGCGCCGCACAGGGTCTCGTCGCCGACGGGCCGGAACGGCATGGTCTGGTTGTGCCCGCCACCCGCGCACTCCCGTGTGCCTTCGAGTCGCATCGACAGCCGTTTCGCGGCGGATGCGGGCTGGGGGAGGACCCGGGGCGGTACGTCGCGGAGCAGGTACCGCACAAGCCCGCCGGGGCGGTGTACGGGCGTTCCGTCGCCGGGCAGTCCGCGCAGGATGTGTTCGTGTACGTCGGTGGAGGTGTGCCCGGCATCGAGCCAGCGGGCGGCGAGGCGGGCGAGTTCGTCGCGCATGCCGGGCGGGATGCGGCGGAGGGCGGGGGAGAGGAGGTGGAGGGTGCCGATGAGGGCGCGGGCGTCTTCGAGCCGAGGAGGCGCGGCGACGGTCGACGCTGCCTCAGCCGTCTCGGCCGTCTCGGCTGTCTCGGCTGTCTCGGCCGGAAGGTTGGAGGTGTTCTCCCGCAGGTCTTTCTTTGGATGACCGCCGGTCGACGGGGCCGCCGGAGCACCGGCGGCCGGTTTTCCGGGGCTCGGTGCGGCCTGCGGAGACGTGGGGTGTGGGCTGGTCGGGACGGGGTTTCCGGCGAGGAGCTTGGCGGCTTGTTCGCTGCTCAACGGCGTACTGGTGACGAGCTGTTGGGTCACCCAGAGCCCACCGGCCCCCTGGACCCGCCGCTCGTGCACGAAGCCTTCCTCTTTCAGCTGCCGCTTGGCGCGGGTGAAGGCGCATGCCCCGATCCCGGCTCGTTCGGCTGACTTGGACAGCGACTCGCGCGCACCCTGGGGCAGGGAGAGTTGCCAGGTCAGCAGCCGGACGGCGTCGGAGTTGAGCCGGGGGTGCCGGATGATCTCGTGCGAGAACTGGGTGAAGGCGCGCAGGGGCGCGTTAAAGTGCCGATAGATCACGGTGGGAGTTGTTGCCTTCCACGAGTGGTTCAGGTCCTCGCCGATGGGGCCAACCATCGGCGGGGGCCGTTTTGCGTGAACGTACCGCGCGAACCATGTCCAGCCGGACACACCGGGAGAAGTACCCCCGTACGAGTGATGCGCCAGGCCGCCCTTCTGCATGCGTCCGGCCGGACACCAGTGGGATTGCTACTCCGGTGCCCGGCTGTACTGCTGGAGCGTCGCCTTCGAGGTGGAGGTGTCCATGAGCCTCAGCTCCCACGGTCCGGTGTTGACGTCGAAGTCCTTTCCGAACCCGACCCACTTGCCCGCCATGCGGCGACCGGTCGGCTCCACCAGCATCTGGAGCGCACCGTGGTATCGGGCTCCCTGGTAGTAGCCCTCGGTTGCGGTCTGCTCGATCCAGGACCCGGTGACGACATTGCGGTCGATGGTCAGATCGAGGCTGAGAGGGCTGTCCGGATTGCTGGAGGCCCCGGGCAGACTCTGGCCGGTCAGCCTGCTGCCGTGCTGGAGCAGTACGACGTAGTGCCTGCCTTCGAACGTCTCGTTGCGGGAAGAGCTGAAGAACTCGTACCGGGACAGCCAGATGCCGGAGTAGTTCATCTCCGGCGGTGGCGGCTGTGTCGCGGTGGCCGCCTGGATGCCGTCGGGGCCGTGGTCCATGTCGTGGCCTCCTGAGGGATCGGGATGGACGCGTGCCTGAGGTACCGGCAGGGTGAAGCCCAACGCTTCAACGGGACGGCCGGTGACGTGCTCCAGGGCGCGGGCGTACACGGGGCGCGGGGCGCGGCTGGTGCCTGATTCCCAGCGCTGGACGAGGCGCTTGCTGGCTTCGTTGGGTTCGCCCAGTTCTTCGCCGGCCCGCCGCAGGGCCTTCGCCAAGTCGTCCTGGCTCATGCGCAGACTGATTCGTACGGCCCGCAGGACATCGTTCGTCGTAGCAGTCGTCATGGGTTCGACAGTAGACCCAACCACGCTTGAATGACACCGATTTGACGCCTATGGGTGACGCCTGGATGACGTCTGTTCTGCCGCCGCAATGACGGGGCTGGCTGCCGACGATGGGTGTCATGCCGATCCGCATCACTGTCTACATGGTCAGAGCAGACGGGACCTGCACAGAACCCAGAACCCTTTACGAGGGCGAAGGCGGTCCGCCCCTGACGACCAGCGTGATGCCGGTCTGCGTGTGCCCGCGCTGCGGCCCGCAGCGCTCCGCCGAGACGAAGGACATTCAGTGACCATCGCGCTTGAGCATCCCTCGATCCACCACACCGAGCCCCGAGCGTTCCTGCCCCGTGAGGTGTGGAAGGCCCTGACTGCTGACGTGATCAAGGCACATCCCGGTACGAGCCGGGTTATGGCCGAGAGGATCATCGGCCAGACGGTCGCATTCCTGATCGCGGGGACGACGACGGACGCGCCGCTGTCGCCGTCCGATCAGGTGGACCGGGGCTGGCACGCCTTCCTGCTCCGTACGCAGGCGTACCAGGAGTTCTGCGACCGGCACGCGGGCCGGTTCCTGCATCACCACCCGGGCGTGCCCGACGCGGCGGAGACCGGTGGGCCGGAGGCCGTCCGGAACCGCACCTTGACGGCGATCCGTGCGGCAGGATTCGCCGTGGACGGGGCGCTGTGGCCCGAGGCGGCCGAGTGCAGTCAGTGCCACCAGGGCTGCACCGACAGCCCTGCCGGCGGCAAGAAGTAGGAGAGTTCCGCGAGCCTCCCCGTCTCCGGTCGTCCGGCGGGCCGGGGGCGGGGCTGCGCGGGGAGAAGGGGTACGGCGTGCGCGAGCAGGACGTCAGGGCGTGGGATGTGTGGGGCGCCTCGAAGGGCGGCCGCAGGGATCGGAACGCCGCCGGCGCGGAGACCTGGTTCAACTGGACGCAGTGGCCGGATCACGGACCGGACGAGAGGACGCTCGGTGTTGTCGCGGGCGCGCGCGTGCTTGATCTCGGTTGCGGGAGTGGCAGCAACCTTGCCCATCTGGCCGCCATCGGCGCCGACGCGGTCGGCGTGGACATCTCCCCTGTGCAGCTCGCCAAGGCCCGTGAGCGCTGGCCCGGCCTGGATGTGCGTCGGGGGGCCGCGGAGGGCTTCCTCTCGACTGACCGTCATCGGTACGCGGCCGTCTTCTCGGTCTTCGGTGCCGCGTGGTTCACCGATCCCTCCGTGCTGCTGCCGCTCGTGCGTGCCCGCCTGGAGCCCGGTGGCGTGTACGCGTTCTCCCACAACCCTCCCGCCCTGAGCGGTTGTTACGGGCCTCAGGCATCGCAGATGCAGCCGCCGGAGAAGGGCGCGGAGCCGCTGTACGTGAAGCGCTGGGACTACGAGCCGGAGGCGTGGGCGGACCTTCTCGAACGGGCCGGGTTCACGCACGTGACGGCCGAAGTCATCGCGCCCCCGGCCGGCAAGCGCACCGGGACGCTCCTCGTGCGGGGCTTCGCGTGACGGCAGGCCCGATCAGGCCTTACCTCGCGTCGCTCACCCTCCGGCTCCGCGAAACCACCGGATGATCAGTCGCCGACGAACCACAGGTAGCCGCCGGGGGTCTCCGAACAGGACCGCAGCAGCCCCTCAAGGTCGAGGACGGCCGCCGTCTGTGCTGGTCCGGAACACTGCTGCAGCAGGTCGGGCACCTCCCGCAACGCTGCTTGCGCCTGTTGTTCGTTGAACAGCGTGTCTCCGTACGGATCCACGCGCCCGAGGCCGCCCCGATGGTTTTCGTCCATGCCGAGCAACACGTCGGCGAGCGCGTCGCCGTGCTCGTACGACCCACGGATCAGAGTCGTCCTGGATCGATCCCAGTCCAGGGCGGGCCGGCCGGCATGCAGTTCTATTTCGACGCCCACGATGGTTCCCTTTCGAGGGGCTGTCCCAAGCCCCCAAGTCGCTGATTATCTACCGGACACCCCTTAGTGAAGTGAGGTCGGATGAACGCCAACGCCCCTGATCTTGAACTCGCCCAGAAGGTGCTGGCCGCGCAGCCCTTCAGCACCTACCTGGGCGCCCGGCTGACGGCCTTCGGGGAGGGGGTCGCCGTCTTGGAGCTCGACGCCCGCGACGAACTGCGCCAGCAGAACGGCTTCCTCCACGGCGGTGTCCTCAGTTACGCCGCCGACAACGCGCTCACCTTCGCCGCCGGAACCGTCGCCGGCGCCGGGTTGCTCACCGCCGGGTTCACCATCGACTACCTGCGTCCGGCCCGTGGCGAGACGCTCCGGGCCCGCGCCGAGGTCGTACGACCCGGCCGCAGCCGGGTCGTCTGCCGTTGCGAGCTGTTCATGCTGGACTCCGACGGCGACGAGACGCTCTGCGCGATCGCCCAGGGCACGATCTCCGTCTCCGGCGCCCCGTAGTCAGCGCGGCCCGCGCGGCGCATCGAGGTCCAGGATCATGTCGAGCGACCGCGCGCCACGTACGCATCGTCATCCGGCGCCAGGCGGCGTGTCAGGGTCGACGGATCGTCGGCGACCTCCGGCAGCGTGAGCACTGCGGCATCCGCCACTCACTCGGATGGATCAGACCTCGTCGGTACGAACCTACCGGTGATCAGGACGGGCCCGGCGACCACCGCAGGCCATCGCTACAGGTCGCCGGTCGTGCCCGTCTCCACGAAGCGGACGACGTGGCGACGGATGTGATCGAGGAACTCCGGCAGGGTGTCGGCGACCTTGTCGAACTCCCCGTCGTCCAGGGACGCGGCCCGCGAACGGTGGATCGCGCCGCCCCAGTCGGCGACGTACAGGAGGCCCCCACCGTTCGAAGCGATGACCATCCCCTGGGGGTCGTCGGCTTCCGGAAGGGAGACGGGCCCTTCCTGCGCGAGCCGGTCCAGGACCTCGCGCGCCGAGTGGACGAAACAGCCGTTGCCCACGTCGGGCAGCACCACTTCCCCGATCTGCTCGTAGAACGTCAGCAGATCCTCGAATCCCAGGACCTCCTGGCTGTAGTCACGGGCAGCCAGACAGTCCTCCCGGCCGGCGAGCCGGACTTCGTTCCTGCCCGGCTCGTAGCCGTAGGTCTCCTCGAACGTCGAGAGCAAGGAGCTCACCGCGTCCGTGATCTCGCCATGCCACTGCGACAGCCATGCGATCGAGTACGGGAGCTGATCCATGGGCCGGATCATGCCACCGCCGCCTTCAGCACGGGCCCCGCCCTTGCGTGGGCTGTCGACGCACAGCGACAAGAGCTCATGCACACAGAGATGTTGCGTACGCGCGGACGCACGCGGTCTGACCCTCCCGGCGGGCCGACCCCTGCCCCCTCGCCGCGCCCCAGGCCCCGGTTTGCGCAACTAAAGGTTGCGCGATCGTAGGGTGTCGAGTACGTTGATATGCAACCGTTGGTTGCGTAAGGCTAGGGGAGTCCCATGGAGTACGGAAGCATCGAGCGCGAGCTCCGCATCGACGCCGCCCCCGAGGTGGTCTACGAGGTGATCAGCTCTCCCGAGCACCTGCGGGAGTGGTGGCCCGACGACGCCGAGCTGGACCCGGTCCCCGGTGGCACCGGCGTGATCACCTTCGACGGCAAGGGGACCGCACCGGTCACCGTCGTGGAGGCCGACCCGCCCCGCCGGTTCGTGTTCCGCTGGGCGTACGACGAGGCCCCGGCCACCGACACGAACTCGTACCTGGTGGCCTTCGACCTCGCCCCCTCCGGTGACGGCACCCTGCTGCGCTTCAAGGAGACCGGGTTCCGTGAGCGCGGGTGGGAGGCCGCCGTGCTGGAGGACGCCTACCTCGATCATGTGCGCGGCTGGGACCACTTCCTCCCGCGCCTCGTCTCGTACGCCGCCAAGGTGGGTGTGCGGCCATGAACACCGTCATCGACGACGACCTCTGGTCCGCGGTCGGCGACCCGACCCGCCGCCGGATACTCGACCTGCTCCTCGCCGACGGTGGTGGCACCTCGACCACGCTCAGCGAGCGGCTGCCCGTCACCCGGCAGGCGGTCGCCAAGCATCTGGGCGTGCTCGACCGCGTCGGCCTGGTGCGCGTGTCACCGGCCGGGCGCGAGCGGCGGTACGAGGTGGACGAGGCCCAGTTCGCCCGCGCTGTCGCCCAGCTGTCCGCCGTCGGCGCGGCCTGGGACGCCCGCCTGCGGCGGATCAAGCGGATCTCCGAGCGCATCCAGCAGGCCTCCGACGCGAAGAAGCAAGGGGTCGAGCAGTCATGAGCACACAGGAATCGACGAGCGGTCGTGGTGCGGAGACTTCCGGCGGGCGTGGCTACACGACGTCGTACACCGTCGCGCAGTCGCCGGACGAGGTCTTCGCCGCCGTTCAGGACGTTCCCGCCTGGTGGACGGGGCAGATCGAGGGGAGCGCCGACGGGCTGGGTGCCGAGTTCACCTACCGGCACCCGCCCCAGCACCGCAGCGTCCAGCGAGTGGTCGCGTTCGAGCCGGGCCGCCGCATGGTCTGGCGGGTCACCGACAGTCATCTGTCCTTCGTCTCGGAGCCGGAGGAGTGGACCGGCAGCGAGATCGTGTTCGACATCGCGCCCGTGGACGGCGGCACCGAGCTGCGGTTCACCCATGTCGGCCTGGTGCCGGACGTCGAGTGCTTCGGTGCCTGCTCCACCGCCTGGCTGCACTACGTCAACGGCAGCCTGCGCAGCCTGATCGCCACGGGGGAGGGCCTGCCCGAACCGTGGTGACCGGCGGCCGGCCGGGCGGCGCCCCCTCCGAAGGGGTTGCGCCGCCCGTTCGCGACGCCGTCTTCCGCGCTCCTCGCCGCCCCGTCCGTGGCGCCGCCCGTGCGGTCCCTCGCCGCCCGTCCAAGGCGCGCCGTCTTCCGCGCCCCTCCCGGCCCCGTCCGCGGCGCGCCGTCTTCCGCACCCTTCCCCGCCCGTCCGCGGCCCCGTCCTCCACGTCCCTCCCCGCCCCGTCCGGCGCCCTCTCCTGCGCCGTCGGCGCTCCGTCGCGGCAGACTGGAAGCCCGGAGGTGCGGGGTCGTACGCGGTAAGGGGCCACCCCGTGTCGGGGCAGTGACGAATTCACCTAGTGACATGTCGGTCTTCAATCCGTAGGGTGCTGAATATGGATATGCAGACAGTCGTCCTCGGCACGTCCGGCACGACCCCGCAGGACGTCATCGACGTCGCCCGCCACGGCGCCCGCGTCGAGCTGTCGACCGAGGCCGTACGCGCCCTCGCCGCCGCCCGGGACATCGTCGACGCGCTCGCCGCCAAGCCCGAGCCGGTCTACGGGGTCTCCACCGGCTTCGGTGCGCTCGCCACCCGCCACATCAGCCACGAGCTCCGCGCCCAGCTCCAGCGCAACATCGTCCGCTCGCACGCCGCCGGCATGGGCCCGCGCGTCGAGCGCGAGGTCGTGCGCGCCCTGATGTTCCTCCGCCTGAAGACCGTCGCCTCCGGGCACACCGGCGTCCGCCCCGAGGTCGCCCAGACCATGGCCGACGTCCTCAACGCCGGGATCACCCCGGTCGTCCACGAGTACGGCTCCCTCGGCTGCTCCGGCGACCTCGCCCCGCTCTCCCACTGCGCCCTCGCGCTCATGGGCGAGGGTGACGCCGAAGGCCCCGACGGCGTCCTCAAGCCCGCCGGCGAGCTCCTCGCCGCCGCCGGCATCGCGCCCGTCGAGCTCAAGGAGAAGGAGGGCCTCGCCCTCCTCAACGGCACCGACGGCATGCTCGGCATGCTGATCATGGCGCTCGCCGACCTCGACACGCTCTACAAGTCGGCCGACATCACCGCCGCGCTCTCCCTCGAAGCCCTCCTCGGCACCGAGAAGGTCCTCGAGCCCGAGCTGCACGCCATCCGCCCGCACCCCGGCCAGGCCGCCTCCGCCGCGAACATGCTGGCCGTCCTCAAGGGCTCCGGCCTCACCGGCCACGCCCAGGCGGGCGAGGCCCCCCGCGTCCAGGACGCCTACTCGGTGCGCTGCGCCCCGCAGGTCGCCGGCGCGGGCCGCGACACCATGGCCCACGCCCGGCTCATCGCCGAGCGCGAGCTCGCCGCCGCCGTCGACAACCCGGTGGTCCTCTCCAGCGGAGAGGTCCGCTCCAACGGCAACTTCCACGGCGCCCCCGTCGCGTACGTCCTCGACTTCCTCGCGATCGCCGCCGCCGACCTCGGCTCCATCGCCGAGCGCCGCACCGACCGGCTCCTCGACAAGAACCGCTCGCACGGCCTCCCGCCGTTCCTCGCGGACGACGCCGGCGTCGACTCGGGCCTGATGATCGCCCAGTACACGCAGGCCGCCCTGGTCAGCGAGATGAAGCGGCTCGCCGTCCCGGCCTCCGCCGACTCCATCCCGTCCTCCGCGATGCAGGAGGACCACGTCTCCATGGGCTGGTCCGCCGCCCGCAAGCTGCGCACCGCGATCGGCAACCTCAACCGTGTCATCGCGGTCGAGCTGTACGCCGCCACCCGGGGCGTCGAGCTCCGCGCGGGCCTGACCCCCGCGCCCGCCTCGCAGGCCGCCATCGAGGCCCTGCGCGCGGCCGGCGTCGAGGGCCCGGGCCCGGACCGGTTCCTCGCGCCCGACCTGGCCGCCGCCGACGCCTTCGTACGCGAGGGGAAGCTGGTCGCGGCCGTGGAGCCGGTCACCGGCCCGCTGGCGTAACGATTCGCCGACGTAGCGATTCGCCGGCGTAACGATTCGCTGGAAAAGGGCCGCCTCCCGGACACCGGGGGGCGGCCCTTCACGCGTACGCGTACTCCGTCAGAACGCGCGGCCCCGGCGCCGCATCGCGAGCGCCACGAAACCCGCCCCGACCCCCAGGAAACCCGTCCCGCCGAGCAGATACGGCGTGGTGTCCCGGCCCCCCGTCTCGGCGAGGCGTCCGTCCTCCATGAGGGGGGCGTCCTGGGTCACCCCGATGCGTGCCCCGCCCTGCTCGTCGGAGGCGTTCGCGGACGGCACGAACCACAGGGCGCACAGCAGCGTCCCCGCGGCGGTGGCGGTCAGCAGTGGGCGTCGGGCGGCGGACACGGAAATTTCGATCCCCCTTGCGGAAACCGCGAATTGTGCGGTGCGCCGATGCTACGGAACACAGCGGGTCGCGGGAAAGCCGAGACCCCCCGGACCCCTACGCTCCGACCCATGAGCACATCTGAGACCACACGCTATGTCCGCCTTCGCGTCGATGTCGTCCTGGAGATCGACGGACCCGCCGAACTGACCGAGGCCGCCGAGGCCCGGATCGACGGCGACGAGTTCATGCCCGAGGAGGAGCGGGTCCAGGCGCGCGAGGCCGCGCGCGAGGACAGCGCCGAGGCGCTCGCCTACCTCGTCGAGCCCTTCGACCTGATCCGCGACGTCCCCGGCATCGAGATGGTCCAGGCCTCCTGGTCCAGCGAGGAGATCGATTACGACCCCGATGCGCTGGAGTGGGACCTCGGCGAGGAAGATGGTGCCGGGGAAGACGACGACCAGCGGTAGGGCCGGTATCCGACCGGTTCACGGGCCCCGGGACGCCGTCCCGGGGCCTTTCCGTGGCACCGGGAACCGGACGCTCCGCCCGCGCGTGTGGATCAGTGGTGTTCCCCACAAACCCTCCGGTCACGGAACCGGACAGGGTGTCATGGGCGTTCATAGAAGATGTTGGCAGGGAACCGGCGACGATGGAGAAGCGTGTGATGACGGTCGGCAAGCGCCGCAGGAGCCTGGCGGCCGCGGCCGCGGTGCTCGGTGGCGTACTCGTGCTCTCGGCGTGCAACGACGGGGACAAGGACGGCAGCGCCTCCGGTTCCGCGACGCCGCAGTCACAGGCCCAGGTCGACGAGGCGGCCGCGCAGAAGACCTCCAAGGCGCAGATCACCATCTCGCCGAAGAACGGCGCGCAGAACGCCTCCATCAACAACGACGCCAAGGTCACCGTGGCCGAGGGCAAGCTCACCGCGGTCACCATGACCTCCGCCGAGGGTGTCGAGGTCAAGGGCGACATAGCGGCCGACGGGCTCAGCTGGAAGCCGAGCGGGCCGCTCAAGCGCGCCACGGTCTACAAGATCGCCGCCACCGCCACCGACGCGGAGGGCCTGGAGGCCCACGAGAACTCCTCGTTCACCACCGTCTCGCAGGCCAACAGCTTCATCGGCAACTTCACGCCCGAGGACGGCTCGACCGTCGGCGTCGGCATGCCGGTCTCGATCAACTTCAACAAGGCGATCACCGACAAGAAGGCCGTCCAGGGCGGCATCACGGTCTCCTCCAGCTCCGGCCAGGAGGTCGTGGGCCACTGGTTCAACTCGACGCGCCTGGACTTCCGCCCCGACGCGTACTGGACCGAGGGCTCGACCGTCACGCTGAAGCTGGACCTCGACGGCGTCGAGGGCGCCGACGGCGTCTTCGGCGTCCAGCAGAAGACCGTCACCTTCACGATCGGCCGCAACCAGGTCTCGACCGTCGACGTCGCCACCAAGACCATGACGGTCAAGCAGGACGGCAAGACGATCAAGACCATCCCGATCTCCGCCGGCTCCCCGGACAACACCACCTACAACGGTCAGATGGTGATCTCCGAGAAGTTCAAGGAGACCCGGATGAACGGCGCCACTGTCGGCTTCACCGACGACGACGGCAAGGGCGAGTACGACATCAAGGACGTGCCGCACGCCATGCGCCTGTCCACCTCCGGCACCTTCATCCACGGCAACTACTGGGGCGCGCGGTCGATCTTCGGCAGCGTGAACACCAGCCACGGCTGCGTCGGCCTCGCCGACGTCAAGGGCGCCGGCGACCCGAACCAGACGGCCGCCTGGCTCTTCGACAACTCGATGATCGGTGACGTCGTCGTCGTCAAGAACTCCAACGACAAGACGATCAAGCCCGACAACGGCCTCAACGGCTGGAACATGAGCTGGTCGGAGTGGAAGGCCGGCTCGGCCGTCTGATCCGCACACCGACGTGAAGGGCCCCCTCCCGCACCGGGAGGGGGCCCTTCACGTCATGTCCCGGCCCTCACGTCATGTCCCGGCCCCTCACGTCATCTCCGGCCCTCACGTCATTTCCCTACGTCCACGGGCTCGTCCACGCCCCACTGCGCGAGCAGCCGCAGCGCGTCCGCCGAGGGCGTCCCCGGCTCCGCGTGGTACGTCACGAGCACCAGGTCCGGATCGTCCCCGGCCACCTTCAGCGACTCGTACGACAGCGTCATCTCGCCCACCAGCGGATGCCGCAGCCGCTTCTGCCCGTGCCCCTTGTCGGTCACCGTGTGCGCCGCCCACAGCGAGCGGAACTCCTCGCTGCGCACCGACAGCTCGCCGACCAGCGCGAGCAGCTCCTTGTCGTCCGGGTAGCAGCCCGCGTACAGCCGCAGCACGCTCACGACCTCGGTCGCCTTGCACTCCCAGTCGACGTAGAGATCGCGCGCGTTCGGATCAAGGAAGATCATCCGGGCCATGTTCCGGTCACCCGGCTCCCAGGCCTCGAAATCGCCCATCAGGGCCCGCGCCATCCGGTTCCAGGCCAGGATGTCGCCCCGGCGGCCAAGGACGAAGGCGGGCAGCCCGTCCATCGCGTCCAGGAGGTGCTGGAGCCCCGGCCGCACCCGCTGCGGGCGCGCGATCGCCGCCCGCTGCCGCTTCTTCACCGTCGGCTTCGCCAGATGCGTCAGATGTGCCCGCTCGGTGTCGCTCAGCCGCAGCGCCCGCGCGATCGAGTCGAGCACCTCCATGGACACGTTCCGCCCGTTGCCCTGTTCGAGCCGGGTGTAGTACGCCACGGACACCCCGGCCAGCTGCGCCAGCTCCTCACGGCGCAGCCCCGGCACCCGCCGGTGCCGCCCGAACTCGGGCAGACCCACGTCCTGCGGCTTCAGCCGGGCCCTCCGGGAGCGCAGGAATTCGCTGAGTTCTGCACTGAGGTCCATACCGCCCCATTATCGCCGCCGGGCCGCGCGGACGGACGGACGTTCCTGACCCTGCCAGTGGTAGGCATGCCGGTCGTAGGCAGAACAGGTGGCTGGGTACGGTCCGCGCGCCTCGGCACGCTGGACGCATGACCACGAACGTGACCACCGTCCCCGCGTACGCCGCACCCGCCGCCAACGCCCCGCTGGAGCGCACCACCGTGCCGCGCCGGCCGGTCGGCGAGCACGACGTCCTCATCGAGATCAAGTACGCCGGAATCTGCCACTCCGACATCCACCAGGCCACCAACGGCTGGGGCGAGGGCATCTTCCCGATGGTCCCCGGCCACGAGATCGCCGGAATCGTCGCCGAGGTCGGCCCCGGCGTGACGAAGTTCCAGGTCGGCGACCGGGTGGGCGTCGGCTGCTTCGTCGACTCCTGCCGGGAGTGCGAGTACTGCCTGCGCGGCCTGGAGCAGTACTGCGTCACGGGCGGCACCGCCACGTACAACTCCCTCGACAAGAACGGCGAGCCGACCTACGGCGGCTACTCCACGCACATCGTCGTCGACGAGAACTACACCCTCCGCATCCCCGAGGGCATCGGCCTCGACGAGGCCGCCCCGCTGCTCTGCGCCGGCGTCACCCTGTACTCGCCGCTCGCCCACTGGCAGGCGGGCCCCGGCAAGAAGGTCGCGATCGTCGGTCTCGGCGGCCTCGGCCACATGGGCGTCAAGATCGCCCACGCGCTCGGCGCCGAGGTGACCGTCCTCAGCCAGTCGCTGCGCAAGCAGGAGGACGGCCTGAAGCTGGGCGCCGACCACTTCCACGCGACCTCCGACCCGGAGACCTTCGCGAAGCTCGCCGGCTCCTTCGACCTGGTGATCTCCACCGTCTCGGCGCCGCTCGACTTCAACGCCTACCTGAGTCTGGTCAAGACCGACGGCGCCCTGGTGAACGTCGGCGCCCCCGAGGAGCCCGTCAAGGTCGGCCTCTTCTCCCTCATCGGCGGCCGCAAGACCCTCGCGGGCTCGATGATCGGCGGCATCGCCGAGACCCAGGAGATGCTCGACTTCTGCGCCGAGCACGGCCTGGGCGCCGAGATCGAACTGATCCGCGCGGACCAGATCAACGAGGCGTACGAGCGGGTCGTGAAGAGCGACGTGCGCTACCGCTTCGTGATCGACACGGCGACGATCTGACGCGTCACGCGTCACGCGGTACGGCCGGCCGGGGCCGGCGGCCGGGGCATGACGTCCGGGGTAATCGACCCGGACGCCGTGCCCCGGCACGCTGTTCCCATGACCGCATACGCGATAGCGAACCTGTACCCCTCGTCCGGCATCCACGACGAGGTCCTGACCTACATGGAGCAGGTCCAGTCCACCCTGGACCCCTTCGGCGGCCGTTTCCTCGTCCACGGCGCACCCGCCCGCGAGGTCCGCGAGGGCAGCTGGCCGGGCGGCCTCGTCATCGTCGCCTTCCCGACGTACGAGGACGCCCGCGCGTGGTACGACTCCGAGCCCTACCAGGCCCTGATCCCCCTCCGCACCCGCCACATGCCCGGCGACCTCCTCCTGATCGACGGGGTCCCCGAGGGCTACACGCCGGCCGTGAGGGTGGCCCAACTCCGTGCCGCCGTCAACTGACCTTCGCGCACAGGGAGTCGGTCGAGCCGTGCAGGAGGGTCAGCGTCTTGTAGCCGGTGGGGGAGACCTCCAGGGTGTAGGCCCCGTCGACCGTGTAGAGGCCGCGCGGAACGTTCCCGCCGCCCTCGCCGAAGCCCGCGAGGATCGGCCCGACGACGTACCAGGACTGGGAGCGGTCCGGACGGATCTCGACCACCGCGCGGCCGCTCGCGTCCGCGTCGTACGAGGCGCCGGTCGCGGAGTTGACGACCCGGACCACGAGCTCGCCCTTGTACTCGACGAGCTTCGTACCGTCCTCGTACGTGGCGAGGGTGCGCCGCACGACCTCGTCGACCACGGGCGAACCCTGGACGGCGAAGTCGCAGCGGGCACCGGCCGGATAGGACCAGGAGGGAGAGGGAGCGGGCTCCCAGCCGCCGGTGGACTCGGAGGCGCCGGCGGGGGCGGTGACCGTCAGCAGGGCGCCAACGGCCGCCAGAGGAACGAGAATACGTCGCTTCACGGGAACTCCTCGGTGAGATCGAGCGGTGAGATCGAGCGGAACGGGCGCAAGCCTCTCCCCACCCCCTGACCACATCCTGACCACATCCTGACCGCCGGCGCCCTAGGGTGTCCGGCCATGGACTTCACCCTGCTCGGCCACTTCGAGGCCCGCCACGAAGGGCTGCTCGTGCGGCTAGGCAGCCGCCGCCAGGAGCGGTGCCTGCTCGCGGTCCTCCTCCTGGAGGCGGGCCGCCCCGTCACCACCGACCGGCTCGCGGACCTCCTGTGGAACGGCGCCCCGCCCGACGGCGCCCGCGCCACCCTCCACACGTACGTCGGCCGGCTGCGGGCCGCGCTCAAGCCGTACGGCGTGACCGTGGAGACCCGCCACGACGGCTACGCCGTCGACGTGACCGAACACACCGTGGACGTCCGGGAGTTCCTCGACCTCGCCGGCCGGGCCGCCCTCGCCGCCGACCCCGGGGAGCAGGTCCGCTGCCACGACAGGGCCCTCGCGCTCTGGCGCGGCCCGCTCCTCGCCGACACCCTCGACGACACCCAGCGGGACCGGCTCGGCGGCCGGCTCGCCGAACTCCGCCTCACCGCCCTTGAACAGCGCGCCGAGGCCCAGCTCACCATGGGCCTCCACGAACGGGTCCTCGCCGACCTCACCCCGCTCGCCGGCGAACACCCCGGCAGGGAGAGGCTGGTGGCCGCCCACATGACGGCGCTCTACCGGGCCGGCCGGCAGACGGAGGCGCTGGAACTCCACCGCGCCACCCGCGAGCACCTGGTCACCGAACTCGGCATCGAACCGGGACCGGCCCTCACCACGCTCCACGAACGCATCCTGAACGCCGACCCCCGCCTCGACCGCCCGCCGGCCCCGCTCTACGCGGTCCGGGTCCGCGAGGAGTGGCTGCCCTGGTCCACCGGCGGCCACCCGGCCCTGGAGTTCTGCAACACGTACGCGGGCTGGCACCGCGCCCCCGCCGTCCCCGGCTCCGACTGGCTCCGCACCTACCGCACCCTGGCCGTCTGGGCCGGTCACCTGGCCCTGACCGACGACCTCGCGGTGGACCGCCTCCTGACCACGGCGGCCGCCCACCCGACGGAGGCGGCCGAAGCCCTGGCGGAGGCCAAGACCTTCCGCACGGCCCTCTACGCCTGCCTGACGGACCCCGCCGACCTCCGCGCCTTCCGTACGGTCGCCGGTTTCGCCGAGGCGGCCGCCCGCGCCGCCGTCCTCGACCTCGACGAGGACGGCCTCGCGCACTGGCGCCTCCCGCCCGCCACGGGCCTGCGGCTCCCCGTCCTCGCCACCGCCCGCACCGCCGCCGACCTCCTCGCCGACCCCCGCCGCCTCACCCTCCGCGCCTGCCCGAGCGACGACTGCGGCTGGCTCTTCCTGGACACGACCGGCCGCCGCCGCTGGTGCTCACTGGCGACCTGCGGGGCGTGAGCGCGGAGTCCGCGGTGTGGAGGCCCCGAACACCGCCGGAGCCCGGCATGCCGCCGACCCGTGGTGCGGCCTACCGTCACCGGCGACGAAGGGGGGAACAGGGGTGGCGGGAACGGGGCGCTCCTGTGGGTGGCGAGCTGGTCGCTCGGCGCCGGCGCGGCCCTGTTCCTGCTGGTGCCGGGCCGCTCCGAGCGCTGAGAACGGCCCTACTCCGCCTTCGCCACGCCGATCGGGCAGGAGACGCCCGTGCCGCCGATGCCGCAGTAGCCCGCCGGGTTCTTGTCCAGGTACTGCTGGTGGTAGGCCTCCGCCGGGAAGAACGGGCGGGTCTCGTCGGCCGGGAGGACCGTCGTGGTGATCTCGCCGTAGCCGGAGGCCGTCAGGACCTTCTGATAGGAGGCGCGGGACGCCTCCGCCGTGGCGGCCTGCTCGGGGGAGTGGGTGTAGACCGCCGAGCGGTACTGGGTGCCCACGTCGTTGCCCTGGCGGAAGCCCTGGGTGGGGTCGTGGGACTCCCAGAACAGCTTCAGGAGCGACTCGTACGAGACCTTCGACGGGTCGAAGACGACGCGGACGACCTCGGTGTGCCCGGTCAGGCCCGAGCAGACCTCCTCGTACGCCGGGTTCCGCGTGAAGCCGCCCTGGTAGCCGACGAGGGTCGTCCAGACGCCCTCGGTCTGCCAGAACTTGCGCTCGGCGCCCCAGAAACAGCCCAGCGCGAAGTCGGCGACCTCAAGGCCCGCCGGGTAGGGGCCGAGGAGCGGGTTGCCGAGCACGGTGTGGCGCTCGGGGACGGAGAAATCCGGCTCCGCGCGGCCGGGCAGGGCCTGCTCGGGGGTGGGGAGGACGGGGGTGCGGGACAGGAACATGCTGCATCTCTCCTCGACGTTCGGCAGTCCTGTCAACGCCGTGCGGGCGGGTGGGATTCCCCGTCCGGCACGTGCCCCGCGCAGTCGTCGCGGGCCCGGCAGAACTCCTCCGCCGGGTCCGACTTGTACCGCCAGGGCAGGGCGCCGACGTAGCCGTCCACCAGCCGGAACTGCTCCATCGCCGCCGTGTGCCGGTCCTGGAGCCACAGGTAGTAGGCCAGCAGGTGCCGGGCCTCCGGGAGGCGCGGGTGGGCCGGGTCGGCGGCGGCCACGTCCGCGAGGAGCGCGTCCACGGCCGCGTACATCTCCGGGGTCCGGTCGACGTCCGCCGAGTCCGAGGTGTCGTGCTCGAAGTGGGCGATCAGCGGGAGCGCCGTCAGGAGGCTGCCCGGCGGGGCCTCCGCCGCCGCCCGTACCGCGAAGGCCTGCGCGAGCTCCGCCGAGCCGCACCACTTGCCGCACCAGTACTGCAGCGCCGCGAAGTGCGCCTCGTAGTGGTGCGGCGCCCGGTCGGCGACCTCGCCCCAGAGCCGCCGCAGCTCCTCGTGGGGCAGGCCGAGGCCGAGGGCCGTCCAGATCTCGCCCACGTACGGCGAGGGGTCGTCGGCCGGCGCCAGGGCCACCGCGCGCGTGTGCTCCGCCCGGGAGCGGGCCAGGACGCGGCGGAACCCCTCGGCCTGCTCCGGCGTGGTGTCCTCGTCCGGCTGCCCGCCCCGTACGTTCCACGCCAGGAACACCGTCCCGCGCGCCCGCACCAGGGCCGCCCCGGGATCGGCGGGCCGCGCCTCCTCCCAGGCCCGCAGCCACCCGTCCTCCTCGGCGGCCAGGTCCGCGAGCCGCTCGCAGAGCGCCGTGCGGCCCTCCCAGTCGCCGGCCTCCGCCGCCGCGTCGAGGAGCTCGGCGGCCGGCGTCCAGTCGCCGGCCCGGGCGGCCGCGAGTGCCACGGTGAGGGCCGGCGGCCGCGGGCCCGCGAGCTCGGTGTGCTGCCGCTCGGCGGGCAGCAGCCCGAGCGCGGCGACACGGGCGGCGGCTTCCCCGACGCCCGGATCCGTGCGCACGTCCCGGGCCAGGCCGCGGACGATCGCGATCAGGAACACGAGGGCGACGGCGGCCACGCAGAGGGCGAGCGGGGTCAGGACGACCCAGAGCAGTACGGTCACGACGCGCCGTCGATCGCCTTCTCGCGGGCCCGGACGTACGCCCCCGCCGGGTCGGCCTGGTAGTTCCACGGGAACGCGCCGATGAAGCCGTCCACGATCCGGAACTGCTCCAGCGCCTCGGTGTGCCGGTCGAGCCGCACCAGGTACCAGGCGAGCAGCAGACGCGCCTCCCGCAGGTGCGGGTGGCCGGCCGGCGCCGCCGCGACGTCCGCCGCGAGGGCGTCGACCAGGGCCGACACCTCCGGTCCCGTGAAGCCCCGGTCCGTGTGACCGAAGGACTCGTGCTCGTACCAGCTGATCAGCGGGAGCACGGTCAGCAGGCTGCCGCGCGGGGCGGCCGCCGCCGCGCCCTCCGCGAACGCGGTGGCCAGTTCGACGGAGCCGCGCCACTTCTGGCACCAGTACTGCAGCGCCGCGAAGTGGGCGTCGTAGTGGTGCGGGGCCCGCGCCTCGATCCGCTTCCACAGCTGCCGCATGTCCTCGTGCGGGGCGCCGAGGGACAGCGCCACCCAGATGCCGCTGATCAGCGGGGTCGGGTCGGCCGGGTTCAGCTCGGCGGCGCGCGCGATCTCCTCGTCGGCGCGGGCCATCATCCGGTGGAAGTTGTCGAACTGCTCGCGGCTCGTCTCGGACGCGCGCGCCGAGCCCCGCAGCTGCCCGGCGAGGCCGACGGTGCTCCAGGCGCGGACGGCGGCGGCGCTCGGGTTCTCCGGGTCGGCCTGCTCCCACGCCGTCAGCCAGGCGTCGTCGTCGACGGCGACATCGCCGAGGGCGCCGATCAGTCCGGTGCGGAGCTCCCAGTCGGGGCCGTCGACGGTGTCGGCGAGCAGGGCGGCGGCGGGCGCGAAGTCCCCGGCGCGGGCGGCGGCGACAGCGGCCGCCACGTGGGGCTCGCGGGGGCGGCTGCGCTCGGTGTCGAGCCGGTCCTCCGGCAGGAAGCCGAGTTCGAGGGCGCGGG
Organism: Streptomyces sp. NPDC044003; assembly: GCF_056435185.1. Taxonomy (NCBI): domain Bacteria; kingdom Bacillati; phylum Actinomycetota; class Actinomycetes; order Kitasatosporales; family Streptomycetaceae; genus Streptomyces; species Streptomyces sp. NPDC044003. Next base: position 832,202 of record NZ_JBWKFA010000001.1, on the reverse strand, counting down.
CGGAGACGCGCTCCTGCGGTGCGGTCGGCGCGTTCTGCGTCCGGGCCCGGCGGGACTTCCACCAGAAGTAGACGGAGACCGCGATCACGATCAGGGGGATGAGACGGGCCATGGGTGCTTCCTCGGTACGGGGGGTGGGAGCGGGGGTTCGGTGAGGGGTACGGGCGGTCAGCCGGCGGCCAGCAGCTTGCGCAGCCGCTCGGTGTCCGGGCGGTCCGCGATCGCCGCGTCCAGGGCGGCCGGGAGTTCCTCGGCGTACCCGTCGGGCAGCAGCAGGGAGGCGGGGGCGGACCAGGAGAGCTGCCAGCGGGCCCGGCCGTCCACGGCGAGCGCGGTCGTCAGGAGGCGGGCGAGTTCGCGCCGCAGCGAGGAGCGGGCGAACTCGCGGGCCGCCCGGCCGGTCGCGGCGGCGGCCTCCTCGGATCGGGGCAGCCGGTCGACGAGGCCCCAGACGGTACCGGCGTCGACGGCGTCGAGGAACGCCTCGATGTCCTGCCGGAGCAGATCGGCCCGGCCGGGCCCGCCGGGCGCCTCGGTCCGGCCGGACACGCCGGCCTCGTCGGCCCCGCCGAAGTCGTCCGCCCCGTCGACTCCGTCCGTCCCCGCCGTCTCCCCGAGCGCCTCCCGCAACACCTCCGTGTCCCGTACGTACCTCGCCGTCATCGACTCGTGGACCAGGTCCGGCCAGTCGAGGCGGCGCATCCGCAGGGCCTCCGGGGTCAGGGTGGCGTCCTCGACCGCGCGCAGGGCCTCCTCGGGCGAGGTGAACAGGGCGAAGGCGGGGCGGCCCCGCTCCGCCGCCCGGCCGTCGTCGGGCAGGGCCTCGATCGTGGCGACGCGCTCGGCGGTCGGCGGGTGCGAGTCGTACGGCGTGGCGGGTTCGGTGGGCAGGTCGGCGCGCATCCCCGCCAGTTCCTCCGCGCGGGCGTCCAGCAGGTGGCGTACCCCGCCGAAGACCTCCCCGTGCGGCGGCAGCATCCCGAACTCGACGCCGAGGGTGGCGTACGAGCTCAGGTAGAACTCGTGCGCCGTGTCGAGCGCCGGGAGCGCGCGCAGCGCCGAGGCGGTGGCGTCACGGCCCGCGATGCGGGCGGCGGCCAGGTCGGCGGCGATCTCCTGGCGGCGGGAGCCGCTCCGGGTGGCGCGCATGGAGAAGTGGCCGTACGCCGTGTAGATCCGGGCCATCACGCGGTAGGTGAAGCCGACGCCGGTGGTGTCGACCTCCTTGGCCGCCTTGCCCTTGGCGACCCGCCGGGCGGACTTCCGTTCCTGCCGGGCGCGTTCCTTGGCGACCTTGAGGCCGGACTTCTCCTCGAACCGGCCGACGGTGCGGGCGACGTGGAGGCGGCTGCGTTCGGTGATGCCGGAGAGCCGGGTGTCGGAGTGGGCGTAGTGGCCGAGCTCGTGGGCGAGTACGGCGCGCAGCCGGGCCTCGGAGAGGCCGGCGACCAGGGGGAGTCCGAGGTAGAGGCGGCGGGTGCCGCCGAGGAGGCCGAGGAGGCGGGCGTCCTCGGTGACGGCGGCGTTCATGTCGGCGGTGAGCCGGATCTCGTCGGGCGCCCGGGTCCCGACGAGCGCGGCGAGTTCCCGTACGGCCGCCCACAGCCGGGGCTCCTCGGCCTCGGTGACGGGGACACCGGCGACGCCCTCGTCGCGGGGGGTGCGGAGCATGAGCATGCCGCGGACGACGGGGACGGCGAGCACGAAGCTGACGGCGTACATCTTGAGCGCCCACACGGCCGGAGCCCACCGCCAGGCCACCCAGTCCAGCGCGCCGAGCAGGGCGAGCAGGACGAGGCCGAGCAGATGGAAGCCGGCGAGCAGGACGAGGGCGCGCAGCGCGCGCAGAGTGGCGCCCATCGGGCAGATTCCCCCCACGGGAAAGGCGTGACGATCATCGTACGAGCAGGTGGGGGGAGCCCGGATTATGGCCCACGGGGGCGGACACCGTCCACCCGGATTCCGGGGGGTTTACGCAGGTGGAGGGCTGTCCGAGGGGCTCAGCGGGGCAGTGTCGCCGGGCTGCCGCCGTTCGCCTCGTAGCCCGCGACCGCCATGTTCCGGAAGACCGTGTACCCGGCCGCCGGGTCCTCGCTCAGCGTCCACGGCAGCGCGCCCACGTGTCCGTCCACGCGCACCAGCTGGTGCATCGCCTCCGCGAAGCGTTCGGCGGGGACCAGGAACCACACCAGCAGGTGACGGACGTGCGCCAGCATCGGGTCGTCGGCGCGGGCCGAGTGCACCGCGTACAGGGCGCCGTCCATCGCCTTCGACACCACCGCCGTCCGGTAGAAGTCCGTGCCGAGCACGAACTCCGGCCGGTTCTCGAACACCGCGAACAGCGGCAGCGCGGCGAGCAGCGAACCCCGCGGGGCGCGCGCCGCGGCCGTCGTCGCGAAGTGGTCGGCCTCCTCGCGCGAACCGTGCCACTTCTCGCACCAGTAGTGCAGCGCCGCCAGATGCGCCCCCATGTGCTCCGGCGCGCGGTCGATCACCTTCGCCCACACCTGGTCGAACTGCTCGTGGCCGTACCCCAGTCCACGCGCCACGGCCAGCTGGGTGATGTAGGGGACCGGGTCACCCGGGGCGAGGAGAGCCGCCTCCTCGGTGACCTTCAGCGCCTCCTCCAGGATGATCCGGAAGTCGTCCGTGCCGGCCGACGACGACCGCCACGCCTGCTGCACCAGGAACTCGGCGTGGACCGCCGCGCCGCCCGCGTCCTTCGGCGCCTCCGCCCGCCAGGTCCGCAGCCACGCCCCGCCGACGCCCGGCCGCTCCTGGAGCTCCAGGGAGGCCGCGCCCGCGAAGGCCTGGACGCGCTGCCAGCGCACCTCGCCGTCCGCGCCGGTGGCGGCGAGCAGCCGCGAGGCCGGCCGCCAGTCCTGGGTGGCCTGGACGACGTCGAGGACGTGGAGGAGCTCGTCGTCGGCGCCCGGCAGCCGCACGTCCTGGTCCTCCTGCCGCACGAAGCCGTACGCCTCCGGGTCCGCCGCGTCCGGCGACCCCGGCTCGACCTGACGGATCCCTCCGCCGCGGCGGCGCAGCACGAAGGGACCGAGGACGCCGAAGAGCAGGCCGAGCGCGATCAGGAGCCAGAGAATGTCCATGTGTCCATTGTCCAGGACACCCGGTGAGACGAACGAAGCGGTGGGCGGCGTACGGCACTACGCTCCTGACCCATGAGCGACCAGCACTCCCATCAGAGCTTCGAGACCCGCGCGATCCACGCGGGCAACACCGCCGACCCGCTGACCGGCGCGGTCGTCCCGCCCATCTACCAGGTGTCCACCTACAAGCAGGACGGCGTGGGCGGGCTGCGCGGCGGTTACGAGTACAGCCGCAGCGCCAACCCGACCCGTACCGCCCTGGAGGAGAACCTCGCGGCCCTCGAGGGCGGCCGCCGCGGCCTCGCCTTCGCCTCGGGCCTCGCCGCCGAGGACTGCCTGCTGCGCACGCTCCTCGTGCCCGGCGACCACGTGGTCATCCCGAACGACGCCTACGGCGGTACCTTCCGGCTCTTCGCCAAGGTCGTGCAGCGCTGGGGCGTGGACTTCTCCGTCGCGAACACCTCGGACATCGAGTCGGTGCGCGCCGCCGTCAACGACCGTACGAAGCTGATCTGGGTCGAGACCCCGTCGAACCCGCTCCTCGGCATCACCGACATCGAGGCCGTCGCGGGCGTCGCCCGTCAGGCCGGCGTGAAGCTCGTCGTCGACAACACCTTCGCCTCGCCGTACCTCCAGCAGCCGCTGGCGCTCGGCGCGGACGTCGTCGTGCACTCGCTCACCAAGTACATGGGCGGCCACTCCGACGTCGTCGGCGGCGCCCTGGTCACCGCGGACGAGGCGCTCGGCGAGGAACTCGCCTACCACCAGAACGCGATGGGCGCGGTCGCCGGTCCGTTCGACTCGTGGATCGTGCTGCGCGGCATCAAGACCCTCGCCGTGCGCATGGACCGCCACAGCGAGAACGCCGAGAAGATCGCCGAGATGCTGACCCAGCACCCGAAGGTCACCCAGGTCCTGTACCCGGGTCTCCCGGAGCACCCGGGGCACGAGATCGCGGCCAAGCAGATGCGTTCCTTCGGCGGCATGATCTCCTTCCGCGTGCAGGGCGGCGAGGACGCGGCCGTCGAGGTCTGCAACCGGGCGAAGCTCTTCACCCTCGGTGAGTCGCTGGGCGGCGTCGAGTCCCTCATCGAGCACCCGGGCCGGATGACCCACGCGTCCGTCGCGGGCTCCGCCCTGGAGGTCCCGGCCGACCTGGTCCGCATCTCGGTGGGCATCGAGAACGTCGAGGACCTGCTCGCCGACCTGCGCCAGGCGCTGGGCTAGCGGCACCTGTGGTGACGGTCGGGGCTCCCGGCCGTCACCAGCCTTCCAGCGGCGGGGTCGTCTCCGCCGGCGGGACCTCCCACGGGTGGGTCATCGACGCCCACACCACGAAGGCGAGCACGGCGACCGCTCCCAGGGCCCACAGCACGCGCCGTACCCGCCGGGCGTGCTCGCGCCGCCGGGCCCCGCGCTCGGCCGCCCGCAGCGCCAGGTCGCGGGGGACCGGCGGGTGCGGGGTGTCGAGCAGCCGCCGGACCGCCTCCTCCTTGTCCTCGTACCGGCTCACGCGGCGGCCCCCGCGGCGCCCCGCCGGGCGGCCCTGAGCGTGGCGACCGAGCGGGCGCACACGGCGCGGACCCGGGCCTCGGGCAGGCCGAGCAGCGCCGCGACCTGCTCCTCCGCGACCCCCTCGTACAGCCGCAGCACGACGACGAGCCGCTCCTGCGGGGAGAGCACGGCGAGCACCCCGCCCTGGCCGCGGTGGTGCCGCCAGGCGGTGCGGGCGAAGCGGGCGGCGAGCTCGCGCCGCGCGAGGTCGTAGGGGTCCTCGTCGTGCCGCCGGTCCCACACCGCGTACGTGTGTGCGAGGGCGTCGGTCAGCAGGGCCTGGGCGTACGGGTTGCGGGCGCGGGTCTCGGCGGTCAGCAGCGTCGCGGAGTGCAGCAGCCGGCCCGCGGCCCCGGCCACGAACGCCTCGAACTCCCGGGTGCGGCGGGCGTGTTCGGCGCCCCGTCCGCGCTGCTGCTCTCGCACCTCCTCATCTGAGGACAGCGCGGGTGCGGGGTCAAGAGGTCTGCGCGGACTCGGTCCCGCTCGCGCGGGCGGTCCGTCAGGCGGTGGTCCCGGACTCCGTCGCGGCCGGCGGGTGGCCCGTGTGCGCCGACTGCCGTGCGGACAGGGCGGTGTTGAAGCGGGTGAGCAGCGTGCAGAAGGACTCGCGCTCGGCCGGCGTCCAGCCCTCCGTGACCTCGGCCATCAGCTGGCGGCGCGAGGAGCGGACCTCCTCCAGGCGCGCGAGACCGCGCGGCGACAGCTGGAGGACGACCGCCCGCCCGTCCTCCGGGTGCGAGGTCCGCTTCACCAGGCCGGTGTCGACGAGCGGGGCGACCTGACGGGTCACCGTGGAGGAGTCGATCCCCATGCCCGCCGCGAGCGCCTTCACGCCCATCGGCCCTTCCTGGTCGAGGCGGTTGAGGAGGAGGTAGGCCGCGCGGTCCATGGAGTTGCGGAGCTGGCCGGTGCCGCCCAGGCGGGTCTGCTCGGCGCGGCGGGCGAAGACGGCCACCTGGTGCTGGAGGGCATCGAGGAGACCGGGGTCGAGCTCAGTCGTCATGTCCTGAGATGTGGGCATGGCTGTGGGTCTCTCTCGTGCGGGGGTGGTCGGTCGGTGGGGGACAGAGTACGCGGCCCCGCCGGGGTCCGTACCGGCGCTGCGCAAACCCGTTCGGGGACCCGGCCGCCGGGCGGCCACGGGGGCCGTGAGCTGCGAGACTTGGTGTCATGAGCTTCCGTATGCCACACCCCTTGCACCGGCTGATGCTCGACGACGTGCGGGGGGCGCAGAAGATGCTGGCCGGGGTGGCCAGGATGACGGCGATGGAAGGCAGCCGCCATCTGTCCTCGCTGGTGGGAGCCCCGGTCCACCTCAAGTGCGAGAACCTCCAGCGGACCGGTTCGTTCAAACTCCGCGGGGCGTACGTACGGATCGCCGGGCTGCGGCCCGAGGAGCGGGCGGCCGGGGTGGTCGCGGCCTCCGCCGGCAACCACGCGCAGGGCGTCGCGCTCGCCTCGAAGCTGCTCGGCGTGCACGCCACCGTCTTCATGCCGGTCGGCGCCCCGCTGCCGAAGGTCGCGGCGACCCGGGAGTACGGCGCGGACGTCCGGATGCACGGCCACGTCGTCGACGAGACGCTCGCGGCGGCGGAGGAGTACGCCCGCGAGACCGGCGCGGTCTTCATCCACCCCTTCGACCACCCCGACATCATCGCCGGTCAGGGCACGGTCGGCCTGGAGATCCTGGAGCAGTGCCCCGAGGTGCGGACGGTCCTCGTCGGCATCGGCGGCGGCGGGCTCGCGGCCGGCATCGGGCTCGCGGTGAAGTCGCTGCGCCCGGACGTGAAGGTGATCGGCGTCCAGGCGGAGGGCGCGGCCGCGTACCCGCCCTCACTGGCCGCCGGGCACCCGGTGGTGATCGAGTCGCCTGTGACGATGGCCGACGGGATCAAGGTCGGACGCCCGGGCGACGTGCCGTTCGCCCTGATCCAGGAGTACGTCGACGAGGTCCGTACCGTCTCCGAGGACGCCCTCTCCTCGGCGCTGCTGCTCTGCCTGGAGCGGGCGAAGCTCGTGGTCGAACCGGCGGGCGCGAGCCCCGTGGCCGCCCTCCTCACCGACCCCACGTCCTTCCGGGGCCCGGTCGTGGCGGTCCTCTCCGGCGGGAACGTCGACCCGCTGCTGCTCCAGCGGATCCTCCGGCACGGCATGGCCGCCGGGGGCCGCTACCTGAGCCTGCGGCTGCGTGTCACGGACCGGCCGGGGGCGCTCGCGACCCTGCTCGCGGTCCTGACGGTCGTCGACGCGAACGTCCTGGACGTGAGCCACGTACGGACCGATCCGCGCCTCGGCCTGACGGAGGCGGAGGTCGAGCTGCACCTGGAGACGAAGGGCCCCGAGCACTGCCGGGAGGTGGAGGAGGCGCTGCGGGACGCCGGGTACACCGTGCTCGGCTGAGCCGCGCCGGCGTCCGCGCCTCCCCCGTCTCACCTGCCCTTACGGAGCTGGGCCGCCCTGCTGAGGACGCTCACCAGGCCGCCGCCGACCAGGGCCCCCGCCGCGATCAGGCCCAGCGGCCGGCCGAGGTCCGGCCTCCCGGACGCCCGCCGGGGGACCGGGATCACGGGGACGAGCACCGGCTCCCCGCCCCGTACGCGCGCGTGGGCGGCGGCTGCCGCGCGGGCGGCCGTCTCGTGCGCGAGGGAGCGCTCCAGGCGGAGCAGCAGCGGGCGCGGGTCCGTCCCGGCGGCCGCGGCGAACTCCTCGACGGCGACCCGGGTCGGCAACTGCTTCCGGTTCAGGAACCGTTCCCACGAGGAGCGGCTGTAGTGGGTGCGCTGCGCGAGCTTGCCGTAGCTCAGCTCGGTGGCGCATTTGATGCGGCGCATCTCGGCGGCCAGCTCGTCCCAGGGCGTCGTCGCGTCACCGCCGCCGCACCCCGAGCACTCCCGGTCGCCCGTCTCTCCCGTCCCGTTCGCCCCGCCGGTCCTGCCCGTGCCGTGTGCGCCGACCGCCATCTCAAGCTCCCCGTCGTCGTCGTACTCCGTGCCAGGACCCCAGCATCACCCCCGGGACCAACGGCCCGCCAACAGCACGCCAACGGGTGTCCCGGACCCCCGTCCGGGACGCCGGGACGGCCCGGACGGGGCCGCCGCGCCCACCATGCGAAACCCCGTCACGTTCCGGCCGTCCCGGGCCTACGATGCGTCCGTCGGATCACCTGCCTGGCGGCCGGTGAACGGCAAGGGCCTGTCGGACAGGCCCCGGGGGGAGGGGCGCCGTGCGATTCGGGCTGCTGGGTTCGTTCGTCGTGGAGGACGCCGGGGGCGCACCCCGGCCGGTCGGGACGCCGAAGGCGCGGGCCCTTCTCGCGGTGCTCCTGATGCGGCCGAACTCCCTGGTGTCCTGGGACACCGTGAAGGCCGCGATGTGGGGGGAGTCGGTTCCGGCCACCGCCCGCGCCTCGCTCCACAACCACGTCGCCCGCCTCCGGCGCGTCCTGGACGCCGACGGCGAGACGGAGTCCCGCATCCAGGTCGCCCCCCTCGGCTTCCGTCTGCGGGTCGGCGAGGACGAGCTGGACGTCACCCTCTTCGACGACTTACTCTGCCGGGCGCGCGCCGCGAGACTCGCCAAGGACTGGACCGCCGTCGAGGCCCTGACCGGCTCGGCGCTCGCCCTGTGGCGCGGCGAGCCGCTCTCCGGCATCGCCCTGCCCGACACCGAGCGCGGACCGTTCGTCCGGCGCCTCGAAGAGGCCAGACTGCAGGTCCTGGAGTGGCGCTACGAGGCCGATCTCCACCTGGGCCGCCACCAGGGCATCGCCGCCGAACTCGCCGAACTCGTCGCCGCCCACCCGCTGCGGGAGACCTTCCACGGCCAGCTGATGCTGGCGCTCCACCGCAGCGGACGGCAGGCCGACGCCCTCCTCGCGTACGACACCGCGCGCCGCACGATCCGCAGCGAGCTGGGCGTCGACCCGGAGCCCGGGCTCGTGGAGCTGCACCGGCGCATCCTCCGGCTCGACCCCTCGCTCGCCGTGCCCGCGTCGGAGCCCGAGGAGCCGCCGACCGCCGCCGGCGCCGGCACGAGCGCCGCCACTGCGCGCGTACCGCACCAGCTGCCGTCGGCGATCGCCGACTTCACCGGCCGGGAGGAGGAGCTCGCCCGGATCGTCGGCGAGCTCGCCGCGACCGACCGCCCCGAGGGCGCGACGGTCCTCGTCCACCGGGTCTCCGGCGGTGGCGGCATGGGCAAGACGACCCTGATGGTGCAGGCGGCGCACCGGATCCGCGAGCGGTTCCCCGACGGGCAGGTCTTCCTCGACCTGGGCGGGGTGACCACCATGCCCATGACCCCCGAGAACGCCCTCGGGCTGCTCCTCCGGACCCTCGGCGTGGCCCCGGAGGAGGTGCCGGACGGGGTGCAGGCCCGCAGCGCGCTCTTCCGCAGCCTCGTCGCCGGCCGACGGATGCTGATCCTCCTGGACGACGCGGGCGACGCCGCCCAGATACGGCCCCTGCTGCCGGGCGCGGCGGGCAGCGCCGTCCTGGTCACCAGCCGCCGCCGGCTGGTCAGCTTCCCGGGCGTACGGATCGACCTCGGGGCCCTCCCGGACGACGCGGCCCACCGGCTCCTCGCCTCGATCGTCGGGGAGGAGCGGGTCGCGGCGCAGCCGGAGGCGACGGCGGAGGTGCTGCGCGCGTGCGGCGGGATGCCGCTGGCGCTGCGCCTCGCGGGCTCCCGTCTCGCCGCCCGCCCCGCCTGGTCGGTCCAGGACCTGGCCCACCGGCTGAACAACCACGGCCGTGTCCTGCGCGAGCTGTACGCCGACGACCTGCACGTCCGCACGGCGCTCCAGATGAGTTACGAGCTCCTCCTCCAGGAGCCGGCGGGTCCGGACGGTCCGGCGCGGGCGTTCCGGCTGCTCGGGCTGATGCCCAGCGTGGCGTTCGGCGTCGAGGCGGCCGCGGCCCTCCTCGGCTGCGACGAGCTGGGTGTGGAGGACTGGCTCGAGGCGCTCGTGGACGCCCACCTCCTGGAGTCCCCCGCGCCGGGCCGCTACCAGTTCCACTGCCTGGTCCAGGCGCTCGCGCGGGAGCTCGCGAAGGAGACCGACACCGAGGGCGAGCGGCTGCGGGCCGTCGAGCGCCTCGTCACCTGGTGCCTGCGCGGCGCCGACGCGGCCACCGCCCGCCTCGCGCCCTCGGCCCGCCGCGTACCCCTCGGCGAGGGGCCGGAAGGCGAGGGGCCCGAAGGCCGGCGGCCGGAAGCGGGGCGTGCCCCCTTCGCCGGCTACGACGAGGCCTACGCCTGGTGCGAGCGGGAGCGGGAGCTGCTGGTCGCCGGAGTGGCTCTGGCGCACGGGGCCGGACTCCACGCCCTCGCGTGGAAGGTGGCGGCCTCCCTCTGGGCGTACGTCAGGCTCGGCCGGAGCGACGACTGGCAGTCCACCCACACCACCGGCCTCGCGGCGGCCAGGGCCGCCGGGGACGAACGGGCCGAGGCGTGGATGCTGAACGGTCTGGGCAACGGCCGGATCCAGGCGGGCCGCCCCGACGAGGCGATCGAGTACTACCGTCAGGCGCTCCGCATCCACGAGGGGAAGCCGGACCGGGACCGTGAGCTCGGGTCCGTCCTCAGCAACATCGGCACCTGCTGGACCGACCTCGGCGACCACCGGTCCGCGCTCCGCCGCTACCGGCAGGCCCTCGTCCACGAGCCCGACAGCGCCGCGACCAGGAACAACATGGCGGACGCGCTGGCCAACCTGGGCCGCCACGACGAGGCCCTGGCCGTGCTCGACCAGGCGGAGCGGACGCAGCGCGCGACCTGCGACCGGGTGAGCCTCGCCATCGGCCTGCGGATCCGGGGCGACGTCCTGCGCGGTGCCCGCCGCCCCGCGGAGGCGGTCGAGGCGTACCGGAGCGCGCTCGTCCTCCAGCGCCAGGGAGGGGACCTGCACGGCGAGGCGGTCTCGCTGTCCGGTCTCGGGGACGCCCTCGCCGACCTCGGCGAACCGGCCGAGGCCGTCGCCTGCTGGGAGAGCGCGCTGCTCGGCATGGAGCGGGTCGGCGACGCGGGCAGGGCCGTGGAGCTGCGCCGACGGCTTGTGGAGATTCACTGGGCGGGAGCCGCTCCGAAATCCTAGGATCGTGAGGAAACGCCCGAAATCTCCCGGGGAGAGTTCACATGCCAGGCGCGATCTACGCCGAGGGTCTGGTGAAGACCTTCGGCGACGTACGAGCTCTGGACGGCGTCGACCTCGATGTGCCGGAGGGCACCGTCCTGGGTCTGCTGGGTCCGAACGGCGCGGGGAAGACGACCACGGTGCGGGTCCTGACGACCCTGATCAAGCCCGACAGCGGGCGGGCCGTCGTCGCCGGGATCGACGTCCTCAGACATCCCAACGAGGTCCGCCGCTCGATCGGTCTCTCCGGCCAGTTCGCGGCGGTCGACGAGTACCTCACCGGCCGCGAGAACCTGCAGATGGTCGGCCGGCTCTACCAGATGAGGGCGAAGGCCGCGAAGGTGCGGGCCGGTGAGCTGCTCGACCGCTTCCACCTCGCCGACGCCGCCGACCGGCCCGCCAAGACGTACTCCGGCGGCATGCGCCGCCGCCTCGACCTCGCGGCCGCCCTCGTCGTCTCCCCGCCGGTCATGTTCATGGACGAGCCGACCACCGGCCTCGACCCGCGCAACCGCCAGGAGCTGTGGGACGTCATCAAGGAGCTCGTCGCCGGCGGTACGACCCTGCTCCTCACCACCCAGTACCTGGAGGAGGCCGACCACCTCGCCCACGACATCTGCGTCGTCGACCACGGCAGGGTCATCGCCCGCGGCACCTCCGACCAGCTCAAGGCCCAGACCGGCGGCGAGCGCGTCGAGGTCGTCGTGCACGGTCCGGAGATGATCGCCGACGCCCGGGACGTCCTCGCCCGCTACGGCCTCGCCGGGATCGGCCACAGCGAGGTCTCCGTCGAGGAGCATACCCGCATGCTCACCGTCCCCGTCACCGGCGGCGCCAAGCTGCTCGCCGAGGTCATCCGCGACCTGGACGCCGTCGACGTCGAGATCGACGACATCGGACTGCGCCGCCCGACCCTCGACGACGTGTTCCTCTCCCTCACCGGCCACGTGGCCGACCGGGGCGAGGAGGAGGGCGAGGCGGCGGCCGGGGGCAGGAAAGGCCGGAAGGAGGCCGTGAAGTGACCACCGCCCTGGGGTCGGCGGACAGGCTGACCCCCCCGCGCCCGCGCGGGGGGATCGTCCAGTCCGTCAGCGACTCGCTCGTGATCGCGCACCGCAACCTGATCAGGATGTCCCGGATCCCCGAGATGATCGTCTTCGGGCTCATCCAGCCGATCATGTTCGTGGTGCTCTTCAGTTATGTCTTCGGCGGCTCGATGGAGATCGGGGACTCCACCTCGCCGACCGTCTACCGCGAGTTCCTGATGGCCGGCATCTTCGCCCAGACCGTCACCTTCGCCACGGCCGGAGCGGGCGCGGGCATCGCCGACGACATGCACAAGGGCCTGATCGACCGCTTCCGCTCGCTGCCGATGGCCCGCGGCGCGGTCCTGACCGGCCGCACCCTCGCCGACCTCGTCCAGACGACGCTCACCCTCGTCGTCCTGGCGATCGTCGCCCTGCTCGTCGGCTGGCGCATCCACGAGGGCGTCCCCAAGGCGCTCGCCGCCTTCGGCCTGCTGCTCCTCCTCGGCTACGCCTTCTCCTGGATCGGGGCGCTGATCGGCCTCTCGGTCCGCACCCCCGAGGCGGCGACCTCGGGCGGGCTGATCTGGCTCTTCCCGGTCACGTTCATCTCGAACGCCTTCGTGGACTCCAGCAATCTGCCCTCCTGGCTGCAGCCCATCGCCGAGTGGAACCCGTTCAGCGCGACCGTCCAGGCCTGCCGCGTGCTCTTCGGCAACCCCGGCGTGTCCACCTCCGACGCCTGGCCGATGCAGCACCCGGTGTGGGCGTCGCTCCTCTGGTCGATCCTGATCATCGTCGTCTTCCGGACGCTGTCGGTACGGAAGTACCGCTCGGCGACGGCGTGACCCGCCGGGAGGATCAGGGCAGGTAGCCGGAGAAGACCATGCCGTCGGGGAGGGCGACGAAAGCCGCCCCTCCGGCGGCCAGCGACTCCCCGGCGGCCTGCACCTGGAAGTCTCGCGGCAGGTTCGCCTCGAACGTCTCGAAGTCGCCTTCGGAGGTGGGACCCGACGCCGGGACGGAGATCGCCTCGTCCTTGGCCACGGCGAGGACCCGGTCCCCCGCGAAGTACACCTCGCGCAGGACGCCCTCGGTCACCACCGGCAGTATGGACCAGCGCCGCTCGCCGCTCTCCAGGTCGTACGCGCTGATGACCTGGCCGCTCGCCACCGCCACGAGACCGTCCGCGTTCACCGCGGGACCCCCGGTCACGGCGGTGCCGAAGGACCGCTTCCGCCGCAGCGTCGCCGCGTCGAGCACCGTCACGGACCCGTCCGAGGAGCCCGTGCACAGCACGCTGCCGCTCTTCCCGTGCACCACGAACGCCTGGCAGCCCTCCGCCCCCCGCGCCACCTCCTCGCCGGTACGGGCGTCGAGCGCGACCGGCACGGTGCCGAGCGGCACCAGGACCCGTCCCGCCGCCGCGACCGGCTGCTCCGGCAGCGCGTCGAGCCGCTTGCGCCACAGCTCCTCGCGGTCGGCGAGGCGTACGGCGGTGACCAGGCCGGTCCGCTCGTCGCGCATGTTCACGTATGTCGAGTAGAGGACGCCGTCCCGCAGGTCGGTGCCCTTCACGGCGAAGTCGGCCCCGGGCACCGGGACACGTCCCCGCTCCTTCCCGTCCCCGACCCCGTACGCGACGATCCCGTCCGGCCCCGTCACATACGCCGTGTCGCCGACGACCGCCGGGTACTGGGGTCCACTGAGCAGCCCCTCGCCCCGGCCCGGCACCTTCCACAGCTCCTTGCCGTCCGCCGCGCTCAGCGCGGTGACCGCGCCGCCGTTCCCCGGGCAGACCAGGACCTTCGGGGAGAGCGCGCAGCTGCCGACGCCCTGCTCGACCCGCGCGGCCCAGGGCGACCAGCCCGCCGGACGGTAGGCGCGGTCCGTGGCGGCCGCGCCGAAGTCACGGCCGTGGCCCTCGCCCCCGTACGGCAGGACCACCTGGCTCAGCGAGGCGACCGGCGGCGTGGTGCCGGCGCTGCTCGACGGCCCCGCGACCCCGCCCGTGGACCCGCCGCCCTGCCCGTCGGTCCGGTTCAGCAGCACCACGCCGCCCGTCGCCACCAGGGCCACGGCCACCGCGCCCGCGACGATGGCGCCCCACGGGCGGCGGCGCGGCTCCACGGGGGCCGCCGGGATCACCGGCCGGTCCGTCATCGCCGTGGGGGAGTACGGCACGACCGGGCCGAGCGTCGGCAGCTCGGCCACACCCGCGCCGGAGGCCGCCGCCTCCCCGGCGCTCCGGGCCGCCTCCCCGTACTCGGCGAGCAGCGAGAGCACCGTGCCCGGCCACGGGAACACCTCGGGCGCGCCGCCGGCGCCGAGCAGCTCCGCGAGCTCCGCCGCCGACGGCCGCTCCGCCGGGTCGAGCCGCAGACACCGCTCCACGACCGGCCGCAGCTCCTCCGGAACCCCGTCGAGCTCGGCCTCGGCCCGGGAGATCCGGTAGATCACGGCCGCCATCTCGTCGTCGTGGAACGGCCCGCGGCCGCTCGCCGCGAACGCGAGGACCGCGCCCAGACAGAACACGTCCGACGCGGGCACCACCGCCCGGCTCCCCACCAGGTGCTCCGGCGACATGAACCCGGGGGAGCCCACCACCAGACCGGTCGATGTCAGCGCCGTCGCCTCGAAGGCCTGCGCGATCCCGAAGTCGATCAGCTTCGGCCCGGCCGCGGCGAGCAGCACGTTCGCCGGCTTGAGGTCCCGGTGCAGCACCTCCACCGCGTGCACGCCGACGAGGGCGCGCGCGAGGGCGGCCCCGAGGGCCCGGACGGCAGCGGCGGGCAGCGCCCCGGACCGTACGACGGCCTCCGCGAGCGAGGGCCCCGGCACGTACTCGGTCGCCAGCCACGGCGAGGGCGCGTCGGCGTCCGCGTCCACGAGCCGCGCGACCCCCGGCCCGTCCACGGTGCGCGCCGCCGCGATCTCCCGCCGGAAGCGGGTCCTGAAGTCGCCGTCGACCTCCAGGTCCTCCCGTACGGTCTTCACCGCGACCATCCGGTACGGATCGGCCGTCGGCGCGTCCGCGCGGCAGGCGAGATGCACCTCGCCCATGCCGCCGGCGCCGAGGCGGGCGAGCAGCCGGTAGGGGCCGAGGAGCCGCGGGGGCCGGCCCGGCGGCAGTGCTTCCAGCACGGGACTACTCCTTCTCGCCGGGCAGTGCGACGGAGGCGACGACCCCGGTGTCGTACACGACGTGGGCGACACCGCCGAGCGGCAGGACCACCGGCGGACGGATCTCCCGGTCCAGGTACGTGCCGTTCACGCGGTCGTACGAGTCCTTGGCGCGCGGCCCGGGGGCGCCCGGCACCGGCACGACGCGCTCCTTGCCGGGCGCGCCGCCGCTGCCGAGCGGCACCAGGTGCAGGGCCGAGAAGTCGGCGTACAGGACCGAGGTGCCGGCGATCAGCGGGTCGGAGACGAGCTGCTTCTTCCCGTCGGCCGAGGTGGACGGGGGAATCGGGTAGTGGCCGAAGGCCTTGCCGGTGGCCGGGTCCAGGACGTAGACACCGGCGGGCTCGCCCGTGTTTCCCCAGTCGGACCAGCTCATCGGGCCCCGGTCGAGGACGACGGCGGCGCGGGCGGACACGGCGGTGGGCCAGGCACCGGACTCGGCGACGTCGGCGGGCACCGCGAGCGGGCCGCCGCCCACCGGGGCGAGCGTCGCCGCGTCCAGGCGGTACAGCACGAGCCTGTCCGCGTTCGTCGCGTCGGTCGGAGCGCAGTACGCGTACCGGCCCTGGACCTGGAGGCTGTCGCACCCCTTGGCCTCGGACGGCACCTGGCCGCGCTGCTGGCCGGTCTTCGCGTCGAACGCGACGAAACCGCCGTCGCTCATCGCGTACACGAGCCCCTTCGCATAGGCGACGGGCTCGAAGTCGCGGAACGCCCCGCGCGCGAGGTCGGCGTTGGTGAGCGACTTGGACCACAGCTCGCGGCCGTCGGCCAGGGAGAAGGCCGTCATCCGGCCGCTGGTCTCGTCACCGGTCGGGACGAAGACCGTGCCGTCGCCCACGACCGGCTGGGTGCGCATCCGGGCTCCGGCGGTGCTCTTCTTCTCCCAGCGCACGGCGCCGCTGCGGGCGTCCCGGACCTGGACGCGCTCACCGGAGAGCAGGACGACGGAGCTGTCGTGGACGGCGGGCACGGCGGTGCCGCCCGCGACGAAGATCCCGCCGGTGGGCCCGATGAAGCTCATGGCGTCGCGGGGGTCCGCCACCAGGTCCGCGGTCCACAGCCGCTTCCCGTTCGCCGGGTCGAGGGCCTCGTACCGCCCGTCCGTCGTCCGGCACACCAGCGCCTGCTCCCCGGCCGAGCAGCCGAACGCGGGGGCGGTCAGCTTCGCCCTCCAGGGCCGCCAGCCGGCCGGGCGCTGGGCGGCGTTCTGCGCGACGACGCCCGAGGCGTCGGCGGGGCCGCGGTCGCTCACGCCGGGGACGCGGGGCCCGGCGGCCTTCGCGGGGGCCTGCGGCGGCGGCGCCGGCTCGGGCCACAGGAGGTACGTGCCGAGCCCACCGGCGGCGACGGCGAGCGTGAGGACGGCGGCGAGCAGCCGCTTCCGCCGCTTCCGGGGCGCCTCGGCGGCGGGCACGGTGGGGGGCGAGACGGGAGCGAGCGTCGGCACGGAGTGCAGACCGGGGACCGTCGGGGTGACCACCGGCCCGAACGGGCCGGGCGCGGCCTCCAGGAGCGGTCCGCCCGAGGCGACGAGCTGGGCGAGCTCCCTGCCGTACTCGCCGATGTGGTCCCGTACGCCCTCCGGCCACGGGAAGAGCTTCGCGGCCCCGGTGCCGAGCAGCCCGACGAGCGCCTCCGGTGTCGGCCGGTCCGCCGGGTCCACGGCCAGGCAGGCGGCGATCGTCCCGCGCAGCTCCTCCGGGACGCGGGACAGATCGGCCTCGGCCTGGGAGACGCGGTAGAGGACGGCGGCGAGGGGCCCGTCGCCGAAGGGGTCCTCGCCGGTCGCCGCGTAACAGAGGAGCGAGCCGAGGCAGAACACGTCGGAGGCGGCCGTGACGCGGCGGGCGCCGGCCACGTGCTCGGGGGACATGAAGGAGGGCGTGCCGACCATCATGCCGGTCGCGGTCATGGTGGTGGCGGTGCTGCTGCGGGCGATGCCGAAGTCGATGAGCCGGGGGCCGTCGACGGAGAGCATGACGTTGCCGGGCTTGAGGTCCCGGTGCAGGACCCCGGCCCGGTGCAGGTCGGCGAGGGCCCGGGCGACGTCCGCGCCGAGCGCCCGGGTGGCGGCGACGGGCAGCGGGCCGCCGCGCCGCACGGCCTGCGAGAGGCTGGGCCCGGGGACGTACGCGGTGGCCAGCCAGGGCACCTCGGCGTCGGCTTCACCGCCGACGGGCGCGGCGGCGTAGCCGCTGTCGACGAGCGAGGCGACCTTGATCTCCCGCCGGAAACGATCCCGGAAGGCCGGATCCCCGACGACATCCCGCCGCACGGTCTTGAGGGCGACGAAGCTGCCGTTCCCGGCACCGTCGGCGTCCCGTGCGAGGAACACCTCGCCCATGCCGCCGGCGCCGAGCCGGGCGAGCACCTCGTACGGTCCGATGCGGCGTGGCGCGCCCTCGCGCAGCGGTCCCAGCACCTCGTCCTCCCCCTGGTGACGCGACGTCAGGACCGCATCATTGCATGTGCATGCAACACGAAGGGCCGGCCCCCACGGGCCGGCCCTTCACTCAAGGAGTCGCTGCTCAGCCGGTGTACGGCTTCGCGCTGAGGATCTTCACCGTGGCCTTCTTGCCGTTCGGCAGCTCGTACTGAGCGTCCTCACCGACCTGCTTGCCCATGACGCCGACGCCGAGCGGCGACTGCGGCGAGTAGGTCTCGATGTCACCGCTCGCGTACTCGCGGGAGGCGAGCAGGAAGGTCATCGTGTCGTTCTCGTCGCCGTCGAACGCGATCGTGACGACCATGCCGGGTGCGACGACGCCCTCGTCCGCCGGGGCCTCGCCGACCTTGGCGTGCTGGAGCAGCTGGGTGAGCTGGCGGACCCGGAGCTCCTGCTTGCCCTGCTCCTCCTTGGCCGCGTGGTACCCGCCGTTCTCGCGCAGGTCCCCCTCTTCGCGCGCCGCGGCGATCTTCGTCGCGATCTCGGTACGCGCGGGACCAGACAGGTACTCAAGCTCGTCCTTGAGCTTGTTGTACGCCTCCTGGGTGAGCCAGGTGACGTTGTCGCTGGTCTGGGTCACAGGTGCTCCTCGTAGGTACTGGGAATACAAAGCATCGCCCTACACGGGAAAACGGTGCAGTCCCGGGTGGGCGAAACCACGAGCCTAACAATGAGTGGCGAAAAGCGGGAGGACATAAACCATAAAGATGGCGTCACCCCAGGTCACCGTCGTGACTCGCCGGGACTCGACACCCCGTCCCTACCCACCGCTACCGGGCCGTACACCCGATGAGTTCGGCGCTGGTCGCGCGGGCGGTGGTACGGAGCGAGAAGACGCGGTCGATCCGGGTGGCGGCGTCGTCGATCCGGACGTCCTTGCGGGCCACCTCGGCGCCGTCCTCGGAGCGGGAGCGCAGCGTGCAGACGCCCTTGACGCCCTCGTCCTTGCGGATCTCCAGGTGCACCTGGACCTCGTCGGCGCTCACCACGTCGAATTTGATCATCTCGGCGCTGATCTTGCTGTCGACGACGTAGTGCCAGCCGAACCAGCCCACGACCCCGAGAAAGAGGACTCCGAGCACCGCTCCGGTGATCCTGAGCTTGCGGTCGGCCCGCTCATCCGCGGAGCGCCCGTAGCGCCCCTCGGGCAGCTGCTCTCGCACCGCGCTCATGGGGGTTCCTCTCGAAGCCGGGGGTGGCGGAATTTTCACACCCCCGATTCCGTCACTATAGAGACCACCCTCCGCGTCGAATCACTGAGGATCGAGTCTTGACTGAGCAGCTGCGACTGATGGCCGTTCACGCCCACCCCGACGACGAGTCGAGCAAGGGTGCGGCCACGATGGCCAAGTACGTGTCCGAGGGGGTGGACGTCATGGTGGTGACGTGCACGGGCGGCGAGCGCGGCTCGGTCCTGAACCCCAAGCTTCAGGGTGACCCCTACATCGAGGCGAACATCCACGAGGTGCGCCGCAAGGAGATGGACGAGGCCCGCGAGATCCTCGGCGTCTCCCAGCACTGGCTGGGATTCGTCGACTCGGGCCTGCCCGAGGGCGACCCGCTGCCCCCGCTGCCCGAGGGCTGCTTCGCCCTGGAGGACGTCGACACGGCGTCCGGGGCGCTGGTCCGCGAGATCCGCTCCTTCCGTCCGCAGGTCGTCACGACCTACGACGAGAACGGCGGGTACCCGCACCCCGACCACATCATGACCCACAAGATCACGATGGTGGCCTTCGACGGCGCGGCCGACGCCGAGAAGTACCCGGAGGCCGAGTTCGGCCCGGTCTGGCAGCCGCTGAAGCTCTACTACAACCAGGGCTTCAACCGTCCCCGCACCGAGGCCCTGCACGAGGCGCTCCTGGCGCGCGGCCTGGAGTCGCCGTACGGGGACTGGCTGAAGCGCTGGGACGAGTTCGGCGGCAAGGCGCGCAACCTCACCACGCACGTCCCCTGCGCGGAGTTCTTCGAGATCCGTGACAAGGCCCTGATCGCCCACGCCACCCAGATCGACCCCGACGGCGGCTGGTTCCGGGTCCCGATGGAGATCCAGAAGGAGGTCTGGCCGACGGAGGAGTACGAGCTCAGCAAGGCGCTGGTCCCGACCTCCCTCCCCGAGGAAGATCTCTTCGCGGGCATCCGCGACAATGCCTGACATGAGCGCACACCTGGCACTGACCCAGCTTGTCCCCTTCGCCGCCGAAGAGCTGGACAAGAACAAGGTGACCCCCGGCGTCCTCGGCTTCGTCGTCTTCGCGGCCCTGGCCCTCGCGGTCTGGATGCTAATGAAGTCGATGAACCGCCACATGGGCAAGGTCACCTTCGAGGAGGCCCCGGACCCGAAGGCGAAGCCCTCGGACACCCCGGCGACCACCCCGGGCAAGTAGCCGAGAGACGGCCCGGCCCCTGCAGGGACCGGGCCGTCTCGGCATGCCCGGGCCTGGGGATCCGGGCCTGCCGATCTGGACCTGCCGATCCGGGTCCGCCGATCTGGGCTCGCCGATTCGGGTCCGCCGGTCTGGGCCTGCCGATTCGGGTCCGCTGATCAGGGTCCGCCTATCTGGGCCTGCCGATCCGCGTCCGCCGATCCGGGCCCGGTTCCGTGCCTGCCAGGCCTGCCCGGCCTGCCGGGCCCGGCCCGCCGTGCCTGCGTGGGCGACCCCGGGTGCCTGGGGTAGGCCGGCCATGCGCGGGACGGGCACGTACGGTCCCGAGCCGTGCGGCGGCCCGGGGCCTCGGGGCCCCGGCCCCGCTCAGGACGCCTCCGGGACCCCCAGGACCTCCCGGGCCGGGCGGGACGGGACCAGGCCCAGGTCCCAGGCCTGCCAGGGGGTCGTCGGGGCGATGCCCCGGTCCAGGAGCAGGGCGTGGGCCTCGGCGCAGTCGTCGACCCTCGGGTCGCGCGCCGGGTGCCGGTCCGCGGCCAGCGCCGCGAGCTCCTCGCGCGCCGACGCCGTCCCCGGCTCCGGCGTGCCCGGCGCCGCGTGCGGGAGCAGCCCGCAGCGCAGCAGCCGGGCCCAGTCCGAGCCCCGCCGGTCGCCGTACGCGTCGAAGAGCGAGCGCGCCTCCTCGCACAGCGCGAGCGCCTGCGGGACCCGCCCGTTGCCGGCGTCGACGATCGCGAGCTCCAGACAGGCCCACGCCTCCCCGTGCGCGACCCCGATCCGCCGGAAGTCCGCCCGCGCGTCCACGAGCAGCTGCCGGGCGAAACCCGAATTGCGCAGGTTCCCCGCCCGCGCCCCCTGCTGGTCCCGGGTGACCCGCCCCAGCTGGTGCCGGGCGCAGGCGAGCCCGTACAGGTCCCGCATCCGCGAGAACATCGACCGCGCCCGCCCCAGCTCCCGCACCGCCTCGTCCCGGTCGCCCCGCTCCTCAAGGGCCTGCCCCAGGTAGTACAGCGTCCACGCCTCGCCGCGCGCGTCCTCCTGCTCCCGGTGCCGCGCGAGCGCCCCGCGCAGCTCCTCCACCGCCGCCTCCGCCTCCCCGCCGGCGAGCCGCGCCCGGGCCAGCTGGGTCAGCGCCCAGGCCTCGCCGCGCCCGTCGTGGACGCGCCCGTACGCCTCCAGGGCCCGCCGCAGCCCGCCCTCCGCGCCCGGCACATCGCCCCGGAGCAGCAGCACCTGCCCGCGCTGGAAGTGCGCCCACGCCTCGCCGTGCAGCGACTCGTGCTCCCGGTGCAGGGCGAGCGACCGGTCGAGGAGCGCCGTCGCCTCGGCCAGATCGCCCCGGTCCCGCTCCACGGCCGCCAGCGCGTGCAGCGTCCAGCCCCGGTCGGCGGCCAGGGACTCCGGCTCCTGGAGCGCGAGCGCCTCCCGCAGCCGCGCCGCGGCCTCCGTGAGCCGCCCCTGGTGGTGCAGCGTGATCCCGAGCGAGCAGAGCGCGAGCGCGGCCCCCGCGTCCTGGTGGGCCTCCTGGTAGAGGGAGACGACCGAGGTCAGCGTCTTGTGGGCCTTGTCGAGCTCGCCGAGCTGCCGGGCCGCGATACCGGTCCGCCACCGCACTGAACGGGTCAGCAGCCCCTGCCCGACGGACTCCGCCAGCTCGTTGATCTCACCGAGCCGGTAGAGGTCGCCGCGCAGCAGGCAGTAGTCGCAGAGTGCGCTGAGCAGGCCGAGCACGGTCTCCTGGTCGACGCCCTCCGCGTGCCGCAGGGCCGCCGTGATGAAGCTGGACTCCTCGTCGAGCCAGCCGAGCGCCGCCTCCAGGGAGCCGAAGCCGTGCCCGTCGAACCGGTCGGCCCGGGTCGACATCTTGCCGTCGACCATCCGGATCACCGCGTCGGCGAGCTCCGCGTGGTTCCGGATGAGCCGCTCCTGCGCCGCCGCGATCTCGGCCGCGTCCTCCTCGTCCAGGAGCCGTGCGGCCGCGAAGCCGCGCACCGCGTCGTGCAGCCGGTACCGCTCGCCGCGCACGTGGTCGAGCAGCCCGGCCACGGAGAGCTCCCGCAGCCGCCGGGCCGCCTCCGGCCCGCCCCCGCCGAGCAGCGCCGCGGCCGCCGCGGCACCGAGGGAGGCCCGCCCGGCCAGCGCGAGCCGCCGGAGCAGCTGCCGGGCGTCCTCGTCGAAGTCGAGGAAGTACCGTACGGACAGGGCACGTTCGACGGGATCGGTGCCCCAGCCGGGCCGGGCGAGGACATGGCTCACCTCGTCCATGGAGCGGTGCCCGAGCAGGGAGCCCACGACCCGCAGCGCCAGCGGCAGGCCGCCGCACAGCTCCCGTATCCGCTCGAAGGCCTCGGCGTCGTACGGGCCGGGGTCGGGCGCGCCGGCCGTCGCCCGCAGCAGCTCCTCGGCGCCCGCCGCGTCGAGCGCGGCCACCGGCAGCGCGTGCACCTCCGCCGGGACGTCCTCGCCGAGGTCCAGCGGCTCCCGGCAGGTCACGAGGACGAGGCTGTCGGACCGCTCCGGCAGCAGGGCCCGCACCTGGGCGGCGTCGCCGGCGTCGTCGAGGATCAGTACGACGGGCACGCCGCTCAGCTGCCGCTGGTACAACTCCGAGAGCCGCCGCACCTGTTGCTCGGCCGAGGCGCCCTCGCGGAAGAGCAGCCGGTCGCGCGGGGCACCGAGCCGGTTGAGGAGGTGCAGCAGCGCCTCCCGGGTCGAGACGGGCCGCTCGCCGCTGGCGGCGCCCCGCAGGTCGACGACGCAGGCCCCGCGGAACTGGTCGCGCAGCGTGTGCGCGGCCCGCACGGCGAGCGCGGTGCGCCCGGACCCCGGGGCGCCGTGCAGCAGCACCACGGTCGGCCGGGTGACCGCCGAGGCCCGCCCGGCCTGCACCCACCGGGTGAGGGACGCCAGCTCCTCCCGCCGCCCGGCGAACACCCCACCGGGATCGGGCAGATGCCCGAAGGACCGCGCGAGGACGGTACGGCTCCGGGCCGCCGCGCTTCGGTCGGCACCCCGCAGCCGGTCACTCGGCAGCCGGTCACCCCGCGACTGCCGCGGCACGGCGCCCGCGTCGCCCGACCCGCCGCTCGACGCGCCCCCTGGCGCGTCGCCGGACACCCAGCTCGACGCGTCCCCTGGCGCGTCGCCGGACACCCAGCTCGACGCGCCCCCTGGCGCGTCGCCGGACACCCAGCTCGACGCGCCCCCTGGCGCGCCGCCCGACACCCCGCCCGACACGCCGCCCGACACGCCGCTCGACGCGCCCCCTGGCGCGCCGCCCGGTGAGACGCCCGGCGCGAGGGCCGCACGCTGCCGTTCCAGGAAGGGCCGTACGCCACGGGCCTCCAAGGCCTTCAGCCATGCCTGCCTCAGCCCGTCGAGGGGCGGTGCGTACCGGTCGACGACCGGCCGGGTCGTCGCCGTCACCTTGAGCACGGTCGCCGCCGCCCCGGCGATCGCCACCGCCGCGCCCGCACCGAAAGCCGTCCCCGCCCCCGTGCCGAGGGCCAGGTCCGTGCCGACGGCCACGGCCGTCGCGACTCCGGCGACCAGAGCAGGAGCGCCCACCACGGGCCCGGTGAAACGGTCCTTCCACCGCACCCGCCCGAACGGCGTCTCCGCCCGGCCCTCCCAGGCCTCCAGAGCCTCCAGGAAGGCCGCGTACTCGCCTTCCGCGCTCGCCGTGATGGTGTCCAGCGCCTCCCGGCCCCGTGCGAGCAGCTCCTCGGCGGGTGGCACGTCGGCGCGGCCGACGGAACCGCGTACCTCCTCCCGCACGATGCGCTCCAACAGCCGCTCGGCCACGTCCCGGTGACTCTCCCGCATGTGCGTTCCCCCTCCGCGCGTGCCCGACGAATCCGGCCCAGTGTCCTGCGTCGCGCGCGTCGGCGCGAGAGAGCGGAGAAAGGAGGAGACCGCTGCGGCAGGATGGAGACATGCCGAACCGACTGGCCCATGAGACCTCCCCGTACCTCCTGCAGCACGCCGACAACCCGGTCGACTGGTGGCCGTGGTCGGCCGAGGCCTTCGAGGAGGCCCGGCGCCGCGACGTCCCCGTGCTGCTCAGCGTCGGGTACAGCTCCTGCCACTGGTGCCACGTCATGGCGCACGAGTCCTTCGAGGACGACACCATCGCCGCCCTCGTCAACGACCACTTCGTCGCCGTCAAGGTCGACCGCGAGGAGCGCCCCGACGTCGACGCCGTCTACATGGAGGCCGTGCAGGCCGCGACGGGCCAGGGCGGCTGGCCGATGACCGTCTTCCTCACCCCGGACGCCGCCCCCTTCTACTTCGGTACGTACTTCCCGCCCGAGCCCCGCCACGGCATGCCGTCCTTCCCGGAGGTCCTGGAGGGCGTCAGGACCGCCTGGGCCGACCGCCGCGGCGAGGTCGACGAGGTGGCAGACCGGATCGTGAAGGACCTCGCGGGCCGCTCCCTCGCCTACGGCGGCGACGGCGTCCCCGGCGAGGAGGAGCTCGCGGGGGCCCTCCTCGCCCTCACCCGCGAGTACGACGCGACCCGCGGCGGCTTCGGCGGCGCCCCCAAGTTCCCGCCGTCGATGGCCCTGGAGTTCCTGCTCCGCCACCACGCCCGTACGGGCTCCGAGGGCGCCCTCCAGATGGCCGCCGACACCTGCGAGGCGATGGCCCGCGGCGGCATCTACGACCAGCTGGGCGGCGGCTTCGCCCGTTACGCCGTCGACCGGGCGTGGGTTGTGCCCCACTTTGAGAAAATGCTCTATGATAACGCCCTTTTGTGTCGAATCTACGCGCACCTGTGGAAGGCCACCGGCAGCGACCTGGCCCGCCGGATCGCCCTGGAGACCGCGGACTTCCTGGTCCGTGAGCTCCGTACCCCCGAGGGCGGCTTCGCCTCCGCGCTCGACGCCGACTCCGACGACGGCACCGGCAGGCACGTCGAGGGCGCCTACTACGTGTGGACCCCCGCCCAGCTCACGGAGGTCCTCGGCGCGGAGGACGCCGCCCTCGCCGCCGCCCACTACGGCGTCACTGAGGACGGCACCTTCGAGGAGGGCAGCTCCGTCCTCCAGCTCCCGCCGGAGGCCGGCCCGGCGGACGCCGGCCGGATCGCCTCGATCGCGGCACGGCTCCTCGCCGCCCGCGAGGAGCGCGAGCGCCCGGGCCGTGACGACAAGGTCGTCGCCGCCTGGAACGGCCTCGCGATCGCCGCCCTCGCCGAGACCGGCGCCCTCTTCGACCGCCCCGACCTGGTCGAGCGCGCGACCGAGGCCGCCGACCTCCTCGTCCGCGTCCACATGGACGAGTCGGCCCGCCTCACCCGGACGTCCAAGGACGGCAGGCCCGGCACCAACGCGGGCGTCCTGGAGGACTACGCCGACGTCGCCGAGGGCTTCCTCGCCCTCGCCGCCGTCACCGGCGAGGGCGCCTGGCTGGAGTTCGCGGGCTTCCTCCTGGACCTCGTCCTCGACCGCTTCACCGCGGAGGGCGGCGCGCTCTACGACACGGCCCACGACGCCGAGTCCCTCATCCGGCGCCCCCAGGACCCCACCGACAACGCCACCCCGTCCGGCTGGACCGCCGCCGCCGGAGCGCTCCTCTCGTACGCGGCGCACACCGGCTCCGAACCCCACCGCGCCGCCGCCGAGGGCGCCCTCGGCGTGGTCAAGGCCCTCGGCCCGCGCGCGCCCCGCTTCATCGGCTGGGGCCTGGCCGTCGCCGAGGCCCTCCTCGACGGGCCCCGCGAGATCGCCGTCGTCGGCGACCCCTCCGACCCGGCCTTCCGGGAGCTGCGCCGTACGGCCCTGGCGGCGACCACGCCCGGAGCGGTCCTCGCCACCGGAGCCCCCGGCGGCGAGGAGTTCCCGCTCCTGAAGGACCGGCCGCTCGTGGCCGGGTCACCCGCCGCGTACGTGTGCCGTCACTTCACCTGTGACGCGCCGGTCACCGACCCGGCCGAGCTGCGCCGGAAGCTCTGACCCCGGAACGGGGACGGCCCCGCGACCCCTCCGAGGAGGGGCGGCGGGGCCGCGCCGTGGCCGGGTGCCGAGGCTCAGCTGTTGCCGGCGCCGTTGCCGGAGAGCACCGGGATGTCGCTGAGGATGTGCGACAGCGGCTCGTCACCCTTGGCCTGGGTGGAGTTCTCGGTGCACTGCTGGTTCTGCGGGGAGGACAGGACGTTGATGTCCTGGACGGCGATCGGGATGAGGCCGACGATCGAACCGGCGTTGACCTTGGCCGGCAGGCCGACGCAGGGCTTGTTCAGGGAGCCCTGGACGAGCGCGAACTGCGGGCTCATGTCGCCGTGCGTCTCGGAGTTGCCGAACTCCTGGTGGGCGCCGTTGCCGCTGAGCGAGGTGGTGCCACCGTCGTCGGCGATCGCGAGCGCCTGACCGGCACCGGCAGCCGTCGCGCCGAGGACGGACGCGGCCACGGCAGCCGTCGCGAGGAGCTTCTTCATGGTTCAGGCCTTTCGGATACGGGCCGCTGAGTGGCGAGCCGTGCTGATCAACTGGCCGGTGGCCGGGAGGTTCCGGGAAGTCCACCGGACGGGCTACGGGCAGATGAGCGATGACCCCTTGTCCGGCCGGTACGTGGCGGCCGGGATCTCGCTCGGCGTGACGGCCGTGCCGGCGGGCAGCGGCCGGTCCTCGGCCAGCCGCCCGAAGACCTCCGCGGCCCCTTCCTCGTCCCAGCCGACCGTGGACCCGACGCCCTCGATGTCCGGGTTGAAGCCCCGGATGGGCACGGTCGCGAACTCCGTACGCTCCGGGGGCAGGTCCTTCAGGTGTGCGGCGAGCGTGAGGAGTTCCGCCGTGGAGATCCCCCGCTCGGCCGCCGTCGTCCCGCGCAGGGTCGCCGCGAGGGCCTTGAGCTGCTCCGGGTCGTCGAGGATCCCGTCGTGGAGCCGGCGCAGGGTGTTCACCACGAACTTCTGCTGCTTCCGGATGCGGCCGAAGTCCATCTGCCCGTCGGCCTTCCGGGACCGCACGTACTGGAGCGCCTCGCCGCCCGCGACGCGCTTGGTCCCGGGCTGGAGGTCGATGCCGGTGGACGGGTCCTTGAGCGGCTGCTCCGTACAGATGGGCACCCCGCCGTCGACGCGGTCCACGGTGTCCATGAAGCGCCGGAAGTCGATCTCCAGGTAGCGGTGGACCGGCAGCCCGGTCATCGACTCGACGGTCTCCACCGCGAAGGCGGAGCCGCCCTCCGCCCAGGCGTTGTTGATCTTCGCCGGGTGGGCGGGGTGCACCTGGCCGGTGCGCCGGTCGCGGTGTCCCTCCGGGAAGGAGGCGAGGGAGTCGCGCGGCAGGCTGACGACGTCGACCCGGTCGTTCGCCGCGGAGACGTGCACGAGCATGATCACGTCCGTGCAGTCGCACTCCTTCCCGCCGAGATGGAAACGTTCCTTCTCCTCCTCGGTGAGCCCCTTGCGGCTGTCGACGCCGACGACCAGGAGGTTCAGCCCCTTCTCCGGGGCGGGCAGACCGGTGGGGGTGACGGCGAGGGCGCCGGGGGCGAGGGCGGCGAGGGCGGCGAAAGCCGCCGCGGCGAGCAGCGGACGGCGGGCGGACCGCAGGCGCGGGAATTTCATGTCCGCACCGTATTTTCGACCCCCTCGTACACAGGTACGCGACGCGACATGAACAGGACGAATCACTCTCCTGCTCCGCCTGTGTAATGATGCGGGAATCGCAGCGGAAGGAGCGAAAATGGCGCCGGATCCCGGAAAATGGGAACGGATGGCCTTCATTCCGAAGAGCCGATATGTGAGCGACCCGCCCCCGGCCGACAGCAATCCGTTCCCTCTCTATTCCGCACTGGTCACCCAGTGGGTGCAGGCGGGCCGGGCGGTGCCGGGGATGCCCGACCGGGAGTGGGAGCGCCTCATGGCGACCCCGGTCTGGCCCAACTGGTAGCGGTGGGAACGGGGGAGACGAAAGGGGCCGCCCCGGAGGGCGGCCCCTGACGTGTGAACGTCGTCGTGCTCAGGCGGAACGTCAGCTGTTGCCGACGCCGTTGCCCGACAGGACCGGGATGTCGTCCAGGATGTGCGACAGAGCCTCGTCACCCTTGGCCTGGGTGGAGTTCTCGGTGCACTGCTGGTTCTGCGGGGACGACAGAACGTTGATGTCCTGGACGGCGATCGGGATGAGGCCGACGATCGAACCGGCGTTGACCTTGGCCGGCAGGCCGACGCAGGGCTTGTTCAGGGAGCCCTGGACGAGCGCGAACTGCGGGCTCATGTTGCCGTAGGTCTTGGAGTTGCCGAACTCCTGGTGCGCGCCGTTGCCGGACAGCGACGTGGTGCCGCCGTCGTTGGCGATGGCGAGGGCGGGGGTGGCCACGGCGGCGGTGGCGCCGACGATGGAGACGGCTGCGGCCGCGGTGGCCATAACCTTCTTGATCACGGGAGTTCCCTTCTAGAACCGGCTCCGTGCAGGGAGCGACCTGATCAACAGGCCTTCGGACGCCGGGGTTCCGCTGTGTCACCCCCTTGGCGGAGCGCGCGCGGCAGCGCGAAACACAGACACAGTCGAACGAGTGAAGTGCCGGAACCAAAGCCCGCGACCGCAGTTGATCCCGTCGCATCAATCAGGTCGATTGGTGGGAACAGGAACGGAATCACCGTGATCAAGAAGATTATGGCGGCTGCGGCTGTGACGGCCTCTGTTGTCGGCGCTTCTGCTGCGGCGGCCTCCCCGGCGCTCGCCATCGCCGACGACGGCGGCACGACCTCGCTCAGCGGCAACGGCGCGCACTCGGAGTTCGGCAACTCCGAGACCAAGGGCGACATGAGCCCGCAGTTCTCGGCCGTCCAGGGCTCGCTGAACAAGCTCTGCCTCGGTGCCCCGGTCAAGGGCAACGTCGGTTCCGTCGTGGGCATCCTGGTCCCGGTCGCCGTCCAGGACGTCAACGTCCTGTCCTCCCCGCAGAACCAGCAGTGCGCGGAGAACTCCACCCAGGCCAAGGGCGACGAGCCGCTGTCGCACCTCGTCGAGGACATCCCGATCCTCTCCGGGAACGGCGCCTACAACGGCTGATCCGTTCCGCGGACGACAGGGCCGGAAGGAACGGCACGTTCCCTCCGGCCCTGTTCCGTGTGAGGGGTCGTGCGGGCAATGGAGTGAAACAGCAGGTGCCCGTGTTATTCCGGTTTCCTTTGTGCGGGATGTTCGTTGTGTTGTATGCCGCGGAAATGCATTCCGCCGAGGAAAGGATCCAGACGAAATGAACTGTAAGAAGGCTGCAGCCGTCGTCGCCGGAATCATCATGGCCATGGGTGTGGCGTCGCCCGCCTTCGCGGACGCGGAGGCGGAGGGCTGGGCCATCGGTTCGCCGGGTGTCCTCTCCGGGAACGTCGTGCAGGCCCCGATCCACATCCCGATCAACGTCTGCGGCAACAGCGTGAACGTCATCGGCGCGCTGAACCCGGCCGCCTTCAACACCTGCATCAACGCCTGAGTCCCGGCGCCCGCAGGCACGGAGGGCCGGTCCCGGAAAGCAGCCGCTCCCCGGGACCGGCCCTCCGTCACGCCGGGACGGGCGCCCGCCCACCCGTACGCGGCCGGCCGGGCGTGCCGGAACCGGCGCCCGCCCGCAGCCGCTGCCGGACGCCCTTCACCAGCCGTCCCGCCGTGTACTCGGCGCCGAAGACGAACCGCATCGACGGCCCGTACGAAGGGGCCGTGAGCAGACCGGCCAGGAAGAGGCCCGGCCAGGAGGACTCGAAGAGGCCGCCGACCTCCGGGGCGCCGCCCGCGCCGACCCGCCGCAGCGCCCCGCGCAGCGCGGGGGAGAGGACCCCGGCCCGGTCCAGGCTCGGGGTGAAGCCGGTGGCCGCGATCACGTGGTCCGTCTCCAGGACCGTCGTCCCGTCCGGCCCGGCCACGTCGAGCCGCAGCCGCTCGTCCCCGGTCACCCTCGCCGTGGTGATCCGCTGTCCCAGGCGGACGTCGCCGACCGCCGCGAACCGCTCGCGGAGCCACCAGGCGCCCGCCGGGCCGAGCGCCGAGTCGAAGATCCGCTCGCGGGTGGCGGCCGGGAGGCGCCGGAAGATCCCCGGGGTGTCCGCGTACAGCCTGTTCCGCCAGCCGCAGCCGAGACCCGTGTGCGGGGCACGCAGCGAGGGCCAGAGGCCGCGGTCGAGCGCCGGCGGCACCGTGTTCCAGCGCAGCCGGCCGGCCCGGGCGACGATCCGTACGGCTCCGGCGCCCCGCTCGACGAGGAGCGCGGCGGTCTCCAGGGCCGCCTGCCCGGCCCCGACGACGGTGACGTCCCGGCCGGCGAAGCCGTCGAGCTCGCCGTGGTGGCTGGAGTGGGTGACGTACCGCCGGGGCAGTCCCCGCAGCGGCCCGGGGACGTCCAGGAACGGCAGGACGCCGACGGCGAGGGCCACCGTCCGGGCGCGCACCGTCTCGCCGTCCTCCGTGCGCAGCTCGAAGCCCCCGGCGGCGGGTAGGACCGAGCCGACGAGCCGCTCGTCGAGCACGGGCACGGTCTGCCGGGCGAACCAGTCGCCGTACGCGGCGAAGAAGCCGACCGGGAGCGGCACGCCGTGCCCGGCCCGGACGCCCCTGGCCGCCGCGTAGGCGTCCAGGCCGTACGCCCCCTCCGGGTCGGAGAGGTGGGACGCCCAGGGCTCCGACTTCAGGAACATGCCGGAGGGCATGGCGTGCCAGGCCTCCATCGAGCGGCCGAAGGTGCGGAGGCTCAGCCCTTGGGCCGCGGCGTGGGCCGCCACGGACAGACCGTAGGGTCCGGCCCCGACCACCACCAGGTCGTACATCGACTTCGACATCGTGCCTTCCGCGTTCATCGTGGGGTGAGCTGATCGGTGGGGGTACGGGCCGGCGGCGCCGCGGGCCTGACGGCCGGGCCCGCCCGGCGCGACACGAGCGCCCGGCGCAGCGCGGAAAGGGCCTTGCGCAGCAGGTGCGCGAGCCAGGCGCGGCCCATGGCGAGCGCGGGCAGGGGATCGTCGGCCGCGAACCAGGCGCACTCGGTCCGCCCCCGCGCGCCGCCGGGCTCGGGCGCGTACCGGCGGCGCGGGGAGGCGAGCAGCGACAGCGCCGCGTAGTTCTCGACCAGGAACCGGCGGCCGTACACGGGGGAGTGCGGCGGGACGGGGCGGCCGGTGAGGTCCAGGTGCAGCGCCCGGACCACGTCCAGGCCGTCCGGGTCGGTGAAGAGCCGGAACTGCGCGCCGGGCCGGGGGTTGAAGTCAAGCAGGTGGTACGCGCCGGTCGCCCGGTTCAGCCGGAAGTCCAGGTCGCACACCCCCCGGTAGCCCAGCGCGTCGAGCAGGTCGCGGGCCGTCCGGTCGACGGCCGGGTTCGCCGTCCAGCGGCCGGAGGCGGTGAGTCCGGCCCCGTCCGGCCAGGAACGCTCCTTGCGCCCGGTCGCCCCGGTCGGACAGCGGCCGGCGGAGTCCACGTACCCGTGGAAGAACCAGTCGAGGTCCCGGCCCGCCGGGAGCAGCTCCTGGAGCAGCAGCCGGCTGCCGGCCTCCGCGGTCCGCGCGTACAGCTCCCGCACCTCGGCCAGGGAGCGCACGATCGTGGTGCTCCGCAGCCCGCGGCCGGCCGGGAGCAGCCAGGGCCGGCTCCACTTGGCGACCACCGGAAGCCCGAGCGACCACGCCATGGCGGCGGCCTCGTCGGCGCCCTCGGGGAGTTCGGTACGGGGGTGGGGCAGGCCCAGGTCCGCGCAGGTCTCGGCGAGCGCCGCCTTGTCGGCGACCCGCAGCAGCTGCTCCTCCGTCTGCTCGGGCAGCAGGAAGCGGGGGACGAGTCCGGGGCGGCGGCGGGCGAGCGCGAGGGCGCTCACGTCGTCCAGCGGCACGGCGAGCAGGGGATGCGACGGGTCGTCGGTGATCTCCTCGGCGATGCGGTTCAGGAGGGTGGCGAGCTCGGCGGGGGAGTTCGTCCCGGGGCGCACGCGGGCCGAGCGGAGAAAACGGGAGCGGGCGACCGGACTGGTGCGCGATTCGATGACGGCGTGGACCGGAATTCCCGCCCGCCCCAGCGAACGGGCGGCGCCGAGCGTGCCGTGATGGAAGGGGTTCCGGTCGAGCCGCACAAGGACGGTGGGGACGCTGGTGTCGAAACGCTGGCGCGGCACGGCAGGCCCTTCATCTCGGTGCCCCAACTGGGCGATGAAATCCTCTAATGGACTACTGATCAGATGGAAGCGGAGTTCACGGTCGGCTTATTAGGAATACTTTCTGAACATCGGATTGACGGACCATCAAATGGCGTAGAGGCGAAGGAGTGGCCATGGCAGCTGCATACCGGAGAACATCGAGAAGATGGCTGGGGGTGTTCACCGCCGGCCTCCTCGCCACGGGCTCGGTCGTCCTCTCGTCCCCCGCCCACGCCGCCGAATCCGTGACGACGAAAGACCCCGGACCCACCCTCGCCACCGCGATGGGAGCCTTCCTCGACTCGGGCGATCGCGGTGTCGCCCGCATCGGGCAGCTCGAACGGTGGCTCGGCGGCCATGAACTCCGTGTAGGCCACACCTACCTGCCTGGCGACCTCTGGAAGAACATCGAGGGACCCCACGGCTTCCTCGACGCCTGGGCCGACTGGCGCAACGAGCGCACCGACCGCATGTTCGTCCTCAACGTGCCCATGCTGGAGCGCAACGAGGCCCGCGTCTCCGACCACGAGGTCCGCCGACAGCTCCAGCTCGGCGCCGCCGGCTACTTCGACCACCACTTCACGACCCTCGCCGAACGGCTCGTCGAGCAGGGGGCCCTCGACACCGTCATCGTCCTCGGCTGGGAGATGAACGGCACCACCTACACCCACCGGTGCGCCCCCGATCCCGCCGCGTGGAAGAAGTACTGGAACCGGATCGTCACCGCGATGCGGTCCGTCCCGGGCCAGAAGTTCCGTTTCGACTTCAACCCGAGCCGCGGCCTCGACGCGATTCCGTGGACCGAGTGCTACCCGGGCGACGACGTCGTCGACATCATCGGCATGGATTCGTACGACCAGCCGAGGGGGAGCAGTTTCGACCGGCACGTCAGCGAACCGTACGGGCTCCAGAAGCAGGTCGATTTCGCCGCCGAGCACGGAAAGCAGATCTCCTATCCCGAATGGGGGCTCTTCCGGAACGGCGACAACCCGGAATACATGCGGCGCATGCTCGACTGGATGAAGCAGCACAAGCCGCTGTACCACACCATCACCGACTACTGTCCGCACGGCGTCTGGCAGTGCGACGACAACCCGCAGTCGTCGCTGGTGTTCCGGCAGGCGCTGTACGGCACGGAACCGGAACTCCCGCCGATCCCGACGGACCCGGTGGACCCGACCGATCCGACGGACCCGACCGATCCGACCGATCCGACGATCCCTGTGCCCAAGCCGGAGCCGAAGCCCGAGCCGAAGCCCGAGCCGAAGCCGGAGCCGAAGCCCGAGCCGAAGCCGGAGCCGAAGCCGGAACCCAAGCCGGAGCCGAAGCCGGAACCCAAGCCGGAGCCGAAGCCGGAACCCAAGCCCGAGCCGAAGCCGGAACCCAAGCCCGAGCCGAAGCCGGAACCCAAGCCCGAGCCGAAGCCGGAGCCCAAGCCGGAGCCCAAGCCCGAACCCAAGCCCGAACCCAAGCCGGAGCCAAAGCCGGAACCGAAGCCGGAGCCCAAGCCCGAGCCGAAGCCCGAACCCAAGCCCGAACCCAAGCCGGAGCCAAAGCCGGAACCGAAGCCGGAGCCCAAGCCCGAGCCGAAGCCGGAGCCGAAGCCGGAGCCGAAGCCCGAGCCGAAGCCGGAACCGAAGCCCGAGCCGAAGCCTGAGCCCAAGCCGGAGCCCAAGCCCCAGTGTTGGACGCTCGACCTCGGTTCGTGGGTGGATCACTGGCTCGGCGGGTCCGTCTGCGTTCCGGAGAACAACTGGAAGGACGACGTCGACCTCGGCTGGAAGGACACCCTGACGGCGGTCTGGCCCTTCTGAGGCCCCTCACGCCGGCGGCGGCGGAGCTCATCCGCCACCGCCGGCCCGGCGGAGCAGCCGCCCCACCCAGGCCCGTTCCCGCGCCTGCCGGGCCGCCCAGCGCCGGGCGTCGGCCGCGCCCGCGCGCAGCCAGAGGAGCGGGGCCGTACCGCGCCCGGTGAGGAGCAGCCGGCGGTTGCGGACCGGTTCGGGCCGCCAGTGCTGCTTGTACGACTCGCTGCCCCGCAGCATGCTGAGCGTGGCCCGCCCGCCCGCGCTGGTCTCGCGCGCCCCGTGGCGAAGGAGCATCGTCGCCACGTCGACCTTGCGGGCGCGCAGCGAAGGGTCGGCGCCGTACAGATACCCGCCCGCGAGCCGGGGGGACATCAGGGTCAGGTCGGCGGCGACCACGTCCCCGGCGAGCCGGAACTCGGTGACCATCGCGTCGCCCCGCTCGACCATGGGCCGTACGGCCCGGGTGAGGTGCTGGGCGAACCGCTCGCTGGTGTGCTCGGCGGTCACGCCCCGGCCCTGCCACTGGAGTTGATGGAGCTTCAGGAGCCGGTCGAGGGCGGCCGGCACCTCCTCGCCGGACACCACGCGCGCGTCGATGCCGAGGGCGTCGAGCTTCCGGAGCTTGGCGCGGACCCGCTGGGCCTTCCCGGACGGGATCCGTTCGAGGAGCCCCTCCATGGGGACGGCGGGCAGCTCCAGGCAGAGCGAGTCGGGCAGCCGGCGGCGCGGGCCGCGCCAGTGGGCGAAGACCCGTTCGCTGGCGGCGCCGGGCCGGACCTCCCGCAGGTCCAGGACCGCGCCCCGGGCGGCCCGGGCGAGGGCCCCGGCGAGGGTGGGCGCCGCCTCCGGGCAGTCGTCGTCGAGGAGGACGTCCGTGAAGTCGGTGATGGTGCCGCCGAGCTGGGTGAGGACGGGCAGCGGCCCGCGGGCCCGCATCAGGGGCGCGGCGGCGACGAGTGCGCCGTCCTCGCGCCGTACGAGCACCACCCGCAGCGCGCCGGGCCTGCCATACGAGAGCCACCAGGAGTGCAGCCAGGAGTGGGACTGGAAGGGGGTGGCGGAGGAGCAGCGCCCGTACAGCGCCGTCCACTCGGCCGAAAGCCGCCCGAACTCCGCTTCGTCACGGCAGATCTCGGTCCGCAGGGCTCTCCGGGTGACGGGGGTTCTCGGGCTCACACCGCCTCCGCCTGGTGCGTGGCGACCGCCGGGGCGGGCACCGCTGCGGACGTGGCGTGCGTGGCCGGGACGGTGGACTGCCGGGAGTGCCGGGCCTCGCCGCGCGTGGCCGCGCGCTTCGGGCGGACCAGGAGGACCAGGCCGCCGAGGAGGCCGCCCGCGCAGCCGCCGACGAGCGCGGAGAGCGGCGCGGACGGGGAGACGGGGGCGACGGGCTTGGTGGCGCGGGAGAACTGGACGACCTTCACCCCGGTGTTGCCGGCGACGTGCGTGCTGTTCAGGACGAGCGCGCGGGCCACCCCGTCGGCCATCGAGACCGCCTGGGCGGGCTTCGCCGACCGTGCGGTGATCGAGATCATCGGCGCGTCGGGGGAGGTCGCGGCCTGCACGTTCTTCCGCAGGGTGTCGGCCGTGACCCCCGCCCACACCTGGGCGTCGCCGGTCACCGCGATGTCGGTGGCGACCCGCCCGTACGCCTGCGCGAAGCCGAGCACCGCCGCCGGGTCGGACTTCTCCGCCGGTACGACGATGACGTAGCTGGTCGCCGCGTACTCCGGGGTCTTCAGGGCGCCGTAGCCGCCGCCGAGGGCCGCGCCGGTGAGGACGGCCGCCGGGAGGACGGCCCAGCGGCCCGGGGAGCGCAGACCGGCGGGGAGGAAGGCGCGGGGTGGGGTGGTGTTCATGGTCGGGCTCTCTCACTTCGCTGGGGACGGGGTGCCGTGGACGGCCTGGTCGTAGAGGTGCATCAACTGCCGTGCGCTGTGCGCGATGTCGTAGCGGCGGGCGGCTTCCGGCAGCGGGAGCCGGGCGAGCCGGGCGTCCCGGATGCCGCGCAGCGCCGAGATCAGCTCGGGTACGGACTCGCCGATCCGGCGCGCGCCCGGTGCCGCGTCCGGGGGCAGGTCGTCGATCGCCGGGCAGGCCACGTACAGCACGGGAAGGCCCGCTGCGAGCGCCTCGACTACCGCGAGCCCGAAGGTCTCGTCGGGGGAGGTGGACACGAACACGTCCATGGTGGCGAGGAGTTCGGGCAGCGTCGGCCCGAGCGGGGCGACGGCCGGCGGGTCCTCGCAGGCCCCGGCGAGGAGGATCCGGCCGGCGGCCCCGCACTCGCGGGCGATCCGCAGGAGCTCCTCGCGGTGCTCGCCCTCGCCGACGAGGAGCAGCCGGGCCTCCGGCACCGAGGCCACCGCCCGGACGAGCCGGTCGAACCGCTTTCCGGGCGTGAGCCGTCCGACGCCGCCGACGACGTACGCGTCCTCGGGGATGCCGAGGATGCCCCGGGTGCGGCGCCGGGCGTGCGCGTCGAAGGCGAACCGGCCGGTCTCGATGCCGTTCGGCACCACCCGGATGCGGTCCGGGGACACCCCCCAGTCGGCGAGCCTGCGGGCGACGCTGGGCGAGACGGCGACCGTGGACGTGCCGAGCCGCTCGGAGGCCAGATAGAGCGCGCGGGTGCCCGCGGAGAGCGGCCGGCCCTCGATCTGCGTCTCGCCGAGGGAGTGCTCGGTGGCGATGACCCGGCGGACCCCGGCGAGCCGCGCCGCCGTCCTGCCGTACACGCACGCCCGGTACAGGTGCGTGTGGACGAGGTCGTAACGGCCCTGCCGGACGATCCGGGCGAGCCGCGGCAGCGCCCCCAGGTCCCGGTTCCCGGTCATCCCGAGGTGGGTGACGGGCGTGCCGTCGGCCTGGATGCCGGCGGCGACCGCGCCGGGGTTGGTGAGCGTGACCACCTCGCTGCGCGTCGGCAGGTGGCGGAGCAGGAGCCGCAGCTGCTGCTCGGCGCCGCCGATGCCGAGGCCGGTGATGACGTGCAGGACCTTCACGGCGCACCGACCGCGGCCGGGCCCTGCGGGGCGGGGAACAGGTCGCCGGGGTGACGGCGCCGCAGCGGGTGCAGGACGCGCTTGGCGGTGAGCCGCAACGGGGTGTCGTTCTCGCCGATGTGGACGCGGGGCAGGGCGTACGTGCCGGTGTGCGGGCCCGGGTCGATCGCGCAGGCGTAGCGGTAGCCGGCCTTGCGTACGGCGTGGATCGCGCGCGGGTCGACCTGCCCGTACGGGTAGCAGAAGCCGTCCACCGGACGGCCGGTCATCTCCTCCAGGAGCTCACGGCTCTGCAGGGTCTCGGCGGCGAGCGTCGCGTCGTCGGCCTCGGTGAGCGGGACGTGCCGCAGGCCGTGCGAGCCGATCTCCATGCCGGCCTCGGCGATCTGCCGGATGCCGTGCTCGTCGAGCAGCGGCTTGCGCGGCCCGTCGGTGTCCCAGCCGTTCTCGCCGCCGAGGCGGCCCGGCAGGACGTACACCGTCGCCGTGAAGCCGTGCCGCCGCAGCAGCGGCAGCGCCGAGTCGAGGAAGTCCGCGTACCCGTCGTCGAAGGTCAGGCCCACGAGCCCCTTGGCGCGCCCCTCGGCGGTGGCGGCGAGCAGCTCCCGCACCGACACCCCGCGCAGCCCCCGGTCGCCGAGCCAGTGCAGCTGCCGGGCGAAGCGCACGGGGGAGACGGTCACCCGGTACGGATCGTCAGCGGTGTCCGTGATCGAGTGGTACATCGCCACCCACAGGGGCGGCTTCCACAGGGGCGGCTTCGGCAGCGAGCGGCGCAGCGCGGTGGCGGCGGGCATGGGGGGTCCTCCGGAAGGCGGAGCGGGGCAGGGGCGGGATCTCGGGCGCTTTGGCGGCGCAGGAGATGAAGAGCAGGAAGACGCCGACGACGACCAGTCCTGCGACGGCGACGGCGAGGAGGGCGGAGCCGACGGCCAGCTGGCAGAGCCAGCCGGCACCGGTGGCCCAGGCGCTCGCGGTGGCGAGCCGGAGCAGCCCCTCGCCGAGCCGGCCGACGTGGATCGGGACGGCCTGGCGGTGCGCGCCCCGCAGCAGCAGGACGGCGCTGAGGGTGATGCCGAGGGCGTTGGCGGCGGCGATGCCGACCGCGCCCCAGTAGTGGGCGCCGGGGACGCCGGCGGCGGCGGTCGTGACGAGCCCCGCGGCCATGGCGGCCGCCGGGTACCAGAGCGGGCGGGCGGCGGAGAAGTAGCAGCGGACGAGCGCGCCGACCATCGTCTGGCCGAGCAGGCCGAGCGCGTACACCCGCATGACGGCGGCGGTCGCGGTGGTGTCGGCGCCCGTGAACTCACCCCGTTCGAAGAGCAGTTCGACGATGCGGGGGGCGGCGGCGATTACCGTCGAGGAGCCGACGAGCACGACGACGGCGGCGAGCAGCAGATCCCGCTCGACCCGCCGGCGGGCCGCCTCGGGATCGCCCGCCGCGAGCGCGCGGGCGACGACCGGGAAGCTGACCGTGCACAGCATCAGGGAGAGGATCATCGGCATCTGCGCGACCTTCTGCGCGTAGTTCAGATGCGAGATGGCGCCGGCGGGGAGCGGCGAGGCGAGGAACCGTTCGATCAGGGTCTGGGACTGGCGGCACAGCGAGAACGCGACGACGGGCGCGATGAGTCCGAGGACCAGGATGCGCCCCTCGCCGGTGGTGGCGGGCGCGGGCGCAGACGGCTCCCTGCGCCGGGGTGCACGGAGCTCCCGCAGGAGCGTGGGCGCCTGGACGAGGACCATCAGGACGCCGCCGACGGCGACCCCGGCGGCGGCGGACCGCACGCCCCACGGCTCGCGCAGCACCAGGATCGTGCCGATGATCCCCGTGTTGTACGCGACGTAGATGGCCGCCGGCGGCAGGAACCGGCCGTGCGCGCGGAGCGCCGCCGAGCAGTACCCCACCAGGGCGAAGGACAGCACACAGGTCCCGGTGAGCCGGGTGCAGTCGACGGCGAGCGCCGGGTCGGGAAGCCCCGGGGCCAGCGCGGCCACCAGCAGCGGCGCCGCGACGATCAGGACGACGGCGGCGACGCCGAGGGCGAGGACGATCCGGGGGAGCGTCCCGCGCACCAGGGCGCGCACCGGGTCGTCGGACAGGCCGGCCGAACGGCGGGCCAGGGCACGGGAGAAGGCGGGCACCAGGATCAGCGCCATCGCGTCCTCGATGAGCAGCGTCGAGGCGAACTCGGGCACCGTCCACGCCACCAGGAACGCGTCGGTCCCGGTCCCGGCCCCGAAGTACCCGGCCATGATCTGGTCCCGCACGAGCCCGAGGACCGCCCCGGCCGCGGTGAGCCCGGCGGTCACGGCCGCCGCCTTCGCGAGGAACCCGCCGCCACCGGGGGCGGCGGCACGCGCGTGGGCCCGGCGCCCGGAGACGGGAGCGGGCGGCGCGGCGACCGGAGCCGAGGCGCGTTGACGCGTGACCCACCGGGCCCCGGCGATCAGCTCGCCCGCAGCCGGGCCTCGGCCGTGCCGCGCACCGGCCCCGGCGGCGGCGTGGGCGGCACGTACGGCCCCGGCCCCCGCCCCCGTCGCCGAACCGTCCCCCGGCAGCACGACGGCCCCCGGGGGCCACGGGGAGTCCGTGGGGCCCGGAGGCGTGGTGGGCCAGGGGTCGGTCAGCGGGGTGCCGCAGGGCGGCCGGGGCGAAGGGGGTGGCCCGTCGGCCCACGGCGCGTCCGTGGGCTCCGGTTCCCCGGCCCACGGGTCACGCACGCCTCACCTCCGCCAGCGACCACCAGGCCGCCAGACCGAACACGACGGACATCAGGACCGTCGAGGGGCCGCCGATGTCCGCGTAGAAGAAGTCGACGAGCTGCCAGGCCAGCAGGCCCGTCGCGACGAGCGCGCAGTCCGCGCCGAGCCGCTGCCGCCGCAGCGCGCCGACGAGCAGCGCCACCCAGCTGCCCGCCAGGGCGAGCAGCCCCACCAGGCCCTGCTCGCTCAGCACGAGGAGGTACATGTTGTGCGGGGACAGCAGCGGCTGGCGCGCGAAGCCCGCCCCCGCACCGGCGGTGTCACTGCCGGAGGAGAGGGCGAGCGAGGCGTTCGAGTCGCGGTACTGGGGGAAGCCCTTGAGGCCGACGCCCGTGACCGGCTCCGTGCGCCACATCCGCCCGGCCGCCGCCCACATCGTGTACCGGTCCGTCACCGACTGGTCCGGCGCGGCCGTCACCTGCGTGATGCTGGCGACCCGCTCCTTCACCATCTCCGAACCGATCCCGAGGCCGCCGACGAGGACCACCCCGAGCGCGGCCGCCACGAGCGCCACCCGGGCCGCCCGCCGTACCCCCGCGAGCAGCAGCTGGAGCGCGCAGGTGAGGACGGTCGCGATCCACGCGCCCCGGCTGAACGACAGCACCAGCGGCAGGAAGAGCAGCCCCGCGCAGACCGTCGCGGCCGTGCGGACGCGCCCGGGACCGCTGCCGAGCGCGATCCCGACGGAGACGACGAGCCCGTACGCCACGACCGTCGCCATGCCCATCACGTCGGTGGCGCCGAAGGTGCCGACGGCCCGGATGTCCTCGCCCTGGTACGAGGCGCCCGTGCCGGTCAGGTACTGGGCGACGCCGACCGCGCCCTGGAGCAGCGCGAACGAGACCAGGCCCCAGGCGATCACGGCGAAGTCCCGCCGGTCGCGGATCATCAGGAGCACGGCCGCCGGCACCAGCACGAAGACCTGTACGTAACGGGCGACGCCCGGCAGGCTCGCCGCCGGGTCGTGCGAGGTGATCGCGGCCAGACAGATCCCGAACACCGGCAGACCGAGGACGACGGCCGCCGCCCGGGTCAGCGGCCGGGCCCCGCCGCGCACCACCCGCACCAGACAGATCAGGACCAGGAGCCCGGAGGCCGCGTCCGCGACCGTCCCCGTGCCCCCGGTGCCGCCCTGCGCGCCGCCGCCGCCCGGGACGAGCAGCAGCGCGATCACGGCGAGGACCGGGGACAGCGCCCCGGCCCGGCGCAGCCGGTCCCGTACGTCCGGGCCGGTCCCCGTCGCCGTCACGGCCGTGGCCATCCTCAGCTCCCCGTGGGTCGGACGAGCCCGGCCGCCGTGCGCAGCAGGATGCAGACGTCCTGCCAGAGCGACCAGTGGTCGATGTAGTGGTTGTCGAAGCGGCAGCGGTCCTCGATCGAGGTGTCGCCGCGCAGCCCGTGCACCTGCGCCAGACCCGTGAGCCCCACCGGCATCCGGTGCCGGGCCGCGTACCCCGCGTGGACCTTGCTGAACTGTGCGACGAAGTACGGGCGTTCGGGACGGGGACCGACCAGGCTCATGTCCCCGCGCAGCACGTTCCACAGCTGCGGAAGCTCGTCCAGCGAGGACTTCCGCAGGAAGCTGCCGGCCGCGCTCATCCGCCGGTCGCCCGCCACGTTCCAGCGGGTCGCCGACTCGGTGTCGTCGGAGGGGCGCAGCGTACGGAACTTGAGCAGCGTGAAGTGCCGCCCGTGCTGGCCCACCCGCTCCTGCCGGAAGAGCACCCCGGGACCGTCCGAGAGCCGCACCGCGAGCGCGCACAGCAGCAGCACCGGCAGTGCGACGGCGAGCGCGGGCACGGCGAGCGCGATGTCGAGGGCCCGCTTCGCGGCCCGCCCGCGCCGCTCGCCCAGCGGGACGATCCGCTGCCAGGCGTACCCCCACATGTGCGCGCCCATCGGCCCGTCCTGCTGCCGGCCGCCGACCCGCCAGGTGGCGCAGCCGTACTGCTGGAAGAGCGTCACCAGACCCGGGTCGTCGTCGAGGAACACCGCGTCGCGCACGGTGTTCTGGATGACGGCCCGGTGGATCTCCTCGGTCGTGGTGAGCACCGGAAGCCCGGCCTCCCCGGCGCCCCGGGCACCGCCCTGCTCCGGCACGCCCACGATCCCCACCGGCCGCACCCCGTACTCGGGGTGCTGGGCGGCCGCCGCGGCGAACCGGCGCGCCGCTCCGGTCCCGCCGATGACGAGCGCGGACCGGGGCCGCTCCCGGGCGATCCGGCGCCGCCGCCCGAGCAGCACCGCGCGGACCAGGCACACCAGGGCGACATGAAGGGCGTAGGCGGCGCAGAGCCGCAGCGGTCCGATCGCCAGGGCAGGGGAGTACGCGGCGACCGCGGCCGCCGCCAGACACCACGCGAACCCGGCGCGGGAGCCCAGCGCGGGCAGCTCGTCGAGGGCCCGGGTGTGCGCGGCCGGCCGGTAGAGCCCCGCGTGCCCGTCGAGGACGAGGACGACCGCCACGACCGGCAGCAGGAGCCGGACGTCCTGGTGCGCCGCGCTCAGCATCGAGGCGGCGGCGAGGACGGCCAGGGCGTCGACCGCCACGAGCGAGGCCACGCCGGACCGTTGCCGCACACGGCGGTGGCGCGGCATCGCCAGCCGGCCGGGCGCCCCGCGGCGCGGCGCGAGGGAGACGAGGCCGAAGGCCTGGCTCGCCGTGGGCCAGGGGCCCGGCGAGGAGGGGACGCTGGTGCTTTCCGTGGTCACTGCGCAATCGGCTCTCTGTGCTCGGCCCCCCGCACCCCGGCCAGCTCGCGGTAGACGTCCGCGACGGCCGCGCCCGTGCGCCGGACATCGAATCTGCTGAGGACGTGCTCATGGGCCTCGCGGCCCAGGTGGTGCCGCAGCTCCGGCCTGCCGAGGAGGCGGCTCAGAGCGGCGGCGAGCGCGGCCGGGTCCTCGGGCGGGACCAGGCACAGGGGTTCATGGGCGGGCGGCAGGCTCTCGCGCGCCCCGTCGACGTCGCTGACGACGACCGGCCGGCCGGCGGCCATGGCCTCCAGGGGCGCGAGCGCCATGCCCTCCCAGCGGGACGGCAGGACGGCCACGTCGGCGGCCCGGTACCAGGGCACGGTGTCCTCGACGGCCCCGGTGAACCGCACCGATTCACCCGCGAGGGCCCGCAGCGCCTCCTCGTCCGGGCCGTCGCCGACCAGGACGAGTTGCGCCGTGGGCACCTCGGCGAGGACGGCGGGCCAGGCGGCGAGCAGGACGTCCTGCCCCTTCTGACGGCAGAGCCGGCCCACGCAGACGACGGTGGGCGCCGGGTTGTCGGGCGGGCCGTCGGTCGCGAACCGGGCCGTGTCCACACCGTTGTGGACGACGGACCAGTCCGCCATGACGCCGGCCTCCTCGCCGGTACGGCGCTCGGCCTCGCTCACGCACAGGATCCGGTCCGCCCACCGGGCGCCGAACCGCTCCCAGCGCCGGGCGAGCGCGGCGGTCCTTCCCTCGACCGCCTCGAAGGACCAGGCATGCGGCTGATACACCGTCGGAATCCGCCCCCGCAGGGCGAGTCGGGCGCACAGCCCGGCCTTGGCGCTGTGCGCGTGGACGAGCCCGGGCCGGACCGTGCGGATCAGCCGCGCCAGCTCCCTCGTCTCGCGGAGGACGGCGGGACCGGGGTCGCGGCCGGCCCGCCAGTCGTGGGTCTCGGCGCCCTCGGCGCGGACGGCGGCCGAGAGCCCGGTGCCGGGCGGGCAGGCGACCGCGACCCGCAGGCCGGCGGTGCGCTGGGCGCGGACCAGGTCGACGACGACACGGGCGACCCCGCCGTCGCCGGGCTGGACCGCGTGCAGGACGGTGACGGACCCGAGGTCCGTATCAAGTGGTGACAGCACGTCAGCGCCGGACGTCCGCCTGGAGGAAGACCGCGCCGAGCCAGACGGTGTCCTTCCGGCTGCCGATGCGGACGTGGACCCGGTCGCCCCCCGCGCGCAGCGCCCCCCGCAGGTCGAACACGTCGGAGTCGTACCCGAGGGTGTTCGTACGATCGGGTCGCCGTACGGTACGACCGGCGCCGAATTCCGTGATGCTGGAGTTCAGCACGTCGTCCGCGGAATTGGCGGAATCGGAGAGGCGGGTGCTCTTCGAACGGCTCGTTTCCACCGTCAGGTAATCCCCGGAAGTGCCGCGGTCGCCGTCATAGGCGATCAGTCCGAGACGCCCGGAGACGCCCTTGGGAAAACGGTTTCCGTCGATCGGTACGCGCAGCTCGCCGGCGCGCGGACCGACCGTTTCGAAACCGTCCCAGACGCTGATCCTGCGCAGCGGTTCCGAGGCCTTCTCGTACG
Organism: Streptomyces sp. NPDC044003; assembly: GCF_056435185.1. NCBI lineage: Bacteria > Bacillati > Actinomycetota > Actinomycetes > Kitasatosporales > Streptomycetaceae > Streptomyces > Streptomyces sp. NPDC044003. The sequence goes on along the minus strand of NZ_JBWKFA010000001.1, from coordinate 788,364 downwards.
CGGCGACCAGCGTCCAGCCGCCCCAGCCACCCACCGTGGAACGGCCCATGGCCACGTTGACCTGGGCGACGGTCCACTGCCCCGGGTGCGAGCGGCGGACCAGATCGGTGACGTCGGCGGAGGCCTGGAAGGCGTCGGCGCCGTCGGCCGTCCGGTGGCCGATCAGGGAGTCGGCGAGCAGCGCCTTGTACCGCCCGCCCGGCTCGGCGATCAGGACGCGGCCGTTGTCCTTCGGCGGCTTCTGCTCGCCCACCCGCAGGTTCCCGCCCCAGTAGAGACGGGCCCAGGTCACCCGCGCACCCGCCGGCACCGCCAGCTCGGCACGGCTGGAGTTGTACGTGTTCGGGTCCTTGTCCACGTCGACGTATCGGATGGTGGCGCCGTCGTTGACCCTCTCGGTGCCCTTCGCGCCCTTCGCCGAGGTGTTGGCGGCGCGCACGATCCCCCCGTGCTGCACGGCCTGGTGGCGCGCGGCGAAGGGGACGCGGCTCGCCTCCCGCGGCCGGGGTGCAGCTGCGGAGGCCCCGGGCAGCGCGGCGGACAGGGCCGCACACGACACGGCGCACAACACGCTGCGACGCACAGCAAGAAGCGCTGAATTCCGCATACAGGTTCTCCGCTTTGATGAGAGAAGGGAGGGAAGACCCGAGTAGGCCGGGGGAGAAGAAGGTGTCGTCCACACGAAATGGGTGAACGCGCGGCGGGCCCGGAAGCAACGTTCGGGAACGTTATAACCCCGATGCGGGGCGATAGTAAGCATTAGATGCCCGGAAACGCTAACTCCCGTATCCGCGCGGCCGGTTCCTCGTTGTGCGTGTTGCGCCATTCCACGCCCAGTCCCTCCAATGGCCCTCCTATGGCCCAAAGATCGGTTGAACGTCACCCGTTCGGGAGAGCAACCGATGAAAGCCCGGGGCGTTGTTGAGGGAGCCGGGCCGAACAGTCCGCGCAGTCCGAGTCCGATGATTTCGATCGAGGAGCCCCTCCCCATGTCCCGTATCGCCAAGGCCGTTGTCCTGACCGTCGGTGCTGCCGCCGCCGTCGCCGGTACCGCCGGTGCCGCCTCCGCCGACGCCGGCGCCGAGGCCGCGGCCGTGAAGTCCCCCGGTGTCCTCTCCGGCAACGTCGTCCAGGTCCCGGTCCACATCCCGGTCAACCTCTGCGGCAACACCGTCAGCGTCATCGGCGCGCTGAACCCGGCCTTCGGCAACACCTGCATCAACGCCTGATCTCGCACGCCTGATCGGTCCTTCCGAAGCCGGTGCGCCCACCCCGCCGGGGTGGGCGCACCGGCTTTTTCCTTGCCGGCACTGGTTCGGTCCTCGTTCGGACGCACCCTCGTGCGCCGTTCGGTGCAACGGCGTACGCCCCTCCGGGGGGCAGGCCGCGGGGGAGGATTCACTCGAACGGAGGCGTGGCGCTCAGTAGTTCTGCGGTTGCGGAGCGCTATACCCGCAGGCACCGTGAGAGAGCAGTTGTCCGACGCATAAGGAAAAGGAACACATATGCGTCCCCTGGCTACACGCCGCCTCACCGCCCTGGCGATATCCGCCGCCCTCACCCTCGGCATGGCGGGACCCGCCTTCGCCGGCGAACACCACCCGTCCACCGCGGCCGAACGGGCCGCCCACGCGCCCCTCCCCGACGCCGCCGCACTCCTCGCCCAGGCCGAAGCGCTCGGCGACCTCGGCTCGGTGACCACCCCCGTGACCGAACTCGTCACGGCCGCGCTCAAGGCCGACTCCGGCCAGCTGCCCGCGGCCGACGCCGAGGCCCTCAAGACCAAGATCGCCGCGGCGGTCGACGAGGCGAAGGCCACGGTCCCGGCCCCGCTCCCGGACACCCCGGCGCCGGAGACCCCGGTGACCCCTCCGGCGGCCGAGCTGCCCGTGACCCCGCCCGCGGCGGACCTCCCGGTCACGCCCCCGGCCGCCGACCTCCCGGTGAAACCGCCGGCGGCCGAGCTGCCGGCCACCCCGCCCGCGGCCGGGCTTCCGGTGAAACCGCCCGCGGCGGACCTGCCCGTGAAGCCGCCCGCCACCCTGCCCGTCGCGGCCGGTGCGGCGGCCGCCGCGGCCGGCAAGGCCGCCCCAGCCGACATCGTGTCCGACGCGCTCGCGACCGTCGAGAAGGCCGTCGCCGGCCTGCTCGCCGCCGTCACCTCCGGCGACGCCGGCGGAGTCGTACCGCAGGTCACCTCGACCCTGACCTCGCTGGTCAACCTGGCCGTCGCCACCGTGCTCGGCAGCGGGCTGCCCGCACCGGACCTGGCCGGTCTGCCCCAGCTCCCGGCGCTCCCGGTCACCGCGCCCGAGCTGCCCGTCGACCCGCCGGTCGCCGCGCCCGAACTGCCGGTCAAGCCCCCGCTGCCCGTCCGGTAGTACCCCGCGCCCCTGTGCCGGTCCGGCCTCCACCGGACCGGCACAGACGTGTGCGATCGGCAAATCACACCGGCCCGCATCGATCGGGTGCAGTACCGAGAAATCCTTCCTCCCGGAGTTTCCGGGGCGCTCACTCCTCGTTACAGAAGCAGAACGATGTACAGGATTCGGCCAAGAACCCTGTACAGAACGTGACTTGAAAGCCCAGAGGAAGGATTCACTCCATGAAGCCCACCAAGGTTGCCGCGGTCGTCGCCGGTTCGCTGATGGCCCTGGGTGCCGCCGCGCCCGCCATGGCGTCGGAGGCGCTGACCCCCACCAGCCTGAACGGTGGCCTCGAAGCGATCGCCGCCAACGGACTGAAGAGCGACATGCTGAGCAGCACCACGGACGGCTCCCCGGTCCAGACCGTGACGAAGGCGGCGGACCAGCTGAACACCGCCACCAAGGGCGCCCCGCTGCTCGGCGGCCTCCCGGTCCCCGGCGGCCTGGCCGGCTGACACAAGCTCAGCAACCCCGTCCCCACGGGCTCTTACGGCGGCCCTTCGTGCCGCTGTTCCTCACGGTCGGCTGATCGAATGATTTTCTGATCAGCTGCCGTGTGGCCCCGGCGGCACGCCGGGCGCCGACCCATACCCTCTGGCCGATCCCTCGTGAACTTCGGTGTGGATCAGGCCGGTCGGAGCGAGGGGGGATCCTCGCCGGTCTCTCCCTTTCTCCAGAGGAAGAGCGGTATGCGGTCCATCATCAGCAGGAAAGTACTCACCGCGGCGGCAGCGACCGGCATTCTGTCGCTGAGCGGCGGATTCGCCCTGGCCGCGAACGCCCACGCCGGTACCGGCAACGGCCCCGGCTCGGGCCCGGCCGGCCATGTCCAGGCCCCCCTGCCCGCCGACGTCTGCGGCAAGAGCATGGAACTCGGCGGTTTCGTCGCGGAAGCCGTCGGCGACCTCTGCGCCCAAGCGGAGGAACCCGGCGGCTACGGCGAGGAGCCGGGTCCCACGCATCCGCCCCACACCACGCCGCCGACGCACACGACGCCGCCCACGCACACCACACCCCCTACGCACACCACTCCTCCCACGCACACGACGCCGCCGACCCACACGACGCCGCCGACCCACACCACGCCCCCCACGCACACCACTCCCCCCACCCACACCACGCCGCCGACGCACACGACGCCTCCGACGCACACGACGCCTCCGACGCACACCACGCCCCCTACGCACACCACGCCCCCTACGCACACCACCCCGCCCACCCACACCACGCCTCCCACGCACACCACTCCGCCCACCCACCCGGGCCCCGGTGACTGTGACGAGGACTCGGGTTACGGGTACGGGTGTGAGGGCCCCACGAGCCCGCCGAGCTCGACGCCCCCCACGCACACCACGCCTCCCACCCACACCACGCCTCCCACCCACACCACCCCGCCCACCCACCCGGGCCCCGGTGACTGTGACGAGGACTCGGGTTACGGGTGCGAGGGGCCCACGGACCATCCTTCGTCGCCCGGGCACCCCAGCCACCCCGGGCACCCGCACCTGCCCGACACAGGTAGCGAGCCCATGCTCATGGGCGCCGCAGCGGTCAGCGCCGCCCTGATCATCGGCGGCACCGTCGTCTACCTCCGCGGCGGACGCATCGCCCGCCGCCACTGACCCTGCACGTCGACAGCGCGTCAACCAGGGCCCTCGCCTTCACCGGTGAGGGCCCTGCGCGTTGCTGCACATGGGTTAGTCCCGCGACGTTTCGGCGAAGGGGCTCGTTCTCCTCGTATGACTCTGCGTTCTCGCGCGGGCATGGGACTCCTCATGACCGCAATCGCCTCCGCCGCCCTGGCCTCCCCCGCCGCCGCCGTCGAGGCCCCGGTGATCGTCCCGCTCCAGGGCCTCGACCCGGTCCTGCCGATGGACGCGCCGACCGTGGCGACCGGCGTGCCCGTCCCGATGCCCGGCGCGCCCACCGGCTTCCAGAAGGGCCTCGGCGCGCTCCCGGACCTCACCCTGCCCAGCGTCCCGCTCGCCGGCACCCTGCCGGAGACCGTCGTCGACGCGCCGCTGCCCGAGCTCCTCAAGGGCAGCGAGCCCGGCCGTGCCCTGCTCAGCAGCCCGCACTCGGAGATGAAGGCGGCCACCCCGGGCGCCGTCGTCGGCAATCCGCTGGAGGCCCCCCGAGGCAACGGGCTCGCCGGGCTTCCGGACCTGGCGAAGCCCCAGGTCGGTCTTCTCACCCCGGTGCTCAGCGGAGCCCTCGACCCCCAGCTGGGTCTGGCGCAGGACGCGGGCTGACGCGAACGGCCCCGTTCATTCGTACGACCGTTGACCGGGCGGGTGAAGACACGATTCTTCCCCGCCACCCCAAGGGATGTCGGTCGTTGCAAGAGAAGGCTTGTCGCATGGCCGCGGCCCGCGGGCCGAAGGCGTTCCGTCGTATCCGGCGGCGGACGCCCTTCGGGTCGCGGGCCATTTTTTCGGTTTTCCTTCTTCCCGTTCGGACCAATGTCGGACCCATGGCCGTGACCCGGAACGGGGACAGGCGTTGAACGGAAGTGACGGCCGTGATTCCTGCGGTCGCTTTCCACGTCCAAGGAGTTCTTGATGTCTCGCATCGCGAAGGCTGCCGCTGTTCTCGCCGGCACGGGTGCCGTTGCCCTCAGCGGAGCCGGCCTGGCCGTCGCCGACTCGGGCGCCGAGGCCGTCGCCGCCCACTCTCCCGGTGTCGCCTCCGGCAACGTCGTCCAGGTCCCGGTCCACGTGCCGGTCAACCTCTGCGGCAACACCGTCAACGTCATCGGGCTGCTGAACCCGGCGTTCGGCAACACCTGCATCAACGCCGACGGTGGCCACGACGACGACGGCGGCTACGGCGGCTGATCCCCCGCTTCACACGGATGTCCCCCCGGCCGACGGCCGGGGGGACATCCGTGTGTGGGGGTCAGGCGTACCGGTAGATCCGGCTGTGGTCGAACATCGACGCCGGGGTCACGCCCCAGGGCGCCATCGGCTCGTGCCGGGCGGCGACCTTGCGGTACTGGGAGTCCCCCAGGGGCGGCGGCTCCGCCGGCAGATAGCCGGCCCCGGGGTTCCGCTGCTGCCAGCGCGACCAGACCAGGTCGACGAAGGAGTGGTGCAGCCAGAAGACCGGGTCGTTCACCGAGCCGCCGCCGAGCATCAGGCCGCCGACCCAGCGGTGCACCCGGTTGTGGAGCCGGAACCGCTCGTTGCCCCGGCCGGGCGCCCAGCCCTCCAGGGCGTTGCGGAAGCCGGTGGCGCTCGTCGAGTTCCACGGCGCCGCGTCGTACACCCGCTCGCGCATCGCCGCGTCCAGCTGGGCCGGGGTGGGGAGCGTGATCGGGTCGCGGGGACGGCCGAAGTCCCTGGTCAGATAGCGGACGTCGGTCATCGACTGGTTGATCGTCCACCGCCCGGAGGAGGCCGCGAAGGGGCCCGTCATCACCTGGAGGTCGGCCCGGCGGCCGTTGCCGCCCAGGAAGTCCTCGCGCCAGATCGAGGAGGCCGGCGAGTTGTCCCGGGTCCAGTCCCAGTACGGCACGGAGACCGTCGGGTCGATCCGGCGCAGGGCCGTCTCGAACTCCAGCAGGAACTTGCGGTGCCAGGGCAGGAAGCTCGGCGTCATGTGGGCGATCCGGAGCCGGCCGCCCCCGTCGGCCGTGTAGTAGTCGATGTGGGTGCGGACGAAGCGGTCGTACGCACCGGTGCGCTTGAGCTCCAGGACGGCGGCGACGAACTTGCGGCGCTCGGCGCCGGTCAGATCGCGCTGGTTCTTACGCGTGTACACCACGCGGGCTCCCTCCCGTCGGGTCGGTGGGGACGCCGTGGGCGCCCGCGAGGGGGGAGAGCCGGGCCGTGCCCAGCTCGTCCACGGCCGCGCGGGTGGCCGCCAGGGGCGTCGGACAGGACTCGTAGTGGTCGATCGGGGTGACGTAGCCGCCGTCGGCGCAGCGCATCAGATGCAGCGGACGGTCGTCGACGAGGGCGGTCGGCTCACCCCCGGGGCCGGAGAAGCCCAGGAGGCGACGGCCCCGGTACAGCTCGTCGAAGGCGTGCGGATCGCGCGTACCCCCCGATTCCGGTAGGGCCGATTCCGGTCGGCTCGCGACCCGGCCGAGCGCACCGCCGGTGAAGGCGGTGACGGCCAGGGCGAACAAGGACCGCAGTGCGACGCGGCGCGGGACGATCATCAGTGATCTCCTGGTGGTCGGCTTATGCCCTCAGGGCACAACGATGAAAACCCGGGTTCGTTGCGGCGGAAATGCCAGGGGCGTGAATGTCGGCCGTTCGAGTGAATTCGGCACGGGGAAAGGGTGGTTGGAGCACTAGCATCCGGATTCATGACCACTTCCAACGTCGTTTCCTCGGCGCGCAGCGCCTCTCCGCTGGGAACTCTCACGGTGATTCCGTGGTCCAGCGAGCCCTCCGCCGATTCGGCCGGGACGCCCTTCCTGATGGCGTATTCGCTCGGCGACGGCCGCGACGGGCCGGAGGCCGGTCAGCAGGCGATGCGCGAGGCCCTGGACTCGATGGGCCTCTCGGTCGGCGACCGGCTCTTCGATCTGGACAAGGACGCCGGGATCAACGCCTCGCTGCTCGTCGAGGGCGGTTCGGCCGTGCTGACGCTGCCCTTCCTGAAGGTGCAGTGCCCGGTGCCGGACGAGTGGCAGGCGGCCGCCCGCGAGCAGGGCAAGGTCTACTTCATCTGCTCCGTACGGCCCTGGTCCGAGGGTGTGCCCGGACAGCCCGTCGACGAGGCGCGGCTGCGGGCCTTCGTCTCGGACGAGGAGATGCTCGCCGACAGCGCCCACGTCCTGCTGCCGGTCCGCCGCATCCAGGGCTGACCGGGAAGGGGGCGCGTCATGGCGACGGCGAACGTACGGGGTGGGGTGCCGGGTCAGCGGCAGGAGGAGACGGCGCGGGAGACCGGCGGGCCGATCGGCGCGAGCCGGGCGCTGGCCTGGCTGCTGCTGGTCACCGGTGCGGCGGGCGTGCTCGCCGGCTGGGTGATCACGATCGACAAGTTCCTGCTCCTGGAGGACCCCGGCTTCCAGCCCGGGTGCAGCCTGAACCCGGTCGTGTCCTGCGGCAACATCATGAAGAGCGAGCAGGCGGCGGTGTTCGGCTTCCCGAACCCGATGCTCGGGCTCGTCACGTACGCCGTCGTCGTCGCCGTCGGCGCCGGGCTGCTCGCCGGGGCCCGCTACCGGGGCTGGTTCTGGCTCGGCCTCAACGCCGGGATGCTCTTCGGGGTCGGCTTCTGCACCTGGCTGATGTACCAGTCGCTGTACGAGATCAACTCGCTCTGCCTGTGGTGCTGCCTGGCCTGGGTCGCGACCATCGTCATGTTCTGGTACGTCACCGCGCACAACGTCCGGGAGCGCGTGCTGCCCGCCCCGGCGGGGCTGCGGACCTTCCTCGGCGAGTTCACCTTCGCCCTGCCCGTCCTGCACATCGGGATCATCGGGATGCTGATCCTGACCCGCTGGTGGGACTTCTGGACGAGCTGACGTGAGTCGCCTCCTCGCGTGGTTCACCTGGCCGCGGGCCGCACTGACCGTGCTGCTCGCGGCCGTTGTCGTCCTCCTGCTCGTGCTGGTGCCCGGCCGGAGCGGGACGGGGACCGTGCCCGAGACGGCGCCGGAGCCGCTGACGGGCGTGCCGTCGGGGTTCTTCACCGGCTCCGACGAGGCCGGGGTGCGGCGGATCGCCCAGGTGCAGGAGTGGCTCGGCGGCGGCTCCCTGACGGTCGGTCACACCTATCTGCCGGGCGACCGCTGGTCCAACATCGAGGGGCATCCGGCGCTCTTCGGGCCCTGGGCGCGCTGGAAGGCCGAACGGCCGGGACGTCTCTTCGTGCTGAACGTGCCGCTGCTCGACCGGAACGAGGCCGGGCTGCCGGACACGGAGGTGCGGGCGGGGCTGCGGCAGGGGGCCGGCGGCGCGTACGACGGGCACTTCCGGACCCTGGGGGAGCGGCTCGTCGCGCACGGGCTCGGTGACGCGGTGCTGGTGCTCGGCTGGGAGATGAACGGCACCACGTACAGCCATCGCTGCGGCCCGGACCCGACGGCCTGGAAGGCGTACTGGCGGCGGGTGGTGGGGGTGCTGCGGGAGGTGCCGGGGCAGCGGTTCCGCTTCGACTTCACGCCGAGCCGGGGTCTCGACGCGATCCCCTGGCCGCACTGCTACCCGGGCGACGACGTCGTCGACATCATCGGGATGGACGCCTACGACCAGCCGGCCGGGCTCTCCTTCGAGGAGCAGGTGGACGAGCAGTACGGGCTCGCGCACCATGTGCGCTTCGCGGCGGCGCACGGCAAGCCCGTCTCGTACCCGGAGTGGGGGCTCTTCAGGAACGGGGACAACCCGGCGTACGTACGGGGGATGCTGGACTGGTTCGCGGCGCACCGGCCCGCCTACCAGACCGTCACCGACTACTGCCCGCACGGGGTGTGGGAGTGCGCCGACAATCCGGAGTCGGCGCGGATCGTCAGGGGTGCGCTGGGAGCGCCGGGCCGCCCTTGAGGATGTCGATCGTGCGGTCGAGGAGAGCGACGAGGTCGTCGGTCCTGCCGTGCTCGGCCCAGTGGACGGTCGCCTCGCGCAGGGCGCCGAGAACGGCCGCGGTGAAGACCCGTACCTCCAGGTCGTCGGGGCTGCGGCCGGTGCGGTCGGCGAGGGCGCGGGCGAGCCGGCGGCCGGTCTCGGCGGTGGTCTCGCCGAGCCGGGCGCGGACCGCGGGGATCTCGACCATGAGCCGTGCGCGGAGCAGAGTCTCGTCCGGCTCCTCGTCCAGGGAGGTGCGGACCGCCTCCAGGAGGACGGCGCGCAGGGACTCCAGCGGTTCCTCGGCGGCGGGCCGGGCGCGCAGCCGGGCTTCGAGGAGCTCGTCGTTCTCGTCGGTGAGGAGGATGTCCTCCCGGACCGGGAAGTAGCGCACGACGGTGGAGGGGGAGACCTCGGCGGCCGCGGCGATGCGGTCGGTGGTGGTCGCGTCCCAGCCGTGCTCGGCGGCGAGCCGGTAGGTGGCCTTCCGGATCGCCGCGCGGGTCTTCGCCTTCTTGCGTTCGCGGAGGCTGGGGCGGTCGTTCATGACCTGCATTGTCCCAGCCCGGGCGCACCGGTCAGTCGTGCTGGTAGGCCACCAGCGAGATGCCGACGTAGTGGACGATGAAGGCCGCGAGGGTCAGCGAGTGGAAGACCTCGTGGAAGCCGAACCAGCGCGGGGAGGGGTTCGGGCGCTTGATGCCGTAGATGACGCCGCCCGCGCTGTAGAGCAGTCCGCCGACGATCACGAGGACGAGGACGGCGATGCCGCCGGCGCGCATGAAGTCGGGGAGGAAGAAGACGGCGGCCCAGCCCATCGCGATGTAGCAGGGCGTGTACAGCCAGCGAGGGGCGCCGACCCAGAAGACGCGGAAGGCGATGCCGGCGGCGGCCGCCGCCCAGACCGCCCACATGAGCGGCTTCGCCGTGGAGTCGGGGAGGAGCAGCAGGGTGAGCGGGGTGTAGGTGCCCGCGATGATCAGGAAGATGTTGGCGTGGTCGAGGCGCCGGAGCACGGCCTCGCCGCGCGGGCCCCAGTTGCCGCGGTGGTAGAGCGCGCTGATGCCGAAGAGCAGGCAGGCGGTGAGGACGTAGATCCCGCAGGCGATGCGGGCGCGGGGCGAGTCGGAGAGGGCGACGAGGGTGAGACCCGCGACGATCACGGCGGGGAACATGCCCGCATGCAGCCATCCTCTGAGCCGGGGCTTCGTCGGGAGCGACGCGGTGCGCTCGATCGGGGTCACTTCCGGCGTGGCTGCAGTCATGAGACGGAATCCTAGCTACGGCTCCGTAGGTACCGGATATGAGTGGCGATGCTCACGTGTGCACCCCCCTGGACATATGGGCGAATCCGTCGGATGATCAAATGAGTGCGGTCGGCACCGGATGAGCAGCTACGACGCATCCGGGTCGCAGCCCCCACGGGGCATACAGCGGAATACACCCCTCAACAAGGAGCAATCGTGGCGCGCGACAACGCGGCTCCCCTTCCCACCCAGCACCAGGAGCTCGTCTCCTGGGTGAACGAGATCGCCGAGATCACCCAGCCGGACAACATCGTCTGGTGCGACGGCTCCGAGGCCGAGTACGAGCGCCTGTGCGAGGAGCTCGTCGCCAAGGGGACCTTCAAGAAGCTCGACCCGGTCAAGCGCCCGAACTCGTACTACGCCGCCTCCGACCCGTCCGACGTCGCGCGCGTCGAGGACCGGACCTTCATCTGCTCCGAGAAGGAGGAGGACGCGGGCCCGACCAACCACTGGAAGGCCCCGGCGGAGATGAAGGACATCTTCGCCGGCGAGAAGGGCATCTTCCGCGGCTCCATGCGCGGCCGCACCATGTACGTCGTGCCCTTCTGCATGGGCCCGGTCGGCTCGGAGCTCTCCGCCATCGGCGTCGAGATCACCGACTCCGCGTACGTCGCCGTCTCCATGCGCACCATGACCCGCATGGGACAGGCCGTCCTCGACGAGCTCGGCACCGACGGCTTCTTCGTCAAGGCCGTCCACACCCTCGGCGCACCGCTCGCCGAGGGCGAGGCCGACGTGCCGTGGCCCTGCAACACCACCAAGTACATCTCGCACTTCCCCGAGACCCGTGAGATCTGGTCGTACGGCTCGGGCTACGGCGGCAACGCCCTGCTCGGCAAGAAGTGCTACGCGCTCCGCATCGCCTCCGTCATGGCCCGCGACGAGGGCTGGCTCGCCGAGCACATGCTGATCCTCAAGCTCACCCCGCCGCAGGGCGAGGCCAAGTACGTCGCCGCCGCCTTCCCGTCGGCCTGCGGCAAGACCAACCTCGCGATGCTGGAGCCCACGATCTCCGGCTGGACCGTCGAGACCATCGGCGACGACATCGCCTGGATGCGCTTCGGCGAGGACGGTCGCCTCTACGCGATCAACCCCGAGGCCGGCTTCTTCGGCGTCGCGCCCGGCACCGGCGAGCACACCAACGCCAACGCCATGAAGACGATGTGGGGCAACTCCGTCTTCACGAACGTCGCGCTCACCGACGACGGCGACGTGTGGTGGGAGGGCATGACCGAAGAGGCGCCCAAGCACCTCATCGACTGGAAGGGCAACGACTGGACGCCGGAGTCCGAGACGCCGGCCGCCCACCCGAACGCCCGCTTCACCGTCCCGGCCGGGCAGTGCCCGATCATCGCGCCGGAGTGGGAGGACCCGAAGGGCGTGCCGATCTCGGCGATCCTCTTCGGCGGCCGCCGCGCCTCCGCCGTCCCGCTGGTCACCGAGTCCTTCAACTGGCAGCACGGTGTCTTCCTCGGCGCGAACGTCGCCTCCGAGAAGACCGCCGCCGCCGAGGGCAAGGTCGGCGAGCTGCGCCGCGACCCCTTCGCCATGCTGCCGTTCTGCGGCTACAACATGGGCGACTACATGGCCCACTGGGTCAAGGTGGGCGCCAATGCCGACCAGGCGAAGCTGCCGAAGATCTACTACGTGAACTGGTTCCGCAAGAACGACGCCGGCAAGTTCGTCTGGCCCGGCTTCGGCGAGAACAGCCGCGTCCTGAAGTGGATCGTCGAGCGCCTCGACGGCAAGGCCGAGGGCGTCGAGACCCCGATCGGCATCCTGCCGACCGCCGAGTCCCTCGACACCGACGGCCTGGACCTGCCGGCCGAGGACCTGGAGTTCCTCCTCAAGGTCGACCGTGACGTGTGGCGCGAAGAGGCCGCCCTCGTCCCCGACCACCTGAACACCTTCGGCGACCACACGCCGAAGGAACTGTGGGACGAGTACAACGCGCTCGTGGAGCGCCTCGGCTAGTCCCCCTCACACTCGTGGTGGGCTGCCCCGAAACACCGCCCTGACCAGTGGGGTCACGACGGTCCATCACGACGCAACCGGCCCCCGGAGCCCCCTCAGGCTCCGGGGGCCGGCGCATGTCCGCCTACAGGATGGTCTGGCCGGCCTCGACGGTGGCGATGGCCCGACGGCAGGCGTCGCGGAAGCCGGTGAACCGGGGGTTGTTCCAGGACGCGAGCCGGCCGGTCCTCCCGTCGAAGTCCGTGGTCGAGGTGCCGAAGAGGTACCGGCGCATGTCCTCGGTGATCTCCAGCTGCGCGCCCGCGCCGATCATCGTCCGGTTGCAGATGTTCTTCGTGGCCGCACCGGCGAAGTCCGCCAGGTTGTAACGGTCCCGCCACTCGTCGGACAGGGCGTCGAGCGCCGGGAATCCGGCCGTCTGCAGTTCGTGCACCAGCGCTTCCCGGAAGGTCTTGTTGAGTCCGCCCACGACGACCAGCTTCGGGTCCGACTGCGAGGGCCAGATCATGGTGTCGGGGAGTCCGAGCTGGCTGTACTGGCAGCCGTGCAGGCTCAGTACGTTCAGGTGGCTCGCGGCGAGCACGTTCGCGACGTGGTCGTCGCAGTTCACCGAAGTGACGTGCAGCTGGCTGTTGTTCGACGAGCGCGTCCCCTCGAACATCCAGTAGTCGTGGACCGTGGGAAGCAGCGGCGCCTTGGTCGGATCCGTCACGTCCGCCGGGTCGTATCCGGCGATCGCCAGACAGAGCTCGGACGTGCCCCGCTCGATCTGGCCGCCGTGGATCGCCAGGATCGCCGTCTTCTTCTCGTAGACGGCCACCTTGGAGAGGTAGCCGTCGAACTGCTCGTGACGCCGGTAGCGGCGGCCGAAGTCCTCGCCCTCCTTGGTGGGTTCCGGAATGCCCTTGTAGAGGTCCGTGTTGGAGTTGTAGGTGTCGTTGTCGCCGGTGGCGAACGCCGGAGTGGCGGTGGCGAGCTGAGTGAGGAGCGGGGCGCCCGCCGTGGCCGCTGCCGCCAGGGCGGTGAGGACGGTACGGCGGGACGCGGTGTGCTGTGAAGATGTCATGCGCGGAACATACGTCGTCGCCTGACTCGGCAGGTCAGTTTCCCCGCTCCTCCACATAGCGCGTGTGGGTCTCCTGGCGGATCGCCTCCGCGTCCCGCAGAGCGGCCGCGATCGCCGTCATCTCCTCGTAGAGCGCGGCCAGCTGGCGTTCCAGGTGCCGCTCCGGCGGTTCCGTCCCCGGGGTGACCCGCGACCACCACCGGGTCCGTACGAAGGTGTCGACGGCCTCCGGGATGTCCTGGCGGACCGCGCGGGCCAGCACGTGCAGGTGCTCAGGGTCGCTCACCCAGCCCGGTTCGAGCAGGGCCTCGACGAGGGTGGCGAGCTCGGTCAGCCTGTCCCGGGTCGCGGAGGGCAGCTCCACCTCGGCCAGGTAGTCGCGCAGGGTCGTGAAGTCGGCCCGCAGGGCGTCGAGTTGCTCGCCGGCGTCCGGGAAGTGCGGGGTGTCGGGGCGCTCGGGCGGGGCGATCAGCGCCCCCGCCGCGTACAGACCGCCGACGACCAGCGGCCACAGACCGCCCGCCGCGCCGGTCAGGGTGATCCCGACACCGGCCAGACCGCAGACGCTGCCGGTCAGGTTCTTGCGGGACTCGACGTACCCGAGCAGGCGGTCACTGGTACCCACGGATCTCCTCGAAGGCGCCGTCGAGCGAACCCTGGGTGGCGTCGAAGAGCTTTCCGCCGGTCAGGCTCGCGATGTGGTCGAGCTCGCCCCGGTCGGAGTCCCCGAAGAGGATCGGGAAGACCGGTGTGCGCTGCTGCTCGGCGGGGAGGGAGCGGTAGAAGGTGTCGAAGGCGGCCGCCGGGTCGCCGTCGGTGTTCTCCCCGTCCGTCATCAGGACGACCGAGGTGAAGGTGTCGGCCGGTGTCTTCCCCAGGTACCTGTACGCCTCCTGGACGCTGGAGTAGATCGCCGTACCGCCGGAGGCCGAGAGCTTCCCGGCGTCGGCGCGGATCGCGTCGAGCGCCGCCTTCGGCGAGGCCGGGTCGACCGTGTGCGTACGGACCTCGCCCTGCTTCACCGAGGAGCCGAAGGGCATCAGGGTGACCTCCTCCCGGTCGCGGAAGTCGCCGGTCAGCTCGATGAGCGCCGACTTCAGCCGGTCGAGCCGCTCGCCGCCCATGGAGCCCGAGGTGTCGAGCACGTACACCGTGCGGGACGGCCTGCGCAGGGTGTTGTCGTACGCGTCGAGCAGACCGTCGGCGACGGCCCGGCTGCCCGGGAACGGCAGCTCGCGGCGCGGGTCGCGGGCGAGCGCCGAGGCCGGGCGGACCCCGGCGACCACCGGGCGGCGCAGCGTCGTCTCGGTGATCCGCCGCTGGGCGTCCGGGGTGCGCAGCCAGGTGGTGAGCCGGTTCGCCGCCTCCTTCGCCTCGGGGCGGGCGGAGGTGAGCAGGGTCAGCGGGTAGTCGGCGGTCACGACACCGTCGGACGGCCGGATCACGGTCAGCTTCCCGGGCGCGGACAGCAGCACGGACTCGTAGTTCACGAGCGCGTCGACGTCGGTGCGCCGGACGTAGGCGGTGGCGAGCCAGCCGGAGGAGCCTGATGTCAGCTTCTGGCCCGTGAAGAACTCCTTGAGCTTCGGGGTGGCCTGGGTGACGTCCTGCCCGGTGAGGGCCGACTGCGCGCCGGAGAGCCCGGAGGCGACCGAGACGAGCGCGGAGAAACCGGAGTTGGAGCGCTTGGGGTCCGTCATGCCGTACGTCAGCTTCCCGTCGGCGACCGCCCGGTGCAGCTGCGACCAGGTCACCTTCGCCGGGTCCCAGCCGAGCCGGGCGACGGCGGCCGGCCGCACGCCGAGCGCCACCGGCGAGGTCATGATCGGCGTCTCGTTGGTGATCTTCTTCGCGGTGTCCGGGCGGAGCCGGAGGTAGTCGTTCGAGGAGAGCCAGACCGCGTCGTACGCCTTGTCGGCCTCGCCGGAGGCGATGCGCTCGACGGCGTCCAGGGTGCCGGCGTACGTGGGGCGGACGGTGATCCCGGTCGCCTTGCCGGCCTCGTCGAGGACCGGGCCCATGTCGGCCAGCTCGGAGGAGGCGAGGACCCGGAGGGTGCCGGTCTTGTACTCCGTGCTCTGCGGTTCGGGGCGGTCGTCCCCGCCGCCGGAGCAGGCGGTGGCGAGGAGGGCGAGCGCGAGGGCGGCGATGGCGGTGCGGGCGGTGCGAGTGGTTCGGTCGGTGTGGGTGGTTCGGTCGCTCATCCGAGACCGCCCTCGGTCGCGCCGTTGCGGCGGCTGCGCTCCAAGTGGGCGCTCGCCTCCTGGAGTTCGGCCGTCAGTGACTCGACGGTCGCCGCCATCGACTCGGTCGCCCGGGCCTTGTACGTGTCGATGGCGTCGAGCGTCCGGTAGATCTGCTGGAAGGCGGTACGGAGCGTCTCCGCGCCGACCGCCGGGTCCGCCGCGATCCGCTGGATCTCGCCGGCCTGGTCGTCCAGCATCCTGGCGTTGTTCAGGATGATGTTCTCGGTCGTCGAGCTCAGGGCCTTCACCTGCTCGGTGACCTTCCGCTGGTTCTCCAGCGCGGAGGCGAGCATCACCGCGATCCGCAGCGCCGACAGGGTCGTCGTCGCCGCCCGGTCCACGCCCTTGATCAGCTCGTCGTTGTTCCGGCGGACCACGTCCATCGCCAGATAGCCCTGGGCGCAGACGGCGAGCTGGGTCAGCAGGTCCTGGTGCTTCTGCCGGACCGGGAAGAGGACGTCGGCGCGGAGCGCGTCCGCCTGCGCCGGGTCCGGGGTGAGCGCGATGCGCTCCTCCACGGCCGCGTCGAGGGCGTCCGTGAGCACCGCGTACTCCTGGAGCTTGCCCATGGTCTCCCACAGCCGGGCCCGCTCGGTCTGCAACGCGGCGTTGTCGCGGCTCAGTTCGTCCTGGCCGCTGCGCAGCGAGCCGACGATCCGGTTCAGAGTGGCCTGCGAGGAGGCGTACTTGGCGACGTGGTCGCGCAGCTTGTTGCCGCCGGGCAGCTTCGAGAGGAGGCCCTTGAACCCCTTCGCGGGGGTGTCCCGGGGGTCCAGGTCCTCGACCGTGCGCCGGAGTTCGACGAGGGAGGAGCCGACGCGGGACTGCGCGTCGCCGCCGCCCGCGCCCTCGGCGAGGGAGCGGACCGTGCGGTCCAGCATGCGGTTCGACTGCTGCGCGGCGGAGCGCATCTCGCCCGCGCCGAGCGCCGCGATCTCGTTGATGCGGCCGGCGAACTCGGGGGAGCGCGGGTCGAGTCCGGAGAGCGAGCCGACGTACTCGTCGGCCCGGCGGGACATCTCCGTGCGGACCGACTCGTCCAGCGGCACCAGGCCGGAGGCCTGCTCGGCGCGGACGGCGGGCACGGGCTCGGGCGGGGTCAGGACGAGCGGGGTGTCCTGCCCGGGCGGGGTCAGGGCCATCGTTCTTCTCGGATCCTCGGGCGTGGTCATGCGGTGTCCCCCTGGTCGCGGGCCCGCAGCGCCATCTCGTGCAGCACCTTGCTGGTGGGCACGGGCGCCTGGCGGACTCCGGTCAGCGTCTGGTTGAGGTACTCGGTGTGGCCGTCGGTCGCGGCGGTGAACTCGCTCGCCGCACCCTGGGGCCGGAAGCCGTGGCGGACCGCGAGCTTGCGCAACTCGGGGTCGGTGGAGAGCAGTTCACCGAGCGCCCGGCCGTTCTCGGTGAGCGGTACGAGGGTGTGGTCGCTGTTCACCGTGGTGTCCGGGTAGAGGACGACGAGGTCGCCCATGGTCCGCCCGGCGAGCAGCTGGGCGGCGACCTGCGACTCGTACACGAGGACGAGCGGGTTGCCGACGCCGCTGACGAAGTCCCGGAAGGGCGCGTCCGAGCCGGACTGCTGGGCGCCCTGCACCTGCACCAGCTTGCGCAGGAGCGGGGCCGTGCGGGTGACGGCGGCCTTGTCCCCCGCGACCCGCCCGCCGTCGGCGACGTAGCTCGCGGCGGCGAGGTAGAGGGCGCCGGAGTTGGAGGCGACCGGGTCGGTGGAGGTGATGAAGAGGGTGCCGCTCAGTTCGGGGTGTCCGGCGGAGCCGTTCAGCTGCTGCCAGGTCCGGTCGGCGCGGGCCGCCGCGAGATAGGCGTCCATCTTCAGGGTGCCGCTCGTCCCGCGCGGGCCGAGGGTCGCCAGGCCGTTGCCGGCGAGGACCCGGGCGGCGGTGCTGTGCGCGACGACGACGAGCGGCGAGTAGAAGGGGCGCAGCGGCGCGGAGGCCGCCTTGTCCTTCGTCTTCTGCTGCGCCTTGGCGCGGATCTCGTCGGCCGGGCCCTTGGAGGACGGGAAGGCGAAGTCGTAGCCGTCGAGCGGTAGTTCCTCCATGTCCCAGGACCCGGAGGTCTCGGTGCCCACGGTGAAGCCCTTGGCGGCCAGGGCCTTCACCACCTGTGGATCGGCGAAGAACTCGGCCTTCTCCGATCCGATGACTCCTCGCACGGTCTTCGTTGCCGTGCCTGTGTCCTTGTCGCCGCCCGTCACGAGGACGGCGGCCACGCCGCCGAGGAGCAGGACGGCCAGGACGATTCCCAGGATGCGTCTCACGCGGGCAGCGTGCTCGCGGAAACCCACATTCCAGGGGGAGTTGGGTGTACGGGGGGTGAAGGAGCGATCCCGGTACCGAACCGGAGCGGTGGGTGCCGCATCCCGGGTGTCCGGGGTTCTTCCGGGCCCTTGGTGGGCGCCCGGTCCGCGCGGTTCGTGCCGCGCGGACCGGGGCCGTCAGGGGGCGGCGACCAGGGTGTCCCCGGCCAGCGCCGCGGTGTGCGCGTCCATGCGCCCTGCGGCGAGGATCGCGGCGGCCGTGTCGGCCCGGGAGGCGGCGACGACCAGTGCGCGGCCCGCGAGGGCGTGCGCCTTGCGGTGCAGGTCCTGCGCGGACGAACCGCTCAGACCCGCGTGCCGCGCGGGCGGTGCGCCGCGCAGCCGCGCCACCTGCCGGGCGATGAGCTCGCCGGCCTCCGTGTCGCCCAGCTCGTCGGTGACGGCGAGCAGAGCGGCGAGGTGTCCTGCGAGCTGGATGTCCAGCTCCTCCTCGCGGGAGCGGTGCGGGTACGCGTCCTGGGCGTCGTCGGCCATCCGGTGGACCGACTTGGTGCGGATCGGTTCGTACATGGGGATGGCCTCCTGAGGTGCTCTGCAGGCCATCCTAGCTTAGATTCGGTCTAAAGTTGAGCGTCGTCTCGGTTCGGGGTCAGGGCTGGCTGTAGCCGTCCAGGAAGCGGCCGATCCGGGTCACCGCGTCCGCCAGGTCCGCGGCCGCCGGCAGTGTGACGATCCGGAAGTGGTCCGGCTCGTGCCAGTTGAAGCCCGTCCCGTGCACGACCATGATCTTCTCGGCCCGCAGCAGGTCCAGGACCATCTGCCGGTCGTCCTTGATCTTGTAGACGTTCGGGTCGAGACGCGGGAAGAGGTAGAGCGCGCCCTTCGGCTTCACACACGTCACGCCCGGGATCTGCGTCAGCAGCTCGTACGCCGTGTCCCGCTGCTCCAGGAGCCGCCCGCCCGGCAGCACCAGGTCCTCGATCGACTGCCGGCCCTGGAGCGCGGCGGCCACCGCGTGCTGCGCCGGCATGTTCGCGCAGAGGCGCATGTTCGCGAGGATCGTGAGGCCCTCGATGTACGAGGTCGCGTGGTGCTTCGGACCGCAGACCGCGAGCCAGCCGGAGCGGAAGCCGGCCACCCGGTAGTTCTTGCTCATCCCGTTGAAGGTGAGGACGAGGAGGTCGGGGGCGATCGCGGCGGTCGGGGTGTGCGTCGTGCCGTCGTAGAGGATCTTGTCGTAGATCTCGTCCGAGCAGACGACCAGGTTGTGCCGGCGGGCGATCTCCGTCAGCGAGCGGAGCATCTCGTCGTCGTAGACGGCGCCCGTCGGGTTGTTCGGGTTGATGATCACGATCGCCTTGGTGCGGTCGGTGATCTTCCGCTCGATGTCCGCGAGGTCCGGCATCCAGTCCGACTGCTCGTCGCAGCGGTAGTGCACGGCCGTACCGCCCGCGAGCGAGACCGAGGCCGTCCACAGCGGATAGTCCGGGGCCGGGACGAGGACCTCGTCGCCGTCGTCGAGCAGCGCCTGCATCGACATCTGGATCAGCTCCGAGACGCCGTTGCCGAGGTAGATGTCCTCCACGGAGAGCGGGATGCCCTTGGTCTCGTAGTGGCTCATCACCGCCCGGCGGGCCGAGAGCAGCCCCTTCGCGTCGCCGTAGCCGTGCGCCTCGGAGAGGTTGCGGAGCACGTCCTCCAGGATGGCGGGCGGACACTCGAAGCCGAAGGCGGCCGGATTGCCCGTGTTCAGCTTGAGGATGCGATGACCCGCAGCCTCAAGCCGCATCGCCTCTTCGAGCACCGGACCCCGGATTTCGTAACAGACGTTGGCGAGCTTCGTGGACTGGATCACCTGCATGTCGAGAGCTTACGGCGGAGGCGGTCGCGATGCGGCGTGTTTTGGGACACGTCGGACAGCGGGGCGTGGTGTCGCGCGTCGCCGTTCCGGCAGAACTCCTGTCCGGAATGTGTGTGGACTCGCACAGCGGTGACGTGCTCTCTACAATGCGCGCACATGAGCCACCAGGACAACAGCGTCTTCGTCGACGCCTCGGGGCGACGCGGCCGCAGGGTGCGGTGGGCGACGGCCGGGGTCGGCGTCGCGTGCCTCGGCTTCCTCGCCGTCGTCGTCGCCGGATCCTTCGGTGCCGGACCGGCCGGAGGCCCGCTGCCCTGGGCGGACGACGAGAAGCCGGACGCGCCCGCGCTCATCCAGTCCGACCCCGAGGCGTCCGGGGACTCCGGCGCCGACGGCAGCACGAAGCGCCCGGCGACGCCGCGCGCCACCGGCGAGGCCGCCTCCAAGGGCCCGGCCACCCCCGACGCCGACGCCACGAGCGAGGGCCCGTCGCCCAGCGGCACCGCCGCCCCGGCCACGACGGGACCGGCGCCGACGGCCACCACGAGCGTCAAGCCGGGCAAGGCCGGCCAGGCGCCGGGCTCGACGAAGCGCCCGAAGTGACGAGCGACCCGCGTGGAGCGGGACAGGGCCACGGGTACGAGTACGGCCCCACGGATCCGTACGCCGAGGGGCAGGGGTACGGGTATGTGTCCGGGGCCCCGGAGCCGTACGCGTACGAGACGGGCGACGCCTTCGCGGCGCCGCGGCAGGACCCGCAGCCGTACCCCGAGCACGCTCCGTACCTCTCGTACCCGGAGCAGACCCCGTACGCCGAACAGGCACCGCAGCCCGGGCACGCCCCGTACCCCTCGCACACGGAGCACGCCCCGTACGGGGAGCACGCCTCGTACGGAGAGCAGGGCCCGGCGGCCGAGCACGCCCCGTACGGGGAGCAGGCGCCGGTCGCGGAGCACGCCCCGTACGGGGAGCAGGCGCCGGTCGCGGAGCACGCCTCGTACGGAGAGCAGGCCCCGGTCGCCGAGCACGCCCCGTACGGAGAGCAGGCCCCGTACCCCTCGTACGACCCTCCTGCCGCGCCCGTCCCACCGCACCCCGCGCCCGCCAGGCCGCCCGCCCCGCCCGCCGGACCCCGCACGCGGCACGCGTTGCGGCGTGATCCGCGGGCCCACTGGGCCATGCTCTGCCTGATCCTCTTCGTCGCCGCCACCGCGCTCGTCTTCGCCGGTTACGGCCGCCACGAGATAGCCGCCACCGGCGCGCCTCAGCCGCACTGCCCGACCACCCCCATGACCCGCGGCGAAGGCCCCGTCGTCCAGGTGGACCAGAACGGCATCGTCCGCAGCGCCACCCCGCCCGACGGCACCGTCGCCCTCACCTACGACGGCGGGCCCGGCCCGGACTGGACCCCGCGGCTGCTCGACGTCCTCGCGGCACACCACGCGAAGGCGACCTTCTTCCTGACCGGTGCCGAGGCCGCCGCCCACCCCGACCTCGTCCGCCGCATCGTCGCCGACGGCCACGAGCTCGGCTCGCACACGTACACCGACGTCGACCTCGCCCAGGTCTCGGAGACCCGCGCCGACCTGGAGCTCTCCTTCACCCAGAACGCGCTCGGCGCGAGCACCGGCCTCGGCACCCGCCTGCTGCGGCTGCCCCACACCACCGGGCTCGCCACCTTCTGCGAGGACCAGTGGGAGGCCGGACGCCGGGTCGCGCAGGCCGGCTACGTCCTGGTCGCCGCCGACGGGAAGTCCGTCCTCCAGCTCACCGGCTCCCCCCAGGCCGTCGACGAGACCGAGAAGCTCCTCGCCCGCCCCGGCACCACCACCCGGTACACCTCCGTCGGCCAGGCCGTCGGCCTCGCCGACACGACGTACCACGTGTCCACGCTCGCCGAGTGGAAGGGCGCCGCCTTCGTCCAGGCGCAGAGCGCGTCCCGGAATTTCGCCGACGCCATGACCTGGCTGCTCGTCGCGGCCGGCGTCATCACCGCCGTACGGCTCGCCCTCCTGATCGGCGTCGCCCGCGTCCACGTCCGCCGCACCCGCTCCAAGCGCCGCCGCGGCGCACCCCGGCTCCCTCCCGTCACCGAGCCCGTCTCCATCCTCGTCCCCGCCTACAACGAGGAGGCCGGGATCGAGGCGACCGTCCGCTCCCTGCTCGCCTCCACGCACCAGGCGATCCAGGTCGTCGTCATCGACGACGGCTCCTCCGACCGCACCTTCGAGATCGCCGAGTCCATCGACGATCCGCGGGTGATGGTGGTGCGCCAGCCCAACGCGGGCAAGGCCGCCGCCCTCAACACCGGCCTCGCCTGGGCCCACCACGACCTCGTCGTGATGATCGACGGCGACACCGTCTTCGAGCCCGACGCCGTCCGCCGCCTGATCCAGCCGCTCGCGGACCCCCGCGTCGGCGCGGTCAGCGGCAACACCAAGGTCGGCAACCGCCAGGGCGTCCTCGGCCGGTGGCAGCACCTGGAATACGTGATCGGCTTCAACCTCGACCGGCGCATGTACGACGTCCTGGAGTGCATGCCCACCGTCCCCGGCGCCATCGGCGCCTTCCGCCGGGACGCCCTCGCCGGCGTCGGCGGGGTCAGCGAGGACACCCTCGCCGAGGACACCGACCTCACGATGGCGCTGTGCCGGGCCGGCTGGCGCGTCGTGTACGAGGAGTCCGCGATCGCCTGGACGGAGGCCCCGTCCACCGTCCGGCAGCTGTGGAAGCAGCGCTACCGGTGGTGCTACGGCACCCTCCAGGCCATGTGGAAGCACCGCAGGGCCGTCGTCGAGGGCGGTCAGTCCGGCAAGCTCGGCCGCCGCGGCCTCCTCTACCTGCTGCTCTTCCAGACCGTGCTGCCGCTGATCGCTCCGCTGGTCGACGTCTTCGCCGTCTACGGACTGCTCTTCCAGGACCCCGGGCAGGCCCTCGGCGTATGGCTCGGCTTCACCGCCGTCCAGGTCGGCACGGCCGTGTACGCGCTCCGCCTGGACCGCGAGCGGTTCGAGCCGATCTGGACCCTGCCCCTGCAGATCGTCGTCTACCGCCAGCTCATGTACCTGGTCGTCGTGCAGTCCGTCGTCACCGCGCTCCTCGGCAGCCGGCTCCGCTGGCACCGGATGCAGCGCACGGGCACCGCGACCGAGACCCTGGACCGTACGGCCGCAGTGGGGCAGTCCACGACGGGGTAGGTTGGCACGTCATGTGGGTTTTCAGTGCCTCCGGATGCCGGTGGCTCGGCGCGGGCGGGTCGCTCGCCGTGGCCGTCGGCGGGTACGCGGCAGGCACCCTTCCGGTCCTCGGCGGCGGGCCGCTGTGGGAGCCGCGCGGCTCCGCCCTCACCGTCGCCGGCGCCGTCCTCGCGTACCTCGGGCTGACCCTGCTCGTCGCCGCCTGGTGGCGTTACGGCGTCCTCCTCGCCCGCGGCCTGCGGGACGGGGTGCTCGCGACCCTCGCCTGCTGGACCGCGCCGCTGCTCCTGGCCCCGCCGCTGCACAGCGCCGACGTCTACAGCTACATCGCGCAGGGCGCCATGGTCCTCGAAGGCCACGACGTGTACGGCGCCGGGCCCTCCGTCCTGGGCCCCGGCGACCTCGGGGCCGACGCGGCGGCGAGCGTCGGCGGGAACTGGACCCACACCCCCGCCCCGTACGGGCCCGCCTTCCTGCTCCTCGCCGCGGCGGTCGTGAAGGTGACCGGCGGGGCGATCGTGCCCGCCGTCCTCGGTCTGCGGCTCGTCGCGCTCGGCGCGCTCGCCCTGATCGTCTGGGCCGTCCGCGGGCTCGGCGGCGGGACCGGCGGCCGGGACGGAGCGCTCTGGCTCGCCGCCCTCAACCCGCTGCTCCTCCTCCATGTCGTCGGCGGCATGCACAACGACGGCCTGATGATCGGCCTCATGCTCGGCGGCGTCCTGCTCGCCACGCGCGGGCGGTGGGTGCTCGGCAGCGTCCTCGTCGGCCTCGCGATGATGATCAAGTCACCGGCGGCGGTCGCCCTGCTCTTCATCGGCGTCCTCCTCGCGCGCGGTGGCGGCGTACGGGGCCTCGTGAAGGGTCTCGTCCTGCCGGGGGCCGTCGCGGGCGCGGTGGCGGCGGGGGCGTCGGTCCTCGCCGGGACCGGGTTCGGGTGGCTGCGGACGCAGGGCGTCGCCGCGGCCATCCACACGCCCCTGTCGCTGACGAGCGACCTCGGGCTCGGGCTGGGCCTGCTCCTCGGCGGCGAGGCCGAGCCCGTGAAGGGCGTCGTCCAGAAGCTGGGGCTGCTCGCGGCCCTCGCGATCATCGCGGCCCTCGCGTGGCGGGCCTACCGGGGCCGTCTCGACCCCGTCCTCGGGCTTGGGCTCTCGCTGGTCGCGCTCGTGGCGCTCTCGCCGATGGTGCAGCCCTGGTACCTCCTGTGGGGGACGGTCGTCGTCGCGGGCGTCGCCTGGCGGAGCCGGGCGGGGCAGGTGCCGGCCGTGCTCTCGGCGGCGCTCGTGTACGAGACGCAGCCCTCGGGGCACACGCCCTGGTACGGGTTCGTGCTGGCGGGGCTCGTGCTGCTGGTGGGGCTCGTGTGGATGCGGCGGGAGCCGTGGGCCCTCGGAGTCGGCGGTGCCGGGCAAGGTGCCCTTCCGCCCCAGCGCACGCACGGTCCACGACCGGCGGTGGCCCGCGACTCAGCGGAGCTCCGTTCTCCGGATTGAGCGACCCGCCAGGACGTCCGTCCGCCGTCCGTCCTCCACGACGAACCTGCCGTCGATCAGGACGTGCGGGATGCCCACCGGGAGGGTGCGCGGGTTCTCGTACGTTGCGCCCGAGGCGATGGTCGCCGGGTCGAAGAGGACCAGGTCCGCCACGTACCCCTCCCGCACCAGGCCCCGGTCCGGGAGGCGCAGGCGGGCCGCGGGGCGGGAGGTCAGGTGGGCGACGCACTCCTCCAGGGAGAGGACGCCGAGCTCGCGCACGTACCGCCCCAGGTACTCGGGGAACGTGCCGTACGCGCGCGGGTGCGGCTTGAGGCCCTGGAGGATGCCGTCCGAGCCGCCCGTGTGCACCCGGTGGCGCATGATCGTCCGGACGTTCTCCTCGTGGCCGACGTGCTGGAGGATCGTCGTGCCCAGCCGGTCCTCGACGAGGAGCCGGCGGGCCGTGGACCAGCCGTCGACGCGACGGCCCACGTGGCCGGTCAGGGCCCGGTCCGTGACGCCCGAGATCTCGACGGTCGCCCAGTCGACCCGTACCCCGTGGCAGCCGTCCGAGCCGAGCTCCTCCAGGTGGTGCCGGATCCGTTCCGCCGTCGCGTCGTCGCGGAGGCGGGCCAGGGCCGCTTCCGGGCCGCCCTCGCTCGCCCAGCTCGGGAGCAGCGCGAGCAGGGTCGTACTGCCGGGGGTGTACGGGTACGTGTCGAGGCTGATGTCGGCGCCCGAGTCGAGGGCCGCGTCGAGGAGGGCCAGGAGCTCCGGGGCCCTGCCCTCGTTCACCCCGAAGTTCATGGTGGCGTGGGCCAGGTGGAGGGCGCAGCCCGCCTCCCGGGTGAGCGCCACCATCTCCTCGTACGCGCGCAGCGCCCCCGCCCCGTACGAGCGGTGGTGCGGGCAGTAGTAACCGCCGTACTCCGCGACGACCCGGCACAGCTCGGTGAGCTCGGAGTCCGGCGCGTACATGCCGGGGGTGTAGGTGAGGCCCGAGGACATGCCGACCGCGCCCTGTGCGAGGCCCTCGGCGACGAGCCGGCGCATGCGGTCGAGCTCGGGCTCCGTCGCCGGACGGTCCTCCCAGCCCATCGTGTACATGCGGACCGTGCCCTGGGGGATCAGGTACGCCGCGTTCACCGCGATGCCCCGGTCGAGCCGGTCCAGGTACTCGCCGACCGTGCGCCAGTCGAAGTCGACGCCCGAGCCGTCACCGTTCCAGCCGGTGATCGCCCGGCGGACCTCGTCGAGCGTGCGGTCGTCGACGGGGGCGTACGACAGGCCGTCCTGGCCCAGCACCTCCAGGGTCACGCCCTGCGCGGCCTTCGCGCTGTGGTCCGGGTCCCGGAGCAGCGCGAGGTCGCTGTGGGCGTGCATGTCGATGAAACCGGGGGAGAGGACGAGGCCCTCGGCGTCCAGGACGCGGCGGGCGGTCGGGCGCTGACACCCGGCCGCCGCGGCCTCCTTGACGATCGAGACGATCCGGCCGCCCTCGAGGCCGACGTCGGCCCGGTAGGAGTCGCCGCCGCTGCCGTCGACGACCTCCGCGTCACGGAAGACGAGATCCATGCCCCTGCCCTTTGTTCTCTAGAAGAACGTGCGGATGTGGTCGACCACCGTGCCGTCCGCCTCCACGAGGGGGATCAGCTGCCACTTGTCGAAGATCGTGCAGGGGTGAGACAGGCCCATCCCCACCCAGTCGCCGACCTCCAGATCCGCGCCCGGTGCGGTGGCGAGCCAGGCGTGCTGGTCGGAGAGGCCCGTGACGGTGATGCCCTCCGCGGGCCGGATCTCACCCGTGCGGGCGTCACGGACGACGTGCGCCTCGGGGAGGTGCAGGTCGTGGGCGGCGTCCCGCTTGCCGGCGTTGGTGAAGGCCTGCTCGGCCGTCGGGCGGGAGACGACCTGCGACCAGAGCCGGAACGCGGGCTGGAGCGCGCCCTCCTCGGGGATCCGGTTGAAGGGGGTGCGGTTGCGGTACTGGCCGTCGTCGTGGGAGACGTACGCGCCGGAGCGCAGCAGCTTGAGGACCGGGAGGGAGAACTCGGGGATCTCCGCGAAGACCTCGGCGACCGTGTCGAACCACTCGCTGCCGCCCGCGCTCACGATGATCTCGCCGACGGCGGGGTCGAAGCGGCCGGCCTTGTCGAAGTCGGCCGCGAGCCCGACGAGGCGGTGCAGCCACTCCCGGACGCTGTCGGCGTCGGCGCCGGGCATCGTGCCCTCGTACCCGGCGACGCCGACGAGACGCAGGGTGGGGGCGGCCGCGACGGCGTCGGCGACGGCCGCGCACTCCGCCTCGGTCCGTACGCCCGTCCGCCCGGTCGCGCCGGCGGCCAGCTCGACGACGACGTCCACGGGCCGTCCGGCGCCCGCGGTGCGCAGGGCCTCGTCCATCAGCTCGACGCCGCGCACGGAGTCGACGTAGCAGACGAAGCGGAAGTCCGGGTCGGCGTCGAGCTCGGCGGCGAGCCAGCGCAGGGCGACGGCGTCGACGAGCTCGTTGGCGAGGAAGATCCGGGCGATGCCGTGGGCGCGGTAGACGCGGGCCTGGTGCGGGACGGCGGCCGTGATGCCCCAGGCGCCGTGCTCCAGCTGCCGGTCGAAGAGCTGGGGGGCCATGGAGGTCTTGCCGTGCGGGGCGAACGCCAGGCCGTGGCGCTCGGCGTACGTCTCCAGAAGGCGGAGGTTGTGCTCGACGGACTCGGCGGACAGGGCGAGGACCGGGGTCGTGTAGCCGCCGGTGAAGAGGTTGCGCCGCTGGGCGGAGAGCTCGCCGACGGTCAGGCCCTCGGCGTCCGGGGGCAGGGCCTTGAAGCGGTGGTCGACGCGCTCGTTCGCCAGGTCGGGCATGAGGCCTCCTCGTCGTGGGCTTTACGGAATGGATCGTTGCGGGATGTGCAACGCTCATTGCGCAGGGTGCTGATGGCTGTCTAACATCCGGGCCAAGGCCGGGTCAATGGACCCGTACGAGTCTGAGGAGCCCGGGAGTGAGCGGACCCGCGCGCGTGCCGGCGGCCCCGGACGTCGTCTGCCTGGGCGAGTCCATGGTCGCCTTCCTGCCGACGCGGCCGGGCCGCCTCGCCGACGTTCCCTCCTTCACCCGCGCGATCGGCGGCGCCGAGTCGAACGTGGCCTGCGCGCTGGCCGCCGCCGGGCACCGCGTGCGATGGGTCGGGCGCGTCGGCCGCGACGGCTTCGGCGAGCACCTCGTCGACACGCTCGCGGCGCACGGGGTCGACGTCGGCGCGGTCGGGCGCGACCCGCACCGGCCGACGGGCGCCTACTTCCGTACGGACGAGGACCGGGCCACCGACGCCCACGAGGTCGTCTACTACCGGGCCGGCTCGGCCGCCTCGGCCATGTCGCCGGCCACCGTCCCGTACGACACGGTCGCCGACGCCCGGATCCTCCACGTCACCGGCATCACCGCCGCGCTCTCGGCGGACTGCCTGTCCCTGATGCGGGACCTCACGGCGCCGCGACCCGGGCGACCGCTCGTCTCCTTCGACGTGAACCACCGGGCGGGCCTGTGGCGCGACGACAGCGCCCCCGAGGTGCTCCGCGAACTCGCGCGGCGGGCGGATGTGGTGTTCGTGGGCGAGGACGAGGCGGCGGCGCTGTGGGGGGTGGCCGATCCGGTGGCCGTCCGGGCGGTGCTGGCGGAACCGGAGGTGCTGGTGGTCAAGCGGGGCGGGGAGGGGGCGGTGGCGTTCGAGCGCTGCGCGGCTTCATTCCCCACCCCTCCCCCTACGCCTGGCGGCGTGGGGGGACCCCCACTTCCCGAACCGGGGGCAAGCCCCCAGACCCCCGATCGGCCTGCGGCCGTGCCCTCAAACGCCGGGCGGGCTGAATTTCAGCCCCGCCGGCGTTTGAGGCGCGGGGTCTGGGGCGGAGCCCCAGTTCGGGAAGGGGCGGGGTGGGGAAAGGCCCCGCGCAGCGGCCCCGCGCAGGGCACACCGAGCGCACCCGCACCCAGCGGTCCGCCCAGCGACACCGTCACCTCCACCCCCGCCCCCCGCGACACCGTCACCTCCACCCCCGCCCCCCGCGTCACCGTCGTCTCCCCCGTCGGTGCCGGGGACGCCTTCGCCGCCGGGTTTCTCTCCGCCACCCTCCGCGGCCTCCGCATGGACGCCCGGCTGCGGCACGGGCACCTCGCCGCCGCCGCGGCGCTCACCGTTCCCGGCGACTTCGCCGCGCCTCCCCTCCGCGCCCACGCCGACCGCCTCGTCGCGCTCGACGTCGCCGCCTGGGGCACACTTCACCTCGGCCCCGGCTGGACGGGGGACGACCAGGAGGTACGTACGCCATGAGCCAGACCGTCGACCGGGCGCTCAGCATCCTGCCGCTGCTCGCCCAGGGACCCGCCGACCTCGGGCAGGTCGCCGAGCGGCTCGGCGTGCACAAGTCCACGGCCCTGCGGCTGCTGCGCACGCTCCACGAGCACGGGCTCGTCCACCGGCAGCAGGACCAGCGCTACCGCCTCGGCGCCCGGCTCTTCGCGCTCGCCCAGGAGGCCGTCGAGAACCTCGACGTCCGCGAGATCGCCCACCCCTACCTCACCGCCCTCAACGAGCGGATCGGGCACACGATCCACCTCGCGGTGTACGAGGAGGGCGAGGTCGTCTACATCGACAAGGTCGAGTCCCGCTACCCGGTCCGCATGTACTCCCGCATCGGCAAGCCCGTCGCGATCACCGTCGCCGCCGTCGCCAAGCTGCTCCTCGCCGACCTGCCCGAGCCGGAGCGGCGCGCCGTGGCCGCCAAGCTCGACTACCCCCCGTACACGCCCCGTTCGACGCCGAACGCCGCCGCCTTCCTGCAGGAGCTGGCGACCGTACGCGAACAGGGCTGGGCCACCGACCTCGGCGGCCACGAGGAGTCCATCAACTGCGTCGGCGCGCCCATCCGCGGGGCCGACGGGCGGGTCGTCGCCGCGATGTCGGTCTCGGCGCCCAACGTGGTCGTCACCGCCGAGGAACTCCTCACGCTCCTCCCGCAGGTGCGCAGCACCGCGGACGCCATCAGCCGCGAGTACTCCGGCGCCGCCCCGACGAAGGAAACAGAGGAACCGCCCGCATGACCGAGAAGATCGCTCTCACCCCCGCCACCCACACCGCCCCGCCCGCGAAGTTCTCGCACGGCGTCCGGAAGGGCAACATCCTCCAGGTCGCCGGCCAGGTCGGCTTCCTGCCCGCCGTCGAGGGCCGGGCCCCGACGGTCGCGGGCCCGACGCTGCGCGAGCAGACCCTGCAGACCTTCGCCAACGTCAAGGCGATCCTGGAGGAGGGCGGCGCGAGCTGGGACGACGTGATGATGATGCGCGTCTACCTCACGGACGTGGACCACTTCGCCGAGATGAACGAGATCTACAACCAGTACTTCGAGGACCAGAACCTCAAGGCCCCCGCCTCCGCCCGCACCACCGTCTACGTCGGCCTCCCCGCCGGCCTCCTCATCGAGATCGACGCGCTGGCGGTACTGGGCTGAGAAGTGCCCCGGCCGCAGGGCGGCCGGGGCACCTCCTCACCCACGGGCCGTCAGGCCGCGCAGTACTGCGCCTGCTTGCCGATCGAGCGGTACATGCAGTCCGAGTTCTCCAGGAGCTGGAGGACGGCGTCGCGGTTGCGGCTCGTCTCGCGTTCGATGACCTCGTCGGGCGGGTAGAAGCCGCCGCCGCCGTTCGACGGGTACATCTCGAAGGTGTACGCGAAGATCTTCTGCGCGCCCCACAGGTAGTCGTCGATCGAGCCGTCCGTGATGTACAGGTCGCTGGACTGCTCGGGCGTGTAGCCGTTGCTCGCGGCCATCTTGCCGCCGACGGTCGCGAAGGCGTCGCGGTCGTCCTGGGTCATGCCGGTGGTGGTGTTGGCCGTCGTCCAGCCGAAGGGCCAGAGGACCAGCTCGCTGTACGTGTGGAAGTCGATGGCCGCCGTGATCTGCTGCTTGCCGCCGACGACCCGGGAGCGGACGAAGTCGGCGACGACCTTCACCTCGGGGGCCGACTCGGGGGCCGTGCCCCGGTAGGTCTCCGAGCTCTTCGTACCGGAGGAGCCGCCGCAGCAGCCCCACTTGTAGTCCCAGTTCCGGTTGAGGTCGGTGCCGATGTAGGAGGAGTTGGCGTTGGGCTGACGGTTCTTCCGCCAGCTGCGGTAGGAGCCGCTCGCGATGTCGTACTCGCCGCCGTCCGGGTTGAGGTCCGGGACGATCCAGATCTCCCGGCCGTTCACCATGTTCGTGATGCGGGAGTCCGTGCCGTAGCCCGCGCCGAGTTCGCGCAGCAGGTACAGCGCCATCTCGACGGTGAGGTGCTCGCGGGCGTGCTGGTGGTGGGTGAAGAGGACCTCGGGCTCGTTCTCGTCGGTGGCGACGTTGTCGCTGATCTTGATGGCGACGATGTCCCGGCCCTGGTACGTCTTGCCGATGACCCGCTTGCTCATGATCGAGGGGTAGGCGGCGAGGCGCTGGTCGATCTCCGCGTTCATCTCAGCGTAGTTGTGGTACTTCGCGTCGGCGGAGGGGAAGTCGAGCGGGCCGGCCGTCTTGTCGGCCGCGGTGCTGCGGTTCGGCGGGCCCGGGAGGGCGACCGGCCGATAGCCGAGGGCCTTGAGGCGGGCGAGCTGTTCGGTGTTGGCGCTGACCACGACCGAGCGGGCGTCGACCTCGTCGATCGAGACGCCGGTGGCGGTCAGCGCGGTGCGGGCGGCGACGGTGGACGGTCCGGCGATCTCGTACTGCCGGATCACCTCCTCGGCGCCGGACGCGATACGGGCGGCGGTCGGCGCCGGGTCGGCCCCGGCGGGCGTGCTGAGGGCGGAGAGGGGCGCCGCGAGGGCGAACGCCACGAGGGCCGCGAGGGTGGCGGTCCTTCTGCCGCGGGTGGGACGTCGCATGCTGTCTCCTGGGTGGGGAGTGTGGGGGAGTGCGACCAAGTCGTGCGGGTGTCCAGGCACATGGTCCGGCTATGTCATGAACGGGTCAAGGTGGGTAGTTCGGCCATACTGTCCGGCGTCGCGCGTGAGGACCCTCATCGTTGAAGTGCTCTCCCGGCTGATGCCGGGAGATTCCCGCTTACCTCGCGGCAGCGGGCTTGACGCGATGAGCGCGCCTGACGACTGCCCTCCCGGCAGCCGGGACGAGCGCGAGGCCCATCCGGTACAGGTGCAAGACGTTCAGGGCCCCGTTGTGGTCGGCGTTGCCCGACCACCCGCAGTCCGGGTTCTTGCACACGAACACGGCCTGCGACTCCCGGCTGCCGGGCGTCGTGACACCGCACGCCGAACAGCGCTGGGAAGTGCCGGGGGCGGGGACCTTGACCAGGATGCCGCCGTGCCGGGCGGTCTTGTACGCCAGCAGGGTGACCGTTCGACCCCACGCCTCCCCGCTGATGGAGCGGTTCAGACCGGCCTTCTGGGCGACATTCTTCCCCGGTGCTTCGGCGGTTCCCTTGGCGGACTTGACCATGTTCGTGATGGTGAGCGCTTCGACCACGACGGTGCCGTAGGTGCGGGCGATGCGGGTGGTCGTTTTGTGCTGCCAGTCCAGGGCCCGGCGCTTGGCTTTCGCGCGCAGTCCTGCGATTCGGTTGTAGGTGTGGTGCAGCCGGCGGCTGGTGTGCTCGCCGGGCTTGCGGTGCCGCTTGCGCTGTGCGGCGCGCTGCTCCAGGTGCAGGAGTCTGGTCTTCTCCTGGCTGGTCAGCCATTCGCCGTGCTCGTACGTCTCGCCGTCCGAGAGGGCGAGGGGTACGGCGACGCCCACGTCGATGCCGACCTCCGGCCCCTGGTGGGGCTCGGGCTTGACCTCCAGGGCCTGGACGCGGAAGGTGATGTGCCAGCCGAGCGCGTCCTTGACCAGCCGCGCCCCGGTGATCCGGTTCTCCGCATCGGCACGCTTGCCCACGGGCAGGTCCTTGGTCCACCGGAAGCGGACACGGCCCACCTTGGGAATGTTGACCATGCCCCAGTGGCGGTGCACACGGTTGATGTTCAGATCCCGGCCCTGCGGAACGTCCACGGACATAGGGGTGCGCATGCGCCCCTTGAAGTTCGGGGCATCGGTCCGGCCCTCCCAGCAGTTCTTCCACGCCCGGAAGTACGTCTTGAGCACCGCTTGCGCAGCCTGCGCGGGAAGGATGGCGAGAAAGTCGATGTCCTCGCGAGCCTGCCGGATCGCAGCGTCCGCATGCGCGAGAGTCCGCTTCTCCTTCGGCATCATCCGCCACCAGGCGTGCAGCAGGTTCCACAAGGTGCGAGCCGCATGTGCCTGAGCATCGGCCTTCACCACCCCGACAGGCGACAGTGCAAGCCGGGCGCGATGCCCGAACTGCTGCTTGACCAGGGTTTCGTGACTCACAGCCGCGAACTTAGCAGCGGCTTGCGCTAATCGCCGGGATCGTCATCCCGATGCACGCATCTGGCTTCAACCCGTTCGCAACCTGCATGTTTGCTTGATCTTCGTCATTGAATACCGGCGGACTATGCACTACCTGCCCGCGTGAGGAGACGGCACAGCGCCGCCGGGGGAGCGGCGGCGCTGCGCTGTCACCTGGGAACCGGGTCCGCTACGGCAGGTTGTGCACCTTCGGGCCCACCGCGTTCGACCAGGCGTTGCCGGCCGTCGCGTCCCAGTTGGTCGACCAGGTCATGGCGCCGCGCAGCGACGGCCACGTCTGTGCCGGCTTGAAGGTGCCGCAGCCGGTGCCCTTGGTCAGGCAGTCGAGCGCGTTGTTCACGACCTGCGGGTCGACGTAGCCGCTGCCCGCGCCCCGCGTGGAGGCGGGGACGCCCAGACCGACCTGGGACGGGTCGAGGCCGCCCTGGAGCTGGATGCAGGCGAGCGCGGTGAGGAAGTCCACCGAGCCCTGGCTGTAGACCTTGCCGTCGCAGCCGAGCATCGAACCGCTGTTGTAGTACTGGGTGTTGATCACCGTGAGGATGTCCTTCACGGCGAGCGCGGTCTTGAAGTACTCCGAGCTCGTGTTCTGCATGTCGATGGTCTGCGGGGCCATCGTCAGGACCATGGAGGAGCCCGCCTTGGCGGAGAGCTGACGGAGCGCCTTGGTGAGGTACGTGGCGTTGACGCCGTGCTCCAGGTCGATGTCGATCCCGTTGAAGCCGTACTCCTGCATCAGGGCGTACGCGCTGTCGGCGAAGGCGGTGGCGGTGGCGTCACTGTTGATCGTGACGTTGCCCTTCTCGCCGCCGACCGAGAGGATCACGGACTTGCCGGCCGCCTTCTTGGCCGCGACGTCGGCCTTGAAGTCGGCGACCGAGGTGTAGCCGACGGCCGGGTCGAGGTTGAAGGTGATCTGGCCGGGCGTGGCCGTCGAGTCGGCGAACGAGACCGCGATGATGTCGTACGCGGCCTGGACGTCGCGCAGCTTCTGCTTCGCGGCGCCGTTGTCGAAGTTCTGCCAGTAGCCGGTGACGGCGTGCTTGGGCACGGCCGGGCCGGGGCCCGGGTCGGTGGGCTTGGCGGTGCGCGCCGTCACGGCGGCGGACTTCGCGGACTCGCCCGCGGAGTTCGTCGCGGAGACCTGGAACTGGTACGCGGTGTCGGCGGTGAGCCCGGTGACGGTGGTCGACGTGCCGGTGACCGTCTGCGGGTTGGCGCCGTCGCGGTACACCTTGTAGCCCGTGGCGCCGTTGACCGCGCCCCAGCTCAGGGCGACGGAGCTGGTGGTGACCGTGCCGGCGGCGAGACCGGCCGGTGTGGCCGGGACGACCGGGTCGGGGTCCTGGCCGCCGCCCCCGTCGGGACCGAAGACGCTCACGTCGTCGACGAGGTAGGGGGAGGTGCCGTACCAGCCGTGGGTCCAGATCTCGACGGAGGTGGTGCTCGCGCCGGTGGTGAAGGTGGTGGTGAGCTGCTTCCAGGAGGGGCTGTCGGGCGTCCAGGTGGAGACGGTGCCGGTGCCGGTCCCGGTGTTGTTCGCGCCGAGGTAGGCGTAGCCGCCCTGGACCCAGGTGCTCAGGGTGTACGTCGAGTTGGGCTTCACGGTCACGGTCTGCACGCACTGGGCGTAGTCGAGACCGGCCGGGGTGGCCTTGAGCGCGCCGGTCCCGGTGCGGACCGGCGAGGAGACGACGGCGCCGCTCCCGGCGGAGCAGGACCAGTTGGTGAGGCCGTTCTCGAATCCGGCGTTCTTGGCGACGTTGACGTCCGCCGCCTGTGCGGTGCCGGCTCCGCCGACGAGGACGAGCCCGGAGCCGACGGCGAGCGCGAGGGCTCCGGCGATCCGTCGCCGTCCGTGCGGGCGGGTGGTGGTGCGGTCCACGTGCATCCTCCGGTGGGGGAGTTGGGGATGTGGAGGTGCCGTACGTCGTCGTACGGAGGGGAGGTGCGGGGTACGGGGGTACCGGCGGTGGCCACCGCTGTCGCAACAAGTTGGTCCAGACCAATCGCGTTGTCAATACCTCTGGCGGGGAAGGGTGTTCGGCGGGGGGCGCGGAGGTGGCGACCGCGGAGGCCGCAGGGGGATGACGGGAGCCGCGACCGCGGAGGTCGCGAGGAGACGGCGGAGGCCGCAACAAATGCAGGCAGCTTGGCGGATTGTGTGTTCACCACCCCGCGGGACGTGGATAAGGTGCAGAGGCGGCGGCACCCTGCGGTGACGTCGCGAACGCGGTAAGTGATCCGCGGCCCCCGGGGCACCGGAGGCCGGAGGGGACGGGGGGTCCGACGTGCCGACAGCGATCGCCGTCACCGGCGCCGACCTGGTGCTGCCGGCGGCCGACCCCGGGACCCCGCAGGCCGCCGTGCTCCCGCCCCCCGAGACCCGCCCGCTCGACGCCTCCCTCGCGGACATGCAGCAGCTCCTCGCCCGGTACGGACACGTGGTCGTCGTCTGCCCCACGTCCGCGCCGACCGCCGTCGAGCACCGCCTGCACGCCGTCCGCGCCCTCCTGGAGAGCGACCGCATCGCCCTGGTCAGGACCGATCTGCCGCCGCTCGGCGCGGCCGTCCTCGTCCGCCAGCTGCGGCAGCTCGCCGGCTGCGACTTCAGCCCCGGAGTCCTCGCCTCCGCCGCCCGGCTGCTCGCCCACTACATCTACGCCGGCGCCGTCCTCGGCTCCGTCTCCCGGCTCGACCGCGTCCCCGTCAGCCTCGGCTCCCACCTCAAGAGCTGGCTCCCGGGTGCCCACTTCGCCGTCCTCGCCGGACCCACCCCGCAGATCGTGCGACTCGGCGCCGCCGCCGAGGAGCCCCTCGCCGGGCCGGAGTTCGCCACCGAGCTCCTCCTCGCCCGCGGCCAGCTCCAGACGGACTGGCCGACGACCACCCTCGTACCCCGCTGGCGGATCCCCGGCCCCGTGCACGAGGTGGCCCTGCCCGCGTCCTCGCCCGGCTGGTGGGGCACCGGCAAGCTCGTCGAGTTCGCCGCGTACCTGCCGGACCTGCCCGTTCTCCACCAGCTGGTCTCCTCCGTACGGCGCGAGAGATGCCACTGGTGCGGGATGGAACTCATCGGCGACCGCTGCGGCTTCTGCGCCGCGCCGCTGGCCCCGGCCGCGCCGCTCCCACCGCCGGAGCGGGGAGCGCAGACCCTGGGGACGGGGCAGCAACCGGGTGCCTACGCCCTCGGTCCGGGGCAGCAGGCGGGTGCGTATCCCCTCGGTCCCGGTCAGCAGGCTCCACCTCCCGGGCAGCATGCGCTGGGTCCCGGTCAGCAGGCTCCACCTCCCGGGCAGCATGCGCTCGGTCCCGGGCAGCAAGTTCCACCTCCCGGGCAGCAGCCGGGTCCGCACGCGCTCGGGCCGGGGCCGCAGGCCGGGGGGCACGCCCGCGCGCTCGGGCCCGGCGACCGTTCCGCCCGCGCCGCGCTGCCGTGAGCGGCCCGTGAGCCCCGGCCCCCGCCCCAGCCGCCACTCCCGCCCACCCCGCCACCCCCGCCACCTCCCCACGTCTCCGATCGAGGAAGTACGGCCATGAACTCCCGCCAGCGCCGCGGCGTGATCCTGCTGCTGCTCTCCGTCCTGTGCGCCCTCGGCGCGTTCGCAGGTGTCCTCGCCGTCATCAGCGACGTGAACTCGAAGGTCGGCCCGGAGACCACGGCGTACCGGCTCAAGGACGACGTGGCCCCCTACGAGCCCTTGAAGGCGGGCGACTTCGAGAAGATCTCCATGCCGAAGCGCTGGCTCTCCTCGACCGCCGTCACCGATCTCCGACAGATCGAGGGCAGGATCGCCGTCACCCGGCTCAAGGCCGGCTCGCTCCTCCAGACCGACATGATCGTCGAACGGCCCCAGCTCAAGCCGGGGGAGCAGGAGATCGCGATCATGGTGGACGCCGCCACCGGAGTCGCCGGCAAGATCTACACGGGCTCGACGGTCAACATCTACGCCACCTTCGCCGGCAAGAAGAAGGGCGACCCCGACCAGTCCCGGTTGATCGTCGCCGGCGCCCGTGTCCTCGAGGTCGGCCGCCTCACCCCGGCCGCAGAGAGCAACGACCGCTCCAGCCGGGCCACCTCCACGGTCCCGATCACCTTCGCGCTCTCCACCCTCGACACCCAGCGCGTCGCGTACGCCGAGTCCTTCGCCGAGCACGTACACCTCGCCCTCGTCGCACCGTCCACGGCCGGATCCCCGGTCGACAAGGGCGACCGCACCTACACGCTCGACAAGGACAAGTGAGGCCGGATGACCACCAGGATCCTGCCGGCCGTCGGCGACCCCGACGCGGCCCGGTCCGTCAGTACGCTGCTCAGCCAGCTCCCCGACGCCGAACCCGCCCAGCCGGTCACCGACTCCACCCAGCTCGTCGACACCCTCGCGCGGCTCGCCGCCGCCTCCCTCGACGAACTCCCCGAGGTCGTCCTCGTCCACGAGCGGATCGGGCCCGTCCCCGCGCTCGAACTCGTCCGCGAGGTCGCCCTCCGCTTCCCGGCCGTCGGCGTCGTCCTCATCACCGCCGACGCCAGCCCCGTCCTCTTCTCCGCCGCCATGGACTCCGGCGCCCGCGGCCTCGTCACCCTGCCCCTCGGCTACGAGGAACTCGCCAGCCGCGTCCAGGCCGCCGCCCAGTGGTCCCTGGGCGTCCGCCGCCACCTCGGCGGCGGCGCCGAGCGGATCACCGGCCCCGGCGGCACCGTCGTCACCGTCAGCGGCGCCAAGGGCGGTGTCGGCGCCACCGTCACCGCCGTCCACCTCGCCCTCGCCGCCCGCGCCTCCGGGCGCAGCGTCGCCCTCGTCGACATGGACCTCCAGAGCGGCGACATCGCCTCGTACCTGGACGTGCAGTTCCGCCGTTCCGTCGCCGACCTGGCGTCGATCGCCGACATCTCGCCGCGCGTGCTCCAGGACGCCGTGTACGTCCACGAGACGGGCCTCTCGCTGCTCCTCGCCCCGGCGGAGGGGGAGCGTGGCGAGGAGGTCAGCGACCGCGCCGCCCGGCAGGTCGTCAGCGCCCTGCGCGGCCGGCACGAGGTCGTCGTCCTCGACTGCGGCTCCCGGCTCGACAGCGCCAATGCCGCCGCGATCGAGATGGCCGACACCGCGCTCCTCGTCACCACCCCGGACGTGGTGGCGGTCCGCGCCGCCAAGCGGACCGTACGGATGTGGGAACGGCTCCAGGTCCGCAAGGCCGAGGAGACCGTCACCCTCGTCAACCGCCACCACCGCTCCACCGAGATCCAGCCGCCCCTCGTCCAGAAGATCACCGGCACCCGGATCGCGGGCGTCGCCGTCCCGGCCAACTTCAAGGAGCTCGCGGCGGTGGTCGACGCCGGGCGCCTCCACGAACTCGACGCGAAGTCGACGGTCAAGCAGGCGCTGTGGGGCCTGGCGGGGGAACTGGGCCTGGTGCAGGCGCCGGGACAGCCCGGCAAGGAACTCGCACGCGCCGGCGACCGCGGCTCCCTGGGTCTGCGCCGCCGCACCGGAGGCCGCTGACTGATGCGGACGCACCGGGACGAGGACAGGGACAGGGGGCAGGTGGCGGTGGAGTTCCTGGGCATGGTGCCGCTGATCCTGCTGACGCTCGTTCTGCTGTGGCAGGTCGTCCTGGTGGGCTATACGTACACGCTGGCGGGGAACGCGGCGGACGAGGCGGCGCGGGCCGGTGCCGTCGGCGACGACTGTGGAGAGGCGGCGCGGCGGCACCTGGACGGGGCCTGGCTGGACGGCGCCGACGTGAGCTGCCCGTCGGGCGACGGGATGGTGACCGCGGTGGTCACGCTCCAGGTCCCGGTCCTGGTCCCGGGCGTGGGCGGCCTGTTCCGGGTGGAGGGCAAGGCGGGCGCTGTGGACGAGAGGGGCCTCACACCATGAGGAGCGATCCGCGCAACGGGCGCCGCGACCGGGGGCAGGCCGCCATCGAGTACCTCGGCTTCCTCCCCATCCTGCTCCTCGTCGGGCTGGCGGGCCTGCAGCTCGGGGTCGCGGCGTACGCGGCCCAGCAGGCGGGTACGGCTGCGCGGGCGGCCGCGCGGGCGGCCAGTAGCGACGCGGAGGACGCGCCCACCGGTGAGGCGGCCGGCTACGCGGCCGCCGACTGGGCCACCGACGTCAGCGTCCTCCCCAGCGGGGACGAGGTCGTCGCCACCGTCACCGTACGCATCCCCTCGGTCGTCCCCTTCTGGGACTTCGACCCCGTGACGAGAACCGCGACCATGCCGATGCCCGCCGAGGAGGACCGTCCATGAGCCTGCGCGCCCGTATCAACGCCCCCGAGGAGAAGGCCGCGGGCGGAGGCCGGGAGGACGGCCACCTGGTCGCCGCCTTCCGGGCCAAGCTCCTGGAGGAGATCGACCTCACCGAGATGTCCGCGCTCGCGGCGGCCGAGCGGCGGGCCCGCCTGGAGCGCGTCCTCGGCCACATCATCAGCCGCGAGGGTCCGGTCCTCTCCACCGCCGAGCGGGCCCAGCTGATCCGCCGGGTCGTCGACGAGGCCCTCGGGCTCGGCGTACTGGAACCGCTCCTCGAAGACGCCTCCATCACGGAGATCATGGTCAACGGCCCCGACCAGATCTTCATCGAGCGCGGCGGCCGCGTCGAACTGCTCCCGCTCCGCTTCGCCTCCCAC
Organism: Streptomyces sp. NPDC044003; assembly: GCF_056435185.1. Lineage (NCBI taxonomy): Bacteria > Bacillati > Actinomycetota > Actinomycetes > Kitasatosporales > Streptomycetaceae > Streptomyces > Streptomyces sp. NPDC044003. The sequence continues at coordinate 748,977 of NZ_JBWKFA010000001.1, read as the reverse complement.
GAGCAGCTGATGCAGACCATCGAGCGGATCGTCTCCACCGTCAACCGGCGCGTCGACGAGTCGAACCCGATGGTCGACGCCCGGCTTCCCTCCGGCGAGCGCGTGAACGTCATCATCCCGCCGCTCTCCCTCACGGGAGCGACCCTCACCATCCGTCGCTTCCCCCGGGCGTACACGCTCCACGAGATGATCGGCCTCGGCTCCCTCGACGAGCAGATGCTGCTCCTGCTCTCGGGACTGGTTCAAGCCAAGTTCAACCTGATCGTCTCCGGAGCGACCGGCACCGGGAAGACGACCCTGCTCAACGCCCTGTCCGGACTCGTTCCGGACGGCGAGCGGATCATCACCATCGAGGACTCGGCAGAACTCCAGCTCCAGCAGTCCCACGTGATCCGCCTGGAGGCCCGCCCGCCGAACATCGAGGGCCGCGGGGCCATCTCCATCCGCGACCTCGTCCGCAACTCCCTGCGCATGCGTCCCGACCGCATCATCGTCGGTGAGGTCCGCGGCGGCGAGACCCTCGACATGCTGCAGGCCATGTCCACCGGCCACGACGGCTCGCTCGCCACCGTCCACGCGAACTCGGCCGAGGACGCGCTGATGCGGCTGCAGACCCTCGCGTCGATGTCCGAGGTGAAGGTGCCGTTCGAGGCGCTCCGGGACCAGATCAACAGCGCGGTCGACGTCCTCGTACAGCTCACCCGACATCCGGACGGCACCCGCCGCATCACCGAGATCGCGGTCCTGGCCTCGCACGGCCGGGAGAGGTTCCTGCTCGCCACGGTGTGCCGCTTCCAGGCCCAGCCGGTGGCGGCGGACGGGCGGGTGTACGGGAGGTTCACGTACCACCCCCTGCCCCGGCGCGTCGCCGAACGCCTCTACCTGGCGGGCCAGCCCATCCCACAGGCCTTCGGCGTGGCCGCGACCGATGCCCACCTGGCGACCCGAGAGGCGGAGTGATGACAGAAGCCGGTGCAGCGATGACCGACGACCCGACGTGGCGACCGGGGACCGGAGCGGCGACGGGCGACCCGACGTGGCGGCCGGGCGGTGGCGTGACGGCCGAGGACCCGACGTGGCGACCGGGGGAGCGTCGATGACGACTCACGAGATCACCACCTGGCGACGCGAGGCGCGGCGATGCTGACCGACCCCTTCTGGCTGACGGCCGGTGTGGCGCTGCTCGCGTGCGTACTGGGCGTCGTCGGCGTCCAGTTGTACGCGAGCGGGGCCCGTCGTCACGCGGCCCTCGTGGCCCGCCTGGACGAGAGCGGTGAACCGGAGGCCGTGACCGGCCGCCGCAGACGCCGGTTCCGGGGCGTGGACCGGCGCGTACGGAAGACGGCGCTCGGCCGGAAGCTGGAGCTGCGGATCGCGGCGACCGGCCTCGACATCACGCCGGGCGAGTTCACGATGGCGCTGGCGGCGACCGTGGCGGTGCTGTGGGTGGTGGGGCAGGCGGCGCTGTCGCCGTTCTTCGGCCCGATCTGCGGACTGCTCGGCATCTGGGTGGCGATGGGATTCCTCAACTGGCAGCGCCAGAAGCGGATCGAGAAGTTCATCAACCAACTCCCGGAACTCTCCCGGATCCTGGCCAACGCCACCCAGGCAGGCCTCGCCCTCCGGATGGCCCTGAGCCTGGCGGCCGACGAGCTGGAGGCGCCTGCGGGAGACGAACTGGAGAAGGTGGCGCAGCAGCTGGCGGTCGGCACGTCGCTCGACGACGCGTTGGGGGAACTCGCCGAACGTCTCCCCTCCCGTGAACTCGTCGTGCTGGTCACCACCCTGGTCCTCGCCAACCGGGCCGGCGGCACGGTCGTCTCCTCGCTGCGGAACCTCACGGAGACCCTGGAGGAACGCAAGGAGACCCGGCGCGAGGTCCGCACGCAGCTCTCGCAGGTGAGCATGACGGCGTACTCGGTCCCGGTGATCGGCGTCGGCTCGCTCCTGCTGATCGACAACATGCAGCCGGGCGCGCTGGACCGGATGACGGCCTCGGGCACGGGGCAGTTCGCGGTGGTGGCGGCGTTCGCTCTGTACGTGATCGGTTTCGCCGCCATCCGCCGCTTCTCGAAGATCGACGTGTAGGGACAAGGGACAGCCGAAGTGGACCTCCTCCTAGCCCTCCTGGCCGGCCTGGCAGTCGCGGGCTTCGCCTACGGCCTCCGCCTGTACCGCGCGGACGCGAAGCTCCCGGACGACCTCAAACTGGCCCTGGAGGTCGGTGCGACCCGCACGGGAGCGGTGGACTCGGCGGTGGACCGCGTGGGCATGCGCTGGTCGCCGGCCGTGCTCCGCCTGATGGGCCCGAAACGCGTCAACGCGGTGCGCCGCCGGATCGACCTGGCGGGCAACCCCGGGGGCCTGACGATCGACCGGTACGGGGCGAGGCGGGCGGTCTACGGCTTCCTGGGCGGGCTCGGCGGCCTGGTGATGCTGAGCAAGGGCTCGTACGTGACGGCCCTGCTGCTGCTGGCGTTCGGCGCGTTCTGGACGGAGGTCGGGATCTGGTCGGCGGTCCGCATCCGCAAGGACCAGATCGAACGCACACTGCCGGACTTCCTGGACGTCCTCGCGGTCGTGGTCAGCGCGGGGCTGGGCTTCCGGCAGGCGCTGGAAAGGGTGGCGGAGAAGTACGAGGGCCCGTGGGCCGACGAACTCCGCATCACGCTGCGCCAGATGGACATGGGCGTCAGCCGGCGGCAGGCGTTCGACGAACTGCGGAGGCGCAACGACTCGGAGCAGGTGGCGCAGTTCGTCACGGCGCTGCAGCAGGGGGAGGAGCTGGGGGCCCCGATCGTGGACACCCTGATCCAGATCGCGAACGACATGCGGCGCACGGACGCCCAGAACGCGAGGAGGAAGGCGGCGAAGGCCGTCCCGAAGGCCACGATGGTGATCACGACCCTCATGGTCCCGGCGACGATGATCCTTCTGGGAGCGGGCCTGTTCCTGGGCACGGGAACAGACTTCGGGTCGGTCACGGGCGGCGAGTGAAGCGTGAACGCGCTGACATATTCGAGGCAAACGACTTCGCGGGCGCAACCCGATGTGCCAGAGTGCGGACAGAGTGTGAGGGGGGTGGAGCTGATGGACCGGATCGCCGCGACCGGCTGCCTCGGCCCCACCCGATGAACGGGCCCTGTCCGCCGACCCGCCCGTCGGCGTACGGTACCCAAGCGCAGGCGTCTGAACGCGGAGGGGACCACGATGAACGACGCGATGCTGAGGCTTTTGACCAGGGTGAAGGTAGGAGCGACCGGCCGAGTGCCGCGGGGGGACCGCGGGCAGACGGCGGTGGAGTATCTGGGGATCATTGTGGTGGTGGTGGCGATCGTGGTGGCGATCACCGGCACGGACATCGGGGCTTCGATCATGGATGCGATCACGCAGAAGATCAGCGAGCTCACAGGCAACTAGTGCTGGGTGGCGCGAGCGCCGATGCAGGGCAGGCGTTCCCCGTCTACATCGCGGTCATTGCCGGGCTCCTCTTTCTGGCGTTCGCCTACTTCTTGGTGGGCCAGGCTGCTTTGACGCGCAACAGCGCTCAGACCGCTGCGGATGCAGCAGCTCTCGCGGCGGCGCAAGACGCCCGAGAGCAGCTGCGGGACGGCTGGATCGAAGTGATCCTCGACCCTGGGCAATGGAACAGGTTCCTTCAAGGCGGGGCGGACACCGGCGACTCCCCGTGTCAGCAGGCGGAGGAGTTTGCGGCGCGAAATGAGGCTGTGGTCACAGGCGGCGGATGCGTGTCTCTTGCTACCGAGGAGCTTGGCTTCAGGGTGACCGTACGTACGACGGGTCGAGAGGCGCATCAGGCGACTGCGTCTGCTGAAGCTGTACTCGAACCGCGTTGCACCTTCGAGCCCCCGGAACCCACGCCAGATCCTTCGGAGACCACACCAGATCCGACGCCTACAGGCCCCGATGAGGGTGGCGGAGAGCCTGACGACGAGGAACCCGTGGTTGACCTCGTGTGTGGTGGCGAGTCGTGGGTGATCGATCCTGAAAGCCCGCGCCTCCCCAGTGCCGCAGATCTCTTCAGAGTCCGGCTGTCGGACTGACCCGCGACGAGCAAAGGAAGCACGCTTCATGAACGCGCGCTACGTAAGGAAGACCCGCCTAGGGGTGGTCGCCGTCGCGATCGCGGCTGTGGCACTCTTCGCGGCCGGGTGCGGCGCCGAGGATAAGCCCAGCGGGAACAAGCCGGCCTCAACGAGTGCCGCGCCCCAGCAGGGAGCACCAGCCACCCATGGCTCGCAAGAGGCCGAGGAGCCGACAGAGACACTTGCTGTCCTCAAAGGGCAGAAAGGGTTGGAACTCGCGATCAACTCTGCAGAACGTGATGAGGGCGGCTTTCTCACGATCAAGGGCCAGTTGAAGAACACCTCGGGCTCGCTGGCGGTCCTCCCGGCCAGGATGAGGGGTGACGAGACTGAGGTTGTCAAGCACGGTAAGTCGCTCGGCGGCGCCACCCTCGTCGATTCTGTTGGCAAGAAGAGGTACTACGTCCTGAGGGACACGGACGGGCGGCCGCTGACCACCACGGGGCTCGACGTCCTTGCGCCCGGCAAGTCTACGGACGTCTTCCTGCAATTCCCGGCACCCCCCGCGACCACCACCGAGGTCTCGTTCCAGCTCCCCACCTTCGAACCCGCCACCCTCAAGCTCTCCTGAGGCGACGCCATGACGACGACAAACCGCCGCCTCGCCGCTCTCGTGCTCGTCTGCGTCGCCCTGGGGCCGCTCGCCGGGCCCGTCGCGTACGCCGATGACGGGCCCGGGCCCGCCGGCACGTCCTCGCCCGCTCCCGTCATCGATCCGACCTCGCCCGGCCTGATGCTCCCCGACGGCGCCACCCTCGCCCCCGCCAAGGTCCTCGACATCAAGCAGATCGTCGAGGAGGACGGCGGCCAGCAGCGACGGCAGGACACCAACGTGGACGTGACGTTCGCGCTGCAGGCCGAGGTGCTGTTCCCCAAGAACAGCGCCAAGCTCTCGCCCGACGCCACCTCCCGTATCGCCGCCATCGCCGCCGAGATCAACAAGATGGGTTCCGGCCGCGTCCGGGTCTTCGGGTTCACCGACAACCTCGGCACGTACGAGCACGGGCTCAAGCTCTCCAAGGAGCGGGCCGTCGCCGTGCAGCAGGTGCTCGCGCGGGCCCTCGACCCGGGGACGAGCTTCGACATCCGCGGGTACAGCGAGGACTACCCCATTGCCGACAACCGCACCGAGGAGGGCCGCAAGAAGAACCGGCGCGTCGAGATCTCCTTCCCCCGGACCACGCCCACCACGCCGTGAGCGTCCCGCCATCCGCGTAGCGCTTCCAGTGGCCCGGGGTACGCGGGCCGGGGAGCGTGGGGCCTTCGCCTCGGCAGAGGCCTCGCCGCAGCCCGTCGACGGAGTCGGCGTCGCCGCCCACCTCACCGCCAGTCGGGCGTGATGCGTGTTCGGCTCACCTCTGCGGTGTGCGGGCACGGAGTGCCTCGGCGCACCAGGTGAGCACGGGCGCCAGGCTTTCGGGCGCCGGCCAGCCGTTGATGACCGCCAGCAAGGACAGGTACCGGTCGCGGCGTGGGTCGTTCATATGCGCCAGCCGGGCAGCAAGGCGCTCATGGAGGGCGGGGGTGTCGTGTGGGACCGGGCTGTCGAGGGTGCGGGCGTAGTGGGCCGTGAGTGCGGTGACGATCGGTTCCGCTTCGGCCGAGTCCGGCTCGATACCGGCCTGGAGCGCCGGTGTCACCTGGGCCCGGACGGCTTCGGCGAGGAGCCGGGGCAGGCCCGTGGCATCGCCAGAGGCCCGATCGGCCGCCAGGTCCTGGGCCATGCCATGCATCGTGGAGCGGAAATCCTGGTCCTGGGACAGCTCGGCGAGCTCCACCCACGCCTCGATCTGCTCGGGCTCGGGGTCGTCGGGCAGCTCGGGTGTCAATGAGCGGGTGACGGCAGCGAATACGGGGTGATCGCGCAGTCCGTCGAACACGTCGTCGAGGAAGCCGTCGATCAGACTTTTCCTTTCGGCTTCCGACAGGCACGCCAGTCTGTGCATGAGGTCCATCTCCTGGGGAGTCGAGCCGCGTCGGACCACCGCCGTCAGCACAGCGCGGCGCTGCCGCAGGACGCGGATCTGCACGTCCAGTGCCTCGGCGTGCGTCGCCGCGACGTCCGTCAGCGAGACCTCCTGGTCCATGACCTTGCGGATCGTGGCCAGATCGATCCCCAACTCGCGCAGGGTGCACACGAGTTCGAGGCGCGCGACGGCATCGGCGCCGTACCGGCGGTATCCGGCAGGGGTGCGGTCGGTTGGTGGCACGATCCCGGTGTCCGCGTAGAACCGGATGGCCTTCACTGTCAGACCCGTCCGCCGCGCCAGATCACCGATCGAGTAGAGCGTCTCGCCGTTCATGTGCCCACCTTCGCGTCTCCCCCTACCGGAGACTCAAGCCTCACGACACGGACGACCCTGACTGCACCCCCGGCGGGCCCGTCACGTGCTCAGGGTCGGGTCGACCCGTCATCGGCCCCCGCCGCCACCACCACGGCCGCCGTCCAACGTGTCGGACGGGACATCTCCGTCCCTTTGAGTAACTCCTCATTTCCTGTCGTATGCCCTCGTAACGGGGCTTTCCGTACGGCGAGTTCACTGTCAGAGACTCAGCGCCGCCCTGATCGTCGCCGTCATCCGCTCCGGATGGTGGAACACCTCCCTCGCCGTGAACCGCAGCACCCGGCGGACCTCCCGGCAGGACTGGAGCGCGTTGAAGCGGGCGACGTCCCGTTCGTGGGCCCGGCGGGTGCCGTGGAAGGCGTAGCCCTCCACCTCCACCGCCAGGCCCGCCGTGCGGAAGAGGAAGTCGGGGCGCAGGGGCCGGCCGGCCGCCGTGAGGAGGGTCGGCTGGCACTCAGGGACCAGGTCTGTGTCGCCCATCCTCAGCCGGGCCACCGTCTCCGCCGGGGACCCCGACGCCGGTTCCGCGAGGCGCAGCCAGGCGCGGGCGCGGGCCGCTCCGCGGCGGGGTGCGGCGAGTTCCGCGGTGAGTTCCTCGTACCGGACCAGGGCCTCGCGCCGTACCCCTTCGACCACCCGCCGGGCGAGCGCGGAGTCCGCGACGACCACGGCCTCCTCCCGGGTCGCCGAGGCGCGTATCAGGTCGCCCACCGTTCGTGTGGGGGTTGTCGTCCGCAGACCGCGGCGGACGGATCTGTCCCCGTCCGTCAGGGTGGTCGTGGTGTGGATCCTCATCCCGTGGCCGCGTGCCGATCCCGTCCTCGGTGGTGCCGTGAAGTCGAGGTGCTCCGACGGAGGATCCCCGCCCAGTACCTCGATGCGGTGCAGTCGCGCCGCCGTCGCGTGGCTGCACACCAGCTCCGGGCGCAGCAGCTGGACGGCCGTCGCCCTCAGCCGCCAGTCCACCTCCCTCCCCGGGGCCGCCCACGCGCCCCGGCAGATCCGCTGCCAGCCGTCGCGGCGCAGCCGTCCGGACAGCCGGCCCGGCGGCCAGCCCGCCGCGACCGCCCAGACCGTCAGGAGGACCCCGCCCCTGGCGAGGATCGCCAACTCGTACATACGCCCAACGATCCACGGAAGAGGGACACTTCGCACCCCCTGTGGAAAACCCGGCGAAAGACGTCGCCAGGAAAGCGTAAATCCGGCGAGACGTATGCCTCGGGCAGGAGCATTCTGGGGAGATGACGGTGACCCCGAGCGCGAACCCGAACGCGACTCCGAGCGTGCAGTTGGTCAGTGATCTCGTCACCCGGATCCCCGAGTTCCGAGGGACGTACGAGACCCATGTCTTCCATCAGGGCGGTGTCCTGCCGCACGTCTTCTTCTGGGACGTCGTCCAGGACACCGTCCGTTCCTTCCTCGGCGAGGCCCCCGGCGCCGCCGACTGGCGCCGCACGCTCGACTTCCTGGAGGAGCAGAGCGCGCGCGGGGTCCTCGGCATCGACGAGGTCATCGTCACCTCCTTCCTCGGTGACCTGCCTTCGCCTCAGGAGCCCGGGCACGCCATCGTCGAGCAGCTCGGTCCCGTCATGGCCGCGAAGTTCGTCCGCATAAGGCCCCTCGGCTGAGTCCACGGCAGACCCCGGGATAATCGGGCGCATGCCGCTGACCAGGCCCACCGTCCGTCCCGACCGCGCCACCCTCGCCGCCCTCGGCGGGTACGCCGCCGCCCGACTCGTCGGGCTCGTCGTCCTCGCCGTCGCGGCCGGCGGCACCGGGAAGGACGGGCTGCACCGGCTCAAGGGGCGTTGGGACTCCGTCTGGTACGTGCGGATCGCCGAGCACGGGTACGGGTACCAGGTCACCCTGCCCAACGGCGACGTCCACTCCGACCTCGCCTTCTTCCCGCTCCTCCCCGCCCTGGAGCGCGGCCTCTCCGCCGTCCTCCCCGTCGACGCCGCCACCGCCGGGCTCCTCGTCTCCTGGGCCGCAGGACTCGCCGCCGCCTGGGGCATCGCGAAGTGCGGCGCCCACGTCGCCGGGCCCCGCGCCGGTGTCCTCCTCGCCGTCCTCTGGGGCGTGTACCCCACCGCGTTCGTCCAGTCGATGGCCTACACGGAGACGCTGTTCACCGCCCTGGCCGCCTGGTCGCTGTACGCGGTGCTGCGCGGGCGCTGGATCCTCGCCGGGGTGCTGTGCGCGGCCGCCGGGCTCACCCGGCCGACGGCCGCCGCGCTGATCGCCGCCCTCGGCATCACGGCCCTCGTCACCCTCGTACGGGAACGGCGGCTGCCCCCGCGGACGGTCGTCGGGGTGCTGATCGCCCCGCTGGGCTGGCTCGCGTACGTCGCCTACGTGGGGGTCCGCCAGGGGAGCCCCACCGCCTACTTCGAGGTCCAGGCCGCCTGGGGCAACTCCATCGACGGCGGTGTCGCCCTCGCCAGGTTCATCGCGGGGCTGCCCTGGCCCGGCGCCCTCGGTCTGTGCGCGGCGCTCGCGCTCCTCGGCTGGCTGATCGCCCTGTGCGTACGGCAGCGGCAGCCGCTGCCGCTGCTCGTCTACACGATCGGCGTCGTGTTCGTCTCCCTCGTCGGCGCCGCCTACTTCGGTTCCCGGCCGCGCCTGATGATGCCGGCGTTCGGGCTGCTGCTTCCGCCCGCCGTGGCCCTCGCGCGCGTGCGCACCCGTACCGCCGTGGCCGTCCTCGCCGGGCTCGCGCTCGCCTCCGGCGTGTACGGGGCGTTCACCCTTCTCGGCTCGGGGCCCCCGTGAGGTCCACGCGCACGCGTACCCCCGGTTTCACCCCCCACCCCGCCATCGCCCCCGCCTCCGCCTCCAGGACGTGCCGGCCCCGCGGCCGGATCATCCCGAGCCGCCCCGGTCGCATCGTGACCACGGACCGGACCGTGAACGAGCCGTCCAGATAGGCCACGTCGATCGGGAACCGCATGCCGAAGGTGTGCACGCTGTTCGTCCGCACGATGAGCAGCGCCCCCGCGATCCCGTCCCGGCCGAGCAGCCCCCGCCGTCGTGCCCGGTACGAGGCCGCCACCGCCAGCGGGATCTCCCGTGCGGCCACCGCCAACGTCCCCGTCCCGTCCGCCCATTTCCCCATGCGGCAGACCGTAGCGGCCCGGGCCCCTAGGGTCTCCTCCGTGTACGTCACGCTGATCGCCGTCGCCGCCCTGTGGGGGGCCGCCGTCGGGCTGCTCGTGCCCCGGGCCGCGTACCGCCTCTCCGTCGAGCCGGAGGAGCCGTGGCGGGACCGCTGCCCCGCCGGGCACGTCCTCGTCGGGCCCGGGCGCGGCTGGCTCGGCGGGCCCGGGCGGCAGGCCTGCGCGACCACCGCGAGCCCGGTCCTCGCGCCGCTGCTCACCGCCCTCGCCTGCGCCGCGCTCGCCGCCGCCACCGGCGGGCCCCGGCCCGAGCTCGCGGTCTGGCTGCTCGGCGCGCCCTTCGCCGTGCTCCTCGCCTGCGTGGACGCGCGCGTGTACCGGCTTCCGGACGCCCTGACCCTGCCGCTCGCCGTCGCCGTCCCGCTGCTCCTCGGCGGCGCCGAACTCCTCCCGTACGACGCCGGATCCTGGCTCCACACGCTGCTCGGCGGGCTCGTTCTCGGCGGGGCCTATCTGGTGCTGTTCCGGATCAACCCGAGCCAGCTCGGCCTCGGCGACGTGAAGCTGGCGGTCCCGCTGGGCGCCGCCCTCGGCTGGTACGGCTGGGGCGTGCTGTTCGCCGGGGCCTTCGCCGGCTTCCTCCTCGGCGCGGTGTACGGCCTCGGTCTGGTCCTGCTGCGCCGCGCCGACCGCTCCGCGGCGATCCCCTTCGGCCCCTTCATGCTGGGCGGCGGCCTGCTCGGCCTCCTCCTGGGCGCGTTCACCGCCATCCCCTGAAGGTCCGCGCCCGGGTCGTGTCCTGAAGGTCCCGCCCGGCCCGCGACGCCTGGCACGCACGATCGCCGCTCGCACGCACCGGACACCGCTCCCTAATCCGGCCAGACCCGAAGGGCAGGCCCTAGCATCGCCGCACATGCGGACAATTGCGACTGAAACACCCGTACGAGACAGGGCGCCCGCGCGTCCCGTTCCCTGGTACCGCCGCCCCGCTCCCGTCCCCTGGGTCTGGGCCGCCGGGCTCTTCCTCCTCTACTCGACCGTCGCCGTGCGCCGCCACCAGCTCCTGCGCACCACCGGCTACGACCTCGGCATCTTCGAGCAGGCCGTCCGCGCCTACGCCGAACTCCGGGCGCCCGTCGCCCCCTTGCGCGGCGAGGGCTTCGACCTCCTCGGCGACCACTTCCACCCCCTGCTCGCCGCCCTCGCCCCCCTCTACCGGCTCTGGCCCTCCCCGCTCTGTCTGCTCCTCGCCCAGTCCGCGCTGCTCGCCCTCGCCGTCGTCCCCCTCGCCCGCCGCGCCGGTGCCGTCCTCGGGCCCGCGGCCGCGCACACCGTCGCCGCCGGGTACGGGCTGAGCTGGGGCGTCGCCTCCGCCGCCGCCTTCGACTTCCACGAGGTCGCGCTCGCCGTCCCGCTGCTCTCCTTCTCCCTCGAAGCGCTCGCGAGGCGCCGCTGGCGACCGGCCGTCGCCTGGGCGGCGCCGCTGCTGCTCGTCAAGGAGGACCTGGGGTTCACGCTCGCCGCCGTCGGCGCGTACATCGCCCTCAAGGGGCCCCGCCGCCTCGGGCTCGTCACCGTCGCCGCCGGTGTCCTCGGCTCGCTCCTGGAGGTCGAGGTCCTGCTGCCGGCCTTCAACCCCGGCGGCGGCTACGCCCACGGCGGCAACCTCGCCGACGGGCAGGGCTCCCTGCTCTCCACCCTCGCCCACGCCCCGCTCGACGTGCTGCGCCCCGAGGTCAAGGCGGTCACCCTGATCCTGGTCTTCGCCCCGTCCGCGCTGCTCGCGCTCCGCTCACCGCTCGCGCTGACCGCCGTCCCCACCCTCGGCTGGCGGCTGCTCTCCGAGAACGGCTTCCACTGGGGCACGGCCTTCCACTACAGCGCGATCCTCATGCCCGTCGTCTTCGCCGGCCTCGTCGACGTCCTGTCCCGAAGCGACCGGCTTTCCCGAAGCGACCGGCTTTCCCGAAGCGACCGGCGTGAGCTGCGGGCCGTCCTCGCGACCGTGCTCGTCGTGACGGTCGTCCTGCTCCCGTCCTTCCCCCTCGCCCAGCTCGCCCAGCGGGCCACCTGGCACACCACACCGCACATTGCGGCGGCCCGCGCGCTGCTCGCCCGCATCCCCGACGGCGCCACCGTCGCGGCCTCGAACCGGCTCGCGCCGCAGCTCACCGCGCGCTGCACGGTCGCCCTCTTCCCGACGTTCCCGGTGGGCGGCGAGCTCTACCGCTACGACGTCCCGCGCATCCCGGCGCCGACCGCCGCGTGGATCGTCCACGACGAGCGGGCGCCCGAGGCCTGGCCGTACCCCTCGGGCCACTGGCCCTACCCCCTGGAGCGGCAGCGCGCCGAGCTGGAGGCCGCGACCCGGACGTACGGCTACGAGGTCGTCGCCCGCCGTGACGGCATCACCCTGCTGCACCGGCGGCCGGACGCCTGACCTGCCGGAAGGCCGTCCCCCGCGGCCCCCTCGCGTCAACGCCGTGCCCTTGCGGGGCGGTCCCTCTTCGGAGGGACGGAACCCCGCCGCCACGCCGGGGCGCAAACCCGCCACGGGGCCCCGGAACCCTTGTGGCGCCTGGGATCCGGCCCATCCGGCGCGGTTCGTTCGGCGCACGTGGCGCGCAACACGACTAACGAAGGGTTATGGTGGAAACCCCCCCTCGGGCCGGTCCGTATCCCCCCCACGGACCGGCCCGTTTTTTGTGTTCCGGTCCCCCGCCGGGGCCGTCAGCCCCGGCCGGCCCAGATGTTCGTGCCCTCGGTGTCGACGGCGAAGGAGTCGATCTCCTTCAGCTCCTCCTCCGACAGCGGCGCCCCGTGCAGGGCCGCCACGTTCTCCTCCAGCTGGGCGACGCTGGACGCGCCGATCAGCGCCGAGGTCATCCGCTCGTCCCGCAGCACCCACGACAGCGCCAGCTGGGCGAGGGACTGCCCGCGCCGCTCGGCGATGTCCGCGAGGCCGCGCAGCCGCCGCAGCACCTCGTCGGAGAGCAGGTTCGGGTCGAGGGACTTGCCCTGGGTGGCCCGCGAGCCCTCCGGGATGCCCTTCAGGTACTTGTTGGTGAGCAGCCCCTGCGCGAGCGGCACGAAGGAGATGCAGCCCATGCCGGCCGCCTCCAGGGTGTCGAGGAGGGCGTCCTCCTCGGTCCACCGGTTGATCATGGAGTACGAGGGCTGGTGGATCAGGGCCGGGACGCCCATGTCCTTGAGGATCCGGGCGGCCTCGGCGGTCTGCTCGCTGTTGTACGAGGAGACGCCGACGTACAGCGCCTTGCCCTGCTGGACGGCGGAGGCCAGGGCCCCCATCGTCTCCTCCAGCGGGGTGTGCGGGTCGAAGCGGTGCGAGTAGAAGATGTCGACGTAGTCGAGGCCCATCCGGTTCAGGGAGGCGTCGAGCGAGGACAGCAGGTACTTGCGGGAGCCCCACTCGCCGTACGGGCCGGGGTGCATCTCGTAGCCGGCCTTGGTGGAGATGATCAGCTCGTCGCGGTACGGCGCGAAGTCCTGCGCGAAGAGCTTGCCGAAGTTCAGCTCGGCGGAGCCGGGCGGCGGCCCGTAGTTGTTCGCCAGGTCGAAGTGGGTGACGCCGAGGTCGAAGGCGCGGCGCAGGATCGCGCGCTGGGTGTCGAGCGCGCGGTCGTCGCCGAAGTTGTGCCAGAGGCCGAGCGAGATCGCCGGGAGCTTGAGTCCGCTGCGGCCGGTGCGGCGGTACTCCATGGCGTCGTAGCGGTCCGCGGAGGCGCGGTACAGGGGGGAATCAGTCACGTATCTCTGCTTATCACGGACTTGTGACAGTCCCGGGCTGGGAGCCCGTCGCCCGTCCGCAGTAGTGTGGCGGCTTCGGGGGCCGACACTGCATGGAGGGGTAAAGAACAGTGAACCTGCGCGACCTGGTGTACGGGCTCTACGCACGCCGGGTGGAAGGCCGCCTCGACCACACCCAGGTGCCCAAGCACATCGGGGTCATCCTCGACGGGAACCGTCGCTGGGCCAAGGCGTCCGGCGGGACCCCCGAGCAGGGACACAAGGCCGGCGCGGACAAGATCCAGGAGCTGCTCGGCTGGTGTGCCGAGACGGACGTCGAGGTCGTGACGCTCTGGATGCTCTCCACGGACAACCTGAACCGCCCGGAGGAGCAGCTCGTCCCGCTGCTCGGCATCATCGAGAACGCGGTGCGCGCGCTGGCCGCCGACGGCCGCTGGCGGGTCCACCACGTCGGCACGATGGACCTGCTGCCCGCCCGTACGCAGTCGGTGTTGAAGGAGGCCGAGGAGGCCACCCGTACCAACACCGGGATACTCGTGAACGTCGCCGTGGGCTACGGCGGCCGGCAGGAGATCGCGGACGCGGTCCGCTCGCTGCTCCTGGAGCACGCGGAGCGGGGGACGAGCTTCGAGGAGCTCGCCGAGATCGTCGACGTCGAGCACATCTCGGAGCACCTGTACACGCGCGGCCAGCCCGACCCGGACCTGGTGATCCGGACCAGCGGCGAGCAGCGGCTCTCGGGGTTCATGCTGTGGCAGAGCGCCCACTCCGAGTACTACTTCTGCGAGGTCCACTGGCCGGCCTTCCGCAAGGTCGACTTCCTGCGGGCGCTGCGGGACTACGCGGCCCGGCACCGGCGCTACGGCACCTGACCCTCTTCGGACACTCAACCGGACATTCCCGGTCGGAACCGATCACCTCGTGTTCATGAACACGTCGTCATATGCCATGGCATGGCAAGGGGTGTTCGAGGGCATATCCCCAGTGAAGTGAGCGGCACGGAGACCGCCACCCGGGAGGCCCCTTGCACCAGGACGACCGTGCGGGACAAGCACGGGAGAAGCGGAGGGCCGTGGTTCGGCCCGCGCATGGCGGCCTGAGCCCGGTCCCATTCCGCAGCGACACCGGTTCCGTCGCACCCCGACCTCACAGGGGTCTTCCGAGGGGGTCTGTCCTTCCGTGGTGACCAGCACGAAGCGCCGCCTTTCCGACCGGCGCACCTATGTTCTCGACACCAGCGTCCTGCTGGCCGACCCCAACGCCGTCTCGCGCTTCGAGGAGCACGAGGTGGTGCTCCCGATCGTCGTCGTGACGGAGCTGGAGGCCAAGCGGCACCATCCCGAACTCGGCTACTTCGCCCGGCAGGCGCTGCGCCTGCTCGACGACTTCCGGGTCCGGTACGGACGCCTGGACGCCCCGCTCCCCATCGGGGACCTGGGCGGCACCCTGCGTGTCGAACTCAACCATTCCGACCCCGGCGTCCTGCCCGCCGGCTACAGGTTGGGGGACAACGACTCACGGATCCTCGCGGTCGCGCGCAACCTCCAGGCGGAGGGGTACGACGTCACGGTCGTCTCCAAGGACCTGCCGCTGCGCATCAAGGCCTCCTCGGTCGGGCTCCTCGCCGAGGAGTACCGCGCCGAGCTCGCCATCACGGACGCCAACGGCTGGACCGGGATGTCCGAGCTGGCGCTCTCCGGGGAGCAGGTCGACCTGCTCTTCGAGCAGAACACGCTGTACGTCCCGGAGGCCGCCGAGCTTCCGGTCCACACGGGCCTGGTGCTCCAGTCCGAGCGCGGCAAGGCGCTCGGCCGGGTCACCGCCGAGGGGAACGTACGGCTCGTCCGCGGCGACCGGGAGGCCTTCGGGCTGCACGGCCGGAGCGCCGAGCAGCGGATCGCGCTCGACCTGCTGCTCGACCCGGACGTCGGCATCATCTCGATGGGCGGCCGGGCCGGCACCGGCAAGTCCGCGCTCGCGCTCTGCGCGGGCCTGGAGGCCGTCCTGGAGCGCCGGCAGCACCAGAAGGTGATGGTCTTCCGTCCGCTGTACGCGGTCGGCGGCCAGGAGCTCGGATACCTGCCGGGCAGCGAGTCCGAGAAGATGAGCCCGTGGGCCCAGGCCGTCTTCGACACGCTGTCCTCGGTCGCGGGCCGGGAGGTCATCGAGGAGGTGCTCGGCCGCGGGATGCTGGAGGTCCTGCCGCTCACCCACATCCGGGGCCGCTCGCTCCACGACGCCTTCGTCATCGTGGACGAGGCCCAGTCCCTGGAGCGGAACGTCCTGTTGACCGTTCTGTCCCGTATCGGGGCGAATTCGCGGGTCGTCCTGACCCATGACGTCGCCCAGCGCGACAACCTCCGGGTCGGCCGGTACGACGGAGTCGTCGCCGTCGTCGAGAAACTGAAGGGGCATCCGCTCTTCGCCCACGTCACCCTCACCCGCTCCGAGCGCTCCCAGATCGCCGCGCTCGTGACGGAGATGCTGGAGGACAATCAGCTCTGACCGATTCGTACCCGTCTGTACGGGTAAGGCAGTTGGCGCCGCCCGGCAAAGCGCAGGAGCTTAGCCGGGCGGCGCCCTGCTGTCCCGTGGATCCGTCAAAACACCTGCGTCCACTGAGGTGTGAGCTTTCACACGCAACACGGAATTGCCTTGCGGCCTCGCCGTCCGGCAAAGTCTTGCTTCCGTCAGGCCCCGCATACGGCACACGTGCACCCTCAGGGGTGCGCACCGCACCACACAACTCCACAGCCGTCGCCGTATGCCGCCCACAGCACCACGGGCCCGTGTCTTCTGTGACCCCGTACGTCGGAGACCAGTGCCAGGGGCAAGATTTCGCCCGCGTGGTCACCTGTGCGGACGTGCTGGAAGGAAACCGTGTGAGCCGGATCTCGGTCCGGGGATTCGCGGTGGCTTCGGCCACTGCGGTCACCACTGTCGGCGCCATCGCCGGTGTTGCCACGGGCAACGCCGCGCAGCCTTCGGACGACAACTTCGAGGCCACCGCGGCCGGCACCACGCTGCTCGCGGACATCCCCGCGGGCGAGCAGGCCCAGGTACAGGTCTCGTCCCTCTCGGAGCAGGCCGACGTCCAGGCCGCCGCCGCCGACGCCGCCGCGAAGAAGTCCGCGGAGGAGTCCGCCCGCCTCCGCGCCGCCAAGGACGCCGAGGCCAAGAAGGAGGCCGCCGACAAGGCAGCCGCCGAGGCCAAGGCGAAGAAGGAGCGCAAGGAGGCCGAGGAGCGCGCCAACCGTTCCTCCATCCGCAGCGCGACGTCCTTCGCCGCGCAGGGCTCCTACAGCATCGCCGAGGTCAAGGCGATGGCCCGGCAGATGATGCCGTCCGACCAGTTCTCGTGCTTCAGCAACATCGTGGACCACGAGTCCGGCTGGAACTACCGCGCGACCAACCCGTCCTCGGGTGCCTACGGTCTCGTGCAGGCGCTGCCCGGCTACAAGATGGCCTCCGCCGGCGCCGACTGGCAGACCAACCCGGCCACCCAGATCAAGTGGGGCCTCAACTACATGGACAGCCGCTACGGCAGCCCGTGCGGTGCCTGGTCCTTCTGGCAGGCCAACCGCTGGTACTAGTACCGCGCTCAACCTCCGAGAGCCCCTCGCCGTCCTACGGTGAGGGGCTTCTTGCGTGTAGGTTCGCGAGGAGGAATGAGCGGGCGGGACCTGCGGGGGGAAGAGGAAAGAGATGTCCGGAGTGCCAGGCTGGTTGGGCCGGCTGGGCGAGAGCCTGAGCCGCATGGGAGAACGACTCGACGAGCGCCGGGCCGAGGCGGAGCGGGAAGACCCGCTCGCCGCGCCGTACGAGGCACCGCCCGCCGCCGCCCCCTCACGGCCGGACGTCGACCCGGACACCGCCGCACCCCTCCCGGACACCGGGACCGCGGCGACGGAGGGCGCCCCCGCCGAGCCGGGCCGCTCCGTGCCCGCACCTCCCTCGTACGCACCGGCCGTCGCCGCCCGCCCCGACCCCGTCGCCGCCATCCCCTGGGGCATGCGCGTGGCCGCCGAGGCCGGCTGGCGGCTGCTCGTCCTCGCCGGCACCGTCTGGGTGCTCATGAAGGTGATCAGCTCCGTGCAGCTGGTCGTCCTCGCCTTCGTCGCCGCGCTCCTCGTCACCGCCCTGCTCCAGCCCACCGTGGCCATGCTGCGCCGCAAGGGCCTGCCCCGCGGACTCGCCACCGCCGTCACCGCCGTCTCCGGCTTCGTCGTCATGGGCCTGGTCGGCTGGTTCGTCGTCTGGCAGGTGATGGACAACGTCGACAACCTGTCCGACCGCGTCAAGGACGGCATCGAGGAACTCAAGCACTGGCTCCTCGACAGCCCGTTCCACGTCACCGAGCAGCAGATCAACGACATCGCCAAGAACCTCAGCGAGGCCATCGGCGCCAACGCCGAACAGATCACCTCCGCCGGACTCCAGGGCGTCACCGTCATCGTGGAGGCCATGACCGGCATACTGCTGGCCATGTTCTGCACCCTCTTCCTGCTCTACGACGGGAAGAAGGTCTGGGACTGGACGCTCAAGCTGGTGCCCGCCCAGGCCCGGCCCGGCGTCGCCGGCGCCGGACCGCGCGCCTGGCGCACCCTCACCGCCTATGTGCGCGGCACCGTCCTCGTCGCCCTCATCGACGCCGTCTTCATCGGCCTCGGGCTCTGGTTCCTCGACGTGCCGATGGCGGTGCCGCTGGCCGTCTTCATCTTCCTCTTCGCCTTCATCCCGCTGGTCGGCGCGGTCATCTCCGGAGCCCTCGCCTGCGTCGTCGCCCTCGTCACCAACGGCGTGTTCACCGCCCTCATGGTGCTCGTCGTCGTGCTCGCCGTGCAGCAGATCGAGGGCCACGTCCTCCAGCCGTTCATCCTCGGCCGGGCCGTCCGCGTCCACCCCCTCGCCGTCGTCCTCGCCGTCGCCGCCGGCGGTCTCACCGCCGGAATCGGCGGCGCCGTCGTCGCCGTCCCGCTGGTCGCCGTCCTCAACACGGTCGTCGGCTACCTGCGCGCGTACACCACCGAACAGGCCCTCCGCAGCACCCCGGAGCCGCGCGGCGCGACCGCCTTCGCCGTGGCCCCGGTCCCGGCGCCGGGCGCCGTCGAGGAGGTCGCCGGGTGATATCCGAGCCGGAGCTGGTGGGCGGCGAGGAGTTCGACGCCCCGGAGGTGCTCAGCGAGACCCCGCCGCCGCGCCCGCCCCGGGCCCGCCGCCCCTGGCTGTGGGCGCTGGGCGGCGCGGTGCTCGCCTCGGCGGTGTGGGGCGGCGGGCTCTACGCGTACGGGCAGAAGAAGGAACCGGGCGTCGACCTCGGCGGCTACAAGGCGAAGGTGGACATCTGCGGGGCGGCGAAGCTGAAGGCGCTCGGCGGGATCCTCGGCAAGCGCAGCGAGGACGGCCTCGGGCCCGAGATGGACGAGGCGACCGTGTACGAGGCGTCCTGCTCGATGACGTACGGAGATCCGGATGCCGGGTACAGCGCCTCCCTGACCTACACCCTGCACAAGGTGATCGACCCGGGGCCCGAGTTCGCGGCGCGGTCGAAGTACTACGACCTCAGAACGCCGATCGGTGGTCTCGGGGAGCAGGCCTTCTTCGACGACCGCGGCGGCGAGGGCGGGGACCTCAGGATCCTCGACGGGCAGGTCGAGATCGCATTGAACATCTACCGGCAGTACTCGACGGACGCGCAGGGGAACCCGCTCGGGGAGGGCAAGGAGATCGACCTCTCCGGGATCGACGTCCCGATGACCGAGGACATGCTGGCCCTCATGGCGGCGCTCAAGAAGTGACGGAACGACGAGAAGGGCCCCGGGCACGAAGCCCCGGGGCCCTTCTCGTACAGCGCGGACCTACTCGGCGAGGACCGCTTCCGCGTCCAGCGTGACGCCGACCGCCTGGATCACCGCGGCGATCTTCACGGCCTCCTGGATCGTGGCGCGGTCGACCCCGGCCTGGCGCAGGACCTGCTCGTGCGAGTCCAGGCACTGGCCGCAGCCGTTGATCGCGGAGACGGCCAGCGACCACAGCTCGAAGTCGACCTTCTCGACGCCCGGGTTGCCGATGACGTTCATCCGCAGGCCGGCGCGCATCGTCCCGTACTCGGGGTCCGACAGCAGGTGCCGGGTCCGGTAGAAGACGTTGTTCATCGCCATGATCGCGGCGGCGGACTTGGCGGCCTGGTACGCCTCGGGCTTCAGGTTGGCCTGGGCCTCGGGCTCCAGCTCCTTGAGCACCTTCGGCGAGCGCGAGGCGATCGCGCAGGCCAGGACGGTGCCCCACAGCTGCTGCTGCGGGAGGTCGCTGTTGCCGATGACCGAACCGAGGTTCAGCTTCAGGTCCTTGGCGAAGTCCGGTATGGCGGACTTCAGTTTGTCGAGAGCCATGTCAGGTCCGCCCTTACTCGCCGGCGAGGAGGGCGGCGGCGTCGAGGGTGCCCTCGCCCTTGTTCCAGTTGCACGGGCAGAGCTCGTCGGTCTGCAGGGCGTCGAGGACCCGCAGGACCTCCTTGGGGTTACGGCCGACGGAGCCGGCGGTCACCATGGTGAACTGGATCTCGTTGTTCGGGTCGACGATGAAGACGGCACGCTGGGCGAAGCCGTCCTCGCCGCGGACGCCGCAGTCGCTCATGAGCTCGTGCTTCGAGTCGGCCAGCATCGGGAAGGGCAGGTCACGCAGGTCGGCGTGGTCCTTGCGCCAGGCGTGATGGACGAACTCGGAGTCGCCGGAGACACCGAGGATCTGGGCGTCACGGTCGGCGAACTCGTCGTTCAGCTTGCCGAACGCGGCGATCTCGGTCGGGCAGACGAAGGTGAAGTCCTTCGGCCAGAAGAACACCACACGCCACTTGCCCTCGTAGGACTTGTGGTCGATCTGCGCGAACTCCTTGCCGCTCTCCAGCGACACGCAGGCGGTCAGGTCGTAGGTGGGGAACTTGTCACCGACAGTGAGCACGCGCTCTCCTTGCAGGCAGGAAGGGTCCCTTTTGGGGTCTTCCGTGGGGGTTGGACGTCTCACATACTGGCACGGGGTGCATTGATCAGTGAAATAGCTAGTGTGGCTCGTGTTGATCGAAGGTGGTTATCAGTGGCATCCCCGTACAGCCCCCCGCGCGGCCCGCACCGAGGCAAGCAGCCGAGCCTCTCGCAGCTCAGAGCCTTCGCGGCGGTCGCCGAGCATCTGCACTTCCGCGATGCGGCAGCCGCCATCGGCATGAGCCAGCCCGCCCTCTCGGGCGCGGTTTCGGCTCTCGAAGAGGCACTCGGTGTCCAGCTCCTCGAGCGTACGACGCGGAAGGTACTGCTCTCGCCCGCGGGGGAGCGGCTCGCCGTCCGCGCGCGGACGGTCCTCGACGCGGTCGCGGAGCTGATGGAGGAGGCGGAGGCGGCCCAGGCCCCCTTCACCGGCGTCCTCCGGCTCGGTGTGATCCCGACCGTGGCGCCGTATCTGCTGCCCACCGTCCTGCGGCTCGTCCACCGGCGCTACCCCGAACTCGACCTCCAGGTCCACGAGGAGCAGACCTCCTCGCTTCTGGAGGGGCTCACCGCCGGGCGGCTCGACCTGCTGCTCCTCGCCGTGCCGCTCGGCGTGCCCGGCATCGCCGAACTCCCCCTCTTCGACGAGGACTTCGTCCTGGTCACCCCCGAGGGGCACCCGCTGGCCGGGCGGGACGACATCCCGCGCGAGGCCCTCAAGGAACTCCGGCTGCTGCTCCTCGACGAAGGGCACTGCCTGCGCGACCAGGCCCTCGACATCTGCCGGGAGGCCGGGCGCACCGACGGCGCCGAGGTCACCACCACCGCCGCCGGGCTCGCCACCCTGGTCCAGCTCGTCGCCGGCGGCCTCGGGGTGACCCTGCTGCCGCGCACGGCCGTGACCGTCGAGACCGCCCGTAACACCGCCCTGTGGACCGGGAGGTTCGCCGAACCGGCGCCCTCGCGGCGGATCGCCCTCGCGATGCGGACGGGCGCGGCCCGGCACGCCGAGTTCGAGGAGCTGGCCCAGGCCCTGCGCGGGGCGATGGAGGGGCTTCCGGTAAGGGTGCTGGCCTGACCCCCGTACGAGAGGGGCTTCCGGTACGGGTGCTGGCCTGACCCCGCCCATACGAGAGGGGCTTCCGGTACGAGTGCTGGCCTGCCCCCCGTACGAGAAGGGCTGACCCCGTACGAGAGGGGCGCCGGTTCCTGGCACCCCCCGGCGCCAGGAGCCCGCGCCCCCCTCGTACATGCGAACGGCGGGTTACTCCGTCCGCAGCCCGTCCGCCCGCATCAGCCGCCACAGCA
Organism: Streptomyces sp. NPDC044003; assembly: GCF_056435185.1. Lineage (NCBI taxonomy): Bacteria > Bacillati > Actinomycetota > Actinomycetes > Kitasatosporales > Streptomycetaceae > Streptomyces > Streptomyces sp. NPDC044003. The sequence continues at coordinate 727,354 of NZ_JBWKFA010000001.1, read as the reverse complement.
CCGGCATGCTCAGCAGCGTCACGACCGCGATCAGGCCGAGGCCGATCCCGACGACGGGCAGGAAGACCCACCAGTCATTCACCGGCTGCCCGCCCATCCTCAGCAGGACGAGCCCGAGCCCGAGACCGCCCGCCACGGCGAGGGCCAGTCCGAGGAGAATCGGCACCGCCGTCTGCCACAGCACCGACCAGCTCAGGATCGAGCGCCGGGTGCCGAAGGCGACGAGCGAGGAGAGCAGCCGCTTGCGGTCCCTGAGCTGCTCCAGGGTCGCGACCAGGAGCGAGGCCGCCACCAGGAGCATCGTCAGGGTGGAGCCGACGAGGATGCCGGTGCGGACGCTGGAGAACGCCTCGTCGCGCTCGGTGTCCTTCAGGGTGCGCACCCAGGAGGTCGGATCGATGGCGTCCGCCGTGTTCCGTACGTGGTCGGCGGCGTCGGGCACGGCCGGGTCGAGCCGGACCATGGCCTGCGCGTCGGGCTCGTCGAGCAGCGCGGTGTCGATCGCCGACGGGGTGGCGAGGACCCCGTACTCGTACATGCCCGTCGGGTCAGGGCGGGAGTCCACGATCCGGGCCGTGGTGGGGATCCGCCACTGCGGCAGCGGGCCCCCCTGGGGGCGGCGCGGCTCGCTCGGGTGCGGATGCGGGTCGCGCAGGGCGACCGTGGCGCCGGGCCGCGCCGCCCTGGTGACGAAGGAGTCGCCCGGATTGCCCTGCGCGCCGTGGGCGAGGAAGACGAAGACGTCCCCGTCCGTGCAGGAGGGAAGCGTGGCGAACTCCCGGAGGGAGGCGCAGTCGCCGACCCGGATGGAGGCCCTCGGGGAGAACTCCTCGCCGCCCTTCAGGGGGCCGGGCCGCCACACGCTCGACTCGATGATGCCGATCACGCCGCTGACGCCCTCGGTCCGCCGGAGGCGGTCGATCATCCCGCGGGCCTCTTCGGCGTTCTCGGCGTCGACGCCGATCGCGATCTGGGCGCGTGAGGTGTCCTGGCCGGTGGACTGCGTGAAGTCGCTCTCCATCGCCTGGAAGAGCATCTGGAGCGCGATCGCCCCGGTCGCCGCGACGACGATGCCGCTGACCGCGCGGGCCGCCGTACCGCTGCTCAACTGGAGCCTGCGGACGGCGAGCTGCCAGGCCACCGGCCCGGCGTGCAGCCGCTTCACGCCCGCCTCCACGAGCCACGGCAGCAGAGTGGTGAGGCCGACCAGGGCGAGCGTGGTGCCGAGCACGACGCTCACGCTGTCGATGCTCGTCTGGTTCGCGCGGATGTCGCCGATGAGCGGAACGAGGAAGGCCACGCCGGCCGCGAGGAGCAGCAGCCGCCACCACAGCCGGCGGCGGCGCGGGGTGGAGGTGCGGACGACGCCGAGCGGTTCGATGGCCACGCCGCGCAGTGCGAAGAGGGTGACGACGACCGAGGCGACCGGGACGACGGCGAGGACGAGCGCGGCGAGCGCGGTCATCGGCACGACGTCGCCGGGGTAGGCGTTGACGTCCCAGATGGTGAAGATCCCCGCGAACTGCCGGGCCACCGCGAAGAGTCCGAGGCCCACGAGGAGGCCGAGCAGCGCGCTCGCGAGGGATTCGCCCGCCGCGATCCGGCGGGTCATGGCGGTGTCCGCGCCGATCAGCCGCAGCGCCGCGAGCCGCCGGTCGCGCTGCTCGCCGCCGAAGCGGACGGCGGTCGCGACGAAGACGAGCACCGGGAGGAGCAGGACGACGCAGGCGACGACGACGAGGAGGATCAGGAACGCGTTCATCGGTTCCTCGGGCACCGACCAGCCGTAGCGCGTGCCGCGCCCGTCGAGGTTCTCGGGGTCGAGGAAGTCGACGTGGGCGACGTACCGGAGCTCGGCGGGGCCGATGAGTCCGGCCGGGCCGATCGTTCCGGCGATCCTGTAGGGGAGCCGCTCCTTGAGGAGGGCGCCCTCGGGGGAGTCGAGCAGCTCGCCGAGCGCGGGGGAGACCAGCATCTCGCCGGTCCTGGGGAAGGCCGGGGCGCCGGGCGGGAGCGGGGGTGCGTCGCCCTCGGGGCGCAGCAGCAGTCCGCTGATGACGTCGTCCCGGTAGACGGTGGTCCGGCTGAGATGGAGGAAGGAGTCGGGGCGGGGCGAGGTGACCTGCTCGCTGCCGTCGACGGCCCGGACGGACTCGCGTACCTCCCGCTGGAAGAGCATGTTCGGGAAGGAGGCGGCGAGCAGCAGCAGGGCCACGCCGAAGCCGACGCCGGTCGCGGTCAGCACGGTGCGGAGCAGGCCGGAGCGGCCGCCGGTGACCGCGAACCGGGCGCCGAGCCCCAGGTCGCGGGCCCAGGTGCCGAGGCTCATGCCGCCCACTCCGAGTCCCGTACCGAACCGTCCCGGACGACGACCTCGCGGTCGGAGTACGCGGCGACCCGGGCCTCGTGGGTGACGAGGACGACGGCGGCGGCGGTGTCCCGGGAGGCGTCGGTGAGGAGTCGCATGACCCGCTCGCCGTTGAGGGAGTCGAGCGCGCCGGTCGGCTCGTCGGCGAAGATCACGCGCGGGGCGGTGACGAGGGCGCGGGCGACGGCGACGCGCTGGCCCTGGCCGCCGGATATCTCGCCGGGGCGCTTGCCGGCGACGGTGTCGACCTCCAGGCGGGCGAGCCACTCGGCGGCCCTGGCCTCGGCCGTCTTCCGCTTCTCGCCGTTGAGGCGGAGCGGGAGGGCGACGTTCTCGACGCAGGTCAGCTCGGGGACGAGCTGGCCGAACTGGAAGACGAAGCCGAAGTCGGTGCGGCGCAGGGAGCTGCGCGCACCGTCGGAGAGCGCGGTGAGCTCGCGTCCGTCGTAGGTGATGGTGCCTGCGTCGGGGCGCACGATGCCGGCCAGGCAGTGCAGGAGGGTCGACTTGCCGGAGCCGGAGGGGCCCATGACGGCGACGACCTCGCCGGCCCGGAGCGCGAAGTCGGCGCCCGCGAGCGCGGGGGTGGGGCCGTAGGCCTTGTCCAGGCCGGCGGCGTGCAGGAGCGGGGTGGAGCTCATCGGCGGATCTCCTCGGCGAGCGCGTCGAGGCGGGCGGCGGTCAGTTCGAGCCAGCGCAGGTCCGCTTCCAGGTGGAAGAGGGCGTGGTCGCAGATGAGCTGGTCGGCGAGGTCGCCGTCCCGCTTGCGCCGGGTGAGTTCGCGCATCAGGCGGAGGTGCTCGGCGCGCTGGGTGTCGAGGAGCTCGGCGGCCCCGCGGCCGGTGAGCAGGGCCAGGACGACCTTGGTGTAGAGCGTGGACTGGAGGTACGGCTCCGGCTTCTCGGGGGTGGCGAGCCACTGGGCGACATCGGTGATGCCGGCCTCGGTGATCGCGTACCGCTTCCGCTCCGGGCCGCCGCCGGCCTCGATGCCGTCGACGACGACCAGGCCGTTCTTCAGGAGCCGGGACATCGTCGAGTAGACCTGGCCGTAGTGGAGCGGCCGGTCCTGGCCGAACTTCTCGTCGAAGGCGCGCTTGAGGTCGTAGCCGTGGCGCGGGCCGGACTCCAGGAGCCCGAGGAGGGTGTGACCGATGGACATGTGAACCACTCTACACGGGGTGTATACGCATGATGTATAGCCAGGCCTCGCTGCGTCCGTCACTAAACGGAATCGAGCGTTCACGCAACCATCCGCTCCGCTCGAGCGTCGGTTCCTCTGGACGTGGGTGCTGATTCTCACGTCCGGAAAAGACGTGATCGGTTGTCCTTTGTCCGTCTCGTCGGTGTTAGCTTGCCGAGCTGACCCGGCGTGGGCGGGCACAGCACCGAGGCGCCGGACACACGACGAGCGGAGCGACTGGACACATGGGCCGACCGGACAAGAGCAAGGCGAAGAAGCGCGGCATACGCCGTCTCTTCACCTGGAAGAAGCTCCTGGGCACCTTCTTCGTGTTCTGCCTGCTCGGAATGGGCGCCCTCTACGTCGTCTACCTGCTGGTCCCGGTGCCGACGGCCAACGCCGAGGCGACGATGCAGAGCAACATCTACAAGTACGCGAACGGCAAGATCCTCGCCCGCACCGGCAAGATCAACCGTGAGATCGTCGGCCTCGACAAGATCCCCCTGCAGGTCCAGAAGGCCTTCGTCGCCGCCGAGAACAAGACCTTCTACAAGGACAACGGCGTCGACATCAAGGGCACCACCCGCGCCGCCTGGAACACCGTCACCGGCAAGGGCAAGCAGGGTGGTTCGACCATCACCCAGCAGTACGTCAAGAACTTCTACCTGAGCCAGGACCAGACGGCCACGCGCAAGCTCAAGGAAATGGTCATCGCCATCAAGGTGGACCAGAAGATGAGTAAGAGCGACATCCTCGCCGGGTACATGAACACCAGCTACTACGGGCGCAGCGCCTACGGCATCCAGGCCGCCGCCCGCTCGTACTACGGCGTCGACGCCACCCAGCTCACCACCGCGCAGGGCGCCTACCTCGCCTCGCTGCTCCAGGCGCCCAACCAGTACGACTGGACCTCCGCGAACGCCACCGGCCGCAAGCTCGTCGAGGAGCGCTGGAACTACGTCCTCGACAACATGGTCGGCGAGGGCTGGCTCAGCTCCTCCGAGCGGACCGGGATGAAGTTCCCCGTCCCGCAGAAGCCCAAGCCCGCCCCCGGCATGGAGGGCCAGACCGGCTACATCGTCGAGGCCGCCAACCAGGAGCTGATCCGCCAGGGCGTCGAGGAGGAGGACATCAAGGCCGGCGGCTGGACGATCACCCTCAACATCGACGAGAAGAAGCAGAAGGACCTCGTCAAGGCGGTCGACAAGCAACTGGAGTCCAAGCTCGACCGCAAGGGCGACAAGAAGCAGGCCACCGTCCAGGCCGGCGCCACCTCCGTCGACCCGAAGACCGGCGCGGTCGTCGCGATGTACGGCGGCGTCGGCGCCACCGAGCACTGGATGTCCAACGCGACCCGCCGCGACTACCAGCCCGCCTCCACCTTCAAGCCGCTCGTCCTCGCCTCCGCCGTCGACAACCAGGCGGTCACCCAGGACGGCCGGAAGATCGGCCTCGGCACGATCTACGACGGCGACAGCCGCCGCCCGGTCGTCGGCAGCGACATCGACTTCGCGCCGGAGAACGAGGACGACTACAGCTACGGCCCCGTCACCGTCCAGAAGGCCACCAACAAGTCGATCAACTCGGTCTACGCCCAGATGATCGTCGACGTCACCCCGGCCAAGGCCAAGAAGACCGCCCTCGCCCTCGGCATGAAGGACGGCGCGGACTTCCCCGAGACCCCCGCCATCTCCCTCGGCACCATGGGCGCCTCGACCATGGACATGGCCGGCGCCTACGCCACGCTCGACAACCACGGCAAGAAGGTCACCCCGACCCTGGTGAAGACGGCCACCCACAAGGACCGCACGGTCCAGGGCGCCAAGGCGATCGGCGAGCAGGTCATCAGCCGCGAGGCCGCCGACACCGCCACCCAGGCCATGACGGGCGTCGTGCAGAGCGGCTCCGGCACGCGCGCCGCCGGAAACTACGAGGCCGCCGGCAAGACCGGCACCTCGGAGAACAACCGCTCCGCCTGGTTCGTGGGCTACACACCCGAACTCGTCACCGCCGTCGGCCTCTTCGGCGAGGACGCCCAGGGCAACCAGGTCACCCTCACCAACACCATCAACGAGGGCCGCGCCAACGGTGGCCGCACGCCCGCCCTGATCTGGGGCGACTACACCGAGCGCGCGCTGAACGGCGGCTCGGACGCCACCTTCGACCTGGAGACCGACGGCGCCGCCCCCGACGGCACCCTGCCGGACCCCACCCGGACCAGCGAGGCCCCGCAGACCGACGAGCCGACCGAGGAGCCGACCACGGCCACCACCGGCCCGACGGCCCCGCCGACCTCGACGGCCACCACGCCGCCGCAGCCGACGGGCGACCCCGTCACCACGCCGCCGGAGCCCACCCAGGAGCCGACGGCGACCCAGGAGCCGACGACCGCGCCGACGACGATCCAGCCGCCGGACGGCGGCGACCCCGTCACCAACACCACGGCGCGCCCGCCCCGCTGACGACACGACCGAAGGCCGGACCCCTTGCACGGGGTCCGGCCTTCGGTGCTTTCACGGAGGTACGAGGCTCAGGTACGGGTCGCCAGCTCGAACCAGACCACCTTGCCGCCCGACAGCCGGGTCGCCCCCCACCGCCGGGCCAGCCGGTTCACCAGGAAGAGCCCGCGGCCGCCCTCGTCCGTGTCGCGCGCCCGCCGCTGCCGGGGCAGCTGCGGCGAGTCGTCGCCGACCTCGCAGCGCAGCACGTCCGTCCGCAGCAGCCGCAGGGTCACCGGACGCTCCGCGTACCGCACGGCGTTCGTCACGACCTCGCTGATCAGCAGCTCGACCGAGTCCGTCAGCTCCTCCAGGTCCCAGCGGGCGAGCGCCCGCCGGGCGAGCCGCCGGGCCCGCCCCGGGGCCGCGTCCTCCGGCTCCAGGAACCAGTACGCGACATCGCTCGGCGCGATCCCGTCGAACCGGGCCGCGAGCAGCGCGATGTCGTCGTCCCGGTCGCCCGGACCCAGCATGTCCAGGACGTCGTCGCAGAGCGCTTCGAGCGGCGGCGAGTGGTCCGGGCCGGTCAGCTGCGCGGTCGCCGCGAGGCGCTCCCGCAGCTGCTCGATCCCCGTCCACACGTCCCGCAGCCGGGACTCGACGAGACCGTCCGTGTAGAGCAACAGCGTGGCGCCCGCCGGGGCGTCCAGCTCGACCGCCTCGAAGTCCACCCCGCCGACCCCGATCGGGGCGCCGGGCGGCACCCGCAGCACCTCGGCACGGCCGCCCAGGTGGAGCAGTATCGGTGGCGGATGGCCCGCGTTGGCGACGGTGATCCGGTGCGAGACCGGGTCGTACACCGCGTACATGCACGTCGCCATGCGGTTCTCGCCGAGCCGCTGCGCCTGCTCGTCCAGGTGGTGCAGGACCTCCTGCGGCGGCAGGTCGAGACCGGCCAGGGTCTGCGCCGTGGTGCGCAGCTGGCCCATGATCGCCGCCGAGGTCATGGAGTGGCCCATGACGTCGCCGACGACCAGGGCGACCCTGCTGCCGGGCAGCGGGATCGCGTCGTACCAGTCGCCGCCGACCCGGGCCGTCTCGGCCGCCGGCAGATAGCGCGAGGCCAGCTTGACGCCGGTCGGCTGCGGCAGCGAGTCCGGCAGCATCGTCCGCTGGAGCTCGTCCGCGATGTACGCCTCACGGCCGTACAGCACGGCCTTGTCGATGCCGAGCGCCGTGTGCGTGGCCAGCTGCGCCGCGACGAGCAGGTCGTTCGGCTCGAAGCCGGCCCGCTCCGGGCGGCGCAGGAACACGGCCGCGCCGATCACCCGGCGCCGGCCGCGCAGCGGCGCGAGGACCGCCCGCAGCCCGCCGGGCAACGGGTGCTCGGGGCCGAGCAGTTCGGTGAGGGCCGACTTGGCGGCCGCGGAGTCGCCGAAGACCGGCCGCACCCCGCGCAGCACCTCGGCGAGCGTCCCGCCGTTCCGCACCTCGCAGAGTTCGGCCGCGGGGGTCGGATCCGGATCGGGTACGAGGACGAGCTCCTCGCCCTCCAGATCGCTTAACCGGAGTCGGTCGGTGCGGCGCAGGCGCAGCACGAACGGCGCCACCGGCCGCTCGTCGCCCACCGGGAGCGGGTCGCGGAGATAGACCAGGATCTCGTCGGAGAAGGTCGGCACGGTGGCCCGGCACAGGCCGAGGACGATCTCGTCCAGGTCGATGCCGCGCGCGATGCGCCGGGTCGCGGCCCCGACGAACCGCAGCCGGTCGCCCTCCCGCCGCGCGGCGGTGTCCCCACCGCGCGCCCCGCCGGGATGCTGCGGGGAGACGGCGACGGCGACGGCACCGGGGCCGCCGGGGTGGCCCGTACCGCCCGGGTCGGTCGGGTGGCCGGTGCCGCCGGGGGCGCTCGGGTGGCCCGTGCCGACCGGGGTCTCCGGTGCGGTGGGCTGTGCGGGTGCCTCAGCGCCCGGGGTCGCGGGGGTCGCCGGGCCGCCCGCCTGGGCGGGCACGTCGGAGGGCAGGCCGGCCGCCGCCTCCTGGCGAGGGCGCGCGCGTTCCTGCGACCGGGCAGCCAGGGGCTGCCGGCCTTCGTGGGAGGTGGGATGCTCCGTCACGCGTGGGATTCCGTCCGTCCGGGCCGGTGGTGCGATGCACTCGCTCTTCTCGCCGATGCCGCGCCTTCGCCGGGGGTAAACCCTTCGTATGCAGCGGATGTGGACGTTTCGCGAGCTGCGGCAACGGCAGGGGTCGGAACACCCGGGCACACGTCCGGCACTGCTCTCCCCCTCGTGGATGACTTCTGGTCAGGTCCTGCGCTGTGCTGAGTCGTTGACGTGCTGTTCGGTCGGTCTGACGTGGTGTTCGGTCCGTCTCTGCCGTGCGGAGGACGATCCTACGTTTGAACCCCTGGGGCGCATCAAGGGTCTCACGGCGCCGTGTGCGCCGGGGTGCGATCCCAGTCCGCCGGCAGCTGCGGAACCCGCCAACCCGGATCGGGCCGCCAGTCCTCCCAGCCGTCCGCGAACGGCGTCCCCCACGTCTTGATCCGCTCCACCGCCCGCTCCCCGGCCGCCCGCACCCGGGCGGCCTGCTCCGGGCTCATCAGGCCGGACCGCTGGGCCTGCGCGAACTCGTCCTCGTCCCGCCACAGCCAGCTGCGGTCCTGGTAGACGGAGATGTCGAGGAAGTGGTCCTCGGAGTCGAAGCCGCCGGACCACCGGACCCGCGGCTCCTCCAGGTTCACGTACCAGCTGCGGAAGCGCCAGCCGCGCTCCCAGAACAGCCACACCGACCACGGCTCGCCGGGCCGCGCCAGCTTGAGCACCCCGCTGCCGGCCCAGCGGGTGCGCTCGGTGGTGCGCGGGGCGGTGTAGCGGGTGGCGAGCGGCTCCTCGTGGACGGCCGTGCCGTCGGCGAGCACGGGCCGGACGCACTCGGTGCCGGGCGCCATCCAGACCGCGAGCAGCTCGGGCGTGTCCTGGACGACCGTCACCGGCCGGCAGATGTGCACCGCTCCGGTGCCGTTGCCGCGGTAGCGCCAGAGGATGTGATCCCCCGGCGCCCAGTGCTGAGAGCCGCCCGATCCTGTCATGCGCAGATCTTAGGGGCGCGCTCCCACGACCGCTGCGGCACAGATCACGGAGGAGTCGGCTACCGGACATGGACGATTCGGCTACCGGCCGGTCACCGCCGGCGGCACCCGCGCCTGGGGGTGGGTCCCGCGCGGCACGTCCCGCGCCTACGGGTGCGTCATGCGCAGCACGTCCCGCGCCTACGGGCGTGTCATGCGCAGCACGTCCAGCGCCTCGTCGAGCTGCTCGACGGTGAGGTCGCCCCGCTCGACGTAGCCGGACTCCAGGACCACCTCGCGGATGGTCTTCCGCTCGGCGAGGGACTTCTTCGCGACCTTCGCGGCCGCCTCGTAGCCGATGTACTTGTTCAGCGGGGTGACCACGGACGGGGAGGACTCGGCGTACTCGCGGGCGCGCTCCACGTTCGCCGTGATCCCGTCGACCGTGCGGTCGGCGAGCAGCCGGGAGGCGTTGGCCAGAAGCCGTACGGATTCCAGCAGGTTCTTGGCCATCACCGGCAGCATCACGTTGAGCTCGAAGTTCCCGGCCGCGCCCGCCACCGCCACGGTGGTGTCGTTTCCGGTCACCTGCGCGGCGACCATCAGGACCGCCTCGGGGATCACCGGGTTCACCTTGCCCGGCATGATCGAGGAGCCCGGCTGGAGATCGGGGAGGTTGATCTCGGCGAGGCCGGTGCGCGGGCCGCTGGCCATCCAGCGCAGATCGTTGGCGATCTTGGTGAGGGAGACGGCGAGGGTCCTCAGCTGCCCGGAGGTCTCCACCAGACCGTCGCGGGCGCCCTGGGCCTCGAAGTGGTCGCGGGCCTCCGTCAGCGGCAGCCCGGTCGCGCGGGCGACCTCGGCGATGACGGCCGCGGAGAAGCCGGCCGGGGTGTTGATGCCGGTGCCCACCGCCGTACCGCCGAGTGGGAGTTCGGCGAGCCGGGGGAGCGAGGCGCGCAGCCGCTCGGCGCCGTACCTGACCTGGGCCGCGTAGCCGCCGAACTCCTGGCCCAGGGTGACCGGGGTGGCATCCATCAGATGCGTACGTCCGGACTTCACGACCGACGCGAATTCGGCCGATTTTCGCTCCAGGGAGGCGGCCAGGTGGTCCAGGGCCGGGATCAGGTCGCGGGTGACGGCGGCGGTGGCCGCGATGTGGATGGAGGACGGGAAGACGTCGTTCGAGGACTGCGAGGCGTTGACGTGGTCGTTGGGGTGGACCTCGCGGCCCTCGGGGAGCCGCTCGGTGGCGAGGGTGGCGATCACCTCATTGGTGTTCATGTTGGACGAGGTGCCCGAGCCGGTCTGGAAGACGTCCACGGGGAAGTGCTCGTCCCAGCGGCCCTCGGCGACCTCCTCCGCCGCCGAGACGATCGCCTCCGCGCGGTCCTTCTCGATCACCCCGAGCTCGGCGTTGACCTTGGCCGCCGCGGCCTTGATCCGGGCCAGGGCCTCGATGTGGGCGCGCTCCAGGCGCTGTCCGGAGACCGGGAAGTTCTCCACCGCACGCTGGGTCTGGGCGCGCCACTTGGCGTGCGCGGGGACCCGCACCTCACCCATGGAGTCGTGCTCGATGCGGTAGCCGTCCGTGTCGTTCATGTTTCTCAGCCTCCAAGCTGCGTTCTTCGGGGGGCGCCCCCCAACCCCCCGAAAAAGATGAGCACTTGTCTTGTTCGATGTATTCCCAAGGTGCGTACCGGCCAGTAAAAACCGTGGGTAACCCCACTTCCAGGAGGCGCAGTGAAGCGCACCAGGTACAGACTCCGCTGGCCCGTCGCGGCCGTCGCCGCCGCCGCGGCGGCCCTCGGCAGCATGACCGCCGCCGCCCCCGCCGGCGCGGTCGACACGAGCACCGCGGCCGGAATCACCTCCGTACCGCTCTCTCCCGAGCTGGAGGCGATCCGGGCTGCCGAGGCCACCAAGATCTACGGCAGCCCCGAGGAGCGCCCGCTCGCCGAACGCAGGACGGGCCTGATCTCGCTCGGCGACAGCGAGATCTCCGGCGAGGGCACGGGCACGTACGAGTCGCCCACCAACGGGCCCACCAACTGGTGCCACCGCTCCCCGGACGCCGCGATCCACCGCACCGGGATCCCCGCGGACCTCACCTTCAACGTGTCCTGCTCCGGCGCCTACACCGGGAACATCCGGATCGGCGGCTCCAAGCAGTACGCCGACGAGCTCGTCCAGAGCGACAACCTCGCGGTCAAGGCCCGCAACACCCGCATCAAGATGGTCCTGCTCGTCGCCGGCGCCAACGACGACCTGCAGTTCGGGCCCGTCATGACCGACTGCGTCCAGCGGTACGTGCTCAGCCAGGGCACCTGCGAGCCCAAGTACGCCCCCGGCTGGCAGGCCCGCGTCGACGGACTCGTCCCCAAGGTCGAGCAGACCGTCCGCGACCTGAGGACCGTCATGCGCGACGCCGGATACGCCGACGGCGACTACAAGCTCGTCGTCATGGGCTACCCCAGCCCGATCGGCCCCGACTTCCACGACAACCCGAACTTCCCCGGCAAGCTCTCCTGCGGCGGCATGGGGTACGACTCCGACACCAAGTGGGGCCGCAACTCCGCCGTCCCCGCCTTCGAGCGCGGCATGCGCAGGATCGCGGCCGACACCGGGGCCACCTACCTCGACAACTCGCGCCTCTTCCACGGCCACGAGGTCTGCATGGAGGACACCTGGGCCCGGGGCCTCTACATCGACCTCTCCAAGCCCGGCGGCCTCGACGAGAACTCCGTACGCCAGTCCTTCCACCCCAACAAGAGCGGCCACGGAGCCTTCGCGTCCTGCCTGACCCAGATCTACAACTCGGGCCTGCGCGAGGCGAGCTGCGCCGACGTCAACTCCTCCGGCACCCCGACGCTCTTCCCGCTCGCCTGGGACGACGCGTACCAGCCGCTGAGGAACCAGGCGACCGGCAACTGCCTGGACGTCAACGCCTCCGAGTCCGCCAACGGCACCGCCGTCCTCGGCTGGGACTGCCACGGCGGCCGCAACCAGGGCTGGTGGTACGACTCCGCCCGGAAGACCGTCCACACCCAGCTCACCCAGGACCGCTGCCTGGACGTGCCCGGAGCCGCCTACCAGGCCGGCAAGGCCCTCATCGTCTGGAACTGCAGCGGCGCCGCCAACCAGAGGTTCGTCCGTGACGGCGCCACGATCCGGCCCGCCGCCGCGACCGGACTCTGCCTCGCCCAGGGCGCGGCGAAGGAGCCGATCCGGCTCCAGAACTGCGACGGCTCCGCGAACCAGAAGTTCGCCTAGGAGCCCCGAGTACGCCGTGGCCTCTCGTCCGGTGCGGGACGGGGGGCCACGGTCATGCCCGGGGAGCGGTCGCAGGATCGGAGCGCCTTCTCGGCCCGGCGGAGCGGTCGGCGCGCTCTCAGCTTGGGGGAGGGCTCGGCGTGCTCTCAGCCTGGGGGAGTGCTCGGCGTGCTCAGAGCGCCTTCGTCGTGCTCTTCGCCAGCTCGTAGGCCGGGAGCATCGCCCGGTGTTCGTCGGTGTCGAGCCCGCCGAGATGGACGATGACCGTCCCCTTCGGGGTGGAGACGGCGAAGGCCCGCTCCTCCTTGGACTCCTCCATCAGCTTGTTGTGGACCGTGTAGGTCACCTCGGTCGCGGGCAGCGCGCCCGCCTTCGTCTCCCGGTAGGAGGCCGCCGAACTGCCCTTCTCCGCCTTCACGAAGCCTTCGAGAGCCGTCCGCGCCGGGCCCTTCGGGGCCGTCCACACCCGCAGGTAGCCGATGTTCCCGGAGGGCTTCGCGTCGACCTCGCAGCGGACCGTGGCCGGGCCCTGCCGGGTGAGCGCCGCGAACTCCGGGTCCTCGGGGTTCTCGACGGCCTCCGGCTTCCAGTCCTCCGCGAGCGCGAAGGAGACGGGCAGCGCGCAGGCCGAACCCGGACCGCCGAGGGTCGCGGCGGCCTCGGGCTTCGTCGGGGCCTTCGGCGAGGCCTTGGGCGAGCCGGCCGCCGGGGCGTCCGGCTTCGGGGTCGTTCCACAGGCGGTCAGCAGCAGCCCGGCCGCCACCAGGACGGCGGGGACGGCGGACGTACGTATCGGGCGGGCTCTTTCTGGCATGGCGCCATGATCCCCGACGTGACCGCCGGGGATTGCGCCGGACGGGCGAATCCGGCGTGAGCGCCGGACAATGTGAAGCATGCCGAGGGGGACCCCCATCCCACGGGAGGCAGGACATGATCCGCAGCTTCAGGAGGACCGGCGTGCTCGGCGTCTGCACGGTCGCGGCCATCGCGGCCGTCTCCTTCGCCGCCGCCCCCGTCTCCGCCTTCGCCGACGACGGAGACGGCTTCGAGTTCACGCTCTACGCCAAGGAGGTCCCGGCCGCCGGGGCGAGCGAGAGCGGGCCGCCACCCAAGGCCGGGGACGTCTTCACGATCGCCGACGACCTGTACAAGACCAAGGGCGGCACCAAGGTCGGCCGCGACGGCGTGACCTGCGCCGTGGTGCGTGTCTCCGGTGACCAGGCCGACGTGAACTGCGTGGGTACCTTCGTCCTGAACGGCGGACCGGGCGGACAGCTCACCGCCCAGGCCCTCGTCACCTTCGACATCTCGAACGAGGCGCCGGCCGCCTACGACGTCGCCATCACCGGAGGCACCGGCGACTTCACGCAGGCGCGTGGATACGTGAGTACGACCCCCGACGGGGACTACAACCGGATGGAGTTCCACATCACCACGCGGTGAGGCCGCCGTTACGACAGCTTGCCGCCGTAGTCCGGGAGCTTGAAGGCGCGCTCGGCGTGTCCGCCGACGAGGTCGGTCGTGTTGTTGCCGATGTTCGCGATGATCGTGTAGCCCTTGGCCTCGATCTCGGCGCGCTTCTCGGTCTTGTACGCGCTGACCTCGGCGAACAGGTCGGGGAGCGAGCGCACGTACAGCCCGTCGACGGGGTAGCCGGCCTTCTTCAGGTTCCAGTCCGTCAGGGAGTAGATGATGCCCGGGCGGGCGGTGACGAAGAAGACGGCCACCCCGCGCGCGTGGGCGTCGTTGACGAGCGCGCGCACGTCCGCGATGGCCGGGGTCGGCAGCTCCCAGAACGGGTGGAAGTCCGTCTCCAGGGAGCTGTTGTCGATGTCGAGGACGATGGCCTGCTTCTCGCGGCCCGCGTTCTCGGAGCGCGCCTCGATGTACGGGCGGGCCTCGGCGACGACGGCCGCGACGTCGTGGCGCCAGGTCGTGTAGTCGACGTCCGCGAGGGCCGCGGCCGAGGTGACGTGGGTGTCGGGGTCGGCGGCGGAGGCGGCGGGCGCGGCGCCGACGACGAGGACGGCGGTCAGGCCGAGGGCCGCGGCGGTGGTCTTGGCGGAGGGCATGGGGGGCTCCCGAGGGGTCGAACCGGCTCAGTGGTTGACATGCTCGCGACCCATACTGACCAGTAGGCAACGGGAGGGCTACCGGTCGGTAGCGACTTTCTGAGCGGAGATCGACGACGCCCCCCGGCCCGGAAGGGCCGAGGGGCGTCGTGAGAGCCCTGGGGATCAGCCGAGGCCGGGACCCCGCACCGGGATGTGCGTGAACGTCGGCTCGGGCGCCGGGTTCTGGAAGAAGTCGTTGCCCTTGTCGTCGACGACGACGAAGGCCGGGAAGTCCTCGACCTCGATCTTCCAGACCGCCTCCATGCCGAGCTCCTCGTACTCGACGACCTCGACCTTCTTGATGCAGTCCTGCGCGAGACGCGCCGCCGGGCCGCCGATCGAGCCGAGGTAGAAGCCGCCGTGCGCGCCGCACGCGTCCGTGACCTGCTTGCTCCGGTTGCCCTTGGCCAGCATGACCTTCGAGCCGCCCGCCGCCTGGAACTGCTCCACGTACGAGTCCATGCGGCCGGCCGTCGTCGGGCCGAAGGAGCCGGAGGCGTACCCCTCGGGGGTCTTCGCGGGGCCCGCGTAGTAGACCGGGTGGTCCTTCAGGTACTGCGGCATCTCCTCGCCCGCGTCCAGGCGCTCCTTGATCTTGGCGTGCGCGATGTCGCGCGCCACGACCAGCGGGCCGTTGAGGGACAGGCGGGTCTTCACCGGGTACTTGGTCAGCTCGGCGAGGATCTCGTCCATCGGCTGGTTCAGGTCGATCGTGACGACGTCGCTCTCCTCGGAGAGGTGCTCGTCCGTCGTCTCCGGCAGGAAGCGCGCCGGGTCGGTCTCCAGCTGCTCCAGGAAGACGCCCTCGGCGGTGATCTTCGCGACGGCCTGGCGGTCGGCCGAGCAGGACACGGCGATCGCGACGGGCAGCGAGGCGCCGTGGCGGGGGAGACGGACGACGCGGACGTCGTGGCAGAAGTACTTGCCGCCGAACTGCGCGCCGATGCCGATCTTCTGCGTCAGCTCGAAGACCTTCTCCTCCAGCTCCTTGTCGCGGAAGCCGTGGCCGGTCTCGGCGGAGCCCTCGGTGGGCAGCTCGTCCAGGTAGTGCGCGGAGGCGTACTTCGCGGTCTTCAGCGCGAACTCGGCGCTCGTGCCGCCGACGACGATCGCCAGGTGGTACGGCGGGCAGGCGGCCGTGCCGAGCGAACGGATCTTCTCCTCCAGGAACTTCATCATGGAGGCCTCGTTCAGGACCGCCTTCGTCTCCTGGTAGAGGAAGGACTTGTTGGCCGAGCCGCCGCCCTTGGCCATGAAGAGGAACTTGTACGCGCCGCCGTCGGTCGCGTACAGCTCGATCTGCGCGGGCAGGTTCGAGCCGGTGTTCTTCTCCTCCCACATGGTCACCGGGGCCATCTGCGAGTAGCGCAGGTTCAGCTTGGTGTACGCGTCGTAGATGCCCTTGGACAGGGCCTCCTCGTCACGGCCCGAGGTCAGCACGTTCTGGCCGCGCTTGCCCATGACGATCGCGGTGCCGGTGTCCTGGCACATCGGCAGCACGCCGGCGGCGGCGATGTTCGCGTTCTTGAGGAGGTCGAGCGCGACGAACTTGTCGTTGCTCGACGCCTCGGGGTCGTCGATGATCCGGCGCAGCTGGGCCAGGTGGGCCGGGCGCAGGAAGTGCTGGATGTCGTGGATGGCCTCGGCGGCCAGCTTCCGCAGCGCCTCCGGCTCGACCTTGAGGAACGTACGCCCGTCGGCCTCGAAGGTGGAGACACCTTCGGAGGTCACCAGGCGGTAGGGCGTGGTGTCCTCTCCCAGGGGGAGCAGATCGGAGTACGCAAACTCAGGCATGACGGCGGCCATTCCTCACTCGGCAGACAGCTGCGCCGCCTCCGTTGGCGGCGCGCCCTCCAGCGTAAGACGCGGGGGCGGCGGCGATCCTGTGAGGTAAGGCTCAGTAGGGGGTGGGACCGCACCGGAATGGCGTGTTTCCGTGCCCCGGCGGGGGTATGTCCGCGCCCCCCCGCGTCGGTGAATCCGGGATGCCCGCGTCGGCGAGTCCGGGATGCCCGCGTCGGCGAGTCCGGGACGCCTGCGTCGGCGAGTCCGGGATGCCCGCGTTGGCGAGTCCGGGATGCCCGCGTCGGTGAATCCGGGACGCCAGCGCTGGCGAGTCCGGGACGCCTGCGTCGGCGAACCCTGGGGTGTCCCCTAGGGGACGGGACCGGGGTCTCTCCCTCTGGTTGCGATCTATCGCGTTTCGCTAGGCTGGTTCCGTGGATCTCGAAAAGCAGCCCGAACCCGAGAAGCAGCCGCAGCCGCAGCCGCAGCCGCAGGTCGCCCCCGCCGAGCCGGCTCTCGCCGGGCCCGCCTTCGCCGATCCGCAGGGCTCGCTGCGGGCCTCGGACGCGGACCGGGACCGCATCGCGGACATCCTCAGGGACGCCCTGGCCGAGGGACGGCTCGACCCCGAGGAGCACTCGGACCGCATCGACGCGGTCTACCGGGCCAAGACCGTCGGGGAACTGGAGCCGATCGTCCGCGACCTGCCGGCCGCCCGGACCGCCCACGAGTCCGAACCGGCCTCGGCCTGGGGCTCCGACGACACCGAGGGCCCCGCGGAGAACCTCGTCGCGATCTTCTCCAGCACGACCCGCAAGGGCCGCTGGCGGGTGAGCCGCCGGACGAACGCCTTCGCGCTCTTCGGGAACGTCGAGATCGACCTGACCGAGGCGATCTTCGCCCAGCGGCTGACCACCATCAACGCCACCTCCATCTTCGGCAACGTCGAGGTGCGGGTCCCGGAGAACATCAGCCTCCGCGGCAGCGGCAGCGGCATCTTCGGGAACTTCGAGGTCGTGACCCTGGAAGGGGTCGACCCGCAGGCCCCGGTCGTCGTCATCAACGGCTACTCGGTCTTCGGGAACGTCGAGGCCAGGCCCAAGCGCGGCAAGTGGATCACCGACCTCCAGGGCAGGGTCCGCAAGCACCTCGGGCACTGACGCCCGGGGCGGCCCGGGCAACACCTGCGGGGTGTTCCGGGAGGTGACCGGAATTCGCCCTCGGGTATCCGCAGTGCGGAACGGCGGGGCACGCAGTGCATAGGCGCGCGCACAGCGGGTAGGGCTGGTGCATCGCCGCTCGCTCGCGAAGCCGTCGTCAGGAGTAGACCGTGCTGCAACTGCCGCATCAGCCCCTCCAGGTCGCCGCCGTACCCCCTCAGCGCGCCCCTGCCCGGGAGGACGAGGCCGGTCCATGGCACGCGGAGGCGGTGTGCCGCCGGGACGAGGCCGGGCTCTTCTTCGCGCCCTCCAAGGAGCCGACCGCCGCGCGGCTCGCCCGCGAGGAGGCGGCCAAGCGGGTCTGCGCGCGCTGTCCGGTGATGGTCGAGTGCCGGGAGCACGCACTGCTGCAGCCCGAGCCATACGGGGTGTGGGGCGGGCTCACCGCGGCGGAGCGCCGCGTCGTCCTCGCCCGGCGCCGGCGCCGTGAGGTGGAGCTGCGGAAGGCCGCCGCGACCGAGCGGATCGCCCAGGCGGGCTGACGGGACCGCGGAGACCTTCCCCGTGCCCGTACGAGAAGGGGCGCCCCCACCGCACATGGGGGCGCCCCTCTTCGTACCGTCGCGCCGAAGCGTTACTGCACCGAAGCGTTACTTCGCGGAAGCGTTACTTCGCGCGGTCGAAGTCGATCTTGCTGTACGCGCGCAGCTTCGAGAGGCGGTGCGTCGAGTCGATCTGGCGGATCGTGCCGGACTTCGAGCGCATGACCAGCGACTGCGTGGTCGCCGTCTCGGCGCGGTAGCGCACCCCGCGCAGGATCTCGCCGTCGGTGATGCCGGTCGCGACGAAGAACACGTTGTCGCCGCTGACCAGGTCGTTCGTGGAGAGCACGCGGTCCAGGTCGTGGCCCGCGTCCAGCGCCTTCTGGCGCTCGGCGTCGTCCTTCGGCCACAGCTTGCCCTGGATCACGCCGCCGAGGCACTTGATGGCGCAGGCGGAGATGATGCCCTCGGGGGTGCCGCCGATGCCCATGAGCATGTCGACGCCGGTGCCCTCGCGGACGGCCATGATCGAACCGGCGACGTCGCCGTCCGAGATGAACTTGATCCGGGCGCCGGTCTCGCGGATCTCCTTGACGATGCCCTCGTGGCGGGGGCGGTCCAGGATGACGACCGTGATGTCCTCGGGCGAGGAGTTCTTGGCCTTGGCGACCCGGCGGATGTTGACCGAGACGGGGGCGTTGATGTCGACGAAGTCGGCGGCCTCGGGGCCGGTGACCAGCTTGTCCATGTAGAAGACCGCGGACGGGTCGAACATGGTGCCGCGGTCGGCGGCGGCCAGGACGGCGATCGCGTTCGGCATGCCCTTGGCGTTCAGGGTCGTGCCGTCGATCGGGTCGACGGCGATGTCGACCTCGGCGCCGGTGCCGTCGCCGACCCGCTCGCCGTTGAAGAGCATCGGGGCTTCGTCCTTCTCGCCCTCGCCGATGACGACGACGCCGTTCATCGAGACGGTGGAGATCAGGGTCCGCATGGCGTTGACCGCCGCCCCGTCCGCGCCGATCTTGTCGCCGCGACCGACCCAGCGGCCTGCGGCCATGGCGGCGGCCTCGGTGACACGGACCAGCTCCAGGGCGAGGTTCCGGTCCGGTGCCTCGGGGGAAACGACAAGCTCGGGCGGAAGGTGGTGGTGCTCGGTCATCGGAGCGCACCTTTCTGTACGGCGACGGCCGGGAAAAAGAGGGTGATGCGACTCTATCGGTACGTCGACAAAATGAGCAGAGGGGCCCACGTATGAGCACAACACCATGATGCGACCATGGTGGGCGTGGCAGGTATGCGAGGCAGGCAGACGGTACGCGGGATGTTCCAGTCCCTCGGGGTGATCATGGTCGCCGCGGGCGTGATGTATCTCTTCATCCCGCACGACGAGAGCGCGGACCCGGTCAAGGCGAAGGACTACCGGGTCGAGCTCCTCACGGCCCAGCGGGCGGCGCCGTATCCGGTGCTGGCCCCCGAGGGCCTGGGCGAGGGCTGGAAGGCGACGGTCGTCTCGTACAAGCGCGAGAAGTCCGACGCCTGGCAGCTCGGTTTCCTCTCCCCGGACACCCAGTACGTGGCCGTGAACCAGTCGACGGCCGAGCCGGGGAAGTTCGTGCCCGAGGTGACCCGGAAGGCGAAGAACACCGGGAAGACCCAGACGGTCGCGGGCCAGGTCTGGCAGCGCTGGGAGGGTCCGAAGTACGACGCGCTGGTCCGCACGGAGAACGGCGCGACGACCGTGGTGACCGGCACGGCCTCCTTCGAGCGGCTGGCCGAGATGGCCGGCTCGCTCCGGTCGCAGAAGGTCTGATCCGTGTACCTCTGATCCGTATGCGTACGGGAAGGGCCCCGCACTCGTGGAGTGCGGGGCCCTTCCGTGTGCCGTCAGGCTCAGACGGTGGTGACGACCTCGTCGTAGGAGAGGCGCGGGGAGCGCGGGAACCAGGCGTCCTCGCCCGGCTTGCCGATGTTGACGACCATCAGCGGGGTGTGGTCGTCGTCCAGGAACTCCTTCTGGACGCCGGCGAAGTCCAGGCCGGTCATCGGGCCGGCGGCCAGGCCGGCGGCGCGGACGCCCACGATGAAGTAGGCGGCCTGGAGGGCGGCGTTCAGGAGGGCGGAGCCCTCGCGGACCGGGCGCTCCGAGAAGAACATGTCCTTGGCCTGCGGGAAGTGCGGGAGCAGGGACGGGAGGTCCTCGTGGAACTCGTTGTCGGCGGAGAGGATCGCGACCAGCGGGGCGGCGGAGGTCTTGGCCTGGTTGCCCTCGGCCATGTGCTTCACCAGGCGCTCGCGGGCCTCGGGGGAGCGGACCAGGGTGATGCGCAGCGGGGTCTGGTTGAAGGCGGTCGGGCCGTACTTCACCAGGTCGTAGATCGCCTGAACCTGCTCGTCGGTCACCGGCTCGTCGGTGAACGTGTTGGCGGTGCGGGCCTCGCGGAAGAGGAGGTCCTGGGCGACGGCGTCAAGGGCGAGAGACATGCTGCGTACCTTCCGGACTGCAAAGGGGGTTCGCCCGTACGAAGTTCGAGCGATGTCTCGACAGTACGCCCAGGATTGGTGAAAATTCAACTAATCTATCCGGATAGTGATCCGGTTCACTCGGAGTCTACATGCGGGGGCGCGGCCGTGAGGGGCGCCGCCCGCGCCGGAGGCCGGGGCTACTCGTCCTCGTCCTCCGCCTCGGCCGCGCGCTCCGCCGCCAGTGAGGCGTCGAGCCGGGCCCGCGCCCCCTCCAGGCGGCGCCGGCACACCTTCGCCAGCTCCTCGCCGCGCTCCCAGAGCGCGAGGGACTCCTCCAGGGACGTCCCGCCCGCTTCGAGCCGCCGGACGACCTCGATCAGCTCGTCCCGCGCCTGCTCGTAGCCGAGGGCCGCCTCTTCCGCGCTGGTGTCCGTACCCGCGTCCGTTCCCGCTGCCATGTGCCGCTCCATCCTTGGTATCCGTTTCTCTTCGCTCAGGCCGGATCTCTTCGCTCGGGCCGTTCTCTTCGCTCAGGCCGGACCTCTTCGCTCGGGCTGGACCTCTTGGCTGAGGCCGGACCTCCTGGCTCGGGCCGGACCTCTTGGCTCAGGCCGGATCGGCCACGCGCCGCACCGTGAACTCGCCCTCGGCGACCCTGGCCCGCAGCTCCTCGCCCTCCGCGACCTCCCCGGGCGAGCGGACCACGGCCCCGTCCGCCCGCTGGAGCACCGCGTACCCCCGCTCCATCGTCGCGGCGGGCGACAGCGCCCGGACACGCGCCTGCGTGTGCGAGAGCTCCGAGTCCGCCCGGTCCAGGAGGTGCCCGAGGACCCGCCGGCTCCGCGCGAGGAGCGCCGCGAGCTCGTCCTCGCGGACCTCGACCATGCGCTGCGGGTGCTCCATGACGGGCCGCGCCAGCGCGTGCGCCAGACCGCGCTCCTCGCGCTCCAGGAGGCCGCGCACGGTCCGCAGCGCCCGGTCCCGCAGCCCGCGCACCCGGTCCAGCTCCTCGCCGACGTCCGGCACGACCTTCTTCGCCGCGTCCGTCGGCGTCGAGGCGCGCAGATCGGCCACCAGGTCGAGCAGCGGGGAGTCCGGCTCGTGCCCGATCGCGGACACCACCGGCGTACGGCACTCGGCCACCGCCCGGACCAGCTGCTCGTCCGAGAACGGCAGCAGGTCCTCGACGCTGCCGCCGCCCCGGGCCACGATGATCACGTCCACGTCCTCGTGCGCGTCCAGCTCCTTGACCGCCTGGACGACCTGCGGGACGGCCTTCACGCCCTGTACCGCGACGTTCCGCACCTCGAAGCGGACGGCGGGCCAGCGCCGGCGCGCGTTCTCCAGGACGTCCCGCTCGGCCGCCGAGGCGCGGCCGCAGACCAGGCCGACGAGGTGCGGCAGGAAGGGCAGCGGCTTCTTCCGGTCGAGCGCGAAAAGGCCCTCCGAGGCCAGGCTCCGCTTCAGCTGCTCCAGGCGCGCGAGCAGCTCGCCGATCCCGACCGGCTTGATCTCCACCGCCCGCAGCGACAGCTGCCCGCGCGGCGCGTACCACTCGGGCTTGGCGTGCACGACGACCCTGGCGCCCTCCGAGACGACGTCCGCGACCGCGTCGAAGACCTGGCGGTAGCAGGTGACGGCGATGGAGATGTCGTACGAGGGATCCCGCAGCGTCAGGAAGACGACCCCGGCGCCGGGGCGCCGCGACAGCTGCGTGATCTGCCCCTCGACCCAGATCGCCCCGAGCCGGTCGATCCACCCCCCGATCATCCGGGAGACCTCACCGACGGGAAGCGGTGCTTCTGCGGACGTAGTCAGACCCATGGACCGAGCGTAACCGCGCGGTACGACAACGTCAGGGGCGCGCGGGCGGTCCGGGGCGGTCGGGGCCCACCGGGCCGCGTCACGCGCGCGCGGACGTCCGGGTCGCGCCCTGGACCGCCAGGACGACGAGGCCCACGCCCAGCCACACCACACCCACCACCTGCGCGGCGGCCGAGGCCTCGACGATCACCGCGATCAGGATCGCCGCGCCGACCACCGGCATCACGACGTGCTTGAACCAGTGCGGCGGCCCCTCCGCCCGCCGCACGGCGAACCAGCCCACCACGCTCGCGTGCAGCAGGACGAAGGCGGTCAGCGCGCCGACGTCGACCACCGAGACCAGATGGTCGAGGCCGTCGTCGCGCCGCGCCGCCCACAGCGCCGCGATCATCGTCACCGTCGCCGCCACGAGCAGCGCCACGCGCGGGACACCGCCGTCGGTGCGGGCGAGCAGGTGCGGCAGGCGCCGGTCGCGGCCCATCGCGAACAGCAGCCGGCCGCCCGCCGCCTGCCCCGCGAGCGCCGCGAAGGCCGCGCCGATCGCCTTGGAGACGGCCACGAGGTCGTGCAGCCAGCCGCCGACCGAGGCGTCCACGGCGTCGTAGAAGGCCGAGCCCTGCTTGGCCGGGTCGGCGGCGAGTTCGGCCGAGGAGACCGGCTCCAGGAGCGCCACGAGCCAGGTCTGGGCCACGAACAGGACGCCCGCGAGCGCCAGGCAGAACAGCACCGCCCGCGCCACCTTCCGCGAACCTCCCGTGACCTCCTCGGCGAAGGACGCGATCGCGTCGAAGCCCAGGTACGACAGGACGGCCACCGACACCGCGCCGATCACCGCGGCGAGCGAGAACGAGCCGTCACCGGTGAGCGGCGACCACCAGTCGCGCCGCGCCCCGTCCCGTACGAGCATCACCACCGCCGAGCCGGCGAAGACGAGGAGGACCACGATCTCCATCGCGAGCACCGCGAAGCCGACCCGGGCCGCCGCCCGCACGCCCCACAGGTTCAGCAGGGTGGTGACCACCACGGCGATCCCGGTCCACACCCACCGGTCCACCTCCGGGACCAGCGCCTCCATCGCGATGCCCGCGAAGAGGTAGGCGACGGCCGGAATCAGCAGGTAGTCGAGCATCGCCATCCACCCGGCGATGAAGCCCGGCCCCTCCCCGAGGCCCTTGCGCGCGTACGTGAAGACGGAACCGGCCTGCGGCGCGACCCGCACCATCTGGGCGTAGCTGAACGCCGTGAACGCCATGGCGACGGTGGCCACGACGTACACCAGTGCGACGGCCCCGTGCGACTTCGCGTCGAGGGTGCCGAAGATGCCGACCGGCGCCATGGGGGCGATGAACAGCAGTCCGTACACCACGAGGTCACGGAATCCGAGGTTCCGTCGGAGCCCCTCGTGGTCCGCCACCTGCGTCTCCTGAGCCATGGCGCCAGTTTCGGCCACGGCGCCGCTCCATCCGCCCACCGACGCGGCCTTACGATGGGACCCATGACTGCAACGCCCGCGACGAACCGCCCGAAGCGTGTCCTGCTCGCCGCCCCCCGCGGCTACTGCGCGGGCGTGGACCGTGCCGTGATCGCCGTGGAGAAGGCCCTGGAGCAGTACGGGGCGCCGATCTACGTCCGGCACGAGATCGTCCACAACAAGTACGTCGTCCAGACCCTGGAGCGGAAGGGCGCGATCTTCGTCGACCAGGCGACCGAGGTGCCGCCGGGCAACATCGTGATGTTCTCCGCGCACGGCGTCGCCCCGACCGTCCACGAGGAGGCCCGCGTCGGCCGGCTCGCGACCATCGACGCCACCTGCCCCCTGGTCACCAAGGTCCACAAGGAAGCCGTCCGCTTCGCCAAGGACGACTTCGACATCCTCCTCATCGGCCACGAGGGCCACGAGGAGGTCATCGGCACCTCCGGCGAGGCCCCCGACCACATCCAGCTGGTCGACGGCCCCGAGGACGTGGCCAAGGTCGAGGTCCGCGACCCCTCCCGGGTCGTCTGGCTCTCCCAGACCACCCTCTCGGTCGACGAGACGATGGAGACGGTCGACGCGCTGAAGGAGAAGTTCCCGCAGCTGATCTCCCCGCCGTCCGACGACATCTGCTACGCCACGCAGAACCGCCAGACCGCCATCAAGGAGCTCGCCGGCCAGGCCGAGCTGGTGATCGTCGTCGGCTCGAAGAACTCCTCCAACTCGATCCGCATGGTCGAGGTCGCCAAGCAGGCCGGAGTCCCCGCCGCGTACCTCGTCGACTTCGCCAGCGAGATCGACGAGGCCTGGCTGGAGGGCGTGACCAGCGTCGGCCTCTCCTCCGGCGCCTCCGTCCCGGACGTCCTGGTGCAGGAGGTCCTGGAGTGGCTCGCCGAGCGCGGCTACGCGGACGTGGAGATCGTCAAGACGGCCGACGAGTCGCTGACCTTCTCGCTGCCCAAGGAGCTCCGCAACAAGGACCTGCGGGCCGAGGCGGAGAAGCTCGCGGCGGCCGCCGCGCCCGCCGCGCCCGCCGCGCCCGCCGCGCCCGTCGCGTCCGTCAAGGAGTAGCGCGGCGCGCCAGCCCTTACCGTGGGGTCCATGAACGTCTTCGGAGTGGACATCGGCGGCTCGGGCATCAAGGGCGCCCCCGTGGACCTGGAACGCGGCACGCTCGCCGAGGAGCGCCACAAGGTACTGACCCCGCAGCCCGCCACACCCGACGGTGTGGCGGGCTGCGTCGCGGAGGTCGTGGAGCACTTCGGCTGGACCGGGCCCGTGGGGGTGACCTTCCCCGGCGTGGTGACCGGCTCCACCATCCGTACGGCCGCGAACGTCGACAAGTCCTGGATCGGCGTCGACGCCGGCACCCTCCTGAGCGACCGTCTCGGCGGCCTCCCCGTGACCGTCCTGAACGACGCCGACGCGGCCGGGATCGCGGAGATGACCTTCGGCGCGGGCCGGGGCCGCAAGGGCACCGTGATCCTGCTGACCCTCGGCACGGGCATCGGCTCCGCCCTCTTCGTCGACGGCCGCCTCGTCCCCAACACCGAGCTCGGCCACCTGGAGCTCAAGGGCCACGACGCGGAGACCCGGGCCTCGACGAAGGCCAAGGAGGACGAGGACCTCAGCTGGGAGCACTGGGCGACCCGGCGGCTGCGCAAGTACCTCGCGCACGTGGAGATGCTCTTCTCGCCGGAACTGTTCATCATCGGCGGCGGCGTGAGCCGCAAGGCCGACAAGTTCCTGCCGCTGATCGAGGGCATCCGCGCGGAGATCGTCCCGGCGGAGCTCCAGAACAACGCCGGGATCGTGGGGGCGGGGATGGCGGCGGGGGCGGCCTGAGGGGGCTGGGCTGGGCGGGGATCCAGGATCCACTGCCCAACCCGAGGATCCGGGATCCAATATCCAACAGACGGATACCGAACATTGGATCCAGCCTCCGGTATCCAATATCCGGCATCCAATATCCGGCATCCGGCATCCGGCATCCGAATACCGGATTTTGGATCCGACTACGCGACCGGCCTGCGCCCCGCCGCCGGTGCCCGCCCGCCCGGGCCCTCGCCCGACCCCGCACGGGGCGTGGTGCGCCGGTGGCGGCGGCCCATGTCCCGGATCTTGCGGACGCTCGCGATGACGCCGGCGACGAGGGTGCCGCCGTAGAGCCAGCCGGCGTGCACGGCGAGGGCGGTCACGACGGCCATGGCCTGGCCGCCGAAGCCGCCCGTGCCGCCCGCGATGGGGACGACGCCGACGGCGAAGGCGATCGGGACGCCGATCGGGGCGGTGACGAGGTCGGCGGTCCGGACCCAGAGCGCGGTCAGGGCGCTGACCGGCAGGAACAGCAGCCCGTAGACGACGGGGGAGCCGTCGAGGAGCAGCTGGTCGAGGAGGCCGAGGGTCAGCATGACGGCCGAGGCGAAGAGCCCGGCGCCGAGCCCGGTGAGACGGGGCGAGGGGAGCCGGCGCAGGGCGAGGACGAGGGGCGGCACGGGCCGCCGTCCGGCGGGCCGCGCGGCGGGGGCGCCGGGCTCGGCCGCCGCTCCGGCCCGCTCCACGCGGGCGCGCCCTGCCCTGCCGGTCACGCGGTAGACGGCCGCGCCCTCCACGAGCGCGCCGGGCGGTGCGACCGGCGTGGCGGGGGTCTGCGGCCTTCGGCGGCCTTGCGGCTGACTTGTCCTGTGCTGCTCCACTCGACCAACGTAGGTCGGAAGGGGGCGGTAACCGGGTCCGGGACACGCCCTTTGGGTGACCTTGCCCATGAGAACGACCGAAGGTCGGCGTCACTGGCCGGTTCGGCCCGCCCGTAAACTGGGGGATCGGCCCACCATCCACACCTTCAGGAAGTCGCCACCGTGTCGCTCACGATCGGAATCGTCGGTCTGCCGAATGTCGGCAAGTCGACCCTGTTCAACGCCCTGACCAAGAACGACGTGCTGGCGGCCAACTACCCGTTCGCCACGATCGAGCCCAACGTCGGTGTCGTCGGTGTCCCCGACACCCGCCTGACCAAGCTCGCGGAGATCTTCGGCTCCCAGCGCATCCTCCCGGCGACGGTCGACTTCGTCGACATCGCGGGCATCGTGCGCGGCGCGAGCGAGGGCGAGGGCCTGGGCAACAAGTTCCTCGCGAACATCCGCGAGTCGGACGCGATCTGCCAGGTCATCCGCGCCTTCAAGGACGAGAACGTCGTCCACGTCGACGGCAAGGTCTCGCCGAAGGACGACATCGAGACGATCAACACGGAGCTGATCCTCGCGGACCTCCAGACGATCGAGAAGGTCCTGCCGCGCCTCCAGAAGGAGATGCGGATCAAGAAGGACACGGCGCCCAAGGTCGCCGCCGTCGAGGCCGCCCAGGCGATCCTGGAGAAGGGCGACACCCTCTTCTCGCAGGGCATCGTCCAGGGCTCGGAGAAGGCGGAGCTCCTGCACGACCTCCACCTCCTCACCACGAAGCCGTTCCTGTACGTCTTCAACGTGGACGAGGACGAGCTGACGGACGAGGCCTTCAAGGCCGAGCAGAGCGCCCTGGTCGCCCCGGCCGAGGCGATCTTCCTCAACGCCAAGCTGGAGCAGGACCTGGCCGAGCTCGACGAGGAGGACGCCATGGAGCTCCTCCAGTCGGTCGGCGCCGAGGAGCCGGGTCTCGCCACCCTCGCCCGCGTCGGCTTCGCCACCCTCGGCCTCCAGACCTACCTGACGGCCGGCCCGAAGGAATCCCGCGCCTGGACGATCAAGCAGGGCGCGACGGCCCCCGAGGCGGCCGGTGTCATCCACACCGACTTCCAGAAGGGCTTCATCAAGGCCGAGGTCATCTCCTTCGCCGACCTCGTCGACACGGGCTCGGTCGCCGACGCCCGCGCGGCCGGCAAGGCCCGCATGGAGGGCAAGGAGTACGTCATGCAGGACGGCGACGTCGTGGAGTTCCGCTTCAACGTGTGAGGCCGCAGTGGAAGGGGCCGGACTCGTCGAGTTCGGCCCCTTTCGTGTGTCCGTGCCGGTTTCAGGTGTGGGGGACCGCCGTGGCGAGGACCACCTCGAACTCCTCCAGGCTGCTGGTGGTTGCGCGGGACTTCGCCGTGGCCTCCTCGCGGACCGCCGCGACGGCGCCGCGTGAGGCCACGAGGGCGTCGCGTTCGCCGTAGAGCGCGCCGACGGCGGCTCGGCCCCGGTCGCGGTCGACGAGCAGGGAGATGCCGTCGAGGCCGGGGATCTTCTGGACCTTGGGCAGCGCGGTGTCGCGGAACGTGTCCACCAGCAGATCGATGTCGGCCGGATCGACGTCCATGCGGACCAGCCGGAACCCTCCGCCGGGCCCGACGTCCTCTGCGCGCCGGGCGACCGCCGCTTCCCAGTTGTCGATCATCATCGTCCGCGCGAAGGGCGCGAGCAGCTCGTCCCGCCGCTTGCTCAGGCTCTCGAAGCTGGCCTGCCGGGAGGCCTCGTCCTCCCACCACGATCCCACCAGGAGCTTGCCGAGCTCGCGGTCGACGAACAGCCCCATCCCGCGAAAGCCCGGCTGCGACGACAGCAGCTCGCGCCCCTCGGTCCGGAGCGCCTCGGCGACCCCGTCGAGCTTGGCCGGATCACCCGTTGCGTAGATGCTGCGAACGTACATGGCTCCCTTTCCCGTCTTTCGGCGGTCCCGTTGCGGGCTCGCGCCCCCACTCCATGCGATGACCTGGGCCGAGGGGAGGCAACGCGGCAGGGGGCAATCAGGTGAACACCCGGCGGTGGTGCGCCGCCCGCCCGACCGCCCCGGCACAGGCCGTCCTCCCGCCCACGTATCCTCGATTCCTCGGGAAATGGGGGAGAGGGATCGCGGAGGTATACAGGTGGAGTTCCGGCTGCTCGGCTCCGTCGCGCTGGTGACGGAGGACAGGGACGTAGCCTTGGGGCCCGCCAAGCGGTCCAGTCTGCTCGCCATGCTCCTGCTGCGGCCCAACAGTGCCGTGAACGTCGGCCAGTTGATCGACGCCCTGTGGGAGGAGGAGCCGCCCACGCATGCCAAGACCGTGCTCCAGGGGCACGTCTCGCGGCTGCGGGCGCTGCTCGCCGAGCACGGGGCCGAGGCGTACGGGGTCGAGCTCGCCACGCAGGGGTCCGCGTATGTGCTGCGGATGCCCGAGTCGTTGGTGGACGCCCACCGCTTCGAGGAGCTCGTCGGGCTCGCCGGGGTGCAGCGCAGGCCCGCCGACGCCGTACGGATGCTGCGCGAGGCGCTGTCGTACTGGCAGGGGCCCGCGCTCACCGGGACCGTGCACAGCAGGCCCCTCGAAGCCGCCGCCGGCGGCCTGGAGGAGCTGCGCCTCGCGTCGGTGGAGGCGCTGGCGGAGGCGTACGGACAGCTCGGCGAGCACGGCAGGGCCGCCGCCGTCCTCCGTACCGAGGCCGTCGCCCACCCGCTGCGCGAGTCCCTCGCCGCCGCGCTGATGCTGGCGCTCGCCCGCTCCGGCCGCCAGTCGGACGCGATCGACTGGTACCACCGGACCCGCCGGCTGCTCGCCGAGGAACTGGGCGTCGACCCCGGCGAGACCCTCAGCGAGGCGTACGCGACGCTGCTCCGCTCCGCCGAGCCCGTCTCGGTGCCCCGCCCCGCCACCGAGGTCAGGGCCCCGGCGCCCGAGGGCCTGCCGCGGGCCCCGCGCGGCTTCACCGGCCGCGGGGGCGAGCTGGCCGCGCTCGACCGTGCCGTGCGTGCAGGGGACGGTCCCGTCTGTCTCGTCACCGGGCCCGCCGGCGTCGGCAAGACCGCCTTCGCCGTCCACTGGGCCTACGAGCGGCGCGCCGACTTCCCCGACGGGCGGCTCTTCGCCGATCTGCGCGGCTTCAGCGACACCCCGGCGCCGGAGACCGCCGCCGTCCTGCGGGAGTTCCTGCTCGCCCTCGGTGTCGCGCCGCAGAAGGTCCCGGAGACCGTCGACGCGCGCGGTGCGCTGTTCCGCTCCCTCACCAGTGGGCGGCGGCTGCTCGTCGTCCTCGACAACGCCCGCTCCTCCGAGCAGGTCCGGCCGCTGCTGCCCGGCGGCGCCCCGTGCACGACGCTCGTCACCAGTCGCGACCGGCTCGGCGGCCTCATCGCCTCCGACGCCGCCCACCCGGTGCCGCTCGGACACCTTCAGCCCGCCGCCTCGGCGGCCCTGCTCACCACCGTGCTCGGCAAGGACCGGGTCGCCGCCGAACCGGCGGCCGCCACCCGGCTCGCCCGGCTCTGCGACGGCCTGCCGCTCGCCCTCCGGGTGACCGCCGCCCGCCTGGCCGAGCGGCCGCACTGGACGCTCGACGCGATGGTCGGCGAACTCGCCGACGAACAGAGCCGGTTGGCGCTCCTCGACGTGGAGGACCGGGGCGTCTCCGCCGCGCTCCACCTCACCGTGCAGCAGCTGCCGGAGTCGGCCGCCCGGATGTTCCGCGCGCTGGGCCTGCACACCGGCTCCGACCTGGACCGGTTCGCGGCGGCCGCGCTCGCCGGGACGACACCAGGTCAGGCCTCCGCCGACCTGGACCGGCTCGCCGCCGCCCACCTGCTCACCGAGGCCGTCCCCGGCCGCTGGACGCCGCACGACCTGGTGAGGCTGTACGCCCGCCATCTCGCCCCGCAGGCCGACCCCGAGGGCCTTCCCCGGCTCCTCGACCACTATCTGTACACCGGCCTCGCGGCCGACGCCGCCGCCGAACCCGGCTCGCAGCCCTGCTACTCGCTGCCCGCCGACTCCCGACGTCCTGCCGCCACCAGGGAGTTCGAGGACCGTACGGCGGCGCTCGACTGGTACGCGGCCGAGCGCCCCGCCCTGGAGGGCGCGGTCGCCGCCGCGGCCGCCCTCGGGATGCACGACCGGGCCTGGCGGCTCGCGCTCGTGCAGTGGCCGCTGATGCTCATGCGGATCGGGGACGGCTGGACCCCGCTCCTGGAGGCCGGGCTCGCCTCCGCCGAGGCGATCGGCGACCTCGACGCGCAGTCGCGCACGCGTGCCCTGCTCGGCTGGATCCTGCACGAGGAGGGCCGGGACGCCGAGGCGCTCGTCCACCTGGAGAAGGCGCCCGGCCTTGCGGCCCGTGCGGGAGACGCGATCAGCGAGGCGATCGCCTACGTCAACCACGCCGCCGTCCTGGACGCGAGCGGGGAGCACGAGCGGGCCGGGCTGCTGATGCTGCACGCCGTCGACCTCGCCGACCGCACCGGCCACCCCTCCACCCAGGTGCTGACCCTCCAGCACCTGGCGGGCCACTGCCTGAAGGCGGAGGAGTACGAGGCGGCGCTCGCGCACACCCTTCGCGCCGGG
The DNA here is from genome assembly GCF_056435185.1 of Streptomyces sp. NPDC044003. Taxonomy (NCBI): domain Bacteria; kingdom Bacillati; phylum Actinomycetota; class Actinomycetes; order Kitasatosporales; family Streptomycetaceae; genus Streptomyces; species Streptomyces sp. NPDC044003. The sequence continues at coordinate 696,369 of NZ_JBWKFA010000001.1, read as the reverse complement.
GAACTGGTCGCGCCCGACGCGGTGGTCACCCAGGCCTCGCTGCAGATCACCCGGGGTGAGGCGCTGGCCGGTATCGGTCGTCTCGACGAGGCCGCCGACCAGCTGGAACGTGCGATCGTCGCCGCCGAAGCGGCCGGATACGCCGAGGGTTCGGCACGGGCGGCGGCGCACCTCTCGCGCCTGTCAGCGGAACGTTAGCGGTACGCAAGCGGGACGGCAGCGCGGGCCGGGAAGCTGGATACAGCACCGAGCGAGGTGCACCGGCGCGCGTGGACCGCACGCGCCGACCGAACGCGTCAACGGGGGAGTACCACCATGCGCAACCACCGCAAGAACACCGTCCTGGCCGCCGCCGCCATCGCCGCCCTCTCGCTGGGCCTGACCGCCTGCGGCGGCGGGGACGGCGTCAAGGACGCGGGGAGCGCGAGCTCCGCCCCGTCCGCCGCCGGCACCGCCGGTGGCGGTACGGCGGACCAGGCCGCGACGAAGACCGGCTCGGGCTCCACGGGCGGCTCGACCACGGGCGGCTCCACGGGCTCCACGGCCTCCACCGGCGGCTCGAAGGCCGGCTCCACGACCGGCTCCACGACCGGCTCCACGAGCGGCCAGAGCTCCGCGAAGGCCCCCGCCTGCGCCTACGGCGACATCAAGGTCACGGCGGCGAAGGCGGACGAGGTCCCGACCGAGCACATCGTCCTCACGGCCACCAACACCTCCGGCCGCTCGTGCACCCTGCTCGAGTACCCGCTCATCGCCTTCGGCCCGATCCAGACGGCCAAGGACGTCCCGGCCGTCGCGAAGAGCAAGCCGGCCACGCTGATCGTCCTGAAGGCCGGCGAGCCCGCCTACGCGAACGTGCGGATCGCGCTCGGCGGTGTCCACGAGGACAACAAGGTCGTGAACGAGTTCAACGTGAACCTCTTCGCCGCGGAGGGCCCGGCCGAGGGCAGCATCGTCGTGAAGGCCCCCGCCGGCGGCATCGCCGTCGACGAGTCCGCCGCGAAGACGGGCTACTGGACGTACGAGCTCCGCAACGGCGCCGACGAGTTCTGAGCCGTACGAGCTCCGCAACGGCCGACGAGCTCTGAGCCGTACGACTCCGCAACGGCGCCGACGAGTTCTGAGCCGTACGACTCCGCAACGGCCGACCAGTTCTGAGCCGTACGACTCCCCAACGGCGCCGACCAGTTCTGAGCCGTTACGCCGCGAGACCCGTCTTCGCGCCCGCCCCGCACAGCGGCACCACCGTGAGCCCGGGGCGGGGCGGGGTCGCGCTCACCGCCGCCCAGCAGGCCACGCCGGTCGCCTCCACGAAGAGGCCCCGGCGGGCCAGGTCCCGCTGGGCGGCGCGGATCTGTTCCTCCGTCACCGTCAGGAACGTGCCGCCCGTCGCGCGCACCGCCCGCAGGATCTGCCGGGCGCGGGGCGGGGCCGGGATCGCGATGCCCTCGGCGAGGGTGGCCCGAGCCGGGGCCGGCTCCGTGAGGTCCTCCGCGCCCGCGTGGAAGGCGGCGGCCAGTGGGGACACGGCCTCCGCCTGGACGGCGACGAGCGCGGGCCGGCGCTCGACGAGCCCGTGGCCGTACAGCTCCTCGACGGCGAGGGCGGCGCCGAGGAGCAGGGTGCCGTTGCCGACGGGGACGACGATCGTGTCCGGGAGGCGTCCGCCGAGCTCCTCCCACAGCTCGTAGACGTAGGTCTTGGTGCCGTGCAGGAAGTACGGGTTGTACACGTGCGAGGCGTAGAAGACGCCCGGTTCGTCCGCCGCCTCGCGCGCCGCCCGGGCCGTCGCCTCGCGGTCGCCGGGCACTTCGACGACCCGGGCCCCGTGCGCCCGGATCTGCTCCAGCTTCTTCGGGGACGTGCCCTCGGGGACGTACACGACGCAGTCGAGCCCGGCCCGCGCGCCGTACGCGGCGATCGCCGTTCCCGCGTTGCCGCTGCTGTCGGCGAGGACCGTGCGGGGCTCCAGGCGGCGGGCATGCGCGGCGAGCAGCGCGGCGCCCCGGTCCTTGAAGGACAGGGTCGGCATGAGGAAGTCGAGTTTGGCCGAAACCGAGTCGGTGAGACGGACGAGCGGTGTGCGGCCCTCGCCGAGGCTCACCTCGGGCCCGTACGGGAGCGGAGGCAGCGCCTCCTCGTAACGCCACAATGAATTCACACGTGACGCGAGTGACGGGAGGGAGACCGGTCCACTCGTGAACGCGAGGTCCCAGGGGCCGCGGCACTTCGGACAACACCAGGTGAGGGCGGAGACGGGGGACTGGATCCGGCAGCGCGGGCACTCGTAGGCGGTCATGAGGGCCAGCATGTCAGCGGTGTGGCCCGGGTGTTGCGGAGTTGTGCGGGCCCTTGTGCGATTCCTATGGATCAGTCAACCTTTCGCTCGGCAGCCGGACGTTCGAGACGGCGCGGGCTTCCCGTGTCGTATTGACATGTCCATGCCGCAACTCGCGCCACAGCTCACGTGACGGCTCACGTCACGGCACCCACGTCACACCCCTGTCGTGCTCCTGCCTTACCCCCACGAGGAGGACCCCCCACATGTCAGTGATGCGCGCACCGCGCCGCCGGACGGCCACCGCCGCGGCCATCGCCGTGGCCGCCCTCGCCCTCGGCTCCCTCAGCGCCCTCCCGGCGGCCGCCGCACCGGCCGCCCCCGAGGGCGTCATCGAGAACGCCGGGGCCGAGGGCACCGTCCCGGGCAGCTACATCGTCACCCTGGACGAGTCCGCGCAGGCGGAGACCGCCAAGGGCCGGGCCGTCGCCGCCAAGTTCGGCGCGAAGATCAAGCGGACGTACACCTCGGCGATCAACGGCTACTCCGTCGAGCTCTCCGAGGCGCAGGCCCGGAAGCTCGCGGCCGACCCGGCCGTGCGGTCCGTCGTCCAGAACCGTGTCTTCCACATCGACGGCACCCAGCCCTCCCCGCCCTCCTGGGGCCTGGACCGGATCGACCAGAAGGCCCTTCCGCTGAACCAGAGTTACACCTACCCGGACTCCGCGGGACAGGGCGTCACCGCGTACATCATCGACACCGGCGTCCGCATCACCCACACCGAATTCGGCGGGCGCGCCTCCTACGGCTACGACGCCATCGACAACGACAACACCGCCCAGGACGGCCACGGTCACGGCACCCATGTCGCCGGCACCGTCGCGGGCTCCTCGTACGGTGTCGCCAAGAAGGCGAAGATCGTCGGCGTCCGCGTGCTCGACAACTCCGGCTCCGGCACCACCGAGCAGGTCGTCGCGGGCATCGACTGGGTGACGCAGCACGCCGTCAAGCCGGCCGTCGCCAACATGAGCCTCGGCGGCGGCGTCGACTCCGTCCTCGACGACGCCGTCCGCAACTCGATCGCCTCCGGCGTCACCTACGCGGTCGCCGCCGGCAACGAGACCGACAACGCCGCCAACCACTCACCCGCGCGCGTGGCCGAGGCCATCACGGTCGGCGCCACCACGTCGAGCGACGCCAAGGCGAGCTACTCCAACTACGGCAGCGGCCTCGACCTCTTCGCCCCGGGCTCCTCCATCACCTCCTCCTGGGGCACCGGCGACACCGCCACCAACACCATCTCCGGTACGTCGATGGCGACCCCGCACGTCGCCGGCGCCGCCGCCCTCTACCTGGCGGACAACCCGACGGCGACCCCGGCGCAGGTCTCCACGGCCCTCGTGAGCGCCGCCACCCCGAACGTCGTCACCAGCCCCGGCACGGGCTCCCCGAACAAGCTGCTGTACGTCGGCGGCGGCACCACCCCGCCGCCCACCGGCCCGAAGTTCGAGAACACCGCGGACTTCGCGATCAACGACAACGCGACCGTCGAGTCGCCGGTCACCGTCAGTGGCGTCTCGGGCAACGCCCCCTCGGCCCTCCAGGTGCCCGTGAACATCGTCCACACCTACATCGGTGACCTCCAGGTCCAGCTGATCGCCCCCGACGGCTCGGCGTACACGCTGAAGGCCTTCGGCACCGGCGGCAGCGCGGACAACATCAACACCACGTACACCGTGAACGCCTCCTCGGAGGTCGCCAACGGCACGTGGAAGCTGCGGGTCACGGACAACGCGGACTACGACACCGGGAAGATCGACTCCTGGGCCCTGCAGTTCTGATCCGCACCTGACGTTCCGCACCTGACGTTCCACGCCTGACGCTCCACACCTGACGTTCCACGCCCGACGTAAAGGGGGGGCGGTCGCCTGAGGGCGGCCGCCCCTTCCGTACGATGCGCGACCGAGCGTTTGTTCGCATCGCCCGTCCGCAACAGGAGCACGCACCCGTGGAGCCGAGCCAGCCGAGCCAGCCGACCCCGCCGCCCGCAGGAGGCCCGCAGCCAGGGGGCGGTCCGCAGCCCGGGGGATGGCCCGCCCCGGGGCCGTACACCTCCCCGGGGATGCCGTACACCCCGTACGGACAGCCCGGCGTGCCCGGCGCCGTCCCCTACGGGCAGCCGCCGCGCCGCTCCACCAACGGCCTGGCCGTCGGCTCCCTCGTCTCCGGCATCGTGTGCTGCCTGCCGCCCCTCGGTCTGGTCCTCGGCCTCGTCGCGCTGCCGCAGATCAAGAAGAAGGACCAGACGGGCAAGGGGCTCGCGATCGCCGGCATCGTGCTCTCCGCCCTCAGCTCCCTGCTGCTCGTCGTCGGCCTCGCGACCGGCGGCATCGGCTCGGCCTGGAACGGCTTCAAGGAGGGCGTGGACGAGGCCTCCCGCGCCCGGACGCCGTTCTCGCTGCGGACCGGGCAGTGCTTCAGCGGCGACGGCAAGCTGGAGGACTACACGACGGACATCACGATCGTCGACTGCGCCCGCCCGCACCACGCCGAGGTCACGGGCGACTTCAAGGTGACCGGCTTCGACAAGTGGCCCGGCGACGACGCGCTGGACGACCTCGCGGGGGACCGCTGCGAGACGATCAACGCGGGGTACGCGATGGACACCTGGGCGATCCCGCAGGACGTCGGGACCTATTACTACCAGCCGAGCAAGGAGAGCTGGCGGGTCGGCGACCGGGCCGTGACCTGTGTGTTCGCCAACGAGAAGAAGACGTTCTCGGGCTCGTTGCGCTCCGACAGGACGACGCTCAACCTCGACCAGACCTTCTTCCTGATGACCGTGAACCCGATCGAGACGACGGTCTACGAGGAGCCGGAGGAGGACCCGGACGAGGACTTCGCGTCGAACAAGGAGTGGGCCGGGGAGCTTCTGGTGGCGATCGACGCGGCCCGTTCGGGCCTGGGGCAGCGCCCCTGGCCGGGCGACTCCGCGGCCCCGGTCGCGGCGCTCCGCAAGCAGCTCGACACGGCCTCGAAGCGCTGGAGCAAGCTCGCCGGCGCCCCCGACGCGGACGCCTACTGGGAGGCGTACGACGCCGCCTGGGAGGCCCTTCCCGAGGACCTCGGCGCGGAGGCGCGGACCGCGCTCGGCCTGACGGGCACGCCGCCGGCGGGCGAGGGCACCCAGGCCTAGGGCCTGTCTTGGGGTCGACGAACGGGGCCGGGTCTCCCTCCGCGGGAGGCCCGGCCCCGTCCTGTGCGGACCGGGGACGGCGGACCGGGGACGGCGGCCCGTGACCGACCGCCGTTCCGGAACACCGTGAGCGGCGGGGTACCGGTCCGCGGCTCATGGGGGGCGAGGGGCGTCAGCGCCGGGTCAGGCCCCGGTCGACGGCGGTGATCAGCTCGCCGTCCGCGGTGTCCCCGTCGAGGGACCAGACCATCGCGCCGCCCAACCCGCGCTGCCGGACGTAGGACGCCTTGGTGCGCAGGACGGTCGGGTCGTCGTACGTCCACAGGCTGGTGCCGTCGAAGAGCCAGGCGTGGCCGTTCCTCGGCCCGCGGTACAGGGTGTACGTCCCCGAATCGGCCAGCTTCTTCAGGTGCTTGTAGTCCTCGGAGCCGGCCGTCCAGGTCGCCGGGGCGGGGCCGGCCGCCGGCTGCCCGAGTCCGTCGCCGCCACCGGTCACACCGGTCCAGCCCTGGCCGTAGAAGGGCATGCCGACCACGAGCTTGTGGGCCGGGGCGCCGCGCCGAAGCCAGGCCCTGACGGTCTGGTCGACGCTGAAGTCGTCCTTCGCGAAGAGCGCGGACTGCTGGGCGGTGGTCTTCTCGCCGGAGACGTGGAAGTCGTAGCCCTGGAGGTTCACGAAGTCGAAGTCCCGTATGATCGCGGCGACTTCGAAACCCGCGTCGATCTTGGCGGGGGCGGTGGGCACGTACGCGCTGAGGTCGTAGTGCCTGCGCTGCGGCTGCGAGCGCCCGTACGCGTCGAGCTGCGTGCGGAACTCCCGTACGAGCTTGGTGAAGTTGGCTTTGTCCTCGGGGCGGATCACGTTCCCGGGGGCGCCGTCCGAGCCCGGCCACTCCCAGTCCAGGTCGACGCCGTCGAAGAGTCCGACGGCGGCCCCGGCGCCGCCGCGGGCGCCGTCGACGGGCAGGTCGCCCTTGATGTAGGTGTCGATGCAGGAGGCGACGAGGGCCTTGCGTCCGGCGTCGGTGCGGACGGCGTCGGAGAAGTGCGCGGAGCCGCTCCAGCCGCCCAGCGAGATCATGACCTTGAGGCCGGGGTTCTTCGCCTTGAGTTCGCGCAGTTCGTTGAAGTTTCCGGCGAGCCGCTGGTCGGCGGTGTCGCCGACGCCGTCCACGGAGTTCGCGGCGTCGACGGGGCGGACGTAGTCGGCCCAGGGGTCCGAGCCGGGGGTGTTGCCCATGAGGCACTTCCCGTCCGGACCGACCACGCCGAAGGCGTAGTTGATGTGGCTCAGCTTGGCGGCGGTGCCGCTCGTCTGCAGATCCTTGACCTGGAAGTTCCGGCCGTAGATGCCCCATTGGGTGAAGTAGCCGACCCGCTTGAGCGTGGACGCGGACGCGGACGCGGACGCGGGCGCGTGCGGGGGCTGTGGGTGGGCGTCGGCGGCGGGGCCAGGGTGGCGAGGAGGCCGAGGGCGGCCGCGGCGGCGGTGCCGAGGGTCAGCTTGGTCAGGGCTCTGGGGCGCATGGGCTCGTTCCTGTGCGAGGCGGGAGGGAGCGTGCGGGCAGGAACTTATTGGTCTGGACCAATAGGGGTCAAGGGGTTCGACGGGATCTCGGTGGAGACTCGGCGGCGGCGCTTCGGGGTGACCGCGGGTAGCCGGGATCGTCATCACTTCGAGTGAAACTTTGGCCCATGCTTGCGGATCGCGACGTTCGGTTGTCAGGCTGTAGCTGTCAGTCAACCTGAGGGGAGTGTCCAGTGACGTTCGGTGAGCAGCCCGCCTATCTGCGCGTGGCGAGCGATCTGCGGGAGAAGATCGCCAACGGCTCGCTTCCGCCGCATACCCGCCTCCCCTCGCAGGCACGCATCCGCGAGGAGTACGGGGTGTCGGACACCGTCGCGCTGGAGGCCCGCAAGGTGCTCATGGCCGAGGGGCTCGTGGAGGGGCGCTCGGGTTCGGGGACCTATGTGCGCGAGCGTCCCGTCCCGCGGCGGATCGCCCGCTCCGGGTACCGTCCTGCGTCCGGCGCCAGCCCCTTCCGCCAGGAGCAGGCAGCCGAAGGGACCCGCGGCACCTGGGAGTCGCGCAGCGAGCAGGAGCCGGCGAGCGTCGAGGTGGCGGAGCGGCTCGGCATCGAGCCGGGGGAGCGGGTGATGCGCACGCGGTACGTGTACCGGGACGGGGGCGAGCCCATGATGGTCTCCACCTCCTGGGAGCCCCTCGCCGTCACCGGCCGGACGCCGGTCATGCTGCCCGAGGAGGGCCCGCTGGGCGGCTGCGGCGTCGTCGAGCGCATGGCGGCCATCGACGTGGTCGTGGACAACGTGGTGGAGGAGGTCGGGGCGCGGCCCGGCCTCGCCGAGGAACTCCTGGCCCTCGGTGGGGTGCCGGGCCACGTGGTCATGGTCGTGGAGCGCACGTACTACGCCTCGGGCCGTGCCGTGGAGACGGCCGACGTCGTCGTCCCGGCCGACCGCTACCGCATCGCGTACCACCTGCCGGTGAGGTGACGCCGGGGCGGGCCGGTGACCGTTCAGCGGGGTCCGGCGTCCGGGGGCGTGACCCGGAGTTAACGGGGCGTCAGTTCGTGTAACCGCCCGGCAACCGCGCGCCGTCGGCCGTCGTCACGCGCGGCTCCTACCTTCCTCGTCCGTACCCGCGACCCGGTCGGACGACAGGAACCCTCATGACGGACACGGTCACCACACCCACCCCGGAGCCGGGTGGGGGCACCTCCCAGGCCGTTCAGGCACTGGTGGAGGCCGCCCCGCCGCCCGCCGGACCCCGCCGCAGCTACGCCAGGCTGGCCGCGGACGAGAGCCGCGAGGACTACTCCCTGCGGTACGCCCCGCACTCCTTCCGGCGCTGGTCGCCCGGGACCGTCGCCGGCACCGCGCTCGGCGGCATCGCCTACCTCGCCGACTTCGCGATCGGCGCCTCGATCGTCTTCACCTACGGCTTCGGCAGCGGACTCGCCTCGATCCTCACCGCCGCCGTGCTCATCTTCCTCACCGGTATCCCCATCGCCCGGGCCTGCGCCACGTACGGCCTGGACATGGACCTCATCACCCGCGGCGCCGGCTTCGGTTACTTCGGCTCCACGCTCACCTCGCTCATCTACGCCTCCTTCACCTTCATCTTCTTCGCCCTCGAAGGCTCGATCATGGCCCAGGCCATGCACCAGGCCGTCGGTCTGCCGGTGGAGATCGGCTACCTCGTCACGACGCTGATCGTCATCCCGATCGTCTTCCGCGGCATGGGGGCGCTCGCCAAGGTGCAGGCCTGGACCCAGCCGATCTGGATCGCCGGTCTGGTGCTGCCCTTCGCCGTCCTGGCCTTCGAAGCCCCCGACGCCTGGGGCGCCTTCGCCTCCTTCGGCGGTACGGAGGGTGCCGGCGCGGGCTTCTCGTGGATCGGCTTCGGTCTCGGCACCGGCGTGGCGCTCTCCCTGATCGCCCAGATCGGCGAACAGGCCGACTACCTGCGCTTCATGCCCGCCAAGACCGAGGCGAACAAGCGCCGGTGGAACCTCGCCGTGCTCGCCGCGGGCCCCGGCTGGGTCGTCATCGGCGCGGCCAAGCAGCTCGGCGGCGCCTTCCTCGCCTTCGTCGCCCTGGAGGCCGTCGGCAAGACGCACGCCCTGGAGCCGATCGCCCCGCAGATCGAGGCGCTCAGGCCCTGGCTCGGCACCTTCGCGCTGCCCGCCGCCGCGCTCTTCGTGATCGTCTCCCAGATCAAGATCAACGTCACCAACGCCTACAGCGGCTCGCTGTCCTGGTCGAACTTCTTCTCCCGCGTCACCCACCGGCACCCCGGGCGCGTCTGGTACATCTTCCTCAACCTCGCCATCGCGCTGACGCTGATGGAGATGAACATGTTCGCCGCCCTGAACAAGCTGCTCGGGTTCTACTCCAACGTCGGCATCGCCTGGATCGCGGCCGTCGCCGCCGACCTCGTCGTCAACAAGCGGGCCGGCTGGAGCCCTCCGTACATCGAGTTCAAGCGCGCCTACCTGTACGCCGTGAACCCGGCCGGCTTCGGCGCCATGGTCATCGCCTCCGTCGTCTCGATCCTCGCCTTCTTCGGTCTCTTCGGCACCTACGCCGAGGCGTTCTCCACCTTCATCGCCGCCGGGCTCGCCGTCGTCCTCTGCCCCCTCATCGCGTGGGCGACCAGGGGCCGCTACTACCTGGCCCGCCCCAACACCGTGAACGGCCCCGGCGCCGAGGTCGCCGACGAGCGCGCGACCCACACCTGCGCGGAGTGCGAGACGGCCTACGAACTGCCGGACATCGCCGACTGCCCGGTGCGCTCCGGCCCGGTCTGCTCCCTCTGCTGCTCGCTCGACGCCACGTGCGGGGACGTCTGCCGCAAGGCCCCCGAGGCCATGGGCGGCCCCGTCCTCATGCCGGTGCCGACCGTCCCCGCGGCGGCGCCCGGGGTGTGACCTTCGGCCTCCCTCCGTCGGTTCCCGGCCGATCCGTGCCTCTTTGTGAAAACCCGTATCCGCTGTGTGAAGGTCAGGCGTAAGCTCCGGCATATGCGGATTGCGGTTTCCCGGAGATCCTTAGCGGCGCCCGGACCGGCGGAGGGAGAAGCCTGATGACCGACAGCGGCCCCGTCCTTCCCTGGCTCGTCATACGGCAGGACGACAACGGCAACCGCTACCGGGTGGGGCGGTACGCGACCAAGGACGAAGCGCAGAAGATCGCGGACAGTCTCGACGACCGCGGCCACAAGCAGCTCTACTGGGTCGAGCGCATCGGCAGTCCCGCCCTCTGACCCCGGCGGACGCCGACCGGGCCGGGCTACGCTCGCGCCCATGACGGAACGCACCACCGACCCCACCGCGCCCCACGAGCCCCACCGCGACGCCGGCCCCGGCCAGGGAGCCGGCGTCGTGGTCGTCGTCGCGGGCGCCCTGTACGACCGGGGGCGGCTGCTCGCCGCGCGCCGCAGCGCCCCCGTCGAGCTCGCCGGCCGCTGGGAGCTGCCCGGCGGCAAGCTCGAACCGGGCGAGAGCCCGGAAGAGGCCCTGGTCCGCGAGCTCCGGGAGGAGCTCGGCGTGGAGGTCGAGCCGGGCGAGCGCATCCCCGGCGAGTGGCCGCTGAAGCCCGGATACGTCCTGCGGGTGTGGACCGCCCGACTGCTCTCCGGCGAACCGCGCCCCCTGGAGGACCACGACGAGCTCCGCTGGCTCTCCCGGCACGAGCTGGACTCGGTCGACTGGCTCGACCAGGACCGCCCCGCCGTCGCCGAGGCCGCGCTGAGACTGCCGGCGGCGCCCGCCGACGGAGCGCGCGGCTGAGTCCCTACGCCGTTCGTGCCACCGTGCGCCCGCTGACGCCCCCGTCGGGATATCCCGTCCCAAATAGCGGGTATGTCCAGAATGACCCCTTGGGAGGGGGCATGGGCCTTCCTGCTGACGCACGGCTGGGGAAGTGATCGGGTGTGATCGACACCGACGGCGACCGCGCGGAGTGGAACTTCCCGGCGGAAGCGAACGCCGTGCGCACGGCTCGCCACGCGGTGCGCGAGACCCTGCGTGCCTGGGAGCTCGACACGGCCCTCGGTGACCTGACCGTCCTGCTGGTCAGCGAGCTGGTGACCAACTCCCTGCGGTACGCCTCCGGCCCCATCGGGGTCCGGCTCGTCCGCCCCCGCTCCGACGCCGCCGACCCGGCGCATCCGCCGGCGCTCCTCGTGGAGGTCTCCGATCCGCTTCCGGATCCACCCACCGAGCGGGTCCCGGGACCCGAGGACGAAGGGGGCCGCGGCCTCGGACTCGTGGCCTGTTCCGCACGCCGCTGGGGAACCCGTAGAGGAAGAACCGGCAAAACCGTATGGTTCGAGCTGGCTCTCCCTGGTGAGTAAACAGGGTGAGACAACGATCACCGGTACTCGGCGAGGGACGAACGAGACCACCCTGTGATCGGGAACGTCGTGCCGTCGGGGCCTGCCGTATTGAATACTGCGGGCATGGCCGGTCCGGTGCGGTGAGCTGGAGGGGACGGTCGCGTGAGCGAGATACCTGAGACGGCGAGCGGCGGCGTCGTGTGGCAGAGCAGCCCGCCCGGCTCGATCTATGACTACATCCGGGTGGCGTCCTTCTCGATCGGGCCCGACGGCCTCGTCGAGCAGTGGAGCCGAAGGGCCGTGGACCTCTTCGGGGTGACCGCCGAGGAGGCCAGGGGCAAGGACCCCGTCGAGGCCTTCATGCCCGCCGACCTGCGCGAGCGCGGCCACCGACGGGTCAAGGAGATCCTCGACGGCAAGGAGTGGACGGGCCTCGTCCCGTTCCGCATGCCCGGCGAGGACCGGCCCCGGGGCATCGCCGAGATGTACGTCATGCCGAGCGAGACCCAGGCCGGGGAGAGGGCCGCGCTCTGCATCGTCGTCGACGTGCGGGCCCTCCGCCGCATCGAGACCGACCTCGCCGCCTCCCAGGCGATATTCGGCCAATCCCCCTTCGGCTTCCTTCTCTTCGGCACCGACCTCACCGTGAAGCGGGCCAACCGGCGCTTCGCCACCGTCTTCGGCGGCGAGGCAGACGACCACCGGGGCCGGACCGTCCACGACTACCTCAACGCCGCCGAGGCCGACCGGATGACCACCGCCCTCCGGCGGGTCCTGGAGACCGGCGAGTCCGTCACCGACTTCCAGATCGTCGGCGCCGCCCCCGGCGCCCGCGACCGGCGCCACTGGTCCATCAACCTCTACCGCGTCCACAGCGGCTCCGGCCGGCCGATCGGCGTCGCCGGGCTCGGCATCGACGTCACCCGCCGCCACAACGCCGCAAGGGAAGCCGCCAGCGCCCGCCGCAACCTCGCCCTCCTCAACGAGGCAGGCGCCCGTATCGGCAACTCCCTCGACCTGGAGGCCACCGCACGCGAGCTCCTCGACGTCGCCGTCCCCGGCTTCTGCGACCTCGCCTCCGTCGACCTCTACCAGGGCCTCCTCACCGGCGACGAGGCACCGCCCGGCCGCTGGGGGAACTCCCACGACGTCGGCTACGGGGCGGGCAGCGCCGAACTCCGCAGGGTCGCCTTCGCCAGTGCCGTCTCCGACACCCCCCTCAGATCCGACGAGGGCCACGGCCCGGGCAGCGGCTGTTGCGGACCCGTCCCCATCGAGGTCGGGGCCGTCCACCGCTACCCCTTCAACTCGCCCTGCGCCGGAGCCCTGCGCACCGGACGCATCCGCACGGTCCCCGGCTCCGACGGAGACCTCGTCCAGTCCACCCTGGTCGTCCCGATGACCGCCCACGACACCGTCGTCGGCCTCGTCCAGTTCTCCCGCACCAAGGGCAGCGAGCCCTTCGGGGAGCGCGACCGGGCCCTCGCCGTCGAACTCGCCGCCCGCGCCGCCGTCTGCATCGACAACGCGCGCCTCTACCGCCGCGAGCACGAGCGGGCCCTGATCCTGCAGCGCAGCCTGCTCCCGCCCGGCGACCCCGAGGCCGCCGGACTCGACATCGCCTGCCGCTACCTCCCCGGCACCGCCGCCACCGAGGTCGGCGGCGACTGGTTCGACGTCATCGAACTCCCCGGCCACCGCACCGCCCTCGTCATCGGCGACGTCATGGGCCGCGGCCTGCGCGCCGCCGTCGCCATGGGCGAACTCCGCACCGCCGTCCGCACCCTCGCCCAGCTCGACCTGGAGCCGGCCGAGGTCCTCTCCCACCTCGACGAGATCGCCCGCGGCCTGGGCGCCCCCATCGGCGCACAGCAGTCCCGCACCCACAAGAACCGGGGCCCCGAACTCTCCGAGGTCTACCTCGCCACCTGCGTCTACGCCGTCTACGACCCGGTCACCCGCCGCTGCACCTTCGCCAACGCCGGGCACCTCCCGCCCGTGCTCGTCGAACCCGGCGAGGAGGCCCTGCTCCTCGACGTACCCCCCGGGATGCCGCTCGGCGTCGGCGGGGAGCCCTTCGAGGAGGTCGAGGTCGAACTGCCCGAGGGCGCCCTCCTCGCCCTCTACACCGACGGGCTCGTCGAATCCCGCGACCACCCGCTGGACGAAGGCCTCCAGGCCTTCCGGCGCGCCCTCACCGACCCGGCCCGCCCTCTGGAGGACGTCTGCGACCGGGTCCTCACCAGCCTGAACACCGGCCACGGCGAGGACGACATCGCCCTCCTCATGGCCAGGATCCAGGGGCTGCCCAGCGAGGCGGTCGGCGACTGGCGGCTCCCCAGGGAACCCCGCTCGGTCGGCCGTGCCCGTGAACTCGCGCGCGCCCAGCTCGCGGCCTGGGACCTCGAACCGCTCGTCGACACCGTCGAACTCCTCGTCAGCGAACTCGTCACCAACGCCCTGCGCTACGGCGAGGGGGAGATACGGCTCCGCCTGCTCCGCGACCGCACCCTCGTCTGCGAGGTCTGGGACGCCGGCCTGGTCCAGCCGCGCCGCCGCAGGGCCCGGGACACCGACGAGGGCGGCCGTGGCCTCCAGCTCGTCGGACTGCTCTCCTCCTCCTGGGGCTCCCGCCGCACCCCGCGCGGCAAGACCGTCTGGTTCGAACTGGCCCTGCCGGACGGCGAGGGAGCGGCGGAGCCCACGGTGGAACAGCTCCTCAGCATGTTCTGAGGGAGTCCCGGGTACGAGTTCAGGACTTCAGCGCGGCCAGCCGGGCCTCGATCTCGGCGCTGTCGCCGAGCGCGTCCAGCTGCTCGAACTGGGCGTCGAGCGAGGAGGCGGCGAGCTCCTGCTTGCCCAGCGCCCGGGCCTCCTCCCGGCGCACCTTCTCCTCGAAGCGGCTGAGCTCGCTCGTCGGGTCGAGCACGTCGATGCTCTGCACGGCGTCCATCATCCGGTTCTGGGCGTCGGCCGACTTCGACCGCGCCACCAACTCGTCGCGTCTGGCCTTCAGCTCGCCCAGCTTCGCCCTCATCTGGTCGAGGCCGGTTTTGAGCTTGGCCACCACCTCGGTCTGCGCGGCGATCGTCGGCTCCGCCGTCCGCGCCTCCTTCTCCGACTGCAGCTGGCGGCCCAGCGCCACCTTCGCCAGGTTGTCGAAGCGGTCCGCCTCCGCCGTCTGCCCGCCCGGCCGCAGCTCGTCCGCCTTACGGCTGGCGGCCAGCGCCTTCTCGCCCCACTCCTTCGCCGCGTCCACGTCCTCCTGATGGTCCTGCTCCATCAGCCGGAGGTTGCCGATGGTCGCCGCCACCGCCTCCTCCGCCTCCGCGATGTTGTTCGCGTAGTCGCGGATCAGCTGGTCCAGCATCTTCTGCGGATCCTCCGCCTGGTCGAGGAGGGCGTTGATGTTCGCCTTCGCCAGCTGGGTGACGCGGCCGAGAACGGTCTGCTTGGTCATGGCACTGCTCCTTGGGGATCCGGTGGAACTCAGAAACGGCCTCCGCCGCCCAGCCGGCCGCGCGTGCCGCTGCCGCCGAAGCTGCCGGGCCCGCCGCCGAAACCTCCGCCCCCGATGCCGCCCCCTCCTCCTCTGCCCGACCCCCCGCCGAACAGTCCGCCGAGGATGATGCCGCCGAGCACCGCGCCGCCGAGCCCGCCGCCACCGCTTCCTCCCACTCCTGTTACACCGCCCAGGCCGTTCGGGTTCCCATACGTGCGGACGTCCTGCTCGGCGAGGTCCTGGGCGCGCCGCGCCAGCGCGTCCGCCTGCTGCGCCTCCACCAGGGCCGTCTGCGGGTCGTCCGCCGCCGTGAGCGCCCTCGCCTTCTCCCAGCGGCGCTGGGCCTCGGCAAGGCGCGTACGGGCCTCACTGCCGACCGCGCCCCGGTGCGTGGTGATGTAGTCGGAGGCCGCCCCGATCGTCGAACGGGCCGTCAGCATCACCTGGTCGAGGAGCGCGCGGGCGCGGCGCGCACCCGATTCGCGCTCCCGCGCGCCTTCCAGCGTCTCGTCGAGCGCCGCGTCGGCCTCCTCGACCCGGCGCAGGGCGTCGATCGGGTCGTACCGCCCGGCGTCCACGCGCCGCCGCACCTCGGCGGTCACCGACTCGGCGCGGGCGATCCGGCCCTGGAGGTCGGCCGTGGACACTCCCTCGGCCGTCCCCTTCAACAGCCCACGGGCCTCCGCCAGGTCCGCGTCCGTCTCCGCGAGCGCGCCCGTCAGCTTCCCCACGGCCTCGGCCAGCTCCTGCGCCCGCCGGTCCACCGCCTCGATCAGCCGGGCCGCCTGGTCCACCGCGCCCTCGGCGGCCCGGATGTGCAGGGCGGCCCCGCCGTTGTCGCCGGCGTCGATCTGCTGGCGGGCCTGGTTGACGTGGGTCGTCGCGAAGACGAGGCGGTCCTTCGCCTGCTCGACGTCGCCGGCGACCGGCGCGGCCGCCGACTCGGCGTACCGCTCGCGCATCGCGGTCAGCGCCGCCTCGGCGGTCCCGATCCGTCCGGTCTGCTCCCGGAAGGCCGCCTCCACGACGGCCAGCGCCTCCGGGGCCGTGCGCTCCAGGGCCCGGAGCCGGTCGAAGTCCTCCGTCTCGGCGTCGAGGCGCGCGTTCGCCTCGGCGCAGCGGCGGAGGATCTCCTCCAGCATGCTCCGGCGGGTCGAGTCGTCCTCGGGGAAGGAGTCGTCGAGCTTCTGCCGCAACCGGAAGGAGGCCGTCAGCTGTTCCTCGGCGAAGTCGACCGCCTCGGTGAAGGGGCGCACCGCCTCCTCGCCGAACTGGGCCGACGCGAAGCCGAGTTCCTCCTGGCTGGTGCGGACGGCGTCGTCGGTGGCGACCAACGTCCGGCGGGCCTCCCCGTCGAGCTCGGCCAGGGACGGTGGCGCGGTCTCCTTCGGAGGGCCCCAGCCCTGCCCGCCGCCCGGCGTGGTGCGGGTCTCGGTGCGGCGCCGCCGTTTGGTGTACGCGTAGGCCGCCACGGCCCCCGCGCCGCCGACGAGCACCAGGGGCAGGACGAGGTCGGTGGCCGAGGTGCCGTCGTCGGCCGGGGCGCCGGGATCGGCGGGGCCGGGGGTGATCGCCGGAGCGGGGACGGGCTGCCCCGCGAGGACGGCGTCGTAGCCGTTCGCCGCGCCGATGGCGGCGCCGGCCCAGTCGTTCTGCCGGAGGGCGGGTTCGATCGCGGTCCGGGCGACCTCGTCGAGCTGGGCCTGGGTGAAGCGGGAGCCGGGGTCGGCCGCGTAGCCGTACTGCCGGTCGTGGGTGGCGACGGCGAGCAGCACGTCGTCGAGGCCGAGCGCGTTGCGTTCCGCGGTGGCGTCGGCCCAGTCCTGGCCCGAGCGCCCGGAGAAGTCCCGTACGTAGACGACGAAGAGCTGGACGCGCCGGTCGTCGTAGAGCCGGTCGAGGGCCTGGACCACGGAGCCGCGGCGGTCGCCGAGGGCGTCCACCCGGTCGGTGATCTGCCCGTCCCGGGACAGGACGACGGGGTCGTCGGCGTGGGCACCGTGTACGGCGGGCACGAGGAGCCACCACGCCGCCACCAGCATCGCGAGAAGGGATCGGGTGGCTATTCGCGTCACAAAGGGGAGGCTATGTCCACGTATGTCTGCCCGCGACCGGACCTGTGCCGCCTGAAACCGTCCCCCTCGCCCGAGCGTGACTGTCCGTAGCCACCGCTACGGTGGTCTCCAGTGACGCGACGGCTCTTGGGGGGCTCGGGTGGACGGACGGCTGAGGCGTGTGTGGCGGCGGGGGCGCTGGTGGGTCCTCGGCCTCGTCCTGCTGCTGGTGGTGCCCCCGCTCTTCGGCGCCCTGGCCCTGCGCGTCAGCTACACCGGGGACCTCAGGGACGACGCGAGGACCCGCGGCAAGGACGCCTTCTGGATCGGGCACGCCTGGGTCGACGGACGGAAGAAGGACGCCGACCTCGCGGCCCTCGCCGCACGTCTGAAGGACAGCGGCATACGCGACCTGTACGTGCACGCCGGGCCCCTGGAGCACGACGGCACCCTGCCGGCCGCCAAATACCCCCGCGCCGAGTGGCTGATCGACGGGGTGCACCGCACGATGCCCGGGATACGGGTCCAGGCCTGGCTCGGGGACGTCCTCGCCACCGAGGGGCCCGTGGGACTGCGCCTGGAGGACGCCGGGTCACGCCGGGCCGTGGTCGGTTCGGCCCGGCAGATCCTCGACGCCGGATTCGACGGGGTCCACTTCGACCTGGAGCCGCTGCACTCCGACGACCGGGACTACCTCTCCCTCCTCGACGGCCTCGGGGAGCTGACCCGGGCCCGCAAGGTCCCGCTCTCGGTCGCCGCCCACCAGATCGACCCGCTGCCGGGCGCCCACACGGCGCTCGGCGCGCTCAGCGCCGACGGCAGCGAGAAGTGGTGGTCGCAGGAGTTCTTCGGCGAGGTCGCCCGGCGCGTCGACCAGGTCGCCGTCATGTCGTACGACACCTGGATGCCGCTGGAGAGCCTGTACGGCGGGTACGTCGCCCAGCAGACGGCCCTCGCCCTCGAAGTGACGCCCGAGACCACGGACCTGCTCATAGGCCTGCCGTTCTTCCACGAGGACGACCTCGGCCACCACGAGGACGCGGAGACGGTCGCCGCGGCGGTCAAGGGCGCGCGACTCGGCCTCGGCCGCACCGACCCCGGCCGCAAGCGGTTCGGCCTCGCGCTGTACGTCGACTTCGCGGCGGAGGAGGGGGACTGGGCGGCCTACCGCGCGGGCTGGCTCTGACGTGGTACAGGATGGGCCGGGCACGGCCGGACCAGGGCCGTGACCAAGGGGGGGATGACGACATGACCAGCCGTCTGCTGATGCCGGTCCGCACGCGTGATCTGGAAGCGCCCGCACAGGAGGTCCCCGGGTCCACCCGGGCCACCGCGATCCTGGACCTGGAGCATTCGCTCGTGTCCGCGCTCACCGCCCGGGTGCTGCGCGAGGCCGAGGCGCGCGGGGCGGTCACCGACCGCGCTCGGCTCCAGGTGGCGCACGGCATCCTCGTCACCGCCGTGCGGCCCGTGTACTCCGTCGAGGACCGGCGCCGGGTGTCGCGCACGCTGCGGCTCGGCCGCGGCTCGTGCAGCCAGCGGATGGCGGTCCTGGAGGCGGTGGCCCGGTCCCTCGGCGTGGCGACCCGGGTGCGCGGGCTGCTCGTCGACGGCACCTTCTGGTACCCGAGGTTCCCGAAGCTGCGCGCGTTCGTCCCGCAGGAGGTGCTGCTGGCCTGGCCGGAGTTCCTGCTGGACGATGTCTGGGTCCCGATCGCCGAGCTGTTCACCGGACTCGTCCCGGCCGACCCCGCCGGGCACGGCGGCGGGTTCACCAACTCCGGTGCGGAGACGCTCTTCGAGGCCGTCGCCCGGACCACCGTCGACTGGGACGCGCCCGCCGCGTGCGCCGGCTCGGCCCCCTGCGACCTGTCCGCCCACCTCCGGACGGACCTCGGCCGCTTCTCCTCGCGCGACGAGCTGTTCGACCTCCACGGGCAGACCATGTGCCGCACCGCCCGCACCTTCGCCGAGCCGGTCCTCGGCCGCTGGAGCGCGGGCGCGGCGTCCGGCGTCAGGTCTTCCGCCGCCTGATCGTCTTCCCGAGCCAGACGAGCGGGTCGTACTTCCGGTCCACGACCCGCTCCTTCAGGGGGATCAGGGCGTTGTCGGTGATCCGGATGGACTCCGGGCAGACCTCGGTGCAGCACTTGGTGATGTTGCAGTAGCCGAGGCCGTGCTCCTCCTGCGCCGTCCGCCGCCGGTCGAGTCCGGCCTCCTCGGCCGCGTCCAGGGGGTGCATGTCGAGCTCCGCGACCCGCATGAGGAAGCGGGGCCCGGCGAAGGCCTCCTTGTTCTCCTCGTGGTCGCGCACCACGTGGCAGGTGTCCTGGCACAGGAAGCACTCGATGCACTTCCTGAACTCCTGCGAGCGGTCCACGTCCTCCTGCTTCATCCGGTACTCGCCGGGGCCGAGCCCGGCGGGCGGGACGAACGCCGGGATCTCCCGGGCCTTCGTGTAGTTGAAGGAGACGTCCGTGACCAGGTCGCGGACGACGGGAAAGGCCCGCATGGGCGTCACCGTGACGACCTCGTCCCGCGCGAAGACCGACATCCGGGTCATGCACATCAGCCGGGGCCGGCCGTTGATCTCGGCCGAGCACGACCCGCACTTGCCCGCCTTGCAGTTCCAGCGCACCGCCAGGTCGGGGGTCTGGGTGGCCTGGAGCCGGTGGACGATGTCGAGGACCACCTCGCCGTCGTGGACCTCGACGGTGTAGTCGGTCAGCTCCCCGCCGTCGGCGTCGCCCCGCCAGATCCGGAAGTGGGCCTGATACGTGCTCATGCGTCCAGCTCCTCCTCCGCCAGGTACTTCGCCAGCTCCTCCTTCTCGAAGAGGGCGAGCAGATCGGGCCTGATGGGCTCGGTCCGGACCCGCTCCAGCTCGATCCCGCCCCCTCCGGAGGCCCGGCACAGCAGGTTCACCGGGCGCCACGACCGCTCCATCGCCGGACGGTCCTCGCGGGTGTGCCCGCCCCGGGACTCGGTGCGCTCCAGGGCGGCCCGGGCCACGCACTCGCTGACCAGGAGCATGTTCCGCAGGTCGAGGGCGAGGTGCCAGCCGGGGTTGAACTGCCGGTGCCCCTCGACCGAGATCCGCCCGGCCCGCTCCCGCAGCGCGGCGATCCGCTCCAGGGCCTCGGCCATCTCGCCCTCCCGCCGGATGATCCCGACGAGGTCGTTCATCGTCTGCTGGAGCTCCTGGTGGAGGGTGTACGGGTTCTCCGCGGCACCGTCCCGGAACGGGGCCAGCGCCTCCGTCCCGGCCGCCGCCACCGCCTCCTCGCCGACCTCGGAGGGCGTGGCCCCCACCGCGTACTCCGCCGCGTGCAGACCGGCCCGCCGCCCGAAGACCAGCAGGTCGGAGAGGGAGTTCCCGCCGAGCCGGTTGGATCCGTGCATGCCGCCCGCGACCTCGCCGGCCGCGAAGAGCCCGGGCACCCCGACGGTGGACGCCGTCTCCGAGTCGACGGCGACACCGCCCATCACGTAGTGGCAGGTCGGCCCGACCTCCATCGCCTCGGCCGTGATGTCGACGTCCGCCAGCTCCTTGAACTGGTGGTACATCGAGGGCAGCCGCCGCTTGATGGTCTCCGCCGGCATCCGGGTGGACACGTCCAGGAACACCCCGCCGTGCGGGGAGCCGCGCCCCGCCTTCACCTCGGCGTTGATGGCCCGGGCCACCTCGTCGCGCGGCAGCAGCTCGGGCGGGCGCCGGTTGTGCTCGGGGTCCTCGTACCAGCGGTCGCCCTCCTCCTCCGACTCGGCGTACTTCTCCTTGAAGACGTCGGGGACGTAGTCGAACATGAAGCGCCGGTCCTCGGAGTTCCGCAGCACCCCGCCGTCGCCGCGTACGGACTCGGTGACGAGGATCCCCTTCACCGACGGCGGCCAGACCATGCCCGTCGGGTGGAACTGCACGAACTCCATGTTCACCAGGGGCGCCCCGGCGAGCAGGGCGAGGGCGTGGCCGTCGCCCGTGTACTCCCAGGAGTTCGAGGTCACCTTGAAGGACTTGCCGATGCCGCCGGTCGCCAGGACGACCGCGGGCGCCTCCAGGACGAGGAAGCGCCCGCTCTCCCGCTCGTAACAGAAGACCCCGGCGACCCTTCCCTCGGCGTCCTTGAGGATGCGGGTGACGGTGAACTCCTGGAAGACCTTCAGGCGCGCCTCGTGGTCGCCGGTCTCGCGGTGGTCCTCCTGCTGGAGCCCGACCACCTTCTGCTGGAGGGTCCGCAGGAGTTCGAGCCCGGTGCGGTCGCCGACGTGCGCGAGCCGCGGGTACTCGTGGCCGCCGAAGTTGCGCTGGGAGATCCGGCCGTCCGCCGTGCGGTCGAAGAGCGCGCCCCAGGTCTCCAGCTCCCAGACCCGCTCGGGCGCCTCCTGGGCGTGCAGCTCGGCCATCCGCCACTGGTTGAGGAACTTCCCGCCGCGCATGGTGTCCCGGAAGTGCGTCTTCCAGTCGTCGTGCTCGTTGGCGTTCGCCATGGAGGCGGCGATCCCGCCCTCGGCCATCACCGTGTGCGCCTTGCCGAAGAGGGACTTGCAGATGACGGCGGTGCGCGCGCCGGCCCGGCGCGCCTCGATCGCGGCCCGCAGCCCGGCGCCGCCCGCGCCGACCACGACCACGTCCCACCGCTGCCGTTCCATGGAGCTCACAGGACTCATGTCAGAAGAACCTCGGGTCGTCGAAGGCGCCGGTGGCGAGCAGGTACACGTACAGGTCGCAGGCGGCGACGCTGATCAGCGACGCCCAGGCGAGTTGCATATGACGCCGGTTCAGGCGCCCCACCCAGGTCCACAGCCGGTAGCGGACGGGATGCTTCGAGAAGTGCCTCAGGCGGCCGCCGACGATGTGCCGGCAGGAGTGGCAGGAGACGGTGTACGCCCAGATGAGGACGATGTTGACGAGGAAGATCAGCGTCCCGAGCCCGGCGTGGCCCCACGCGTAGTCGGCGTTCCGGAAGGTCAGCGCGGTGTCGTACGTGAGGATCCCGGCGACCGGCACCGCCGCGTAGAAGAAGTACCGGTGGAGGTTCTGCAGGAGCAGCGGGAAGCGGGTCTCGCCGGTGTACGTGCGATGGGGTTCGGCCACCGCGCAGGCCGGGGGAGCCGCCCAGAACCCCCGGTAGTACGCCTTGCGGTAGTAGTAGCAGGTCAGCCGGAAGCCCAGCGGGAAGACCAGGATCAGGAGGGCGGGGGAGAGGCCCCACCAGCTGCCGAAGAGCGCCCAGTTCGGCCCGCCCCGCATGGGGACGCAGTTCTCCGCGAGGCAGGGCGAGTAGAAGGGCGAGACGTAGGGGGCGGCGTAGTAGTCGGCGTTCGCGAAGGCCCGCCAGGTCGAGTACGCGACGAAGGCGAGCAGTCCGGCCGCGGTGGCGGCGGGGGAGAGCCACCAGCGGTCGGTCCGCAGATGGCGGGCGGCGATGGCGGCGCGCCCCGGGGAGCGCACCCCCGTCGCCGCATCGGGGGGTTCCGTACCTGTGGCCAACAGGGCCTCCTCGGCTCTACGGCGCGTGGTGGTCGCGTGCTCCCAGGCCTTCGTCGTCGACGTCGGTCCACTTCCCGGCGTCGTACGGGGTGTCGGGGATGGTCACCATGCTCTCCGCACGGCCGGCGGTCGGTGCGGAAGGCGCGCCCCGCTCCGTCCCGACGCGGCGCTCCAGTTCCTCGACCGTGTGTTCCAGGTCCTGCAAGCGGCGCTTGACGGCCGCCAGATCGTCCTGAACGGACATGGTTGCCCTCACCTTCGTGAGTGTCGCGCGTCACATCCCGCTTGGGAAGTCGTGTGCACGGGCGGTTGGGCCGCACGAGTGGGCTTTGCCGGTCGGGCCGTCGTGTCGCCGTGGCCGGATCCGCTCCGTCCTTTTCAGTGTATGAGCAATAGGTCTGATCATCTCCAAATGGCATAAATCTGGACGAAGGGGTACAAGTCATGTCCCAGATCGGCGCCCCTCGCGGGAGGACATGCTCCAGGAGCCCCCGCTCCCGCACGCTCCGCTCCGTCGCCACCCTCACCAGCGCGGTCCTCGCCGTCACCGTCCTCGCCGGCTGCAGCTCCGGCGACGACGCCGACGAGACCCCGGCGGCGGCCCAGGACAACGCGCCCGCGCCCCGCGACCGGGTCGCCGACGGGGGCACCCTCCGCTGGGCCGTCGACGCGCTGCCCACCACGCTCAACGCCTTCCAGGCCGACGCCGACGGCACCACCGCGCGCATCGCCGGAGCCGTGCTCCCCTCCCTCTACACGATCGACGAGCGGGGCCGGCCCAGGCTGAACCCCGACTACCTGGAGTCCGCGCAGGTCGTCGAGACCGAGCCCAAGCAGGTCGTCCTCTACAAGCTCAACCAGCAGGCGGTCTGGAGCGACGGGCGCGAGATCGGGGCGGCCGACTTCGTGGCCCAGTGGCGCGCCCTGAGCGGCCGCGACACCGCGTACTGGACCGCCCGCAACTCCGGCTACGAGCGGATCGAGAAGATCGAGCGGGGCAAGAACGACCTGGAGGTCCGGGTCACCTTCGCCAAGCCCTACGCCGACTGGCAGTCCCTCTTCACGCCCCTCTACCCCAAGCAGGTGATGGGCTCCCCGAACTCCTTCAACGACGGGGCGCGCACCACCCTCAAGGCCACTGCAGGACCGTTCCTGCTGAAGGCGGTCGACCGGAAGGGCGGAGACGTCACCCTCGCCCGCAACCCCCGCTGGTGGGGGCAGCAGGCCAAGCTCGACAGCGTCGTCCTCAAGGCCGTCCCCCGGGCCGACCGGGCCGCCGCCCTCGCCGCCGGCGACCTCGACCTGGCCGAGATCGACCGGTCCGTGGCCGAGCGGATCTCCCTCGCCCTCCGCGACGCCCGCGCCGGCCGGAACGGCGCCCAGGCCGCCCTCGCCCACGGCCCCGGCTCCGCGATCACCCCCTCCAAGGCCCTGAAGTCCTGGGCCCTCGCCCACGGCTCCGACGACGAGAAGGCGGCCGAGGTCAAGGCCGCCCGCCAGGAGAACCAGGAGGCGATCGCCCGGTACGCGAGCGCCCAGGACACCCTCGCGACGTACGTGGTCCGCAAGTCCCTGGAGCCCGCCTACACCCAGCTCTCGCTGAACGGCGAGTCCGGCCCGCTGGCCGACGAGCGGGTACGGCGCGCGGTGGCCCGCGCCATCGACCGCCAGGAGCTCGCCGAAACCGTCCTCAAGCCGCTCGGCCTGCCCGCGAAGCCCCCCGGCAGCCACCTCGCCCTCGCCGGCCAGGCGGCGTACGCGGACAGCAGCGACGCGCTCGGCGGCCAGGACACCGAGGAGGCGCAGGCGCTCCTCGCCGACGCGGGCTGGGTCCCCGGCGGCGCGCTCCACAAGCCCGCCGGCACCAAGGCGGGCAGCGAGGCGGAGAAGAAGGAAGCGGAGAAGAAGGAGGCGGAGAAGAAGGCCGCGGAGAAGGCCAAGAAGGGCGAGGGCTCCACCGACGCCAAGAAGCGGGCGAGCGACACCGCCTCCGACGAGGGCCTCTACATCGTCGGCGACGACAAGCCCGGCGACCGCCGCGCGGTCCCCGCCCCCGCCATCGGCGCGAACGGCCCCGAGAGCGGCACCGACACCCTCGCGCCGGCCCCCGCCGCCGCCCGCCAGAGCGCCGCGCTCCTCGCCCGCGCCGAGGCCCTCGACACCGGCTCCGGCGCCGCCCGCGCCGCCCAGAAGGCCGCCAAGCCCGACCAGGGGGTGGCCGGGGCCTACGCCCCGCGCGGCACCGCCGCCCCCGTGACGGCTCCCGACGCCGCCCAGGCCCTCGGCAAGGACGGCAAGGCGCTCAGCCTCCGCTTCGTCCTGCCGTCCGGGCCGGGCTCCGAGTCGCTGCGGGCGGTCGGGGACCGCATCGTCCGGATGCTCGACGCGGTCGGGATCCGCACCGAGGTCGTCAAGGTCTCCGACGACAGCTTCTTCAAGGACCACGTGGCCTCCGGCGACTACGACCTGGCCCTCTACTCCTGGCCGGCCTCCGCCTTCCCGGCGACCGACGCCCGGCCGATCTTCGCCAAGCCCGAGCCCGCCTCGGACGGCTCGCTCCTGGTCGAGCAGAACTACTCCCGGGTCGGCACCGACCGTATCGACCAGCTCTTCGACCAGGCGGCGGGGACGCTCGACGAGGAGGAGGCCCGCGATCTCGTGCGCCAGGCCGACGCCCGGATCTGGGCCGCGGCCGGCTCCATCCCCCTCTACCAGCGCCCGCAGCTCGTCGCCGCCCGCGCCGATCTCCTGAACGCCGGCGCCTGGGGTCTCGCCGCTCCCCGCTACCAGGACATCGGGTTCAAGAAGCCCGAAACGACCAAGGGTACCCAGCGAAACCACTGAAAGTGCAGGTCACAACCTCAGAAGCAGCTCAAGTTCCTTGCCCGCCGGAGACCCCGGCGGGCAGGATCGCGTCGGCCCCTTGACCCGGCCCGCATGACTTTCCCCACACCCTGAAACCTCCCAGTAGACCCTCTCGGATCCAGCCGGGGAAGCCCCTTGCACGGCAGCCCCGTACCATAGGACATAGCCGTGGCGCGTCCGCCCGGCGGGCGTACGAGGAACTGACGCCGCATCCCACGATCCGAGAGAAGCGCAAGCACCCATGCCCACGCGCCACGACATCCGTAACGTCGCCATCGTCGCCCACGTCGACCATGGCAAGACGACCATCGTCGACGCCATGCTCAAGCAGGCCGGTGCCTTCGCCGCCCACCAGCAGCTCGACGACCGCATGATGGACTCGAACGACCTGGAGCGTGAGAAGGGCATCACGATCCTCGCCAAGAACACGGCGGTGAAGTATCACCCCAAGGACGGCGGGGCCCCGATCACGATCAACATCATCGACACCCCCGGCCACGCCGACTTCGGTGGCGAGGTCGAGCGCGGTCTGTCGATGGTGGACGCGGTCGTCCTCCTCGTGGACGCCTCCGAGGGTCCGCTCCCGCAGACCCGCTTCGTGCTGCGCAAGGCCCTCCAGCAGCGCAAGCCCGTCATCCTCTGCATCAACAAGACGGACCGCCCGGACTCCCGGATCGACGAGGTCGTCAACGAGACCTACGACCTCTTCCTGGACCTGGACGCCGACGAGGACCAGATCGAGTTCCCGATCGTCTACGCCTGCGGCCGTGACGGCATCGCGTCGCTGACCAAGCCGGAGAACGGCACGGTCCCGGCGGACTCCACCAACCTGGAGCCCTTCTTCTCCACCATCCTGGAGCACGTCCCGGCCCCGTCGTACGACGAGGAGGCCCCCCTCCAGGCGCACGTCACCAACCTGGACGCCGACAACTTCCTCGGCCGTATCGCGCTGCTCCGCGTCGAGCAGGGCGAGCTGCGCAAGGGCCAGACGGTCGCGTGGATCAAGCGGGACGGCACGATCTCCAACGTCCGCATCACCGAGCTGATGATGACCGAGGCGCTCACCCGCAAGCCCGCCGAGGTCGCCGGCCCCGGTGACATCTGCGCCGTCGCCGGTATCCCCGACATCATGATCGGCGAGACCCTGGCCGACCCGGAGAACCCGATCGCGCTCCCGCTGATCACGGTCGACCAGCCGGCCATCTCCATGACCATCGGCACCAACACCTCGCCGCTCGTCGGCCGCGGTGGCACGGGCAAGGGCGCGGACGCCAAGTCCGCGGTCAAGCAGCGCAAGGTCACCGCCCGCCAGGTCAAGGACCGTCTGGACCGCGAGCTGATCGGTAACGTCTCGCTCCGCGTCCTCGACACCGAGCGCCCGGACGCCTGGGAGGTCCAGGGCCGCGGTGAGCTCGCGCTCGCCATCCTGGTCGAGCAGATGCGCCGCGAGGGCTTCGAGCTCACCATCGGCAAGCCGCAGGTCGTCACCAAGGAGGTCGACGGCAAGACGCACGAGCCCGTCGAGCGCCTCACGGTCGACGTCCCCGAGGAGCACATGGGCGCGGTCACGCAGCTCATGGGCGTCCGCAAGGGCCGCATGGACAACATGTCGAACCACGGCTCCGGCTGGGTCCGCATGGAGTTCGTCGTTCCGTCCCGTGGCCTCATCGGCTTCCGTACGGAGTTCCTCACCAACACCCGCGGTACGGGCATCGCCCACTCGATCCACGAGGGCCACGAGCCGTGGTTCGGCACGCTGACGACCCGTAACAACGGCTCGCTGGTCGCCGACCGCGCCGGTGCGGTCACCGCCTTCGCGATGACCAACCTCCAGGAGCGCGGCGTCCTGTTCACCGACCCCGGCACCGAGGTGTACGAGGGCATGATCGTCGGCGAGAACTCGCGCTCCGACGACATGGACGTGAACATCACCAAGGAGAAGAAGCTCACCAACATGCGCTCCGCCTCCGCCGACTCCTTCGAGGCGATCGTCCCGCCGCGGAAGCTCTCCCTGGAGCAGTCCCTGGAGTTCTGCCGCGACGACGAGTGCGTCGAGGTCACCCCGGAGGCCGTGCGCATCCGCAAGGTCATCCTCGACCAGAACGCCCGCGGTCGCGCGTCTTCCCGCGCCAAGAACGGCTGAGTAAGGTCGCATACGGCCGAGGACGGCGGGGTAGATCACGGTTCTGTGATCTTCGCCGCTCTCGGCTGACATGACGTCAGCACCGGAGCCCGGGCCCCCACAGGCACTGTGGGGGCCCGGGCTTTTCGTCAAGTCTCGTCAACTCGGTTTCAGAGGCCGAGTGTCCGCATATCGGCGATCGCTCTCCGGTACGTGTGTTAACAGTCCGTTTCGGGCGTGTCTGTCTGTGCTCATTTTGTCCGGATTTCGGTATCCGAGGCCCCGGTGATGTTGTCAAAACGAGACCGCTTAAGTGTGGTTTACAGCCCGGACGTACTTAATAGTTGGCTCCATTGAGCTCGGGTCAATGGGTCACGCACTGTGGGGAGTGCCGACTCACGAGCACACTCGGGGCACTTGAGTCCAAAGCCGTCAGGGGTGTCGGCGAAACTCGGAGTGCCTCTCTTGTAGTGACAAAGTGGACTCATGAGGAGGAACCCATGCGCGGTGCCAAGAGCGCCAAGTGGGTAACGGGCGCGATCATCGTTGCCCTTGCTGCGACCGCCTGTGGCGGAGGTAAGAGCGACGGCGGCAACGACGCCAAGGGCGCTGTTGACCCGAACGGAGTCTTCTCCATCGAGCTCGGCGAGCCGGAGAAGCCCCTGCTCACCGGTGACACGATGGAGTCCAACGGCTCCGCCGTCATGGCCGGCCTGTTCTCGACCCTGGTCGACTACAAGGCCGACGGCTCCCTGGAGATGATCAACGCCGAGTCGGTCACCACGACGGACTCGAAGACCTGGACCGTCAAGCTCAAGCCGGGCTGGACCTTCCACGACGGCACCCCGGTCACCTCCAAGTCCTTCGTGGACGCGTGGAACTGGAACGCCAGCCTGAAGAACGCCCAGGGCCTCGCTTCCTGGTTCGCGGACATCAAGGGCTACGACAAGGTCCACCCGGACGCCGAGGGTGCGAAGCAGACCGCCGACAAGCTGGACGGTCTGACCGTCGTCGACGAGAACACCTTCAAGATCGAGCTCACCAAGCCGGTCCCGTACTTCGCGCACAAGCTCGCGTACATCGTCTTCGCGCCGATGCCGGAGTCCTTCTACAAGCTCGACGCGAAGGCCCGCGGTGCGGCCCCGGTCGGCAACGGTCCCTACAAGTTCAAGAGCTGGGACCACAAGAAGAAGATCGAGATCGCCCGCTTCGACGGCTACAAGGGCCCGAACAAGGCGAAGAACGGTGGTGTGATCTTCAAGAACTACACCACCCTCGAGGCCGCGTACGAGGACCTGAAGTCCGGCAACGTCGACGTCCTGCGTCAGATCGCGCCGAAGGACCTCCCGGTCTACCGCCAGGACCTCGGCGACCGCGCCGTGGACCAGCCGTACTCCGCGATCCAGACCATCGCCGTCGCCTTCTACTCCGACCAGTGGAAGAAGCCGAAGCTGGTCGACCCGCGCGTCATCCAGGGTCTGTCCATGGCGATCGACCGTGCCACCATCACCAAGACGGTGCTGAACGGCACGCGTGAGCCCGCGACCGGCTGGGTCGCGAAGGGCGTTCTGGGCTTCCAGGCCGACGGTGGTGCCGGTGTCACCACGTACGACCCGGCCAAGGCCAAGGAGCTCATCAAGGCCGGTGGCGGCGTCCCCGGCGGCAAGATCTCCATCCAGTACAACGCCGACGGCGGCCACAAGGAGTGGGTGGACGCTGTCTGCAACTCCATCCAGCAGGCCACCGACGTCCAGTGCGTCGGCGACGGCAAGCCGGACTTCCAGGCCGACCTGACCGCTCGTAAGACCAAGCAGGTCAAGTCGCTCTACCGCTCCGGCTGGGTGCTCGACTACCCGGTGAACGCCAACTTCATCTCGGACCTGTTCCGCACGGGTGCGGGCGGCAACCAGGGCGACTTCTCCAACAAGGAGCTGGACGCCAAGATCGCGAAGGCCGACTCGGCCGCCACCCTTGACGAGTCCGTCAAGGCCTACCAGGCGATCGAGAAGGACCTCAAGAACTACATGCCGTCCATCCCGCTCTGGTACTACAAGGTCAACGCCGGCTTCTCCGAGAAGGTTTCGGGTGTCGCCTACGGCCAGGACGGCGACCCGATCCTGACCGGCGTCGAGGTCAAGAAGTAATCACCCGAGCGTAGTCCGCACACCGTCACGGGACTGACGGATCGTCAGTCCCGTCTCGGTGCCTTACGCAGCGGCTGGGGGGCCCTTCCACGACATCAGCATGCCCGGATCCGGGCATGCTGTCGGGGGAGGGCCCGTCGGTTGCGCTGACACATCTCAACGGAGGCATGATGGGGCGTTATGTCGCACGACGACTGCTCCAGATGATCCCGGTTTTCCTCGGGACAACCCTGCTGATCTTCGCCATGGTGCACGTCCTGCCCGGTGACCCCGTGCTGGCGATGTTCGGTGACAAGGGCGCCGACCCGGCGACGCTCGCCGCGAAGCGCCATGAGCTGGGTCTCGACAAGCCGGAATGGCTGCAGTACATCTACTACATGCGGGACATGATCCTGCACCTGGACTTCGGTACCCAGATCCGTAACGGACGGCCGGTCACCGAGGTGCTGGGCGACGCGTTCCCCATCACCCTCCAGCTTGCCGCCCTGGCCTTCGCCATCGAGCTCGTCTTCGGCATCGGCCTGGGCATCATCGGTGGTCTGCGCGCCGGCCGCCTGGCCGACAACCTGATCCTGATCTTCACCCTGCTGATCATCTCGATCCCGGTCTTCGTCCTCGGCTACATCATCAAGATGGTGTTCGCCTTCAACCTGGGCTGGATCGCGCCGAACGTCAGCACCGAGCCGGTCCTGAGCGAGATGATCGCTCCGGCCATTGTGCTCGGCGGTCTCTCCCTCGCCTATGTGGCACGGCTCACCCGTACGTCCATGGCGGAGAACCTGCGCGCCGACTACATGCGTACGGCCGTCGCCAAGGGCCTGCCGCGGCGCCGCGTCATCGGCGTCCACCTGATGCGCAACTCGATGATCCCCGTGGTCACCTTCCTCGGCACCGACATCGGCGCCCTCATGGGTGGCGCGGTCGTCACCGAGGCGATCTTCAACATCCACGGAATCGGCGGCGTCATCGCCGAGTCGATCTCCCGGCGCGAAGGTTCGACCCTGGTGGGCCTCGTCACCATCCTGGTGGTCGTCTACCTCGTCACCAGCCTGCTCATCGACCTGCTGTACGCGGTCCTGGACCCGAGGATCCGGTATGCCTGACGTGACCAAGACCGCCACGGCCGTCGAGGACGCCGTCGCCACCCCCTCGGTGGACGCCTCCGCGCCGGCGGCGAAGCAGGAGAAGAGCCGCAGCCTCTGGGGCGACGCCTGGGCCGACCTGCGCCGCAACCCGTACTTCATCGTCTCGTCGATCCTGATCGCACTGCTGCTGCTGATCTCGGCGTGGCCGGGCCTCTTCACCAGCGCGTCCCCGACCGCCGGTGACCTGGTCCACCACTTCCTGAGCAAGCCCGAGCTGGGCAAGGTCGGTTCGGCCGAGTGGCTGGGCTACGACCAGCAGGGCCGCTCCGTCTACGCCCGACTGATCCACGGCACCCGCGCCTCGGTCACCGTCGGCATCGCGGTCACCGCGATCGTCACCGTCCTCGGTGGCGTGATGGGCATGATCGCGGGCTACTTCGGCGGCTGGGTCGACACGGTGCTCTCCCGGCTCACCGACATCTTCTTCGGCATCCCCTTCCTGCTCGGCGCCATGGTCGTCCTGCAGTCCTTCGTCGAGCGGACCGTCTGGGTCGTCGTCTTCGCCCTCGCGTTCCTCGGCTGGACCCAGATCACCCGCGTCATGCGCGGTGCCGTGATCACCGTCAAGCAGGCCGACTACGTCCACGCGGCGAAGGCCCTCGGCGCCGGCACGACCCGGATTCTCTTCCGGCACATCCTGCCGAACGCCATGGCCCCCGTGATCGTCGTCGCGACCATCGCGCTCGGCGGCTACATCTCGGCCGAGGCCACCCTGTCCTTCCTCGGACTCGGCCTCGCCGCCCCGACCGTCTCCTGGGGTGTCGACATCTCCGCCGGTGTCGCTCAGATCCGCATCGCTCCGCACGTCCTGCTGTGGCCGTCGATCATGCTGAGCCTCACCGTCCTGGCGTTCATCATGCTCGGCGAAGCCGTCCGCAACGCCCTCGACCCCAAGCTGCGCTGAGGAGGGCGTACCAGATGAGCATCATCGACAAGACCGCGGCCGTCCCCGCGCCGCGCGGCGGTTCCGACCACACCGGTCCGCTGCTCGAAGTCAAGGACCTGCACGTCGAGTTCCACACCCGTGACGGTGTGGCCAAGGCGGTCAACGGCGTCAACTACTCGGTGAACGCCGGCGAGACCCTCGCCGTCCTCGGCGAGTCCGGCTCCGGCAAGTCCGTCACCGCCCAGGCCATCATGGGCATCCTCGACATGCCGCCCGGCAAGATCCCGCAGGGCGAGATCCTGTTCCGCGGCGAGGACATGCTGAAGATGTCCGAGGAGGACCGCCGGAAGATCCGCGGCCGGAAGATCGCGATGATCTTCCAGGACGCGCTGTCCTCCCTCAACCCGGTCCTCACCGTCGGCTACCAGCTCGGCGAGATGTTCCGGGTGCACCACGGCATGTCCAAGAAGGACGCCACGGTCAAGGCCGTCGAGCTGATGGACAAGGTCAAGATCCCCGCCGCCAAGGCGCGGGTCTCCGACTACCCCCACCAGTTCTCCGGCGGTATGCGCCAGCGCATCATGATCGCCATGGCGCTCGCCCTGGAGCCGGACCTGATCATCGCCGACGAGCCCACCACGGCTCTCGACGTGACCGTCCAGGCCCAGGTCATGGACCTCCTCGCGGAGCTCCAGCAGGAATACAACATGGGTCTGATCCTGATCACCCACGACCTCGGCGTCGTCGCCGACGTCGCGGACAAGATCGCCGTGATGTACGCCGGCCGGATCGTCGAGCAGGCGCCGGTGCACGAGCTGTACAAGCGCCCGGCCCACCCGTACACCCGCGGCCTCCTCGACTCGATCCCGCGCCTGGACCAGAAGGGCCAGGAGCTCTACGCGATCAAGGGTCTGCCGCCCAACCTGCTCAAGGTGCCCACCGGCTGCGCCTTCAACCCGCGCTGCCCCAAGGCCGACGACATCTGCCGCACGGAGATCCCGGCCCTGGTGCCGGTCACCGAGCAGAACGGCGCGGACCTCCCGGGCCGTAAGAGCGCCTGCCACTTCTGGAAGGAGACGATCCATGGCTGACCTCAGCACGAACGACGAGGCCGTGGCCGCCGCCCTCGACGCCCCTGTGGGCCGTGGCGAGCCGATCCTCCAGGTGCGCAACCTGAAGAAGCACTTCCCGCTGACGCAGGGCATCCTCTTCAAGAAGCAGGTCGGCGCGGTCAAGGCCGTGGACGGGGTCTCCTTCGACCTCTACCAGGGCGAGACCCTCGGCATCGTGGGCGAGTCCGGCTGTGGCAAGTCCACGGTCGCCAAGCTCCTGATGAACCTGGAGCGGGCCACCGCCGGCGAGGTCTTCTACAAGGGCCAGGACATCACCAAGCTGTCCGGGCGCGCGCTGAAGGCCGTCCGCCGCAACATCCAGATGGTGTTCCAGGACCCGTACACCTCGCTGAACCCGCGTATGACGGTCGGCGACATCATCGGCGAGCCCTTCGACATCCACCCCGAGGTGGCCCCGAAGGGCGACCGGCGCCGCAAGGTGCAGGAGCTGCTCGACGTCGTCGGTCTGAACCCGGAGTACATCAACCGGTACCCGCACCAGTTCTCCGGCGGTCAGCGCCAGCGCATCGGCATCGCCCGAGGCCTCGCGCTCAACCCGGAGATCATCATCTGCGACGAGCCGGTCTCGGCCCTGGACGTCTCCGTCCAGGCGCAGGTCATCAACCTGATGGGGAAGCTCCAGGACGAGTTCAACCTCTCCTACATCTTCATCGCGCACGACCTGTCGATCGTCCGGCACATCTCGGACCGCGTCGGCGTCATGTACCTCGGCAAGATGGCCGAGATCGGTACGGACGAGCAGATCTACGAGCACCCGACGCACCCGTACACCCAGGCGCTGCTCTCCGCGGTGCCGGTGCCGGACCCGGAGGCCCGCGCCAACCGCGAGCGGATCATCCTCACCGGTGACGTCCCCTCGCCGGCCAACCCGCCGTCGGGCTGCAGCTTCCGGACCCGCTGCTGGAAGGCGCAGGAGAGGTGCTCCCAGGAGGTGCCGGTCCTCGCGATCCCGTCGCGCTTCCAGGGCGAGGACACCCCGGCCGCCCACTTCTCGGCGTGCCACTTCGCCGAGGAGAAGCAGGTCCTTTCCGTCTGATCCGATCCGTCTGATCGGATCTGCCTGATCCGATCCTTCTGATCAGGCCGGAGCCGAGAGGCCCCCGGACACCCGCAAGGGTGCCGGGGGCCTTTCGCGTTCCCGCGGGACGTCCCACGGGACGGGCGTACGGGTGTCCCGTTCCCGTCCCGCGTCCCCCGGGCCGTCCCGCGACCCCGCCGGGACGGCCCCTCCCGCCCGTACCCCTGCCTCGACCGTCGACGGCGCACCGTCCCGCCGGGCCCGTGCACGGGACGCACCCGGTCCGCCGGGACAGCCCGGACGGCGGGCGGGACTGGCAGCGTGTGCCGCGGCGCAGCTCAACTGCTGCCCGCTGCACGCCACTTGAGGATCAGGGGTCATCGTGAACGCACTCACCCGCAGACTCGCCACCGCCGGTTCGGCGCTCGCGCTCGCCGCGTCCGGCCTGCACGACCATCTGTCAGAACGACGCCCGCACCGTCGGCACGACCTCGTTCTACGGTGTGGAGCTGCGCTACAGCCCCACCTGCCGTGCGGCCTGGGCGCGCTACCCCACGTTCACGCCGAACCGGCTGATCATCTTCGTGCAGCGCCAGGACGGGAACGGGACCTACTCGGTGCACACCAGCGGCAGCTACGCCGTCTGGACCTCGATGGTGAACGACAAGGACCTCCTGTCCCGGGCCTGCGGCTACGTGGACTACAACTCCCCGTCCACCGCCGAATGCACGTCCTGGTACTAGTCGTGGGCGGCTCCGGCACGGCGTACACCGCGATGGTCGACGACAAGGACATCTACGCCACCCTCGCGACCCTCGAAACCCACTGCACCGGCTCGTACTGAGTCACCGAGTCGCCGAGTTGAGGAACCCCCCATCATGACCTCGGTCAACCAACCGATCCCCAGCCGCCGTTCCCTGCTCACCGGCGGGCTCGCGCTCGGCGCCGCGACCGTGCTGCCCCTGTGGGCGACCGGCCAGGCGCAGGCCGCGACCGGGCCCTCCATCGCGGACACCACCGCGTGGGGCGCCCGCCCGTCGAGCAGCCCGGTGCGGGTCCTGTCGACCCCGCCGCAGAAGATCATCGTGCACCACACGGACACGCCCAACACGACCGACTACTCGCAGGCCCAGGCATTCGGGCTCGCCCGCTCCATGCAGAACTGGGCGATGGACGAGCGCCACTGGATCGACACGGGCCAGCACTTCACCGTCTCCCGCGGCGCGTACGTCCTGGAGGGCCGGCACAGCAGCCTGGCCGCGCTCCAGGGCGGCACCCAGACCGTGGAGTCGGCGCACTGCACCGGGCAGAACACCGTCGCCATCGGCATCGAGAACGAGGGCACGTACATCACGGTCGACCCGCGGAGCGAGCAGTACGCGAAGCTGGTCGAGCTGTGCGCGTACATCTGCCGCCAGTACGGGCTGCGCGCCTACCAGATCTACGGGCACCGGGACTTCAACGCCACCGAGTGCCCCGGCGACCGCCTGTACGCGATGCTCCCGCAGCTCCGGCGGGACGTCGCCGCCCGCATCGGCGGGGACCCGACCGCGCCCGTGTGGCCGCTGCTGCACAACGGCGACACCGGCGACCGGGTCCGCGCGCTCCAGCGCCTGCTCGTCCGGCGCGGCGCCACGATCACCGTGGACGGCAGCTTCGGCCCGGCCACCGAGCAGGCCGTACGGGACTTCCAGACCCTCGTGACCGCGACCTCCGACGGCTACGCCGGCAACCAGACCTGGCACCAGCTGGTCGTGCCCGTACGGCAGGGCGACACCGGCGAGGCCGTCAAGGCCGTCCAGCTCCTGCTCACGGCCAAGGGCGTCCCGACCGACGCCGACGGCGTCTTCGGCCCCGGCACCCTGGCCTCCGTCGCCACCTTCCAGAACGCCGCCGGGCTGCCCGCCGACGGCCTCGCCGACGCGCGCACCTTCAGCCGCCTCCTCGCCTGACGTCCCCTCCCTCCGAGCAAGGAGAAGCCCACCACCATGTCGTCGACCATCCGGCCGTTCCGCCCCGTGCGCGGAGCGGTCCCGCTCGCGGCCCTCGCCGCCCTCGCCGCCCTGCTCGTGCTCATCGGCCTGGGCACACCCGCGCACGCCTTCTCCGGCGCGTTCGTCCCCACCCAGAGCAAGGGCAACCGGGGCTCGGACGTCACCGCCCTCCAGTACCTGCTCAACGGGCAGGGCGCGCAGCTCGGCGCCGACGGTGTCTTCGGCTCCGGCACCGACACCGCCGTCCGCTCCTTCCAGTCCTCCCACGGCCTGACCTCGGACGGCATCGTCGGCCCCAACACCTGGCGGGCGCTGACCCCGACCGTCCGGGAGGGCAGCCAGGGCGAGGCCGTCAAGGCCGTCCAGTACCTGCTCAACGCCAAGCGCGGCGCGGGCCTGAGCGTCGACGGCGCCTTCGGCCCCGGCACCGCCTCGGCCGTCCGCACCTTCCAGAGCCACGCCGGCCTCGGCGCGGACGGCATCGTCGGCCCGGACACCTGGACCAACCTGCTCTGGCACTACGAGTACGCCGACTACAACGCCGGCACCCTGTGCAACCAGAACCCCGACGGCAACGCCTCCGCCGACTGGGGCGCCGCCGCCGCCATCGGCCAGCTGGAGGCCGGCGCCCGCACCTTCGCCGCCCTCGGCCGCGGCAAGGTCCCCGTCGGCGACATCGCCTTCGAGCACGGCGGCTCCATCTACGGCCACGCCACCCACCAGGTCGGCCTGGACGTCGACTTCTGGCCCGTGCGCACCGACTCGGCGCAGTGCACCGGCTCCCGGATCACCTGGGACTCCGCCTCCTACGACCGGGGTGCGACCCGCGAGCTGGTCAAGGCCCTGCGCGCGGCCGCGCCCGGGCACGTGAAGCTCGTCTTCTTCAACGACCCGCAGCTGATCGCGGAGGGGCTGACCGTCCAGTACCCCAACCACGACAACCACCTCCACATCCGCTACTGCGAGCCGGTGCACCCGGACGCCAACTACCAGTGCTGACCCGAGAGTTCGAGGAACCCGCCATGACGCACGTGAGAAGACTGCCCGGCCTCGCGGCCGCGCTGCTCGCCGCCCTCGTCACCGCCCTGGTGGCCGGCGTCCTCCAGGCCGCCCCCGCCTTCGCGGCCGACTGGCCGCTGGTCAAGAACGGCAGCAGCGGCGTCCAGGTGACCACCGTCCAGCACCTGCTGACCGCCCGCGGCTACGCCACCGCCGCCGACGGCGCCTTCGGCTCCGGCACCGAGGCCAAGGTCCGCAGCTTCCAGAGCGCCAACAGCCTGTCCGCGGACGGCATCGTCGGCGCCGACACCTGGTCCAAGCTGATCGTCACCGTCCGCAAGGGCGACAACGGCTCCGCGGTGAAGGCCGCCCAGACGCAGCTCAACCGGTACGGCGCCGGGCTCGTCGTCGACGGCGCCTTCGGCGACGGCACCGACGCCAAGGTCCGCTCCTTCCAGTCCTCCCACAGCCTCGACGCGGACGGCATCGTCGGCCCGGACACCTGGCGCGCCCTGGTCACCGGCTCCGCCGGCGGCAGCGGCGGCAGCAGCGGCCTGCTGACCCACTCCCAGGCGGCCGCCATCTTCACCGCTGCCGGCATCACCTGGAGCTCCTCGGGCAACTGCTCCGACCGCAACAGCAGCAGCTGCACCTCCTTCGACGGGCTGCGCCAGGCCTCCGCCGACGGCGCCGTCGCGCTGCGCCGGGCGAGCAGCTGCGCCATGAACATCACGGGCGGCACGGAGACGGGCCACGCCGGCGGCACGTACAGCCACTGGAACGGCTACAAGCTGGACTTCGCGATGTCCAGCTGCCTGACCGGCTACATCACCGGGAACTTCGCGTACTCCGGCCAGCGGGGTGACGGCGCCGCCCTCTACACCGCTCCCTCGGGCAACATCTACGCCAACGAGGGCAACCACTGGGACGTGACCTTCCTGAACTGACCCGAAACCGATCCGGCGCAACCCGGACAGCGGTCGCCGAGATGCGACCCTGTCCGGGTTGCGGTGATATGGGGGCCTAAGTCTCGGCAAGACTATCGGGAGGCACTCCATGCGCGGAGCCACGCACGCCAAGTGGGCCGCACTGGCCACCGCCGTCGCACTCGCGGCGACGGCCTGTGGTGGCGGCGACAGCGGCGGTGGCGGGGGAGGGGCCGACGGCATCGTGAGTTCCTCGTGGGGCGACCCGCAGAACCCGCTGGAGCCCGCCAACACCAACGAGGTCCAGGGCGGCAAGGTGCTGTCCATGATCTTCCGGGGACTCAAGCAGTACGACCCGAAGACCGGCGCGGCCAAGGACCTGCTCGCCGAGAAGATCGAGACCACCGACTCGCAGAACTTCACCATCACGGTCAAGTCCGGCTGGACCTTCTCCAACGGCGAGAAGGTCACCGCGAAGTCCTTCGTCGACGCCTGGAACTACGCCGCCAGCCTGAAGAACAACCAGAAGAACGCCTCCTTCTTCGGCCAGATCGCGGGCTACGACCAGGTCCACCCCGAGCAGGGCGAGGCCACGGCCGAGACGATGTCCGGCCTCAAGGTCACCGGTGACCAGACCTTCACGGTCAAGCTCACCCAGAAGTTCTCGACCTGGCCGGACACCCTCGGCTATGCCGCCTTCTCCCCGCTGCCCCAGTCCTTCTTCGACGACCACGCCGCCTGGCTCTCCAAGCCCGTCGGCAACGGTCCGTACACCATCGACTCCTACTCCAAGGGCTCGCAGATGGTCCTGAAGAAGTGGGACGCCTACCCGGGCACCGACAAGGCGCAGAACGGCGGCATCACCCTCAAGGTCTACACCGACAACAACACCGCCTACACGGACCTGGTGGCCGGCAACCTCGACCTCGTCGACGACGTGCCGGCCTCGCAGCTCAAGAACGTCCAGGCCGACCTCGGCGGCCGGTACATCAACGTCCCCGCCGGCATCATCCAGACCCTCTCCTTCCCGTTCTACGACCCCGCGTGGAACAAGCCGGGCCAGGAGAAGCTCCGGCAGGGCCTCTCCATGGCGATCAACCGCCAGCAGATCACCGAGACGATCTTCCAGAAGACCCGCACCCCCGCCGTCGACTGGACCTCCCCGGTGCTCGGCGAGGAGGGCGGCTTCAAGGACATCTGCGGCGACTTCTGCACGTACAACGCGGAGCAGGCCAAGAAGCTCGTCGCCGAGGGCGGCGGCATTCCCGGCGGCACGATGACGATCTCGTACAACGCCGACACGGGCTCCCACAAGGAGTGGGTGGACGCCGTCTGCAACTCCATCAACAACGCGCTCGGCAACAACAAGGCCTGCGTCGGCAACCCGATCGGCACCTTCGCCGACTTCCGCAGCCAGGTCAGCACGCAGAAGATGAAGGGCCCGTTCCGCGCGGGCTGGCAGATGGACTACCCGCTCATCCAGAACTTCCTCCAGCCGCTGTACTACACCAACGCCTCCTCGAACGACGGCAAGTACTCCGACCCCGAGTTCGACAAGCTGGTCAACGAGGCCAACGCCGAGTCCGACACCGCGAAGGCCGTCGGGCTCTTCCAGCAGGCCGAGGGAGTCCTCCGCGACGACATGGGCGCCATCCCGCTCTGGTACCAGAACGGCAGCGCCGGCTACTCGGACCGGGTCGAGAACGTGACCCTGAACCCCTTCAGCGTCCCGGTCTACGACCAGATCAAGGTCAAGTGACGCCGTAGCAGTCCGGCGGTGTACGGCCCGGGCCGCGGATCCCCGCGCCGGGCCGTACGCCGTCCCGCAACCCACCCTTCCTGGA
Source organism: Streptomyces sp. NPDC044003 (assembly GCF_056435185.1). Taxonomy (NCBI): domain Bacteria; kingdom Bacillati; phylum Actinomycetota; class Actinomycetes; order Kitasatosporales; family Streptomycetaceae; genus Streptomyces; species Streptomyces sp. NPDC044003. The sequence goes on along the minus strand of NZ_JBWKFA010000001.1, from coordinate 656,912 downwards.
GGCCTCCGTGGGTCGATATGTGATCCGGCGGCTGCTGCAGATGATCCCGGTCTTCTTCGGCGCCACGCTGTTGATCTTCCTGATGGTGAACGTGATGGGCGACCCCATCGCCGGTCTGTGCGGCGACCGCGCCTGCGACCCGGCGACCGCCGCCCAGCTGGAGAAGGAGTACGGCCTCGACAAGCCGGTCTGGCAGCAATACCTGACCTACATGGGCAACGTCTTCACCGGGGACTTCGGCACCGCCTTCAACGGCCAGCCCGTCACCGAGCTGATGGCCGACGCCTTCCCGGTCACCATCCGGCTCACGATCGTCGCGATCATCTTCGAGATCGTCATCGGCATCAGCCTCGGCGTCATCACCGGCCTCAAGCGCGGCCGCCCCGTCGACACCGGCGTCCTGCTGCTGACCCTGGTCGTCCTCTCCGTCCCGACCTTCGTCACCGGCCTGCTCATCCAGTACCTCCTGGGCGTCGAATGGGGCTGGATCGAGCCGGCCGTCTCGCCCGAGGCGCCCTTCAGCGAGCTGATCGTCCCCGGCCTCGTCCTCGCCTCGGTCTCGCTCGCGTACGTCACACGGCTCACCCGGACCTCGATCGCCGAGAACAAGCGCGCCGACTACGTCCGTACCGCCGTCGCCAAGGGTCTGCCCCGCCGCCGGGTCATCAGCCGTCACCTGCTGCGCAACAGCCTCATCCCGGTGGTCACCTTCATCGGCGCCGACATCGGGGCGCTCATGGGCGGAGCCATCGTCACCGAACGGATCTTCAACATCCACGGAGTCGGCTTCCAGCTCTACAACGGCATCGTGCGCCAGAGCACCCAGACCGTGGTCGGCTTCGTGACCATCCTCGTCCTGGTGTTCCTGTTCGCCAACCTCCTGGTCGACCTCCTGTACGCCGTCCTTGACCCGAGGATCCGCTATGCCTGAGCCCTATGAGCCGCTGGAGTCGTACGGTGAGGAAGGGCGAGCGATCGCCTCGACCGGCGCCGGAGGCGCGGCCGACTTCGGCACCGCCGACGCCGAGACGCTGGAGAAGAACCTCGAGAACGGCCCCGACACCGGCCCCAACGCCGGCCCCGACGCCGGCTCCGACAAGAAGCCCCGCTCCCTCTGGTCCGACGCCTGGCACGACCTGCGCCGCAACCCGATCTTCATCATCTCCGCGCTCGTCATCCTCTTCCTGGTCGTCATCTCCATCTGGCCCTCGCTGATCGCCTCCGGAGACCCGCTCGACTGCGACCTGTCCAAGGCCCAGGAGGGCTCCCAGCCCGGCCACCCCTTCGGCTTCAACGGCCAGGGCTGCGACGTCTACACCCGCACCGTCTACGGCGCCCGCACGTCCGTGACCGTCGGCGTCCTCGCCACCCTCGGCGTCGCCGTCCTCGGCAGCATCCTCGGCGGCTTCGCCGGCTTCTACGGCGGCGCGTGGGACGGCATCCTCTCCCGCCTCACCGACGTCTTCTTCGCCATCCCCGTCGTCCTCGGCGGCCTGGTGCTCCTGTCCGTGGTCACCAGCGCCACCGTCTGGCCCGTCATCGGCTTCATGGTGCTCCTGGGCTGGCCACAGATCTCCCGTATCGCCCGCGGCTCGGTCATCACCGCCAAACAGAACGACTACGTCCAGGCGGCCCGCGCGCTCGGCGCCTCCAACTCGCGGATGATGCTCCGGCACATCACGCCGAACGCCGTCGCCCCCGTGATCGTCGTCGCCACCATCGCCCTCGGCACGTACATCAGCCTGGAGGCGACCCTGTCGTACCTCGGCGTCGGACTGAAGCCCCCCACCGTCTCCTGGGGCATCGACATCTCCTCGGCGTCGCAGTACATCCGCAACGCGCCCCACATGCTGCTCTGGCCGGCAGGCGCGCTCGCGATCACCGTGCTCGCCTTCATCATGCTCGGCGACGCGGTGCGCGACGCCCTCGACCCGAAGCTGAGGTAGGGACCCATGCTGCTCGAAGTGCGCGACCTGCACGTGGAGTTCCATACCCGGGACGGGGTGGCCAAGGCGGTCAACGGCGTCAACTACTCCGTCGACGCGGGGGAGACCCTCGCCGTCCTCGGCGAGTCCGGCTCCGGCAAGTCCGTCACCGCCCAGGCCGTCATGGGCATCCTCGACATCCCGCCGGGGAAGATCAGCAGCGGCGAGATCCTCTTCCAGGGCCAGGACCTCCTGAAGCTCAAGGAGGAGGAGCGGCGCAAGGTCCGCGGCGCCAAGATGGCGATGATCTTCCAGGACGCGCTGTCCTCCCTCAACCCCGTCATCAGCGTCGGCGACCAGCTCGGCGAGATGTTCCAGGTCCACAAGGGGATGTCGCGCAAGGAGTCCAGGGCCAAGGCCATCGAACTGATGGACCGGGTCCGCATCCCCGCCGCCAAGGAACGCGTCGGCCAGTACCCCCACCAGTTCTCCGGCGGCATGCGCCAGCGCATCATGATCGCGATGGCGCTCGCCCTCGAACCCGAACTGATCATCGCCGACGAGCCCACCACCGCCCTCGACGTCACCGTCCAGGCCCAGGTCATGGACCTCCTCGCCGAGCTCCAGCGCGAGCTCAACATGGGCCTCATCCTCATCACCCACGACCTCGGCGTCGTCGCCGACGTCGCCGACAAGATCGCCGTCATGTACGCGGGGAAGATCGTCGAGCAGGCGCCCGTCCACGAGATCTACAAGGCCCCCGCCCACCCCTACACCCGGGGCCTGCTCGACTCGATCCCGCGCCTCGACCAGAAGGGCCAGGAGCTCTACGCCATCAAGGGCCTCCCGCCCAACCTCCTCGCCATCCCGTCCGGCTGCTCCTTCAACCCGCGCTGCCCGCTCGCCAGGGACCGCTGCCGCACCGACGTGCCGCCGCTCTACGAGGTGACCGAGTCCCCGGTGCCGCGCACCAGCGCCTGCCACTTCTGGAAGGAGTGCCTCCATGGCTGAGGCGATTCTCGAAGTCCGGGACCTCCACAAGCACTACCCGCTGACCCAGGGGATCCTCTTCAAGAAGCAGGTCGGCGCCGTCAAGGCCGTCGACGGGGTCGACTTCGACCTCGCCGCCGGCGAGACCCTCGGCATCGTCGGCGAATCCGGCTGCGGCAAGTCCACGGTCGCGAAGATGCTGGTCAACCTGGAACGGCCGACCTCCGGCACCATCCGCTACAAGGGCGAGGACATCACCAAGATGTCGCCCCGCGCCCTCAAGGCCGTCCGCCGCAACATCCAGATGGTCTTCCAGGACCCGTACACCTCGCTCAACCCGCGCATGACCGTCGGCGACATCATCGGCGAGCCGTACGAGATCCACCCCGAGGTCGCGCCCAAGGGCGACCGGCGCCGCAAGGTCCAGGACCTCCTGGACGTCGTCGGCCTCAACCCGGAGTACATCAACCGCTACCCCCACCAGTTCTCCGGCGGCCAGCGCCAGCGCATCGGCATCGCCCGCGGCCTCGCCCTCCAGCCCGAGATCATCGTCGCCGACGAACCGGTCTCCGCGCTCGACGTCTCCGTCCAGGCCCAGGTCATCAACCTCCTCGACGCCCTCCAGGCCGAGTTCTCCCTGTCGTACGTCTTCATCGCCCACGACCTGTCGATCGTCCGGCACATCTCCGACCGCGTCGGCGTCATGTACCTCGGCCGGATCGTCGAGATCGGCACCGACGCCCAGATCTACGACCACCCCACCCACCCCTACACGCAGGCGCTGCTCTCCGCCGTCCCCGTGCCCGATCCCGAGGCGCGCGCCCAACGCGAGCGGATCCTCCTCGCCGGCGACGTCCCCTCCCCGGCGAACATCCCGTCCGGCTGCCGCTTCCGCACCCGCTGCTGGAAGGCCCAGGAGCGCTGCACCCTCGAAGTCCCGCTCCTCGCCGTCCCGGCCGTCTTCCGCCTCACGGACAGCCCCGCGAAACACGACTCGGCCTGCCACTTCGCGGAGGAGAAGCAGGTCGTCCCGCCGGAGAACGGCGGGGAGGAGCCCAAGTCCCTTTAACGTGCGGGCAACCCGGCGGAATCGGATCCGATATACGGACATTGGATAGTGGCTCCGTACGGCCGTGCGGGTGCCGTGAGCCGGCCGGGGCGCGCCATGTCGCCCCGGCCGGCTGCCATGTGACGTTCATGCGGAACCGCTTGTTTCGCTCGGTCGCGACCGTGAGTATCGGGGCCGTGACTGTGACACGACCGGCACGTCTCACCGGCGCCGCGCTCTGCGCCGCGCTCGCCCTCATCGCCGCCGTGTGGATCCTCAAGGACCTCGCCGCGCTCGGGTCGCCCGCCGACCTGGCCTGGTACTGGGCCGGGGACCACCACTTCCTGATCCGGGGGCGGTCCACCACCTCCCTGATCGACCCCGTCCTCCTCGCCGCCTACGCCGCCTGCGCCGTCGCCGCGCTCCGCTCACGGCACGCGGCCTCCGCCCTCGCCGCCGCCGGCGCGGTCACCCTCGCCCTCCGCCTCCCCGGGCTCTGGGCGCCCGGCAGCGGCGTCCTCGTCACCGCCCTCCTCGAACTGGCCCTCGCCGCCGGACTCGTCCTCACCGCCGCCGTCGGCCGCCGCCCCGCGGACGCCCCGTACGAGCAGGAACCCACCCGCCCCCGTACCGGCCCCGCCGTCACGGCCGGGATCCTCCTCGCGCTCGCCGCGCTCTTCACGACCCTGTGGGAGCTGTACTGGGCCGGGGAACTGCCCCTGGAGATCACCGTCGACCGGTTCACCGGCGGCCGCTCCGTCGTGAAACCCGCCCTCGCGCCCCCGCCCGGCTGGCTGTCGGCGATCGCCCTCGGCCTGTATGCCACGGCCGCCGTCTCCTGCCTCGCACGGGCCCGCCACAGCCGGGCCTTCGGGCTCCTCGCCGCCGTCCTCCTCACGGCGGGCGGGCTCGGCGGGGTCGCCCGCGCCGTCCGGTACGAGACCCTCACCCGCCTCGCCGACCTCACCACCCTCGACGCGACGGACGTCCTCACCTCCGTCTTCGAGCTGCTCGCCGGCCTCGCGGTGCTCGTGCTCCTCGCCGGGCGCGGCGCCCCCGCCGCCGCACCCGGTCCGTACCCGGCGGCCGGGGCACGGCCCCCGGCCCCGCCCCATCCGACACCGCCCGGCTGGTGACTCAGGGCCTGTCTCTCGGGTCATGCCGGGCTCGCGGCGCCTGGCACGGCAGGCCCTACCGCGCGAGGCCGAGCGACCGCCTCAGGAAGTCCACCTGGAGCAGCAGCAGGTTCTCCGCCACCTGCTCCTGGGGCGTCATGTGCGTCACCCCGGACAGCGGCAGCACCTCGTGCGGCCGGCCCGCCGCGAGCAGCGCCGACGAGAGCCGCAGCGCGTGCCCCACCACCACGTTGTCGTCCGCGAGACCGTGCACGACCATCATCGGCCGGGCCGGCTCCTCCGGCGCGGACAGACCGTCGTCGGTCAGCAGCGACTGCGCCGCGTACACCTCCGGGTCGTCCTGCGGGGTGCCGAGGTACCGCTCCGTGTAGTGCGTGTCGTACAGCCGCCAGTCCGTCACCGGCGCCCCGACCACCGCCGCGTGGAAGACGTCGGGCCGCCGGAGCACCGCACGCGCCGCCAGATAGCCGCCGTACGACCAGCCGCGGATCGCCACCCGCTGCAGATCGAGCGGGAAGCGCTCGGCCAGCGCCCGCAGCGCCTCCACCTGGTCGTCCAGGGTCGGCGAGAGGTCCCGCAGGATCGACTTCTCCCAGGCGGGGGAGCGGCCCGGCATGCCCCGCCCGTCCGCCACGACCACCGCGAAGCCCTGGTCGGCGAACCACTGCGAGGTCAGGTGCGGATTGTGCGCGGCGAGCACCCGCTGCCCGTGCGGACCGCCGTACGGGTCCATCAGGACCGGCAGCGGCCCGTCCCCCTCCTCGTACCCCGAGGGCAGCAGCACCGCGCACGGGATCCGCCGCGCCCCCGCCTCCGTGAGCCGCACGCGCGCGGAGATCACCGGCTGCTGGGCGTACGAGGCCACCACCGCGGCCTGCTCGCCGTCCCGCAGCACCCGCGCCACGCTCCCCGGCGCCTCCGGCCGCGCCGACACCAGGACCGTCACCGCGCCCGAGCGCACCGCGCCGTGCACCCCGGCGCCCTCGGACAGCCGCTCCACGCCCCGCACGGTCACCCGGTACACATGGATCTCGCCGGTCTCCCCGTCCGCCGCCGCCTCACCCGCCGAGGCCGACACCAGGACGTCGTCCGCGCCGATGTCCAGGACCGCGCGGACGTGCAGCTCCGGACCCGTCCACGTCTGCTCCCCGACGGCCAAGGCCCGCGCCCCGCCCTCGTCCGTGACCCGTACGAGCCCACCGCCCGGCCCCCACGCCGGCACCCCGTGGTGCAGCTCCAGCCACGCCGGGTCCGCCTCCGTCCGTACGGTCGCGGTCTTCCCCGACTCAGGGTCCACCGCCAGGAACAGCTGCTCCCGCTGGTCCCGCGTCTGCACGAGCAGCAGCGGCGCCCCGGCCGCCGACCAGTGCACCCGAGCCAGGTACGGATACCGCTCCCGGTCCCACACCACCTCGGTACGGGACCCGTCGAGGCCCATCACGAACAGCCGCACCTCCGCGTTGGCCGTCCCCGCCGCCGGGTACCCCACCCGCTGCGGCTCCCGCTCCGGGTGAGCCGGGTCCGCGATCCACCAGCGCTGCACCGCGCGGTCGTCCGCCCGCGCCACGAGCAGCCGGTCCGAGTCGGGCGACCACCAGTAGCCGCGCTCCCGGCCCATCTCCTCCGAGGCGATGAATTCAGCCAATCCGTAGGAGACGTACTCGTCCTCCGGAACGGCCAGCGCACGGTCGCCCGAACCGTCCGCGCCGACCACCCGCAGGGCGCCCTCCGCCACGTACGCCACGCACCGCCCGTCCGGCGAGGGACGGGGGTCGATCACAGGCCCCGGCACCGGAAGCTCCCGCGCCGTCCCCGCCCGCAGCTCCGCCGTGAACAGCCGCCCCGACAGCGCGAACGCCGCCAACTCCACGGCCCCGTCCACCGCGTACGCCACGATCCCCGCCGAGCCCTCCCGGCTCCGCTCCCGGCGCGCCCGCTCCTGCGGCGACAACTCCTCCTCCGCGCCCGCGAGCAGCGCCGCCGGGTCCGCGGCCACGCGCTCCGCGGGCTCGCCGTCCCGGGGCAGGTCGAGCACCCAGAGCCGGTGCGAACGGTCCGTCCCGGAACCTGATCTGACGAACACGACCCGCTCCCCGTCCGGAGAGACCGAGAAGCCACGCGGGACCCCCAGGGTGAACCGCTGGGTCCGGGCGTGCTGGCGGGGGAAGGAGAGCCCGGCCGACGCGGTGGCCGGCTGCTGCGAAGACAAGGTCATGCGGCTGAAACTAGCGCCGTGCGCCCCCCTCGTGCCTCCGTCCGCCGATCGATGCGGCCGCACGGATAGTTATGATCCGTAGCGCTAGGTGGGTATGCATCGGACTGGCATGCCCTCTGGCACATGCTGATCGACCGAACCGCTCGAATATCCGACCGAAGGTGGAGGTGAACCGCCGTGGCACTCTCGATCTCCGTGGTGGTGCTGCTGGCGATCGTCGTCTTCCTGCTGATCCGGAAATCCGGGCTGAAGGCTGGACATGCGGCGGTCTGCGCGCTCCTGGGCTTCTACCTGGCGAGCTCCTCCATCGCCCCGTCCATCAGCACCCTCACCACGAACGTGGCGGGCATGATCGGCGGCCTCAAGTTCTGACCGGCCCGACCTCGTAGGGTGGGGGGCATGTCCGATCTCCCCGCCCGCCGTCTGCTGCTCGTGCACGCGCACCCGGACGACGAGTCGATCAACAACGGCGCCACCATGGCCAGGTACGCGGCCGAGGGCGCCCTCGTCACCCTGGTCACCTGCACGCTCGGCGAGGAGGGCGAGGTCATCCCGCCCGACCTCGCCCACCTGGCCCCCGACCGGGAGGACCGGCTCGGCCCGCACCGCGTCGGCGAGCTCGCCGCCGCGATGACCGAGCTGGGCGTCACCGACCACCGCTTCCTCGGCGGCCCCGGGCGCTTCCGCGACTCCGGAATGATGGGCGCCGAGCAGAACAAGCGCGCGAACGCCTTCTGGAACACCGACGTCGACACCGCCGCGCCGCACCTCGTCGAGGTGATCCGCGAGACCCGCCCGCAGGTCCTGATCACCTACGACCCCGACGGCGGCTACGGCCACCCCGACCACATCCAGGCCCACCGGGTCGCCACCCGCGCCGCCGAACTCGCGGCGGACGCCTCGTACCGCCCCGACCTCGGACCGGCCCACCCGATCGCCAAGATCTACTGGAACCGCGTCCCGCGCCCCGTCGCCGAGGCCGGATTCGCCCGGCTCCGCGCCGAGGGCTCTGTCTTCCCGGCGATCGCCGACGTCGACGACGTCCCGGGCGTCGTCGACGAGGACCGGATCACCGCCGAGATCGCCGCCGACCCCGCGTACACGGCCCGCAAGAGCGCCGCGATGGCCGCCCACGCCACCCAAGTCGCCGTCGACGGTCCCTTCTTCGCCCTCTCCAACGACCTCGGCCAGCCGATCTTCACCACCGAGTACTACGAACTCGTCCAGGGCACCTCCGGCGCCCCGGCGGGCATGCGCGAGACGGACCTCTTCGCGGGAGTGACGGCGTGAGCGACTCTCCGGTCTCCCCGGGCGTCCGGTACGTCTCGTACGCCGTCCTGCTCGTCCTCGGCGCCCTCGTCGGCATCGCCGGGAGCCTCGTCCAAGCCGCCTGGTTCCCGGCCGGTTTGCTCCTCGCGCTCCTGGCCGCCGCCGCCCTCTTCTACGGAGGGCTGCGCGCCACCGGCACCCAGGTCGGCGTCGCCTCGGCCGGCGGCGGCTGGCTCGTCGCCGTCATCCTGCTCAGCCTCGGACGGCCCGAGGGTGACGGGGCGTTCGGTGGAGGCGGCGGCGAGCTGCTCTTTCTCTTCGGCGGCATGGCGCTCGCTGTGATGTGCGCCACGTTGCCCCGGCTGCCGCGACCGACCCCGTGAACAGGACGACTTGAGACCGGGGACGTCCTGACTTCGGCCGGATTGCCCGTCGTCCGTCACCCAGGGGTCGGGTATGAGTCGGCGGGGTTCAGTATGGTGGTGCGCGCCGCCGAACCGCCCGGGTCAACACGAGCATCAGCAAGAGCGGGCGGTGGAGCCAACCGGGAGATCCTGCTTTGAGTCGTGAAACTGGTCGAGAGACTGACAGTTCGTCCTCCGGCGCCCAGGGGCGCGGTGGAGCCGCCTACCCCTCGGGTACCCCGCCGTACGGATCCCGCCAGTATCCGTCGCTCCACCCCACGCAGGACGCGCAGGAGGAGACCCCCGCCGCGTCCGCGCCGCCGGAGGAGCCCAAGACCGAGACGACGCTGACGACCCGGATCCGGATCAACATCCCGGGTTCGCGTCCGATTCCGCCGGTCGTGGTCCGCAAGACGGTCAACGAGGCGTCCGCCCCGGCCCCCGAGCCGGAGCCCGCTCCCGCCGTGGAGCCGGAGCCCGAGCCGGTGGTCGAGGCCGCGCCGGAGCCGCCGCGGGCGGCCGAGGAGGCCCCGCAGGCGCCGAAGGCTAAGGAGACGAGCGACTGGTTCGCCCCGCGCAAGGCCGCGGCCCCGGCGCCCGCTCCGGCACCCGCCCCGACACCGGCGCCCGCCGCCAAGCCGGCCCCGGCGCCCACCGGACCGGACGCCCAGGGCACCGGCTTCGCGGGCTCGGCGACCTCGGGCGTCCCGACGGTCGGCACCACCCCGTCGAGCCGCCCGGTCACGGCGACCGCGCAGACCCCGCCGGGCAACCCGCTGTACGAGAGCGGGACGCCGGCGGCCGGTACCCCGATGTACGACGGGACGCCCGCGGGCGGCACGCCGATGTACGACGGCACCCCGGCGGCCGGTACCCCGATGTACGACGGCACGCCCGCCGCCGGTACCCCGATGTACGACGGCACCCCGGAGGCCGGTACGCCCGCGTACCGCGGTCCGGGCGGCCCCGGCGCTCAGGGCGGCCCGGCGGCGCCGACCGGCCCCACCACGGGCCCGGTCACCGGCACCGCCACCTTCGGCGGCGCCAAGACCGCCCCCCGGCCCCCCTTCGGCGGCGGCCCGGGCGCGGTGGGCTCCCCGTTCGCCGCCGGCGGCGCGCCCCGCATGTCGGACGACACCGCGATCCTGACGCCGCAGCAGCCTGCCCCGGCCCCGACGTCCGGCCCGGGCGCGGCGGCCGACGACGGCGCGCACATCTCCGGGGACACGCTCACCAGCGGCATCCCCGTGGTCCCGCCGACGGCGGCGCGCCCGAACCTGACGCCGCGCATCGAGGAGCACGCGACCCCGGCGCCCGCGCCGGCGCCGCGCCAGGCACCGGCGGCGAACCGGGCCCCGGCGAAGAAGGGCCGCTCCAAGCTGGTCCTCGTCGCGGTCGGAGTCGTCGGCATCGCGGGTGTCGCGTACGGCGCCGGGCTGCTCCTCAACCACTCCGACGTCCCGAAGGGCACCACGGTGCTGGGCGTGGACATCGGCGGCGGCACGAAGGAGGATGCCGTCGACAAGCTGGACGCGGCGCTCGGCAAGCGGGCCACGGCCCCGCTGCAGCTCAGCGTCGGCGGCAAGAAGGTCCAGCTGGCCCCGGACAAGGCGGGCCTGGCGCTCGACAGCCAGGAGACGGTCCGTGCGGCGGCGGGCAGCGACTACAACCCGGTCTCGGTGATCGGCTCCCTCTTCGGCGGCGAGCGGGTCGCGAAGCCGGTCTTCCCGGTCGACGAGGAGAAGCTCGCGGTCGCGCTGACCGACCTGGCCGGCACGTCCGCGTCGGCGACGGAGGGCACGATCCTCTTCGCCCCGAACAAGGTGACCCCGATCGAGGGCAAGCCCGGCCAGGCCCTGGACGTCCAGCGCTCGATGATCTCGGTACGGGACGCCTTCCGGGCCCAGGTCGAGACGGGCCGGAACACGCTGGTCGAGCTGCCGGTCACCACCCGCAGGCCGACGATCACGAAGGGCGAGCTGGACCGGGCGATGAAGGAGTTCGCGACGCCCGCGATGTCCGGCCTGATCAGGATCCAGGCGGGCGGCAAGCACATCGACTTCGGTCCGGCGCGGTCGCTGCCGCAGATCCTCTCGATGAAGGCGGTCGACGGCCGGCTGATCGAGGTCTACGACAAGAAGGCGATCGACCGGCTCCTCGACGGCGCCTTCGACGGCGTCATGATCACCAAGGGCGACGGCACCAAGCACCAGGTCTCGTCCGACGACGTGGCCTTCGTGATGCGCGACGCCCTGAAGGGCAAGACCCTCGCGGAACGCACGAAGACGATCAACCTCACGGGCGAGGGCTGACAGTCCCCGCACCGGCCGCGTGAGCCCCCGCCCCACCAGAGGCGGGGGCTCACGCGTACGCCGGGCACAGACCTGGGGGGTGTCTTGTCGATCAGGCCGGGCTCGCGGCGTGATCGACAAGACACCCTCTAGTTGAGCAGCGCCCTCGCCGCCTGGGCCCGGCGCCGGATCGTCGTCGCCGACTCCGGGTCCACCGCGTCCATCACCTGGGCGTACGCCTCCATCTCCACCGCGCCCGTGAGGAAGTCCCCGCGCTGGACGAGCAGCTCGGCCCGCTCGTAGCGGAGTCTCGCCGGGTGGGAGGGGAGCAGCAGGGCGAGTTCCACCGCCCACAGGGCGACGTCGGAGCGCTCGGGGCGGGGGGCCGCCCAGGCGCGGATGTTGTTGAGGATCCGCAGGACGATCGCGCCCGGCTCGGCGGGGCGGAGCATCGAGCGGTCGAGCGCCTCGCCCGTCGCGCTCGCCACCAGGAGCTCGGCGTCCGTGCCCGTCATCGCCCGCCCGCCCGCGAACGGGTCGGCGAGGTTCAGGTCGGCGGGGTCGCCGAAGCCGACGACGAAGTGGCCGGGCAGCCCGAGCCCGTACACGGGGGCGCCGGCCCGGCGGGCGACCTCCATCCAGACGACGGAGAGCAGGATGGGCAGGCCCCGGCGGCGCCGCAGCACCTCGTGCAGGAGCGAGGACTCCAGGCGCTGGTAGTCGGACGCCACGCCCTCGAAGCCCTCGTGGACGCCGAGGAGCGCCGCGAGCTCCGTGGCCCAGTCGCCGGTGATCCGGGTCGCGTACGGGACGAGCCCGGCGAGCCGGTCGAGTTCGATCTCGGCCTCGTCGATGTCGCGCCGGGTGACGGACGGGTCGGCCACCGCGCCGATCAGCAGGCAGAGCCGGGCCAGGTCGGGACGCTCGGCGCGCGCCTCCTCGGCGAACTCCCGGCGCCAGTCGGTGGCGTCGACCGGTGGTTCGTCCTCGCTCACGCCTCCGCCCATCGGTAGTGGTGGTAGTGGTGGTGGGGCGCGAAGCCCATGCCGTCGTACAGCGCCCGCGCGCCGTCGTTGTCCGACTCCACCTGGAGCCAGGCCGCCGACGCGCCCTCGTCGAGCGCCTGCCGGGCGAGCGCCGTCATGACGGACGTCGCCAGGCCCCGGCGCCGCTGTGCGGGGTCGACCTCGACCGCCATGAAGCCGGCCCAGCGGCCGTCGACCACACAGCGTCCGATCGCCGCCGGTACCTCTCCCGTGCCCGCGACGGACGCGAACCACACACTCGGACCGGAGGCGAGGACGGACCGGACCGCCGGGCTCGCCTCCTCGTCGCCGGAGAAGCGCTGGTAGCGGCGCAGCCACGGCTCGTCGACCGTCCGGGAGAGGCGTACGGCGGAGACGTCGGCGTCCTGGTCGCCGAGGGGGGCGAGCGCCGCGATCCGTACCTCGGCGGAGACCTCGCGCCGCCAGCCGTGCCGGTCGAGGGCGGCGCACAGCAGCTCCTGGGTGCCCTCGGCGCCGGTGGCGGTCTGGATGTACGCGGGCAGCTTCCGGGCCGCGTACCACGCGCGCACGTGCGTGAGGGCCTCGGCGACCGGCAGTCCGGGGTCACCGAGCGGCAGGGCGGAGTTGGCGCGCCGGGTGAATCCGTCGGCGGCCCGCAGCGTCCACTCGCCGAGGGCCTCGCTCTCGACCGGCTGCCACGCGCGCGCGGTGGCCCGGGCGAGCTCCGGGAAGGTGGCCGAGGGGCCGCGGCGGCGGGCCGGGGCGGCCGGCACGACCTTCCCCGCGGCCAGCGCGGATTCCGGGATCCGGACGCTCTCGCCGCTCTTTCGTGTGATCAGCAGCACACCGGCGTCCCATGATGTGAGAACTCCGACCGCGTCGGTGAACCTCTCGCCCGGTTCCGCCGAGTCCGTCACGTACCGAACGGAGACACGTTTTCCCACGTCAGCGCTGGTAATTCGCACTTCAAGGCGCCCTCCGCCGGTGATTTCCACAGCTTCTCCGCCCCTCCTGTTCGGATCGCCCTCAAGAACGGAGATACTAGGTGCGGGCATCGACGACGCCGCGCTCCCGCGCAGACCAGCCCTATCGAGGAGGAACGACAGCGTGACCTACGTCATCGCGCAGCCTTGTGTCGACGTCAAGGACAAGGCGTGCATCGAGGAGTGCCCCGTCGACTGCATCTACGAGGGCAAGCGGTCCTTGTACATCCACCCGGACGAATGCGTCGACTGTGGGGCCTGTGAGCCGGTCTGCCCGGTCGAGGCGATCTTCTACGAGGACGACACCCCGGAGGAGTGGAAGGACTACTACAAGGCGAACGTCGAGTTCTTCGACGAGCTCGGCTCGCCCGGTGGTGCCTCCAAGCTCGGCGAGATCGAGCGCGACCACCCCTTCATCGCCGCCCTGCCGCCGCAGAACGGCTGATTCATTCGCCCTCGGTCCCGTACAGCCTCGCCGCTGTACGGGGCCGAAGCGTTTTCCGTACGTACGAGGAAGTGAGCCAACCCGTGAGCGCAGTCTCTTCGCGCCTTCCCGTCTTCCCCTGGGACAAGCTGGAGCCGTACAAGAAGACGGCCGTGGCGCACCCGGACGGAATCGTGGACCTCTCCGTCGGGACGCCCGTGGACCCGGTCCCCGCGCTGATCCAGGAGGCCCTGGTCGCGGCCGCGGACTCGCCGGGCTATCCCACGGTGTGGGGGACGAAGGAACTGCGGGACGCGCTCACCCGCTGGTGCGAGCGGCGCCTGGGCGCGGTGGACTTCGCCCACGAGAACGTGCTGCCCGTGGTCGGCTCCAAGGAGCTGGTGGCCTGGCTGCCGACGCAGCTGGGGCTCGGCGCCGGTGACGCGGTGGCCTACCCGCGGCTCGCGTACCCGACGTACGAGGTGGGGGCGCGGCTCTGCGGCGCGGAGCCCGTCGTCTACGACGACCCGGTCGCCGACCTCGACCCCGCCGCGGTCAGGCTGCTGTGGCTCAACTCCCCGTCGAACCCGACCGGCAAGGTCCTCGCGAAGGACGAGCTGACCCGGATCGTGGCCTGGGCGCGCGAGCACGGGATCCTCGTCTTCTCCGACGAGTGCTACCTGGAGCTGGGCTGGGACGCCGACCCGGTCTCGGTCCTGCACCCGGACGTCTGCGGGGGCTCGTACGAGGGGATCGTCGCGGTCCACTCGCTGTCCAAGCGCTCCAACCTGGCCGGCTACCGCGCGGCGTTCATCGCGGGCGACGCGGCCGTCCTGGGCGAGCTGCTCCAGATCCGCAAGCACGGCGGCATGATGACCGCGGCGCCGGTGCAGGCGGCGACGGTCGCGGCGCTGGGCGACGACGCGCACGTGGCCGAGCAGCGGGAGCGGTACGCGGCCCGCCGGGCGGCGCTGCGGGCGGCCCTGGAGGCGCACGGCTTCCGGATCGAGCACAGCGAGGCGAGCCTGTACCTGTGGGCGACGCGGGACGAGCCGTGCTGGGAGACGGTGGCCTACCTGGCGGAGAAGGGCATCCTGGTGGCGCCCGGCGACTTCTACGGCGAGGCGGGGGAGCGGTTCGTGCGGGTGGCCTTCACGGCGACGGACGAGCGGGTCGAGGCCGCGGTCAAGCGCCTGGGCTGAGCCCGTGACGCCGGAGGGCCCGGGGAGCACACGCTCCCCGGGCCCTCCGTGCGTCGTTTTGCGGTCAGCCGCCGAGGGGCAGGCCGCCCAGGGTCTGGCCGGTCGGCAGGCCGCCCAGGCCGCCGCCCAGGGCCCCGCCGGTGGGGGCCTCGGTGCTCTCGGCGGCGGCGCCGGCGGTCTGGCCGACGACCTCGCCCGTGCTGCCGGCCGTCTTGCCGACGACCTGCTGCGCGGCGGGGGTGGCGGTCTTGCCGGCGGTGCCGACGGTCTTGCCGGCGGCCGGGACGGCCGTGCCGACGGCCTTGCCGCCGGTCTCGCCGACCACGCCGGTCGCGGTCTGCGAGGCGGCGTCGACGGCGCCCCCCGCGCCGGCGGCGTCCAGGGCGGTCACGCCGCCGAGGGCCCCGGTCGGCGCGAGGCCCTGGTCCAGGGCGCTCGCCGAGCCGGCCGCACCGACCACGGGGGCTGCTCCGGCCGCGACGATGAGGGCGGCACGGGCGATCCGGCGGGTCAGGGAGAGGGACATGGTGCTCCTTCGGCGGAGAGGACGATTACGCAGTGACAACCGGCCCTGGGGCGGGGGAGGTTGCGGCGACCGAAGGTAAAGAGTTGGTAATGCGTCGTATTGTCGGGTGGGGAGGAAAACGGACGAACGTGTCATTGCGAGAAGCCCTGCCGAACCGTCACTTCCCTTGTGCCGCAAGGGAAGCGAGGGGGAGGGGTGACTCCTGGGAAAAGCGGCGCCGGGGTCGCGCGAATTTCCTCCGCCACGGACCCGGCCCATGCCACGCCCGAGTGAACAACCGCACGGGTGAACGGCTACGGGGCGAGGCGCACCCGGACGGATTCCGCGCCGACCGCGGCCGCGCCCGAGGACTTCGACCAGCCCCCGTCGGCCTCGCCCGCGCGCCAGACCCGGCCGCCGAACGACACCTCCGTGATGCGCAACTCGTCCGCCCGCGCCACCGCCCACTGCGCCAGCTCCCAGCCGCGCCGCTCGTCCGAACCGGCCCCCGGCGCGCTCCCCGCGCCCGTCGCCGCCCGCACCGGCACCACGAGCACCGGCGGCTCCGAAGCCGAACGGCCCGCGCTCGGGCCGCCCGTCACCACCTCGGGCGCCGCCTTCGCGCCGAAGGCCCGCACCAGCTCCCGGCGTACCTGCTCCGGATCGCCCGGCGGGCCCTTCACCTCGCTCGTCGTACAGGTCAGCGCCGCCGGCGACCGGCCCGTCAGCGCCGCCGACAGCAGCGTCGCGTCCGGCTCGTGCTTCGCGTAGGCCTGCGGGAAACCGCTCCGCTGCACCTTCTGCGCCGCCACCGTCAGCGGCAGCCGCGAGTACCCCGGGACCTTCTCCAGACCCTCGTAGAACCGCCCCGACGAGTACACCGGGTCCATGATCTGCGCCGCCGTCCCCCAGCCCTGCGAGGGCCGCTGCTGGAAGAGGCCCAGCGAGTCCCGGTCGCCGTGCTCGATGTTCCGCAGCCCCGACTCCTGCAGCGCGGTCGCGAGCGCGATCGTCACCGCCCGCTCCGGCAGCCCCCGCGTGGTGCCCACCGCCGAGATCGTCGCCGCGTTGGACGCCTGCTCCGGAGTGAACTCGTAGCGGTTGTCCCCACTGCCCACACTGCACCGGGGCGCGCCCGTGCTCCCCGTCAGCTGGTGGACGGCCACGTACGAGGCGAGGCCGAGGAGCGCGGCGAAGGCGGCCGCGGAACGGGCGAGGCGGCCGCGACGGCGGGGGCGGGTGGGCTCGGACACGGGGCCCACCGTACTGGAGGCCGCGTTAGGGTCGGCACATGGCAGACATCACCCCGCTCGACGGCCCCCTCGACCTCTCCCTGGACGGGGCCGCGCTCACCGCCGCGCTCGTCGACTTCCCGTCCGTCAGCGGGACCGAGCAGCCGCTCGCCGACGCGATCGAGGCGGCCCTGCGCGCCCTGCCGCACCTCACCGTCGACCGCTTCGGCAACAACGTCGTCGCCCGCACGAACCTCGGCCGCGACGAGCGGGTCGTCCTCGCCGGCCACATCGACACCGTGCCGATCGCCGACAACGTGCCCTCGCGCCTCGACGAGGACGGCATCCTCTGGGGCTGCGGCACCTCCGACATGAAGTCCGGGGTCGCCGTCCAGCTGCGGATCGCCGCCACCGTCCCCGAGCCCAACCGCGACCTCACCTTCGTCTTCTACGACAACGAGGAGGTCGCCGCCGACCTCAACGGCCTCGGCAAGGTCGCCGCCGCGCACCCCGACTGGCTGGAGGGCGACTTCGCCGTCCTCCTGGAGCCCTCCGACGGCCAGGTCGAGGGCGGCTGCCAGGGCACCCTGCGCGTCATCCTGCACACCGCGGGCGAGCGCGCCCACTCCGCGCGCGCGTGGATGGGCTCCAACGCCATCCACACCGCCGCCCCGATCCTCGACCGCCTCGCCGCCTACGAGCCGCGCAAGCCGGTCATCGACGGCCTCCAGTACCACGAGGGCCTCAACGCCGTACGGATCGAGGGCGGCGTCGCCACCAACGTCATCCCCGACGCCTGCGCCGTCACCGTCAACTACCGGTACGCCCCCGACCGCTCGCCGGCCGAGGCCCTGGCGTACGTCCGCGAGTTCTTCGAGGGCATCGACATCGCCGAGTTCGTCGTCGACGACGAGAGCCCCGGCGCCCTGCCCGGCCTCTCGCACCCCGCGGCCGAGGCCTTCATGAAGGCGGTCGGCGGCAGCGCGCAGCCCAAGTTCGGCTGGACCGACGTCGCCCGCTTCAGCGCCCTCGGCGTGCCCGCCGTCAACTACGGCCCCGGTGACCCTCTGTACGCGCACAAGCGCGACGAGCACGTCCACGTCGACAGGATCCACCACTGCGAGGCCCGGCTCCGCGACTGGCTGACCGCCCGTCTCCCGTAATTTCGCATTTCGTCACCTCTCTGGTCCTACGCTGACCCCACCAGAAGATCGTCGGTTCGACGGAGGGAGCAGGCCATGGGTATCCCCGAAGGGGAGACGAAGCCGGAGGAGCAGCGGCTGGGGCCGGTGCTCAGGCGCAGGGACCAGGTCCAGCCGGGCACCACGGACCAGCGGCTGCTCGACACCGAGGGCGACTCGGAGTGGGTGCACACCGACCCCTGGCGGGTCATGCGCATCCAGTCCGAGTTCGTCGAGGGCTTCGGCGCCCTCGCCGAACTGCCGAGCGCCATCAGCGTCTTCGGATCGGCCCGCACGAGGCCGGACTCGCCGGAGTACGAGGCGGGCGTACGGATCGGCCGGGCGCTCGTCGAGGCCGGCTTCGCGGTCATCACGGGCGGCGGCCCGGGCGCCATGGAGGCGGCCAACAAGGGGGCCAGGGAGGCCAAGGGCGTCTCCGTGGGCCTCGGCATCGAGCTCCCCTTCGAGCAGGGGCTCAACCCGCACGTCGACATCGGCGTGAACTTCCGCTACTTCTTCGTCCGCAAGACGATGTTCGTGAAGTACGCCCAGGGCTTCGTCGTCCTGCCCGGCGGCCTCGGCACCCTCGACGAGCTCTTCGAGGCCCTGACCCTGGTCCAGACCCGCAAGGTCACCCGCTTCCCGATCGTCCTCTTCGGCACCGAGTACTGGAAGGGCCTCGTCGACTGGCTCCGCGACTCGGTCGTCGCCGGCGGCAAGGCGAGCGAACGCGACCTCCTCCTCTTCCACGTCACGGACGACGTGGAGGAAGCGGTCGCGCTCGTCACCAAGGAGGTCGGCCGCTAGGTCGTGTCCGGAATGTCCCGCCTGGCCCGCGGCGTCTGGCACGCACGATCGCCGCGTTGCCGAAATGCCCAAGTAGCTCCGCTACGAGGGCATCCCGGCGCCTTGCGCTCGCACGCACCAGACGCCGCGGGCCCTGCCCTGCGGGCAGACGGCGCTACTTTCCGGACACGGCCTAGACGCGCGTCAGCGTGGTGGCCCGGCTACGCCAGCCCGCGCCGGGCCACGGCGGGCGCCCGGTGTCCCGCGATGGACGCCACCATGTCCAGCACCTGACGGGTCTCCGCGACCTCGTGCACCCGGTACACCTGCGCCCCCAGCCACGCCGACACCGCCGTCGTGGCCAGGGTCCCGAGGACCCGCTCCTTGACCGGCCGGTCGAGCGTCTCGCCCACGAAGTCCTTGTTGGACAGGGACACCAGCACCGGCCACCCCGTCGCCGCCATCTCCCCGAGCCGTCGCGTCGCCTCCAGGCTGTGCCGCGTGTTCTTCCCGAAGTCGTGACCGGGGTCGATCATGATCCCGTCCCGCCGCACGCCGAGCGAGACCGCGCGCTCCGCGAGCCCCACCGTGACCCGCAGGATGTCGGCCATCACGTCCTCGTACTCCACCCGGTGCGGCCGCGTCCGCGGCTCCGCGCCGCCCGCGTGCGTACAGACGAGCCCCGCGCCGTACTTCGCGGCGACCTCCGCGAGCCCCGGGTCGACCCCGCCCCACGCGTCGTTCAGGACGTCCGCCCCGGCCTCGCAGACCGCCTCGCCGACGTCCGCCCGCCAGGTGTCGACGCTGATCACCACGTCGGGATGGCGCCTGCGGACCTCGGCGACGAATCCGACCGTGCGGCGCGCCTCCTCCTCGGCCGTCACCTCCTCGCCGGGGCCCGCCTTCACCCCGCCGATGTCGATGATCGCCGCCCCCTCCGCCACGGCCTGCTCGACCCGGGCGAGCGCGGGCTCGTCCCGGAAGGTCGCGCCCTGGTCGTAGAAGGAGTCCGGGGTCCGGTTCACGATCGCCATGATCACCGGCTCGTGCGGCCCGAATTCACGCCGTCCCAAGCGCAGCATCCCTTTTGTCCTCCCTCGCGTCCGTTCGCCTGCGACCCTAACCGTCGGTGGCGCATGGCACGATCGGCACGGGACGTTTTCCACTCCGGGGAGAGGCGCGCAGTGTTCTGGTTTCTGCTCATCACGATGGTCGTGGTCGTGGCCGCGGTGACCCTCGCCGTGGTCGGCGGCGACAGCGAGGTGCTGCCCGAGGTGGCGCCCGAGCAGCTCGTCGACCCGCTTCCGGCCGCGCGGCCGGTGGACCGCGCCGACGTCGAGGCGCTCCGCCTCCCCGTCGCCGCCCGCGGCTACCGGATGGCCGACGTGGACGACGTCCTCGTCCGCCTCGGCGCCGAGCTCGCGGAGCGCGACGCCCGGATCGCCGAGCTGGAGGAGGCGCTCGCGGGCGCGGCCCCCGGCGGCGACGCCGGCACGGAGGGCGGCGAGAAGTGACGGGCGAGGCGATCCCCGGGCCCGACGGGCGGCTGCGCTGCCCCTGGGGCCTGTCGACCGAGGACTACGTCGCGTACCACGACGAGGAGTGGGGCCGCCCGGTCCACGGCGACGACGCGCTGTTCGAGCGGCTCTGCCTGGAGGCCTTCCAGTCGGGCCTGTCGTGGATCACGATCCTGCGCCGCCGGGAGGGCTTCCGGAAGGCGTTCTCCGGCTTCCGGATCGCCGACGTGGCCCGCTTCACCGACGCCGACCGCGAGCGGCTCCTCGCCGACGAGGGCATCATCCGCAACCGCGCCAAGGTGGACGCGACCCTGGCGAACGCGAAACTGCTCGCCGACTGGTCCCCGGGCGAGCTCGACGCGCTGATCTGGTCCCACGCCCCGGACCCGGCGACCCGCCCGACCCCGCGCACGCTCGCCGAGGTCCCGGCGGTCACCGACGAGTCGACGGCGCTCTCCAAGGCCCTCAAGAAGCGCGGCCTGCGCTTCATCGGCCCCACCACGGCCTACGCCCTGATGCAGGCCTGCGGCCTGGTCGACGACCATCTGGCGGGGTGCGTGGCCCGGGGCGGGAACTGACCCCGGGCCGCGCGCCCGTCAGAAGACGTGGACGTGGTCGGCGGGGTCGTACATCGCGATGGACTGCGGGGCGCCGATGCCACCGCGGCCGTTGCCCGGGTAGACGTGCAGGTCCCAGAAGTTGATCGTCCGCATGAGATCGGACTTGCCGTCCCCGGTCACGTCGCCGACGGCCATGATCGGTTCGTTCAGCGGCCAGGCGTACGGGAGCTTGGTGCGGGTCCCGAACCAGCCGCGGCCGTTGCCCGGGTAGAGCCAGAGCCCGCGTCCGCCGTCGCGCGCGACGAGGTCGGCCTTGCCGTCGCCGGTCATGTCGCCGGGGGCGGCGAGCTGGTTCATGACGTTCCAGCCGCCGCCGACCTTCTTCCGGGTGCCGAACCAGCCGCGGCCGTTGCCCGGGTAGGTCCAGAGCACACCCGCCGTGTCCCGGGCGACCAGGTCGCGGCGGCCGTCGCCGGTGAGGTCGCCGACCGCCTCGATCTCCTTCATGGTGTTCCAGCCGGCGCCGACCTTCAGGCGGGGCTTGAACCAGCCGTAGCCGTTGCCCGGGTAGAACCAGAGCACGCCCGACCGGTCGCGGGCGAAGACGTCCTCCTTGTTGTCGCCGTTGTAGTCGCCGTGCCGGACGAGCGTGGTCATGGCGTTCCAGCCGCCGCCGACCAGCAGGCCCTTGGTGTTCCAGTTGGCGTCCCGTACGCCGTTGAGGAACCACAGACGGCCGTCCTCGGCCCGCTCCAGGAGGTCGGGGAGGTTGTCGTTGTTCAGGTCTCCGAACCGCGCGGCGGCCGGCAGACCGCTCGGACGCTTCTCGGCCGACCAGTCCATCCACGGAACGCCCTGGGTCGCCTCGTAGCTGGTGGTGGCCACGCGGATGGAGCTGATCCTGTTGTCGAGCGCGTCCCCGAGGGCCCCGTCGAAGCTGGTGGGGCCGTTGTGCGGGTCCGAGTGCAGGGAATCGCCGCCGGTGAACCCCGGGTCGGTCCAGAGGACCGCGTACAGGCCGGAGTTGTTGACCATGGACGAGGTCTTGTCGTTCCAGGTCCCCAGGGTGGACTGGCTGGACGTGATGATCTTCATCTCGCCCTGGTACTCGCGGTACTGGAAGAGGCACAGCCGGCCCGCCGGGCAGCGCTCCGGGCCCGCCGCCGCGGGCGGGGCGGCCGTCATCAGCGTCGCCAGGGAGGCCGCCGTGGTGACGGCGGCGGCCAGGGCGCGGCGGCCCCGGACGGTGCGGATCATGGATCGGAATCCGTTCGCGAAGAGGGAAGAGGTCAGAAGGCGAAGCTGGTGGACCGGAGCTCGCCGAGGTCCCGGGGCGCGAGGAGGCCGCCGCTGCCGGTTCCGGGGTAGACGAGGAGCCGGACGCGGCCCTGGTAGGAGTCCCTGCCGGGCGCGTGCGCCACCACATCGGGGCGGCCGTCGCCGGTGACGTCGCCGAGGCCGGCCAGCTCGGCGTGGCTGTTCCAGCCGCCGGTGCCGATGAGCTTGCGTGTGGTGAACCAGCCGCGGCCGTTGCCCGGGTAGAGCCAGAGCTTGCCCGCGGTGTCGCGGGCGACCAGGTCGGCCTTCCTGTCGGAGTTCATGTCGCCGGCGCCGACGAGTTCGTTCATGACCTTCCAGCCGCCGCCGACCTTCTGGCGGGCGCCGAACCAGCCGCGGCCGTTGCCCGGGTACGTCCACAGGACGCCGTCGCTGTCGGAGGCGAGGAGGTCGCCCTTGCCGTCACCCGTCAGGTCCCCGGCGGCCGCCAGATCGCGCATGGTGTTCCAGCCGGCGCCGACCTTCAGACGGGGCTTGAACCAGCCGCGGCCGTTGCCGGGGTAGAACCAGAGGACACCGGCCTTGTCGCGGGCGTAGACGTCCTCGAAGCCGTCGCCGTCGTAGTCCCCGTGCCGGACCAGCTTGGTCATGCCGTCCCAGCCGCCGCCGACCAGCAGCGTCCTGCCGGCGCTGGTGTAGGCGTGGGACGTCCACAGCTGGCCGACCATGTTGCGGCCGAGGACGTCGGCGTACCCGTCCCGGTCGATGTCGCCGAAGGCCCCGGTCGTGGGCAGCGTCGACGGCCGGTGCTTCACGTTGTCGTACAGCATCGGGTAGCGGCTCTCGGTGCCGCAGAAGTCGTCCGCCTCGGGGCCGACGTCCACGGAGCTGACCGCCTTGTCGAGCCCGGGAAAGGCGCTCTCGTCGAAGGACTCCGAGGTGTAGAAGTGCGTGGAGCCCTCGGGGTCGAGCCCCGGCTTCGGGTAGAAGCAGACCGCGTCCGAGAACCCGGGCAGCCGCACGATGAAGGACCGGATGCGGTTGTCCCAGGCGCCGAGGGACGCCATCGGCTTCCGGATCACGATCATGTCGCCCTGGTACAGCGGCTGGCTGAAGCCGCACACGGCGTTGTCGGGACACCGGTCCCAGCCGTCCGACGCACGCGCCGGCGAGGACAGGACGGTGGCGGACAGGCCGAAGGCCACACCCGCCGTGAGCGCGCCGCGAAGAAGGCGCGCCGAAGGAGAAGGACGCACGGAACCCCCCAGGTATGTGCGTACAAGTGATGAGCGGATCCTATAGACCCGCCCACCCCTCGTACGAGCGGGTTCCGCTCCTGGTCAGCGGCGTCAGCGGCGTCAGCGGCGTCAGCGGCCCAGGTACTGCGGCTTCTCCTTCGCGATGAAGGCGCGGACCGCGATCGTGTGGTCCTCGGAGGCGCCCGCCAGGTTCTGGAGCTCCTCCTCCTTGCCCAGGGCCTCGCTGAGGGAGTGGTCGGCGCCGTAGGCGAGGGACTCCTTCAGGGCCGCGTACGCCACCGTCGGGCCCGCCGCGAGCTTGCGGGCCACCTTCTCCGCCTCGGCGGCCAGGTCCGCGGCCGGGACCAGGCGGTTCACGATGCCGAGCTCGTACGCCTCCTGGGCGCCGATCGAGCGCGGGAAGAGCAGCAGGTCGGAGGCCCGGCTCGCGCCGATCAGCCGGGGCAGCGTCCACGACACGCCCGAGTCGGCGGTGAGCGCGACCCCCGCGAAGGAGGTGTTGAAGGAGGCGGTGTCCGCGACCACCCGGTAGTCCGCCGCGAGCGCGAAGCCGAAGCCGGCCCCGGCGGCGACGCCGTTCACGCCCGCGACGACCGGCTTGCGCATGCCGGTGAGCGCGCGCACGATCGGGTTGTAGTGGTCACGGACCGTGTTCATGGTCTCGCTCGTTCCGGACTCCCGGTCCGACATGAGGAGCCCGACGTGCTCCTTCAGGTCCTGGCCCACGCAGAACGCCCGGTCGCCGGCCGCCGTGAGCAGCACCGCCCGTACGGCGGGGTCGGCGGCGGCCGTCTCCGCCGCGTCCCGGAGGGCGACCTTCGCCGCCACGTTCATCGCGTTCATGGCCTCGGGCCGGTTGAGCGTGATGGTGGCGAGCCCGTCGCTCACCTCGTACAGCACCGTGTCGGCCATCAGGATCCCTTCGCCTCTTTGCGTGGTTGACCAGCCCAGCATGGCGGAGATCACCCGTGTCGCCCATGTGAGCTGCGTCAAAGATTTGGAGGCGGTCCGTCCGACGTCGAGCGGCGAAGTATCGCAGGCCGATCGCCGAAATGTGGGGTTTTGCGGGAGCGCGTTGCGCAAGCGATGCCGATCGAGGTTGGTCATCGGGTCCTGCCATGCGGGATAATGACCTGGAAGCAATGTGTTCGAAGCCGGTGACGCGTGCTCCATATCAAGGAGCTGCCCGGCTGACGATGAGCTGGTTTCAGGAAGGGGAACAAGCATGGCGGCCATGAAGCCGCGGACGGGTGACGGCCCGCTCGAGGTGACCAAGGAGGGGCGGGGCATTGTCATGCGCGTTCCGCTCGAAGGCGGCGGTCGGCTTGTCGTCGAGCTGACCCCCGACGAGGCCCAGGCGCTGGGCGATGCCCTCAAGAAGGTCGTCGGCTGACCCTCTTCTCCACGATTTCCCACCGCTGCCCCGGTACGGTCCGCCGTCCCGGGGCAGCGGTGTCTCCGGAGGCGGTACGGCCCCGTCGGCGGGAAAAGTCGTCGGTACGCGCCGGTCGGGCGAGCGGTCGGCGGTACGTAGCGGTCGAGCGAGCGGCCGTTGGTACGCCCCGGTCGGGCGAGCGGTCGGTGGTACGCGCCGGTCGGGCGAGCGGTCAGCCCCGCCGTACCGCGCAGAGCAGGCCGTCGCCCACCGGCAGCAGCGAGGGGACGAGCTCCTGGCTCTCCCGCACCGCGCGCAGCAGCTCGCGGACCCGCTGGACCTCCGCCGGCTGGGCCCCCGAATCGACCGTGCGGCCGTCCGCGAAGACCCCCTCGAAGCAGACCAGACCCCCCGGTCGCAGCAGGCGCAACGATTCAGCGAGGTAGTCCAGGTACTCCAGCCGGTCGCCGTCGCAGAACACGAGGTCGTACCCGCCGTCCGCGAGCCGGGGCAGCACGTCCAGGGCCCGGCCGGGGATGAAACGGGCCCGGTTGCCCGCGAAGCCCGCGGCCCGGAACGCCGTCTTGGCGAGCTGCTGCCGCTCCGGCTGCAGGTCCACCGTCGTCAGGACGCCGTCCGGCCGCATCCCGAGCAGCAGATAGATGCCCGACACGCCCGTGCCGGTGCCGATCTCCGCCACCGCCTTGGCGTCCGCCGTCGCGGCGAGCAGGCGCAGCGCCCCACCGGTGCCCGGCGACACCGAGGGCAGCCCTGCCTCCCGGGCCCGCTCCCGGGCCCAGCGCAGAGCTTCGTCCTCGGCGACGTAGGCGTCGGCGAACGACCAGCCCGTCTGCCGGTTGGCGGTAATGGCCCTCTCCTGTCCCCGTAGTTGACGCAACGGTGACTGTATCCGCTGTCAGTGGGAACCCGCAGATGGGACCGGGCGTTCACCAGGGGAAGGACGCGACGGAGGCAGCCGGGCGAGCCGGTTCCAAATTCGCGTAAAGATTCTTATCCGGAGCTAACGGGCGAGGTGGCTATGGTAGGGGCTCCACTGGACACCACCAGAGCCGACAGGGGAGGTGCGGCTGCGCCTGTGGATCGGGGAGGAGTGCTTCGGCGTCTTCTCAGGTCGGCGGGTGAGCCGAAATCCGTGACCGACACCGCTGACCGTTTCCGCACCACCGACTCCGCTCCCACCACCGCGACCTTCGCATCGGATGCGGAATCGCAGGCGTGGACCCCTCCCACCTGGGAGGAGATCGTCAGCACGCACAGTGGCCGGGTCTACCGCCTCGCCTACCGCCTGACGGGCAACCAGCACGATGCCGAGGACCTGACCCAGGAGGTCTTCGTCCGCGTCTTCCGCTCGCTGTCGACGTACACCCCGGGCACCTTCGAGGGCTGGCTGCACCGCATCACCACCAACCTCTTCCTCGACATGGTCCGCCGCAAGCAGCGCATCCGGTTCGACGCGCTCGCCGACGACGCGGCCGAGCGGCTCCCCAGCCGCGAGCCCTCGCCGCAGCAGGCGTTCAACGACACGCACTTCGACGCCGACGTGCAGCAGGCCCTCGACACCCTCGCGCCCGAGTTCCGCGCGGCCGTCGTCCTCTGCGACATCGAAGGCCTCTCCTACGAGGAGATCGCCGCGACCCTCGGAGTGAAGCTCGGCACCGTCCGCAGCCGCATCCACCGCGGCCGCTCCCACCTGCGCAAGGCGCTCAAGCACCGCTCGCCCGAGGCCCGGGCGGAGCGTGCCCTCGCCTCCGTCGGATGGGAGGCAGGGACAGCGTGAGCGGCACACGTCCCACGTCGCCGACCCCCGCGGAGCACCACCTCGGGGACCGGCTGGCCGCGCTCGTCGACGGCGAGCTCGGCCACGACGCCCGCGAGCGGGTCCTCGCCCACCTCGCGACCTGCGCCCGCTGCAAGGCCGAGGCCGACGCCCAGCGCACGCTGAAGAGCGTCTTCGCCTCGGCGGCTCCGCCATCGCCCTCCGAGGGCTTCCTCGCGCGGCTCCAGGGCCTCCCCGGGGGACCAGGTGAGCCGGGAGGACCCGGCGGACCGCGGGGGCCCCTCGAAGAGCTCCTCGGCGCGGGCGGCGTGAAGTCCGACGGCTTCGCCACCGCCGCCGTCGTCACCCCGCACCCCGGCACCCCCGGGGCCGGTTTCCGCATCCACGAGGTCGGTTACCGCCGCTCCGGTACGTCCGGGCGGGGCCGGCGCTTCGCCTTCGCGGCGGCCGGCGCCGTCTCGTTCGCGGCGATCGCCCTCGGCGGCACCCTGCCGCTCGAAACCTCGGTGAGCGCCGGCGCGCGCGGCGGCCAGGGCACCGGCAGCGCCGTCACCCCGCTGCGCGCCACCGCGACCGGCGGCGGCCCGGGCACGGCGATCGGCCGGGGCACGCGCGCCGGTGAGCGTGCCGGCGCCCAGTCCGTCGACGCCGCCGAGCCGCTCGCCGCGGTGACCCCGGCCGCGGTCCCGCGGGGGCCGGTCGTGGCCGCGGGCCAGGGCACGGTCCCGTCGGGCGCGGTCCCGCCGGACGCGGTGCGCTCGGCTGCCACGCCGCTGGTGGCCGTACGGCTCCGGAACCCGGCCCCGCAGTCGCTCCTCGCACTGTCGCCGTTCATACGACCGACGGCTCCGGCCCTCCAGCTGGCCTTCGCCCCCGGGCCCAGCCCGATGGCGAGCCCGTCGACGGGACCGCTCGGCTCCCACCGCTGACCCGCGACCTGGTTGAATCCAGGGGGCAGGGCGCCCGACCCAGGGGCGCGGACGGGTCAGCGGTTGCGGGGAGAGCATGAACAACGGGAAGCCGAACTGGTGGAGCCGGCCTTCGACCACACCGGAGGCGGCGCAGATACCCACGCCGCCTCCGACGGACGAAGGCGACGGCGACTTCCCCCTGCCCGCACCCCAGCCCGCCCCGGGCCAGGAGCAGGCCGCGGCGGCGGCGGTCGAGGCCGCGGCACCGGCCGTCGAACTGACGAAGCCCGCGCCGGAGCCGACCCAGACGGCCCCGGCCGCCTCGCCCGACCCGGCCCAGACGGCCCCTGCCGCCGCGCCGGAGCCCGCGACCGCGGCCGTGCCCGCGCAGGCGACCGCTTCCGCGCAGCTCGGGGCCGAGGCGCGCGCGGCTGAGCCGCAGTCCGCGGCCGCCTCCGAGCCGGTCGTCGACATGACGAAGTCCGCGCCGGAGCCGGTGGCCGCACCGGTCGCCGTACCCGCGGCGGAGTCGGCCCCCGCGCGGCAGCCCCTGCACACGCCCGACGAGTACCGCACGCCGCCCTACGGCGAGCCGGGGCCGTGGGCGCCCGCGCCGCCCGTGCAGCGCCCGCCCGCCCCCGTACCGCCGCAGGGGCATCACCAGGCCCCGCCCCAGCCGACTCCCTGGGTGCAGTACGACCCCTGGGGCGCCACCGGGGCCGCCACCCCGCCGCCGCCCGCCAAGAAGTCCCGCAAGGGCCTCGCGGTCGCCGGCGCGCTCGTCTTCGCCCTCGTCACCGGCGTCATCGGCGGCGGCATCGGCGCGTACGTCGAGCGGAACGGCGGGCTCACCACCGTCGAACTCCCGCAGGCCGAGGCCGGGGACACCGGCCGCGCCCCCGACAGCGTCGCCGGGATCGCCGCCAGCGCCCTGCCCGGTGTGGTCACCCTGCACGTCACGGGCAGCGGATCCTCCGGCACCGGCACCGGATTCGTCCTCGACACCAAGGGCCACATCCTCACCAACAACCACGTCGTCGACGGCGCCGGTTCCTCCGGCGACATCTCCGTGACGTTCTCCAGCGGCGAGACCGCCCGCGCCAAGCTCATCGGCAAGGACACCGGCTACGACCTGGCCGTCGTCCAGGTCACCGGCGTCTCCGGCCTCAAGGCGCTGCCGCTCGGCAACTCCGACAACGTCCGCGTCGGCGACCCCGTCGTCGCCATCGGCGCCCCCTTCGACCTCTCCAACACCGTCACCTCCGGCATCATCAGCGCCAAGGAGCGCCCGATCACCGCCGGCGGCGAGAAGGGCGACGGCAGCGACATCAGCTACGTCGACGCGCTCCAGACCGACGCCCCCATCAACCCCGGCAACTCCGGCGGCCCGCTGCTCGACTCCAAGGCTCGGGTCATCGGCATCAACAGCGCGATCCGCGCCGCCGGCGGCTCCGGCGAGGGCGAGGGCGGCGCGAGCCAGCCCGGCTCCATCGGTCTCGGCTTCGCCATACCGATCAACCAGGGCAAGCGCGTCGCCGAGGAGCTCATCAACACCGGCAAGGCCACCCACCCCGTCATCGGTGTGAGCCTCGACATGCAGTACCAGGGCGACGGCGCCCGCGTCGGCGAGAAGGGCAAGGACGGCTCCGCCTCCGTCACCGCCGGCGGCCCGGCCGCCAAGGCGGGGCTCCGGCCCGGGGACGTCATCACCAAGGTCGACGGCCAGCGCGTGCACAACGGCGAGGAGCTCATCGTGAAGATCCGCGCCCACCGCCCCGGCGACAAGCTGGAGCTCACCCTGACCCGGAACGGCAAAGAGCTGACAAAGACGTTGACGCTCGGATCCTCGCAGGGCACCTGAGCGCCATGTGGCGGACGCCGCGAGGTACCCGTCGGACAGTTTCGGCGGGTACCGTGGACCGGGCCCTGGACCGGCGTGAAGGAGCTACTAGGTGTTCAGCGACATAGGCGCACTCGAGCTGGTGACGCTCGTGGTCCTCGCCGTGCTCGTCTTCGGGCCGGACAAGCTCCCGAAGGTGATCCAGGACGTCTCGCGCTTCATCCGCAAGGTCCGCGAGTTCTCCGACAGCGCGAAGCAGGACATCCGCAGCGAGCTGGGCCCGGGGTTCAAGGACTTCGAGTTCGAGGACCTCAACCCCAAGACGTTCCTCCGCAAGCAGCTGGAGGGCAACGAGGACCTCAAGGAGCTCAAGGAGCTGCGCGGCACGTTCGACCTCAAGAAGGAGATGAACGAGGTCGCCGACGCCGTCCACGGCCGGGAGACCACGCCCGCGCCCGCCCCGGCGGCGGTCAACGGCTCCCCGGACCTGCTGAAGAAGCAGGACAAGCCGGACACGGAAGAGCGTCCTCCGTACGACTCCGACGCCACCTGACGACGGCCTGTCACCGACCCACTGCTCACCGGTGGCTATCCTCCCTCTGTTGACGCAACGAGGAGGCGGCCGGAATGAAGACGACGAGTCGGGTGGAAGCCGATGGCTTTCTGCGCGCACCCTTCGCCTGGTACGGGCTCGACGAGGCGTTCACCGGCCCGCGCCGGCTGATGCAGATCGGCACGGCGGCGGACGGCACCGTCCAGCACGGCTCGATGGGCCACGGTGACGAGCCGTCGATAAAGTCCGAGGCCGGCAGCGCGGAGAAGGAGCGCTTCGCCGTCGTCGTGACGGTCGCGGCGAACCCCGTGCGCCGCACCGGGGACGGCACCGGCGTCCTCGACGCCACCACCGTCTCCTCCGCCGCCTGGCTGGCCGGCTCCGGGCTCCTGGCCCACACCTGGCCCGCCTCGCTCGACCACGCGCTGCGGGACCACTGGCTGGACCAGCAGACGGAGACGGCGTTCGAGCTCGCCGACGACCTGGACGGGCCGGCGTGGTCGACGCTGTCGCTGCCGGTGGACGGGGTGCCCGTGCCGTTCCACTACCGGGAGTCCGAGTTCGGGTGGGTCCTCGCGGGCTCCACGGGGGACGTGCACATCGGGGCGTACGGGCGGGGGATGAGCGCGTACGGCTTGGGGTTCTCACAGGTGAAGGACCTGGCCGCGTACGGCGCCTAGAGACGCCGTACGGCGCCCGGACATGACGAAGGGCGCCCCCTGGTGGGGGCGCCCTTCGTCATGTCTCAGAACTTGTTGCGCGGCGTGATGCCCAGGCTCATGCCGGACAGGCCGCGCTGGCGGCCGCCGAGCTTGCCGGCGATGGCGCGGAGGGCGGCGCCCGCCGGGGAGTCGGGGTCGGAGAGGACGACCGGCTTGCCGTCGTCGCCGCCCTCGCGGAGCCGGACGTCGATCGGGATCGAGCCGAGGACCGGGACCGTCGTGCCCGTGGTCTGCGTCAGGCCGTCCGCGACCTTCTGGCCGCCGCCCGTGCCGAACACGTCGACCATCTCGTCGCAGTGCGGACACGGCAGGCCCGCCATGTTCTCGACGACGCCGACGATCTTCTGGTGGGTCTGGACGGCGATGGAGCCGGCCCGCTCGGCGACCTCGGCCGCCGCCTGCTGCGGGGTGGTGACCACGAGGATCTCCGCGTTCGGGACGAGCTGCGCGACCGAGATCGCGATGTCGCCGGTGCCCGGGGGCAGGTCGAGCAGGAGGACGTCCAGGTCGCCCCAGTACACGTCCGCGAGGAACTGCTGGAGCGCGCGGTGCAGCATCGGGCCGCGCCACACGACCGGGGCGTTGCCCGGGGTGAACATGCCGATGGAGATGACCTTCACGCCGTTCGCGGACGGCGGCATGATCATGTTCTCGACCTGGGTCGGACGGCCGTCCGCGCCCAGCATCCGCGGCACGCTGTGGCCGTAGATGTCGGCGTCGACGACACCGACCTTCAGACCGTCGGCGGCCATCGCCGCCGCGAGGTTCACGGTCACGGAGGACTTGCCGACGCCGCCCTTGCCGGACGCCACCGCGTACACCCGGGTCAGCGAGCCGGGCTTCGCGAAGGGCACCTCGCGCTCGGCGCTCGTGCCGCGCAGCGCCGCAGCCAGCTCCTTGCGCTGCTCGTCGCTCATCACGTCCAGCGAGACGTCGACGGAGGTGACGCCCTCGACCCGGGAGACGGCCTCGGTCACGCGCTGCGTGATGGTCTCGCGCATCGGGCAGCCGGAGACCGTCAGGTAGACCGTGACGGCGACCTTGCCGTCCGGTTCGATCTCCACCGACTTGACCATGCCGAGCTCAGTGATCGGCTTGTTGATCTCAGGGTCGTTCACCGTCGCCAGTGCTTCGAGCACCGCGTCTTCCGTAGCCATACCGACGATGGTACGGCGCGGACCACGGACCGGTGAAAGGGCTGTCAACGGTCGGGTACGTCACTTCCCCGGTCCTCGCCGGACGGGAATAGATCCCGGTGCTCCTCCAGCTCCTTGATCAGGTCCTGGAGCTCCGAGCGGATCCAGTCGCGGGTCGCGACCTCGCCGAGGCCCATCCGCAGCGCCGCGACCTCCCGGGTCAGGTACTCGGTGTCCGCGATCGACCGCTCGTTCTGCTTCCGGTCCTGTTCGAGGTTGACCCGGTCTCGGTCGTCCTGCCGGTTCTGCGCGAGCAGGATCAGCGGAGCCGCGTACGAGGCCTGCAGGGACAGCGCGAGCGTCAGGAAGATGAAGGGGTACTCGTCGAACCTCAGGGACGGCGGCGCGAAGATGTTCCACCCGATCCAGACGACGACCGTCAGGGTCATCCAGACCAGGAACCTGCCCGTGCCCAGGAAGCGGGCGATCCGCTCCGAGAGCCGCCCGAAGGCCTCGGGGTCGTACTCCGGGAGCAGCCGGGAGCGCCGCTCGCGCGGCAGGTCGAGCCGGATGCGGGGCACGGACCGCTCCCGCTCCCGCTCCCGGTCCTGGGTGCGCTCAGCCGCCATGTCCGGCCCCCTCCTCGTGGAACTCGGTCTCCCGCCAGTCGTCCGGCAGCAGGTGGTCGAGCACGTCGTCGACGGTGACCGCGCCGAGCAGCGAGCCGCTCTCGTCGACCACGGGCGCGGCGACCATGTTGTACGCGGCGAGGTAGCTGGTCACGGCCGGCAGCGGGGTGTCCGGGCCGAGCGGCGGCAGATCGCTGTCCACGAGCGAGCTGACCAGCGTGAACGGCGGGTCGCGAAGCAGCCGCTGGAAGTGCACCGTGCCCAGGTACTTGCCGGTCGGCGTCTCGTCCGGCGGCCGGCACACGTACACCTGCGCGGCGAGCGCCGGCGACAGGTCCTGCTGGCGGACCCGGGCCAGGGCGTCCGCGACGGTGGCGTCCGGGCGCAGCACGATCGGCTCGGTCGTCATCAGACCGCCCGCCGTGCGCTCCTCGTACGCCAGGAGCCGGCGCACGTCGGCCGCGTCGTCCGGCTGCATCAGGGTGAGGAGCCGCTCCTGGTCCTCCTCGGGCAGCTCGGACAGCAGGTCGGCGGCGTCGTCCGGGTCCATCGCCTCCAGGACGTCGGCGGCCCGCTCCTCCTTCAGCTTGCCGAGGATCTCGATCTGGTCGTCCTCCGGCAGCTCCTCCAGGACGTCGGCGAGCCGGTCGTCGTCGAGGGCCGCTGCGACCTCGGCGCGCCGCTTGGGGGAGAGGTGGTGCAGGGCGTTGGCGAGGTCGGCGGGGCGCAGCTTCTCGAAGGTGGCGAGCAGGCTCTCGGCGCCCTGCCCGTGCTCCTCCAGGGAGAAGCCGGTGACGGCCGACCACTCGACGGTCAGCGTCTCGCCCTTGCGGCTCAGGACCCCGCCCTTCCCCTTGCGGACGAAGACCCTGTCGATCTCCCAGTCGCGGCGGGCCGGCAGCTGCTGGATGGAGACGTCGAGGACGGTGACCTCCTCGCGCGACTCCACCAGCGTGACCCGCCGGTCGAGGAGCTCGCCGAGGACGAGCCGCTCGGTGGGGCGCCGCTCGAAGCGCCGCATGTTGACGACGCCGGTGGTGATGACCTGGCCGGAGGCGAGGCCGGTGATCCGGGTCATGGGGACGAAGACCCGGCGGCGGCTCAGCACCTCCACGACCATGCCGAGGAGCCGGGGCGGCCGGCGGCCGACGCGGAGCATGGCGACGAGGTCGCTGACGCGGCCGACCTGGTCGCCGACGGGGTCGAAGACGGGGACTCCGGCGAGATGGGAGACGAAGATCCGGGGGGCGCCTGCCGCCATGCCACGCGCCTCCTCGGTTCCGCACGATTCGAGTCGTCGATGCGATGCGTCGTAGAGCTTTGCCGGTGATTGCAGAGCTTTGCCGGGTTCAGGCTAGCCCGTGCCGTTCCGCCCCGCCCCGGCAGAGACTCCGTACGGCTGCCTGCGGGGCCCTTCACCTGTCCCGGGTACGCTGCGGTCTGCCGTTCCCCCCATCGGCCCCGCCACCGGACCCGGCTCTTCCGCCCCGCCGGAACGCGGCGGTCCTCGGCAACCCGTACGGGCCGTGCCCGTCATCCCCCCACACGACACGAGAGGCAGCGCAGATGACCGTTCGTACCCCGTCATCGCGTATCCGCAGGGCCGTCACGCCCCTGGCGCTCTGCGCCGGACTGACGGTGGGACTCACGGCCTGCGCCGCCGATCCGGACGAGGGGACGAACGGGGTGGGGAGACTCTCCGCCCCCGAGATCGAGCAGAAGGCGCAGTCGACGGCGGACTCGGCGAAGGCGGTACGGCTGTCCGGCACCCTGGTCAGCAAGGGCGGCACCTTCAAGCTGAACATGCGCCTCAAGCAGAACGGCGCGACCGGCTCGGTGACGACGAAGAACAGCACCTTCGAGCTGCTGCGGGTCGGCGACACGATCTATCTGAAGGCCGACGCGGGGTTCTGGGACCACGACGACCAGGCGACCCACGGGACCTCGGAGGCGGGTTCGGAGGCCGCCGACACCCTCGACGACAAGTACGTGAAGGTCCCGCAGGGCGACCCCTCGTACAAGCAGCTGCGCGGCTTCACCGAGATGGGCCCGCTCCTCGACGGTCTCATCGGCCTGCACGGCGAGAAGGTCAAGGGCGACCGGGACCAGATCGGCGGGGTCCGCACGGTCAAGGTCAAGGGCGGGGCCGACGGCGAGGGCGGCACGCTCGACGTGTCCCTGGACGGCCTGCCGTACCCCGTGCGGTTCGCCCGCGGCGGGGGAGCGGGGGTCGTGGTGCTCTCCGAGTGGAACAAGGACTTCCCGCTCGCGGAGCCGTCGAAGGAGGAGACCCTCGACTACGGCAAGCAGCTGCCCCGGACCTGAGGCCTCAGCGCTTCTTCTTCCGGAACAGCAGCTTCGGCAGACCCGCCGGGATCGGCCGGCGGGTGTTCGCCGCCGTCGGCAGCGGTACGGCGGCCAGGGAGCCGTCCGGGAACTCCGTGGTCGAGGAGCGCGGCTCGAGCCGTACGACCCGGCACTCGCGCGCCCAGCGCCCCGGCATGGCCTCGCCGTCGGGGGCGTTGAGCCGCTTGCCCTTCAGCTCGGCGACCGCCGCCTCCCACTCCTCCGTACCGGGGGAGAGCTCGCGGACGGTGGCGGTCCAGGCGACGAGCCGGCCGCCCTTGTCCTTGCTGCGGACGGTCACCTCGGCCGTACCGCCGTCGACCAGGCCCGGCAGCGGCTGCTCGCCGGGGCCGTCGCCGACGACGTGCGCGGCGCCGTCGTGCCAGACGTGCCAGAGCGCGCGGGCGGGTCCGGTGCCGCGCACCCACACGAGGCCGGACTTCTTGGTGGCCTCCTCGACGAGGGCGGGCGCGAGCAGCTCTTCTGTCATGGCACGAAGCCTATCGGGCGGGTTTCTACAGCCAGCCGTTGCGCTTGAGGGTGCGGTGGATGGTGAAGCAGATGGCGGCGATGCCGACGAGCACCATCGGGTAGCCGTACTTCCAGTGCAGCTCCGGCATGTACTCGAAGTTCATGCCGTACACGCCGCAGACCGCCGTGGGGACGGCGACGATCGCCGCCCACGAGGTGATCTTGCGCATGTCCTCGTTCTGCGCGACGGTCGCCTGCGCCAGGTTGGCCTGGAGGATCGAGTTGAGGAGCTCGTCGAAGCCGACGACCTGCTCCTGGACGCGGGCCAAGTGGTCGGCGACGTCCCGGAAGTACTTCTGGATGTCCGGGTCGACGAGCCGCATCGGCCGCTCGGAGAGCAGCTGCATCGGGCGGAGCAGCGGCGTGACGGCCCGCTTGAACTCCAGTACCTCACGCTTGAGCTGGTAGATCCGGCCGGTGTCCGTGCCGCGCGTGGAGCCCTTCGCGGCCGGCGAGAAGACGTCGATCTCCAGCTGGTCGATGTCCAGCTCGACGGCGTCGGCGACCGCGATGTAGCCGTCGACGACGTGGTCGGCGATGGCGTGCAGCACGGCCGAGGGGCCCTTGGCGAGGAGCTCCGGCTCGCCCTGGAGGCGGTGGCGGAGGTTGCGCAGGGAGCCCTGGCCGCCGTGCCGGACGGTGATGACGAAGTCGGGGCCGGTGAAGACCATCACCTCGCCGGTCTCCACGACCTCGCTGGTGGCGGTGAGTTCGGCGTGCTCGACGTAGTGGATCGTCTTGAAGACGGTGAAGAGGGTGTCGTCGTACCGCTCCAGCTTGGGCCGCTGGTGGGCGTGGACGGCGTCCTCGACGGCGAGCGGGTGCAGCCCGAACTCGGCGGCGATACCGGCGAATTCGGCCTCGGTCGGCTCGTGCAGACCGATCCAGGCGAAGCCGCCGCTCTCCCGCACCTGGCGCATGGCGCCGCGCGGGGTGAGGCAGGCGCGGTCGTCGATCCGGCGTCCGTCGCGGTAGACGGCGCAGTCGACCACGGCGCTGGAGGCCGAGTGGTCGCGGGTGGGGTCGTACGAGGTGTACGTGGTGGGGGTCTTGCGCAGGCTCTGCCGCAGGCTGGGGCGGACGGCGGCGGTGAGGTCACGGATCATCGACATGGGCGTGCTCCTTCACGGATCGGCCGTCGGCGCGGAGCATGGCACAGCCCGGAATGGGGACGGAGAGGTACGTCGTCCACAAAGCGGGCGGCACCGAAGAGGCGCGGTGACGGCGGTCGCTACAGACAGGGAAAGGCGAAAATTGCTCTTCCGTCGTGCGAGATGCCGGAGGGGGCGGGTCCGTGCCGGACCCGGACGTCACCGGTGGAAGCGCACCGGGCTGGGGTGCGGAGCGGCGGAAGAGCGGCTGGTACTGCCCGATCGACTTCGGTCCATCGCAGTCCCACCTCCTCCGGCCGGTCCCCTGTCGGGGATGACGTGTGACGAGCAGTCGGGAATCCCGACCAGTGGCCAACACTATCAGCCGACAGAGGGTCAATCCCTTCCTTTGCCCGTTCCATACGCGATCTATGCTCCCCGCATGGGAGAAGTTCTTGCACTGGTCGAGGCCCGGCTACGGACGGCGCTCGGCGAACCGGACGCGCGGGCCGCGGTGACCTTCCTCGGCACGGACCGGATCGAGGTGCTGCGTTTCGTCGACGGCGACCTCGTGCGGTACGCGACCCTCGGGATGTCCGCGCAGCCGATGGCCGATCCGACCTCCGCGCTCGCCGACCCGGTGAAGGGTCCGCGCGCGGAGCTCGTCCTGACGGTACGGGGCGGGCTCGCCGAGACCGACAAGGTGTTGCGCCCGCTCGCGGTCCTCGCCGCCACCCCGCAGGTCGAGGGCGTGGTCGTGGCCCCGGGCGCCTCGCTCGACGTCGGCGACCCGCTCTGGCCCGGCGCCCCCTTCAGCTCGGTGCTCGTCGCCGAGTCGGGCGGCCTGGTGGAGGACCTGGAGCTCGACGACCCGATGGACCCGGTCCGCTTCCTGCCCCTCCTCCCCATGACCTCGAACGAGGCCGCGTGGAAGCGGGTGCACGGCGCGCAGGCCCTGGAGGAGCGCTGGCTGGCACAGGGGACGGACCTGCGCGATCCGCTGCGCAGGTCCGTGAACCTGGACTGAGCCTTCAGCTCGCGAACACGCCGACGCCGTCCTCCGTGGCGTGCTTCGGGGCCAGTGCCTCGGTGTCGTGTGTGAGGGCGGTGCGGCGGACCCGCACGATCACGGCGCCGAGGACGGCGGCCACGCCGGCCACCACGAAGGGCATGTGGACGTCGCTCCACTCCTCGATCTTCGGGGCGAGGTAGGGGGCGGCGGCCGCGGCGAACCAGCGGACGAAGTTGTAGCCCGCGCTCGCGACCGGGCGCGGGGCGTCCGAGACGCCGAGGGCCAGCTCGGTGAAGACGGTGTTGTTGACGCCGATGAACGCGCCCGACAGGACCGTGCAGACGATCGCCGTGGTGTGGCTCCCGTAGCCGAGCACCACCACGTCCGCGGCGAGCAGCACCAGCGAGCCGCCGAGCACCGTGAGCGAGCCGAAGCGGCGCTGGAGGCGGGGGGCGACGAGCACCGAGAAGACGGCGAGCAGCACGCCCCAGGCGAAGAACACCGCGCCGGACTTGTACGGCGTCATGTTCAGCACGAACGGGGTGAAGGCGAGCACCGTGAAGAAGGCGTAGTTGTACATGAAGGCGGCGGCCGCGGCCGAGGCGAGGCCGCCGTGGCCGAGCGCCCGGATCGGGTCGAGCAGCGAGACCTTGCGGGCCGGCTTCGGCTGCTCCTTGAGGAAGACCGTGATGCAGAGGAAGCCGATCGCCATCAGGGCGGCGGTGCCGAAGAAGGGGTAGCGCCAGCTCGCGTTGCCGAGGACGGCGCCGAGGAGCGGACCGCAGGCCATGCCGAGGCCGAGCGCCGACTCGTACAGCAGGACCGCCGCCGCGCTGCCGCCGGCCGCGGCGCCGACGATGACGGCGAGCGACGTCGAGACGAAGAGCGCGTTGCCCAGGCCCCAGCCGGCCCGGAAGCCGACGAGCTGACCGACCGTGTCGGAGGTGCCGGCGAGGGCGGCGAAGACGACGACGAGCGCGAGCCCGGCGAGCAGGGTCCTGCGGCCGCCGATGCGGCTGGAGACGAAGCCGGTCACCAGCATCGCGACGGCGGTGATGAGGAAGTACGAGGTGAAGAGCAGCGACACCTGGCTGGGCGTCGCGTGCAGGCCCTGGGCGATCGAGGGCAGGATCGGGTCGACGAGGCCGATGCCCATGAAGGCCACGACCGAGGCGCCCGCGGTGGCCCAGACGGCCGGGGGCTGGCGCAGGATGCTGCCGCCGGGTTCGTCCTCCATGTGCTGCTCCTTCGCGTCGAGATGGTTGCGATATACACAGAATAAGTTAGACGGACTAATGGATGCAACCTACATCTATCTGGGGCGGATGTCGGGACGTCCCGTCGATCGCCCCGCCGGTCGCCTGTCGGGTGCCCCGGGTGATCGCTCCGGGCCGGACGGGTGATCGTGTGCGGTCGTCCTTGACGCGGAGCGGAAGAGCTAGGACCGTTGAGCCCTATGAGGGGCGAACCCAGTTGTCCGAAGTGCGGTGGCCGGGTCAGGGCGCCCGGACTCTTCGCCGACTCCTGGCAGTGTGATGTGCACGGCTCGGTGCACCCGCTCCAGCCCGTGATCCCGCCCAGCGTCGAGGGCCTCGGGGTCGTGGTGAACAGATCCCACGTCCCGGTGTGGATGCCGTGGCCCCTGCCCGTCGGCTGGCTCTTCACCGGAGTCGCGTACGCCGGTGACGACCGCAGCGGCGGACGCGCCACGGCCGTCGCCTGTTCGGGCCCCGGCCCGCTCGGCGGGATCGGCGAGCTGCTCCTGGTCGCCGAGGAGCTCGGCGTCGGACTCGGTGCGCGGTACGCCGGCATCGACGGCCTCGACCCCGGCTCCGGCATGGCCATCGACAAACCGCCCCAGGCGAAGGTGCTCGCCGCCGGGCGGCCCACCCCGCTCTGGCACGTCACCGGCGCCCCGCAGGACCGTGCGGTCTTCGCGGGTGAGGCGCGCGGACTGTGGCTGTGGGCGATCGTCTGGCCCGAACAGTCCGGCCTCCTGATGTACGACGAGCTGGTCCTGACGGACCTGCGCGAAGCGGGCGCCGAGGTCGACCTGCTGCCCTGCGGCGCGCTCACCCCGAGGCTGCTCGGCTAGAGCGCGCCGGGTGCCGGGTGCCGGGTGCCGGGTGCCGACCGGGTGCCGGGTGCCGGGCGCCGCGCTGGGGGCTGCGGGCGTCGGGCGGTGCACGTCGTGCGCCGTGCGGGACTTTCCGGGCGTGCCCGGGGGGTTCGTCGGGTCGTTCGTCCGGTGACGTTCCGTACGGACGTGTTCGATTCGCCCGTTATGCTGGAGCGTCCCTCCGTCCGTACCGAGCCCTGGAGTACCGCGTCGTGCGCATCGATCTGCACACCCACTCCACGGCCTCCGACGGTACGGACTCCCCGGCCGAGCTCGTCAGGAACGCGGCCGCGGCCGGGCTCGACGTCGTCGCGCTCACGGACCACGACACCACCCGCGGCCACGCCGAGGCGATCGCCGCCCTGCCCGAGGGGCTGACCCTCGTCACCGGGGCCGAGCTCTCCTGCCGGATGGACGGCATCGGGCTGCACATGCTCGCGTACCTCTTCGACCCCGAGGAGCCGGCGCTCCTCGCCGAGCGCGAACTCGTCCGCGACGACCGGGTGCCGCGCGCCCGCGGCATGGTCGGCAAGCTCCAGGAGCTCGGCGTCCCCGTCACCTGGGAGCAGGTCGCCCGGATCGCCGGCGACGGCTCCGTCGGCCGCCCGCACGTCGCCGAGGCGCTCGTCGAGCTCGGAGTCGTACCGGACGTGTCCGGGGCGTTCACGCCCGAGTGGCTCGCCGACGGCGGCCGGGCGTACGTCGAGAAGCACGAGCTGGACCCGGTCGACGCGATCCGCCTCGTCAAGGCGGCCGGCGGCGTCACCGTCTTCGCGCACCCGCTCGCCGTCAAGCGCGGCCAGGTGCTGCCGGAGGCCTCGATAGCCCGGCTCGCCGAGGCCGGACTCGACGGCATCGAGGTCGACCACATGGACCACGACGAGGCGACCCGCGCCCGGCTGCGCGGACTCGCGAAGGAGCTCGGTCTGCTGACCACGGGCTCCAGCGACTACCACGGCAGCCGCAAGACCTGTCGCCTCGGCGAGTACACCACCGACCCCGAGATCTACGGCGAGATCACCCGCCGTGCCGCGGGCGCCTTCCCGGTCCCGGGCGCCGGCGGACCCGCCGCCTGAGGCCACTCCGGCGGGCCGGGGCCGTGCGGCCCTGCCCCCGGACCGAGGGGCCGGTAGGCGACAGGGATTCGCTGCCCTGTCCGCCGGCCAGGGGGGCCCGCTCCCCGGTCGGTCCGTGTCCGTGCCACGTCGGGTTCGCCGACGTGGCGTGCGTCGCCGGCCCGGCTCCGCTCCCAGGCCCTTCCTCTTCCCGGCCCGCCCCCGTACGGCTCCGCGTCGTGCGCGGGGTCGCGCTGCTCCTGCCCTGTCGCCGGAATCCCACATTCCGCCGCGTCGGGGTACACCCCACCGTTCCACCTCTCCCGCAAGGCACCCCACCGTGTTCGACGTCGCCGTCTTCGGCTCGCTGTTCCTCACCCTCTTCGTGATCATGGATCCCCCCGGGATCACCCCGATCTTCCTCGCCCTCACCTCCGGCCGTCCGGCCAAGGTGCAGCGCCGGATGGCCTGGCAGGCCGTCGCCGTCGCCTTCGGCGTCATCACCGTCTTCGGTCTCCTGGGCCAGCAGATCCTGGACTACCTGCACGTCTCCGTCCCCGCGCTGATGATCGCGGGTGGCCTCCTGCTGCTGCTCATCGCGCTCGACCTGCTCACCGGCAAGACCGACGAGCCCAAGCAGACCAAGGACGTCAACGTCGCCCTCGTCCCGCTCGGCATGCCGCTGCTCGCCGGTCCCGGTGCGATCGTCTCCGTCATCCTCGCCGTGCAGAACGCCGACAGCGTCGCCTCGCAGGTCTCCGTCTGGACCGCCATCGCGGCCATGCACGTGGTGCTCTGGCTGACCATGCGGTACTCGCTGCTGATCATCCGCGTCATCAAGGACGGCGGCGTCGTCCTGGTGACCCGGCTCGCCGGCATGATGCTCTCCGCCATCGCGGTGCAGCAGATCATCAACGGCATCACCCAGGTGATCCAGAACGCCTGAGGCCCTCCGGGAACCACTGCGCCCCCGTACGGATTCCGCTCTTGCGGAGTCCGTGCGGGGGCGCGGTGCGTGGTGTGGACCCGGCCTGTTACGAGGCCGAGGTCTCGGCGGGGCGGATCCAGATGCGCTGGCCGATCGCGGCGGCCTGCTGCACGATCCGATTGACGGAGGCGGCGTCCACGACGGTCGAGTCGACAGGCGTGCCGTCGATGTCGTCGAGTCGCAGGATTTCGAAGCGCATGGGCTTCTCCCTTCGTCTGAGTTGATCCTCCTGGGCGGAGAACTGCGTTACGTAGGGGTCCAACGACATGCATCCTGCAAACATTCCCTACGCTAAGGAAAATTTTTGGATGCCTAAGTACCAGTGGGGAGGAGGGTGTGGCGGCCGGGCCGGGAGCGGCGGAGAATGAGCCCCGTATGAACGACGCAGACACCACCGACCAGGTGACCGAGACCGCGACCGCAGCCCGCCTGGATGCCTTGGACGCCCGCCTGGAGCGCACCAATGAGCTCCTGCAGCGGATGCTGGCCGAGGTCGCCAAGACCCCGTCCACCCACGCCATCTTCGTCGACGCAGGTTACGTCCATGCTGCGGCCGGGTTGCTGGTGGCGGGCACCGAGGACCGGCGCTCCTTCGACCTCGACGCCGAGGGTCTGATCGAGGCCTTCATCGACAAGGCCCGCACGATCTTCGCGGACAGCCGACTCCTCCGCGTCTACTGGTACGACGGCGCCCGCCGCCGGATCCACACCCCCGAGCAGCAGGCCATCGCCGAGCTCCCCGACGTCAAGGTCCGCCTCGGCAACCTCAACGCCAACAACCAGCAGAAGGGTGTCGACTCCCTCATCCGCAGCGACCTGGAGTCCCTCGCCCGCCACCGCGCCATCAGCGACGCCGCCCTCGTCGGCGGCGACGAGGACCTCGTCTCGGCCGTCGAGGCCGCGCAGGGCTACGGGGCCCGCGTCCACCTCTGGGGCATCGAGGCCGCCGAGGGACGCAACCAGGCCGAGGCGCTGCTCTGGGAGGTCGACAGCCTGCGCACCTTCGAGCTCGACTTCTGCCGGCCGTACGTCACGCGCCGCCCCGTCACCACGTACGAGAACGAGGGCGAGCCGCCGCCCTCCCGCGAGGAGGTGCGCTTCGTCGGCGCCCAGATCGCCGCGGTCTGGATCGCCGAGCAGGGCCGGGACCGGCTCGCCGAGCTCCTGCCCGGCGCGCCCTACCTCCCCGGGCCGGTCGACCAGGAGCTGCTCGTCGAGGCGGAGCGCCTGCTCAGCCGCTCACTGCGCGGCCATGCCGCACTGCGGCGGGCCCTGCGCGACGGCTTCTGGCAGCACCTCAAGGCGCAGTACTGACTCTGCTGTCCGCCCGCTCCCAGAAGCCGGTGAGACCGTCCGTCAGCTCCCGGGCGTGCGAGACGTTGGGGGAGTGGCCGGCGCCCGCCACGACCGTGCGGTGCGCGCCGGTGCGGGCTGCGGCCGCCGCGAGGTCCGCCGGTGCCCACACCATCTCGTCCGTCCCGTACGCGAAGTGCAGCGGCACGCGCAGGGCGGCCAGCTCCTCCGTACCGTCCTGACGGTCGAGCAGCAGCCGCCCGGCGCCCGCGAGTTGGGCGATCCTGGTACGCATCCAGCGGCGCCGCAGGAAGCCCGCGAGCGCCGGTGTGTCGCCCGTCTCCGGCTCCTCGCCTCGGCTGTCCAGCCAGCACATGGCCTGCCACACCCGCTCCTTCGGCAGCACCGCGAGCGAGGCGCGCAGCACCCGCACCCGGATCCGCTGCGGCCGGGCGACGCGGCCGGGGCCCGAGGACAGCAGGGTGAGCGAGCGGAAGGCGCCCGGCGCGAGGGCGGCCGCCGCGCGGGCCACCAGACCGCCGAACGAGTGGCCCACCAGGTGCACGGGGCCGTCCCCGAGGGCCGCGGCCTGCGCCACCGCGTCGAGCGCGAGCGCCCTGCGACGGTAGGCGGCCCGGCCGCGGGGGCCCGGCGTCTCGTTCTGGCCGCGCCCGTCCACGGCCACCGCCCGGTACCCGGCCTCGCTCAGCGGCCCGAGCAGCTCGATGAAGTCCTCCTTGCTGCCGGTGTACCCGGGCAGCAGCAGCACCGTGCCCCGCCGCGCCCCCGCGGCCTCCGCATCGAGCACGGCGAACCCCCCGCGTGCGGTCTCCAGCCGACGGGCACGGGTGCGGGGCGGCAGAACGAGGGAACGGGGCTTGCTCATAAGGGGACTGTAACGGCGCCCGGGGGAGACGGCCGAGCGGCCCGGTCCCTGGGGAGGAACCGGGCCGCTCGGATGCCGCGGGGCGGGTCAGCCTTCCGGCTGGGCCGTCGCCTTCTTCGTGGTGCGGCGGCGCGGGGCGGCCTTCTTCGGGGCCTCCTCCGTCACCGGTGCCTCGACCTCGGCGGCCGCGGCCTTCTTGGTCGTACGGCGGCGGGCCGGAGCCTTCGGCTCGGTCTTCGGCGCGGAGGCCTCGGGGGCCTCGGCGGCGACCGCCTTCTTCGTCGTGCGGCGGCGCGGAGCCTTGGGGGCCTCCTCGGCCGCCGGTGCCTCGACGGTCTCGGCGACCGGCTCGGCCACGGCCTTCTTCGCCGCCCGACGGCGCGGGGCGGCCTTCTTCGGGGCCTCCTCCACGACCGGCTCGG
This sequence comes from Streptomyces sp. NPDC044003, assembly GCF_056435185.1. NCBI lineage: Bacteria > Bacillati > Actinomycetota > Actinomycetes > Kitasatosporales > Streptomycetaceae > Streptomyces > Streptomyces sp. NPDC044003. Next base: position 612,993 of record NZ_JBWKFA010000001.1, on the reverse strand, counting down.
CGACCGGAGCGGCGGCCGGCGCGGCCACGATGATGACCTCGCCGGCGGACTCCGCGGCCACCGGGGACCCGGCGGGCCGGCGGGCCGCGCGGCGACGGCGCGGCGCGGGCTCCTCCGCGACCGGCTCGGCGACCGGCTCGACGACCGGGGCCTCGGCCACCGGCGCCTCGGCGGTCACCGGCGAACCGGCGGGCCGACGGGCGGTGCGGCGACGGCGCGGCGCGGGGACCTCGGCGACGACCGGGGCCTCGGCGACGGGCTCGGCGACGACGGGCTCGGCCACCGGGGCGGCGACGGGCTCGACGACCGGGGCGGCGACGGGCGCCTCGACGACCGGCGCGACCACCGGCTCGGCGACGGCCTTCCTGGCCGTGCGGCGGCGCGGAGCCGCCTTCGGCTCCTCGACGACCACCGGAGCGGCCTCGACGACCGGCTGCGCGACGGACCGCTTGGCCATCAGCGCGACCGCTGCGGACTCGGGCGTCTGGAACGTCACGGTCTCCTCGACCTGGCGCACCACCCGGGCACGGCGGCGGCGCGGGGCCGGAGCCGGCTCCGGGGCCGCGGGGGTCCGCGCTACCGGAGCGGCGACCGGCTCGGCGACCGCCGGGCGGGCGGCACGGGTCCGGCGACGGGGGGCCTTCGGCTCCTCCGCCTTCGGCTGCTCGACGACCGGCGTCTCGACGACCGGCGTCTCGACGACCGGGGCCGCGGCGACGGGGGCCTCGGCGACCGGAGCCTTGAAGACGGGCGCCTTGACCGGGGCCTCGGCGGCCCGCGTCTCGGCGACCGGGGCCTCGACGACAGGTGCCTCTACCGGAGCCTCGGCGGCCTGCGCCGCGACGACCTGCGCGGTGACACGGGTGCGACGACGGCGGCGCGGGGTGCGCGGGCCCGGCTCCGCGGGGGTCTCGTCCGCCGGGGTCTCGACGGCCGGGGCCGTCGTCACCGGGGCGTCGCCGAACTCGCTGCCGCTGCGGGTACGGCGACGCTGGCGCGGGGTCCGCGTACGGGCCGGGCGCTCCTCGGTCTTCTCGGCGGCCTTCGGGGCACGGCCACGGCGGCCGCCGGGCTCGCCCAGGTCCTCCAGCTCCTCCGCGCCCAGACCCGCGCGGGTCCGCTCGGAGCGGGGCAGGATGCCCTTGGTGCCCGCCGGGATGTCCAGCTCCTCGTAGAGGTGCGGCGACGAGGAGTACGTCTCGACCGGCTCGTGGAAGTCGAGACCGAGCGCCTTGTTGATGAGCTGCCAGCGCGGGATGTCGTCCCAGTCGACCAGCGTCACCGCCGTACCCTTCGCACCCGCGCGGCCGGTGCGGCCGACGCGGTGGAGGAAGGTCTTCTCGTCCTCCGGCGACTGGTAGTTGATGACGTGAGTGACGCCCTCGACGTCGATGCCGCGCGCGGCGACGTCGGTGCAGACGAGCACGTCGACCTTGCCGTTGCGGAAGGCGCGCAGCGCCTGCTCGCGGGCGCCCTGGCCGAGGTCGCCGTGGACCGCGCCGGAGGCGAAGCCGCGGCGCTCCAGCTGCTCGGCGATGTCGGCCGCCGTGCGCTTGGTGCGGCAGAAGATCATCGCGAGCCCGCGGCCTTCGGCCTGCAGGATGCGGGAGACCATCTCCGGCTTGTCCATGTTGTGCGCGCGGTAGACGTGCTGCTTGATGTTGGCGACAGTCGCGCCCTCACCGTCGGGCGAGGTGGCCCGGATGTGGGTGGGCTGCGACATGTAGCGGCGGGCGAGACCGATGACCGCGCCCGGCATGGTGGCCGAGAACAGCATGGTCTGGCGCTTCGCCGGAAGCATGTTCATGATCTTCTCGACGTCGGGCAGGAAGCCCAGGTCGAGCATCTCGTCGGCCTCGTCGAGGACGAGGACCTTCACGTGCGAGAGGTCGAGCTTGCGCTGGCCGGCCAGGTCGAGGAGACGGCCGGGGGTGCCGACGACGACGTCGACGCCCTTCTGGAGCGCCTCGACCTGCGGCTCGTACGCACGGCCGCCGTAGATGGCGAGCACGCGGACGTTGCGCACCTTGCCGGCGGTCAGCAGGTCGTTGGTGACCTGCTGGCACAGCTCGCGGGTGGGGACGACGACGAGCGCCTGCGGGGCGTCGGTCAGCTGCTCGGGCTTGGCCCGGCCGGCCTCGACGTCTGTCGGGACGGTGACGCGCTCCAGGATGGGGAGGCCGAAACCGAGGGTCTTGCCCGTGCCGGTCTTGGCCTGGCCGATGACGTCGGTGCCGGTGAGGGCGACCGGAAGGGTCATCTCCTGGATGGGGAAGGGGGTGACGATGCCGACGGCCTCCAGGGCCTCGGCCGTCTCAGGGAGGATTCCGAGTTCACGGAAAGTCGTAGTCAGGGTGCTGCCTCTTCTGTGAGACGCGGCGCGAGGCGAACGAAGGGGGTCGTACCGTGCCGGGATCTTCCGGGGGGATCAGGGGAGATCACCGCCGGGTGGCACGGGACCACTGCCGTCGCTCGAGCGTCGTACCGCTGAGGGTGACCCTTCCGCGGGTCCGCCGGAAGGGCTGTCGGGCCGGAGCCGATCGGGCCACCGACCGGGCATCCTCATTCATGAGTCGGCCCACCGAATACGTCCGAACGTGCGAAAGCATGTCCGCATACTCAGCAGGCGCCTTATCACTGTACCCCGGAATCGCGCATGTGTGTTGGGAGAAATCGTGATGAGGGCACGGTCACACTGACTGACCAGGGCCTTCCCGGGTCGCGTGAGCGGGCTATTGTGCGCTCCATGGAGACGCCTGACAACGCCACACCCACCGGGATCGCCGCCAAGGACTGGGCGGAGGCTTCCGCCGAGCCGCAGTACCGCGCCGCCGTGATCGACCTCCTCGGCGCCCTGGCCTACGGAGAGCTCGCGGCCTTCGAGCGGCTCGCCGAGGACGCCAAGCTGGCGCCGACCCTCGCGGACAAGGCGGAGCTGGCGAAGATGGCCTCCGCCGAGTTCCACCACTTCGAGCGGCTGCGGGACCGCCTCGCGGCCGTCGACGCCGAGCCGACCTCGGCCATGGAGCCCTTCGCGAAGGCGCTCGACGACTTCCACCGCCTGACGGCGCCCTCGGACTGGCTGGAGGGCCTGGTCAAGGCGTACGTGGGCGACTCGATCGCCAGTGACTTCTACCGGGAGGTCGCGGCCCGGCTCGACACCGACACGCGCGGGCTCGTCCTCGCGGTGCTCGACGACACCGGCCACGGCAACTTCGCGGTGGAGAAGGTCCGCGCGGCCATCGAGGCCGACCCGCGCGTCGGCGGCCGGCTCGCGCTCTGGGCGCGCCGTCTGATGGGCGAGGCGCTCTCCCAGGCCCAGCGCGTGGTCGCCGAGCGCGACGCGCTCTCGACCATGCTGGTCGGCGGCGTGGCGGACGGCTTCGACCTCGCGGAGGTCGGCCGGATGTTCTCCCGGATCACCGAGGCGCACACCAAGCGCATGGCCGCACTGGGCCTCGCGGCCTGAGGCGCCTCAGGCAGATACGCCCCGGGTAGATACGCCTTGGGCAGATACGCCTCGGGTTGATACGCCTCGGGCAGATACGTCTCGGACAGACGCGCCGGTCAGACAGCGGCTGATCGGCGCAGTCTGCGCGAGGCCGGGCGGATCAGCAGCGAGAGCAGCACCGCCGCCACCGCCACCGCGCCGATCAGCGTGGCGAGGAAGTGGCCGGGGCCGAGCGCTCCATGGGTCACGAGCGCACCGAAGACGCCGCCCAGTGCACCGGTGGCGAGGACTCTCCCCCGGACGGGGAGGCGGTCGGCCAGTCGCTGGACGGCGGCCCAGGCCAGGGCGAAACCGAGCAGGGCGGAGCCGAGGACTTCCAGGAACACGGCGGATCACCTCGCGAGGGGTGCGGGGCGGGTGGTGCGGTCACAGCCGTCCTACCCCCGACGCTCGGAACGCAATCCTCCCGTACCCCCTGACGTGGCCAAACGGGTATACGAAAGGCCCGGTGGACCGAAGCGGTCCACCGGGCCTTTCCCGTCCGATCCCGGGCTCAGAGCGCGCCGAAACCCACGCGGCGCACGGCGGGCTCGCCGAGCTCCACGTACGCGATCTTCTCGGCCGGAACGAGGATCTTACGGCCCTTCTCGTCCGAGAGGCTGAGCAGCTGCGCCTTGCCGGCCAGCGCGTCGGCCACCAGGCGCTCGACCTCCTCGGCGGACTGCCCGCTCTCCAGAACGATCTCCCGGGGTGCGTGCTGCACGCCGATCTTGACCTCCACGGCTATGTCCCTCCGAACGGTCGCCTTCGCGCGGACACCCGCGCCGTACGCTGCACACATTAGCCCGGAGAGGGGACCCGCACGGGTCAGCCGCCGCACGCCAGGAGCGAACAGCGTCCGGGAATGTTCAGTGACCCTCGGCGCTGAGCTGGCCGTCGACCGGGTGCAGCGGGAAGCCCGCGATGCCGCGCCAGGCGAGGGAGGTGAGCAGCCCGACCGCCTTGTCCCGGGGAATGCCGGACCCGCTGGACAGCCAGTAGCGGGCGACGACCTGGGAGACCCCGCCGAGACCGACGGCGAGCAGCATCGACTCGTCCTTCGACAGGCCGGTGTCCTCGGCGATCACATCCGAGATGGCCTCGGCGCACTGCAGGCTGACCCGGTCCACGCGCTCGCGTACCGCGGGCTCGTTCGTCAGATCGGACTCGAAGACGAGACGGAACGCGCCGCCCTCGTCCTCCACGTACGCGAAGTACGCGTCCATCGTTGCCGCGACCCGGAGCTTGTTGTCCGTGGTGGAGGCCAACGCCGTGCGCACCGCGAGCAGGAGGGACTCGCAGTGCTGGTCGAGCAGGGCGAGGTACAGCTCCAGCTTCCCGGGGAAGTGCTGGTACAACACCGGCTTGCTGACGCCGGCCCGCTCGGCGATGTCGTCCATGGCGGCGGAGTGGTACCCCTGGGCGACGAAGACCTCCTGGGCCGCGCCGAGCAGCTGGTTCCGTCGGGCACGTCGCGGCAGGCGCGTGCCCCGAGGGCGTGCTGCCTCTGTCTGCTCGATGGCGCTCACGCGGCCTCCCAAAAATTGATCCATGCGCGCTGTCGCGCCGCGCCGCCATCGTACTTTTGGGTAACCCGGCTGTGCGCGGTGCGAACGCAGAATTTCACGGACCGGACGCCCGGGTCGACAGCCGATTCAAGATTAAACCGAACAAATCAGCGGGGAGTCGTCCGCTCAGCGGTAGTCGTCCTCGTCCAGGGCGACGACACGCGCCTGTTCGGACGCGTCGGCCTCGTTCGCCGAGTCGCGTTCGAGATGGGTGGGCTGCTCGTCCTCGCGCTGCTGGAGTTCGGTGTGCTGCTCGGCAGCGTCGGCCTCCGGGATTTCCTGGTCCAGCACGTCGACCTCTTCCTCGGTGAATGTGTCCGGCTCGCTCGGATCGGCAGTCATGCGGTTCCTTCCGGGGGTGCGGGTCGCGGTGCTCCCGATGGCCCTCTCTTCGAGCCTAGGAGCGAACGCGCCCCGCCGCACACGCACCTGTGACCCCACCCACACACGTGGGCGCGTGATCGTCTCGTAATATTGCGGCCATGTCCTCGACCGAGCTGCCGGAAACCCGGACCGCCGCCGCACCGACCGCGTCGCGGACCCGCGCCGTACGGGTCGCCGACGGCGAGGAGCTCCGCTCCGTCGCGCTGCCCGGACTCACCCTCACCGTGCGCGCCCGGCCCGGGAACCAGCCCGGTCTGGCGCCCGCGCTGTACGTCCACGGCCTCGGCGGCTCCTCGCAGAACTGGTCCGCCCTGATGCCGCTGCTCGCGGACCACCTCGACGGCGAGGCGGTCGACCTGCCCGGCTTCGGCGACTCCCCGCCGCCCGACGACGGCAACTACTCGGTCACCGGACACGCCCGCGCCGTCATCCGGTTCCTCGACGCCGCCGGACGCGGACCGGTCCACCTCCTCGGCAACTCGATGGGCGGCGCCGTCGCCACTCGCGTCGCCGCGGTCCGGCCCGACCTGGTCCGCACCCTCACCCTGATCTCCCCGGCCCTGCCCGAGCTGCGCGCCCAGCGCACCGCCTGGCCCACCGCGCTGCTCGCGGTGCCCGGCATCGCCTCGTTCTTCGCGAAGCTCACCAAGGACTGGACGGCCGAGCAGCGCGTCAAGGGCGTCCTCTCCCTCTGTTACGGGGACCCCGGCCAGGTCACGGAGGAGGGCTTCCGGCACGCCGTCGAGGAGATGGAGCGGCGCCTGGAGCTCCCGTACTTCTGGGACGCCATGGCCCGCTCCTCGCGCGGCATCGTCGACGCGTACACCCTCGGCGGGCAGCACGGACTGTGGCGGCAGGCCGAACGGGTCCTCGCCCCGACGCTGCTCGTCTACGGTGGGCGCGACCGGCTCGTCTCGTACCGGATGGCCCGGAGGGCGGCCGCCGCCTTCCGCGGCTCGCGCCTGCTGACCCTCCCCGAGGCGGGGCACGTGGCGATGATGGAGTACCCGGAGACGGTCGCCCAGGCCGTCCGGGACCTGATCGCCGATGACGGCGGGAGCTGATCCGGGGCGTGGGACGACATAGTCGCAAGGGCTCCGCGCCCTCGGTGCCCGAGACCGGGCCGCAGGCGGGAGCCGGGACGGGGACGGGGACGGGGACGGGGCCGGGGACGGCCCCGGCGGGGCAGCCCGCCGGGACGGGCCGCCGCCGCAGGACCGCAGGCGGTCCCGGCCAGGACGCCACGACGCAGGGGTACGGGACGCAGGGGTACGGCACCCCGGCGCACGGCACCCCGATGTACGGAACGCCGGCGCACGGGACGCCCCAGTACGGGACCCCGGCGCACGGGACGCCCCAGTACGGGACCCCCGGTCAAGGGACGCCGGCGCACGGAACTCCGCAATACGGGAACCCCGCGCGCGGGACCACGCCGTACGGGACCCCGGGGCAGGGGGCTCCGCAGTACCGGACGCCTGCCCCCGGGACCCCGGCGCACGGGACCCCGCAGTTCCGGACGCCCGCCCCCGGGGCTCCCGTGCAGGGGACTCCGCAGTTCCGGACGCCCGCGCCAGGGACTCCCGCGCACGGGACCCCGCAGTACCGGACGCCTGCACCCGGGACTCCCGCGCACGGCACTCCGCAGTACCGGACGCCCGCCCCTGGGACTCCCGCGCACGGCACTCCCCAATACCGGACGCCTGCACCCGGGACCCCGGCGCACGGGACCCCGCAGTACCGAAATCCCGCCCCCGGTACCCCCGCGCACGGCACCCCCGCCTACCTCGGTGGGGGCTCCGGTGCCCCCGTGCACGCCACGCCCGGTACGCCCGCGCACGGCGTTCCCGTCATCGGGGGCTCCGTGCGCGGTGGGCACCCGCAGCACGACGAGGCTCTCGGGCCGCGGCCCGTGCCGGTCGGGCCCCGGCATGGTGCCGCCCGGACCGTCGCGCCCGAACAGGGCGATGCCCAGGCGCCGTTCATCCCCGGGCCCCGCCGTGAGAGCGCGAGCGAGAGCGACGAGCCCGAGACCGCCGTCGGGCGGGGCGGGCTCGGGCGTGCGCTCACCGGGGTCGCGGCCGCCGCCGTCGCCACCGTGCTCGCCGTCGTCGTCGCCGGGCAGGTCGCCGACCGGGACGAGGAGCCGCCCGCCACCCGCGCCGCCGGGGAGCCCGCCGAGCGGCCGTCGGACGACACCTCCGCCTCCCGCTCCGACGACCGGGCCGTCCCGTCGAAGCCGGCGCCCGTCGTCACCCCTCCGACGTACGAGCAGCTGATGACCCGCCAGTTCCCGATCGAGCCGAAGCTGAAGGGCTCCGGGGAGTTCGAGGCCGTGCCGGGCCTGGCGAAGGCGCCCGGCAAGGGGCGGCTGATCCGCTACCGGGTCGACGTCGAGAAGGGGATCGGTCTCGATCCGAGGCTGTTCGCCGACGCCGTGCAGAAGACCCTCAACGACAAGCGCAGCTGGGCCGGCCAGGGCGAGATGACCTTCGAGCGCATTTCCAGCGGCGATCCGGAGTTCGTGATCACCCTCGCCAGCCCGGGCACCACCGGCGAGTGGTGCAAGAAGTCCGGGCTCGACACCACCGTCGACAACGTCTCCTGCGACTCGGCCTCCACCCAGCGCGTGATGATCAATGCGTTCCGCTGGGCGCAGGGCTCGGTGACCTTCGGCCCGAAGGCGATGTACGCCTATCGCCAGATGCTCATCAACCACGAGGTCGGACACCGGCTGGGGCACGGTCACGTCTCCTGCCGTACGCCGGGTGCGCTCGCTCCCGTGATGCAGCAGCAGACGAAGTCCCTGGACATCGACGGGATCAAGTGCCGTCCCAACCCCTGGGTGTATCCCACGAGTTGACGTTCCGTCCGGTCCGCCGGTGTCCGCATCCCGAGACGAGTGTCTCGGGATCGCGGGGATGCGCGTTGACATCGCTCACGTGTTCGTCCATATTTCTCGGCATGTCGCACCGTCACGCCGTTTCCGACAGCGCCGCTCTTCAGCTGGCGCTCTTCGGCGTGACCGGACACACGGTCGCCGACATTCTCTGTAGCTGACGCAGCCCGAGCGCTCGTCGGCTTTCTGTTTTTCTCGCCGCGCCCGGGTTCTTCATTCCCGCAGGCGCCGTACCCCCTTTTTCGGGCTGTCTCGCCGTGCCTGCGGAATTCGCCTTCCCTTTCCCGCAGTTCCCGCAGTTCACCCCGAGAGGTCTCTTTCCGATGCGTCATTCGTCCGTCATCTCGCGCCGCGTGGCAGCGGCCGCCGTCAGTGTCGTCCTGGCCTCGGGCGCCGCCGCCTGCGGTCCCGAGGACGCCGGCGCCAAGGGCGGTACCTCCGGCAAGGCCGCGGGCGCTCCGCAGAAGGGCGGCACGCTGACCGTCCTCAACAACGAGGCCCAGAGCGACTTCGACCCGGCCCGCCTCTACACCTCCGGCGGCGGCAACGTCCCCTCCCTCGTCTTCCGCACGCTCACCACCCGCAACCGCGAGGCGGGCGCCGCCGGCACCCAGGTCGTCCCCGACCTCGCCACCGACACCGGCCGCCCCAACAAGGACGCCACCGAGTGGACGTACACGCTGAAGGAGGGCCTGAAGTTCGAGGACGGCACGGCCATCACCAGCGCCGACATCAAGTACGGCATCGAGCGCTCCTTCGCGGCCGAACTCTCCGGCGGCGCCCCCTACCTGCGGGACTGGCTCGTCGGCGGCGACACGTACCAGGGGTCGTACAAGGACCCCAAGGGCCTCGCCTCGATCGTCACCCCCGACGCCCGGACCATCGTCTTCAAGCTGAAGAAGCCCGAGGGCGAGTTCCCCTTCGTCACCACCCAGACCCAGTTCGCCCCCGTCCCCAAGGCCAAGGACACCGGCGCGAAGTACGAGGAGCACCCGGTCTCCTCCGGCCCGTACAAGGTCGTCGAGAACGAGAACGACGGCGAGCACCTCGTCCTGGAGCGCAACGCGCACTGGGACCCGAAGACCGACGAGGAGCGCAAGGCCTACCCCGACCGGATCGATGTCAAGTCCGGGCTCGACGAGGCCGTCATCAACCAGCGCCTCGCCACCTCCTCCGGCGCCGACTCCGCCGCCGTCACCACCGACACCAACCTCGGCCCCGCCGAACTGGCCCAGGTGGGCTCCGACAAGGCGCTCGCCGCCCGCGTCGGCACCGGCCACTTCGGCTTCACCAACTACATCGCCTTCAACCCCAAGGTGAAGCCCTTCGACAACCCGAAGGTCCGCCAGGCGATCTCGTACGCCGTCAACCGCACCAGCGTCGTCAACGCCGCCGGCGGCTCCGCCCTCGCCGAGCCCGCCACCACCTTCCTTCCCGAGCAGAAGGCCTTCGGCTTCACGCCGTACGACCACTTCCCGGCCGGGAAGACCGGCGACCCGGAGAAGGCCAGGCAGCTGCTCAAGGAGGCCGGCTACCCGAACGGCCTCACCGTCACCCTGCTCCACTCCACCGCCCAGAACCGCACCACGAGCCCCGAGATCGCCACCGCCGTCCAGGAGGCCCTCGGCAAGGCCGGCATCACCGTCAAGCTCGACGGACAGGAGCCCAACTCCTTCAACGAGAAGCGCTGGAGCGTCAAGGACGCCCCCGGCTTCTTCCTCTCCCGCTGGGGCGCCGACTGGCCGGCCGGCGGCCCGTTCCTCGCGCCGATCTTCGACGGACGCCAGATCGTCGCCAACGGCTCCAACTACAACCACGCCCAGCTGAACGACCCCGCGGTCAACAAGGAGATCGACGAGATCAACAAGCTGACCGACCTCAAGGCCGCCGCCGCACGCTGGGGCGCCCTCGACAAGAAGATCGGCGAGCAGGCGCTCGACGTGCCGCTCTTCCACCCGGTCTACAAGCGGCTCGTCGGCAAGGACATCAAGAACGTCGTCATCAGCGACTGGACCGGCGTCCTCGACATCTCGCAGGTCGCGGTCAAGTGACGACCCTGACCGACACGACGGCGCCCGTGGCGGGCCTTCCCGCCACGGGCGCCGCCCGGCAGGTGTGGCGACGGCTGCGCACCCGCCCGGCCGCCCTCACCTCCGCCGCCGTCCTCCTCCTGCTCGTCCTCCTCGCCGTCGCCGCGCCGCTGCTCGCCGCGCTGGAGGGCCAGGACCCGCACACGTACCACGACGACCTCGTCGACTCGGCCCGCGGCGGCGTCCCGTACGGCGCCTTCGGCGGGGCGAGCCCCGACCACTGGCTCGGCGTGGAACCCGGCACGGGCCGCGACCTGTTCGTCCGCCTCCTGTACGGCGCCCGGATCTCGCTCCTCGTCGCCCTCGGCGCCACCGCCGTCCAGGTCCTCATCGGTGTCCTCGTGGGCCTCGCCGCCGGGCTCGGCAGCCGCTGGGTCGACGGCGTGCTCGGCCGGATCACCGACGTCTTCCTCGCCCTGCCGTTCCTCGTCCTCGCCATCGCGCTCACCGCCGTCGTCCCCCGAGACTTCCCGCGCCCGGTGCTGCTCATCCTGGTCATCGGACTGCTCGGCTGGGCCGGCACCTCCCGGATCGTGCGCGCCCAGACCCTCACCCTCAAAGGCCTCGACTTCGTCGCCGCCTCACGGCTCGCCGGCTCCGGGCGGTGGCGGACCGCCCGGCGCGAGCTGCTGCCCTCGCTCGCGGCGCCCGTCATCACGTACGCGGCGATCCTCGTCCCCACCAACATCGTCGTCGAGGCCTCGCTCTCCTTCCTCGGCGTGGGCGTCACCCCGCCCACCCCGTCCTGGGGGCAGATGCTGTCCACCGCGCAGACCTGGTTCCGGGCCGACCCGACGTACGTGCTGCTCCCGGCCGGACTGCTCTTCGTGACCGTGCTCGCCTTCACCGTGCTCGGCGACGCCCTCCGCACCGCTCTCGACCCGCGCGAGGCCGGCCGGCTCGGCGTCGGCACACGAAAGGAGACCTAGCGATGACCCGCTACGTCCTCAAGCGGCTCGCGGGCGCCGCGCTCGTCCTCCTCGCGCTGTCCGTCCTCGTCTACGCGCTGTTCTACGTCGCGCCCGGCGACCCCGCCCGGCTCGCCTGCGGGGAACGCTGCAACCCGCAGCAGATCGCCCAGGTCCGCGAACAACTCGGGCTGAACGAGAGCGTGTTCGCCCAGTACCTGCACTTCCTCCAGGGGGTCTTCGCCGGCCGCGACTACTCCACCGGCACCGGCGTCCTGCACTGCGACGCGCCCTGCCTCGGCCTGTCGTACCAGACCGACCAGCAGGTCACCGTGCTCATCCTGGACCGGCTGCCCGCCACCGCCTCGCTCGCCCTCGGCGCCATGGTGATCTGGCTCGTCGTCGGCATCGGCGCCGGGCTGCTCTCCGCGCTCCGCCGGGGCGGCGTCACCGAGCGCGTCCTGACCGTGCTCACCCTCGCCGGAACCGGCACGCCCGTCTTCATCCTCGGGCTGCTGCTCCTCATGGCCGTCTGCGCCTACCTCCAGTGGCTGCCCTTCCCCTCGTACGTGCCGCTCGACGAGGACCCCGAGCAGTGGGCGTGGAACATGCTGCTTCCCTGGCTCGCCCTCGGCTTCTTCGAATCCGCCAAGTACGCGCGGCTCACCCGGAGTTCCACCCTGGAGACGCTCGCCGAGGACCACATCCGCACCTTCCGCGCGTACGGGGTGGGGGAGGGGTCCGTCGTCGCCCGCCACGCGCTGCGCGGCGCCGTGCCACCGGTCATCGCGCTCAGCGCCATCGACCTCGGCACGATGTTCGGCGGGGCCGTGCTGACGGAGTCGCTCTTCGGCATCCCCGGGCTCGGCAAGACCCTCATCGACGGCGTCCGCAACATCGACCTGCCGATCGTCGTGGGCATCGTGCTCCTCACCGGGGTCGCCGTCGTCCTCGCGAACGTCGTCGCCGACCTCCTCTACGCCCTCGCCGACCGAAGGGTCGCCCTGACATGACGCTCCACACCCCCACCCCGCTCGTGGAAGTCGACCGCCTCACCGTGGAGTTCGACGGCGCCGTACGCGCCGTCGACGGCCTCTCCTTCACCCTGGAGGCCGGCCGCGCGCTCGCCCTCGTCGGCGAGTCCGGCAGCGGCAAGTCCACCGTCGCCGGCGCCCTCCTCGGCCTCCACCGGGGTACGGGCGCGAAGGTCGGCGGCACCGTGCGGGTCGGCGGCATCGACGTCGGCGCCGCCGGGCCCGGCGAACTGCGGAGGCTGCGCGGCGGGGTGGCCGCCATGGTCTTCCAGGACCCGCTGTCGGCGCTGGATCCGTACTACTCCGTGGGTGATCAGATCGCGGAGGTGTATCGGATCCATCATCCTGGATCCGATATCCAGCGGTCTGGATCCACGCTCCAGCGGTCTGGATCCGATATCCAGCAGACTGGATCCACGATCCGGCAGCCTGGATCCACGATCCGGAAGCCTGGATCCTGGATCCATCGTCCTGGATCCAGAAAGGCCGCCCGGGCCCGCGCCATCGAGGTCCTCGACCGGGTCGGCATCCCCGACGCGGCCCGCCGTGCCCGCTCCCGCCCGCACGAGTTCAGCGGCGGCATGCGGCAGCGCGCCCTCCTCGCGATGGCCCTCGCCTGCGAGCCGCAGCTGATCGTCGCCGACGAACCCACCACCGCCCTCGACGTCACCGTGCAGGCCCAGATCCTCGACCTGCTGCACGAGCTGCGGCGCGAGACCGGCACCGCGCTGCTCCTCGTCACCCACGACGTGGGCGTGGCCGCCGAGAGCGTCGACGAGGTGCTCGTCATGCGCGACGGGCGCGAGGTCGAGCGCGGACCCGTCGCCGGGGTGCTCGGCGCGCCCTCGGCGCCGTACACCCGGACGCTGCTCTCCGCCGTGCCCCGGCTTGACGGCCCGGCCCGCCCCGACGGCCCGGCCCGCCCCGACGGCCCGGCCCGCCCCGACGGCCCGGCCCGCCCCGACGGCCCGGCCCGGGCCTCCGCCCGGGAGGGGGAGCCGCTGCTCGAAGCCGTCGACCTGCGGCGGGAGTTCGGCCGGGGCAAGGCCGCCGTGACCGCCGTCGACGGGGTCTCCCTCACCGTCCGCGCCGGCGAGACCCTCGGCGTCGTAGGCGAGTCCGGCAGCGGCAAGACCACCCTCGGCCGGATGCTCGTCCGGCTCCTCGACCCGACCGGCGGCGCACTCCGCTACCGGGGCGAGGAGATAGGCGGGCTGTCCGACAAGCGGCTGATCCCGTACCGCCGCGAGCTACAGATGGTGTTCCAGGACCCGGTCTCCTCCCTCAACCCCCGCCGCTCCGTCGGCGAGTCGATCGCCGACCCGCTGCGCGTGGCGGGGGAGCGGGACGAGACCCGGATCCGCGGGCGGGTGCGGGAGCTGCTCGACCGGGTGGGGCTCGACCCCGACCGGTACGAGGCGTATCCGCACGAGTTCAGCGGCGGTCAGCGGCAGCGCGTCGGCATCGCCCGCGCCCTCGCCGCCGAACCGCGCCTCATCGTCTGCGACGAACCCGTCTCCGCGCTCGACGTCACCACCCAGGCCCAGGTGACCGCGCTGCTCGCCGAGCTCCAGGCCGAACTCGGCCTCGGGCTCGTCTTCATCGCCCACGACCTCGCGGTCGTCCGGCAGGTCAGCGACCGGGTCGCCGTCATGCGCGGGGGCCGGATCGTCGAACAGGGCACGGTCGCTGACGTGTACGGCGCTCCGCAGGATCCGTACACCCGGCAGCTGCTCGCCGCCGTCCCCTCGCTCGACCCGGTCCTCGCGGCGGAGCGCCGGGAGAGGCGCCGGGAGCCGGCCGTGGCCTGACCCTCCGTGACCTTTCCACTGCGTAGCGCGACAGAACGCGACCGGGGTGGGAAAGTTACGTGCATTCACCCCTTCCGGTGGTGCGACGGACAACCGTCCGTCGCGCCACCGGTGTCTCCGCTTACGTTCTTCCCGCTGTGAGTCACCGGGCCGACGGTGACCGCCGTCAAGGGAGATCGGGGGTGCATGCGTGCGCATCGGACTGCTCACGGAGGGTGGCTACCCGTACGCCACCGGTGAGTCCGGACAGTGGTGCGAGCGGCTCGTACGCGGGCTCGGACAGCACCGCTTCGACCTCTACGCCCTCGGCCGGACCGGCACCCCGCCGCCCCTGCCGCCGAACGCCCGCGTCGCCCGCACCGCCGACCTCGGCGGCCCCGACTCCACCCTGGCGGCCGGCGGGCACCGCGCCTCCCGCCGGGCCTACGGACGGCACGAGCGGCGCCGCTTCACCGAGGCCTACCACCGGCTCGCCGCCGGACTCTGCGCCGAGGACGACGCGACCGCCTTCGCCGACGGGCTCTACGCCCTCGCCGAACTCGCCCGCGAGCGCGGCGGACTGCCCGGGGCGCTCCGCTCCGACGACGCCGTCCGCGCCCTGGAGGCCGCCTGCCGCGCGCCCGGCGCACGCCGGGGTGCGGCCGCCGCCGGACTCCGCGACCACCTCGCCTTCGCCGAGCACCTTGAGCGGGCCCTGCGCCCCCTCTCCCTCGACTGGTACGGGGAGGACGCGCTCGGCGCGGCCGACCTCTGCCACGCCGCCGCCGGAGGCACCACAGCCCTCCCCGGGCTGTTGGCCAAACGCTTCTTCGGCACCCCGCTGCTCGTCACCGAGTACGGCGTACCGCTGCGCGCCCACTACCTCGCGGCGGCCGGCGCCGACCGTTCCGCCCCGCTCCGCGCCCTGCTCGCCGCCCTGCACGGCCGGCTCGCCGGCGAGGTCTACCGGCAGGCCGCCCTCCTCACCCCCGGCAACGCCCACGCCCGCCGCTGGCAGGAGAAGTGCGGCGCCGACCGGGCCCGCATCCGCACCGTCCACCCCGGCATGGCCGCCGAGCGCTTCGCCGAGGTCGGCGAGGACGAGGAGAGCGGCGACCCCGCCACCCTCGTCTGGGTCGGCCGCGTCGAACCCGCCAAGGACCTCATCGGCCTCCTCCACGCCTTCGCCGAGATCCGGGCCCGGCAGCCCGACGCCCGGCTGCGGATCGTCGCCGTGCCCGTCCGTGAACCCGGCGCCGCCGGCTACCTCACGTACTGCAAGGGGCTCGCGGCCCAGCTCTTCCCCGACGAGGCCCCCGGCGCGCACGCCGTCGGCGAGAACCCCGTCACCTTCGAGGAGCTCGGCGGCCCGGAGGCGCCCACCCTGGAGGACACCTATGCCTCGGGTGCGCTCGTCGTCATGTCGAGCCTCGTCGAGGGCTTCCCCGCGAGCCTCGTCGAGGCGATGTTCTGCGCACGGGCCACGGTCTCCACCGACGTCGGCGCCGTCGTCGAGATCATCGGCGGCACCGGCCTCGTCGTCCCCCCGCGCAACCCCCGGGCGCTCGCCGACGCGTGCCTCGCGCTGCTCCGCGACCCCGAGCGCCGCTTCCGGCTCGGCGCGGCCGCCCGCGCCCGCGCGCTCGAACTGTTCACGGTCGAACAGAACCTCGCCGCGTTCCGCGGCATCTACCTCGAACTCCTCTCCCACGCGCCGGTGCGCCACCGCCCCGGGGACGGCGTCCCCTTCGCCCACCCGGCCGAGGCCCATGTGCCGGGCAGCTGGGCGCACAAGGCCGTGACCGCGGGGACAGGAGCCCCCGATGCCTGAAGGAGGCACCCCCATGCGCGGCTCCGCCGCCCCGACGAGCCCCGGAGCCTGGGACGCCCGCTCCGAAGCCCTCCTCGGCACCCCGGCCCTCACGGCTGCCGGCAGCCTCGACCTGCGCGCGCCCGCCCCCGAGGACGATGCCGCACCCTCCGGGATAGCCCCGGCCCCGGGGGAGGCCACGGTGACGCCCCCACGACCGGGCACGGCCTGGGCCCCGTACCCGACGCCGGAGCCCCCGCACGCCTCGGACCCGGCCCCGGACGCCTCGGACCCGGCGCCGGCCCCGACGGAGCCGCACCCCGCGCCGGCTCCGGCCGACCCGGCGGAAGCCGACGCCGCGCACCGCCCGGCGCCGGCCGCTCCCGGCACGGACGCCGGGGCCGCTCTCCCCCGCCCCCGGCGGGGGAACGCCGACCCCGTGAAGGTGCTTATGCACCGGCACCGGGAGCTCTGCGAGCGCGCCGTCGACCCCCTGGAGATCGCCGCGGGCCTGGAAGCGCAGGGGTTCACCGACCGGACCGCCGCGCGCTTCCGGCACCGGGACGTGTTCTCGCTCGCCGAAGAGCTCTACGCGCGCGTGCCCCGCGGACAGGAGCGGCCCGCGCCCCTCGCCGAGCCGGAGCAGGCCCGGGCGCCCTGGGCGCTCGCCACCCTCGCCCCCGGCGGGGTCGCCGGGCTCACCGGACTCGGGCTCGCCCTCACGTACGGGCCCGTGCGGCTCGCCGTCGGGGCCGCCGGGGCACTCGCCCTCGGCGCGGCCCTGCTGCTCGCCGTCCGCCGGGGCCCCTTCCGTGCGCCCGACGGAGGGACCGTGCCCGCCGCCCGGCTCTGGACCCTCTGGCTCCTGGCGTACGCGGCCGGCGGCGACGGACTCCTGGAGGAGGTCCTCAGCGGCGGCCCCGACGGACCCTGGGCGCTCGCCCCCGCGCCGCTCCTGGGCCTCGCCCTCGCCGTCGCCCCCGCCGCCTGGGGCGCCCACCTGTTCGCCCGCCGGGCCCGCCGCCGGATCGCCGACAGCCACGGCCTCGCCGACTTCGCCGCCGCCACCCGGCCGCTGCTCCTCGGCACCGTGACCCTCCAGCTCCTCGCCCTCACCGCCCTGCTCGCCCTCACCGGGTTCAGCCCCGGAGCGCTCGCCCTCGGGGCGCTCCTGCTGCTCGCCCGGCTCCTCACCGTCCACGGCTTCCCCGAGACGGCCGCCGCCGCGCTCGCCGCCGCCTGCGCCGCCGAGGTCCTCGCCCTCGCGAGCGTCCTCGCCGCCCGCGTCCCCGTCCCCGGCTTCGACGCGCTCGCCACCCCGGTGCGCGCCCTCGTCGAGGCCTGGGGCCCCGGGGCCGTACCCACCCTCGTCTGCGGCGCCGCCGCGCTCGGCCTGCTGGCCCACGCGACCGCCGACCTCACCCGGGCATCGGCCCACGCCACCCCGTGAAAACCGGCTGTGAATCCTGCCGCAGCCCTGGCGGCCACAGCGACCACCACCCCACCGAGCCTCCCGTCAAGAACCCTTTCGCACCCGCGGAGCCGACGCCGCGGGCGTGCCCCGTCACCTCTCTCATCACCCCGCAAGGAGACCGAAGACCATGACCCCTCAACCCCAAGCACCGGCCAGTCGGCACACAGGGGCCGCACGATGAGGGTGCTACTGCTCGGAGCCAACGGCTTCATCGGCCGCTTCGTCGCCGACCGGCTGCTCGCCGACCCGGCCGTCCACCTCACCGCGCTCGGCCGGGGCGACGACGCCGACGTGCGCTTCGACCTCGCCTCCGGCAGCCCCGGCGCGCTCACCCGCTTCCTGGACGCCGTCCACCCCGGGGTCGTCGTCAACTGCGCCGGAGCCACCCGCGGCGGCGCCCGCGAGCTGACCCGGCACAACACCGTCGCCGTCGCCACCGTCTGCGAGGCCCTGCGCCGCAGCGGCTGCGGGGCCCGGCTCGTCCAGGTCGGCTGCGCCTCGGAGTACGGGCCCAGCCAGCCCGGCTCCTCCACGGCGGAGGACGCGATCCCGCGCCCCGGCGGCCCGTACGGGGTGTCCAAGCTCGCCGCGACCGAACTCGTCCTCGGCTCCGGGCTCGACGCCGTCGTCCTGCGGGTCTTCTCCCCGGTCGGCCCCGGCACGCCGGCCGGCTCCCCGCTGGGCCGCCTCGCCGAGGCGATGCGCCGCGCGATGCAGGCGGGGGACGGCGAGCTCAAGCTCAGCGGTCTCGGCGTGCAGCGGGACTTCGTCGACGTACGGGACGTGGCGCGGGCCGTGCACGCCGCCTCCCTCTCCGCCGCTCAGGGCGTCGTCAACATCGGCACCGGGCGCGCCGTCCGGCTCCGGGACGCCGCCGCCGTCCTCGCGCGGGTCGCGGGCTACGCCGGGAACCTGCACGAGCTGGACGGACCGCACGGCATTCCGCAGCGTCCGATGATCGGCGCCCCCCGCACCGAGGGGACCATCGCCGACCAGCTGGGCGCCGCCCCGTACCCGTACCCCGACGGCTGCGGGCCCTGGCAGCAGGCCGACGTCCGCACCGCCCGCGACCGGCTCGGCTGGCGGCCCCGGATCAACCTGGAGGAGTCCCTCGCCGACATCTGGATGGAGGCGGCGTGTCGCATCTGACGACGACCACGGCCACCGGGGCCGTCCAGGCGCTCGGCTTCGGCGTCCCCGGCTACGCCCATCCGCTGCTCGCGCCCGTCGAGTGGGCCGAGCTGACCCGCCCCGGGACCCCGCTGCACTGGGCGGTGCTCAATGTGGCGGAGGGCCCCGGGACCCGGCCCGACCCGCACTGCCTGGAGGCGGCCGGGAAGCTGCGGAACGCCGGGGTCAGGGTTCTGGGGCACCTGGACCTGGCGTACGGCTCCCGGCCCTTCGGGGAGCTCGTCTCGGACGCCCACCGCTTCCTCGACTGGTACAAGGTCGGCGGTTTCTACCTGGACCGCGCCCCCGCCGACCGGGCCGACCTGGCCGGGACGCGGCGGCTCACCGCGACCCTGGAGGCCGTGCTCGGCGGCGAGGCCCACCTCGTCCTCGGCCACGGCACCCACCCCCACCCGGGGTACGCCGAGGCCGCCGACCAGCTGGTGACCTTCGCCGGCTCCTGGGTGGACTACCGCTGGTCGCAGGTGGCGGAGTGGACCGCCGAGTACACGGAGGCCAAGTTCGTGCACCTCGTCCACGGCGTCCCGCGCACCCACCTCGACGAGGCGCTGCGGATCGCGCGCTGGCAGGGGGCGGGAACGATCTTCTTCACCGACCGCGCCGGCCGCCCGGGACAAAGCGACCAATTCCACACCCTGCCCGGCTACTGGGACGAAATCGTCTCGCGGATCGGAACAGGTGTCTCGGAATGAGAAGGGGCGTGGCAGTGTTACGGGGAGAACAACCGTACTGACATACCGACCATCGGAGACTCCGTGTCGCTGCCACCCCTGGTCGAGCCGGCTTCCGAGCTCACCGTAGACGAGGTCCGCAGGTACTCCCGCCACCTGATCATCCCGGACGTCGGGATGGACGGGCAGAAGCGGCTGAAGAACGCCAAGGTGCTCTGTGTGGGCGCCGGCGGTCTCGGCTCGCCGGCCCTGATGTACCTGGCGGCGGCCGGCGTGGGCACGCTCGGCATCGTGGAGTTCGACGAGGTCGACGAGTCGAACCTCCAGCGCCAGATCATCCACAGCCAGGCCGACATCGGCCGCTCCAAGGCGGAGTCCGCGAAGGACTCGGTCCTCGGCATCAACCCGTACGTGAACGTGATCCTTCACGAGGAGCGGCTGGAAGCCGACAACGTGATGGAGATCTTCGGCCAGTACGACCTGATCGTCGACGGCACGGACAACTTCGCCACCCGCTACCTGGTGAACGACGCCTGCGTGCTGCTCAACAAGCCGTACGTCTGGGGCTCGATCTACCGCTTCGACGGCCAGGCCTCGGTGTTCTGGTCCGAGTACGGCCCCTGCTACCGCTGCCTCTACCCGGAGCCCCCGCCGCCGGGCATGGTCCCGTCCTGCGCCGAGGGCGGCGTCCTGGGCGTGCTCTGCGCGTCCATCGGCTCCATCCAGGTCACCGAGGCCATCAAGGTCCTGGCCGGCGTGGGCGACCCGCTGGTCGGCCGCCTGATGATCTACGACGCCCTGGAGATGCAGTACCGCCAGGTCAAGGTCCGCAAGGACCCCGACTGCGCGGTCTGCGGCGAGAACCCGACCGTCACCGAGCTCATCGACTACGAGGCCTTCTGCGGCGTCGTGTCCGAGGAGGCCCAGGAGGCGGCGCTCGGCTCGACGATCACTCCCAAGCAGCTCAAGGAGTGGATCGACGCGGACGAGAAGATCGACATCATCGACGTCCGCGAGCCGAACGAGTACGAGATCGTCTCGATCCCGGGCGCGCGCCTGATCCCGAAGAACGAGTTCCTGATGGGCAACGCCCTCCAGGACCTCCCGCAGGACAGGCGGATCGTCCTGCACTGCAAGACGGGTGTCCGCAGTGCGGAGGTCCTCGCGGTGCTCAAGTCCGCGGGCTTCGCGGACGCGGTCCACGTCGGCGGCGGCGTGATCGGCTGGGTCCACCAGATCGAGCCCGAGAAGCCGGTCTACTAGTACCTGCGCCGAAGGCCCCGGACATCACGTCCGGGGCCTTTCGCGTGCGTACGGCCGACTACTTGCAGACCGTGCCCGAGGCCGGGACCTTGCCTTCGAGCAGGTACTGGTCCACGGCCTTCTTCACGCACTTGTTGCCGCTGTTGTAGGCGCCGTGGCCCTCTCCCTCGTACGTCAGCTCCACGCCGACGCCCTTGCCGAGCGCGTTCACCATCGACCGGGCGCCCTCGTACGGCGTGGCCGGGTCGCCGGTGTTCCCGACGACGAGGATCGGCGCCGAGCCCGGTGCCGAGACGTCCGGGTGCTCCCAGAGCCCGGGCACCGGCCACTGCGAGCAGCTCGCCAGCGCCCAGCCCATGAAGTCGCCGAAGACGGGGGAGGCCTCGCGGAACTCGCCGAGCCGCTCCTTCGCCTGCCCGAGGGTGTAGCGCTCCTTGAAGTCCACGCAGTTGATGGCGGCGTTCGCGGCCTGGATGTTGCTGTACGAGCCGTTCTCGCCGCGCCCGTTCATCGAGTCGGACAGGGACAGGAGCAGCGCCCCGTCGCCTCCGTCGGCCGCGTCGAGCCCCTGCTCCAGATACGGCCAGAACTCCTTCGAGTACAGGGCCTGCGCGATGCCGTTGGTGGCCTGCGTCTGGGTCAGCATGCGGGAGCCGATGCCGGGGATCGGCTCCTTGTCGAGGGCTGTGAGGAGGTCGGTGATCCCCGCCTCGATCTCGGAGACGCTGCTGCCGGGCAGGGCGCACTCGTCGCCGCGGTCCACACAGTCCTGGGCGAAGTTGTCCAGGGCGAGCTGGAAGCCCTTCGCCTGGCCGAGGGCGCCGTCCTCGACGCCCGCGTCCGGGTCGACGACCGCGTCGAAGACGGCCCGGCCGACGTTCCCGGGGAACATGTGGGCGTAGACGCCGCCGAGTTCGGTGCCGTACGAGATGCCGAAGTAGTGCAGCTTCTCGTCGCCGAGGACCTGGCGCATCAGGTCCATGTCCCGGGCGGCGTTCTCGGTGCCGACGTGCGGCAGGGCCGCGCCCGCGTCCCGCTCGCAGCCCTTCGCGTACCGCTTCTGCGCGTCGGACAGCGTCCGCTCCTCGGCGGTGTCGTCGGGCGTGAAGTCCAGGGCGTAGTAGGCGTCGAGCTCCTTGTCGGTGGCGCACTCGACCGGGTCGCTCCGGCCGACCCCGCGCGGGTCGAAGGAGACCAGGTCGTAGCGGCCGCGCAGGGTCTCGTAGTCGGCGGCGAAACCGGGCAGGCCGGTGATGCCGGAGCCGCCGGGTCCGCCGAAGTTGAAGACGAGCGAACCGATCCGCCGGGCGCTGTCACGGGCCTTGGCGCGGATGAGGGCCAGCTCGATGGTCTCGCCCTCCGGCACCGCCCAGTCGAGCGGGGCCTGGAGGAAGGAGCACTCCCAGGCGGTGCCGCCGGGCAGCGGCGAGGGCGGGGCCCCGCCGCCCTCGGCGGCGGACGGCGCCGGACACGGGGCCCAGGACAGTTTCTGCGCCGTCAGTGCCGAGAGCCCGGACGTGGCGGTCGGCTTCACCGGCCCCGCCGCTTCGTCTCCCCCGTCCGAGCAGCCGGCGGCGAGCAGCACGGTGGTGGCGGTCAGCAGAGCGGCGCGCTGGGCGGCGGAGATCGGCATAGGCCCATCGTGGGCCGCCGCCCGGGCCCCCGCGCGGGACGGGGGTCCAAGCGGGTGGCGGCCTACAGGGCTTCCCGCTTGGTCAGCCAGTTGAAGCAGATCCACCCCGGCAGCACCGGGATCCACAGCGTCAGCAGGCGGTACAGGAGCACCGCCGGGGTCGCGACCTCGATCGGCAGGCCCACCGCCACCAGACCCAGGGTGAGCGCGCCCTCGACGGCGCCGACGCCGCCCGGTGTCGGCGCCGCCGAACCGAGTGCGTTGCCCGCGAGGAAGACGACCGCCACGCTCGCGTAGCTGAGCGTCGTGTGGCCGTGCCCGAAGGCTCGGATCGAGGCGTCCAGGCAGAGCACGAACACTCCGGTGAGGAGCAGCATCCCGCCGATGCCCGTCGCCAGCTTCATGGGCCGCTGGAGCACGTCCAGCATGCGCGGCACCACACCGGCGAAGAGCGAGCGCAGCCGCGTCGACACGAACTTGCGCATGAACGGGATCGCCGTCACCACCAGGACGAGCACCGCGACCGTCAGGAGCCCGGCGATGACCGTCCTCGACGGCGAGAAGGACTGCGACTTCTCCGTGCCCGTCAGATAGCCGAAGGAGAGCAGGAGCAGGATGTGCGCCCCGAGCCCGAAGAGCTGCGAGGCGCCGACGCTCGCCACGGCGAGCCCCGGGCGTACGCCCGCGCGCTGGAGGAAGCGGGTGTTCAGGGCGACACCGCCGACCGCCGCCGGGGCGACGATCTTCACGAAGGAGCCGGCGACCTGCGCGACCACCGTCCGCCAGAACCCGACCCGCTCGGGCACGAAGCCGAGCAGGCTCATCGCCGCCGCCACGTAGCTGAGCGCCGAGAACAGCACGGCGGCCGCCACCCAGCGCCAGTCCGCCTCGCTGACCGTCGACAGCGGCGTACGGGCGATCTGCGAGAGCAGGAAGTAAGCGGCGACCGCGCCCGCGATCATGCTGACCAGGGTCCGCGGCTTGATCCGCTCCAGGCGGACCGGCTCCACCGGGGCCTGCGGACGGATCAGCAGCACCTGCTGCCGGATCTGCGCGAGCAGGTCCTCCTCGCGGGCCTCGTCGAGGGCGGTGTCGAGGGCCCGCTTCTCGGCCTTCTTGTCCGCCTTCTTCTCGGCCTTGGTCTCCGCCCGTACGACCGACTTGTCCGCCGCGGCCTCGGCCTTGGCGAGCTCCCGCTCGTGCTTGGCCGCCTCCGAGGCCGCGAGCACGGCCTCCCGCTCCCGCGCGGACCGCTCCCGGGCCAGCTTCCGCAGCGTCGCGCGCGTGGAGCGGCTCAGCGCGATCGGCTGGAGCAGCGGCAGACAGTCGGCCACGGTGTCCGGGCCGAGCACCTCGACGGCCGCGGCGACCACCCGCTCCGCCCCGACCCGCAGACCGAGGGTGGTGAGCAGCTGGGCGATGTCCATCCGCAGGACCAGGTCGCCGGCCGCGATCTCGCCGCCCCGCAGATCGGTGAGGATCACCCTGCCGGAACGATCCACCAGGATCGCGTCCCCCGTGAGCCGGCGGTGCGCGATCCGCCGCGACTGCAGCGCCTGGACCTGCCGCCAGGCGCTGAGGACCAGCTCGTCGGTGATCTCGGCATCGTCGAGCGAGTCCAGGCTGCGGCCGCCGATGTGCTCGTACACGAGCATCACGGCGTCCGGGCCGAGCTCCGAGGTGGCGATCAGCTTCGGCGCGTTCGCCCCGGCGGCGATCGCCGCGTACGCGAGGAGCGCCTCCTGCTCCAGGGCCTGGCGCAGCGAGACGATCGAGCGGCGGGTGGTGATCGTCCGCAGGGTGATCCGCCGCCATGCGCGGTAGAAGAAGCCGTGTGCCTGCTGCTCCCGGTCGACGACGGTGACGTCGAGCGGCGGGCCGTCCTCCAGGGTCACGATGTACCGGCGGCCCCGGTCCCCGCTGTCCGCCGAGTCGGGCACGCCCTCGGCGCGCAGCGCGGTCACGGGCCGGAAGCCGACCCGGCGCAGGCCGGCGAGGAGGGTCTGCCCGGTGGGCCGGACGTTCGGGGAGCCGACGGCGTACAGCGTGCCGTACGCGACCGTCCAGCCGATCAGTACGGTGAGGATGATCGAGAGGGCCGTGGTGTAGCCGGCCACCAGCATGGTGAACGCGTCGAGCAGCAGCACCGCCCAGAGCGACACCCGCCAGCGGGGCCTGCGGGCCATGCCGACGGCGGTCATGTACGCGATGACCGGGGCGAGGTAGTTGTGCACCGGGTCCGTGAGACCGCCGCCGGACTGCGGCTGGGTCAGCGCGTCCTGGATCGTGCCGGGCGCGGCCTGGGCGACCCAGAGGTCGGTGGCGAGGGTGACGCCGTGCGCCAGGACGGCGGCGAGGACGCCGTCCGCGATGCGCAGCCCGTCGCGTTTGATCAGCCGCTCGATGGCGAAGGCGACCGGTACGAGCAGGACGGCGATGGACGAGACGAGGCCGGCGATCTTGACGAAGACGTCCGGGGCGCCGACCGCGCCCTTGTTGATGTCCTCCTCAAGACCGGAGGTCGTGGCGTGGGCGAACGCGGCGACGGCGATGACGAGCCCGATGGCGAGCAGGCCGACGAGCAGCCGCATCAGATCGGAGGGCCGGTGGACACGGGCGGCGAGCAGCGGCTCGTCGCCGGAGACCTTTTCGGGCACGTCGGGCTGAGCCCCCTCAGGAGGCTTCGTGTCCTGGCCCATCACCATGTCCGTCTCTGCATGTGCGTCTTGTCGATCTTGCTTGTGTGCTCGTTCTTGTTCTTGTACTTGTCGCTCTTGATCTCGTATCACCAGTCACCGCCCGGACGATGGTGGCACGAAGAGCCGCCGCGCGGAGGCATCAGGGCCATGTCGGTGCGGTGAGGCAGGATGAGTCGGATGAGCATGGAGGAACCCGTGGGGGAGCCCGGAGAACTGCCCGAATACGCGGAGCGGGTGCTCGACGTCGCCGACGCGATCCCGCCCGGCCGCGTGATGACGTACGGCGACGTCGCCGAGTGGCTGGGCGAGGGCGGACCCCGCCAGGTAGGCCGTGTCATGGCACTGTACGGCGGATCGGCCCCGTGGTGGAGGGTCGTCCGCGCCGACGGCACGCTGCTGCCCGGCCACGAGCTGCGCGCCCTCGGCCACTACCGCGAGGAGGGCACCCCGCTGCGCGCGGCGGGCCGGGCGGCCGAAGGACACGTGCCGAGGATCGACATGCGGCGGGCCCGCTGGGACGGCGGTACGGACCCGGGCACGGGTGCCGGAACTCACACCTGAGGGAGCCGCCCCGGTGGGCACGGCCGGGACGGGTCCACGGGGGTGGACGCGGTACGGAGTACGGCTCGTCGACGGCCCGCTTCGCGTAACGTCGACGTTCGCGTCTCCCGAGGCGGCGGCCACGGCACACGGCCGCCTCACCCGCACCACCACTCCCACCAGGACCGGCGAACCACGTGAGCTCCTCCTCCACCACCCGGCGTACGCCGCCGCACCAGGGACAGCCGTACCCCGGTCAGGGACGGCAGCGGACCCCGGGCGCGTACCGACTGGTGCGCACCACGCCGGCCCCGCTGGATCCCCCTCAGCTGGACGCAGTCCAGCGGGCAGTGGTTGACCACAGCGGCGGACCTCTCCTCGTCCTCGCCGGACCCGGCACCGGCAAGACGACCACCCTGGTCGAGGCCGTCGCCGCCCGCATGGAGAACGGCGCCGACCCCGAACGCCTCCTCGTCCTCACCTTCAGCCGCAAGGCCGCCGTCGAACTCCGCGACCGCATGGCCGGCCGGCTCGGCGGTCGCCGCCCGCCGCAGGCCACGACCTTCCACTCGTACTGCTACGCCCTGATCCGCGCCCACCAGGACGCCGAACTCTTCGCCGAACCGCTCCGGCTGCTCTCCGGACCCGAGCAGGACCTCGCCGTCCGCGAACTGCTCGCCGGCCAGATCGACCTGGAGAAGACGGGCCTCGGACACGTCCGCTGGCCCGACGAACTCCGCGCCTGCCTCACCACCCGTGGCTTCGCCGACGAGGTACGGGCCGTCCTCGCGCGCTCCCGCGAGCTGGGCCTCGGGCCGGACGCCCTGGCCCGCTTCGCCGACCGGGTCGGCCGCCCGGACTGGAAGGCGGCGGCCGGCTTCCTCGCCGAGTACCTCGACGTCCTCGACCTCCAGGGCGTCCTCGACTACGCGGAGCTCGTCCACCGGGCCGTACCGATCGCCCGGGACACCCGCCTGCCCGCGTACGACGCGATCTACGTCGACGAGTACCAGGACACCGACCCGGCCCAGGTCCGGCTCCTCCACGCGCTCGCGGGCGGCGGCCGCAGCACGGTCGTCGCCTTCGGCGACCCGGACCAGTCCATCTACGCCTTCCGCGGCGCCGACGTGAACGGCATCCTCGACTTCCCGTCCACCTTCGGCGGCGCGGCCGTCAAGGTCCTGGGCACCTCCCGCCGCTCGGGCGCCGCGCTCCTCGGGGCGACCCGGCTGCTCGCCCAGCGGATGCCGATGCCCCGGCTCCCCGCCGACAAGGTCCGCGCCCACCGGGAACTCGCCCCGACGCGGGACGGGGGCCGGGCGGAGGCGTACACGTACCCGACGGCCTCGGCGGAGGCCGAGAACATCGCCGACCTGCTGCGGCGCGCGCACCTGGAGGACGGTGTGCCCTGGCAGGACATGGCCGTCCTCACCCGCGCCACCTCCTCCCTCCCGTCCCTCCGCCGAGCCCTCACCTCGGCGGGAGTCCCGGTGGAGACGGACGCGGCGGACACGCCACTCCGCCACGAGCCGGCGGTGACGCCGCTGCTGCTGGCACTGAGGGCGGTGGCGGGGGCCGCGCCGTCGCCGCCCCAGGTTGTGGGCAGGCGTTCCGCGGAGGCGGAACGGGTGGGCACAACCGACGACGGCGCCGCACCGTCGACCCCCTCTTCAGAACCCACACCCGCGCCGGACGGCGAGCCCAGCTGGCTCCCCGTAGAGACCGCACTGGAACTGCTCGCCTCCCCCCTCGCGGGAGTGGACCCCGCCGACCTCCGCCGCCTGGGACGAGCCCTCCGCGACGAGGAACGCGCCGCAGGCAACAAGGTCCCGCCCCCCTCCGACGTCCTCCTCGCCCAGGCGCTGGCGCAGCCGGAGCGTCTCGTCGCCCACGACCCCGCCTACGCGCGCGGGGCCCACCGCCTCGGCGACCTCCTCCGCGAGACCCGCACCCTGCTCAGGGACGGCGGCACCGCCGAGGAGGCCCTCTGGGTGCTCTGGAAGGGCACCCCCTGGCCCGGCCGCCTGGAGCGCGCCGCCCTACGCGGCGGCCCCGCGGGCCGCAATGCCGACCGTGACCTCGACGCCGTCTGCGCGCTCTTCGAGACCGCCGCCCGCGCCGAGGAGCGCGTCGGCGGCCGAGGCGTCCTCAACTTCCTCGAAGAGCTCGACGCCCAGGACATCGCCGCCGACACCCTCACCCGCCGGCACACCCGCCCGGACGCCGTGCGCCTGATGACCGCCCACCGTTCCAAGGGCCTGGAGTGGAGCTTCGTCGTCGTCGCCGGCATGCAGGAGGGCCTCTGGCCGGACCTCCGGCGCCGGGGCTCCCTCCTCGAAGCCGACCGTATCGGCCGCGACGGGCTCGCCGAGCCCCTCACCCCCGGCGCCCTCCTCGCCGAGGAGCGCCGCCTCTTCTACGTCGCCGCCACCCGCGCGCGTGACCGGCTCGTCGTCACCGCCGTGAAGGCCGCCGCCGAGGACGGGGACCAGCCGTCCCGCTTCCTCACCGAGCTCGGCGCCGAGCCGAAGGACGTCCCCGGCCGCCCCCGCCGCCCGCTCGCCGTCTCCGCGCTCGTCGCCGAGCTGCGCGCCACCACCGTCGACCCGGAGGCCTCGCCCGAGCTCCGGGAGGCGGCCGCCGACCGGCTCGCCCGGCTGGCCGCGCTCACCGACGAGGACGGCCAGCCGCTGGTCCCGGCCGCGCACCCGGACCGCTGGTGGGGCCTGTTCGAAACGACGCGGAGCCCCGAGCCGCTGCGCGAGCGCGACCGGCCGGTGGCGCTGTCGCCGAGCTCCCTGGAGAACCTCGTCGGCACCTGCTCCCTCCAGTGGTTCCTGGGCCGCGAGGTCAAGGCGGCGGCCCCCGCCACCGCCGCCCAGGGCTTCGGCAACGTCGTCCACGTCCTCGCCGACGAGGTCGCCTCCGGGCGCACCCCGGCCGACCTCGACGTCCTCATGGCCCGGCTCGACTCCGTCTGGGACGCCCTCGCCTTCGACGCGCCCTGGAAGTCGGCGCAGGAGAAGCAGCACGCGCGCGTGGCCCTCGAACGCTTCCTGAGCTGGCACGTCATGGACCGCGGCGGCCGTACCCCCGCCGCCTCCGAGCACGGCTTCGACGTGACCCTGGAAGCAGGGGAGTACGAGGTCCGCATCCGCGGCTCCATGGACCGCGTCGAGACCGACGAGCACGGGCGCGCGTACGTCGTCGACTTCAAGACCGGCAAGTCCGCCCCCACCAAGGACGAGGTCGCCCACCACCCGCAGCTCGCCGTCTACCAGCTCGCGGTGCGCGAGGGCGCCCTCGACGAGGTCTTCGGCGGCGACCGCCCGGAGCCGGGCGGCGCCGAGCTCGTACAGCTGCGGCAGGCCGCCCCGAAGAAGGAGGGCGGCGACGCCCTGCCCAAGGTCCAGGCGCAGGAGCCGCTGACCGGGGAGTGGGTCGGCGAGCTGCTCGCCAACGCGGCGGGCCGGGTCCTCGACGAGCGGTTCACCCCGAGCACCGGCCAGCACTGCACGACCTGCGCCTTCCGCGCCTCGTGCAGCGCCCAGCCGGAGGGCCGCCAGGTCGTCGACTGACCCGGGGCCGTGTGCGGAGCGTCACGTTGCCCTCCGTACATCCCTCACCCCGTCTCACGGGTCACTCTTTGCGCGCCCGTCCAAAGGCGCGGTGAAGAGAAGCTGTGAAAGACGCTGTGAGGAGTACGCGCATGAGGGCCAACCGGAAGCTCTGGGCGGCGGCGACGGTCTGCGTGGCCGTGGTCGCGGGTGTCACGGGCTGTTCCAAGGGCGACGACAAGGCCGCCGACCCCTTCGCGGGACTCACGGCCGACGCCATCGCCGACAAGGCCGTCGAGACGACGAAGGCGGCCACCGCCTTCCACATGAACGGCGCCGGCAAGACCGACGGCGAGGAGATGACCGTCGACTTCGCCGTCGACGACAAGGGCAACTGCAAGGGCACCATGCAGGCCCCCAAGGGCGGCAAGGCCGAGATGCTCGCCACCGGCGGCAGCTCGTACATGAAGGGCGACGACGCCTTCTGGAAGTCCACCGGCGGCGGCGAGGGCGCCTCCTCGGAGGAGTCCGACTCCATGTCCGCGCTGCTCAAGGGCCGCTGGATGAAGATGCCCGCCGAGTCCGGCTCGGACGAGGACAACTTCTGCGACCTGAAGCAGATCGTCAAGGACATGGACGAGGAGACGCCGCGCAAGGGTCTGACCCGCGAGGCCGACGCCGACGTCGACGGACAGCCCGCCGCCGTCCTCACCACGAAGGACAAGGACGGGACCACGACCTTCTACGTGGCCAAGGACTCCGCGAAGCCGTACATCCTCCGTGTCGTGACGACCGGTGGCGACGACCCGGGCACGGTCACCCTGAGCGAGTTCGGCAAGCCGGTCACCGTCACCGCTCCGCCGAAGGGCGACGTCGTCGACATGGAAGAGCTGATGAAGGGCGCTTCCTGACGCACCCCGGGCCGTGAGGCCCAGAAGTCGCGGCCACGCGCGCGTGGGGCGACCCTGGTGGGAGCCTCGGGGAACCGCGAGGAGGCTCGCATGGTGTCCCACTCCCACCGAAAGCTCCGCGCCGCAGCCGTCGTCTGCGCCGCCGTCGTCGTCGCGGGACCCGTGACGGCGACGGCCCTCGCGGCGGCCCCCGCGGTCCCGGCGGACCCCGGGGTGTCCGTCGCCCCCTCCCCGGATCCGTTCAAGGGCCTCACCGCCGACCAGATCGGCGAGCGGGCCGTGACCGCCACCCAGTCCGCGACCTCCCTGCGCATGACCGGCAAGCTCGTCAGCGAAGGACAGCCGCTCGGCATCGACTTCGCCGTCAACGACAAGGACGAGTGCACCGGCCTGATCAAGATCAAGGACGGCACCGCCGAACTGCGCCGGCTCGACCACGTCACCTACATGAAGGGCGACGAGGCGTTCTGGCGGACCTCCATGGCCTCCCAGGGCATGCCGGAGCCGCAGATCACGGTCACCCTCGAACTGATCAAGGGCCGCTGGCTGAAGATCGCCCCGGGGCAGCCGGGCAGCCAGGACCTCGGCAGCGTCTGCGACCTGAAGTCGCTCCTCGCCGACCTGGACAAGGACAAGGAGCAGCGCCGGGGACTGACCCGGGGACCGGACGGCACGGTCGACGGGACGCCCGTCGCGACCCTGGTGAAGAAGAAGGCGGCCGGCGAGACGGCCACCGTGTCCGTCTCCCAGCAGGGCAAGCCGTACATCCTGAAGATGGTCAGGACGGGCGGCGACGAGCCCGGCACGATCGTGTTCTCCGACTACGACAAGCCGGTCGTGGTGAAGGCCCCGCCGGCCGACGAGACGGTGGACCTCTCCAAGCTGGACAGCGGCACGTCCGCGTGACACCCCAGGTCAGAGGCGTACGGGACCGGAGTGTCACTCGGCCCCGTTAGCCTCTTTGAGGTGACCGCACACCTCACCGACCCCGAGCAGCTCAAGGAGCTCCTCGGCATCCCGTTCACCCCGGAGCAGACGGCCTGCATCACCGCGCCGCTCGCCCCGCAGGTCGTCGTCGCCGGAGCCGGCTCCGGCAAGACGACGGTGATGGCGGCCCGCGTGGTCTGGCTGGTCGGCACGGGCCAGGTCGCCCCCGAGCAGGTTCTCGGTCTCACCTTCACCAACAAGGCGGCCGGCGAGCTCGCCGAGCGCGTCCGCACCGCCCTCGTCCGCGCCGGCGTCACCGACCCCGACGTCATCGACCCGGAGAACCCCCCGGGCGAGCCCCGCATCTCCACGTACCACGCCTTCGCCGGGCAGCTCCTGACGGACCACGGCCTCCGCATCGGCCTGGAGCCCACCTCCCGGCTCCTCGCCGACGCCACCCGCTACCAGCTCGCCGCGCGCGTGCTGCGCGAGGCCCCCGGCCCGTACCCGGCGCTCACCCGCTCCTTCCCGACCCTCATCACCGACCTGCTCGCCCTGGACGCCGAGCTCGCCGAGCACCTCGTGCCGCCCGAGCGGCTCCTCGCGTACGACTCCGAGCTCCTCGACGCCCTCGCCGACGCCCGGCTCAGCAACGCCGAGCTGCGCAAGATCCCCGAGGCCTCCGCCGCCCGCCGCGAGCTCCTCGACCTCGTCGTCCGCTACCGCGCCGCCAAGCGCTCCCGCGACCTGCTCGACTTCGGCGACCAGATCGCCCGCTCCGCCGAGCTCGCCACCACCCGCCCCGAGGTCGGCGCGATCCTCCGCGAGGAGTTCCGGGTCGTCCTGCTCGACGAGTACCAGGACACCTCCGTCGCCCAGCGGCTGCTGCTCTCCGGACTCTTCGGCCAGGGCCCGGCCGGCCGGAGCACCGGACACGCCGTGACCGCCGTCGGCGACCCCTGCCAGGCCATCTACGGCTGGCGCGGCGCCTCCGTCGCCAACCTGGACGACTTCCCCGAGCACTTCCCGCACGCGGACGGCAGCCCCGCGAGCCGCTACTCCCTCTCCGAGAACCGGCGCAGCGGCGGCCGCCTCCTGGACCTCGCCAACGGCCTCGCCGCCCCCCTGCGCGCCATGCACGCGGGCGTGGAGGCACTGCGCCCCGCGCCCGGCGCCGAGCAGGACGGCACCGTCCGCATCGCCCTCCTCCGCACCCACGCGGAGGAGATCGACTGGCTCGCCGACTCCCTCGCCCACCTCGTACGGACCGGCCGCGAGCCCGGCGAGATCGCCGTCCTGTGCCGCACCGCCACCGACTTCCCCGCCCTCCACGCGGCCCTCGTCGCCCGTGACGTGCCCGTCGAGGTCGTCGGCCTCTCCGGCCTTCTCCACCTGCCCGAGATCGCCGACCTCGTCGCCGTCTGCGAGGTCCTCCAGGACCCGGGGGCCAACGCCGCCCTGGTCCGCCTCCTCACCGGCCCCCGCTGGCGCATCGGCGCCCGCGACCTCGCCCTCCTCGGCCGGCGCGCCCGCCTCCTGGTCCACCGGGGCGGCGAGGAGGCCGACCCCGAGCAGCGGCTCGCCGCCGCCGTCGAGGGCGTCGACCCGGCCGAGGTCGTCTCCCTCGCCGACGCGCTCGACACCTTCCTCGACTCCGGCGGCGCCGGCGACGACGGCCTGGCCTTCTCCGCCGAGGCCCGGGTCCGCTTCGCGCGCCTCGCCACCGAACTGCGCGCCCTGCGCACCTCGCTCGCCGACCCCCTCATGGACGTCCTGCACCGGGTCCTCGCCGCGACCGGCCTGGAGGTCGAACTCTCCGCCTCCCCGCACGCGTTGGCCGCCCGCCGCCGCGAGACCCTCGGCCACTTCCTCGACATCGCCGCCGGCTTCGCCTCCCTCGACGGCGAGGCCAGCCTCCTCGCCTTCCTCGGCTTCCTGCGCACGGCCGTCCAGTTCGAGAAGGGCCTCGACAACGCGCTGCCGGGCGGCGAGAACACCGTGAAGGTCCTCACCGCCCACAAGTCCAAGGGCCTGGAGTGGGACGTCGTCGCCGTCCCCGGCCTGGTCACCGGCCAGTTCCCGAGCGCCCGGGCCCGCGAGTCGTGGACCTCGCAGCCCCAGGTGCTCCCGCACGCCCTGCGCGGCGACGCGGCCACCCTGCCGGGCATCGACGCCTGGGACGCCAAGTCCCTCACGTCCTTCAAGAACGCGATGCGGGACCACCAGCACACCGAGGAGCTCCGCCTCGGCTACGTCACCTTCACCCGCCCCCGCTCCCTGCTCCTCGGCTCCGCCCACTGGTGGGGCCCGGCCCAGAAGAAGCCCCGAGGCCCCTCGGACTTCCTCCAGGCCCTGCACGACCACTGCGCGGCGGGCCACGGAGAGATCGAGACCTGGGCGGAAGAACCGGAGGAGGACGAGGAGAACCCGTCGCTGTCGGCCCAGGAGAAGGACCAGGCCTGGCCACTGCCACTGGACGACGAGGCGCTGCAGAGGCGCAGGGAAGCGGCGAAGGCCGTCACGACCCGGTTGTGGGCATACGTTCCGCAGGGCGACGGGGGTCCCCCCTGGTCGAGCGAAGCCGAGAGCTCGGCGGAGGGTGGGCACAACCCCCCGAGCACGGCGCCCGACTCCCGGGACCCGCACCCCGAGGACCTCTGGCCCGACGAGGAGGAGCCCGTCTGGGACGAGGAGACCCTCCCGGAGGACCTCCACAAGGACGCGGTCCCGCCGCCCCGCGAGGAGGCCCGGTCACTCACGCCCGAAGACACAAGGACCATCGCCTCCTGGGACCGGGACCTCACCGCCCTCACCACCGAGCTCCGCCGCGCCCGCGCGACCACCCGTGACGTCCTCCTGCCCGCGTACCTCTCCGCCTCCCAGGTGCTGCGCCTCGCCGCCGACCCGGACGGCTTCGCCCAGGAGCTGGCCCGGCCCATGCCCAAGGCGCCGCAGCCCGCGGCCCGCCGGGGCACCCGCTTCCACGCGTGGGTGGAGTCCCGGTTCGAGGAGCTCCCGCTGCCGCTCCTCGGCCCGGAGGAGCTGCCGGGCGGCGAGGACTTCGCGGGCGAGCCCGAGATCCTCGACGAGCGGGACCTCGACGAGCTCAAGGAGGCCTTCGCCCGCACCCCGTACGCCCACCGCACCCCGTACCGCGTCGAGGTCCCCGTGCACCTCTCCCTCGCGGGCCGGGTCGTGCGGGGAAGGATCGACGCCGTCTACCGGGACCCGGACTCCGGCGCGTACGAGATCGTCGACTGGAAGACCAGCCGGGACCGCTCGGCCGACCCGCTCCAGCTCGCGATCTACCGGCTCGCCTGGGCTGAGCAGCACGGCCTCGCGCCCGAGGAGGTGGCCGCCGCGTTCGTGTACGTCCGAACGGGTGAGGTCGCCCGTCCCACCCGCCTGCCCGGCCGGGCGGAGCTGGAGGCCATCCTGCTGGGAGGGGCACCCCCGGACGCCGGATAGGCTCGGGGCATGAGCGAGACCCCGGACAGCGCCGTCCGCACCGTACGTACGTACGTCGAGCAGCACCGTGCCGCCTTCCTCGGCGACCTGGCCGAGTGGCTGCGCATCCCTTCCGTGTCGGCCCAGCCGGACCGGGCCGGGGACGTACGGCGCAGCGCCGAGTGGCTCGCCGCCAAGCTCACGGAGACCGGCTTCCCCACGGTCGAGGTCTGGGAGACGGACGGCGCTCCCGCCGTCTTCGCCGAGTGGCCCTCCGGGGACCCGGACGCCCCGACCGTCCTCGTCTACGGCCACCACGACGTGCAGCCCGCGGCCCGTGAGGACGGCTGGGACACGGACCCGTTCGAGCCGACGGTGATCGACGGCCGGATGTACGCGCGCGGGGCGGCGGACGACAAGGGGCAGGTGTTCTTCCACACCCTCGGCGTCCGCGCGCACCTGGCGGCCACCGGCCGCACCGCGCCCGCCGTCAACCTCAAGCTGATCGTCGAGGGCGAGGAGGAGTCCGGCTCCCCGCACTTCCGCGCGCTGGTCGAGGAGCACGCCGAGCGGCTCGCCGCCGATGCCGTGATCGTCTCCGACACCGGCATGTGGTCCGAGACGACCCCGACCGTCTGCACCGGCATGCGCGGGGTCGCCGACTGCGAGATCGAGCTGTACGGCCCCGACCAGGACATCCACTCCGGCTCCTTCGGCGGCGCCGTGCCGAACCCGGCGACCGTCGCGGGGCGGATCGTCGCGGCCCTGCACGACGAGCACGAGCACGTGGCGATCCCCGGTTTCTACGACGGGGTGACGGAACTGACGGAGGCCGAGCGGGCCCTCGTCGCCGAGCTGCCCTTCGACGAGGCGGCCTGGCTGCGGACGGCCAAGTCCCGCGGCACCCTCGGCGAGGCCGGCTTCTCGACCCTGGAGCGGGTGTGGGCCCGGCCCACCGCCGAGGTCAACGGCATCGGCGGCGGCTACCAGGGCCCCGGCGGCAAGACGATCGTCCCCGCCTCGGCCCAGCTGAAGCTGTCGTTCCGTCTGGTCGCGGGCCAGGACCCGGCCAAGATCGAGCTCGCGGTACGGGACTGGCTGGCCGGACTCGTCCCCGCCGGCATCCGGTACGAGATCGTCTTCGGCGCCCCGACCCGCCCCTGCCTCACCCCTCTCGACCACCCCGCCCTCAAGGCGGTGGCCGGTGCCATGAGCAGGGCCTTCGACGGCGCCAAGGTCCGCTACACCCGCGAGGGCGGCTCGGGACCGGCCGCCGACCTCCAGGACGTCCTGGAGGCGCCCGTCCTGTTCCTCGGCATCTCCGTGCCGTCCGACGGCTGGCACGCCCCCAACGAGAAGATCGAACTGGATCTCCTCATGAAGGGCGTCGAGACGACCGCGCACCTGTGGACCGACCTGCCCGCCGCACTTCACGCCGCCGCGCGCTGAACCCACACACCGATCCGGGGGAGTTGGAAGCACCTGTGAGCACCTTGAAGAACGCGCCGAGCAGCCCGAAGGACGTGTCGGCGGACCGCCCGATCTCGCTCACCGCCCCGAGCGGCATCGACCGCGCCGCCCACCACCGTCTCGACGAGGCGTGGCTGGCGGCGGCCTGGAGCCACCCCACGACCCGGGTCTTCGTGGTCTCCGGGGGGCAGGTGCTGATCGACGACCGTCCCGACGGCACCACCGAGCTCGTGATGACGCCGGCGTTCGAGGCCCCGGTCACCGAGACCCACCGCTACTTCCTGGGCACGGACGCCGAGGGCGTCTCGTACTTCGCGCTCCAGAAGGACTCCCTGCCCGGCCGCATGGACCAGTCGGCGCGCCCGGCCGGGCTGCGCGAGGCCGGACTGCTGCTCTCCGACCGCGACGCGGGCCTGATGGTGCACGCGGTGGCCCTGGAGAACTGGCAGCGCCTCCACCGCTTCTGCTCGCGCTGCGGCGAGCGGACGGTCATCGCGGCCGCCGGTCACGTCCGCCGCTGCCAGGCCTGCGGCGCCGAGCACTACCCGCGCACCGACCCCGCGGTGATCATGCTGGTCACGGACGAGCACGACCGGGCGCTGCTCGGCCGCCAGGTGCACTGGCCGGAGGGCCGCTTCTCGACCCTCGCCGGTTTCGTGGAGCCGGGGGAGTCCATAGAGGCGTCGGTGGCCCGTGAGGTCTTCGAGGAGGCCGGTGTGACGGTCGGCGAGGTCGAGTACATCGCCAGCCAGCCCTGGCCGTTCCCGTCCAGCCTGATGCTGGGCTTCTTCGCCAAGGCGACCTCCTCGGAGATCAACGTGGACGGCGAGGAGATCCACGAGGCCCGCTGGTTCTCCCGCGAGGACCTGGCCGCGGCCTTCGAGTCCGGCGAGGTCCTGCCCCCGTACGGCATCTCGATCGCCTCGCGCCTGATCGAACGCTGGTACGGCAAGCCCCTCCCGAAGCCGGGCGACGTGGTCTGACGCCCACACCGGACAGCGAAGCCCCCGACCCTTCGGCCGGGGGCTTCCCCATGACGACTACGCCGACCGCGCGCCCCGCGGATCTCGGGGCATACGAAACCCCCGACCGGCTCCGGGCCGGGCGGGGGTCGTGTTCCGCGGGCCTCAGACCGCCAGGGCCTGCTTGACCTGGGCGAGAGAAGGGTTGGTCATGACCGACTCGTTCCCCTGGGGGGAAACCACGAGGACGGTCGGGACCGTCTGGTTTCCGCCGTTGGCCTTCTCGACGAACGCCGCCGAGTCGGGGTCCTGCTCGATGTTGATCTCCGTGTACGCGATGCCCTCGCGGTCCATCTGGCTCTTCAGCCGACGGCAGTAGCCGCACCACTCGGTGCTGTACATCGTCACAGTGCCCTGCATGGCCAGGCGCTCCTCTTGTTCGCGGACGGGTCCGTGAAGGAGAACGTACGCCCCCTCCGCGCCATTCCCGGAATTCGTATGACCGGCGGCACGTGCCTGTGGACAGGCTTCGACGGCACGCTCGCCCGACCTGGCAGCATTGGGGGGTGACATCAGCAACGCACTCCACTCTCTTCCCGCAGGTCCCGGAGACGGCCGACGCGGTGCTCGACGGGCTCGACCCCGAGCAGCGCGAGGTCGCCCTTGCCCTGAACGGGCCGGTGTGCGTGCTCGCGGGAGCCGGCACGGGCAAGACGCGGGCCCTCACCCACCGGATCGCGTACGGGGTGCGGGCGGGCATCCTGCAGCCCGCCAGCGTGCTGGCCGTCACGTTCACCAACCGGGCCGCCGGCGAGATGCGCGGCCGGCTCCGGCAGCTCGGCGCGGGCGGCGTCCAGGCCCGTACGTTCCACTCCGCGGCCCTCCGCCAGCTCCAGTTCTTCTGGCCGAAAGCAGTCGGTGGTGAGCTGCCCCGGCTCCTGGAGCGGAAGATCCAGCTGGTCGCCGACGCCGCCGCCCGCTGCCGGATCCGCCTCGACCGGAACGAGCTCAGGGACGTGACCGGCGAGATCGAGTGGGCCAAGGTCACCCAGACCGTCCCCGCCGACTACCCGGCCGCCGTCGCCAAGTCCGTCAGGGACGCCCCCCGCGACCCGGCCGAGATCGGCCAGATCTATGCCATGTACGAGCAGCTGAAGCGCGACCGCTCGGTGATCGACTTCGAGGACGTGCTGCTGCTCACCGTCGGCATCCTCCAGGACCGGCACGACATCGCCGACCAGATCCGCCGCCAGTACCAGCACTTCGTCGTGGACGAGTACCAGGACGTCTCCCCGCTCCAGCAGCGGCTGCTCGACCTGTGGCTCGGCGACCGCGACAACCTCTGCGTCGTCGGCGACGCCAGCCAGACGATCTACTCCTTCACCGGCGCCACCCCCGACCACCTGCTGAACTTCCGCACCCGGCACCCGAGCGCCACCGTCGTCAAGCTGGTCCGCGACTACCGCTCCACCCCGCAGGTCGTCCACCTGGCGAACGGGCTGCTCAGCCAGGCCCGCGGCCGGGCCGCCGAGCACCGCCTGGAGCTGATCTCCCAGCGCGACCCGGGCCCCGAGCCGGTCTACACGGAGTACGCCGACGAACCCGCCGAGGCCGAGGGCACCGCCCGCCGCATCCGCGACCTCATCGCCGCCGGCGTCCCCGCCGGCGAGATCGCCGTCCTCTACCGGATCAACGCCCAGTCCGAGGTCTACGAGCAGGCCCTCGCCGACGCCGGAGTGCCCTACCAGCTCCGCGGCGCCGAGCGCTTCTTCGAGCGGGAGGAGGTGCGCAAGGCGGGCATCGCCCTGCGCGGTGCCGCCCGCGCCGGCGGCAACGACTCCCTCCTCGACGACGCCGAGGACCTGCCCGCCCAGGTCCGTGCCGTGCTCTCCAGCAACGGCTGGACCCCGCAGCCGCCCGCCGGCTCCGGCTCCGTCCGCGACCGCTGGGAGTCCCTCGCCGCCCTCGTCCGGCTCGCCGAGGACTTCGCCCGCGCCAAGCCCGGAGCCACCCTCTCCGACCTGGTCGCCGAACTCGACGAGCGGGCCGCCGCCCAGCACGCCCCGACCGTGCAGGGCGTCACCCTCGCCTCGCTGCACGCCGCCAAGGGCCTCGAATGGGACGCCGTCTTCCTGGTCGGCCTCACCGAGGGCATGATGCCCATCACGTACGCCAAGACCGACGAGCAGGTCGAGGAGGAGCGGCGCCTGCTGTACGTCGGCGTCACCCGGGCCCGGGTCCACCTCACGCTCTCCTGGGCGCTCTCCCGCTCCCCGGGCGGCCGCGCCAACCGGCGCCCCAGCCGCTTCCTCAAGGGGCTGCGGCCCGGCTCCGGTTCCCTCGGCACCGTCGGCTCCGGCGGCGGCGCCGGCTCCGTCGAACGGGGGAGCGGCCCCGTCCGGCGCAAGGCGCGCGGCCCCGTCCCGTGCCGGGTCTGCGGCGCCACGCTCACCGAGGCGGGCGCGATGAAGCTGATGCGCTGCGAGGACTGCCCCTCCGACATGGACGAGGCGCTGTACGAGCGGCTGCGGGACTGGCGATCGGAACAGGCCAGGGAGCTCGGCCAGCCTGCGTATTGCGTGTTCACCGACAAGACGCTCATGGCGATCGCGGAGCGTGTCCCCGCCACCGACGGAGAGCTCTCCTCGATCGCCGGCGTCGGTGTCCGCAAGCTCGACCGCTTCGGGGCCGAGGTCCTGGCCATCTGCGCAGGTGAGGAGGGTGGGACGGGCGAGGACGAGGTCTGAGGAAAACTCGTCGGAAAAATAGTTTGCGCACGCCCCGTCAAGCCCCATAGGTTCTTAA
Source organism: Streptomyces sp. NPDC044003 (assembly GCF_056435185.1). Classification (NCBI taxonomy): domain Bacteria; kingdom Bacillati; phylum Actinomycetota; class Actinomycetes; order Kitasatosporales; family Streptomycetaceae; genus Streptomyces; species Streptomyces sp. NPDC044003. Next base: position 573,473 of record NZ_JBWKFA010000001.1, on the reverse strand, counting down.
CCACGGAAACAGCGCTTCTTCGAAGCCCTGTCTTCGTGCTGTACTTGTCCAAATAAACATGAGGGTCCGGCTCGCACCCGAGCCCTCCGAGACGCCGAGAGGAGGCGATTCCAGTGATCAGCACCACCATTCAGACCCGCACCGCCAGCTCCATCAGCACCGTCAGCATCGTCGGCACGGCCAAAATGACCGATCGCTCGGTCGTCTCCGCCTGCTCGCTCGGCCTCTCCGCCTCGGCTCTCATTGGCACCGGTCTGCCCGTCGCCGGCCTGCCCGTCACCGGTCTCTCCGGTCTCGGTGCGGCCGCCGTGGCTCCGCGCAATGAGCGACCGACCAAGGCACTGGAAGCAGGAGTAGCAGGCAAGGCCACGGCCTATGGCTTTGCGGCGACCGGTGCCGGAACCCAGCAGCAGACGACGACGCACCACCACATGATGTGGGCCTTCCGTGGGCTCGAACCCTGGAGTGATCCAGTCTGATCCATGATCAGACCGGCGCCTTCAGGGCCGCGGAACCCCACCCGGGATCCGCGGCCCTTCTGTTTGTCCCCGAACGGGGACGACGGCGCGAAGGGGCCTCGGGAAAGACACCGCCCGGTACCAGCCGAAACCCCGGCCAACAGGCCGGAACGACCAGACGAGGAAAGACCACCGTGCAACTCGAAGCGCACGCCCCGTCCGTACCGCATTCCGAATCGATCCCCCTGCCCGGCCTCACGGAGGACCCCGCTTTGACCCCCCTCACCGCGCTCACCGCGCTCGACGACGCCATCGAGAACCTCGGCGTACCCGTCCCCTGTCGCGCCTACGACCCCGAGGTCTTCTTCGCCGAGTCCCCGGCCGACGTCGAGTACGCGAAGTCCCTCTGCCAGACCTGCCCGCTCGTGGCGGCCTGCCTGGCCGGTGCCAAGGAGCGCCGCGAGCCCTGGGGCGTCTGGGGCGGCGAGCTCTTCGTCCAGGGCGTGGTCGTCGCCCGCAAGCGGCCCCGTGGCCGTCCGCGCAAGAACCCGGTCGCGGCATGAGCGCCACCGGAACCATCGACCGCCCCCTCACGCACGATCCCCAGAAGTTGGCCCCGATGACCTCTTCCGCGAGCGAGCCCGCCGGCTCCGTGACTCCAGTCTTCTCCCCCGCCGCCGCGCACACCGCGCGACAGAACAGGACCCGTGAAATGCAACTCGCCCCTGAAGCCCTGGCCCGTGCCCATATGCACGAGCGACAGCGTGAGGCCGAAGCGGAACGCCAGGCCGTGCGCCTGGTCGCCGCCCGGCGCATGCAGCGCCGCGCCGAGCGCGTCTCGCTGCGCGCCCGCCGCGCGCTCGCCATGGCCGTCATGCACTGAGCATCGCCGTGATGCCTCCGCGGGGGCCGGTCCGAACGGACCGGCCCCCGCGGTGCGTTGTCCGGTCCGCGGCGTCCCCGCCGGGCTATCGTCACAAGAGTGAACGACGCCCGTACCCCCGAGGCACCCTTCGCCTGCGCGCGCTGCGGCAAGACCACCGAGACCCTGCCGCTGACCTGGACCTGCTCGGTCGAGAACGGCCGGCGGCAGTACTTCTGCGAGGACTGCGCCCGAGCCAACATCCGCTCGATCGAAGGCCGCCTCGACTCTTCTTGGTGGTGACCTGCGCCCCCGTTGTGGGCAGCCGTTCCCCCGGGGCGGCGCCCACCCACCCCCGTTGTGGGCAGGCGTTCCGCAAGGGGCGGAACGGGTGGGCACAACGGACGGCGCCCCTGCCGGCGCCAGAGGCTTCCGCGCCCTGACCCGCACCACGAGGTGCACCGCCGCTACGGGTGCGGGTCCAGGCCCGGAACGCGGAGGCGCCGCTGAGGGCGCCGTCCCGTGTGCCCACCCGTCCCGCCCTGCGGGACGATTGCCCACACGGGGCGGGGGCGCCGGCCTCTACGCGGGGTCCCGGACCTCGAAGCCCGGGAGCCACTCCGCCAGCTCGTCCCGGAGGCGTACCGTCGCGTTCAGCTGGCAGAGCACCCCGATGGTGCTCAAGGTCACACGGTGTATCAGCAGATACGCCGGCGGCAGGTTCAGCTGCTTGCCCAGCTGGTGCGCCGGGGACCGGGGGTCCGCGATCCGGGCCGCCTGGGTGCGGATCCAGCCGCGGGTGAAGACGAAGGTCTCCACCTCGGCCGGCTCGATGATCGGCAGCAGGTACTCCAGGACCGCCTCCGGGTCGAGCGCGACGGACTCCTTGACGAAGCCCTCCCCGCACAGCAGTTCGTAGACCGTCTCGGCCTCCCCGGCGACCGCCCTCCGCAGACAGGTGCCGATCGTCTCCGGCAGCCCGCCCGGCAGCCGGTCCACCGTGCCGAAGTCCAGGACGCCGAGCCGCCAGCCCTCCGGCCCCTCGTCCTCCCCGGCGCCGGGCAGCAGCCGGAAGTTCCCCGGGTGCGGATCGGCGTGCAGCAGCCCCGTGCGCGCCGGGCCCGAGAAGAGGAACCGGGCGAGCAGCTGGCCCGCCCGGTCCCGCTGCTCCTCCGTGCCGTCCGCGATCACCTCGGAGAGCGGGACCCCGTCCATCCACTCGGTCACGAGGATCTGCTCCGACTGGTGCACCACCGCGGGTACCACCACGTCGGGATCGTCCGCGAACTCCTCCGCGTGGACCCGCTGGGCCTCCGCCTCCAGGGCGTAGTCCAGCTCCTCGGAGACCCGGTCCCGCATCTCGGCGATCAGCGGCTTGATGTCCATGCCCGGGACGAGCGGGCCGAGCAGCCGGGCGAAGCGGCTCAACTGCGTCAGGTCCGAGAGCAGTGCCTCCCCGGCGCCCGGGTACTGCACCTTCACCGCGACCTCGCGCCCGTCGTGCCACACGGCCCGGTGCACCTGCCCGATCGAGGCGGCCGCCGCCGGCTTGTCCTCGAACTCCAGGAACAGCTCCCGCCATTCGGCGCCGAGCCGCTCCTCCAGGACCGCGTGCACCGTACGCGTCGGCATCGGCGGGGCCGCGTCCTGAAGCTTCGTCAGCGCCGCCCGGTACGGTCCGGCGACCTCCTCCGGCAGGGCCGACTCGAAGACGGACAGCGCCTGCCCCATCTTCATGGCCCCTCCCTTCAGCTCGCCGAGCACCTTGAACAGCTGCTCGGCCGTGCGCTGCTGGAGCTCGCGGGCGACGAGCTCCGCCGATCTGCCGCCGATCCGCTTGCCCAGACCCCAGGTGGCCCGACCCGCGAAGCCCAGGGGCAACGCGGCCAACTTGGCGGTCCGGGTGACCGCCTTCCGGGGAAGATCAGACATACGCCCCTCCAAAACCCAGACTGCCGTGCCACGCAGGGCCGTTACCCCGCCATTGTGTCCTGTGCCTCCCCGGCTGCCGCGGCGCGCTCCCCTTCTCCTTCGCGCGCCGCCCCGCAGAGACAGGCCGGGTGCGGTCTCAGCCGCTCCGCCCGCCACTCCAGGAGCGGCAGCGACACCTCCCAGCGGGTGCCCGTGCTCGCCGGGAGGTCCCCGTCCAGAAACGCCAGCGCGTGCGCGGCGGCCAGGCCCGCCACCGCCGTGGCGAGGCCGAGGTCGCAGGCGGGCAGCGGATGCGGGGCGCCCGAGCGCCACTGGGCGAGCAGCCGGGGCGTCACCGGGTCCCGGTCCGTCCGCTCCTCCTGGAGACACCGCGCGCAGGCCGTGCCGCCGGGCAGCACGAGCGGCCCGACCACCCCCGTCGCCTCCAGGACACCCGCGTACAGATGAGGGGTGCCGGTGGAGAGCCACGGCTCGGCGGGGAGCGGATCGGGGACGTACGCACCGAGACCGTCCCGCGGTGTCACCACGACGAGTGACAGCCCGGGCTCACCCGACCCTTCACCCGATCCGCTCCGCCCGCCCCGGCCGCGCGGGCCACCTGCCCTTCCCGGCTCCCTGGTCCAGCGGCTCACCAGGCGGCTCGCCGCCGTCGCCCGCCGTTCGCCCGCCGCCTCCGCCGGGAGGCCGCCCGGGGCCGTCTCCCAGGGCTCGACCCGGCCCGTGTCGAGGACCTCGACCGTGCCCACGCCCGCCGCCGCGAGCAGCGCCGCCACCGTCGCCCCGACCCGCCCCGCGCCCCGTACCTGGACGCGCAGGGCCCGACGGGCCGCCAGGGTCCGCGCCGCCCGCTCCGGTTCGGGGTGGACCACGGAGAGGGAGGCCAGGTCCGCGCGGAGCGGATCGAGCGCGACGTCCACCGCGCCGGCGGCCGGCCCCGCCTTCCCGGGTCGCCCGGTCGCGGCGTCCGTGAGGAGCCCGGCCGACTCCAGCCGGCCCAGGAGCGCCTCCAGACGTCCGTCCGGGAGGCCGAGCGCCCGTGCCTCGGCGCGCAGCAGCGCGGTCCCGCGGGTGCCGTCGAGGAGCCCGAGCACGGCCCCCGTCTCCTGGTCGACCGGGCCGAGCACCACCGCGTGCGCGGGGGCGACGCCGAACTGGACGCATCGCAGACTCCGCCAGGCCCGCCGCAGCGCCGGTTTCACCATCGGATGCATTTCCCCGCCCCCGTCCGTCCTCGCCCGTGACCCGCATTTCATGATCGACAACGGCTTTTCGTGCCGCCCTCGGGTGAGAATGCCCCGCCGCCGTGACGGTCGCCGAAAGTTGTCCACAGGTCAGGGGATTAGTCATTCAAATGGTGCGCGGTCGGGTCGGATCGTTCCCGAAACCACTCCCGAGGCGGGACTTCCCCCGCCGGCAGCGGGTAACGTCGGGGCCGTGCCCGCCGACCCACAGCGCAGCGTGACCAGCGAACCGCCCCGCGGGGCGGGGACGAGTGCGGTCGAGGTCCGCAGAAGCCCGCGGCGCAGCAGAACCGTCTCGGCCTACCGCGAGGGCGACCGGACCATCGTGCTCATCCCGGCCCGCATGTCGGAGGCGGAGGAGCGCCGCTGGGTGGGCGTCATGCTCGACAAGCTCGCCGCCCAGGAGAGCCGGAGCGTCCTCGGCGACCGTGAGCTCACCGAGCGGGCGCTGCGCCTCTCGGAGCAGTACTTCGGCGGCCGGGCCCGCCCCGGCTCGGTCCGCTGGGTCACCAACCAGAACACCCGCTGGGGTTCCTGTACCCCCTCCGAGGGCAGCATCCGCCTCTCCCACCGGCTCCAGGGCATGCCGGAGTACGTCGTCGACTACGTCCTCCTGCACGAGCTGGCCCATCTGCTGGTCCCCGGGCACGGTCCGCGGTTCTGGCGGCTCCTGGAGGCGTACCCGCGCACCGAGCGGGCGCGCGGCTACCTGGAGGGCGTGGTCGCCGCCGCACGCCTGCCGCACCTTCCGGCAGCCAGCGAGGAGTGACGGCGCCCGCACGCGCGTGCGTGCGGGTTTCCCGATTCCGTACCGAAAACGACCTGGCCTGTCTCAATGTCGTGCGCAGCGGTTAGCCTGGCGCGAGCATTCGCCATTCGGGATGGGGGACGGTCGTTACGCATGGCCAGGGAATTCCAACGCGGCCACAAGGCCAAGATCAGTGATCTGACCGCGGGGACCGATCTGTACGTGGGTGTGCAGATCGCGGCGCCCGGACTGACTTTCGACATCAGCTGCTTCGGACTCGACGCGGACGAGCGGCTCTCCGACGACCGCTACTTCGTCTTCTTCAACCAGCCGAAGTCGCCCGAGGAGTCCATCCAGCTGCTCGGAGCGCAGTCCGGTGACACCGAGTCCTTCCGCGTCACCCTCGACCGCATCCCCGCGAACATCCACAAGCTGTCGTTCACCGCGACGATCGACGGCGCCGGACAGATGTCCCAGGTCGGCCCCGGCCACCTGCGGATCGTGGCGGGCGGCGAGGAGGTCGCGCGCTACGCGTTCACGGGCGCGGAGTTCACCACCGAACGCGCGGTGATGCTCGGCGACTTCTACCTCAAGGACGTGTGGCGGTTCGCCGCCGTCGGCCAGGGCTTCGACGGTGGCCTGGAGGCGCTCCTGCGGAACTTCGGCGGCGAGGTCGCCGAGGAGGAGCCCGCCGCCCCGCAGCAGCAGGGCGCGGCCCCAGGCTTCGCCCCGCCGCCGCAGGCGGCGGCGCCCCCGGCGTTCGGCGCGCCCGCCCCGGCCCCCGCGCCCGCGTTCGGCGCGCCGCAGGCCCCGCAGGCGCCGGTCCCGCCCGCGCCGCCGGTCCACGCGGCGCCGACGATGGTCGCGCCCATGGCCCCGACGGCCCCCGTGCCGCCGCCCGCGCCGGCCCCCGCCCCCTACGGGCAGCAGCCGCCGCAGTACGGCCAGGTCCCGGGACAGCCGCCCGGCCAGTACCCCGGGCAGATCCCGGGCCAGGCACCCGGCCAGTACCCCGGTCAGGGCCAGCCGCCGCAGGCCCCCTACGGTCAGCCCGCCCCCGCCCCGTACGGGCAGCAGCCGCCGGCGTACGGGCAGCAGCCCGGCGTCCCGCAGGGCGCCCCGGCGACCGGCGCGGGGCTCGCCGCCGCGCTCGCGCCGTACAAGGAGACCGCCACCGGCGCCCGCTGGACCCCGCAGAACCAGCAGCTCATGCGGGTCGACCTCGCCATGGGCGGCGTCCCCGTCCTCGCCCGGCAGGGCTCCATGGTCATGTACCAGGGCAAGGTCGACTTCGGCTACAAGGGCGCGGGCTTCGCCGGCCGGATCGTCGGCAACGCCACCGGCCAGGAGATGCAGCTCATGCGCTGCACCGGCCGCGGCCAGGTCTTCCTCGCCGAACAGGGCGCCCATCTGCACCCGATCGAGCTCCAGGGCGACGGCATCTGCGTCTCCGCCGAGAACGTCCTCGCGTTCGACGAGTCCCTGCAGTACGAGGTCCGCCGCATCGAGGGCCACGGCATCCCCGGCGGCGCCCTGTTCACCATGCAGTTCCAGGGCACCGGCACCGTCGTCGTGAAGACCCACGGCGTCCCCGTCGTCCTGCCCGTCACGCCCACGACCTTCGCCGACTGCAACGCCGTCGTCGCCTGGTCGTCCGCGTCCCAGGTCATCCTCTCCAGCCAGGTGAGGCTGCGCCGCAACGCCTACCCGGGCCACAGCGGGGAGACCGTGAACCTCCAGTTCCGGGGCGCCCCCGGCAACTTCATCGTCGTCCAGCCCTACGAGGTCTGAGGGAGCCCGTCATGAACCAGCAACTCGCGGGCTACGCCCCGACCCCCGTCGCGGCCCGCATGGAGAACCACGGCCGCACCATGCTCAAGGTCGCCATGGCCTCCGGCCAGGACCTGTACGCCCGGACCGGCTCGATGGTCGCCTACGAGGGCTTCATCAGCTACGAGCCCAACCCGCCCGCCGTCCGCCAGGTCGCCCAGCAGTGGGCCACCGGCGAGGGCGCGCCCATCATGAAGTGCTCCGGCGACGGGCTGCTCTACCTCGCCGACTACGGCGCCGACGTCGTCGTCATCAACCTCCAGAACGACTCGATCTCGGTCAACGGCACCAACGTCCTCGCCTTCGACGCCCACCTCCAGTGGGGCGTCGAGCGGGTCAAGGGGCTCGCCAAGTTCGCCGGCCAGGGCCTGTTCAACGTGGAGATCGCCGGCACCGGCTGGGTCGCGCTCACCTCGCGCGGCACGCCGCTCGTCGTCGACTGCGGCCGCGGCGAGGACGAGACGTACGTCGACCCCGACGCCCTCGTCGCCTGGTCTCCCGCGCTCAAGGTCAAGGGCAAGCGCAGCTTCAAGGCGTCCTCCCTCATCGGGCGGGGCAGCGGCGAGGCATACCAGATGGCCTTCTCGGGCCAGGGCATCGTCGTCGTACAGCCGAGCGAGGACAGCACCGACCGCCTGCGGGTCCGGGGCTGAGGGGGAGCGAGAACACACCATGCAGAGCCCGCTTTTCAACCACGCCGAGCAGCAGAGCCAGGAGCGGTACGTCATCCAGAACCCGCAGCTCCTGCGGGTCAGCCTCACCGGGCAGGACGACATCCTCGCCCGCAAGGGCGCCATGGTCGCGTACCAGGGACTCATCGACTTCGACGGCGAGTACAAGACCCCGAACCAGCGCCGGGCCCAGGCCCGCACCGGTGAGGGCCTGGACCTGATGCGCTGCTCCGGCCAGGGCACGGTCTACTTCGCCAACCTCGCCCAGTACGTCCACATCGTGGAGGTCGAGCAGGACGGCCTGACCGTCGACAGCGCCTACGTCCTGGCGCTCGACTCGACCCTCCACACCGAGGTCATCGCCGTCGACAGCCAGTACGGCGTCTCCGGCACCGGCAAGTACCAGCTCAACATCTCCGGCCGCGGCAAGGTCGCCCTGATGACCTCCGGGCAGCCGCTGATGATGCAGGTCACGCCCGAGAAGTACGTGAGCGTCGACGCGGACGCCATCGTCGCCTGGTCCACCGGGCTCCGCGTCCAGATGCAGGCGCAGACGACCAACTCCAGCGTCCGCCGCCGCCGTGGCAACACGGGCGAGGGCTGGGAACTCAGCTTCCTCGGCCAGGGCTTCGCGCTCGTCCAGCCGAGCGAGGTCATGCCCCCGCAGAACGCCGCCATCGGACAGGGCATCGCCGCCCAGTTCGGCGCCGGCCAGCACGGCTCCCACGCCCAGAACCAGAACAACGCCTGGAACTGAGCACACGTGAGGGGCCGGTCGCCGACGCGACCGGCCCCTCACCGCTGTCCGTCACGCCAGCCGCGCCAGCGTGCCCTTCAGCAGCTCCACCACCGACGTGTCGGCCACACCCGCCACGTCCTCGTACGCGAACCAGCGCAGGTCCAGCGACTCCTCGCTGATCTCCGCCACCGCGTCCGCCGGGGCGAGCGCCGCGTACTGCACGTCGAGATGCCAGTGACACGGCGCCGGGATCGGGTGCCGGTCGAGCCGCACCGGGCCGCCCGGCAGCAGGGTCAGACCCGCGATGCCGGACTCCTCGGTCGCCTCGCGCAGCGCCGCCGCCTCCACCGTCGTGTCACCCGCCTCGCAGTGGCCACCCATCTGCAGCCACATGCCCAGCTTCTTGTGCAGGGTCAGCAGCACGCGCCCGCGTGAAGGGTCGATCACCAGCGCGCTGGAGGTCAGATGCCCGGCCTCGCAGGGCTTGTACATGCCGTCGGGGTGCTCGGCGAGATGGTCCAGATAGACATCGCGCAGCTCCGGCTGGTCCTCGTACCCCTTCAGGACGAGGACCGCGTCGTCGTACAGGCTCACTTCTCGTCGTTCCCGTCCTCGGGGTTCTCACCCTTGGCCGCCTCGCCGAGCATCTTGTCCAGCTCGGAGAAGTCCAGGTGCTCGCGGTGCACGAAGCCGTCGGGGTCGTCCAGATCGGTCGCCGTCGGCAGCATGTCCGGGTGCTCCCACAGACCGTCCCGGCCGTCGACGCCGCGCGCGTCGGTGAGCGAGGCCCACAGGCGCGCCGCGTCCCGCAGCCGCCGCGGACGCAGCTCCAGACCGATCAGCGTCGCGAAGGTCTGCTCGGCGGGACCGCCCGAGGCCCGGCGCCGGCGCAGCGTCTCGCGCAGCGCGTCCGCCGAGGTCAGCCGCGACTTGGCGGCCTCGTGGACCACCGCGTCCACCCAGCCCTCGACCAGCGCGAGCGCCGTCTCCAGACGGGCCAGGGCCGCCTTCTGCTCCGGGGTGTCCTGCGGCTGGAACATGCCCTGCTGGAGGGCCTCCTGCAGCTGCTCCGGGTGCGTCGGGTCGAGCTGACCGACCGCCTCCTCCAGCTTCGAGGTGTCGACCTTGATCCCGCGCGCGTACCCCTCGACCGCGCCGAAGAGGTGCGCCCGCAGCCACGGCACGTGCGCGAAGAGACGCTGGTGCGCGGCCTCGCGCAGGGCGAGGTAGAGCCGCACCTCGTCCGAGGGCACGCCCAGGTCCTTGCCGAAGGCCTCGATGTTCAGCGGCAGCAGCGCGGCACGCCCGGCCGGGCCCAGCGGCAGACCGACGTCCGTCGATCCGACGACCTCGCCGGCGAGCGCGCCCACGGCCTGCCCGATCTGCTGGCCGAACATGGCGCCGCCCATGGAGCGCATCATGCCGATCAGCGGGCCGGCCATGGCCTGCATCTCCTGCGGCAGGACGTCGCCCATCGCCGAGCCGACCCGCTCGGCGACCGGGTCCACGAGCTGCTGCCACGCCGGCAGCGTCGCCTCGACCCACTCCGCGCGGCTCCACGCCACGGCGGTGTTCGCGCCGGAGGGCAGCGAGGTGACCTGGTCCAGCCACAGGTCGGCCAGGCGCACGGCCTCCTCGACCGCGGACTTCTCGGCCGGGCCCACGCTCGCGTCCTTGACGCCGTCGGGGGTGCCCTGGGCCACCACCTGGCGGGCGATCTGCTTGGCCATGTCCCAGTTCACGGGACCGCCCTCGTAGCTCAGCATCTGCCCGAGCTGCTGGAAGGCCGCACCCAGATCGTTGGGGTTCAGGGAGCCGAACATCGCGGCGAACGGATTGTCCGCGCCGCCGGGACCGCCCATGCCGGGCAGCCCGCCGAAGCCGAACGGGTTCGCACCGAACGGGTTGCCACCGGACCCCTGGCCACCTCCGGCGGGGTCCTTCTTCTTGCCCTCGTCGCCGTTCTCCGGCTCCTCCGGCGGAAGGCCGAATCCGAATGGGGTGTCACTCACAGGTTTCCTCGGCTCGTAGGGCCGCCGGCCTCCTGCCGACGGCGACTGCCCGACCAGGGCCTGATCCGACAGGCCCCGCACACCACCAGCGTAGACATCCGGGCCGGAAATGGGCTCGGTGCTCCGCCGGGCCGTGCCCTGCGGCAGGATGGACGCCACCTGGTCCGTACGCGTCATGCGCGTACGTACTGAAGACAACCGCTGGAGACGCCCGGTGAGTTCCCCAGATCCACAGGTTCGCGGAGCGCGAAACCCCTCAACCCGGTCCGCCGTGCGCGGCCCCGTCGTCGCGGTCACCGGTGCCGCCTCCGGCGTCGGTGACCTGCTGACCAGGCGCCTCGCCGCCTCCGAGGAGATCAAGCGGGTCATCGCCATCGACGAGCGCCGGGGCGAGGTCGCCGAGGCGCAGTGGCACATCCTCGACGTGCGCGACCCGGCCATCGCCGAGAAGCTCCGCGGCGCGGACGTCGTCGTGCACCTCGCCGTCGACCTCGACCTGGAGACCGACCCCGCCGCCCGGACGGCCTACAACGTGCGCGGCACCCAGACCGTCCTCACCGCCGCCGCCGCGGCCGGGGTCCACCGGGTGGTGCTCTGCACCTCCGCCATGGTCTACGGCGCCCTGCCCGACAACGACATCCCGCTCTCCGAGGACGCCGAGCTCAAGGCGACTGCGGAGGCCACCGGCGTCGGCGACATGCTGGAGATCGAGCGGCTCGGCCGCCGCGCCCCCCGCGCCCACCCCGGCCTCCACGTCACCGTCGTCCGCCCCGCCGTCCTCGTCGGCGGTACGGACACGGCGCTGACCCGCTACTTCGAGTCGCCCCGGCTGCTCGTCGTCGCCGGATCCCGGCCCACCTGGCAGTTCTGCCACGTCGAGGACCTGGTGAGCGCCCTGGAGTACGCGGCCCTGGAGAAGGTCGACGGGGAGTTCGCGGTCGGCTGCGAGGGCTGGCTCGAACAGGAGGAGGTCGAGGAGCTCTCCGGCATCCGCCGCATGGAGCTGCCCTCCGCGGTCGCCCTCGGCACGGCGGCCCGCCTCCACCGGATCGGGCTCACCCCGTCCCCGGCGGGCGACCTCGCCTACACGATGCACCCATGGGTGGTGAGCGTCGGACGGCTGCACGACGCCGGCTGGCGCCCCCAGTGGACGAACGAGGAGGTCCTCGCCGCGCTCCTGGAGGAGGTCGAGGGCCGTCACACGGTCGCCGGCCGCCGCCTGGGCCGCAAGGACGCCACGGCGGCCGGTGCGGCCGGTGCCACGGTGGCGCTGCTCGGCACGGCTGCCCTGGTGCGGCAGATGCGGAAGCGGCGCGGGCTGTAGCGGGCGGCGCGACGGGCTGGGGAGAGGCGGCTTGTAGGACCCTCCTACGGAAAGTCCTGTCCACAGGTCGAAAGGTCCCTTACCGGATGTCGGAGCCGTGCGGCACCATGGGCGCATGGCGCAGACGCACGACCACCCCGGCGAGCAGGTCGCGGACGACCCGATCAAGCTGCTCGCGATCCGTGACACCCCGCTCTCGGTCGACGAGGTCTTCCGGGCCGTCGGAGACGACGCCGCCGGCGGTACCACCCTCTTCGTCGGCACCGTCCGCAACCACGACGGCGGCGCGGACGTCGACGCGCTGGGCTACTCCTGCCATCCGACCGCGGAGGCGGAGCTGCGCCGCGTCGCCGAGAAGGTCGTGGCGAACTATCCGGTGCGCGCCCTGGCCGCCGTGCACCGCGTCGGCGACCTGCGCGTCGGCGACCTCGCGGTGGTCGTGGCCGTCTCCTGCCCGCACCGCGGCGAGGCCTTCGAGGCCTGCCGCAAGCTCATCGACGACCTCAAGCACGAGGTCCCGATCTGGAAGCACCAGACCTTCTCGGACGGCACAGAGGAGTGGGTCGGGGCCTGCTGAAGCAGGCAAGGCGACGCGCCGACAGGGTGTAGCCGAACGCCCGATTTGCGTAACCGCCCCCCAGGCGCCAGCGTTGACCTCACAGATGAGACAGTCTGCTGATCAACTCACTGGGGATGGGAGGTCGGGATGGCAGCGCTGGCCTGGTTGCTGATTCCGCTTTTCGCAGTCGTCGGCGCGGCGATATGGGGAAGCTGGGCTTCGAGGAACAAGACCATAGGTGACGTGGCGGAACTCGCCGGGTACGCCCGCTTCCGGGACGCCATGGAGCGGACCCACGTCGCCACCGCCGATTCCGTTCGTCCGGAGCGCGAACCGGCCGCGACGGCCTCCGCCGTCACCACCTCCACGTCCGGCTGACGCGGGCCGCCTCGTACGGACCGCCCCAGGGGTGCACCCACAGACGAGTCCCGTACTGTCGTTCCATGCCACGCCGCACCGCGACGATGCTCGCCTCCACCCTGGTCCTGATCTGTCTGCTCATCGCGGGCGTCCTGATCCCGGTGCCGTACGCGGAGATGAGCCCCGGTCCCACGGTCAACACCCTCGGCGAGGCCAGGGGAGAACCGGTCCTCCAGATCTCGGGACGCAAGACCTACCCGACCGACGGTCACCTCAACATGACGACCGTCCGCGTCACCAGCGCGGACTACAAGATGAACGCCGTCGAGGCCGTCTACGGATGGCTCGCCCACGACAACGTGGTGGTGCCGCACGACACCCTCTACCCGGACGGCAAGACCGAGGAGGAGTCGAGCCAGGAGAACGCCGAGGAGTTCAGCCAGTCCCAGGAGAGCGCCAAGGTGGCGGCCCTCGGGGAGCTGGGCATCCCGGTGGTCGCCCGGGTCGTCGTCGCCACCGTCGTCAAGGGCGCCCCGGCGGAGGGCAAGCTGCATGCCGGGGACGTCATCAAGGCCGTCGACGGCGTGCCGGTCAAGGAGCAGGGTGACGTCGCCAAGCAGGTGACGAAGCGGAAGCCCGGCCAGGACGTCGAGTTCACGATCGTCCCCGCCAAGGAGGCGGCCGCTGCCGAGAAGGCCCACAAGGAGCCCACCGTCACCCGGAAGGTGGTCATCAGGACCACGACCTCCGAGGAGGGCGACCGGGCCGTCGTCGGCATCCAGGCCGGCACCGACCACGTCTTCCCGTTCACGATCGACATCAACCTGGCCGACGTCGGCGGCCCCAGCGCCGGTCTGATGTTCGCCCTCGGCATCGTCGACAAGCTCACCCCGGAGAGCCTCACCGAGGGCCGGTTCATCGCCGGCACCGGCACCATCGACGACCAGGGCCAGGTCGGCCCGATCGGCGGCATCGAGATGAAGCTGGTCGGTGCGCGCAACGCGGGCGCCGAGTACTTCCTCACCCCGGCCGACAACTGCGATGCGGCTGCCGCGGACACGCCCGACGGGCTCACCCTGATCAAGGTGAACACCATCGACGACGCCACGAAGTCGCTGGAGAAGCTCCGCAAGGGCGACACGAAGACCCTGCCGAGCTGCTCGAAGAGCTGAGTACACGCGCGTACCCGCTGAGCACGCGCGTACCCACGGAAAAGGGGCTCCCGGCCGGGAGCCCCTTTCTCGCATCCGGGTCTCAGCTCTCGAAGGTCGCCGCCAGCGCCTCGGCGAGGCCCGGCACCAGGTCGGGGCCGGTCAGTACCTCGGTCGCGGAGTCCTTCTCGCGCAGCCGGATCGCCGCCTCGCGGGCGCCGTCCCGCAGCACCGCCACGGTCATCCGGACCTCCTGGCGGTCCGGGTGCCCGGCGACCCATTTGGCGAGCTGCTTCTCGTTCAGGCCCTGCGGGACCTGGGCCTCGGCCGACGGGGGCAGCATGAGCCGCTCGACGGTCAGGGCGCAGCCGGCCACGCCGTCGGGCCAGGCGATCGTGCCGAGGAACTCGTCGAGGGCCTTGCCGCGCGGCAGCTTGTCCTGCTCGATCGGGGTGTAGGCGGTGGCGTCGTCGCCCAGGCCGAGCTGGGAGGCGAGCTTGGGCTCCTGGGCGCGCAGTCGTGCGGTGTCGACCAGGGCGAACAGGCGGGCGGGCTGGTCCCAGCCGAGGCCCGACGCGTACTCGTCGATCTCGAGCACTGCGCGGGTGAGGGGGCTCGCGGCCATGGCCGGGCCGGAGGGGGAAACGTTGGACATGACCAATATCCTGCCTCCTCTTCCCCGGAAGACGGGAACTAGGTAAAGCCTCAGTAAGTTGCATCAGTGGGCTCTACGATCGCTGGGCCTGCTTTCAGACGCATCAACATCGAGGGGCGCACGTTGGCTTTCCAGATGCCGGACCGTGGCCAAGGCCCGTCCGGGCCGAGGGTGAGAGTCGGCCGGCCGTCCCGGCGGGCCCGCACCCTGCTCATGACACTCGGGGTGCTGGCCGTCCTCGCCATGGCGTTCGTGATGTTCGCCGGGTTCTGGACGGACTGGCTCTGGTACCGCTCCGTCGAGTACTCGTCCGTGTTCACCACCACCCTGTGGACCAAGATCGGCCTCTTCGCGGTCTTCGGCCTGCTGATGGGGCTCGCCGTCGGCTTCAACATCTGGCTGGCCTACCGGCTGCGGCCGCCGCTCAGCGCCATGTCGCTGGAGCAGCAGAGCCTGGACCGGTACCGGATGGGTCTGGCCCCGTTCAAGAAGTGGGTGCTGCTCGCGGTCACCGCCCTGGTGGCCCTGATCGCCGGCGCCTCCGCGTCCGGCCAGTGGCGCACCTGGCTCATGTGGGTCAACGGGGTGAAGTTCGGCCAGAAGGACCCGCAGTTCGACCTCGATGTGTCGTTCTACGCCTTCGATCTGCCCTGGTACCGCTTCCTTCTCGCGTTCGGCTTCGCCGCCGCCGTCCTGTCGCTGATCGCCGCCGCGCTCACGCACTACCTGTACGGCGGGCTCAGGATCACCAGCCCGGGCGCGCGTGCCACCGCCGCGGCCACCGGCCACCTCTCGGTGCTGCTCGGCCTCTTCGTCGCGCTCAAGGCCGTCGCGTACTGGCTCGACCGGTACGGCCTGGCGGTGAAGTCCAGTGACTTCAAGGCCACCGGCAACTGGACGGGCCTGCGGTACGTGGACGCCAACGCCTACCTGCCGGCGAAGACCATCCTGTTCTGCATCGCCGTCATCTGCGCGCTGCTGTTCTTCGCGACGCTCTGGCGCCGCACCTGGCAGCTGCCGGTGATCGGCTTCGGTCTGATGGTCCTCTCCGCGATCCTGATCGGCGGCCTGTACCCGGCGATCGTGCAGAAGTTCCAGGTCCAGCCGAACGAGCAGGCCAAGGAAGCGCCGTACATCCAGAAGAACATCGACGCGACCCGCAAGGCCTACGCGATCGACGGGACGAAGGCCGAGAACTACTCGGGCAAGTCGACGGTCAAGGCCAAGGACAAGCTGCGGGCGGACGCCGACACGGCGGCCAGCTACCGGCTCCTCGACCCGAACATCGTGTCGCCGACGTTCCAGCAGCTGGAGCAGAAGCGGAAGTACTACCAGTTCCCGACCACCCTGGACGTGGACCGCTACGCCGGCAAGGACACCGTCGTCGGTCTGCGCGAGCTGAACATCCGGGGCATCCCGAAGCGGAACTGGATCAACGACCACTTCACCTACACCCACGGCTACGGCGCGATCCTCGCCTCGGGCACGCAGACGGACGCCAACGGCTCCCCGGTCTTCACCGAGTCCGGACTGCCGACGACGGGCTCCCTCGGCACGTACCAGCAGCGGATCTACTACGGCGAGAAGACCGACCAGTACTCGATCGTGGGCGGCCCGCAGAAGGAGCTGGACTACGAGGAGAACGGCGAGAAGACCACCAGCTACAAGGAGAAGAGCGGCGTCAGCCTCTCCAACACCTTCAACCGCGCCGCGTACGCGGTGGCCTTCAGTGAGCCGCAGATCCTCTACTCGGGGGCCATCGGCGACGGCTCGCGGATCCTCTACAACCGCACGCCCAAGGAGCGCGTCGAGGCCGTCGCGCCCTGGCTGACCATCGACGGCGACGCCTACCCGGCGGTCGTCGACGGCCGCATCCAGTGGATCATCGACGCCTACACGACGACCAACGGCTACCCGTACGCCTCGCGCACCACGCTCGGCGACACCACGGCCGACTCGCTGACCGTCGGCAACCAGCAGCGCACGGTCGTCGCCCAGCAGAACCAGGTCAACTACATCCGTAACTCGGTCAAGGCCACCGTCGACGCCTACGACGGCACGGTGAAGCTCTACGAGTGGGACACCCAGGACCCGGTCCTCAAGACCTGGATGAAGGCCTTCCCGGACACGGTCAGGCCGAAGTCCGAGATCAAGGGCGACCTGCTCGCGCACCTGCGCTACCCGCAGGACATGTTCAAGGTCCAGCGCGAGCTGCTGACCCGCTACCACGTCACCGACCCCGCGCAGTTCTACAGCGGCTCGGACGCCTGGCAGGTGCCGGACGACCCGACCAACAAGGACGGCAACGCGGTCCCGCCGTACTACCTGAGCATGAAGATGCCCGCGGACACGGCGCAGCGCTTCTCGCTGACGACGACCTTCACGCCGAACGGGCGGCCCAACCTGGGCGCCTTCATGGCGGTCGACGCCGACGCCACCAGCAAGGAGTACGGCCGGCTGAGACTGCTGCGGGTCACCGAGGACGTCCCGGGCCCGGCCCAGGTGCAGAGCAAGCTCAACAGTCTGCCCTCCGTGGCCACCTTCGTCCGGGACATGAAGGGCGCCGACTCGGACATCCAGTACGGCAACCTGCTGACCGTGCCCCTCGACGGCGGGTTCCTGTACGTGGAGCCGGTGTACGCCCAGGGGCGCAACGCGCTCTATCCGCTCCTGAAGAAGGTCGCGGTGTCGTACGTGGACGCGGACCAGCCGAACGGTGACACGACCAAGGACACCACGGTGTTCGAGGACAACCTCACCGAGGCGCTCAACGCGGTCTTCGGGGTGGAGGCGCCCACCGCGCCGACGACCCCGCCGGGCACCACGAAGCCGCCCGGCACGACCCAGCCGCCGGCCTCGAACGACGCGGCCCTCCAGCAGGCCATCGCCGACGCCCAGAAGGCGTACGACGCCGGCCAGGCCGCTCTGCAGAAGGGTGACTGGACCGCGTACGGCAAGGCCCAGGAGGACCTCCAGGCGGCGCTCCAGCGGGCCGCTGACGCCGGTGCGAAGCTCAAGACCCCCGGGTCAGGCGGCTGACCTGAGCTTTTCCGTCCCCGCGTCGTGATACTGTGGTTTCACCGACGCGGGGTGGAGCAGCTCGGTAGCTCGCTGGGCTCATAACCCAGAGGTCGCAGGTTCAAATCCTGTCCCCGCTACTAGAGGACAAGGGCCCGGATCCATAAGGATCCGGGCCTTTGTCGTGTGTCGGCGTGCCCGGGGGTGCCGAAGAGCGGTAGGGAAGGGGCGAGTTGGCGTGAGTCGTGTTTGACTTGTCTCTCTGTGGGCATGTCGACAAAACGCTGAGTGACCTCACTGGCTGCGGTATACCAGGTGTGCTCGGGTTGCGGGTGGTGCGACGATGGTATTTATGGGGGACAGGGCAACTCTGTTGGAGACAGGGCGGTTTGTGCAGCGGCACGCCAGAAACGCCGCAGACGAGATCATCGAGGCAGTAGGGGCCGTCGATGCGGCCGTCGACACCACCGCCGAGACCGACGCCGAGAACGAGACCGAGACCGAGACCGAGGCCCGGCACCGGCGGGCCGCCGAGCGGGGCGACCTCGCCTCGATGAGCGCCCTCGGCGCCCTGCTGCTGCGCCGCGGTGACCTCGACGGCGCCGAGCCGTATCTGCGCGGAGCCACCGCCGAGGGGGACCGGGCCGCCGCCAACAACCTGGGCGTCCTGCTCCACCAGCGCGGGTACGCCGAGGAGGCCGCCGGCTGGTGGCGGGTCGCCGCCGTCGCCGGCTCCGCCCCCGCCGCCCACGCCCTCGGCCGCCACCACCGCGAGCGCGGCGACGAGCCGGCCGCCGAGTACTGGCTGCGCCAGGCCGCCGAGCAGGGCCACGCCCTCGGCGCGTACGCCCTCGCCGACCTCCTGGAGCACCGCAGCGACGTCGGCGCCGAGCGCTGGCTGCGCGCCGCCGCGGAGCAGGGCCACCGCGAGGCCGCCTTCCGCCTCGCGCTCGCCCTGGAGCGCCGCGCCACCGAGACCACGCGCGGACCGCACGAGACCGGCACCCGCCTCCGGGTCCCCGGCACCAGGGCGATCGTGCCGTCCGGCACGGCCGCGACCGGCATCGCCGTGCCCGTGCAGCCCGCAGGTGAGGGCGCCGGGGAGACCGCCGAGGCCGAGCAGTGGTTCCGGCAGGCCGCCGCGCGCGGCCACCGGCGGGCCGCGCTCCACCTGGGCGCCATCCTGGAGCACCGGGGCGAGCTCAAGGAGGCCGGCCGCTGGTACCTCAGCTCCGCCAAGGAGGGCGAGGCGAAGGCCGCCTGCGCACTCGGCTTCCTGCTCCGCGACGCGGGCGACGAGGAGAGCGCCGCCGTGTGGTGGCTGCGGGCCGCCCAGGACGGCGACGGCAACGCCGCCAACGCGCTCGGAGCCCTGCACGCCGCCCGCGGTGAGCAGCAGACCGCCGAGCGCTGGTACCGGGCCGCCATGGACGCCGGCGACGTCAACGGCGCCTACAACCTCGGGCTGCTCTGCGCCGCCCAGGACCGCATCCCGCAGGCCGAGCAGTGGTACCGGCGCGCCGCCTACGCGGGCCACCGCGAGGCCGCCAACGCGCTCGCCGTGTTGCTCCTCCAGGCCGGCGACGCCAACGGCGCGGAGCCCTGGTTCTCCAAGGCCGCCGAGGCCGGCAGCGTGGACGCCGCCTTCAACCTGGGCATCCTGCACGCCGGCCGCGACGACGACCGCACGGCCCTCGTCTGGTACGAGCGGGCCGCGGCCGCCGGACACACCGAGGCCGCCCTCCAGGTCGGCATCGCCGCCCTGCGCGACGGCGACGAGCAGACCGCCGAGCGGCACCTGCGGTGCGCGGCCGGCGGCGGCAGCGCCGAGGCCGCCTTCCGGCTCGCCTCGGTGCTCGACGCGCGTCGCCCCGAGCCCGGCCCCGCCGTGCTCGGCGCGCCCCGCGAGGAGAAGTCCGAGTGCGAGGAGTGGTACGAGCGGGCCGCCCAGCAGGGCCACCGCCGTGCCCAGGTGCGGGTCGGGATGCTCGCCGCCGGGCGCGGCGACCTGGCCGAGGCCGACCGCTGGTACCGCGAGGCCGCCGAGGCGGGCAGCCGCAACGGTGCCTTCAACCTCGGGCTGCTCCTCGCCCGCGAGGGCAGCGAGCGGGAGGCCGCCCTCTGGTGGACCCGCGCGGCCCGGGCGGGCCACGGCCGTGCCGCGCTCCGGCTCGCGCTGCTCGCGGCGCGCCGGGGCGAGCTCACCGAGGGGCGTCGCTGGTGCGACCGCGCGGTGGAGCTGGGCCCGGCGGAGGTCGCCGAGCGGGCGGCCCGGCTGAGCGAGGCGCTGCACCAGGAGCTCACGGCGTAAACGAATTTGCCCTGCTCCGGACGGTCCCGTAAGGTGGTGTTCACCGACGCGGGGTGGAGCAGCTCGGTAGCTCGCTGGGCTCATAACCCAGAGGTCGCAGGTTCAAATCCTGTCCCCGCTACTCAGTAGCAACGAAGGCCCGGATCCAGTCACTGGATCCGGGCCTTCGTCGTATCCGTGTTCCGGGGTACGAAGAAGCCCCCGCCGGAGCGGGGGCTTTTCCGTAGGTCGTCAGGCCGTCGTGGCGCAGCTCGGGCAGATGCCCCGGTACGTGACCTCGACGTTCGAGATCGTGAATCCGAAGCGCTCGGCGTCCGGGAGGTCCGCCAGCGGGTCGCCGGCCGGGTGCACGTCGCGGATCGCGCCGCAGCGGCCGCAGACCAGGTGCTGGTGGGGCCGGTGGGCGTTGGGGTCGTACCGCTTGGCGCGTCCGTCGGTCGCGACCTCGATGACCTCGCCGAGCGTCACCATCTCGCCCAGCGTGTTGTACACGGTCGCGCGCGAGATCTCCGGCAGCCTCGTCACAGCGCGCGCGTGGACCTCGTCGGCGGTCAGGTGCACATGGTCCCCGTCGAGGACCTCGGCCACGACACGCCGCTGCGCGGTCATCCGCCAGCCGCGTCCGCGCAGTCGTTCCAACAGGTCACTCATGAGGGCCAGCCTAACAGCCGGGGGATCGGGGTCCCGAACGGGTGTGACTTTGGATGTCTACTTGACTTAGACATTGTCCATTGTAGGATCGAAACCGGTACTGGCCAAGATCCCATGCGGGAACTCGGCCGAGGGACAGGACACGCAGGACTTCACACAGGAGGCGCACGTGACGCAGGGACCGCTCACCACGGAGGCCGGGGCTCCGGTCGCGGACAACCAGAACAGCGAGACCGCGGGCGTCGGTGGTCCGGTCCTCGTCCAGGACCAGCTCCTCCTGGAGAAGCTCGCCCACTTCAACCGCGAGCGCATCCCGGAGCGCGTGGTCCACGCGCGCGGTGCGGGCGCCTACGGCACCTTCACGGTGACCCGTGACGTCACGCGGTGGACGCGCGCCACGTTCCTCTCCGAGATCGGCAAGGAGACCGAGACCTTCCTGCGCTTCTCCACCGTCGCGGGCAACCTCGGCGCGGCGGACGCGGTGCGCGACCCCCGCGGCTGGGCGCTGAAGTTCTACACCGAAGAGGGCAACTACGACCTCGTCGGCAACAACACCCCGGTGTTCTTCATCAAGGACGCCATCAAGTTCCCCGACTTCATCCACACCCAGAAGCGCGACCCGTACACGGGCTCGCAGGAGGCGGACAACGTCTGGGACTTCTGGGGCCTCTCCCCGGAGTCGACGCACCAGGTCACCTGGCTCTTCGGCGACCGCGGCATCCCCGCCTCGTACCGCCACATGAACGGCTACGGCTCGCACACGTTCCAGTGGAACAACGAGGCCGGCGAGGTCTTCTGGGTCAAGTACCACTTCAAGACCGACCAGGGCATCAAGAACCTCACCCAGGACGAGGCCAACCGCCTCGCCGGCGAGGACCCGGACTCCCACCAGCGCGACCTGCGCGAGGCCATCGAGCGCGGCGACTTCCCGAGCTGGACCGTGCAGGTCCAGATCATGCCCGCCGCCGACGCGGCGAACTACCGCTTCAACCCCTTCGACCTCACCAAGGTGTGGCCACACGAGGACTACCCGCCGATCGAGATCGGCAAGCTGGAGCTCAACCGCAACCCGGAGAACATCTTCGCCGAGGTCGAGCAGTCGATCTTCAGCCCCGCGCACTTCGTGCCGGGCATCGGTCCCTCCCCGGACAAGATGCTCCAGGGCCGCCTCTTCGCGTACGGCGACGCCCACCGCTACCGCGTCGGCATCAACGCCGACCACCTGCCGGTGAACCGCCCGCACGCCACCGAGGCGCGCACGCACGCGCGTGACGGCTTCCTCTACGACGGCCGCCACAAGGGCGCCAAGAACTACGAGCCGAACAGCTTCGGCGGCCCGTACCAGACGGACAAGCCGCTCTGGGCCGGCTCCGCGGTCACCGGCGTGACCGGCGACCACGCCGCCCCCTCGCACGCCGAGGACGACGACTTCGTGCAGGCGGGCAACCTCTACCGCCTGATGTCCGAGGACGAGAAGAGCCGCCTCGTCGCGAACCTGGCCGGCTTCATCGCCAAGGTCTCGCGCGACGACATCGCCGAGCGGGCGATCGGCAACTTCCGCCAGGCGGACGGTGACTTCGGCAAGCGGCTCGAGGCCGCGGTCCAGGCCCTGCGCGGCTGAGGGCGCTTGCCTTAGGTGGAGAGCGGGCCGGACTTCCGTACGGAGTCCGGCCCGCTCTCGCATGCTCACCCGGCGACGCTGTGCACCGGGATCCAGCAGCGGATGATGTCGCGTACGGAGACGATGCCGACGGGGCCCCGGTCGTCGAGGACGACGAGGTGACGGAAGCCGCCGCGCGTCATGGCCTCGGCCGCCTCCGCCAGGGTCCAACCGGGCGCCGCGAAGACGACGTCACGGGTGGTGTGGGAGCCGGCGGTCTCCCGGTCGGGGTCCTGGTCCCGGGCGAGGGAGTTGAGGATGTCGCGTTCGGTGAGGATGCCGAGGCCGCCGGCATCGGTGTCGAGGACGACGGCCGCGCCGACGCGGCGCGCCGCCATCAGTCGGGCTGCCTGCCGGAGGGTGTGGGCGGGGCCGATGGTGAGGACCACCGTGCTCATGGCGTCACGGACGAGCATGAAGGGAGCCACCTCCTCGGTGAATTCTTCCAAGAGAAGAAATTCACAAGTTCACAATCGGGGGGACTCTCAGAGTGGCACCGGGGCGAGGGGTCGACAAGGGGGCGCGCGAGGCGCCCCCGGGGAGCGCCGGGGGCGCTCAGCTCTCCTGGTTCAGGTAGCTGAGCAGCTCGCCGTGGAGCAGGCCGTTCGACGCCGCCGCGTTCCCGCTGTGCGGGCCGTGCCGGCCGTCCAGGCCCGTGTACGTGCCACCGGCCTCCTGGACCACGATCGCGACCGCGGCCATGTCCCACAGGGACAGCTCCGGCTCCGCGCAGATGTCCACGGAACCCTCCGCGACCATCATGTACGGCCAGAAGTCGCCGTACGCCCGGGTCCGCCAGCACGCGCGCGTGAGGTCGAGGAAGCCGTCGAGGCGGCCCCGCTCCTCCCAGCCGCTCAGCGAGGAGTACGCGAAGGAGGCGTCCGACAGGGACGCCACCTTCGAGACGCCGAGCCGGGTCGCCGAGGCCAGGCTGCGGCCCGTGTACGCGCCGAGGCCCTTCGCCGCCCACCAGCGCCGGCCGAGCGCCGGGGCGGACACCACGCCCACCACCGGCTGGAAGCCGGTCTCCCCGGCCTCCATCAGCGCGATCAGCGTCGCCCAGACCGGCACCCCGCGCACATAGTTCTTCGTGCCGTCGATCGGGTCGATCACCCAGCGGCGCGGGCCCGTGCCCTCCACGCCGTACTCCTCGCCGAGGATCGCGTCGCGCGGCCTGGCGCGCTGGAGCTGACCGCGGATCAGCTCCTCCGCCGCCTTGTCGGCCTCGCTCACCGGAGTCATGTCCGGCTTCGTCTCGACCTTGAGGTCGAGCGCCTGGAATCGGTCCATGGTGGCCGCGTCGGCGGCATCCGCGAGGACGTGGGCGAGACGCAGATCATCGTGGTAGTCGGCCATGCTCGGCACTCTATCCCCGAGCCGGAGACCCGCGCGGAACCGTCCATCGCGGCGGCCCGGACGGTCCCTGCGAGCCCCTTGACAGGGTGTGGGCTGCTGTCGACGCTGAGCGGAGAACCGTTCCCTCCCGGAGGTGAGGATGGCGAACGCCCGCGAGGCACTGCTCGACGCCGCGTTCGCCGCGCTCGCGCACCGCCCCTGGTCCGCCGTGCGGATGGCCGACCTCGCCACCTCCGCCCGGGTCTCCCGGCAGACCCTCTACAACGAGTTCGGCTCCAAGGAGGGGCTCGCCCGTGCCCTCGTACGGAGGGAGGCCGACGCCTACCTCCAGGGCGTCCGGCACCTGCTCGCCGCCCCCGCCCCGCCCGAGCGGAACCTCGTCGCCGTCGCCGAGTGGATCGTCGCCCGCGCCGCCGTCCGCCCGATACTGCGGGCCCTGCTCACCGGCGCCTGGAACGAGCGGCTGCCCCAGCCCCGGCCCGTACGCCCCGGCGCCCGGCCCGCCCCCGTCCCCGCCCAGCGGCGCGCCGACGCCGGGCCGCCCGCACCCGGCGAGCTCGTGGCGGAGGCCGCGGCCTCGGCGGGGGAGCAATGGGCGGCCGGCTGCGAACTCGCCGTACGGATCGCCCTGAGCCACGTCGTCGCACCGGTGCTGCCGGTGACCCCTCAGTGCGCCGAGCCGGAGAGCTGGAGTCCGATGACCCCCACGATCACCAGACTGATGGAGACGATCTTGAGCGTGGAGACCACGTCACCGAGGAAGACCATGCCGTAGATCGCCGTCCCGGCCGCGCCGATCCCCGTCCACACCGCGTACGCCGGACCCACGTCGAGCTTCCGCAGGGCGAGGGTGAGGAGACCGAAGCTGCCCAGGGCGAACGCCGCGAAGGCGATGGTCGGCCAGAGGCGGGTGAAACCGTGCGAGAGCTTCAGGCAGACCGCGAAGCCCGTCTCCAGGATCCCCGCGATCACCACCAGCAGCCACGCCATCGTCAGTGCCTCCCACGCCGTCGGTGACTGCTTCGTCTCACTTGGTGCGATTATGCACTTACCGGCAGCGAGCAGGCGTAAACGCCGACGGCTCAGTCGCCCTCGCGTCGCTCCCGGGTCGCGAGCAGCCGCCGCAGCGAGAACAGCCGCGCCGGATCGGCGTGCCCCTCCGCCACGAACGCGTCGAGCGCGCAGTCCGGCTCGTCGTGGCTGCAGGCGCGCGGGCAGTTCTCCGTGCCCGGCTCCAGGTCGGGGAAGGCGTGGATGACCCGGGACGGGTCGACGTGGTGCAGACCGAAGGAGCGCACGCCCGGGGTGTCGATGACCCAGCCGTCGGCCGCGTCGAGGGGCAGCGCGAGCGCCGAGGTCGTGGTGTGCCGGCCGCGGCCCGTCACCGCGTTCACACGGCCGGTGATCCGCCGCTTCTCCTCCGGCACCAGGGCGTTGACCAGCGTCGTCTTCCCGACGCCGGAGTGCCCGACGAAGGCCGTGACCCGCCCGTCCAGATACTGCCGCACCCGGTCGGCCGCCCCGCCGTCGTACAGCTCCTCGCGGTTCACCACCACGTGCGGGATGTCCAGGTCCCCGTACAGCTCCAGAAGCTTCTCCGGCGGCGCCAGGTCCGACTTCGTCATCACCAGGAAGGGTTCGAGCCCGCCGTCGTACGCCGCCACCAGACAGCGGTCGATCAGCCGGGGGCGCGGCTCCGGGTCGGCGAGCGCGGTGACGATCGCCAGCTGGTCGGCGTTGGCGACGACCACCCGCTCGAACGGGTCGTCGTCGTCGGCCGTGCGCCGGAGCACCGAGCTGCGCTCGCCGATCCGCACGATCCGGGCCAGCGTGTCCTTCTCGCCGGAGAGGTCGCCGACGAGGGAGACCCGGTCGCCGACGACGGCGGCCTTGCGGCCCAGCTCGCGCGCCTTCATCGCCGTCACGGTCCGGTCCTCGACCAGGCAGGTCAGCCGGCCGCGGTCGACGGTGAGGACCATGCCCTCGACGGCGTCCTCGTGCTTCGGGCGGATGGTGGTGCGGGGACGGGTGCCCTTGCGGTTGGGCCGCTGGCGGATGTCGTCCTCGTCGGTGTGCTTGCCGTAGCGCCGCATGGTTCAGACCCCGAGCATTTCGGTCCACATCGTCGGGAAGTCCGGCAAGGTCTTGGCCGTCGTCGCCACGTCCTCGATCTCCACGCCCTCGACGGCGAGGCCGATGATCGCGCCCGCCGTCGCCATGCGGTGGTCGTGGTACGTGTGGAAGACGCCGCCGTGCAGCGGGCGCGGGCGGATGTGGAGACCGTCCTCGGTCTCGGTCACGTCGCCGCCGAGCTCGTTGATCTCCTTGGTGAGCGCCGCGAGCCGGTCCGTCTCGTGCAGCCGCAGATGGGCCACCCCGCGCAGGGTCGAGGGGGAGTCGGCGAGGGCCGCGACCGCCGCGATGCCGGGGGTCAGCTCGCCGACCTCGCCCAGGTCCACGTCGATGCCGTGGATCCGGCCCGTTCCGGTGAAGGTCAGGCCCGCGTCGGTGAGCTCGCAGGAGCCACCCATCTCGGTGAAGATCCGGCGCAGCTCGTCGCCCGGCTGGGTGGTCCGCTCCGGCCAGTCCGGGATCGTCACCCGGCCGCCGGTCACCAGGGCCGCCGCCAGGAACGGCTGCGCGTTCGACAGATCGGGCTCGACGACCAGGTCGCGGCCGCGCAGCGCGGAGGGCGCCACCCGCCACACGTTGGGCTCGCCGCCGTGCTCCGGCTCGTCGACCCGGGCGCCGACCGCGCGCAGCATGTCGACCGTCATCCGGATGTGGGGGAGCGAGGGGAGCCGGCTGCCCACGTGCCGTACCTCGACGCCCTGGTTGAAGCGGGGCGCGGACAGCAGCAGGGCGCTGACGAACTGGGAGGACGAGGAGGCGTCGATCTCGACGGTGCCGCCGTCCAGGCCCCCGGCGCCGTGCACGGTCATCGGGAGCGCGCCCCGGCTCTCGTCGTCGATCCGGGCGCCGAGCGCGCGCAGCGCGTCGATCACGCCGTGCAGCGGGCGCTCGTGGGAGCGGGGGTCGCCGTCGAAGCGCACCGGGCCGTCGGCGAGGGCCGCGACCGGGGGCAGGAAGCGCATGACCGTGCCCGCGTTGCCGACGTCGACGGTCGCGGGGCCGCGCAGCGGGGAGGGGATGATCCGCCAGGCCTCGCCGGAGCCGTCGGGGCCCACCCCTTCCTCGATCTTCACGCCGAGGGTACGGAGCGCCTCGGCCATCAGGAGGGTGTCGCGGGAGCGCAGCGGGCGGCGCAGCCAGCCCGGCTCGGCGGCGAGCGCGGCGAGGACCAGGGCGCGGTTGGTGACCGACTTCGATCCGGGCACGGTGACGGTCGCGTCGACGGCGCCGCTCGCATACGGGGCGGGCCAGAGGTCGGTGGGCGGGTCGGTGTGCGCGGAAGCTGCTGCGGTCATGGACTCACTGTACGGGGGAGTCAGAAGCCCAGGAGCCAGCGACCGCCGCCGATCAGGGCGGATATGGCCACCGTGTGGAAGAAGAGGAGCCACACGCCGGCGGGCACCTGGGTGAGCCGCGAGAGCTGGTCCGCGTCCGAGTCGGGGGCGCCGCCGTGGCGCCGTTTCGCCTGGAGCTCGAAGGCCGGCCGGACACCGCCGATGAGCAGGAACCACACCGCCGCGCAGGCGAAGGTCGACTGGACCTCGGAGCCGGCCAGCAGGGAGACGAGGAGGAAGGAGGCGCCCGTCAGGACGACGGTGAGGACCCCGTACGCGTTGCGGACCATCACGAGCAGCGCGAGCAGCAGGGCGGTCGCGATCCACAGCAGCAGGGTGATGTGGCGGGTGCCGAGCAGGGCGGCGCCCCCGAGGCCGAGCAGCGGGGCCGCCGGATAGCCGGCGGCGAGGGTGAGGACGACGCCGAGGCCGGTCGGGCGGCCCCGGGACACGGTGAGCCCGCTGGTGTCCGAGTGCAGCCGGATCGCCTCAAGGCGGCGGTTGGTGGCGACGGCGACGAGTCCGTGACCGCCCTCGTGGGCGATGGTGATGGCGTTGCGGGCGAGGAGCCAGGCGCGCCGGACCACGACCAGGCCCAGCGCGCAGCCGAGGGTGAAGTAGACGATCCACTCGTCCGGAGCGGGCTGGGTACCGAGGATCTCGGTCATTTCGCGGACGGCTCCTCGGTCGTGTGCGGGAACGTGGCAGTGTGGCACGTATGTGCGGACGGTATGCATCGAGTCGGCGGCCCGAGGACCTTGTCGCCGCCTTCGGGATCGAGAAGTGGGAGCCCGACGAGACCCTGGCTCCCGACTGGAACGTGGCCCCCACCAAGGAGGTCTGGGCCGTTCTGGAGCGTCCTCTGAAAGACGCCGTATCCCGGCGGCCGGTTCGCCAGCTGCGCGCACTGAAATGGGGGCTCGTCCCGTCCTGGGCGAAGTCGCCGGAGGGCGCCGCCCGGATGATCAACGCGCGCGCGGAGACCGTCGACGAGAAGCCCTCCTTCAAGCGCGCCTTCCAGTCGCGCCGGTGCATCCTTCCCGCCGACGGTTACTACGAGTGGGTGACCGGGGCCGCCGAGCGCGACCTGGAGGTCGAGGGGAAGAAGAAGCGGGCCCGCAAGCAGCCGTACTTCGTGACCCCGGCGGACGGCTCCGTCTTCGCGATGGCCGGGCTCTACGAGTTCTGGCGGGACGGCACCCTGCCGCCCGAGCACCCCGCCGCGTGGTGGGTCACCTGCTCGGTCGTCACCACCGAGGCCGAGACCGGCCCGCTCGGCGTCGCCCCCGCCGAGGGCCCGCGCTCCCTCGCCGACATCCACCCCCGGATGCCGCTGATGCTGACCGATGACCGCTGGGACGCCTGGCTCGACCCGGCGCGCACCGACCCCGAGGAGCTGCGCGGGCTGCTCGCCCCGCCGCCGGGCGGCCTGATGCGGGCCTACCCGGTCGCCACCGCCGTCAGCAACGTCCGCAACAACGGCCCCGAACTCCTGGCCGAGCTCGCCGGACCGGAAGTCGGCACGCTGTTCTGACCCGTGGGGAGCTTCGGACGGCAGGATGGGGACGTGACACAGTACGAGACCGTTTCCACCGACGCCGGTGAGGCGCGCATCACCTGGCACGCCGGCACGAAGCCGTGGGCCGTCCTCGCCCTCGGGCACGGCGCCGGAGGCGGCGTCGAGGCCCGTGACCTCCAGGCCCTCGCCGGGGCGCTGCCCGCCCGTGGCGTGACCGTCGCCCTCGTCGAGCAGCCCTGGCGGGTCGCCGGCAAGAAGGTCGCCCCCGCGCCGAAGACCCTCGACACCGGCTGGCGCGGCCTCTGGCCGGCCCTCGCGAAGCCCGGCCTCCCGGTGGTCGCGGGCGGCCGCAGCGCCGGCGCCCGCGTCGCCTGCCGGACCGGGCGGGAGCTCGGCGCGCTCGCCGTCCTCGCCCTGAGCTTCCCGCTCCACCCGCCGGGCAGGCCGGAGCGGTCCCGCGCCGAGGAGCTCCTCTCCACCGGCCTGCCCACCCTCGTCGTCCAGGGCGGCAACGACCCCTTCGGGCGGCCCGAGGAGTACCCGGAAGGCCCGTACGAGCTCGTGGAGATCCCGTACGGGGACCACGGCTTCGCCCTCCCCAAGCGCGCGCCGCTCGGCCAGGAGGATGCCCTCGGGCTCCTGGTCGACGGGGTCGCCGAGTGGATCTCCGCACTCCGCTGATCTCCCCGCCGCTCCCGGGAATGCCGAGCGGAGGGCCACTGTTGTGGAGAGGGTCGGTGTGAGAGCAAGGAAGAGGGAGTCCGTCGTATGGGTATGACCATCTGCCCGGAGCGTGCGCAGGCCGCTGACCTCGACTGGACAGTGCTGCCCGCGCCCAAGGCCGCCCCTATTCGGGCGGCGGGCGGAGCGGTTCCTCGTCTATCCTCCGAAACGAGCGGGTCCGCCCTCGGGCTCGCCGCCGCGCTGGAGGAGGTGGGTCCGGTCACTGGGACCGACACAGGGACCGACGACGGCCCCGAGGAGACGACCGAGGAGCGCAACGCGCGCTTCGAGCGGGACGCCCTCGGCTACCTCGACCAGATGTACTCGGCCGCGCTCCGCATGACGCGGAACCCCGCGGACGCGGAGGACCTGGTGCAGGAGACCTACGCCAAGGCGTACGGATCCTTCCACCAGTTCCGCGAGGGTACGAACCTCAAGGCCTGGCTCTACCGCATCCTCACGAACACCTTCATCAACTCGTACCGCAAGAAGCAGCGTGAGCCCCAGCGCAGCGCCGCCGAGGAGATCGAGGACTGGCAGCTCGCCCGCGCCGAGTCGCACATGTCGACCGGTCTGCGCTCCGCCGAGTCGCAGGCGCTCGACCATCTTCCCGACTCCGACGTGAAGGAAGCGCTCCAGGCGATTCCCGAGGAGTTCCGCATCGCCGTCTATCTCGCCGATGTCGAGGGCTTTGCGTACAAGGAGATCGCGGACATCATGGGGACACCCATCGGTACGGTGATGTCCCGACTGCACCGGGGCCGCCGCCAGCTGCGCGGCATGCTCGAGGACTACGCTCGCGACCGCGGGCTGGTACCCGCGGGCGCCGGAGAGTCGTCGAACGATCTGAAAGGCTCGGGCTCATGAGCTGCGGAGAGCCGCACGAGACGGATTGCTCAGAGGTCCTGGATCATCTCTACGAGTTCCTCGACCATGAGATGCCCGACAGCGACTGCACCAAGTTCGAGGTGCACTTCGAGGAGTGCTCCCCGTGCCTGGAGAAGTACGGCCTCGAGCAGGCGGTGAAGAAGCTCGTCAAGCGCTGCTGCGGCAGTGACGACGTCCCCACCGACCTGCGCGCCAAGGTCATGGGACGGATCGACCTGATCCGCGCCGGACACCTGGTGCCCGAGCAGGACATCACGGCGCCCGCGCCGACGACCCCCGCCCCGCAGGAGTAGCACCCCTCCCGTACAAGCCGTATCAGGGAAGCGAACGGCCGCCGCGACGATCTCGCGGCGGCCTCGCGCATATATTCAGCTTGTATCACCCGATGGTGCGAATCACTCGGACCGCGCCGTCCCAGGCCGCCCAACTCGCTAGCGTGACAAGCGTGATGGGCGTGAACGTCATTCCGCGAGCGGCCCGCGTGTACATCGGCTGCGCCCTGCTCGGCGCCGGGGCCTGCGCCCTGCCCGCGCTGCGGCCCGGCGCGCCCGTCCCCTGGGGCACGGTCGCACTCCTCGCCGCCCTGTACGCGCTCTGCGAGCTGCCCGCCCGCTGCCGACTCGTCGGCCGCGCCCTCGGCGGCTCCGTCCCCATGGGCACCGGCTCCTTCTTCCCCGTGCTCCTCGCCTCCGCGCTGCTCCTGCCGCCCGCCGCCGCCGCGCTCACCGCGATCCCCGGCAGCCTCCTCGCCCGCGTCGAGGAACCCCCCGCCCCCACCCGCCGCGCCTGGCGGGCCGCCGCAACCGCCCTCGCCGTCTGGGCCGCCGCCCTGACCGCAGGCACCCTCGGCGGCCCCACCGCCCTCGGCCGCGGCCCCGACGCCCCCGACCTGCCCTACGCGCTGCTGCCCGCCGGCGCCGCCGCCCTCGCCTTCTGCCTGGTCCTCACCGCGCTCGACGGGGGCATCCGGGCCACCGCCGACGGACTGCCCCTGCGGGCCGCCTGGCGCGGCCTCCTCGGCCGGGCGCTCGCCCCGCACACCGTCCACGGACTCGCCGGACTGATGATGGCCGTCCTCTGGCGCAGCACGTACGGCCCGGTCGCGGCGCTCTTCGTCCTCCTCCCCATGTACATCTCCTGCTGGGTCTTCGCCCAGTACCACCGGGAGCGCGCCGCCCACCAGGCCACCATCCGCGCCCTCGTCCAGGCCGTCGACATCAAGGACCGGTACACCCGCGGCCACAGCGAACGCGTCGGCCACGCCTCCGTCCTGATCGCCCGTGAGCTCGGCATGGCCGAGGACCGCCTCGACGTCGTCCGCTTCGCCGGCATCCTGCACGACGTGGGCAAGCTCGGCGTGCCCACCCGGGTGCTCACCAAGGACGGCCCCCTCACCCCCGAGGAACGGCGGGTCATCGAACTGCACCCCGAATACGGCCACGAGATGGTCCGCGGCATCGGCTTCCTCGGCGAGGCACGGGCCGCGATCCTCCACCACCACGAACGTATGGACGGCAGCGGCTACCCGTACGGGCTCCACGGCGAGCAGATCCCCGAATTCGCCCGGGTCGTGGCCGTCGCCGACGCCTTCGACGCGATGACCTCCACCCGCTGCTACAGCCGGGCCCGCCCGGTGCCCACCGCCCTCGCCGAACTGGAGCGCTGCGCCGGCACCCAGTTCGACCCCCGCATGGTCACCGCCCTCGCCCAGGCCCTGGACCGGCACGGCTGGCAGCCGGCCGTCACCGCGGACGAGACCACCCCACAGCCGGAACCGCAGCCCGGCCCGGTGCCCCCGCCCCGCGAAACCCTCCCCGCACCGGCCGCCCCCGCCAAGGAGCCCGCATGAGGCCCGGGGCGCTCACCGTCGCCACCGTGCACGGCGCCGCCCTCCTCCTCGGCCTCGCCGCCTTCGGCACCACCCTCTGGCACGGCCTCGACGAACCCGGCAACGCCCTCGCCTTCGGCACCCTCATCGCCCTCGGCGAGCTCGCCCGCTGGGGCGCCGCGCCCGGCGAACGGGAACCCGCGCCGCTCGCCGCCGCCGGAGCCCTCGCGTACGCCCTCCTCGGCACCAGCGCCGGCACCGCCACCACCCACGGCGCCCTCCAGACCGTCGCCGTCGCCGTCGCCGCGGGCCTCGCCGGGATCGTCCCCCACATCGCCCGGGGCAGAGGCCCCGGCCTCGACCACCTCGCCCGCCGCGTCCTCACCGTCGGCTTC
The DNA here is from genome assembly GCF_056435185.1 of Streptomyces sp. NPDC044003. Taxonomy (NCBI): domain Bacteria; kingdom Bacillati; phylum Actinomycetota; class Actinomycetes; order Kitasatosporales; family Streptomycetaceae; genus Streptomyces; species Streptomyces sp. NPDC044003. The sequence goes on along the minus strand of NZ_JBWKFA010000001.1, from coordinate 541,115 downwards.
GCCGCGCTCTGCTTCCAGCCCCTCTACAACTCGGGCGCCGTCACGGAGCACCTCGGCCAGGGCCCCGCGTACGCCCTCTTCCTCGGCCTCCTGCTCGTCCTGACCGCCCTGTGCGACGCCGTCCTCGCCGCCCTCGTCCTGCGCGCCCGCACCGGATTCCCGTACGGCCCCCTCCTCCGCGACGAACTCCGCGCCCTCCTCGGCATCGGCTCCGCCGTCTGCGCCACCGGCACCGTCATGGCGCTCGGCGTCGCCGCCGCCGGACTCTGGGCACTGCCCGTCCTCGCCGTCCCCCTCCTCCTCACCCAGGTCTCCTTCCGGCGGTACGCGGCCGTGCGGACCGTCAACCGGCAGACCATCGCCTCCCTCGCCCGCGCCACCGAGATCGCCGGCTGCACCCCGCCCGGGCACACCCGCCGGGTCGCCGCCCTCAGCACGGCCGTCGGGCGCGAGCTGGGCCTCTCCGGGACCGAACTCACCGTCCTGGAGCACGCGGCGCTCATGCACGACATCGGACAGCTCTCCCTCGTCGACCCGGTCGCGGGCGGCGCCACCGCGCTCCTCCCGGCCGAGGAACAGCGCAGGATCGCCCTCCTGGGCGGCGAGGTCGTCCGCAGGACCGGCGTCCCCGAGGCCGTCGCCGTCGTCGTGGAACGGCAGGCCGACCCGTACCGCGAGCAGCCGCCGGCCGCCCGGATCGTCCGCGCCGTGAACGCCTACGACGACCTCACCGGAGCCGGCGCGGGCGAGGGGGCGGCCGCGGGGGCGGGCGCCGCCCTCGACGCCCTGGAGCGGCTCAGGCTCGGCACCGCCCGCGACTATCACCCGGATGTCGTCGAAGGCCTGGCCAGGGTCCTGGCACGGGGCGGAGCCACTGGGGTGACCTCGGCAGTCCTTGGGTAACCCATGGGTAATGAGCGCGCGTCCGACCGGGCATGGTTGGATGCGAACAAGAGGGTGAAGCGACCGGCAGGCGGGAATCGTGAAGATCTTCGGGAAGGTACGGCATCGGCCCTCCGCCTCGTGGCGGCAGGCCACCGACCGCGCGTTCACGCTGATCGGCGACGGCCGGTACGAGGACGCGGGCGCACTTCTCACACGCGCGGCGGACCTGGAGCCCTGGCTCTCGGAGTCCTGGTTCAACCTGGCGCTGCTGCACAAGTTCCGGCACGACTGGGAGCAGGCGCGGGCCGCCGGGCTGCGCGCCGTCGCGCTGCTCGACAAGGAGACCGGCGCCCCCGACTGGTGGAACGTGGGCATCGCCGCCACCGCCCTCCAGGACTGGCCGCTGGCCCGCCGCGCCTGGCAGGCCTACGGCCTCAAGGTCCCCGGCGCCGCCGCCGGCACCGGCGAGCCCGCCGGCATGGAGCTGGGCAGCGCCGCCGTCCGGCTCTCGCCCGAGGGCGAGGCGGAGGTCGTGTGGGGCCGCCGGCTCGACCCGGCCCGGATCGAGGTCCTCTCCATCCCGCTGCCGTCCTCCGGCCGCCGCTGGGGCGAGGTCGTCCTCCACGACGGCGTGCCGAACGGCGAGCGGACCACCACCGCCGGCCCCTCCTACCCCGTCTTCGACGAGATCGAGCTGTGGGCACCCTCGCCCGTCCCCACCTGGGTGGTCCTCCTGGAGGCCGCCACCGAGGCCGACCGGGACGCCCTGGAGCAGCTCGCCGCCGAGGCCGGATTCGCCGCCGAGGACTGGTCGTCCTCCGTACGCCTGCTCTGTCGCGCCTGCTCCGAGTCGACCATGCCGAGCGCCGAGGGCGAGGGCGAGCACTCCGACCCGCACGACCACAGTGAGCCGGGGCACCCGGGCCCGCTCGGCCACCGCTCGCCCGGCGAGCTGTGGGTGCCGGAGCGCGAGTGCGGCATCGCGGCCCCGGCGGGCCTGGTGCGCGGGCTCCTCGACGGCTGGGTGGCGGACAGCCCGGACTCCCGCGAGTGGCGAGATCTTGAGGAAGTCTGCTGACCGCTGCCCGTAGGCTGTACTCGGCACCTACCACGGGGTGTACCGGTTCGAGGAAGAAGGCGTACGGCGGACATGTCGCAGCAGGGCACTGAGCAGGAGCAGACGGGCGTGTACGCCGTGGACGACGAGGGCTTCATCGTCGACACCGAGGACACCGAGGAGCGCGAGACCGCCCACCGCGAGCGCGGCACCTCCCGCCCCATCACGGTCGTGGGCAACCCCGTCCTGCACCGGGAGTGCAAGGACGTCACCGAGTTCGACGACGAGCTGGCGCAGCTCATCGACGACATGTTCGCCAGCCAGCGCACCGCCGAGGGCGTCGGCCTCGCCGCCAACCAGATCGGCGTCGACCTCAAGGTCTTCGTCTACGACTGCATGGACGACGAGGGCAGGCGCCACGTCGGCCACGTGATCAACCCGGTCCTCGTCGACCTGCCGGCCGACCAGCGACACCTCGACGACTCGAACGAGGGCTGCCTGTCGGTCCCGACCGCGTACGCCGAGCTGGCCCGCCCGGACTACGCCGAGGTCACCGGCCAGGACCTGAAGGGCAACCCGATCAAGGTCCGCGGCACCGGCTACTTCGCCCGCTGCCTCCAGCACGAGACGGACCACCTGTACGGCTTCCTCTACATCGACAAGCTGTCGAAGCGCGACCGCAAGGACGCCCTCCGCCAGATGGAAGAGGGCACCCCGCGCTACCCGGTCGTCCCGAACGAGTGACGTTCCCGCAGGTACGGAGAAGGGCCCCGCACTCCTCGGAGTGCGGGGCCCTTTCGCGTACCGGCTTAGAAGTCCTCGTCGAGGTCCACCGAGCCCTCGACCGCCACCTGGTAGGCGGACGGGCGGCGCTCGAAGAAGTTGGTCAGTTCCTGGACGCCCTGGAGCTCCATGAAGGAGAAGGGGTTGTCGGAGCCGTAGACGGGCGGGAGGCCCAGGCGCACGAGACGCTGGTCGGCGACGCACTGGAGGTACTCGCGCATCGACTCGGTGTTCATGCCCGGCAGTCCGTCGCCGCACAGGTCGCGGCCGAACTGCAGTTCCGCCTCGACGGCTTCCTTGATCATGTCGGTGATCTGCCGGCCGAGTTCGTCGTCGAAGAGCTCCGGCTCCTCCTCCCGTACGGTGTCGACGAATGCGAAAGCGGCGTCCATGTGGCAGCTCTCGTCCCGGAACACCCAGTTGGTGCCGGTCGCCAGGCCGTGGAGGAGGCCGCGGGAGCGGAACCAGTAGACGTAGGCGAAGGCGCCGTAGAAGAACAGGCCCTCGATGCACGCCGCGAAGCAGATCAGGTTCAGCAGGAAGCGGCGGCGGTCGGCGGCCGTCTCCAGCTTCTCGATCTTCTCGACCGAGTCCATCCACTTGAAGCAGAACTGCGCCTTCTCGCGGATGGAGGGGATGTTCTCCACCGCGTCGAAGGCCGCCGCGCGGTCGTCCGGGTCGGGCAGGTACGTGTCCAGGAGCGTCAGGTAGAACTGGACGTGGACCGCTTCCTCGAAGAGCTGGCGCGAGAGGTACAGGCGCGCTTCCGGGGAGTTGATGTGCTTGTACAGCGTCAGGACCAGGTTGTTCGCCACGATCGAGTCGCCCGTCGCGAAGAACGCGACCAGACGGCCGATCATGTGCTGCTCACCGGGGGTGAGCTTGGCGAGGTCGGCGACGTCCGAGTGGAGGTCGACCTCCTCCACGGTCCAGGTGTTCTTGATCGCGTCCCGGTAGCGCTCGTAGAAGTCCGGGTAGCGCATGGGGCGGAGCGTGAGCTCGAAGCCCGGGTCCAGGAGGTTCTTCTTCTCGGTACTCATTACTGGCAGGCCTCGCAGGACTCGGGGTTCTCAAGGGAGCAGGCGATCGCGTCCGCGTCGGGGGCCGCCTGCTGGACGGGGATCGGCGCGGCGGCCTGGGCGGCGCGGGCGATCCGGGTCGCCGGGCGGGAGCGCAGGTAGTACGTCGTCTTCAGGCCCTGCTTCCAGGCGTACGCGTACATCGACGACAGCTTGCCGATCGTCGGCGTCTCCATGAACAGGTTCAGGGACTGGCTCTGGTCGAGGAACGGGGTCCGCGCCGCCGCCATGTCGATCAGGCCGCGCTGCGGGATCTCCCAGGCCGTGCGGTACAGCTCGCGGACCTCGGCCGGGACCCAGGTGAAGCCGGCCACCGAGCCGTTGGAGTCGCGCAGCGCCTCGCGGGTCTGGGCGTCCCACACGCCGAGCTTCTTCAGCTCGTCGACGAGGTACGAGTTGACCTGGAGGAACTCGCCGGACAGCGTCTCGCGCTTGAACAGGTTGGAGACCTGCGGCTCGATGCACTCGTAGACGCCGGCGATCGAGGCGATCGTCGCGGTCGGGGCGATGGCGAGGAGGAGGCTGTTGCGCATGCCGACGGCGGCGATGCGCTCGCGCAGGGCCGTCCAGCGCTCCGGCCAGTTCAGCTCCACGTCGTAGTGGTCCGGGTGCAGGACGCCCTGGGCGGTGCGGGTCTTGTCCCAGGCGGGGAGCGGGCCGCTGCGCTCGGCGAGGTCCGCAGACGCCTCGTACGCCGCCAGCATGATCCGCTCGGCGATCCTCGTCGACAGGGCGCGCGCCTCGGCCGAGTCGAACGGCAGCTTCAGCTGGAAGAAGACGTCCTGGAGGCCCATCGCGCCCAGGCCGACCGGGCGCCACTTGGCGTTGGAGCGGCCCGCCTGCTCGGTCGGGTAGAAGTTGATGTCGACGACCCGGTCGAGGAAGGTGACGGCCGTGCGGACGGTCTCGTCCAGGCGCTCCCAGTCGATGTCCGAACCGACGACGAACGCGCCGAGGTTGACCGAGCCCAGGTTGCAGACGGCCGTCTCGCCGTCGTTCGTGACCTCGATGATCTCGGTGCACAGGTTGGAGGAGTGGACGACCGTGCCCGGCTCGGCCGTCTGGTTGGCGGTGCGGTTGGAGGCGTCCTTGAACGTCATCCAGCCGTTGCCGGTCTGCGCGAGGGTCCGCATCATCCGGCCGTACAGGTCGCGGGCCGGCATCGTCTTGCGGGCCAGGCCCGCCGCCTCGGCCTTGAGGTAGGCGGCGTCGAACTCCGCGCCGTACAGGTCGACGAGCTCGGGCACGTCCGCCGGGGAGAACAGCGACCACTCGGCGTCGGCGTTGACCCGGCGCATGAACTCGTCCGGGATCCAGTGCGCCAGGTTCAGGTTGTGCGTACGGCGCTGGTCCTCGCCCGTGTTGTCGCGGAGCTCCAGGAACTCCTCGATGTCCGCGTGCCAGGTCTCCAGGTAGACCGCGGCGGCGCCCTTGCGGCGGCCGCCCTGGTTCACGGCGGCGACGGAGGCGTCGAGGGTCTTCAGGAACGGCACGATGCCGTTGGAGTGCCCGTTGGTGCCGCGGATCAGCGAACCGCGGGCGCGGATGCGGGAGTACGAGAGACCGATGCCGCCCGCGTGCTTCGAGAGGCGCGCGACCTGGTGGTAGCGGTCGTAGATGGAGTCCAGCTCGTCCTGCGGGGAGTCCAGGAGGTAGCAGGAGGACATCTGCGGGTGGCGGGTGCCGGAGTTGAAGAGCGTGGGGGAGGACGGGAGGTAGTCCAGGCGGCTCATCAGGCCGTACAGCGCCGTCACTTCGTCGAGGGCGCGGACCGATGCGTCCTCGGCGAGGCCGGCGGCGACGCGCAGCATGAAGTGCTGCGGGGTCTCGACGACCTTGCGGGTGATCGGGTGGCGCAGCAGGTAGCGCGAGTAGAGGGTGCGCAGACCGAAGTAGCCGAAGCGGTCGTCGCCGGCCGGGTCGATCGTGGCGTCGAGGCGGTCCGCGTGGAGGGCGACGAACTCGGCGGTGCGGTCGGCGATGAGGCCCTCGCGGTGACCGACGGCGACGGAGGCCGAGAAGGTCACGGCGCCCTGGCCGGCCGCCTCGTCGGCGATGGTGATGGTGAGGAGCCGGGCGGCGAGCCGGGAGTAAGCGGGGTCCTCGGCGATCAGGCCGGCGGCCGCCTCGGTGGCCAGCTCGCGCAGCTCCGCCTCGTCCGACGTGGCGCTGCGGCCGCGGAGGGCGGCGGCGGCGACCTTGCCGGGGTCGGTGTCCGGGAGGTCGGCGGTGAGATCGGTCAGGGTCCGCAGGAGTACGGTCCCGGGGCCGTCGGTCTCGATCGCTGCGGCCGGATCGGCGGGCGCGATGGTCACGTGGGGGCTCTCCCTCGCTCGGCTCGGGGCCTCGGGCGGGAAGGCGGGCAGGCGGGCACCCGTACGCGTGGGCGCGCCGCGTCCACCGGCCCACTCCGCGAGGCCCGGACGTCTGTGACACCCGGAACGGACGGACCGGGCGCGCTGCCGGCAGGTCCTCGGACTCACCGCGTACGAAACCGCACGAAGCACACCGTTGCGGGACAGTTCCGGATTCGCGCCGGATTCCCCTGCGTCGACAGCGAGGATGAGCATACATGTGGGGGGCGCCGCTCGCGGCACCCCCCACATGTTGTGTCGGTCCCGGCGCTACAGCTCCAGGGCGTACGTCCGCAGCAAGTGGTCCGGGATCGGTTCCCAGTCCCGCTGGGGGGTGCGGACGAAGCCGAGACGCTCGTAGATCCGGTGCGCCGAGACCATCAGATCGGCCGTGGAGAGCACGAGGCGCGCGCACCCGGGAAGGGCCCGTGCGCGGTCCACGCAGGCGCGTACGAGGGCTTCTCCGACGCCCCTGCCGCGGGCCGCCGGCGCGACGACGAGCATGCGGAATTCGGCCTCGCCGGGGACGGCGATGTCCGCCCAGGTGGTGCCGCCCTCCGCGAAGGTCACCCCGCCGATGATCCCGCCGTCCGCGTCGACGGCGACCAGGACCTCGCTCTCGCGCGCCCGCCGGGCCGTGTCGCGGAGCACCGCCAGATAGAAGTCGTCCTCGCCGTGCAGCAGCAGCCCGTCATTCAGATAGGTGAACCCGGTGAGGTCACCGAGCTCCTCGTACTCCTCGGGCCGTACTGCCCTGATCGTGAAGTCCATGTGCCTCAGTCTGCCTCCGCCGCACGCGAAGGGGCCCGGAGTTTTCCGGGCCCCTCTGTCACGCGTCCGTGGGTCAGTGCGCTTCGGCCCCGACCTTCGGGAGGTCGCGGACACCGGCGTCGCCCGCGTCCGCCGTGTAGTCCTCCGGCGAGGTCTCGTCGACGCCCTCGGGGGCCTTGACGGCCTTGAGGACGAAGGTCAGGACGACCGTGACGACGACGTTGAGCACGAAGGCGGTGAGGCCGATGTAGCCGATCTCGCCGATGCCCGGGATCTCGGCGGCCGAACCGCCGAAGTGCTTCTGGGTCGGGCTGGCGACGCCGTACGCGGCGGCCGTGCCGTACACCATGCCGACGGCCCAGCCGGCGAGCAGCGCCCAGCGGTGGAACCAGCGGGTGAAGAGACCGCCGACGAGCGCCGGGAAGGTCTGCAGGATCCAGATGCCGCCGAGCAGCTGGAAGTTGATCGCGACCGTCTTGTCCATGGTGAGGACGAAGACCAGCGCGCCGACCTTCACCAGGAGCGAGACCAGCTTGGAGACCTTGGTCTCCTGGGCCGGGGTGGCGTCCGGCTTGATGAAGTCCTTGTAGATGTTGCGGGTGAAGAGGTTGGCCGCGGCGATCGACATGATCGCGGCCGGGACGAGCGCGCCGATGCCGATCGCGGCGAACGCGACGCCCGCGAACCAGTCCGGGAACATGGTCTCGAAGAGCTGCGGGATGGCGAGCTGGCCGTTCTTGACCTTGATGCCGGCGGCGATCGCCATGAAGCCGAGCAGCGCGAGCAGGCCCAGCATCAGCGAGTACAGCGGCAGGATCGTGGTGTTGCGGCGGATGACGTTCCGGCTCCGGGACGACAGGGTCGCCGTGATGGAGTGCGGGTACATGAAGAGCGCGAGGGCCGAGCCGAGCGCGAGCGTCGCGTACGTCCACTGGCCGGCCTCGCCGGGGACGAGCGCGCCCTTCGGCTTGCCGGTCGCCGGGTTGATCGTCTGGTACGCCTCGGCCGCCTTGCCGAAGATCTCGTCGAAGCCGCCCAGTTTGATCGGGATGTAGATGATCGCCACCGCGATGACGATGTAGATCAGGGTGTCCTTGACGAAGGCGATGAGCGCGGGGGCGCGCAGGCCGGACGAGTAGGTGTACGCGGCCAGGACGCCGAAGGCGATGAGCAGCGGCAGGTCCTTCACGAACCAGTTGGTGTTCTCGCCGCCGCCGACGCCCATCACGTCCAGGACGGCCTGGATGCCGACGAGCTGGAGCGCGATGTACGGCATGGTGGCGAGGATGCCGGTGACCGCCACCGCCAGCGACAGGCCCTTGGAGCCGAAGCGGCCGCGCACGAAGTCGGAGGTGGTGACGTATCCGTGCTTGTGCGAGACCGACCAGAGGCGCGGCAGGAAGGTGAAGATCAGCGGGTACACGAGGATCGTGTACGGGACGGCGAAGAAGCCGGCCGCGCCCGCCGCGTAGATGGCCGCGGGGACGGCGACGAAGGTGTACGCCGTGTAGAGGTCGCCGCCGAGCAGGAACCAGGTCACCCAGGTGCCGAACGACCGGCCGCCCAGACCCCACTCGTCGAGGCTGTGCTCGTTCTCGGCCTTGCGCCAGCGCGCGGCCAGGAAGCCCATGGCCGTGACGGCCAGGAAGAAGAAGACGAAGACGCCGAGCGCCACGCCGTTCACGCCGGTCACGTCCTTCATCGTGCGTCACCTCCCTTGCGGGCGCGCTGGTCCCGCTGCCACAGCTTGTACGCGATCATGGTGAGAGCCGTGGAGATCAGTACCCAGAGCATCTGGTACCAGTAGAAGAACGGGATGCCGGCGAAGAGCGGTTCGGCCTTCGCGTAGGAGCTCACCCAGAGCATCGCCACGAACGGGGCGAACAGACAGAGCGCGATCACCACCCGCAGGGGGGTGATGGTCGGTTGATTCCCTTGTGTCACATCTGACGCTTCTGGCATGGCAATTCCGTCCCCTCACTGATCACCTCGGTAATGCTGGGGAAATCTAGGGGACGGCTCCGTCGCTGGGAACCCCTGTCCGCATAACGGAAGTGATTCTTCAGAGCCAGCCCTCCTTGGCCGCGCGGACGCCCGCCTCGAAACGGCTGCGGGCGCCGAGCCGGTTCATCAGCTCCGAGCTCATCCGGCGGACCGTCCGCAGCGAGACCCCGAGCCGCCGGGCCGCGATGTCGTCCGTGCAGCCGATGCCGAGGAGCATCAGCAACTCCCGTTCCTGCGGCGAGAGGTCGTGCGCGTCGCGGCGCGGGGCCTCGCCGAAGGGCGTGCCCGCGTCCCACAGCCGGTCGAAGAGCACCACGAGCGCGTGGACGAGGCCGGGGCTGCGCACTTCCAGGGCGCCGGCGCGCCCGTCCTCCGGGTCGACGGGGACGAGCGCGGCCTCGCGGTCGACGATCACCATGAGCATCGGGACGACGGGCACGGTCCGCGCCTCGCCGCCGAGGTCGCAGTACCAGCGCACGTAGTCGACGGTCGGCGGGTCGTTGCGGAAGCTCTCCTGGTAGATCGAGCGGATCTTCACCCCGCGCTCCAGGGCGAGTTGGTCGAGCGGCTGGCTCGCGTCCATCGTGTCGGGGAGCTGGGCGCCGCCGGGCAGCAGTGAGAGGCACTCGGTGCGGGCGTTCGCGGCGAGGTCCTCCAGGCGTTCGCGGACGGTGTCGAGTCCGGTGATGCGGTCCACGAGGTCGTGCCGGACGCCCGGTTCGGGGCAGTCCGCGTACGAGGCGAGGATGCCGGCCACCGCCCGGCCCGCCTGCTCGACCTGGCGCTTGCGCTTGCTCAGTTCGGCCTCGGCGCGGGACAGCAGGAACGAGAAGCCGACGTCCGGGCTGAAGGGTTCGACCTCGCCCGAGGAGTCGTCCATGAGGACGAGCTTGAGGTCCGCGAGACAGGCGAGCGCCTCGCGGACCTCCGGCTCGGGGCGGCCCAGATGTTCCGCCATGTCCGTCACGTCGTATTCGGGCCGCTCCAGGAGCAGGCGGTAGACGGCCTCCGTCGACTCCTTTATGCCGAGCGCCTCCAGCATCAGGTATCTCCCCCTCGTCACCTTCCGTGGTGCGACCTGTCGAACTCGTGATCGCGGTCGACGATGCTAGAGGGGAGGAGCGGTCTAGGTCTAGACCAATCATGGTGAACTCCGGGGTGCGATCCCGCAGGCGTGCCGGCCAGCGCGTCGACCACCGCACCCGCCGCGAACCCCGTCACCAGCAGCGCGAGTTCGACCTGCGGACCGATCCCCACCGCAAGCACCGCGAGCGCGCCCGCGCCCGCCGCCACCGGACCGGCCCACCCCGGCCCGCCCGCCGCCGAGGCCGCCGACCGCTCCAGGGACACGCAGAACGCGAAGGCGCCCACCACCAGCGGCACCCAGCCCGTCACCGCGCCGGTCCCCGCCGGACCCCACTGCCACAGCACCACGAGCGCCCCCGCCGACGCGCCCGCCGCGAGCAGCCCGCCCAGCACCGCCCGCGCCGCCGGGCCCGGCCCCAGCCGCCGGGCCAGCACGACGAGAGCCGCCAGGGCCGCCGACGGGACCGCGTACGGCAGCAACCCGTACACCCCGTCCACCAGATCACGGTCCACCACACCCGAACCGCCCACCTCGGCGCCCGTGTCCGCGAGCGCCGACCGCAGCGCCGTCACCGTCCCGGCCCCGGCCGCCGTCATCGGCTCCTCCTCCGGGACGACCACCACCAGGGCGGACCCGGAGCGGTGCCAGGCGGCGGGCGCCGCCGCGAGCAGGACCCCCGGGACCCGCGCCGCCCGGGCGGCCACCGCCGTCGCGTCCGCGCCCTCGGGGACCAGGACCTCCAGCGGGTTCAGCACCCCCGACGGCACCCCGGCCGCCGTCAGCCGGTCCAGACCGTCCCGGGCCGGACCGCCCGCCACCAGGGCACGGGCCTCCGGATTGCCGACCCGCAGCTGTGTGGCCGCGCCGGTGAGGAGCACGAGGAGGACGAGACCGACGGCGGTGAGGGGAGCCGGCAGCGTACGGGTGTTCCGTACGGGAACCGGTACGGCCGCCACCGACCGCAGTACCGGCGCCAGCGTCAGTGCCGCCGCCGTGCCCACCGCGCAGACCGCGAGCCCCGCCACCCCGATCGACCGCAGGAACGCCGCCGGGAACAGCGCCAGGACCGCGCAGGCCGCCGCGCCCGCCACCCCGCCCGTCACCGCCGACCGGGCGGCGGCCGGCCCCGGCGGCTGCGCCCAGCGGTGCACCGCGACCACGAGCGCTGTCACGGGCACCAGGTACACCACGACGAAGCCGATCTCCGTGAACCCCGCCACCGCCTCCACCAGGACCAGCGCCCCCACCGAGGTCACGGCCGCGAGCAGCAGCGGCGCCAGGACCCCGAGCGGCGAGCGGAACGCCAGGACGAGGGCCAGCAGCAGCCCGAGCGAGCAGGCCGCCTTCGCCCCGAGGGCCACCGGGCCCGGCCCCGCCAGCGCGCTGTCGTGCTGGAGCGGCAGCACACCCGTCACCTCGACCCGGGCCTCGGGGAGTGCGGAGCGCAGCCCCGCGCGGAGCTGCACCGCCGCCTCCTCGACGGCCGTCAGACCCGCCAGGTCCGGCTTCCCGGCCCCCGGGTACACCAGCGCGTACTCGGTCCGGCCATCCGCGCCGAGGAACCCCTCGTCGCCCGTCGCCGCGTACGAGACCGTCCGCGCGCCCGGCCCCGCCGACCGCTCCAGAGCATCCGCGAAGGCCTGTGCGTCCCTCTCGGCCGGCCAGGTCACGACCGCCACCAGCGGGGCGACCGCGGCCCCGTTCCCGTACCGCTCCTGGATCGCCCGGTTCGCCGCGTGACCCCGCCCGCCGGACGCGGTGAACGACTGGTCGAGCCGCCCGAGGCCCAGCACCGCCACCGCCCCGCCGAGCAGCAGCACGAGCAGCCACACCGCTCCGACCGCCACCCGGTGCCGCAGCACCGCGGTCCGTACGCGCTCAGTCCACATCGTCGAGCCGCTTCCTGAGCTCCTCGTCCAGACGCAGCCCCACCGCGCCGAGCGCCTCGTCCAGCTGCTCCGGCGCACTCGCCCCGATGACCGGCAGGACGGGCAGCCCGCCGCCCAGCGCCCAGGCCAGGACCACCTGGTTCGCGGTCACCCCGAGCTCCGCCGCGACCTCGGCGAGCACCTTCAGACGCCGCTCCGAACCGGCGTGCCGGTACTGCTCCGGGATCTCCTTGCCCGGATCCGTGTACGCCCCCGTCAGCTGGGTCGTGTACGCCGTGAACGTCAGGTCCGGCCGCGTCCCCAGGTAGTCGAGCAGCTCCTCCGAGGCGTGCGGGTTCACCCCGAACTCCGCGCCGGGGCGCGGCCGGAGGTACGTGTACCTCTGCTGCACGGCCGCGTAGTCCGGCACATCGGCGGCGGCCGCCGCGCCCCGCGACTCCTCGATCCGCCAGGCCGTGAGGTTCGAGCAGCCGGCCCGGCCGATCTTCCCGACGTCCACCAGCTCGCCGAAGGCGCCCATCGTCTCCGCGACCGGCGTCTTCCGGTCGTCGATGTGCGCGTAGTACAGGTCGATCCGGTCCGTGCCCAGGTTCCGCAGGCTCTCCTCCACCTGGCGGCGGATCACCGGCGCCGACAGACCCTCCGCGCACTCCGGCCAGGCCGAGCCCGGCGGGTCCGGAAGGGCGCCGACCTTGGTGGCGAGCACCATCTCGTCCCGGACGCCCCGGCTGCGCAGCCAGCGGCCGATGAGCAGCTCGGACTCGGCGCCGGTCGCGCCCGGCTCCCAGAAGGCGTACGTGTTCGCGGTGTCGACGAAGGTGCCGCCGGCCTCGTGGAAGCGGTCCAGGACGGCGAAGGCGGCGGCCTCGTCGATCCGGGTGCCGAACGGCAGGGTGCCCAGGCACAGTGTGGACACGCGGGGACCCTCGGGGCCGCCCAGGTTCGTGTACTCCATGGGTTGTTCCCTCTCTCTCAAACGGTGACGGTCAGTTCCTGGACCAGGTGGTCCGAGAGGCCCTCCGCGTCGCGGAAGCGGTACGAGCCGACCCGGGCGCCGCCGCCGGTGAACGCCCAGTCGATCCGCCACAGCCGCAGCCGCGCGCGGGCGTTCCAGCTGGCCGGCAGGACCGAGCGGCAGGCGCCGATCGCGTCGCGCAGCGCCCGGGGCATCCGGCGGATGTCGCCGATGGCGGCGCTGGTGTTGAAGTCCCCGGTCACCAGGACCGGGTGCGGGTTGGACCGCAGGTCGGCGACGAGCGCCGCGTACTCCCGGTCGCGGGCCGCCGCCCGGCGCCGCATGTCCCGGAGGAAGGCCGGCCGCAGCGGGTTCATCACCGTGAGCTGGACCGGGATGTGCACGTTGTACGTCGACAGGACGTCGTGCCCGACCCGCAGGTCCACCCGGAGCGAGCAGGCGCCGACCGGCACGGGCGGCGCGGCGGGCGGGAACCGGGACAGCGTCACGGAGTTGTTGTCGACGGCCAGGTGATGGCGCGGGAACGCGGCCCGCAGCCGCTCCTCGTCGTCGATGTCCCAGACCTCGCCGCCCTCGAAGCCGTTCAGGTACTCCTGGAGGACGTACACGTCGGCGTCGAGCGAGCGCAGGAAGGCGTAGAAGCGGTCGGGGTCGCCGCCCTGGTTCCAGTGCTGGGTGTTCCAGGAGACCAGCCGCAGGCCCTCGTCCCCGCGGCCGCCCCACAGCAGTCCCCGCAGGTTGATCCCGTTCTGCGGCCAGGCCACGAGCAGGCAGCCCGTGGCGAGCGCCGCCGCGAGCCGGCCGCCGGTGACCACGGCGGCGGCGAGCAGCGCGAGCGGGACGAGGGCGAGCGTGACCGGCGGAAGGAGCGAGACCGCGAGCCACGGCCACCAGCGGCCGTTGAGCGCGAGGTGCAGGGCGAGGAACACCGCCCAGCCGAGGGCGCAGTACAGGACCATCGCCGTCATCCGCTCCCCGGCAGCGCGACCCACAGGTCCTGCACGGCGTGGTCGGACAGCTTCTCCGGAGTGCCGAACTCGTACCGCTCGGCCCGCGCCCCGTTCCCGGTGAACGCCCAGTCGGTCCGCCAGAAGGGCTTCCAGCCGCCCTCCTCCCAGCTCGTCGGGTACGGGTCGGTGCTCACCTCCGCCGCGTCGGCGAGGCGCTCCCGGAGCGGGTCGAGGTCCGACATCGCGGCCGTCGCGTTGAAGTCGCCGGCCACCACCACCGGGTTGCGGTTGGCCGCGAGGTCGGCCTCCAGGCCCTCGTACTGGGCCCGGCGCGGGGCGAACCGCTCCCGCATGTGGCGGTAGAAGGCGGCGGAGAGGAGACCGTCCGGCATGCTGTTCCACACCGGCATGTGCACGTTGTAGAAGGACACCGCGCGGCCTCTGACCAGCACGTCCGTCCGCAGCACCTTGTTCGCGCGGTACTCCGTCGGCCAGTCCGCGCCGGGCGGCACCTCCCGCGCCGGGCCCACGGCCGGCTGCCGCAGGATCGGGAAGCGGGAGAGCGTCACCAGCTCGCCCCGGACGGCCACCTGGTAGCCGGGGAACTCCCGGCGCAGCCGCGCCAGGTCGTCGATCGGCAGCCGGTCCTTCCGGTCGGCGGTGACGTGCTGGTACTCGTGCAGCAGGTAGACGTCCGCGTCCTTCGCCTTCAGGAAGGCGTAGAAGTGGTCCTGGGTGCCGAGGAGCTGGTTCCACGAGTTGGTGTTCCAGGCGAAGACCCGTACGGCGTCCGGGCCGGGCCGGGGCTCCGCCCGCCACAGCGCCGCCGGGTCGAGGCCCGACTGCCCGAAGCCCAGGAGCAGGGCCAGCGCGGCCGCGGCGAGGGTCCGCCACCGGGCGGCGCCCCGGGCGAGCGGCGCGAGGGCCGCGAGGCCGAGCGGCACCAGGGCGAAGACCGCCGGCGGGACGATGCCGACGAGGTGGCCGAGCCAGATCCGGCCGTCCGCGGCCCACTCCACGAGGAGCAGCAGCAACCAGGCCAGGGCGATGCCGAGTACGAGCCCGTTCCGGCGGCGCCCGGCCGGGGCGACCCGTACGGCCTCCGCCGGGGCGAGCGTGTCCGTCACCGGCCCGCGCCCATCGGCGTACGGGTCAGGTCCGGCCGCGGCTGCGGGTCGTACAGGTGCCGGAACCGCTTCGAGCACAGCCACTGCACGCCCGCGACCCCGATCGCCGCGAACACCGTCAGGTTCACCAGGAAGTTGACGGCCACGAAGTACCCGAGGAACAGCCGCCCCCGGTGCCGCCGCACCTCCCGGTACATGTCCAGGTCGCCCCGGACGCCGAGCAGGAACAGGGCGAGCGGAAGCAGCGCCCACGCGGCCCCCCACAGCAGGGGCGCGGCCAGCGCGGCGACCGTCAGGGGTGCGGCGAGGCTGGCGCCCGCGCGCGGGCCGGTGACGAAGCCGCCCTGGAGGTGGCGCCGGCCGAGGATGAGGGGCACGGCGAGCCGGGCGCGGGCGAAGACCTTGTCGAGGACGATCCGCACGGTGTCGTCGTGGTCGTGCCGGCCGCGCACCTCCAGGGAGCTGAGGACCGTGTACCGCTCGGAGATCCGGCGGCCGTAGTCCTGGTCCTCGGTGTGCCGCAGGATCGGGTTGAACGGCCCGACCTCGTCGAAGACCCGCCGGGGCATGGCGAGGATCGCGGTGTGGACGGTGTCGATGACCCCCTCGGACTTCAGCAGCAGGTAGTACTGCTGGAGCGAGCGGTACTCCTCGATCAGGCTGTCCCGGATGAGCGGCTCCGGCTCGTAGGTGCCGCAGATCGCGCCGTACCCCTGGCCGGAGCCGAGGAGTTCGACGGACTTGGCGACCGCGTCGGGGTGCATGGCCACGTCGGAGTCGAGGAAGACGAGGATCTCGCCGGAGGAGAGCTCCGCGCCGAGGTTGCGGGCGACCGCGACCCCGCTGTTGACGCCGGTGGAGACCACCCGGGCGCCGGCCGCGGCGGCGATCGCCGCGGAGTCGTCGGTGGAGCAGTCGTCGACGACGAGGACCTCGATGTTCGGGTACGTCTGGGCGAGGGCGGCCTCGACGCACAGGCCGATGGAGCGGCCGTAGTTGTAGTTGGGGACGATGACGGAGACCAGGGGGAGGGTCATGTCGGGTTCTCCTAGAAGAGGACCTTGGCGAGGGAGAGGGCTCCCTGCCGCCACGGTTCGACGCTGGTGACGC
The DNA here is from genome assembly GCF_056435185.1 of Streptomyces sp. NPDC044003. Lineage (NCBI taxonomy): Bacteria > Bacillati > Actinomycetota > Actinomycetes > Kitasatosporales > Streptomycetaceae > Streptomyces > Streptomyces sp. NPDC044003. The sequence goes on along the minus strand of NZ_JBWKFA010000001.1, from coordinate 525,043 downwards.
CCTCGCTCTTCTTCGCGGGGCGGGCGCCGGCGGTGCGCTGCTGCTCGCGCCACCAGGCGAAGGTGCGCAGGATCGCGTCCTGGTTGGAGTGCTTCGGCCGGAAGCCGAGGACGTCCCTCGCCTTGTCGGTGGAGACGAAGCTGTCGTCGAGGAGCTTGTGCAGCAGGCGTCCGTAGACGGGGGAGAGCCCGGAGCGCTGGAGCAGGCTGAGCGCGGCGAGGGCGGGCTTCGCGGGCAGCGAGCGGACCCGCTTGCCGTGCCCGGCCGCGTCCAGGACGGCCTGGAAGTCCTCGCGTATCGTGCCGAACTCGGTGGCGCCGAGGTTGAAGGTGTCGTCGGCCCGCTCGGCGGGCGCCTCCATCGCGGTGACGACCGCGTCGACCAGGTCCGCCACGTCGAACATCTGGATGCGGACGTCGCCCCGGCCGAGGACGGGGAAGTTCCGGCCCTCCGCGGCCCACTCGAAGAGCATCGCGAAGAGCCCCATCCGGCCGGGCCCGAGGAAGGTCTTGGGCCGCAGGATCGGCACGCACATCTCCCGGCCCCGGAAGCGCTCCGCGACCTCCTCGGCCTCCGCCTTCGCGGCGCTGTACGTGTCGACCGGCTCGCGCGGGTACTCCTCCGGGGTCGGCACCACCTTCGGCAGTCCGTACACGGCGGTCGAGGAGATGTGCACGACCCGGGGCACCGCGTTCGCCTCGGCGGCCGTCAGGACGGCCTCCGTCCCGCCGACGATCACCGAGCGGATGGTGTCCGCCGGGTAGCTGGGCAGGGCGGCGGCGCAGTGCACCACCACGTCGGCGTCCGCCGTGACCCGCTTCATCGCGACGGTGTCCCGGACGTCCGAGACCGTGTGCGTGAGGTTCGGGTGCTCCGTGCGCGGGGCCCGCAGGTCCACGCAGTGCACCTGCCGACCCTCGTCGAGCAGCCGCTCGATCAGGGTCGAACCGAGCATTCCGGCACCGCCGGTGACCACGATGCGCTCTACCACAGCGACGACACCTTCTCCTTGACGAAACGGGTGAGCAGACGGGGCAGACCCTGGGCCAGGGTCTTGTCGAGGGAGTCCAGGAAGAACTCGACCTCGTGCTCCTCGGCGACCAGCGAGGGGGCGACCATCAGCGGGTTGTCGCCGTTGAGCGTGTAGTACGTGTAGATGCCGTGGTCCCGGTACAGGGCGTTGACCACCGACGAGGTGATGAGCTTCGTGCGGAAGCGCGGGTCCTTCGTCATCGCGCCCGGCACCAGCTTCGTGACCAGCTCCAGGATCTTCGGGCCCTTGTGCAGGAAGACGCCGTGCAGCGCGCCGTGGCCGCGGACCTCGGCCACCACGTCCGGGTACTCCTTCGCGATCCGCTCCAGACCCGGGGCGAGGATCCGCTCGATGGCCCGGGCGCGGGCCGGATAGTCGTCCTCGACGGCCACGTTGACCGCCTCGATGGCGGTGACCGCCTCCTCGCCGAAGCCGTAGTAGGTCGTCGACGTCGACTGGAGGAGGGCGTCCGTGAGGTTGTCGTAGGCCTTGCGGAAGACCGGCTCGCGGGCGACGAAGGCGGAGATGGAGGACTTGCCGCCGCCGAAGGACTTCGAGGTGGTGAGGATGTCGGGGACCAGACCCTCGTACCGCATGAAGTGGAAGAGGGTGCCGGTCTTGCCCCAGCCGGTGTAGATCTCGTCGAAGAGCAGCACGATGTTCTCGGCCGTGCACAGCTCCCGGAGCCCGCGCAGGAACTCCTCCGAGCACTCGTTCATCGTGGACGCCGACAGCGGCTCGATGAGGATCGCGTACACGTCGGACTCGCCCTTGGCGGTGCGCAGTTCGGCCACCAGCTTCCGTACGGAGTCCAGGTCCCCGTACCGGAAGATCCCCACGCCGGGGATGCCGGGGAACTGGAACGTCGACGCGTTCTGGCCGGTCAGGCTGCCCGAGCCGAGCAGCTTGCCGTGGAAGGAGATGTCGGCCCGCAGCACCCGGGAGCGCCGGCCGCCGTGGTACTTGTACGCCAGCTTGACCGCGCCCTCGACCGCCTCCGCACCGGAGTTGGGGAAGAACGACATGTTCAGGTCGCCGGGCAGCAGCTCCGCCAGGTTGTGGCCGAGGGCCGCGATGTACGGCGAGAAGTAGGTCTTGTGGACCTCCATGCTCCTGCGTTCCTGGAAGCGCTGCCGGGCGGCGAGGATCCGGGGGTGGTTGTGGCCGTGGTTGAGGACGCCGACGCCGCCGGTGAAGTCGAGGACGCGGCGGCCGTCGCGCTGGGTGATCCAGACGCCCTCGGCGCTCTCGACGAGCTCCTGGCCGAAGCCGAACGAGGTCATCAGGGAGACCTGGCTCTTGTTGACGTGGTCCTTGTACAGACCGTGGACCTGCTTGGCCGTCAGCGACTCGCAGTCGTCGACGGTGTAGAGCTGACCGGACACGGGATTCCTTCGGGTGAGTGGGGGGCGTGGGGGGAGCGGCGGGGCAGGGTGAGGAGCAGGGCGGCGCCGCCGACCAGGACCTCGCTGAGCGTGCAGACCACCCGGCTGGCGACCGCGGCGGCGGTGGCCTCCTGCCAGGGCAGCACGGCGGTCAGCGAGAGGAGCAGCAGGGCCTCGCGGGCGCCCCAGCCGTCCGGCAGGACGACCACGAGGCTCGCGGCGGCGGTGGCGAGGGCGAATCCGCCGACGCAGACCGGCAGCGCGGTCGACGGCGGGGCGCCGAGCATCACGGCGAGCGCCCACAGATGCAGTCCGGACACCGCCCAGGAGGCGGTGGCGGCGGCGAGCGCCCGGCGCACGCCCCGGGCGCTGGCCGTGGCCTGCGGCGCCGGCCGCCGGGCCAGCCGGGCGGCGCCGGCGGCCAGGCGGTTGAGCAGTCGCGGTCTCACGACGAGCAGCAGGGTGACCGCGCCGGGCAGCACCAGCCACCAGGCCCCGGCGCCGAGCGTCCAGGGCGCGCCGAGCGGTCCGACGGCGAGGCCGGTGAGGACGGCGACGATCAGGTTGAGCAGGAAGACGGCGAGCACGACCGGTGCGGGCACCCCGGCGGCGCCGGCCATCCGCAGCTGGGCGAGCACGCCCCAGACCGCGCCCGGCACGTACTTGCCGAGGTAGGAGGTGAAGTAGATCCGGGTGGTGGTCCGGCCGGGCAGCCGCGGCCCGAGGTCGGTGAGGAGGCTGCGCCAGGTGGCCATGGTGAACAGGACGGCGACGGCGTTGGCGGCGACGGCGAGGAGGAGGTACGGGACGGAGCCGGGCCGCAGGACGAGCGCGGCGAGCTCGCCGGCCCGGCCGTACAGGGCGAAGCCGATGCCCGTGACGACGGCGAGCGGGAACAGGATCCGCAGCAGCCGCGGGAACCGTGCGCCGCCGGGCCGGGGAGCGGTGGCCGTGGTCATCGGCCGAGCCGGTCGAGCAGCCACGCGGCGGCAAGCAGCACCGACCAGAGCAGCGCGTTGGTCACCGTCATCCGGTCGGCGAACAGGGCCCGCGAGGGGTTGCCGCCGCCCGAGTCGACCACGATCAGCTGGAGATAGCGGGCGAGGCCGAAGAGCGCGAAGGGCGCGGTGAGCACGGCGACGAGCGGTCCGTGCGTGCCGAAGACCGGACTGGCCTGCACGTGCAGCACGTAACTCACCGCCGCGAGGACCGCGGTGAAGCCGAGCAGCTGGTCGAGGAAGCCGACCGTGTAGCCGCGCAGCGCGGGCCGGTGCAGCACCCCGCCGACGGCCATCTCGTGCCGCCGCTTCCCGAGGATCAGCAGCAGGCAGAGCGTGAACACCCCCAGCGCGAGCCAGCTGGGCACCGGGTTCCCGGCGGCCAGACAGCCCTGGGCGAGCCGCAGCACGAACCCGAGCGCGACGATGAACACGTCGAGCAGCGGCACGTGCTTGAGTCCCCTGCTGTACGCGGCGTTCAGCGCGACGTATGCGGCGACCGGCCACCAGGCGGCGGGCGCGGTGGCGCCGGTGGCGACCGTCAGTCCGACCGTCGCCGCGAGGAGCAGCGCGAGGGCGGCGGCGAACGCCACGGCCGTGCCGACCCCGATCCGGCCGGCGGCGATCGGCCGGTGCCGCTTCTCCGGATGGCGCCGGTCGCGGTCGCGGTCGCCGATGTCGTTGACCAGGTAGATCAGTGCGGACGCGAGGGTGAAGACGGCGATCGCGGCGAGGGTGCCGCCGAGCGCGCCGCCGTCGAGGTGGGGGGCGCCGAGCAGGCCGAGGGGGACGACGACCAGGTTCTTCGTCCACTGTCCGGGCCGGACGAGGGCGGTGAGGTCGGCGAGGCGACCGGGGGGACGGGAGGCCGGCGGACGGACCGCCGGCGCCTCTCGGCCGGTGAGCGTGGGCGTGGCCATGGACGGACTCCTGTGGGGAGGGTCGTACGGGTGGTCATACGGAGGTGGTGGGGGCGGCGGGGACGGCCCGGCGGCGCACGCTCGGGCCGAAGTCCGGCTCGGTGAGCCAGCGGATCGCGCCACGGGCCGCGCCGAGGACGATCGCCTGGTGCAGCACGAAGTGGACGGCGGTGAAGTACAGGAGGAACCCCGTTCCCCGGCTCCGCAGCGCGAAGCGGCTCAGGCCCGGATCGGCGCAGGCGAAGAGCAGCGCGCAGAGGGCGGGGACGAGCAGCAGCCAGGGGGACAGCAGGCCGAGCGGCAGGGTGGGGAGGGTCAGCGCGGCGGCGAGGACGCCGAGCGGCCGGTTGGCGGTGAGGCCGCCCTCGCGCATCTGCCCGAGCGCCGCGATCAGCAGCTGGGAGCGCCGGTACTGCTCCGAGAGCATCGCCCCAAGCCGGTCCACGTCGTCGTGGCGGCCGCGGATCGCCTCGGTCATCAGGATGCGGTGCGTCCGGACGAGCCGGCCGCTGTACTCGACGTCCTCGGAGTCCCGGAGGTTCTCGTCGAAGGGGCCGGTCTCCTCGAAGACCTGCTTGCGGATCGCGCCGAGGGCGAAGAAGGCGGTGCGGACCTCGCCGGCGGCGCGCCGGCGCCAGAAGTGGGCGTGCAGGGCGTGGTAGCGCTCCACGGGCCCGTCGTCGAAGAGCGGTTCGGGGTCGAGGACGCCGTGGACACAGCCGAGGCCGGGGTCGTCCCGGAGCAGGTCGGCGGCGTGGGCGAGGGCCTCGGGGTGCAGGGCGGTGTCGGAGTCGAGGAAGAAGAGGACCTCGCCGCGGGCGGCGGCGGCCCCCATGTTCCGGGCGGCGGACACCCCGCGGTTGTGGGGGTTGGCGATGAGGACGACGTCGAACTCGCGGGCGATGTCGCGGGACCGGTCGGTGCTGGCGTCGTCCACGACGATGACGTCGAGCGGGGCGTGGGTCTGGGCGAAGACCGAGGTGAGACAGGCGCGCAGGGTCTTCTCGTAGTTGTAGTTGGGGATGATGACGGACACGCTGGGACGGGCCCTGGGCATGGGGGTTCCTTGAAGGGCTTCGGAGGTGGGGGGCTCCTGCGCGGTGGGGGCGTCAGAGGAGCCGGAAGTCCGCGATGCGGTGGCGGGAGAGCTCGGGGGAGTGGCCGAGGAGGAGCCGGCAGAGCAGCAGCGCGTGGCCGACGGCCTCGATCTCGTCGGGGCCCCGGATGTACAGGGCCAGGCGGACCGTCCGGTCGAGGACCAGTGCCCGGGCGGACTCGAAGCGGTCCTGCGGCCGGGCGACGCGGTGCAGCGTCTCGACGAGTCGTGCGGCGGACGGGGCCGGTGGGAGGTCGGTGTCCGGTGCGGGGTCGTCGTCCGGTGCCCTCATCGAGACGCCGATGAGGTAGATGGGGATCAGCCCCAGGAGAAGCCGTCGTTGCCGTCGGTGGGCTGCGGGGCCGTGACGGTCACGTCCTGCGCGGTGAGGGTCCCGGCGGGCGCCGGCTGGGCCACCAGGGCCAACGTCAGCGCGGCCGCGGCGGGGACGGCCAGGGCGACGACGGCACGGAGCTGAACGCGGGCGAAAGTGGCGAAACGGGCGCTGCTGGGCATGGCGGGGCTGCCTTCCTGGATGGTGCGGAGTGGGGGTCGCGGGGGTGGTTCCCCGGGGCCGCTCCCGGGCTCTGCCGGGCGGCTTCGACATGTCCAAGACTGGCCTGCCGGGGGTGCCCTGTCACCGGAGAACGGCTGGCGCCAACCGCGTGGCCGTTAGGGGCCAGTGCGTGCCGCGGACCTTCGCGCGCCGCCCACCAGGGGGTTTCCGGGAGGCGTCACGTTCCTGCCAGGCGGAAGGTGCCGGGTGCCCGTCACGTCTCCGGGAGCCCTCCGTGCGGCCTCCGTGCGGCCGCCGTACGGACTCCGTGCGGCCGCCGTGCGGCCTCCGTACGGACTCCGTACGGAGGCCGCACGGCCTCCGGAAACGCGGAACGGCCGCACCCCCCGCCGGGGTGCGGCCGTTCCTGCCGTACGAGAGAGGGCTCAGCCGTTGGGGCGCTTCAGGCGCGCCACGAACTTGTACCGGTCGCCGCGGTAGACGGACCGTACCCACTCCACCGGCTCGCCCTGGGCGTCCAGGGAGTGGCGGGAGAGCATCAGCATCGGCAGGCCCACGTCCGTGCCGAGCAGTCCGGCCTCGCGCGGGGTGGCGAGGGAGGTCTCGATGGTCTCCTCGGCCTCGGCGAGGTGCACGTCGTAGACCTCGGCGAGCGCCGTGTACAGCGAGGTGTACTTCACGAGCGAGCGGCGCAGCGCGGGGAAGCGCTTCGCCGACAGGTGGGTGGTCTCGATCGCCATCGGCTCGCCGCTCGCGAGGCGCAGGCGCTCGATGCGGAGCACCCGGCCGCCGGCCGAGATGTCGAGCAGCCCGGCGAGGGTGTCGTCGGCCGTGACGTACCCGATGTCGAGGAGCTGCGAGGTGGGCTCCAGGCCCTGGGCCCGCATGTCCTCCGTGTACGAGGTGAGCTGGAGGGCCTGGGAGACCTTGGGCTTGGCCACGAACGTGCCCTTGCCCTGGATCCGCTCCAGGCGGCCCTCGACGACCAGCTCCTGGAGGGCCTGGCGCACGGTGGTGCGCGAGGTGTCGAACTCCGCGGCGAGCGTGCGCTCCGGCGGGACCGGGGTGCCGGGCGGCAGGGTCTCCGTCATGTCGAGCAAGTGTCGCTTGAGCCGGTAGTACTTGGGCACGCGCGCGGTGCGGGTGGGTGTCCCGCTCTCTGTCTCCGTACTGCCCGCGTCCGTGGCCATGGCCTGCCTTCCCGACTCCTGTGCTGCTGCCGTCACCGGCTCCTCCGTCTGTCGCGGCTCACATGGTGGCACGGACCGGTCACGGGTCGTCGCCCTCCCTCAGGTGTCGGTCCGATAACGGACGCGACTGCCCTTCTTATACACCCTTGACACCCCTAAAGGTCTAGGCCAAGCTCCGGGTACTGGTCTAAACCATTAAAGACCAGGTCCCAGCCCCACGAGCATTACCTGACGTATGTCTTCGCGCGGTGGGCAGGGGTTGCAGGCATCCCTGAGGAGGGTGGCGTGAAGCGCAAGCTCATCGCGGCGATCGGCGTCGCGGGCATGATGGTCTCCATCGCTGCGTGTGGTTCGGACACGGACAACGGCAAGGATGGCAACAAGGCGACGGCCGGGGGCGACAAGACCCTGACCGTCTGGGTCATGGACGGTTCCGCGCCGGACGCCTGGATGGCCGAGGTGAACAAGGCCTTCGAGGCCAAGCACCCGGGCGTCAAGGTCAAGGTCGAGAAGCAGATCTGGAACGGCATCCAGGAGAAGGTCACCACCGCCCTCTCCGAGGACACCCCGCCGGACGTCCTGGAGCTCGGCAACACCCAGACCGCCGGCTACGCGGTCACCGGCGGTCTCGCCGACCTGTCGGGCGACAAGGCCAAGCTCGGCTACGACGCCTGGAACAAGGGCATGGTCGCCTCCAACGAGCTGGACGGCAAGCTCTACTCCGCCCCGTGGTACGCCGCCAACCGCGTCGTCGTCTACGACAAGGCCGCCTTCAAGAAGGCCGGTGTCACCCCGCCGAAGACCCGCGCCGAGTGGATCGAGGGCCTGAAGAAGCTCAAGGCCTCCGACCCGAAGTCGCAGGCGATCTACCTGCCGGGCCAGTCCTGGTACGTCCTCGCCGGCCTCATCTGGGACGAGGGCAGCGACCTCGCGGTCAAGGACGGCGACAAGTGGAAGGGCAACCTGTCCTCCCCCGAGGCCGCCAGCGCCATGAACTTCTACAAGGAGCTGGCGTCCTACTCCACCGCTCCGAAGGACAAGGACGAGGCGACCCCGCAGCAGTCCACCGACATCGTCCCCAAGGGTGGCGTGTCGTCCTGGATCGGTCTCGGCTGGGAGGCCGGCGGCGCCATCGACGCCATGAAGAAGGCCGGCAAGACCGCCGACTTCGGCTACTTCCCGATCCCGGGCAAGACCGCCGACAAGCCGGGCTCCGTCTTCCTCGGCGGCTCCAACCTCGCCATCGCCGAGCGCTCCCAGAACAAGGACCTCGCGAAGGAGTGGCTGGCCCTCGCCGCCGGCAAGGAGTTCATGACGAAGTACGCCGCCGCCACCGAGGGCGCGCTGCTTCCGAACACCGACTCCGCGCAGTTCAAGCCCGCCGCCGGCTCCTTCGCCGAGGCCATGGCGGCCTCCTCCGCCTCCGGCAAGGTCACCCCGGTCACCCCGGGCTGGGCGAACGTCGAGACCGCCCCGAACCCGATCAAGGACTACATGACCAAGGTCCTGAAGGGTGAGGACGCCAAGAAGGCCGGCGAGGCGGCCGACAAGGTCATCAACGAGCGCATCAACCAGCAGTAATCCGTAGCCCCGGTGGTGCGGCCGGTGTCGCACCGGCCGCACCACCGGCGCGTTGCAGCGATGCAGTGATCAGCGGCCCGCTCCCCCGGGCCGTGCCCCGGTGGGCGCGGGAGCCCCAGAACCGCGAGGAATAAGACCATGACCGTGGACTCCCAGGGGACGGCGACCGCCGGTCCCCAGGACGCGCCCGGAAGGGCGGCAGGGAAGTCTCAGACTCCGCCTCCCTCTTCGGGCCCGAAGGAAGTCCTTCAGCCTCCACGCGGCAGGCGCTCCCTGCCCGGCGGGGTGCTGCCGTACCTGCTCGTCGCGCCCGCCCTGCTGTCCATGGCGGTGCTGCTGCTCTACCCGCTGATCCGCAATGTGATCCTCTCCTTCCAGGAGCTCAACCGGAAGGAGTTCATCACCCGCGAGACGGTCTGGACCGGCTTCGACAACTACACCGAGCTCCTCGGCGACGGGGACTTCTGGACCGTCGTCGTCCGAAGCGTCGTCTTCACCGCCGTCAACGTCGCCCTCATCATGGCGATCGGCACCGGCATCGGCCTGCTGCTCAACCGCCTCGGCAAGAAGATGCGACTGGTCCTCTCGCTGGCCCTGATGTTCGCCTGGGCCATGCCGATCGTCGCCTCCGTCACCGTCTTCCGCTGGCTCTTCGACGAGCAGTTCGGCGTCGTGAACTGGCTGATGCGCACGCTGGGCTTCTCCGGCTACGACCAGCACAACTGGTTCGAGACCGGCTTCTCCACCCTCGTCATCGTCCTGATCCTGCTCGTCTGGGGCTCCGTCCCGTTCGTCGCCCTCAACATGTACGCCGGCCTGACCACCATCGGCTCCGAGCTGTACGAGGCCGCCAAGATGGACGGCGCCAGCGGCTGGCGCACCTTCTGGGCCGTGGTCTTCCCGAACCTGAAGTCCTTCTTCATGATCACGACGTTCCTGGAGATCATCTGGATCTTCAAGGCGTTCGCCCAGGTCTACGCCATGAACCTCGGTGGCCCCGACCGCGGTTCCGAGACCCTCCCGGTCTTCGCCTACATCGAGGGCGTCGGCCAGTTCCACTACGGTGTCGCCGCCGCCATCTCCATCCTGACGATCGTGATGCTCATCGCGGTCATGTCCTTCTACTTCCGCCTGATCCTGAAGGAGGAGGAGGAGCTGTGAGCGCCGCCACCACCACCCCGACTCCGCAGAAGCTGCGCACCAGGAAGCCGCTCACGGTCGCCGCCGTCGCCAAGAACCTCGGCGCCCTCGTGCTCGCCGTCGTGTTCATCTTCCCGGTCTACTGGATGTTCTCGTCCTCGCTGAAGCCGCAGCACGAGATCATGACCAAGGACCCGGTCTTCGTCTTCACGCCGACCTTCGAGAACTACACGACCGCGACCGGCGTCGACCTGTTCTGGACGTACGTCACCAACAGCCTCACGGTCACCATCGGCGCCGTGCTGCTCGCCCTGGTCGTCGCCCTGGCCGCGAGCTTCGCGATCGCCCGCCTCCGGTTCAGGGGACGCAAGGGCATCGTCCTCGTCGTGATGATGGCGCAGATGGCCCCCTGGGAGGTCATGGTCATCGCGATGTACATGATCTCCCGTGAGAACGACCTGCTGAACAGCATCCCGATGCTCACGCTGATCTACTTCGTCATGGTCCTCCCCTTCACGATCTGGACCCTGCGCGGCTTCATCGCCGCCGTCCCGGTCGAGCTGGAGGAGGCCGCGCAGATCGACGGCTGCACCCGGGGCCAGGCCTTCCGCAAGGTGATCTTCCCGCTGCTCGCCCCCGGCCTGATGTCGACCTCGCTCTTCGGCTTCATCACCGCCTGGAACGAGTTCGCCATGATCCTCATGCTGAACAAGGAGAAGGAGTCGCAGACCCTGACGCTCTGGCTGACCCAGTTCCAGACCGCGTTCGGCAGCGACTGGGGCGCCACCATGGCCGCCTCCACCCTCTTCGCCCTCCCCGTGCTCGTCGTCTTCCTCTTCCTCCAGCGCAAGGCCGTCGGCGGCATGACCGCCGGCGCGGTGAAGGGATAACGGACCCCCATGACCACACTCGTACACGGCTCGGACACCCTGACCCGTGACGCGCTCACGGTCCTCCAGCCCGGCTTCGTCGGCACCACCGCCCCCGACTGGCTGCTCCGCCGCATCGGCGAGGGCCTGTCCTCGGTCGGCCTCTTCGGCCGGAACATCGTCGACTCCCAGCAGCTCGCCGCGCTCACCGCGCAGCTGCGCGCCGAGCGGGACGACGTCCTCGTCGCCATCGACGAGGAGGGCGGGGACGTCACCCGCCTCGAGGTCAAGCAGGGCTCGTCCTTCCCCGGCAACTACGCGCTCGGCAGCGTCGACGACGTCGAGCTCACCCGGGCCGTCGCCCGCGAGCTCGGCCGCCGGCTCGTCCAGTGCGGCGTCGACCTGAACTGGGCGCCCTCGGCGGACGTCAACTCCAACGCCGAGAACCCGGTCATCGGCGTCCGCTCCTTCGGACCGGACCCGGACCTGGTCGCCCGGCACACCGTGGCGTACGTCGACGGGCTCCAGGGCGTCGGGGTCGCGGCCTGCACGAAGCACTTCCCCGGACACGGCGACACCAACGTGGATTCCCACGACGCGCTGCCCCGGATCGATGTGGACCTCGCCACACTGCACGCCCGTGAGCTGGTACCTTTCCGCGCGGCCGTCGCCGCGGGTACCAAAGCGGTCATGAGCGCGCATATTCTGCTCTCCGCGCTCGACCCCCACCGTCCGGCCACCCTGAGCCCGCAGATCCTCACCGGTCTGCTGCGTCAGGAGCTGGGCTTCGAGGGGCTGATCGTCACCGACGGCATGGAGATGCAGGCCGTCGCGGCGACGTACGGCATCGAGCGCGGATCCGTCCTCGCGATCGCCGCGGGCGCCGACGCCATCTGCGTCGGCGGCGGGCTGTGCGACGAGGACACCGTGCTGCGGCTGCGCGACGCGCTCGTCAACGCGGTACGGACCGGTGAACTGCCCGAGGAGCGGCTGGCCGACGCCGCGGCGCGCGTGCGCGCCCTGGCGGCCTGGACCCAGGCGCACCGGGCCAGGGGGGCTGGATCGGTGCCGGGCGCGGCAGTGCAGGAGGGGACCGCGCCCGGCACCGACATCGGACTCGTGGCGGCCCGCCGGGCCCTGAAGGTGACCCGGGGGAAGCACCCCCACGCGCCGATGGCCGACGCGCCCTACGTGGCCGCCTTCACCCCCGTCGCGAACTTCGCGGTCGGCGACGAGACGCCCTGGGGCATCGCCGCCGAGCTGGAGCGGCTGCTCCCCGGCACGGAGACCGGCTCGTACGACGAGTCGTCCGTGGCCGACGTCCTGGCCGCCGCGGGGGAGCGGCGGATCGTGGCGGTCGTACGGGACGCCCACCGGCACCCGTGGATGACCGAGGCCCTGGACGGCCTCCTCGCGGCCCGCCCCGACACCGTCGTGGTCGAGATGGGCCTCAACGAGGCGGAGCCCCGCGGGGCCCTGCACATCGCCACGCACGGCGCGGCCCGGGTCTGCGGCCGCGCCGCCGCGGAGGCCGTGGTCGGCACCGGCGCCTGAGAGCGACGACGAGGGGCCCGGCACCTGGATCAGGTGCCGGGCCCCTCGTGTGTGTGAGGGTCCTAGATGCCCTGCCAGGACGGCTTGTTCGCGAAGGTGTGGCGGAAGTAGTCCGCGAGCTTCAGCTTGGAGGCGGCCGCCTCGTCCACGACGACCGTGGCGTGCGGGTGCAGCTGGAGCGCGGAGGCCGGCACGAGCGCCGCCACCGGGCCCTCGACGGTCTGCGCCACGGCCTCGGCCTTGCCCTCGCCGGTGGCGAGGAGCACCAGGTGACGCGCCTCCAGGATGGTGCCGATGCCCTGGGTGATGACGTGGTGCGGCACCTGCTCGATGTCGTTGTCGAAGAAGCGGGCGTTGTCCACGCGGGTCTGCTCGGTGAGCGTCTTGATCCGGGTGCGGGAGGCGAGCGAGGAGCACGGCTCGTTGAAGCCGATGTGCCCGTCGGTGCCGATGCCGAGGATCTGCAGGTCCACACCGCCGGCCTCGGCCAGCGCCCTGTCGTACGCCTCGCAGGCCGCCAGGACGTCCTCGGCGGAGCCGTCGGGGCCCATGAAGGCCTCGGGGGAGAGCCCGAGCGGCTCGACGACCTGGCGCAGGACGGTGGAGCGGTACGACTCCGGGTGCCCCGCGGGCAGGCCCACGTACTCGTCCAGCTGGGCGATCCGAGCGCGGGAGGCGTCCACGGCGCCGACGGACACCTGGGCGACGAGGGCGTCGTAGATCGGGATCGGAGTCGAGCCGGTGGCCACGCCGAGCAGCGCGTCGGGCTTGCGGCGCAGGAGGTCGGCGATGCCGTCCGCGATGAGCTCGCCGCCGGCCTTGGCGTCCTTGACGATGACAACTTCCACGCTGTGCCTGCCGATCTGGTGAGGGGCTGCTGAAAGGACGTGTGGTATAGACCAATCTAAGTCCAAATCTAGCAGAGGGCAGCCCTTCTCCTCGCGCTGTTCCGCCCCGCGGACAGCACCGTTTCCATCGTCGGCCGCCCCTGCCCCACCAGCCACTCGAACCCCACCCCGGACACCACCGAACCCCCGTCCCCGGGTGCCGCCGAACCCCATCCCCAGGCGCCGCCGAACCCCATCCCCGGACGGCGCCCGACCCCCGTCCCGTGCGTCACCCGCCCCCGTCCCGGGGTACCCCGCGTCAGGCCAGCGAGCCTCCCGTCACGTCGATCCAGTCGCCCGTCACCCAGCGCGCGTCGTCGGAGGCCAGGAAGGCCACCACGTCCGCTATCTCCGGCGGCGTCCCGACCGCGCCCAGCGTCGCCATCGCCGCCGCCCCGGCCCAGGCCTCCTCGTTCCCCCGCAGCCACCCCGCGTTGATGTCCGTGTCCACGATCCCCGGCGCCACCGCGTTGACCGTGATCCCGCGAGAGCCGAGCACCTTCGACAGATAGCGGGTGAAGACGTCGAGGGCACCCTTCGACATCGCGTACGCGATGAGGTCCGGCATGGCCGCCGCCCTGCTCAGGCCGGTCGAGATGTTGATGATCCGGCCGCCGTCCCGCAGCCGCTCCGCGCCCAGCTGCGCCAGGAAGAAGGGCGCCTTCGTGTTGACCGCGAAGATCCGGTCGTACTCCTCGTCACCGATCGACGCGAACGGCTGCGACGCCCCGATCCCCGCGTTGTTCACCAGGACGTCCAGGCCGTCGGCGTGCGCGTCGAACGCCCGCCACAGCGCCGCCGCGTCCCCCGGCACCCCCAGCTCCTGGCCCAGTGCGAAGGCGGAACCGCCGGCCGCCTCGATCGCGGCGACCGTCTCCTTCGCCGCCCCCTCGTTCCTCCCGTAGTGCACCGCGACCCGCGCCCCCTCGCGGCCGAGCCGCTCGGCGATGCCCCGCCCGATGCCCCGGCTGCCGCCCGTGACCAGTGCCGTCTTCCCGGCCAGCTTTCCGTCGAGCACGCCCATGGCGACGCCCCCCTTATTTCTGTAGCGGTCGTTACGAAAAGACCGTACCCCACGATCCGTAGTGAGCGCTATAGAATTCACTCCATGGTGACGAGACAGCGCGGCCGGCCCCGCTCCTTCGACCGGCTCACGGCCCTGGAGCAGGCGACGATGGCCTTCTGGGAGCACGGCTACGAGACGACCTCCGTCTCCGACCTCACCCGTGTCATGGGCATCAGCGCCCCCAGCCTCTACGCGGCCTTCGGTGACAAGAAGACGCTGTTCGAGGAGGTCGTCGAGGCGTACGCGCTCAGCTACGGGGCCTACGGCAGCCGCGCCCTCGCCGAGGAGCCGACCGCCCGCGCCGCCCTGGGGCGCATGCTGCGCGAGGCCGCCGTCCTCTTCACGGAGCCCGGGCATCCGCACGGCTGCCTGATGATCTCCGCCGCCGTGAACTGCTCGACCCCCGAGGTCGAAGAGGCCCTGCGGACCCGGCGGAACGGCAATCTGACCGCGTTCGAGGACCTCGTCCGCCGTGACATCGAGTCGGGCGAGCTTCCGCCGGACGCCGACCCGCGCGCTCTGGCCCGCCTGACCGGCGCCGTCCTCCAGGGCATGTCCCTGCAGGCCCGCGACGGGGCGACGGCGGAGGAGCTGACAGCGGTGGCGGAGGCGGCCATGGGGGCTTGGCCGGCGGCGGTGAGGTGATGCCGGGCGGAGCCCGGCCGGCCGACCGAAGCCTGTGAGGCCCCTCGGGGCCGAGCGGTACGAGGGTGGCGGGAAGGAGGGGCACCCGCGGGCCGCGGCGCCCGGCGGGACCCTCAGCCCGCCCGGCACCGCAGCCCGGAGTTGCCCGGCCGGGGGTGTGCGGTCCCGCGGCCGTGGGAGGTCTCGGCGCAGTCAGGGCAGAGAGCGCCGGGTACCTCGTTCCATCCTCCTGTGCGGGGAGGATGGAGGCTCTGTAGTTTTCATTGTGGACTAGACCATTCTTGTCTGTCCATCCACAGGAACGCGGTCTTTCCGGGCCCATCCTCCAACACGGAGCCCCGGAGATCCAGGTTCACGGCCCCTGTAATTCCGCAGGTACGCTCGCACTGTGCCCTCCATGAACGACCTCGTCCGCCAGCACACCGCCCTGAGCGACTCCGACCTCGAGTGGCTCCATCTGCTGGTGTCGGAGTGGCAGCTGCTCTCCGACCTCTCCTTCGCCGACCTCGTGCTCTGGGTCCCGACCCTCGACGGCACGCGGTACGTCTCGGTCGCCCAGATGCGGCCCAACACCGGCCCGACCTCCTACCAGGACGACATGGTCGGCCATCTGGTCCCGCGGGGCCGCCGCCCGCTGCTCGACGCCGCCCTCGACGAGGGCCGGATCGTCCGCGAGGGCGACCCGGAGTGGCGCGAGGAGGTCCCGGTGCGGGTCGAGTCGATCCCCGTGCGCCGCGAGGGCCGGGTCCTCGGCGTCATCGCCCGCAACACCAATCTGCTGACCGTCCGCACCCCCTCCCGCCTGGAGCTCACCTACCTCCAGTCGGCCTCGGACCTCGCCCAGATGATCGCTGCCGGAACGTTCCCGTTCCCCGGCGAGCAGGTCGACATGGACTCCTCGCCGCGCGCCGGCGACGGCCTCGTGCGCCTCGACGCCGAGGGCGTCGTCCAGTACGCCTCGCCGAACGCCCTCTCCGCGTACCACCGGCTCGGCCTCGCCGCCGACCTGGTCGGCCAGCACCTCGGCCAGATCACCGCGGAACTGGCCCCCTCCCGGGGCCCGGTGGACGAGGCCCTGGTCACGCTGGCCTCCGGCTATGCGCCCCGCGAGTTCGAGGTCGAGGGCAACGGCGGGGTGATCCAGCTGCGGGCGATCCCGCTCAAGCCCAAGGGCACCAGGATCGGTTCGCTCGTCCTGCTCCGGGACGTCACCGAACTGCGCCGCCGCGAGCGGGAGTTGATCACCAAGGACGCCACCATCCGGGAGATCCACCACCGGGTGAAGAACAACCTCCAGACGGTGGCCGCCCTGCTCCGGCTGCAGGCCCGCCGGATGGACTCCGACCGCGGCCGCGAAGCCCTCAACGAGGCCGTGCGGCGCGTCGGTTCGATCGCCATCGTCCATGAGACGCTGTCCCAGAACCTGGACGAGCGGGTGGAGTTCGACGAGATCGCCGACCGCGTCATCGCGATGGTCGCCGAGATCTCCCCGGGCAAGGTCACCTGCCGGCGCAACGGCCGCTTCGGCATCCTCGACGCCGAGGTCGCCACCCCGCTCTCCATGGTCCTCACCGAGGTCCTGCAGAACGCCCTCGAACACGCCTTCGCCCAGGGGGAGCAGGGCACGGTCGAGGTCAGCGCCGTCCGCGGCGAGACCCGGGCGGACACCCGGCTCCTGATCACGGTTCAGGACGACGGCCGCGGTCTGCCCGAGGGCTTCGACCCGCAGCGGGCCGGCAACCTCGGCCTGCAGATCGTACGGACCCTGGTGGAAGGGGAGTTGGGCGGTTCCTTCGACATGCTGCCGGGCGCCGAGCGCGGCACGAAGGTGGTCCTCGACATCCCCGTACGGTCGCAGAAGTAGTCGTACGGGCAGGTGCACAGCAGCGAGCCCCGGACCGAAGGAATCGGTCCGGGGCTCGAATGCTGTGGGTTACTGCTGCGCGCTGCGGCTCGGGGGCGGTGATTGCGTACGCGGTGTACGCGCCGCGTGCCTCAGGCTGTGCAGGTGGCTCAGGCGCTGGCGTTACGCGCCCGGTTGCGAGCGGCACGGCGCTTCATCGCGCGGCGCTCGTCCTCGCTGAGGCCACCCCAGACGCCGGAGTCCTGGCCGGACTCGAGCGCCCACTGCAGGCACTGCTCCATGACGGGGCAGCGGCGGCAGACGGCCTTGGCTTCCTCG
Organism: Streptomyces sp. NPDC044003; assembly: GCF_056435185.1. Lineage (NCBI taxonomy): Bacteria > Bacillati > Actinomycetota > Actinomycetes > Kitasatosporales > Streptomycetaceae > Streptomyces > Streptomyces sp. NPDC044003. Next base: position 507,980 of record NZ_JBWKFA010000001.1, on the reverse strand, counting down.
ATCTGCAGCAGCGCAGGACCGGTGTTGCCGATGGGGAAGAACAGCTCGGGGTCTTCCTCACGACAAACGGCGTTGTGACGCCAGTCCATGGCTGCTACCTCTCTCAGTGTTACGTGCGAGTTGCTTGTGAATGTGAACGCTTTCACGAATCCCCCCGCAAGGGAAGGGCCGACTGCCAGGTGAACTGGTGTGGTCCGTTACTGAGGAGGGGTTCTGGCTCTCAGTGGAGGCCGGTCTTGCGGGCCGTCCCGATCGCCAAGAAGAGACTCCCAAACCCCAGGGGCGGATACAACCCCTTCCGGAAAGTTTTTTTTGATTCCTCGGTGTCGGCTAGGTCACAGCCGTACTTCGTAGGGGTGGATGCGCGCCTAAACGTTCGAGTGAAAGGACTTTGGGCCCTTCCACTCACACAATCACACGCAGTGCACGGCGAACGCCTGTGAACGTCACGCTCGTGCGCAGTCCGAGGTGGTCTCCGTCCATCTGCAGGGGGAGGGGGACCTTCGAATGCAAGGTGAAGTCGGTCAGGTCGTGCAGAGTTACGGCATGCTTGCCGCGCGGACCCCGTTCCGGGGTCGAGGTGAGCAGCTGGGTGGCATAACGGGCCACCGCCGGGGTGGAGAGCCGGCGCAGTCCGAGGACGTCGAGCGCGGTCTCGAAGGACGCCTCCGGGGACGCGTACACCGGGCGATTGCCCAGGTAGGTCCAGGGGGAGGTGTTGCAGATTATGGAGAGGACCAGGTCCTCGACCGGCTCCGAGCCGGGGCGCTCCAGGGTGATCGTGCCGTGCCGGCGGTTCGGCTCCTCCAGGAACTGGCGCACCACCTGGCGCAGATAGAGGGCGTGCGTCGATCTCTTGCCGCGCTCGCGCTGCTGTTCGACCCGGCCGATGACGCTCGCGTCGAAACCGAGCCCGGCACAGAAGGTGAACCAACGTTCGGGTACGGATTCGTCCTCGGTGCCCGGCGTCCCGGACGCGAGCCCGAGGCTCACCGTCCGTGTCCGCCGCTCACGCAGCGCGTCGAGCAGGGCGCCGGTCGCCTCCACGGCGTCGTTCGGCAGTCCGAGGGCGCGGGCGAAGACGTTGGTCGATCCGCCGGGGACGACCGCGAGGCTCGGCAGCCGGTCCGGATCGGGCCCCTCGTGCAGCAGTCCGTTGACGACCTCGTTCACCGTGCCGTCCCCGCCGAGGGCCACGACCAGGTCGATGTTCCCTGCCTCGGCGGCCCGCCGGCCCAGGTCGCGCGCGTGCCCGCGGTACTCGGTGGTGACCGCCTCCAGCTTCATCTCGCTGGCCAGTGCGTGGATGAGCACGTCACGGGTGCGGGCACTGGTGGTGGTGGCTGCCGGGTTGACCACGAGAAGTGCGCGCATGAGCGCCAGCGTACCTACCCGGCGGTACCGGGCCCAGTCCAGCCCAGTTCCCGGACACTTCCACCGGAACCCCTGGCCGGGGTCCCGGACACTTCCACCGGAACCCCTGGCCGGGGTCCCGGACACTTCCACCGGAACCCCCGGCCGGGGGTTCGGACCCGGCTCTCCGGCCGCCCCCGTTACGCTGCCTTCCATGAGCAGTACGGAGCAGACCCCCCGCCCCGCCCGCCTGGCCGCCGCCGCGGGCGTGGCCCTCGTCGAGGCCCTCGGGCTCCTCGCCGGAGGCGTCTACATGCTGGTGCGGGCCCTCCTCGACGGGGGCTCCGGCGGCGGGGACCTCACCAGCGGGGTGACCGGCGGTGCGACCGTGATCGCGCTCGGCCTGATCCCGCTCGCCGCCGCCCGCGGCCTGTGGCGGCTGCGCTCCTGGAGCCGCGGCCCGGCCGTGATCACCCAGATCCTCGCCCTGCCGGTCGCCTGGCAGATGCTCCAGACCGAGGGCGTGATCCCGTACGGGATCGCCGTCGCCGCCCTCGCCGTGACCGGGCTCGTCCTCCTGGTGAACCCGGCCACGACCGAGGCGCTCGGCATCCGGCGCCCCGGTCAGGAAGCCTGACGGGATCACTCCTCGACGAGGAGCTTCTCCCGCAGCTGGGCGAGCGTCCGGGCCAGCAGCCGAGAAACGTGCATCTGGGAGATGCCGACCTCCTGGGCGATCTGCGACTGGGTCATGTTCCCGAAGAAGCGGAGCAGCAGGATCCGCTTCTCCCGGGGCGGCAGGTCCTCGAGCAGCGGCTTGAGCGACTCGCGGTACTCGACCCCCTCCAGAGCCTCGTCCTCCGCGCCCAGCGTGTCCGCCACCGCCGGCGACTCGTCGTCCGTGTCCGGGACGTCCAGGGAGAGCGTCGAGTAGGCGTTGGCCGACTCCAGACCCTCCAGGACCTCCTCCTCCGAGATCCCGAGCCGCTCCGCCAGCTCGTGCACCGTCGGCGAGCGGCCGTGCTGCTGCGAGAGCTCCGCCGTCGCCGTGGTCAGCGAGAGCCGCAGCTCCTGGAGCCGGCGCGGCACCCGGACCGCCCAGCCCTTGTCACGGAAGTGGCGCTTGATCTCGCCGACGACCGTCGGCGTCGCGTACGTGGAGAACTCCACCCCGCGCTCCGGGTCGAACCGGTCGACCGACTTGATCAGGCCGATCGTCGCCACCTGCGTCAGGTCGTCCAGCGGCTCGCCGCGGTTCCGGAAGCGCCGGGCCAGGTGCTCCACCAGCGGCAGGTGCATGCGCACCAGCCGGTTGCGCAGCTCGGCCTTCTCCGGGGAGCCCTCGGGCAGCTCGCGCAGCTGGACGAAGAGGGCGCGGGCGCCGCTCCGGTCGTGCGGGTCCGGGACGGCGTGGGCGTCGGGACCCTCGTCGTCCTCCTCGGCGTCGTCGGCCTTCTCCGCCGCCTCGGCCGCCTCGGCGTCGTCGGGGGTCAGCGCCTCGGGAGCCTCGGGGGAGCCCTCGGAACTCGCGGGGGCCTCGGAGACTCCCGGTGTCTCGGGAACCTCGTGGTGCTGCTCGTGCTCGCTCATCTGGTCCGCCTGCTCCGTAGCGACCCTGTTCGGCCGCGCCTGCTGCTCAGGGATGCCGGCCGTCGCGTCCCCGCTCCTCACGCCGGGCCTGGCCCCGCGCCGCGCTGTTTGTACAGGCTGATCGAGACCGTACGGTCATCGGCCACCGACGACTCCACCTTCCCGGCGAGGGCCGACAGCACGGTCCACGCGAAGGTGTCCCGCTCGGGCGCCCTGCCGTCCGTCGTCGGGGCGGAGACCGTCACGTCGAGGGAGTCGTCGACCAGCCGGAAGACACAGCTGAGGACGGACCCCGGCACGGCCTGCTGGAGCAGGATGGCGCAGGCCTCGTCGACCGCGATCCGCAAGTCCTCGATCTCGTCGAGGGTGAAGTCCAAGCGCGCCGCGAGGCCGGCCGTGGCCGTACGCAGCACGGACAGATAGGCACCCGCAGCGGGCAGCCGGACTTCCACGAAGTCCTGGGTCCCGGGCTCGCCTGCGATCTGGGACACCCTCACCTCCAAGGTGGCACAAGCTCATTCGGGGTCCGGGGGGAGAGGCCCCCGGACCGGGCGGTACGCAGGGAGCCTGCGCGGTCCGCCGTGACGCTATCGCGATCCATCCTGCCGTGTCGCCGGGAGCCCCGGAGACCAGGTGGTCCCTCGCCCCCCGCCCCCCGGCGGCCGCGGAGAACCCGCGGAGGGGTGACGTACCCAGCGTCCGGGCGATCGAACCGTCCGTGACCGCGCCGGTCGCGGAGCGGCAGACCGGCCGTCAGACGATCGAACCGTCGACGAAGCACCAGCGCCAGGCCTCGCCCGGCTCGAAGGTCCGCATCACCGGATGCCCGGTCGCCGAGAAGTGCCCCGTCGCGTGCCGCCCCGCCGAGGAGTCGCAGCAGCCCACGTGCCCGCAGGTCAGACAGAGCCGCAGCTGGACCGGGTGCGTGCCGTCCGCCAGGCACTCGGGACAGGTGTCGGCCAGCGGCGCCGGTTCGGGGCGCGGCATTTCGGCTACGTGCGGGCACTCACTCATGATGGCCAGGTTACGTTGCGGCACGGGACGGGGTCGGGAGCATGGACGCACTGCAGCTGGTGGCACTGGTGGCGGCGAGCGCCGCCGTGGCCGGGTTCGCCCGCAGGACCCCGGTGCCCGCCCCGCTGCTCCTGGTCGCCGTCGGCCTCGCCGCCTCGTACCTCCCGGGGGTCCCCGACTACACCCTCGACCCGCACATCGTGCTGCCGCTGATCCTGCCCCCGCTCCTCTACACGGCCGCCGTCGACTCCTCGTACCTCGACCTGCGGGCCAACATCAGGCCGGTCGCGCTGCTCTCCGTCGGGTACGTCCTCTTCGCCACCGTGGCCGTGGGCTGGCTCGCGTACGTCCTCGTGCCCGACCTGCCGCTCACCGCCGCGCTCGTGCTCGGCGCCGTGATCGCGCCGCCGGACGCGGTCGCCGCCACCGCCATCGCCCGCAGGCTCGGCCTGCCGAACCGGATCACCACGATCCTCCAGGGCGAGTCCCTCGTGAACGACGCCACCGCGATCACCGCGTACAAGGTCGCCCTCGCGGCCGCCGTCGGCGAGGGCATCAGCTGGGCCGGCGGCCTGTGGGAGTTCGTCCTGGCCGCGGTCGGCGGCATCGGCGTCGGCCTGGTCCTGATGGTGCCGATCCACTGGCTCCGCACCCATCTGACCGAGGCCCTGCTGCAGAACACCCTCTCCCTGCTCATCCCGTTCATCGCGTACGCCGCCGCCGAGGAGGTCGGCGCCTCCGGGGTCCTCGCCGTCGTCGTGGTCGGCCTCTTCCTCGGGCACAAGAACTGGAAGGTCGACTTCGCCACCCGGCTCCAGGAGGAGGCCGTCTGGAAGATGGTCGCCTTCGTCCTGGAGTCCGCCGTCTTCGCCCTGATCGGCCTCCAGCTGCCGTACGTCGTCAAGGGACTCGGCCGGTACGGCATGGGGGAGGCGGCCTGGTACGCGGTCGGGGTCTTCGTCGCCGTGGTCGTCGTCCGGTTCGTCTGGGTCTACCCGGCGACCTTCCTGCCCCGCTGGATGTCCTCCGGCATCCGGGCGCGGGAGCCCGAGGTGGACTGGCGGGCGCCGCTCGTCGTCGGCTGGGCCGGCATGCGCGGCGTGGTCTCCCTGGCCATCGCCTTCTCCATCCCCGTGGTCACCGACGGGGTGGAGTTCCCGGCCCGCAACCTCGTCCTGTTCCTCACCTTCACCACCGTGATCGGCACCCTCGTGGTGCAGGGCCTCACCCTGCCGCCCCTGATCCGGCTCCTGAAGCTCCCCGGGCGCGACCGGTACGCCGAGACCCTCGCCGAGGCGCAGGCCCAGAGCGAGGCCTCGCGGGCCGCCGAGGAACGCCTCGAAGAGCTCCTCACCGACGAGCGCAACGCCCTGCCGAAGCCTCTCGCCGACCGGCTCCGCACGGTCATGGAGCGGCGCCGCAACTCCGTGTGGGAGCGCCTCGGCGCGGTCAACGAGGTCACCGGGGAGACCGCGGACGACACCTACCGGCGGCTCTCGCGCGAGATGATCGACGCCGAGCGCGCCGTCTTCGTACAGCTGCGTGACGCCCGCCGGATCGACGACGAGATGATGCGCACCCTGCTCCGCCGCCTCGACCTGGAGGAGGCGGCGGCGTACCGGGAGACGGACTAGGTGTCCTGGGGAGCTCCCGTGATCACCGCCGCGAGCCGGGTGCCCGGCGGGAAGGCGCCCTCCTCCGCGAGGGTCGTCAGGCCGTACAGCATTTTGGCGACATACAGTCGCTCGATGGCGAGTCCGTGCCGCGCCTCGAAGTCCTGTGCGAACGCCTCCAGGGCCGGGGACACGCGCGCGTAGCCACCGCAGTGGAAACGCTCGTCCAAGGCCCAGTCGCCGCGCGGTCCGCCGAAGGCCATCTCCTGCAGATCACGGACCTCCCCGCCGAGGAAGCCGCCCTTGAGGACCGGGACACCGAGGGTCCGGCCCTCGAACCCGGCCGCGAGCCCCGCCAGGGTGCCGCCCGTGCCGCAGGCGACCGCGACCGTGTCCGCCGCACCGGCGAGCTCCCGGCCCAGCTCCACGCAGCCGTGGACGGCGAGCGCGTTGCTGCCGCCCTCCGGGACCACGTACGCGCCCGCGGGGGCCCGCTCCAGGAGCGCCGCGCGCGTGGCCGGGTCGTTCTTCGCGCGGTACGTGGCCCGGTCCACGAACTCAAGCCGCATCCCGTCCGCCGCGCACCCGGCGAGCGAGGGGTTGAGCGGCCGCCCGGCCAGCTCGTCGCCCCGGACCACCCCGACCGTCGGGAAGCCGAGCAGCCGGCCGGCGGCGGCCGTCGCCCGCAGGTGGTTGGAGTAGGCGCCGCCGAAGGTGAGCACGGGCCGGCCGGCCGCCTCGCGCAGGTTGAGCGCGAGCTTGCGCCACTTGTTGCCGGGCAGGTCGGGGTGGATGAGGTCCTCGCGCTTCAGCAGCAGCGTCAGCCCGCGCCGGGCGAAGCGCTCGTCCTCCACCGGCTCCAGGGGCGAGGGGAGCCGGGGCCGCAGACGGGAGAGGTCGAACGCGTTCACCCGGCCATTCTCGCCGCTCCCCGATCAGGCCCGATCGAGGGACACCCCCGGGGGTCAGCGCAGCAGGTCCGCGATCCGCTCCCGCATCGACGCCATCGTGAACCCGCGCGGGTCCACCTTGCCCGGCTGCCACTCCAGGTGCCCGATGACCGAACGGTGCGTCCAGCCGTGCGCCCGGCAGACGGCGGCCGCCGCCTTCGCGATGGCCTCCAGCTGCACCTTCGGCCACGGGTCCTCGCCGTCGCCGAGGTTCACGCACTCGAAGCCGTAGAAGTGCCGGTTGCCGTCCGTGGTGGCCTCGTCGTCCGGCGGCAGGCGCCGCTCGGCGATGACCGCCCGGAGGACCTCGTCGTCGCCGAGCCCCGCGTGGTTGGCGCGCCCGTAGCCGACGAGGTGGACCGTGCCGTCCTTGGCGATCACGCCGTGGCAGAGCGGCCCCGGCAGGGCCTCGTAGCCGTCCCGGCAGATCCGCACGGTGTTGGCGGTGCCGCGGGTCACGGTGTGGTGGATCATCACGCCGTTCACGGGGCCCCAGGGGCCCTTGTGGTTGCGGTTGTGGGTGGACCAGTCGCCGACCTGGACGACCGCGAGGCCCTCGTCGCGCAGCACGCGGAGAAACCTGTTCGCGGACATGGGTGTGGCCATGACCGACTCCTTCCGGAGGACGGGGTGAGCTTCCGGAGTACCGGAGTCCACCACTCCGCTGCCATGCGTTCGGGCCGTGTGCGAGCCGATCCGGACAGATCGTCAGGAGACGGGTGGGGCTGCGCTGTTCGGATGGAAATCGCATGACATACCCCGAAGATCGTCGAACAGTCCCACCCGAATGTGTAATGGCGGCGACACGCTCCGTGCTGAAAGGCTTCTCGCGGCATCAGTCATACGAGAGGGAGTTCCATGTCCGTTGGTTCGGTTGACGGCGAGGTCCGCGCGGAGCAGCAGGCCCCGCAGCAGAGTCTCGGCACCGCCGCCGCGCGGAACCTCGCCACGACCACCAAGTCGGCCCCGCAGATGCAGGAGATCACCTCCCGGTGGCTCCTGCGGACGCTGCCGTGGGTCCAGGTGCAGGGTGGCACGTACCGGGTGAACCGGAGGCTCAGCTACTCCGTGGGTGACGGCCGCGTCACCTTCGTCCAGACCGGAGAGCGCGTCGCGGTGATCCCCGCCGAACTCGGCGAACTCCCGGCACTGCGCGGATACGAGGACGAGAGCGCGCTGACCGAGCTCGCGGCCCGCTGCACCCAGCGGGAGTACGCGGCGGGCGAGATCATCGCCGTGGCGGGCGCCCCCACCGACCGGGTGTACCTCCTCGCGCACGGGCGCATCGAGCAGATCGGCGAGGGGCCCTACGGGGACGAGGCCGTGCTCGGCGTCCTCGCCGACGGCGCCTACCTCGGCGAGGTCGCGCTGGTGAGCGCGGACGCCACCTGGGACTGGACCGCCCGGGCGGCCACCGCCTGTACGGTCCTGGAGCTCACCCGGGACGACGTACGGAACCTCGCGGACCGGGCCGGCTCGCTCGCCGCCCACCTCGCGGGCGTGGCCGCGACGCCCGACCGGAGCACCAACACGTACGGCGAGGCCGCCATCGACCTCTCCGCCGGCCACGTCGGCGAGGCGGTCGTCCCGCACACCTACGTCGACTACGACGCCTCGCCCCGCGAGTACGAGCTGAGCGTCGCCCAGACCGTGCTGAAGGTCCACAGCCGCGTCGCCGACCTCTACAACCAGCCGATGAACCAGACCGAGCAGCAGTTGCGGCTCACGGTCGAGGCGCTCCGCGAGCGCCAGGAGCACGAGCTCATCAACAACAAGGAGTTCGGCCTCCTCGCCAACTGCGACTACGGGCAGCGGCTCCAGCCGCACGACGGCGCCCCCAGCCCGGACGACATGGACGAGCTGCTCTCCCGCCGCCGGGGCTCCAAGATGTTCCTCGCCCACCCGCGCGCGATCGCCGCCTTCGGCCGCGAGCTCAACAAGCGCGGTCTGGTGCCCGAGACGATCGAGATCGCGGGCAACCGCATCCCGACCTGGCGCGGTGTGCCGATCTACCCGTGCAACAAGATCCCGGTCTCGGACGCCCGGACCACCTCGATCATCTGCATGCGTACCGGCGAGGCCGACCAGGGCGTCATCGGTCTGCACCAGACCGGCCTGCCCGATGAGATCGAGCCCAGCCTCTCCGTCCGCTTCATGGGCATCGACGAGCAGGCGATCATCTCCTACCTGGTCACGGCGTACTACTCGGCGGCGATCCTCGTCCCGGACGCCCTCGGCGTCCTGGAGAACGTCGAGGTCAGCCGCTGGCGCTGAGCCGTCGGCGCCCGGGGGCGGGGCCGAACCCGCCCGCCCCCGGGCCCTCCCGGCCGATCGCCGAGCGGACCGCCGCGAAGGATGCGAAGGAAATGACCGTGACCATGACCAGCGTGGACGCCGTCGCCGACGGGCAGGGGGCCGTGACGCTCCTGGACCGGACGCGTACGGCCGTCAATCCCCGACTGCACTCGACCATCGACTCCCTGCCGGCCTCCATACGCCGGGTGGCGATGTACCACTTCGGCTGGGAGCGCGCCGACGGCAGCCCGGACGCCGGGCAGCCGGGCAAGGCGATCCGGCCCGCCCTGGTCCTCGCGGCGGCCCGCGCCCTCGGCGCCGACGACGAGCGGGCCGTGAACGCCGCGGCGGCGGTGGAGCTCGCGCACAACTTCACCCTGCTCCACGACGACATCGTCGACGAGGACCCCACCCGGCGGCACCGGCCCACCGCCTGGACCGTCTTCGGTATCCCGGACGCCCTCATGGCCGGGGACGCGATGAGCGCGCTGGCCCTGCGGCTCCTCGCCGAGGACCCCCACCCCGCCTCCGCGGCGGCCGCCTCGCGCCTCGCCGCCTGCGTCATCGAGCTCTGCGCCGGCCAGCAGGCCGACTGCGCCTTCGAGCAGCGCGATCCGCGCGAGGTCTCCCTCGACGAGTGCCTGGCGATGGCCACCGCCAAGACCGGTGCCCTGCTCGGCTGTTCCTGCGCCCTCGGCGCGCTCTACGCGGGCGCGGGGGAGGAGGAGGTCGCGGCGATGGACGCCTTCGGCCGGGAGGCCGGGCTCGCCTTCCAGCTGATCGACGACCTCATCGGCATCTGGGGCGACCCGGACCGCACGGGCAAGCCGGCCGGCGCCGATCTCGTCGCCCACAAGAAGTCGCTTCCGGTGGTGGCGGCGCTCACCTCCGGCACCCGCGCGGGGGAGGAGCTGGCCGAGCTGTACGCGCTTCCGGTCCTCGACTCGGCGGCGGTACGGGCGGCGGCCGACGCCGTCGAGCGGGCCGGCGGCCGCGACTGGGCACAGGCCCAGGCGGCCGAGCGCATGGGCCGCGCCGTCGAGCACCTGGCCCAGGCGGTGCCGGACCTGGCGGCGGCGGAGGACCTGCTGGCCCTCGCGGAGTTCGTGACGCGGCGTACGCGCTGACGGCCCGGTCCTCACATGTCGGGGACGATCCGGGTCACCACGGTCTCGATCATGTCGTCCAGGTCCCGGTCGCCGAGAAGCCCGGGGACGGTGAAGTGGTCGAGGAGCAGTCCGGTGAGGGCGACGTAGAGCACCCGGACGGTGTCCGCGTCGCCCGGCATGCCGGAGTCGAGGTGGAGCCGGATGTTCAGGTCGAGGTCGGCCCGGAGCACCTCGGTGAACCGCTTCTGCAGCTCGGGGCGGCGCGCGGCCTCCAGGCGCAGCTCGAAGAGGCCGAGGTAGCAGGTGCGCTCGGCGGTCATGCGCCGGGCGAGCCAGCGCATCAGCTCGACGACCAGCGCGCGGCTGGGCGTCGGCAGCAGCGCGGTGTCGATGGCGCCGGGCTCCGGGGTGAGCCGTACGAAGATCCGGTCGGCGACCTGGGAGAGCAGCTGGTCCCGGTCGTTGAAGTAGTTGGACGAGGTGCCCGTGGGGACCCCCGCCCGGGCGTCGACCGCCCGGAAGGTCAGCCCACGGGCGCCTTCGTCCGCCAGGACCTCGATCGCGGCGTCGAGCAGTGCCGTACGGCGTTCCGGGTTTCTCGCCATGTCGGACTCCTTCTGAAAAAGTCTTGCGCAACCACTACACGTGAAGCACTATAACTGTCGTGGTTGCGAGAGCAGCCGCTTCCCCAGAGTGAAGAGGACCGGTTTGCGCAAGCTCACCTACTACATCGCCTGCACCATCGACGGCTTCATCGGCGACCCCGAGGGCGATGCCACCTCCATGTTCAAGTACTCGGAGGGGCCGTACATGGCCTGGATGGGCACCGAGTACCCGGAGACCATTCCGACGCAGGGCCGGGAGATGCTCGGCGTCGACGGCGCGAACAAGCACTTCGACACCGTCATCCAGGGGCTGGGCTCCTACCAGCTCGCCCTGGACATCGGCATCACCAGCCCGTACAACCACCTGCGCGAGTTCGTCGCCACCCGCTCGCTCGCGGAGGCACCCCACCCGAACGTCGAGCTGATCGCCGACGACCTCGTCGGCCGCGTCCGCGAGCTCAAGGCCGAGGACGGCCCCCTGGGCATCTGGCTCTGCGGCGGCTCCACCCTCGCGGGCGAGCTCATCGAGGAGATCGACGAGCTGGTCATCAAGACGTACCCGCAGGTCTACGGCACCGGCATGCCGATGTTCGGCGCCGGCTTCGAGCCCCGGGACTTCGACCTCTCCGACGTCCGCGCCTTCGAGAACGGCGTGCTCGTCCGCACGTACACCAGGAAGCGGTAGCGGGTACGTGCCCCCGGCGGCGGGAAGCGCTCGGGTGCGGGGCGACCTACCCTGGATGCATGGGTGACGAGGTGCCTCACACGACGCGGGACCCCCTGGCCGAGCGCCACTGCCCGGCCTGCGGCGAACCGCTCGCCGTACTGGCCACCCGGCACAAGGTCCTCGGGGCCTGGGTGCCGGAGTGGGAGGTGCAGCCCTGCCGCAATCCGGAGTGCCCGCTCTACGAGGGGGCGGAAGCCGCCACCCCGCACGTGACCGGCAAGAACGGCGAGATCGGGAGAAGTCCGGCCCCGGGGTGACCGGGCGCGCGGCGGAGCCGGTCATACCGCTACAGTCCGCGCATGTCATCGGAGTCGACAGAAGTCTGGACCGGTTGGTACCGGGACCGCAGCGGCGCGGAAGCGATCGTCATCACGGCCGACGGGCGGCACGTCGCCACCCGGATCAGGGGCGTCGAGTACGCGGGCGAGAGCTTCGCCGCGCTCGTCGCCGCCGAGGGGAGCGGGGCGGCCCTCACGGGCTGCGTCCTGGAGTGGGACCTGCCGCTCCCCGTCGTCGTGGACGGCACAGCCCAGCAGGCCACGCTGGCCTGCCTGCTGACGCTGGGTGAGCGCCCCGACCTCAGCCTGACGCTGCACTACGGCGGCGCCGCCTTCGAGGCGTGCGTCGCGGGGGGCGACTTCGAGGGCGCCCTTGAGCGGGTACGGCGCCAGCTGCCGCCCGGCGCGGACTTCGGCCGCAGGCTCCTCCAGGCGGCCTGAACGCACGGGTGGCGCCCCGGGGAGGGGGCGCCACCGCCGGGTCTCAGCCCTTGAACGCGGAGGCGAGACCGTAACGCCACAGCTGGTCGACGCGGGACCGCTCCTGCGCGTTCGGCTGGGCGTTCTGGCAGGACGTACCGGGGCCGCCGCCCGACATCAACTCGCTGCACGGGCCGCTGTAGTGGTCCGGGAGCCCGAGGACGTGCCCGGTCTCGTGGGCGGTGACCCGGGTCGAGTTGTACTGCTGGTTCTGCCGGTAGTCGAGGAAGATGTAGCCGCTGCCGTGGCCGTCGGTGCTGGCGTACGAGCCGCGGGAGTCGTTGCCCTCGTAGTACGCGAAGTCCGGGTTGCCGCCCTCGACGAGCCGGACGTTCACCACCGAGCTGTTCCATATCTGCGCGGAGCGGGCGATCTGGGTGCGGAAGCTCGGCGCGTTCGCCGCGCTGTAGACGACGGTGACGGCGGTCGCGCCCGGGGTCGCGGCCCGCTTCTTCGCCACCGACTTCACGACGGCGTCGAAGAAGGCCTTGTTGGCCTTGGCCTCCTCGGCCGAACCGGCGTACGCCACGGCGGCGTTGCCGGCGGCGACCGTGGTGTCCGTGCCGACCGCCGCGGCCGGGGCCGTACCGAGAGAGGCGGCGAGACCGAGGCCGAGAGCGGCGGTCAGCACGGAGGTGAGGACCTTGGGGTGAGTCATGGGGGGCTCCTCCTGTTGGGTTCGGAGAGAGTCTCGGGGGAGCCGACCCGCGAGCGGATGATGCCATCCCCCGATAACCCCAACGCATCACCGAGCTGAAATGCGTCAACTCCCTTGGAATGAAAGGCAATTGAAGGGTTGCGGGCGTCTGGTGCGACTCCGGGAGCCGCCCTACCCTCGGGGCATGGAGCTGGAGGTGAGACATCTGCGCGCGCTCTGCGCCATCGCGGACACGGGCAGCCTGCACAAGGCTGCGAGGCAACTGGGCATGAGCCAGCCCTCGTTGACCACCCAGCTGCGCCGCATCGAGAACTCCCTCGGCGCCGAGCTCTTCTCCCGCGGCCGCACCGGCTGCCGCCCCACCCCGCTCGGCCGCTCCCTGCTCAGCCGGGCCCGCCCCCTCGTCGCCGACATGGCCGCGCTCGTCACCGAGACCCGGGCCGCGGCCGCCCGCGCCGACGGCCCCGGACTCCGCGTCGGCTCCACCGCCAGCCGGGCGCTGCCGGGCTGGCTGCGCCGGCTCCGGCAGCGGCTCCCCGGCACCGACGTCGGCCTCCGGGTGGACGTCTCCGCCAACGCGCTGCTGCGCACGGTCGCCACCGGGCAGCTCGACGTGGCCTTCGTGCACGAGGTGGAGGGCTGCCCGCTGCGGGTCCCCGAGGGCCTCACGGGCCGCGTCCTCGTCGCCCGCGAACCGCAGTTCGTCTCCATGGCCCGCGACCACCCCGCCGCCGCCCGCCCCGTCGTGGACCTCGCCGACCTCGCCGCCGACCACTGGATGGTCGACCCGACCGTCGACGGCGAATGGGACGGCCTCCGCCGGGTCCTCGGCGCCGCCGGCATCGACCCGCCGCTGCTGCACGGCGACTACCACACCGCCGCCTCGCTCATCGTCCTCGGCGAGGCCGTCGCCCCCTGCCAGCCCACCTCGGTCCCGCGCGAGGACATGGCCATCCGCCCCCTGCGCGGCGACCCCCTCGGCGTCCGCCTCCTCCTCTACGCCCGCCCGGGGGCACCCCTGGACGTCCTGTACGCCGAACTCGCGGCGGCCTACCGGGAGGTGGCCCTGCGGGCGGCCCCGTACCGCGAGTGGCTCCGCCGCCAGGGCACGACGGCCACACTGTCGGTGGGACCGTGCATGATGGCCGTATGAGCGAAGACCCCGCCCAGGCAGAGGTGCGCCACGCACGCCCGGAGGACCTGCCCCGCGTCGTCGAACTGATCACCGAACACGCCGCGTACGAGAAGGCGGCACCCCCGGCGCCCGGCCTGACGGACCGCCTGGCAGGCCTCCTCTTCGGCCCCGAGCGGCCCCGCCTCCGCTGCTTCGTCGCCGCGCTCCCCGACGGCACGCTCGCGGGCTACGCCACCTGCGCCCCGGAGCTCTCCACCTGGGACGGCACGGAGTACCTCCACATGGACTGCCTCTACCTCACGGAGTCCTCCCGCGGCCACGGCCTGGGCCCCCTCCTGATGGCGGCCCTCCGCACGGAGGCCCGCACCCTCGGCCTCCCGGAACTCCAGTGGCAGACCCCCGTCTGGAACGAGAACGCGATCCGCTTCTACGACCGCCTGGGCGCCACCTCCAAGGAGAAACGCCGCTACACCCTCCCGACGGAGCCGACCTCCGCCCCCTGAACGTGTGGCCGCGGTCCCCGAGGGCGAGCGGCAGGAGACTCGCAGGGAGTGGTGGACCGGCGACGTGGCGTTTCCGCTTCTATCGTGGGACCGCCACACAGTGACGGTCGGTGCCGAGGGGGGCAGCACGTGAGGGAACCGCAGATCGACTACTCCACGGTCTTCCACGCCCTGCCCGGCATGGTGGCGCTGCTCACCCCCGAGCTGGTGTACGCCGATGCCAACGAGGACTTCCTCAGGCTGGCCGGGCGCACGCGCGAGCAACTGCTGGGCCGCTACATCTTCGACGTCTTCCCCGAGAACCCGAACGACCCGGCCGCAGCCGGCATGCGGGAGACCCGGGCATCGATGCTGCGCGTGGTGGCGACCGGCGAGCGGGACACCATGGCGCTGCTGCGTTACGACATCGAGGACGTCGAGCGGCCCGGACGCTGGGTCGAGCACTTCTGGAGCCCGGTGAACGCGCCGGTGCTGGACTCGGACGGGCACGTGGTGCTGCTCGTGCACCGGGTGGAGGAGGTGACCGAGCTCATCCGTGCCCGGGGCGGCACGGGCAGCGACAGCAGCCGGGCCCAGGTGCTGGAGGCCGAGCTCTACACCCGCTCCCGCGAACTGCAGCAGGTCAACGAGCGCCTGCGGCGGGCCCATGCGCGCGAGCGCGAGGTCGCCCTGGCCCTGCAGGCGGCGATGCTGCCGGCCCCGACGCCGGTCGGGCACCACCGGGCAGCCGTCCGCTACCGGCCCGCCGTCGGGGCCCTGAACGTGTGCGGTGACTGGTACGACCTCGTCGACCTGCCCGGGGACCGCATCGCGGTCGCCGTCGGCGACGTCGTCGGCCACGGCCTGGAAGCCGCGGGTGTCATGGGCCAGCTGCGCAGCGCGCTGAGTGCGGCCGCCCGTGTCGCCGACGGTCCGGCCCGGGCGCTGGACGCCCTCGGGCTGTACGCCCGCCATGTCCAGGGTGCGGAGTCGACCACGGTGGTGAAGACGTACATCGACTGGGACACCCACACCCTCACGTACAGCAGCGCGGGCCACCCACCACCCGCCCTGCTCCACCCCGACGGCACGGTGACGTTCCTGGACCGGGCGACCGACCCGCCGCTCGGCGCGCGCCCGGAACACGTTCCGCGGCCCGAGGCCAGTACGGCCTTCGCCGAGGGCGCCACCCTGGTCCTCTACTCGGACGGCCTGATCGAACGCCGCGACGAGGACATCGACGTCGGCCTGGCCCGCCTCGCCGACTCCCTCGTCCGGCACGGCCGGGCCGACCCGGAAGGCCTGGCCGACGCACTCCTGGCCGACCTCCTCCCGCCCACGGGCAACATCGACGACACCGCCCTGGTCATCATCCGCCTGTGAACCGTGTCGTCGACCGGCGTACCGAGATGCGACGGGCGGGGCCCGATGCTGCAATGGGACTGTGCCACGTGGGGGTGTCAGCGGGGGAAAGCCACGAGCAGCAGAGGTGACGCCTTGAGTGACGCAATCGAGGAAACGGCCGAAGTGGGCCCCATCGACTACCTGATCGTCGAGTTCCCCGGCAACCGGATGACCGGCGAGGGATTTCCTCTCCTCGTCGATCTCGTGGACCGCGGCCTCATCCGGATCCTGGACCTGACGTTCGTCAAGAAGGACGACGACGGAACCGTGAGTGGCATGGAGATCGCCGACCTCACCGGCGACGGCGTGCTCGACCTGGCCGTCTTCGAGGGAGCGTCGTCAGGGCTCCTGGGCCAGGACGACCTCGAAGAGGCGGCCACCGCGCTGGAGCCCGGCAGCTCCGCCGGCATCCTGGTCTACGAGAACCTGTGGGCCGCCCCGTTCGCCGCGGCCCTGCGCCGTGGCGGAGCCCGGCTGGTCGCCTCGGGGCGGATCCCGGTGACCGACCTCGTCGCCGCCCTCGACGACACCGAAGCCGCTCGCTAGACATTCGTTCACCAGCGCAGAAGGGACACAGCCATGCCAGGTCTCCTCCGCGGGGTCGCGCGCACCGCTGTCGTCGCCGGAACGGCGACCGCCGTGTCGAACCGCGTGTCGCGCCGTCAGCAGGGACGATGGGCGGCACAACAGGCACCCCCGCAGCAACAGGCGTACCAGGCCGAACCGCCCCCGCCCCCGCCCCCGGCCGCCCCGGACATGAGCAGCAAGATCGAGCAGCTGAAGCAGCTCGGCGAACTCAAGGACCAGGGCGTGCTCACCGAGGCCGAGTTCGAGCAACAGAAGCGCACGATCCTCGCCTCGTGACCGGCTCCCGGCGGCGGGCACCACACCAGGTGCCCGCCGCCGGAGGCGTTCGTCGGACGGCCAAGGCTGAGATCAGGCCTTCTTGGTCTCCTAGTAATGGGCCGGGTCGGTGACCTGCGGGGATCTTCCCTGTGGGGCGCTGACCTGGCCTTTTGCTGTTGGCTGGCGATGGGGTACGACGGTCCTGATCGGGTGTCCTGCGGACTGTGTGCGGACTGCTCCACGTGAGCCGGGCCCGGGGGATCGCCGAGATGAGTCCAGCGATCGTCGCAATACGCTGCTCGTCAGAACAGCACCCGTCTGGTCAGGCGCTCCCTTCCGCCGGTGAGCATGAGAGGGGTGAGCGGGCTCACTTTCGCGGCTACGTATCGGATTCGAAGGCTGTCCCGTCGTACTGGTGTGTACAGCCGTTCGCCGTCCAAGGAGCTGTGAAATGACGCCTGACCCCGACCTGTCTTCCGCGCTCGACGCGCTGCCGCAGCCTCTGCTTGCGGCGGCCCAGGCCGCGCGTCGTGAGTTCCTGGTCGCTCTGGAGCCGTTGCGGGGTGAGCTGTTCCGGTACTGCCGTCGTCTGACCGGCAGCGTGTGGGACGCCGAGGACCTGGCCCAGGAGACGCTCGCCCGGGCCCTCACGCGTGCGGCGCAGTCCCACCAGCCGGTCGAGCGTCCGATGGCGTGGCTGGTGCGGATCGCGACGAACGCCTACCTCGACCAGGTTCGCCGTCCCGCCCCGCTTCTCGTCGAGCCCTCCGAGCGTGCGGCGCCTGCCGGCGCCGATTCCGCCGAGGTGAGGGACGCGCTCGCGGAGGTGGCCACCCTGCTGGCGCCGCAGGAGCGAGCGGCTGTCGTGCTCAAGGACGTGTTCGACCTGCCGTTGAAGGAGATCGCCGCCATGCTGAGCACCACCGAGGGTGCGGTCAAGGCCGCACTGCACCGTGGCCGCGGACGGCTCGCCGACCCCGATCGGCCCACCGCGCTCACCCGGCGCACGGGCCCCGACCGGGACACCCTCGACGCCCTCGCGGCGGCGTTCACCGCCTACGACCTGGACGGGCTGACCAAGCTGTTCGTCGAGGACGCGGTCAGTGACGTCATCGGGATGGCCCACGAAGTCGGGCGGGACCAGATCGCCGCCGGCTCGCTGCACCACACCCTGCGTCTGGAGTCCTCCGTGCGGTGGCGCGCCGAGGTTCGGGAGCTGGACGGCGATCCGTTGGTCCTGATGTGGGCCGCCCCGACCGACGGCGACGGTCCCGAGGCGGTCGAGGACGTCCTCCGGGCGGAGACGTCCGACGGCGGGATCACGTGCCTGCGCTGGTACTACTTCTGCCCGGATGTCCTCGCCGAGGTCGGTGACCGGCTGGGCGTCCCGTACCGAACCCATGGCCACGGTCTGTAGACCCGGACGGCGAGGCGAGCGGGGTCCGCAGCGCGTTGCTGCTGGCCTCGGCGTCTTACGTTTGTTCGGATGGGTTTATCGCGACGAGTTCGACCTGGAAGCCGTCGTCGTTCTCCAGGTAGGCGGCGTAGTGCTGTGAGCCGCCGGCGTGAGGGTGCAGTTCGGGGAACATCAGGCGCCAGCCGTGCTGTGCGGCGTCGACGGCCAGCTTCTCTACGGCAGTGGCGTCCTCGACGTGGAACGCGAGGTGGTTCAGACCAGGGCGATGGCGGTCGTGTCGGTCGGCGGTGAGAGCGGGAGACTGTTCGAGGACGAGGTAGGTCGGCCCGAGCGCCCAGCTGCGGCCCGTGTCCCAGCTTTGGGAGATGGTGTAGCCCAGCTCCACCAGCAGCCAGCCAAGCGAGGCGAGCGCGCGGTCGAGATCGGGCAGCCAGATCTCGACATGGTGCAGCGTCCCGTGCGTCGGCCGGTTCACGCGGCCACCGCCTCGGGGCGCTCGACGACGTGGCCGGGCTCGAAGCGGGCTCCGGCGCGGAAGAGGGCGACGAGGTGGGGTGTGTTCACGGCCGGCCAGCGGGGCGCTCCGCAGCGGCGAAGTAGTGACTCAGAGTGTCATGGCTGTCCGGAGTGAACAGGTTCTCCCGCATCGACCGGAGGAGCTCGGACTCCGACAGCCAGCCGTGCCACATCACTTCGTCCGGGTCAGGAATCGGATTGTCGAACAGGACAGCCTCGTGCACGGCAAGCCAATGGGGGCTGAGCCCACTGCGGTTCAGGAACTTCACGAGGAAGCGGACCGGTGCTCGAACGCCCAGTTCCTCGGCCAGTTCGCGCGATGCGGCCTCCTTATAGGACTCACCCACGGCAACGGCACCGCCGGACGCTACCTCGTAGTGTCCGGGAAACCGAGCAAGGTGCTCGGAACGACGTTGCACGAGGATCCGGCCTTCCCGATCCCGGCACACCGTCACGGCGATCCGATGCAACCAGCCATTGCGAACAGCCTCGGCCCGGCCGACCACCGCCAAGACCTGGTCCTGCTCGTCAACACGCTCGACCATCTCGTCCACGAGCCCTACAGAAGGCTGCCGAGGCACGGCCACAGAGGCTGCTGCCTGCTGTCGATTGAGCTTCTCCATGACTCGGTCGCGGAGAAGCTCATACTCCTCACGGAGCCTGCGCCACTCGGTCACGGGCGGGCGGGGAATGACGATGCCGCCAGTGACAGTCTCCTCCGGACCGAACTGCTCGCGGGTGAGATCGACCTCAATGCCCATGCCCAGGCGGTTCCACCAGTGGTAGTCCACACGCTCTCCGTTGACGTGGACCTCCCCGCGGACCAGCTCGCCTCCCAGCAGGTCATTGAGCACCATGGCGGTCACCCCGCACTGGTCCCGAGCCGGGTTGTCCTCGGTCCAGCGCGATCGGAACTCAGGCGTGCACGTCTCGGCACTCCAGCTGCTGCGGACGGCTTGTTCGATGTCGGAAAGAAGCAACGGCGTCATGCCCGTGATCCTGCCTGCAAGCACTGACAACGGCCTTGTAGTTCTCGCCGGAAAGACAACGCTAGGACTGAGCCGCAGGTCTGCGTGAGGTTCCCATCCGAGCGTTGGCGTGGCCGGGCGTCGAGTTTGGACGCGACCGCGTCCCGGTCCTCGCGGGTGTGCCGGGACGCTGTGTTGTTGCCTAGTTCCAGCCGCTGAGGGAGACCTGCGGCCCGCCTCCGAGATAGCGGTCAAGGGCGCTGGCGGTGGTCTCCACGAATTCCTCCGGGATGGCGTCGGCGTCGACCCAGCGGACCTGGGAGTGCTTGCGGGGTTCGCGGTTCTCGGGTTTGCCGGTCCACTCGTGGGCGGCGAAGACGACGGTGAGGAAGCCGTTGGGGGCCTCGACACCCCAGGCGCCGTGGATGATGTGGGCGACCTTGAGGGACTCGGGCTTCACCGTCATGCCCGTCTCCTCGTAGAGCTCGCGGACGGCGGTCTCCGTGATGGGTTCGCCCGGCTCGCTCTTGCCGACGGGGAGGTCCCACAGACCCTGGGCGAACTTGGCGTTCTCGCTGCGCTGGAGGAGGACGACACGGTTGGTGGCCTTGTCGTGGACGATGACGGCAGCGACCAGCAGTGTCATGGATTCGAGCGTCGGCTTGAGAGTTTTCGGTTGGCCGTCGGCCTGCTGGGGCACCGGGTTCCCTTCGTCGGACGGGTTGTCGGGCATGTGAGTGGCGCGGCGGTCTTGATCGTGTGCGCTACGGATTGTTGCGGCGCTCCGGCCGCTGGAGTGCCAGGGGGGTTACTGCCGGAGCGGGGTGTTGGTCCAGAAGGAGTGGGCCTTCTTCAGGAGCTCCTCGGCCGCGTCGCCGTACGATGCCGCACTGCTCAGCGTGGTGAAGGCTTTGTTGTAGAGGTCGAGTTCACTCGGTTCCGTGATGTCCACGGAGGAGGAGACGAGTTCGACGTGGGCCCGGTCGCCATCGCCATAGATGTTGAACGCGTGGACGGGGAACAGGTCCACCCGTGCGGTGGAGGGAAGGATCCCGAGTGTGAGCGAGGCAAGGCCGAGCTCTCGCAGGAGGCGCTCGATCTGTTCTCGCATGACTTCGGGTCCACCGATGTTCGTGTAGAGAGCCTGTTCCCCGAGGACGACGTCGTAGTGGTGCTCGCCGTCGTACAGCACTTGCTGTCGCTGCATGCGCTTGGCGACGCCCGTCGGCACGTCGTTCGGGACGCCGAGGAAGTCGACGACCTGGCCGAGGATCACGGTGGCGTACGCCTCGGTCTGGAGCGTGCCCCAGATCATCGAGGGCACGTACGCCTTGCCTTCGCGCGTGCTCTGGTACCAGCGCACCACGTCGTCCTGAGTCGCCTCTGTACCGGTGGACAGACGATCCGTCCAGGGAACTGAACTGGTCACCGCGTCCCCTCCTGGGTGGTGCCGCCGGGGCGGCTTCGATGGGGCTTGCCGTTTCGGTCGAGGATGGCTGCGAGTGTCCGATCTTGTAAGAGCTGGAATCGGTCAGGCCATGCGCTTCATCTCGATGGCGAGGGCTCCGAGGGCTTCCTTCTCGGGCCCGTAGATGGTGCGGATGTTGGCGAGTTGCTGGTCGCGGGTGGCGGTCGGGTTGACGTTGGACGGGCCTTCGCCGTCGAGGAGGGCCTCGAAGTCGGGGTACTCGGTGACGCGGAGAACGTGGACGTCGCAGGTCTCGTCGGTGTCCTTGATCCGGAAGCGGATGGTGTCGCCGGCGGCGAGGTCCGCGAGGTGCGGGTACTTGACCCGCACCTCGATGGTCTTGGTGCCCGCGGCGACGAGCTCGAAGTACTGGCGGTAGAGGTTGAGCTCGCGGACGCGGGCGGTGCGGTCGGTCATCGGGAGGGAACGCTCCTGGTGGATGGTGCGATGATCAGGCGGCCGGTCTCGGCGGCCGAGTACGAGCGGAAGAAGTGGCGGGGGTCGGAGAGCAGGGTCTCGGCCATGGCGAGCAGCTGGTCGGCGTACTCGGTGACGGTGCCGGGCCACTGCCGGGTGTCGAGCATCCAAGGGGCGGCGCCGTCGGGCAAGGGGGCACGGCCTTCTCGTATGAGGGATTTCGACAGCTTGGCGCCGGTGTCGGTGACGACCTGCGGGCAGAACAGTCGGGCCGGGAGCTGGGCGCGGATGAGGCCCACGGCCTGGAGGGCCTCGTCGACGAGGTGGGAGCCGAAGACCCAGTCGCCGCCCTTGACCATGACGCGCAGGGTGCCCTGGGGGCTGGTCAGGGCGAGTTCCTTGACCAGGTTGCGGTAGAGCGTGGCCAGGTCGAGGTAGCCGCCGGTGGTGGGCGTGATGGTGGCCTCGTACGGGCCGTGGTGGAGGCAGACGGCGGAGACCACCGCTGACTCGGGCCCGGTGAGGCGGACCCGGGTGCGTTCGGCGTGCTTCTCCGCCCAGCCGCATCCGGGGTGCGGGCAGGGGATGCGGAGGTGCGGGGTGCCGGTGGAGGGGGCGAGCCACCAGCGGGCTGCGTCGATGCGGGGGAGGAGCCGGAGCCAGGTGTGGCGGTAGTGCTCGCCGGCCTGCTGCTGGGTGTACGTCTCGATGCGGTGCGGGATGCCCAGGCGCCTGGACAGGGCGGTGAAGAGGGGCTGGTAGAGGGCGGTGACGAGGTCGAGCAGGGCCTGCTCGCCGAGGGCCTGGGCGTAGGCACGCTGGTAGCGGTGGCCGCTGACGGGGTCGGTGGCCAGCTCGTACGGGGCGTTGTCGAGGGCGCTGAAGAGCACCTCGGTGGGGAGACCGAAGCGGTCGCGCAGTCGGGCGGCCATGGCGAAGGCCAGGGACTGCACGAGCGAGGTGCCGATGTGCGGGGCGCCGTTGATCTGGGTGCCGACGACCAGCACGATCCGCTCGGGCGGGGAAGCCAGGATGCGTGGGGTCAGGACGTCCTCGGCGTGGTGGAGGGCATTGGCGAGAACGGTGTTCGGCGAGACGGGATGGGTGGTCACGAGGTGCCTCCCTGGGGGCCGGTGGTGTGGGGCGGCAGGGGCGCGGCCCCGTTCTTGGCACGGTCGAATGCGGCCCAGACGCACTTCCCGGGCCCGGTCCGCTCCTTCGCGCCCCAGCTGTCGGCGGTGGCGGCGACGATCAGCAGACCGCGGCCGTCGACGGCAGACTCCTCGGGAACGCGCTTCGTCGGCCTGTTCTCGCCGCTGTCGTGGACCTCGATCCGCAGCTCCTCGTCGAGGGACTCGACGCGTACGAGGACCAGCCGGCCCACGGGCACCCCGTGAAGGACGGCGTTGGTGACGAGCTCCGAGGTGCACAGCCGCATGTCGTCGAGGCGGCTCGTCTCACCCCATTCGGTCAGGGTGGCGGCGACGAAGTCGCGAGCGGTACGCGGCGTGGTCCGGCGGCGGGGGAAGAGCATGGTGCGGTGCCGACCCGTGCCCGGAAGGAAGACCGGGGCGGCGTCGGTCGCCTCGTTGGTGAGTCTGCTTGCCATGGTCAACAGCAAAGCGACTTAACTCATTTGGGTCGGGAGCCAGCACGGGGGCCAAGACGGGGGCCACTATGGGGGCCAGAGGTCACGTGTTCCTGGGGGACGGCATGGGCGACACCGGGATCGGCGCCTTGCTCGTCCGGCTGCGTACCGAGCGCGGCTGGAGCCAGCAGAGGGTTGCCGACGAGTACAACGCCCTGGAGGGGCGTTCCGCGAAGACCGGCAAGGAGATCGGGCGGTACGAGCGTGAAGCCCGAATCCCTGTTCCCTACACCCGGAAGTACCTGGCGCAGGTCTTCAGTGTCGATGTCGCCGTGCTCGACCAAGCTGTTGCCGTCAGCAAGGGGCAGCGGGACGGGTCCGATGCCGCCAAGGTCGAGATTGTGCCGTCGGTGCTGCTGCCCGAAGACACCCACGTCCGTGGAAACCCACTCTCTGAGGACGCGGTGCGGTCGGCGGACTTCGCCCGCTTTATCGCGCAGCGTAACGCCGACGAGTTCGTCGTGGAGCAGCTGGAGGCAGACGTTGGCCGACTCGCCCGTACGTACGTCAGCCACCCGTTGATGGAGCAGTACGTCGAGATCAGGCGGTTACGGGATGGGGCCTTCGAGCTGCTGCGCGGGGCGCCAGCATCCCCGGCAGACCACTGACCTCTACCTCTCCGCTGCTCGCCTCTGTGGCCTGTCCGCGCACGTCTGCCTTGACCTTGGCGCCTACGATTCCGCCGCCACCCACGCCCGCACCGCACGGGCCTGTGCCGAGGCGGCGGGGCACGAGGGGATGCTGGCCTGGGTACGGGCCGTGGAGTCGTTGATCGCGTACTGGACAGGGCGGTACGAGCAGGCGGCCCGGCTGGCGCAGGCCGGCCGGCGGCACAGGGCGAGCGGCAGCATCGGCGCGCGGCTGGCGAGTCTGGAGGCGCGGGCGTTGGCGATAGTCGGCGATTCGGCAGGTGCGCTCGCTGCCCTGTCGGATGCCGAACGATCGCGCGAGGCGCTCTCGGGTGGGGACGAGTTGCTGGGAGTCTTCGACTTCCCTGCGGCCAAGCAGTTCGCTTACGCCGGAACGACCCTCTTGGCCGTGGGCGGGCAGGAACACGTCCACCGGGCCATCGTCAGCGCAGAGACGGCGATCCGCCTCTATCGCCGCGCGGACGGAGATGACCAGTCGGTCGGTGACCTGTTCGCCGCGCACCTCGATCTCGCCCGCGGGCACATGCTCCTGGGTGACCTGGACGGTACTGAGAAGATGCTTGGCTTCGTTCTCCAGTCCTCGCCGGAGCGCATGTCGGCCAGCATCGTGCGCCGGCTCACCGTTCTTGGGCGGGAGCTGGAAGGGCCGCAGTACGGTGGAGCCACGCAGGCGGTGCACCTGCGCGAACGACTCCAGCACACGGCCGTCCGTGCGTCCCTGCCCGCCGCCCACCATCCGGAGTTGCCGACGTGACCGACCTGTCCGCTGCCCACGACGCTGCCGTCACCGACCGGGTCCGCCTGGCGGGCAGCGCCTACAACGGAGACCGGGACCTGGCTGCCCGGCAGTCGCTCTACCAGTGGCAGACGCCCCGGTACGACCTCCCCGGCCTCGTGGCCGAGCGGCTGGGCGACGTACGCGGGCGCGTCGTCGACATCGGCTGCGGCAACGGCAAGTTCATCCAGCGGCTCCGCCAGGACCGCCCGGACCTGTCCCTGCTCGGCCTCGACATCGCTCCCGGCATCCTTGCCGGCGTCCCTGGCCCGGTCGCCGTGGCGGACGCCACGCGGCTTCCGCTGGCGGCGGGCAGCGTCGACGCCGCTCTCGCGCTCCACATGCTGTACCACGTTCCCGACATTCCCCAGGCGGTCAGGGAACTGGCCCGTGTCGTTGCCCGCAGCGGGCTGGTGGTCGCCTCCACCAACAGCGACCGCGACAAGGCCGAACTCGACGACCTCTGGCAGCGGGCCGCCGGCGACGTCCTCGGCATCGACCGAGGCCCGGCCCGGATCTCGCTCAGTGCCCGCTTTTCCCTGGAGAAGGCCCTGGCGTTCCTCGGTGAGGAGTTCAGCCGGGTGGAGGTCCTCGAACTGCCGGGGACCATCACGGTCCACGACCCCGAGCCTGTCATCGCTCACATGGCTTCGTACCGCGCCTGGGCGGACCAGCACGACGTGCCCTTCGACGCGACCATCGACCGCGCCCGCACACTCGTTGCCGACCACATCGTCCGCTACGGCGCGTACGAGATCACCTGCCTTGGAGGGATCCTCGTCTGCCGCCGCTGAGATCAGTTCAGCGGCGGCCAGGGCCCGTCCAGCAGGCGGCCCGCCTCCTCGACGATCTGTTCCGCCAGGTGTTCCCGGTCTCCCTGTCGGATCGCCGCCCAGTCGTTGTAGGCGTCGGTCTTCTCGACCAGTGGCTTGAGCTGCTGCGGGTGGGCCAGCGCGCCCCACCCTTCGTACGTGATCAGGTCACCGCCGGCGCCGGGGGCCAGGCTGCCGTTCACGATCAGCCGGAGCCACCAGCGGACGAGTTCCCAGCGGGCCGCTTCCCAGGGGAGGTCGGTGGTGTCGGCCGGAAGGTCCTGGAGCAGGCCGAGTTCGCTCAGCACCTGGTCGAAAAGGGCGTCGGCCTGCTCGTGCCCGGAGCGTGACAGGCCGGCGAGGAGGGGAAGGGACTCCGTCTCGACGTCTAGGACCAGGGCCGTGAGGCCGGCTTCGATGAGCTGCTCCGGGTGGTGTCGGCGGCCGATCAGGCGTTCCAGGGCCAGCATCCGGATGCAGTCGACGGCTTCCTGCGCGGTCATGGCGTACGGCGTGAACGGCGTGGGCGCGGTGACGTCGATACCCGGTCCGCCCTCCACGAAGTACGACCAGAAGTCGACGGTCGCGTGGGCGAGGAGGCCGCTCGACCGGCCGACGAATTCGTGGTGGATGTAGTCGGTGAGGTCGTTCCCGTACAGGATGATGTCGGTCTGGTAGACGGACAGGACCGGGTGTCCGTACTCGCCGGCCGTGCCGGGCAGGTAGCGGTGCCCGTAGACCGGAACCAGCTGCGGCACGCTCTCCAGTTCGGTCCTGGCGACGCGCAGTGCCTCGGATTTCTCCGCCGGCCTCGACGGCCAGGCGGGATGCCAGAACACGTTGTGCTCCACGTCGAAGAGCACCCCGTCCACCGGCCACGCCAGCCGCCCGGCCAGGTCCTCGGGGTCGCCGTCGCGCCAGTCGGGCCAGCTCGACGAGCCCCGTGGGAGCCCGGCGGCGAGGAAGACCCGGTGATCCGCCGAGAAGGTGAAGCCGAACCGCGCCTCGACCGCGTCGAGCTCTTGTTCGGTGAGCCCCGGTCCGATCTCGGTTCGGAGCATGCCCTGAAGGGCACGTGCGGCTTCCAGGGTCAGTCGTGGGGTCGACGGCGTGTTCACGCACGCCAGCGTAGTGAGCGGTACGGCCGCACAGGCCAGGAGGTTGTGGCAGCCCGATACCTCACCGCGTATTCGCTGCGACGGACTGCGACGACCTCGGTACCGTGGCGCCATGACGGACGGGGGAGAGCCGCAGGTCGTTGCGAACCGATGGGGCGACGTGGCGGATCCGGTGCCGGGAGGGCGTGGAAACTTCCGGGACTTCTGCTCCTGCTTCGACCAGTCCCGTCCCCGTCCGCGGGCCCGCGTCGGGTTTCACGCCGAGCGGCAGGACCCCACCGCGCCGGGCTGGCGGCGCCTGCTGGAGCTGGTCGAGGAGGCCGCGGCCGACGGGCGCGAGGAGTTCAAGCCGCTGACCGAGTTGAGCCCGGAGGAGCGCCGGCAGGTCATCACCCTGCCGCCGAGCATCGCCAAACTGACGGCGGTCAAGCACCTCGTGCTCTACGGCAGCAACCTGGTCCGGGTCCCGCCCGAGATCGGGGCCATGAGCTGCCTGGAGGAGTTCACCCCGTACACCTCCTACCGGTTGCACTGGTTCCCCTACGAGATCACCCGCTGCCGACGGCTGGCCCGCAGCACGGTGAGCACGCGAGCCCTCTTCGGCAACTTCAGGCTCCGGCCGCCCTTCCCGAAGCTGACGTCGTCCCCGGACTCCCTCGCGGGCCTCGATCCGGAACGTCTGGATCCCGGGCGTTGGGGTCCCACAGCCCTCCAAGGCTGCAGTGTCTGCGACGGCCCGATCGAGCAAGGCGGGCTCCAGCAGGTGTGGATCTCCCTGCGCGTGGCCACAGACGTGCTGCCACTCCTGGTCAACGCCTGCTCGCCGGAGTGCGTCGCCTCCCTGCCCGGCGGTGCTCGTGACCACATCCCCACGGCTCACAGAGGCGGTCGGGTCGACCAGCCGCCGCCCTACTGAGGCGAGCGTCAAGCAGGTGCAGTTCGGCCTCGGGTACGCGTCCGCCGTCGTCACCCTGCGGCTCTACGCGCACCTCCGGCCCCGGAAAACACCGCACCCGGCCCGCCACGGTCGCCGTTGTTCGGCGACCGGCGGACCGGGTGTGGTCGGGGACCGGGTGAAGGTCAGGCCTTCTTGGTCTCCCAGAAGATGCGGTCGATCTCGGCGATGAGCTCCAGCGCCTTCTCGCCCGTCTTCGGGTCGGTCGACGCCTTGGCGGCCGAGAGGGCCTTCAGGGTGTCGTTGACCAGCTGGTTGAGCTCGGGGTACTTCTCGAAGTGCGGGGCCTTGAAGTAGTCGCTCCAGAGCACCGAGACGTGGTGCTTGGCGAGCTCCGCGCGCTGCTCCTTGATGACCGTGGCGCGGGCACGGAAGTGCGGGTCCTCGTTGGCCAGGTACTTCTCCTGGACAGCCTTGACGGACTCGGCCTCGATGCGGGCCTGGGCGGGGTCGTACACGCCGCACGGGAGGTCGCAGTGGGCGCTGACCTTCACCTTGGGGGCAAACAGGCGGGAGAGCATTGAGCCGTCCTTCCTCGTGATCGTCTTCTCAGGTGGGACATTACTCGGTGAGAAGGGCGTTTTCGCGGGCGCCCCCTGGGGCTTAGGTCAAAAGTCCAGGGTCACCATGGGACTCGTGTACGAGTGGACGAGCGGACGCACGAGCGGATCGGGAGGTGCCGGATGGCGCGGTCGGGGCGCGAGCAGGCGGGGGAGGCCGGTGCTCCGTTCGGGATCGCCGAGGTGACGGGGATCTCGATGGTGCCCACGCTGCTGCACGGTGACCAGTTGCTCGTGCAGTACGGGGCGCGGCTGCGGGCCGGGTGTGTGGCCGTGCTGCGGCATCCGCTCCAGCAGGATCTGCTCATCGTGAAGCGGCTGATCGAGCGACGCGACGGCGGCTGGTGGGTGCTGGGTGACAATCCGGACGCCGAGGGGGACAGTCGCGTCTTCGGGGCCGTACCGCCCGAGCTGGTTCTCGGGCGGGTGCGGGCGCGGTACCGGCCGGTGACGCCGGGGCGTCAGCGTTCGGCGGGCGTGGTGCTCTCCTGGCTCGTGTCCGCGGTCAGGCCGGTGTGGTCCGACCGTTCGGCCTCCAGGCGCTTGCGGGCCCGGTAGGCGGCCACGTTGGCGCGGGTCGCGCAGCGGTCCGAGCAGTAGCGGCGGGAGCGGTTGGTGGAGGTGTCGAGGTAGGCGTTGCGGCAGGGCGGTGCCTGGCAGAGGCCGAGCCGGTCGGCGCCGAACTCCGTCAGGTGGAAGGCGAGGCCCATCGCCGAGATGGCCGCGTAGCCCGTGGTCGCGTTCGAGGAGTGGTCGGCGAGGTGCATGTGCCAGCGCGGCCGGCCCTCCTCGTCGAGGGTGTCGTGCCCGGAGATCTGCGGGCTGACGGGGAACTCCAGGAGGAGGGAGTTGAGGAGGTCGACCGCCCCTGTGTGGTCGCCCTCGTCCGCCGCCGCGAAGACCGCCCGCAGGCGCGCGCGTACCGCGCGGAAGCGCGGCAGGTCCGCCTCGGTGACCCGCCGGGCCATCTGGGTGGCGGGGCCGAAGAGGTCCCGGAGCACCTCGACGGAGGTCAGGGCGTCCTTGCTGCGCGCCGGCTCCTCGGTGTTGACCAGACGCACGGCGAAGTCCGAGTAATGGGCCAGTTCCACTTGTAGTCCTTACTTCGGCGGGCTAATGTCTCGGTCGGAGGGGGTAACGGCTGTTTCCCCTTCGAGGGTATTACGAATGGTAGGGCCGACGCGGGGAGGAACGACCATGACCGAAACCGACTGGGCGGGCTGGCAGCAGAGCTGGGACCGTCAGCAGGAGTGGTACATGCCGGACCGCGAGGAGCGGTTCCGCGTGATGCTCGACATGGTCGAGGCGCTGGTGGGGCCGGAGCCCCGCGTCCTCGACCTCGCGTGCGGTACGGGAAGTATCACGAGCCGGCTCCTCGAGCGGTTCCCCGGGGCGACCAGTACCGGCGTCGACCTCGACCCGGCCCTCCTCGCCATCGCCGAGGGCTCCTTCGCGGGCGACGAGCGCGTCACCTTCGTGACCGCCGACCTCAAGGACCCCGCGTGGGCCGCGAGCCTGCCCCACGAGACGTACGACGCCGTCCTCACCGCCACCGCCCTCCACTGGCTCCACAGCGGGCCCCTGACGGCCCTCTACGGGCAGCTCGCCGGTCTCGTCCGGGACGGCGGGGTCTTCATGAACGCCGACCACATGATCGACGAGACCACGCCCCGTATCAACGCCGCCGAGCGGGCCCAGCGGCACGCCCGCATGGACCGCGAGAAGTCCGCCGGGGTCCTCGACTGGGCCGACTGGTGGGCCCTCGCCGCCAAGGACCCCGTCCTCGCCGAGCCCACCGCCCGCCGCTTCGAGATCTACGGCGAGCACGCCGACGGCGACACCCCCTCCGCCCGCTGGCACGCCGACACCCTCCGCGGGGCCGGCTTCGCCGAGGTCCGGCCGGTCTGGTGCTCGCCCTCCGACAGCCTGGTCCTCGCCGTGAAGTAGCCCGGACGCGTGAAAGGGGCGGTACGGAGAACCCGTACCGCCCCTTTTCACGCGTCTTACAGCACCTTCGAAAGGAACGCCTTCGTCCGGTCCTGCTGCGGGTTCGTCAGGACGTCCCGCGGGTTGCCCGACTCGACCACGACGCCGCCGTCCATGAAGACCAGCGAGTCGCCGACCTCACGGGCGAAGCCCATCTCGTGCGTGACGACGATCATCGTCATGCCCGACTCGGCCAGGTCCCGCATGACGTCGAGGACGTCACCCACGAGCTCCGGGTCGAGCGCCGAGGTCGGCTCGTCGAAGAGCATCAGCTTCGGCTCCATCGCCAGCGCGCGGGCGATGGCCACGCGCTGCTGCTGGCCGCCGGAGAGCTGCGACGGGTAGTTCCCCATCTTGTCCCCGAGGCCGACCCGGTCGAGCAGGCGCTCGGCCCGCTCGCGCGCCACCGCCTTGGACTCGCCCTTCACCTGGATGGGCGCCTCCATGACGTTGGCCAGGGCCGTCATGTGGGGGAAGAGGTTGAAGCGCTGGAAGACCATGCCGATGTCACGGCGCTGGACCGCGACCTCGCTGTCCTTCAGCTCGTAGAGCTTGTCGCCCTTCTGCTTGTAGCCCACCAGCTCGCCGTCGACGGACAGCCGGCCGCCGTCGATGCGCTCCAGGTGGTTGATGCACCGCAGGAAGGTCGACTTGCCGGACCCGGAGGGGCCGACGAGGCAGAAGACCTCGCCGTTCTGCACCTCCAGGTCGATGCCGCGGAGGATGTGGGCCGCGCCGTAGGACTTGTGGACGCCCTCCGCCTTGACCATGGTCTGACCGGTCATGCCGATGCCTCCGGGGAACGCTTGAACGTGGTCAGGTTGGTCTTGACCCGCTGGAACGGCGTGGGCGGCAGGTTACGCGTCGAACCGCGGGCGAAACGCCGCTCCAGGTAGTACTGGCCCACGCTGAACACGCTGGTCAGCGCCAGGTACCAGATGGAGGCGACGAACAGCATCTCCATCACGGCACCGGCCGTGTTGCCGATGTTCGACGAGGCGCGCAGGAGCTCGGTGTACTGCACGGCCGAGACCAGGGACGAGGTCTTCAGCATGTTGATGAACTCGTTGCCCGTCGGCGGCACGATCACCCGCATGGCCTGCGGGAGCACGATGCGGCCCATCGTCTTCGTCTGGGACATGCCCAGCGCGTGCGCCGCCTCGGTCTGGCCCTCGTCGACCGACTGGATGCCCGCGCGGACGATCTCCGCCATGTAGGCGCCCTCGTTCAGGCCGAGGCCGAGCAGGGCCACCATGAACGGCGTCATGACGTCCACGGTCTCGTTCTTGTAGATCGGCCCGAGGTTGATGTAGTGGAAGATCAGCGACAGGTTGAACCACACCAGCAGCTGCACGTACACCGGGGTGCCGCGGAAGAACCAGATGTAGAGCCAGGCGACGGCACCGGTCACCGGGTTCTTGGAGAGCCGCATCACGGCGAAGACGATGCCGAGGACGAGGCCGAGGGCCATCGACGAGATGCTGATGATGATGGTGTTCCACATGCCGTCGATGACGGAGGGGTCGAACACCTTGTCCCACACCGTGTCCCAGACGACATCGCCCTGGGAGAAGGCGTAGACGAGCCACCCGAGAAGGACCACGACCACGACGCCGGAGACCCAGCGGCCGTAGTGGCGCACGGGGATGGCCTTGATCGCCTCGTACGGGACGCCCGAGGGGGTGGGACCGGCCGGAGCGGCGGCCGGTTCCTTGCTGATCTTGTCAGTCATGACGACTGCCCTTCAGTGGTACGAGGAAAGGTCACTTGCCGGCGTTGATCGTGGCCGACTTGACCGCGCTGCCCTCGACGTCCCACTTCTTCAGGACCTCCGCGTAGGAGCCGTCCTTGATGATCGCGTCGAGCGCCTCCTTGACGGCGTCGCGCAGCTGGGTCTGGTCCTTCGAGACGCCGATGCCGAAGAGGCCGACGTCGCTCTGGCTGCCGACGACCTCGAAGTCGTTGCCGCCGCCCGAGGTCTTCGCGATGTACGCGGCGACCGGGTAGTCGTTCAGGTCGGCGACCGCGCCGCCCGCCTTTACGCGGGTCTGGGCCTCGGCGTCGGTGTCGAAGGCCTGGATGGTCAGCTTCTTGTCGCCGCACTTCGTGGCCTGCGCCTTGAAGGTGTCCTCGTAGATCGTGCCGCGCTGGACGGCGACGGTCTTGCCGCAGAGGTCGTCGAGGGAGTTGACGCCCTGCGGGTTGCCCTTCTTGACCAGCAGGGAGACGCCGGAGCTGAAGTAGTCGACGAAGTCGATGCCCTTGCCGATCTTCTTCCCGTTGTCGTCCAGGCCCTCCTGGCGCTTCTTGTTGTCCGTCATCGAGGACATGATCAGCTGCTGACGGCCGGTGTAGATCGAGGTGATCAGGCCGTCGAAGGTGCCCGAGACGAACTCGAGCTTGACGCCGAGCTGCTTGCTGAGGGCCTCCCCGAGGTCCGGGTCGACGCCGACGATCTTGCCGCCGTCGGTGAACTCCATCGGGGCGTACGAGGCGTCCGTGCCGACCTTGATGACGCCCGCCTTCTGGATGTCGGCCGGGAGCTTCGAGAAGAGCGGGGCCTTGCTCGCGGACGCGGAGCCGGTCTCCTTGGTGGAGCCGCCGCTCTCGGTCTGGTCGCCGCAGGCGGTCAGCAGCATCGAGCCGGCGACCGCGATGGCGGCGACCGCGGCAAGACGGGAGGTGCGGGTCTTGGCGGTCGTACAGCGCGTGGAGCGTGCGGTCATGGTCGGGTTCCTCCGGCGTGTGAGGGAGCTGCCAGGTGTCGCGTACGTCTCTTCGAGTGTCGCGACCTCGTGTGATTACGGCATCTTGCCATTCGGACTGCCACAAACCGACGGCCTCGGATGTCAAAATCGGATAACGGGTGACCCCGAAATCGCGACAGGCCGGTACATCAAGGCCGGATCTTCTTCGGAATCCCTTCCCTCTCACCGAAAAATCTGCTGTTCATCTCGCCATTCGGACGAGTGGAAGGCCACCAATCGGGTGCGGAAACCATCTATCGGGACATTGAGTGACGTGTCGTTCTCCGTCCGCGTCCGGACGCGCTCGGTATGAGTCGCGTCACCGAGCGGATATGGACTCGTCTGCGGTGCCGTCCGTCCGGTAAGAAGGATCCTTACACCCCTCATCCGGGGCTCAGGGCGCGTTGTGCGGCGCGCCCGCGCGGCTGCCAGACACGGCGGCCGCGGGACCCGCCCACCGCTCCACACCAGGAGCGGCCAACCCTCAAATGAAGCAGACTTAAGGGGTCATCCCAATGGCAGCGGAGATCGTCAATCCTCGCAATGACAGTGGTACGGAAGGGGCTCCCGAGGAGCCCTTCGATCCTGTCTTCGCCCTTCACCGGGGCGGCAAGATGGCCGTGCAGGCCACCGTCCCCGTCCGGAACAAGGACGACCTGTCCCTCGCGTACACGCCCGGCGTCGCCAAGGTGTGCACCGCGATCGCCGAGCAGCCCGAGCTGGTCAACGACTACACCTGGAAGTCCCAGGTCGTGGCCGTCGTGACCGACGGCACCGCGGTGCTCGGCCTCGGTGACATCGGCCCGGAGGCCTCCCTCCCGGTCATGGAGGGGAAGGCGATCCTCTTCAAGCAGTTCGGCGGCGTGGACGCGGTCCCGATCGCCCTCGCCACCACCGACACCGACGAGATCGTCGAGACCGTCGTCCGCCTCGCCCCGTCCTTCGGCGGAGTGAACCTGGAGGACATCTCGGCCCCGCGGTGCTTCGAGATCGAGCGCAAGCTCCAGGAGCGCCTCGACATCCCGGTCTTCCACGACGACCAGCACGGCACCGCCATCGTCACCCTCGCGGCCCTGCGCAACGCGGCGAAGCTGACCGGCCGGACCCTCGGCGACCTGCGCGGTGTCATCTCCGGCGCCGGCGCGGCCGGTGTGGCCATCGCCAAGTTCCTCCTGGAGGCCGGCCTCGGCGACGTCGCCGTCGCCGACCGCAAGGGCATCGTCAGCCGCGACCGCGAGGACCTCACGGACGTCAAGCGCGAGATCGCCGAGCTCACCAACAAGGCGGGCCTCAGCGGCTCCCTGGAGAGCGCCCTGGCCGGCGCGGACGTCTTCATCGGCGTCTCCGGCGGTACGGTCCCCGAGGCGGCCGTCGCCTCCATGGCCCCGAACGCCTTCGTGTTCGCCATGGCCAACCCGAACCCCGAGGTCCACCCCGACGTCGCGCACAAGTACGCGGCCGTCGTGGCGACCGGTCGTTCGGACTACCCGAACCAGATCAACAACGTCCTCGCGTTCCCCGGCATCTTCGCCGGCGCGCTCCAGGTCCGGGCCTCCCGGATCACCGAGGGCATGAAGATCGCCGCGGCCAACGCCATCGCCGACGTCGTCGGTGACCAGCTCGCCGCCGACTGCGTGATCCCGTCGCCGTTCGACGAGCGGGTCGCCCCGGCCGTCGCGGCCGCGGTCGCCGCCGCCGCCCGCGCCGAGGGCGTCGCGCGCCGCTGACGCGCTCCAGGTACGCCGAAGGGCCCTGCTCCTGTCCGAAAGGACCGGACGGGGCCCTTCGGCGTAAGGGGGCATGGGGCGTACGGGTGGGGCGTACGGGTGGGGCGGACGGATCTGCTGTACGGGTGGGGTGTGCGTCACAGCCAGGTGCGGTTCCGTCACGCACCCGCGGGCCCCTAGGGTCGGGGCCATGTTCGCTGCCTACGCTGCCCGAATCGACCGCGACCAGCCCCTGAACGGCCTCGAATTGGGCGAACGCCCCGAGCCCGAGGCGCGTCCCGGCTGGACCACCGTCACCGTCAAGGCCGCCTCGCTCAATCACCACGACCTGTGGTCGCTGCGCGGGGTCGGTCTGCCCGAGGAGAAGCTGCCGATGATCCTCGGCTGCGACGCCGCCGGCATCGACGAGGACGGCAACGAGGTCGTCCTGCACTCCGTCATCGGCCAGACGGGTCATGGCGTGGGGCCGAACGAGCCCCGCTCCATCCTCACCGAGCGCTACCAGGGCACCTTCGCCGAGCGCGTGAGCGTCCCCTCCTGGAACGTGCTGCCCAAGCCGAAGGAGCTGTCCTTCGAGGAGGCCGCCTGCCTCCCCACCGCCTGGCTCACCGCGTACCGCATGCTCTTCACCAACGCCGGCGTGCGGCCCGGGGACTCCGTACTCGTGCAGGGCGCGGGCGGCGGCGTCGCCACCGCCGCGATCGCCCTCGGTAAGGCGGCCGGCCTGCGGGTCTTCGCCACCAGCCGCGACGAGGCCAAGCGCAAGCGGGCCGTCGAGCTCGGCGCCGTCGAGGCGTACGAGCCGGGGGCGCGGCTCCCGCAGCGGGTGGACGCCGTCATCGAGACCGTCGGCGCCGCCACCTGGTCGCACTCGGTCAAGTCGCTGCGGCCCGGCGGCACGCTCGTCATCTCGGGCGCCACGAGCGGCGACCGGCCCTCGCACGCGGAGCTGACCCGGATCTTCTTCCTGGAGCTGAAGGTCGTCGGCTCCACGATGGGCTCCAAGGACGAGCTGGAGGACCTGCTGTCGTTCTGCGCGGCGACGGGCCTGCGGCCGGTGATCGACGAGGTCCTGCCGCTGGACCGGGCCCGGGAGGGCTTCCAGAAGATGGCCTCCGGCGAGCTCTTCGGAAAGATCGTTCTGAAGACCTCCTGACCAACCTCTTGAACCAGGTCGGTTGACCTGATGAGATCTCCGGCACGCGAAACATGAATATCTCTCACCTTGTCGTGCCGGAGGTCTCCCTTGTTGCGCACCACCCTTGCCGCGACCGCCGTTGTCGCCGCACTCCTCGCCCCGACCGCCGCCCACGCCGAGACGGGTGATGCGATACCGGTCCTCACTGACGCGAAGGGGCGCACCCTCCAGCTGCGCGGCTGGAACCTCGCGGACAAGTCCCACCGGGGCGAGCAGGCCCTCTCCGCGATCACCGAGAAGCACTTCCGCGACATGCGCGCCAAGGGCTACAACTTCGCCCGGCTGCTTGTCTTCTGGGACGACCTGGAGCCCACGCCCGGCCATTACAGCGAGGACTACCTCCGCAAGATCGAACGGGTCCTGGACTGGGCCCGGAAGTACGACGTGAAGGTCCTCCTCGACGCCCACCAGGACGTGTTCGGGCCCGCGTTCGGCAGCCGGGGCATCCCGGCGTGGGCGACCAGGACCGACGGGCTGCCCTTCACCCCGCACCCCGACGACTGGTTCTCCGAGTACTTCGAGCCCGCCGTCCAGCGCGCCTTCACCCACCTGTACGAGGACGAGGACCT
The DNA here is from genome assembly GCF_056435185.1 of Streptomyces sp. NPDC044003. Lineage (NCBI taxonomy): Bacteria > Bacillati > Actinomycetota > Actinomycetes > Kitasatosporales > Streptomycetaceae > Streptomyces > Streptomyces sp. NPDC044003. Next base: position 471,910 of record NZ_JBWKFA010000001.1, on the reverse strand, counting down.
GCAGCGCGCCCAGGCCCGCATGTGGCGGGTGCTCGCCGACCGCTTCGAGGACCACCCGGCCGTGTTCGGCTACGACCCCATCAACGAGCCGATGGGCGAGCTCCGCGAGGGCGAGGACCTGGCGACGGCGGCCCGCCGCATCGAACGGGAGCAGCTCACCCCCATGTACAACCGGATCGCGGACGCGATCCGCGCGGTCGACGACGACAACTGGGTCTTCGTCGAACCGACCCCCATCGTGGGCGAGGGCGTGCCGACGGGGCTCGGCCGGATCGACGACCCGAAGATCGTCTACGCCCCGCACTTCTACAACGGCGTCATGGAGGCGGGCGGCGACTACGACCCGGCGACCGGCTGGATCGAGAACTACGAGGCGGCGGTCACGCAGTACCCCAAGGAGTACAAGGTGCCCGTGGTCGTGGGGGAGTGGGGACCCCTCAACAACTCCCTTCCGAACATGAACCGCTTCTACCGCGATGCCATGGCCTCCCTCGGCCGCTACAGCTCCGGCTGGACCGGCTGGGAGTGGTGCTACGGCGGCGGCTACTGCGCGGTGGACGCCGCCGGGGCCTTCCGTACGAACAAGGAGCTGACCGCCGAGCCGTACGCGGAGGCGGTCGCCGGCACGGTCCGCTCCGCGTCGTACGACCCGGGGGCCGGGGTCTACCGCCTGTCGTACGACGCGGCCGGCCGGCGCGGCTCCCGCCTCACCGAGCTCTCCCTGCCGCCCGGCGACTGGCGGGTGACGGCCCGCGGCGGCGCAGTGGTCCTGCGAAAGGACCGCACCCGCGCCTGGATCCTCGCGACCCCGAACGCCCGGGTGACGGTCACGGCGACACGGGGCTGACGGGCCCCGTGTGGGGTTGGGCGCTCGACTGGTGACGCGGTGAGGCGGTGAGGCGGTGAGGCGGTGAGGCGGTGACGTGGTGACGCGGTGACGTGGTGACGCGCGACCGGGCCGGCTCGGTCAGGGCCCGGCCTGGCCTGGCTCGGCTCGGCTCGGCTCGGCCCGGCTCGGCCCGGCTCGGCCCGGCTCGGTCCGGCTCGGTCCGGCTCAGTCCGGCCCGGACCCCGTCCGTCAGGGCTTTCTCTCCGGGTTCAGCAGGGTCTTGATGCGGAGGGCCGCCGTCGACAAGTGGCTGCGGGTCTCCTTCAGCTGGTCCTGGGTCACCCCGTGGTCGCGGGCCGCGTCGCGGATCTCGTCGCGGAAGCGGTCGAGGAGCCGGTCGAGGTCGCGGGCCGGGTCTCCCGTGCCCACCGTGTCCCGCGCCCACTCCGGCGCTTCCTCGGCGGGGGCCTCCTCGGCGGGGGTCTCGTCAGATGAGGCCTTCGCGAACGGCGGCTCCTGCGAGGCGGCCTTCGGGTGGGTCGTGCCCGCCACCAGGTCGCCGAGCTGGGCCGTGATGCCCGAGATCCCCTCCCAGACCCCCTTGGGCCAGTCGCCCCGCGAGAACCGGTCCTGGACCTCCTCCTGCACCTGCTGGGCGATCCGCTGGAACTCCTTCGCCTGGCGCCGCGCCGACCTGGCCTCCTCGCGGGCCTCGCGGGCCTGCTGCTTCCACTCCTGCTTGAACCGGCGCATCTCCTCCTTGGCCTCGGCGAACGAGGGAGGCTCCACCGTGCGGCTCTCTCCCGCGGCCGCGCGCATCTCGCTGCGGACCCGGCCGGCCGCCCCGCGCACGTCGTCGCGGATCTCCGCCGCCAGCTCCGAGACCGACTCGCGGATCTCCCGCTCCAGGTCGTCCAGTTCGGCGTCGCGCCCGGCCAGCTCGGCGCGGCCGGCGTCGGTGATCGAGTAGACCTTGCGGCCGCCCTCGCTGGCGTGGGTGACGAGGCCCTCGGCCTCCAGCTTGGCGAGGCGCGGGTAGACCGTGCCCGCCGAGGGTGCGTACAGCCCCTGGAAGCGCTCCTCCAGGAGCCTGATCACCTCGTACCCGTGGCGCGGGGCCTCGTCGAGCAGCTTGAGGAGGTACAGGCGGAGGCGTCCGTGGGCGAAGACGGGCGGCATGTCAGAGCACCTTTCCGGTCGAGGAGGGAGCGGACGAGGGGGTGGCTTCGCCGTCGTCCTGGGGCTCGGGGCGGCGGAGCAGGGCGATGGAGCCGGAGACGGTCGTCGCCTTGAGCGTGCCCCGGCCCGAACCGAGCGTGCCGGTGATGGACTTGGCGCCCCACTGGCCTCCCACCCGCAGGTCCTCGAAGGCGTTCGACACGGCGCCGCTCGTGGTGCTCGCCTCGACCCGGGCGTCGGCCGGGTGCGGGAGCCGGATGGCGACCTCGCCGGAGACGCTGGTGAGCCGGATGTCGGCGGGCGGGCCGTCGAGCCGGGCCGGGTCGAGGTCGATGACCATGTCGCCGCTGACCGTGTCGGCCTTCACGGAGGAGCCCGCGCCCTCGATCACCGTCACGTCGCCGGTCACGGAGTTGACGCGCAGCGCGCCGGTGACCGACTGGGCCTCCAGACTGCCCGAGACGCTCTCGGCGCGCACCGGGCCGGAGAGCCCGAGGAGGGTGGTGTCGCCCGTGACGCCGCGCACCTCCGTACGCCCTCTGATCCCCGTGACGACCGCCTCGGCGCCGACCACGCCCACCTCGACGTCGACGCCCGCGGGGACGGCGACGGAGACCACGGCCCGGCGCCGGTACTCCCTGCGCTCGAACCACTTGAGGATGCTCTTCCAGTGCAGGTCCTCGTAGGTCACGGTCAGCGTGGAGCCGTCCTGCGTCACGATCAGCGGAGGACCGTCGATCTCGGAGATCTCCACCCGGGCGGAACTCTCGTCCGTCCCCACCACGTTCACCGCGCCGTTGACGATGCGGACCTGCAGAAGCGTCACGGGGTCGGCCGGAGCCAGCTTCGTCGGCTCGGTGACGGACCACTCTGTCATGGTGCTGACCTCCCGTATCGGCAACGCAACATATCGCGTATCTCGATAGACACGATATATCGCGGTCAGGTGAAGTCAACCCTGATTCATCCCTGACAGGGGAGGGGCAATACGCCTCGTACGCGGACAAATTGGCCTAGCGTAGGGCCCATGAACGCGACATCCGGACCGCATCCCGTCGGAGCCCTGCTGCTCTGCCGCGCCGAGCCCCCGGCGGTCCGGCCGCCGGCCCAACTCCTACGGGAACAGCTGCTCCTCGCCCCCGCGGGCGCCGAATGGAGCGTGCTCGTACCGGAGGGGAAGCCCTGGCTGCACGGCGGGGAGGCCGTCGAACAGGTCGTCACCGGCTGGGCCACCGCCCTCGCCGTCTCGGCCGCCGCCTGGCCCGTCGTCGCGCTCTGGTGGGACCGCGACCGGGCCGGTCTCACGCTCGCCGCCGGCTTCCGCCGTACGGTCGGCTACACCTGGCTCGCGGACGGCACCCCCGTCGGCGAGGGCGAGGCCATGCGCACCTTCGCCGCCCGGCTCGCCCTCGATCCGGTCCTGGACGTGCAGGCGCTCGAACCGCTCACCGAGCCCGACCCGGACGCCGACGCCCACACCCGGCTCCTCGGCGTCGTCGCGGTCCTCGCGCGCGCCGGACTCACCCTGCCCACCGGGATCGTCCCGGGCGAGAACGTCGACCGGCTCCGCTCCGTGGCCCTCGCCCAGGGCGCCGAGCAGCTCGAAGGGGCGGGCTGGAGGGACGCCGTGCGCGCGGAGCTGGACGTGGTGGAGGGCGGCCCCCTCGGCCCGTACCTGCGCGGCCCCAAGGCGCGCGTCCTGGGCGGGGCGCAGCTCCTCGCCGGGGTGCCGCTGCTGATCTGGGGCGTCGGGCGGCGCAGTGGCGGCTGGGCGACGGCCGGGGCGCTGCTCGTCGCGCACGGCGCGCTCGGGCTCGCCTACGACCGGCTGCGGGAGCGGTGACCCCGCAGCCGGAGGAGATTCCTACTCGTCGTCGTCCTCGTCGTCGTCCAGACGGGCCAGCCAGGTCGCGAGGCGCTCGACGGGCACCTCGAAGTCGGGGTTGAGGTCGACGAAGGTCCGCAGCTGCTCGGCGAGCCACTCGAAGGTGACCTCCTCCTCGCCGCGCCGCTTCTCCAGTTCCTCGATGCCACGGTCGGTGAAGTACATGCGATCAGGATAGGCCGTACCCCTCACGTCCCCTGTCGCCCGTCAGTCCCACCGATTAGCCTTCTGGATCCAACATCGCTTCGGGGAGCGGGGGCCGCTGTGGCACACGGGATCGCTCGGATTCGACTGGACGACGGCACGCCCGTCTGGGCGCGGGTCAGCGACGCGGAGGAGCTCGGCAAGGGCGGCGGCTTCCGGGACACCGGGGTCAGGGACCGGGTGGTCTCGATGGCCGGCGGGCTCACGGACGTGGTGCGCGGGGTCGTCGGCTCCCTGCGCGCGGGGCTCGACCCGCAGGGGCCGGTGGAGGTCGCCGTCAGCTTCGGCATCGAACTGTCGGCGCAGTCCGGCAAGGTGATCGGCGTCCTCGCGGACGGCGCCGGCAAGGCCTCCGTGAACGTCTCCCTCACCTGGACCGAACCGGGTCCGGCGGCCGAGCCGCCCGCGGAGGCTTCACCCGGATCCGCCGAGCCCGCGGCCGTGTCCGCGCCCGGATCCGCCGAGCCCACGGCGGTGTCCGCGCCCGGATCCGCCGAGCCCGCAGCGGTGTCCGAACCCGGATCCGTCGCGCCGGAGGCCGCGGAACAACGGCCGGGCATCGTCCCGCAGCGGCGCCCGGCGGCCGATGGCACCGCATGAGCGCCTTCGACGCTCTCGTGCGCCCCGCACTCGTACGCATCGGCGCTCCCGACGGCGGGTATGACCCGCACGGCGACCAGTTCTGGGGCACCGGCTTCTTCATCGCCCCCGGCTGGGTACTGACGTGCGCCCATGTCGTGGCCGAGGGGGGTGGCGAGGTGTGGAGGAAAGAGCCGGCCGTCGGCATCACCTGGCAGGACGGCAGGACCACGCGCCGGTCCATCGGCACGGTGGTGCTCGCCCTGCCCCGGCCCGAGGACCCCGACGAGCGCCCCGAACCCTGGGGTTTCCCCGACGTCGCGCTCGTGCGCGTGCCCGGCACCGGCAAGGCCTCCTGCGTCCAGCTCGCCGAGCTGCCACCGGCCCGGACCACCGAGGTCGGCCTGCACGGCTGGTCCCGGGAGACCGGGGAGCTGGGCATCCGCCAGGTCCACGGCAGGCTGACCGGCGTCGACGCCCGGGCCCTCGTGACGGAGGGGGTGCTGCCCGTCGAGGGCTGCTCCGGCGGCCCCGTCGTCGACGACGCCACGGGCGCCGTGATCGGCTTCAACAAGGGACGCTGGTCCGACCAGGGCGCCCTCGTCCCCCTCACCGCGCTGCGCCGCCTGCACGACGCCCCCGGGGGCGAGTTCTGGGCCGAGGCGCTGCGTGAGCACGACCGTCATCACCTCGACCACTACCTCCAGTCGCTGGACGACGGATCCGACTGGACGCGCGCGCAGGAACGGCTCGACGGCCCGCACCGGTTGAGCCCGAGACTGCGCACCCGGCTGCGGGGACAGCTCGCCGCGTTACCCCCGCCGATCAACGCCGGCGAGATCATGGACCTGGTCGACCAGGTCAAGGCCTGGATCAGGAACACCACGACACCGGACGCGTTCGAGGACGACCCGCGCACGTGGAGCGAGGGCGCCGCCCTGCTGTACGGGCTGCGCGCGCCCGACCGCAGCGATCCGGGCGACCCCGGCCTCGACGCCGTGCTCCTGTACGCGGCCCATGTCGTCCGGCGGGTCTCCGGGCGCCCCGGCGGCCTGGGCGACGAGGCCGCCTTCCGCGGCTGGATCATCGACCGGGCCGCCGACGCGGGCCCGTTCCTCCGCCGCGAGATCGACGACCTGATCGGCGTCGGCCGATCGGCGCCCAACGCCTCCGTCCGCGAGCGCCGGGCACGCGCGGACGTGCTCCTGGAGATCGACACGCCCCGCTGGGGCCGGCGTTACCCGTGGCGCGTGAAGCTGCTCCGCGACGGGCACATGGTCACCCCGCTCCACGGCGACGACCGCGGCGTCGAGCGGGCCCAGCTCAAGGAGACCCTGCGCGGCCCGCTCGCCGAGGCCCTCCGGCTCGGCGACAACGGGCCGCACCTGGCCTCCGTGGAGGCCGTGCTGCCACGCGAGCTCTTCGACGAGCCGCTCGACACCTGGCGGCTCGAACCCCCGCAGGGCCCCGACGAGGCGTGGGGGTCCATCACCCTGGGGCAGCGCCGCATCGTGGTCATCAGGGACGCCCGGCGCCACGGCAAGGACGCGTCGCCCGAGTGGCGGGAGCGCTGGGAGGCGGGGGAGCGAGGGCCGTTGCGTGCCGTCCCGTTGCGCGCCGAGGTGCCCGGCGCGGGCCCGGACGCCCACACCCCGCGCGTGCGCCGGGAGATCTGGGCGGAGACGTACGACCGGCTCCGCGAGGCCGAGGGCGGCACCGTTCCCGTCTACTGCGGCCCGGTGGGCAGCGGCGACGGGCTCATGGCGATGAACGCGGCCCTCACCGCCGGCCACCCGCTGGCCCTCTGGCGGACCGGCGCCCACGACCACACCGACTGCGCGGACTTCCACGCGCGCGCGGAAGGGCTGCTCGCGGAGGCGCGCACGGCCCACGGGCTCGGCAAGCCCGTCCGCTCGCTGCGCACCCTGGCGCCGGAGCGGGCCGACCTCGCCTGGGCCGAGACCATCGCCGTCCTGTACGACCCGCCCGACCGCCCGCCGCACGGCGGCCGCCTGGAGGCTCCGCCGCTGCTCGGCGAGGAGGACCCGTGACGGCGCCCCCGCGCGCCTCGCGCCGGGCCGGGTGCCAGGGCCTGTCCGGGCCGGCCTCGGGCGCCTCACGTGCCTCGCGTCCGGATCCGACCCGGGACCCGTCCGGCCCTGTCCCGCGCGCCGCGAGCCCGGATCCGACCCAGAGCCCGTCCGGCCCGCCCCCGCGCGCCCCGCGCGTCTCGCGTCCGGCCCGGCCCCAGGGCCCGACCGGCTCGGCCTCGCGAGTCTCGCGCGCCGCGAGCGCCGCCCCGTCCCCGGACCTGTCCGCCCCGCCCCCGGACCCGTCCGGCCCGCTGTCGCCCGCGAGTCGGGTGTCTTCCGGTCCCGTCCGGGACGACCGGTTTGGGGGTCGGCAGGGGCGGCCCCCGGGCGGTACGTTCAGGAAGCCCGGCCAGCACACCACAGCCAGGAGGAGTCCATCGTGAACGATTGGCGGATCTACCGTGGGGCCGGGCATCCGCACGACGAGATACGGCGCCTGCCCGCCCCGCCGCCCTGGCGCGACTTCTCGACGGGCGGCGCCGACGACACCCTGGCCGGCTCCGACCGGCGCCTCGGCGTCAAACGCAGACTCGTCCAGAACCACCACCCCCGGCCCGCCGAGACCGACGCCGTCAACGCCGCGCTGTACCTGCGGCGTCCACTCCTCGTCACCGGCAACCCCGGCACCGGCAAGTCCACCCTCGCGCACGCCGTCGCCCACGAACTGCGCCTCGGCCGGGTGCTGCGCTGGCCGATCGTCAGCCGCTCCACCCTCCAGGACGGCCTCTACCGGTACGACGCCATCGGCCGCCTCCAGGACGTCCAGCTGGAACGCGCCCAGACCGGTGCGCCCGGCTCCGCCGCCGCGGCCCCGGCCGGCATCGGCTCGTACATCCGGCTCGGACCGCTCGGCACCGCCCTGCTCCCCTCCGAGCAGCCCCGCGTCCTGCTCATCGACGAGCTCGACAAGAGCGACCTCGACCTGCCCAACGACCTCCTGAACGCCCTGGAGGAAGGCGAGTTCGCCATCCCGGAGCTGGAGCGGCTCGCCGACCGGGAACCCGTCGTCGAGGTGCTCAGCGACGACGGCCGCAAGGTCCCGGTGCAGGGCGGCCGGGTCCGCTGCACCACCTTCCCCTTCATCGTGCTCACCTCCAACGGCGAACGGGACTTCCCCGCCGCCCTGTTGCGCCGCTGCATCCGCCTGGAGCTCGAACCGCCCGGCGAGGAGCAGCTCGGCGCCATGATCGAGGCCCACCTCGGCACCGACGCCGCCGCGGGCGACGGCGAACAGGGCCTCGTCCAGCGCTTCCTGAACCGCGAGCCCGGCGAGGTCATCGCCACCGACCAGCTGCTCAACGCGCTCTACCTCACCCAGCACGCCTCCCGCGCCGAGCGGGTGACCAGGGAACGCATCGCGGACATGCTCATGCAGCCGCTCGATCAGCCGAGGTGATGACCGGATGCACCGGACCCGCCGGATGCCTCTGGAGGAGCTGACCCGCAGACTGCGGGCGGGCGGGGTGGACCCGTCCGCCGAGGCGGTCGCGGACGCGCTCTGGCTGTCCCAGTGGCTGCCGGAACCGGAGACTCCCGATCCGGAGGAGCCGCCGTCCCGCGCGGACGACGGGAGTACGGAGACCGCCCGGTCCGCCGACGAAGGGCGAGATCCGGCCAATCACGAGGAGGCGACCCCGCCCACGCCCCCGCGTGAACCCGCGCGGACCGGAGGCCGCGAGTCCGTCGCCCTCCACATGCGCGCCGGAGCCGCCCCGGCGGACGGAGCGCGCTCCGGCGCGGGCGGGGGTACGACGCGGGGCGCGGCCCTGCCCGTACGCGCGCCCGGGGCCAACGCCCTGCCCGGACTCCTCGGCCTCCAGAAGGCCCTGCGCCCGCTGCGGGGGTACGCGCCCGCCCCGCCGCGCCCCGGCGAGGGCCCCCTCGACGAGGAGGCCACCGCCGAGCGCAGTGCCGCCGCGGGCATCCTGACGCCCGTCCTGCGCCCCGCCGCCGGCCGCCGCCCCGACATCCAGCTCCTCATGGACACCGGCCCCGCCATGGTCGTCTGGGACCGCATGGTCGAGGAACTCCGCCAGGCCTGCCAGCAGTCCGGCGCCTTCCGCGACGTCCAGGTGCACCGCCTGTACGACACCGGCGAAGGACCGCCGCTCGTCACCACGACCAGCGGAACCGACGGCAGACCGCGGCTCCGCCCCGTCGACCAGCTCCACGACCCCACCGGGTGCCGCCTCACCCTCGTCGTCAGCGACTGCGTCGGCCCCCTGTGGCAGCGCGGCGCCGCCCAGCGCTTCCTGCGCGACTGGCCCCGCCACTCACCGCTCGCCCTCGTCCAGCCGCTGCCGCCGCGCCTCTGGCCGCGCACCGCCCTCCCCGCCGAGCCCGGCACCTTCCAGCGCTCCGCGGCCCCCAGGGGTCCCGCCGTCTTCCGCTCCGACGACGAACCCTGGGCGGCCCTCGACCCCGCGCGGCGCGCCGTCCCCGTGCTCACCCCCACCCCCGAGGCCTTCGCCTCCTGGGCCCGGCTCCACACCGGCCACGGCGGCGACACCGTCCGCGGCTGGGCCGCCTGGCTCGCCCCCGAGCAGGCGCGGCCGCAGGCGCCCCGGGCGCCCCGGGCACCGCGCGGCGACGAGGAGGTCCTGCACACCTTCCGGGCCGGCGCCTCGCCGGGCGCCCTCCGGCTCGCCGTCCACCTCGCGGCGGCCCCGCTCACCCTCCCCGTCATGCAGCTCGTCCAGCGCGCGATGCTGCCCGACACCGGGCCCATGGAGCTGGCCGAGGTGCTGCTCAGCGGACTCCTCCGCCGACTGCCCGGCCCCGCCCCGTACCCCTGCTTCAGCTATCCGCCCGGCATCCAGCAGTTCCTCCTCGGCTCGCTCGATCCCGGCGCCGCCGCCCTCGTCCTCAAGCACTGCTCGGAGTACGTGGAGCGCAACTTCGGCCAGGGCATGCGCAACTTCCCGGCGCTCGCCGCCGCCCGCCTCGCCGGCCACGGCGCCGACGGCGAGGGCGGACCCGGTCTCGTCACCCCGCCCGACGAGACCGACGACCCCACCGGGCCCGAGGGGGCCGAGGCGGAGCTGTTCGCCCGCATCCCCGCGCGCGTGCTCCGCTTCTACCACCCCGACCTCGTCACCCCCGACCCCCTCACCGAAGCCCGCCGCCTCCTCGAACAGGGACGCGCCCAGTCCGACCCCGCCCTCCTCGCCGCCGCCCGCGAACGGGCCGAGGAGGCACTCCCCGCCGCGCCCGTCGCGGCCCGGATCCTCCTCGGCCGCATCCTGTACGCGGAGGCGGGCACCGGCGCCGCCCGGCGTGCGGGCCGCCGCCGCGAGCTCCTCACCCGGGCCGCCGACACCCTCGTCCACGCCGGGAAGCTGGCCCGGCCCGGAGACGACCACTGGGCCGAGGCCCGCCTCGAACGGGCCGCCGTCCACCACGCCCTGTGGCAGGAGACCGAGGACCCCGGGCAGCTCGACGCCGCCCTCGCCGTGCTCGCAGGGGACGCGGACCGCTGGCCCCCGGCCGCCCGGCCCACCCTGCACCTGCGCCGGGGACGGCTGCTCCTCGCGCGCGGCGACGGCGCCGCGGCCGCCGAGGAGCTCACCGCCGCCCTCGCCCTCGGGGAGAGCGCCGCCGCCCTGCTCGACCTCGCCGACGCCCTGCACCTCGCCGAGGCCGGAGCGGACCGCGTCGCCCCCGTCCTCGACCGCGCGGAGGCCCTCCTCGGCGACGGCCGCGCCCTGAGGCTGCGTCACACCGCCGCGCGGGCCCGCCTGCACGAGACCACCGGCGACGGCGCGGCGGCGGACGAGGCGTACGAGGAGGCCACCCTGCTCGCCCCCGCCGAGAGCGGACAGCGCGGCCGCCTCCTGCTCACCTGGGGCGAGTCCCTGCTGCGCCGCGCCGCCGCCGGCACCGGGACCCGGCCGGTCGACCGCGCCGAGTCCGTGCTGCGCGAGGCCCTCACCTGCCTCCCCTCCGGCGCTGCCGCCCGCGAGCGTGCCCGGATCCTCATCGGCAGCGTGCTCGCCCTCCGCTTCGACCGCGCGGGCTTCCTGCCGGACCTGTACGAGAGCCGCCACCTCCTGGACGAGGCCGTCCGCACCACCCGCGACCCGGCGACCCGGGCCGAGGTCTGGCTCCAACTGGGCTGGGTGCAACTGCAGCTGAGCGAGGCGGCCAGGGACGGGCAGCTCGTCGACGCCCTCACCGCCTTCCGGCGCGCCGCCGACGACAGCCGCTCCGCCCGCGGCGACACCCCCGGCACGGTCACCCTGGCGAGGGCGCTCCACGCCCAGGGCACGGTGCTCTACCTGATGGACCGCGTGGGCCACGCCGCGACCGTCCTGGAGGAGGCCGCCGAGCAGTGGCGGCGCCTCGACGGGATGCTGGTCACGGTGGACTGGGCGGACGTGGAGCGGACCCGGGCCCTGCTCGCCGAGGTCGGCGCCGACCCCCGCCCGCGGCCGGACGGCCTCTCCCGGGAGGAACGGCGCCGGATCGCGCCGCCCTGGTGGGCGTGGCGCGAAGAGGACGCGGAACGGCTGGATAACGGGGGCGCGCATGGGCGCAGTTGAGTCGAACGGGTTTCTGCCTTTGGGGCGTCGGGAAGAACCGCTCCGCCGCTACGACTGTGGGGGACAAGGGTCGGTGAGGAGGAGCCGAGGGTGTTGGAGCACACGAAGCGGGTCGCAGGCGTCGACCGGGGCGGCGAACGGCCGTGGGGCCTGCCCGACCTCACCGGTGTGGACCTGCGGACCTTGCGCTTCATGGACGATCCCGAGTTGGCGGCCGCCGTCGAGCGGGTCCTCTGGGATCCGCAGGAGCTGGAGCCCTCGTGGTTCGTCGAGAGCGGCGGGGACAAGGTCGACGGTTGACCCCCGGTGGAGTGGCCGCGCCGACCGACCCTTTTCGGTCAGATGCACACCACCCGCCGCCGTTTCCTGGAGGAGGGAGTGAGCGTCGCGCCCCTGCCCGCGCCGGTCGTCGCCCGGCTGGCCCGGCTCAGCCCGGCGCCGGACGGGCTCACGCTGCTGCGGTCCGCCCTGCACACCCGGCGGCTGCTGCTCCTCAAGGCGCTCCTGGTGCGCGTCCACCGGCACCGGGCGGCCGTCGAGCCGGGCGCGCTCGCCCGCTTCGAGCGCGCCTGGGATCTGCTCGAACGGATCGAGCGGCGCCATCCCGCCGTGGTCCGTGACGTCCTCGACTACCCGACGACCGGGGCCTGGCTGGCCGGCGCGCTCGCCGAGCCCGCCGGGCCGGCCTTCGACAGGCTGCTCGGCCACCTCGACCACCTCGCGGTCACCGCTGCCCTGCGCGCCGGCGGCGCGCTCGACCTGACCGTGGAGACCCCGGACGGCCTGCTCCCGCTGCCCGGCGTGGGCCGGCTGAGCGTGGCCGCGGACCGCGTCCGGATCAGCGCCGGCGAGCGGACCGTACGGTTCCATCCGGACGGCGCCCACCGGGCCGCACCCGCCGTCCTGACCCTGACCGGTCGCCGTCCCGGTGTCCTCACCGGCCGTGGACCCGGCTGGCGCGCGGTCCGCCCGCTGCACGGCAGCGCCGCGCGCCTGGACGATCTCGACCCGTACCGCGTGCCGTCCGGAGCGGGCGGCACGGTGGTCGTCGCGGCCGACCCCGGCGACACCGACCACGCGGCCTGGTCCGCCACCTGGCGCGCCGCCCAGGACCTCCTGGCCCGCACGGACCCCGGCCGGGCCGCCGAGGTGTCCCGCGGCGTCCGTGCGGTCGTCCCCGTCCTGCCGCGGGGTCCCCGGCACCTGGGGGCCACGCTGAGCGCCGCCCCCGGAGCCGTACTGACCTCGCTGCCCGACGGCGGCCAGGGGATGGTCGAGACGGTGGTCCACGAGCTGCACCACAGCAAGCTGGCGACCCTCCATGAACTCATGCCGTTGTACGGCCCCGGGCGGGACGCCGTGCACCGGGTCGGCTGGCGGCCGGACCCGCGGCCCATCGCCGGTGTGCTGCACGGCGCCTACGCGCACATGGCCCTGACCGACCTGTGGTGGCGCGCGGTCACCGCCCAGGGGGCGCCGGCGGCCTGGCGGCACGCTGCCGGGCAACAGTTCGACGACATCCACGATCAGGTGGGTGCGGCCCTGCGGATCCTGCTTGAATCCGATGAACTTACTGTGGAAGGAAGGGAGTTCGTGCATCAAATGAGGCTGCATCACGCGAGCCTCGGCACGGCCCCCCTGGCTACTTGGTAACACTGTGCCCACGGCACATGACACCGCGTTGCGCGGGAGCGGGACGGGAGACACGACAGATGGCGGAACAGCGATCGGGTGGTGCGGCGGACCACGGAGCCAGAAGCGCGCCGGAACACGTCCTCGTGGTCTTCCCCGGCTATCACCGCCCGTGGGCGACCTGGATCAACCAGCGGCTCGACGCGTACGGGGTGCGCGCGAGCCTTCAGCGCTGGGACCCGCCGCGTGAGGTGCCCCTGGAGGACTCCCTCGGTGACCTGCTGCTCGCCCGCGGCCAGGTGCTGCTCGTCCTGGACGACTGGTTCTTCCAGCTCGGCCCGCGTGCGGCCGGCGAGTGGAACGACGTCCTGCGCGGCTTCGTCGCCGCGCACGCCGAGCGCTTCGCCGCGGTCAACCTCACCAACCGGACCCTGCTCCCGGCCACCGCCGTCCTCGAACCCGTCAGCCTCTGGGGCATCGGCGAGGAGGAGGCCGAAGTCCGGCTGCTCAGCCGGCTCGGCGTCGAACCCCGCCGCGCCACAGGCCGTCGGCTGCCCGCCGGATCACTCGTCCGCTTCCCTGACACCCCGCCCGAGATCTGGGGCGAGATCCCGCGCCGCAACCCGCGCTTCACCGGCCGGGACGAGCTGCTCAGCGAGCTCCAGGAACGGCTCATGGACGCCGAGCGCGGCAACGCCGCGTGCACCCTGCTCGGCATGTCCGGCATCGGCAAGACCCAGATCGCCGCCGAATACGCCCACCGCTTCAGCTCCGACTACGACGTCGTGTGGTGGGTCAGCTCCGACGACCGCAACGTGCAGCGCGACCGCTTCGGCGAGCTCGCCACCGAACTCGGCCTCGCCACCGGCAACGAACCCGGCGAACGTATCCGCGCCGTCCGCGAGGCCCTGCGCCGGGGCGACCCGCACTCCCGCTGGCTCATCGTCTTCGACGGCTGGGACGACACGGACGGCGCGAACGTCATGCTGCCGCACGGCCCCGGCCACGTCCTCGTCACGTCACGCAACCGCGGCTGGGGCGACTACACCGACATCCTCGAAGTCCCCGGCTTCGACCGCGCCGAGTCCACCGGCTATCTGATGCGGCGCGCCCCGCACGTCACCGCGCCCGAGGCCGACGAGGTCGCCGCCGAGTTCGGGGACGTACCCCTGCCGCTGGTCCAGGCCGCGGCCTGGCTCGGCGAGTCCCGCATGGAGGTCGCCGAATACCTGCACATGGTCCGCGAAGGACGGATCTCCGCCGTCGAGCCCTCCGGAGACGGCTTCCCGCAGGCGTCCCTGACCTCCTGGTCGATACTGATCAACCGGCTCCGACGCGCCCAGCCGCAGGCCATCGACGTGCTCAGCCTGTGCGCCTCCTTCGCCCCCGGCCGCATCCCGCTCGGTCTCATCCGCGCCTACCCGCAGGCGGACCTCCCCGAGGACCTGCGGTGGATGGTCACCGACCTCGCCGCCTGGTCCCGGGCCCTGGACACCCTGGTCAACTACTCGGTGCTCACCCGCGAGACCCGCGGCCCCGTCAACAACGCCGAGGTGGGGCCGCACCAGGAGTCCGTGCACATGCACCGGCTCGTCCACGACATCGTCGCCCGGCTCACCGAGGGCGACCACCGCGCCGCCCACCGCCAGGCCGTCCGCACCCTGCTCGCCGAGGCCGACCCCGGCAACCCCATGGACAGCCGGCACTGGCCCCGCTACGCCGAACTCCTGCCCCACCTGGAGCCCTCCGGCGCGCTCCTCAGCCACAACCCGCGCACCCAGACCGCCGTGCTCAACTGTCTGCGCTACTGCTTCCGCAGCGGCGAGTTCAGGGCCGGTATCCAGCTCGCCGAGAAGATCCGGGACAACTGGTCCACCTTCATGCGCCCGCTGGACCAGCCCATGCTGGACCTGACCACCCAGCAGAGCAACATCCTGCGCTCCTTCGGCCGCTTCCGCGAGGCCTACGAACTCGACCTCGCCCAGCGGGAACGCCTCGCCGCCGCCCAGCCCCCCAACGAGCTCGGCACCCTGCTCTCCAGCAGCGCCATCTCCAGCGACCTGCGCTTCCTCGGCCAGTACAAGGAGTCGGAACGGCTCCAGCGCCAGGTCCTCGCCGACGCCGAACGCCTCCTCGGCGACAGCGAGTTCTCCACCCTCGTCGCCCGGCACAACCTCGGCGTCACCCTGCGCCAGCTCGGCCGCTTCTCGGAGGCGTACGAGTCCGACTCCGAGACCCTCGCCCTCAGCGAGCGGGTCCTCGGCAAACGTCACTCCCACACCCTCAACTCCAGCAACGCCCTCGCGCACGATCTGCGGCTGCTCGGCCAGTACCGCGAAGCCCTCGCCCGCCAGGAGGCCAACGTCCTGCGGCATGTGCAGGTGCTCGGCCCGCAGCACCTGCAGACGCTGTACGCCCGCACCCAGCTGGCCCTGTGCCGGCGCCGCGAGGGCGGCTTCCAGCAGGACCTCGGAGCCACCATGGCCAGCCTGCTCGACCAGCTGGAGCAGGTGCACGGCCGCACCCACTACGTGACGCTCTCCTCCCTCAACAACTACGCCAACTACCTCCGCGAACACGGCGACCTCGACCACGCCCGCGAACTCAGCCACGAGGCCGAGGCCGGCTACCGCGCCCTCCTCGGCCCCGCACACCCCGTCGCCACCGGCGTCCTCGCCAACACCGCCCTCGTCCTCCAGGCCTCCGGCGAACGCGCGGACGCCCTGGCCATCCTGGAGGCCGCGCTCGCCGGACTGACCTCCTCGCTCGGCTCCGACCACCCCTGGGTGCTCGGCTGCGCGCTCAACACCTGCGCCGCCCGCAACTTCAACGGCCGGGTGCAGGACGCCGCCGAGCTCAGCCGGGACACCCTGCGCCGGGCCCGGCACACCCTCGGCAACGAGCACCCGCTCACCCTGTCGTGCCAGGTGGCCCTCGCCACCGATCTGCGCGGGCTCAGGGAGACCGAGGAGGCCGGGAAGCTGGAGGAGGACGCCCTGCTCACCCTCACCCGCACCCTGGGCGCCCAGCACCCGCACACCCTGTCGGCGCGCCAGCGCAACAGGCCCTACTGGGACTTCGAGGCCAACCTGGGCTGACAGCCCGTACGGCATCGGAAACGCCGGAGGCCCGGCACCCCTTTCGGGGTGCCGGGCCTCCTCACGCGGTACGAGATCAGGCGTCGAAGACCTCGTTGACCAGCTGCTGCTGCTCCGCCTGGTGGCGCTTGGCCGAGCCGACCGCCGGGGAGGAGGAGTGCGGACGCGAGATCCGGCGCAGGCGCTCGCCCGCCGGGATGTCCGCGCCGACCGCCAGGTCCAGGTGGTCGATCAGGTTGAGCGCGATGAACGGCCAGGCACCCTGGTTCGCCGGCTCCTCCTGCGCCCAGATGTACTTCGCGGCGTTCGGGTACTTGGCGATCTCGGCCTGCAGCTCGGCACCCGGCAGCGGGTACAGGCGCTCCAGACGGATGATCGCGGTCTCCGTGTCACCGCGCTTCTGACGCTCGGCCTCCAGGTCGTAGTAGACCTTGCCGGCGCAGAAGACGACCTTGCGGACGTTCGCCGGGTCGACCGTGGTGTCGCCGATCACCGGGCGGAAGCCGCCGGTGGTGAACTCCTCCGCCTTGGACGCCGCGGCCTTCAGACGCAGCATCGACTTCGGGGTGAAGACGATGAGCGGCTTGTGGTGCGGGTTGTGCACCTGCCAGCGCAGGAGGTGGAAGTAGTTCGACGGCAGCGTCGGCATGGCGACCGTCATGTTGTCCTGGGCACACATCTGGAGGAAGCGCTCCGGGCGCGCGGACGAGTGGTCCGGGCCCTGGCCCTCGTAGCCGTGCGGCAGGAGCAGCGTGACGCCGGAGGTCTGGCCCCACTTCTGCTCGGCCGAGGAGATGAACTCGTCGACGACGGTCTGCGCGCCGTTGACGAAGTCACCGAACTGGGCCTCCCAGATGACCAGGGCGTCCGGGCGCTCCAGCGAGTAGCCGTACTCGAAGCCCATCGCCGCGTACTCGCTGAGCAGCGAGTCGTAGACGTTGTAGTGGGCCTGGTCCTCGGTCAGGTAGAGCAGCGGGGTGTAGTCCTCGCCGGTCTCCTGGTCGACGAGGACCGCGTGGCGCTGGCCGAAGGTGCCGCGGCGGGAGTCCTGGCCCGACAGGCGGACCGGGGTGCCCTCCATCAGCAGGGAGCCGATGGCGAGGGTCTCGCCGAAGCCCCAGTCGATGGTGCCGTCGTCGATCGAGGCGGCACGGCGCTGCATCTGCGGCAGCAGACGCGGGTGGACCGTGACCCGCTCCGGGATGCTGACCTGCGACTCGGCGATCCGCTTCACGACCTCCTGGGAGACCGCGGTGGTGACGGCGACCGGGAACTCGGCCTGGGCGTCCGGGACGGTCGTCGCCGCCGGGGCGGCGGTGGCCTCGCGGACCTCCGCGAACACCTTCTCCAGCTGGCCCTGGAAGTCCTGGAGCGCCTGCTCCGCCTCTTCGAGGGTGATGTCGCCGCGACCGATGAGCGACTCGGTGTACAGCTTGCGCACCGAACGCTTCTTGTCGATCAGGTTGTACATCTGCGGGTTGGTGAACTGCGGGTTGTCGCCCTCGTTGTGACCGCGGCGGCGGTAGCAGATGAGGTCGATCACGACGTCCTTGTTGAACGTCTGGCGGAACTCGAAGGCGAGCCGCGCGACGCGGACCACGGCCTCCGGGTCGTCGCCGTTCACGTGGAAGATCGGCGCCTCGATCATGCGGGCCACGTCGGTCGCGTACATCGAGGAACGCGAGGACTCCGGGGCGGCGGTGAAGCCGACCTGGTTGTTGATGACGATGTGGACCGTGCCGCCGGTGCGGTAGCCCCGCAGCTGCGACATGTTCAGCGTCTCGGCGACGACACCCTGGCCGGCGAAGGCCGCGTCGCCGTGGAGGGCGACGGGCAGGACGGTGAAGTCCGTGCCGCCCTTGTTGATGACGTCCTGCTTGGCGCGGACGATGCCTTCCAGGACCGGGTCGACCGCCTCCAGGTGCGAGGGGTTGGCGGCCAGGGAGACCTTGATCTGCTCGCCGTCCAGGCCGGTGAAGGTGCCCGCGGCGCCCAGGTGGTACTTCACGTCGCCGGAGCCGTGCATCGACTTCGGGTCGAGGTTGCCCTCGAACTCGCGGAAGATCTGCGCGTACGACTTGCCGACGATGTTCGCCAGGACGTTCAGGCGGCCGCGGTGGGCCATGCCGATGACGACCTCGTCGAGGCGCGACTCGGCGGCCGAGTCGATGACCGCGTCGAGCAGCGGGATGACGGACTCGCCGCCCTCCAGGGAGAAGCGCTTCTGACCGACGTACTTCGTCTGCAGGAAGGTCTCGAAGGCCTCCGCGGCGTTCAGCCGGCGCAGGATCCGCAGCTGCTCCTCGCGCTCCACGCGGGAGTGCGGGCGCTCGACGCGGTCCTGGATCCACTTGCGCTGCTTCGGGTCCTGGATGTGCATGAACTCGACGCCGGTGGTGCGGCAGTACGAGTCGCGGAGCACGCCGAGGATGTCGCGGAGCTTCATCATCGACTTGCCGGCGAAGCCGCCGACCGCGAACTCGCGCTCCAGGTCCCACAGGGTGAGGCCGTGCTCGGTGATGTCCAGGTCGGGGTGCTTGCGCTGCTTGTACTCCAGCGGGTCGGTGTCGGCCATGACGTGGCCGCGGACCCGGTAGGAGTGGATGAGCTCGAAGACGCGCGCGGCCTTGGTGACGTCGTCGTCGTGCGAGGCGTCGATGTCCTTGAGCCAGCGGACCGGCTCGTAGGGGATGCGCAGGGCCTTGAAGATCTCGTCGTAGAAGCCCTCCTCGCCGAGGAGGAAGTTCGCCACGATCCGCAGGAACTCGCCGGAGGCGGCGCCCTGGATGACGCGGTGGTCGTACGTCGAGGTCAGGGTCATGACCTTGGAGATGCCCAGCTTGTTCAGGGTGTCCTGGGAGGTGCCCTGGAACTCGGCCGGGTAGTCCATCGAGCCGACGCCCATGATGACGGACTGTCCGGGCATCAGACGCGGCACGGAGTGGACGGTGCCGAGGCCGCCGGGGTTGGTCAGGGAGACCGTGACGCCGGTGAAGTCCTCCATCGTCAGCTTGCCCACGCGGGCGCGCTTGACGATGTCCTCGTAGGCCTGCCAGAACTCGAAGAAGTTGAGCGTCTCGGCCTTCTTGATGCCCGCGACGACGAGCTGGCGGTCGCCGTTGGGCTTCACCAGGTCGATCGCGAGGCCGAAGTTCACGTGCTCCGGCTTGACCAGGGTCGGCTTGCCGTCCTTCTCCGCGAAGGAGTAGTTCATCGACGGCATGGCCTTGATCGCCTGCACCATCGCGTAGCCGATGAGGTGCGTGAAGGAGATCTTCCCGCCCCGGGCGCGCTTCAGGTGGTTGTTGATCACGATCCGGTTGTCGAAGAGCAGCTTCACCGGGACGGCGCGGACGGACGTGGCCGTCGGGACGTCGAGGGAGGCGTTCATGTTCTTCGCGACCGCGGCGGCGGGGCCGCGCAGCGTGATCAGCTCCGGGCCGGCGGGGGCCTCGGTGGCCGGGGCGGCCTTGACGGCCGCCGGAGCGGCGGCGGGCTTCGCGGCGACCGGCGCGGGGGCCGCGGCCGGCTTCACGGGAGCCGGGGCCGCGACCGGGGCGGGCGCGGGGGCCGGAACGGCCGCCGGAGCCGAAGGCGCGGCCTGTGCGGGGCGCGCCTGCGGCGCGACGGGCGCGCTCTGCGTGGTGGTGGCGGCCGGGGCGGCCGGGGTCTCCGACGCTCCGGGCTTGTAGTCGGCGAAGAAGTCCCACCAGGCACGATCGACCGAATTCGGGTCCTGGAGGTACTGCTGGTAGATCTCGTCGACGAGCCACTCATTGGCACCGAAGGCGGCTGCGGGGCTCACGCCCTGCCCGTCTTGGTCGGCCGGGGAGCTCGGGGTACTGGGGGACTGAGACGACACGGCGGCAACCGCCCTCTTCCGCTTCGCAAGGTGATGGACAGCGGAAATAAAGGCTACGCCTGTCCGGCCGAGAGGTGCAGGCCAGGCACTCCAACGTTGCGCAAGTCACACTTGACAGCGTGTTTCGATGCCATGAATGGCGGGAAACAAGCGTGGTTCCGCATGTGTGAGGGTACGGAAAAGCACGAGCACGGCCCAGTTCGGCCGCACCCCTGATCACGTCCCGCTCATGGAGACGCACGTCCTGTTCACGTACACGCAGAACGTGCGCTTCCGGTTCGAACCCTACGTCAATCCCTCGGGGGAAGGCTGCCCGGAAGAGTGACTCTGATGCGGCATCCACGTGACGATTCGGCCACTCCGATCCCGCCGCCGTGCAGATCCACCGCCCAGCGGGCGATCGCGAGCCCGAGGCCCGTGCCGCCGTCGCTGCCCGGCCCCTGCCGGTCCGGGGCCGAACCCCGGTTGAACCGCTCGAAGACCTTGTGCCGCTCCGACTCCGGGATGCCGGGACCCTCGTCCTCGACCTCCAGCTCCAGCGAGTCCGGATACGGGCCGCGCCGGGCCCGGACCGTGACCCGGCCGTGCGGCGGGGAGTGCTTCACCGCGTTGTCGATCAGGTTCGCCATCACCTGGTGCAGCCGCTCCGCGTCCGCGTGCGCGACCAGCTCCGGCGGCGACACGTCCAGATGCAGATGTACGTCCGTACGCCGGTGCAGGCCCGACGTGGACGAGAGGCCGCGCTGGGACGCGGCCAGGTTCGCCTCCCGCAGCACCCCCGACAGATACGGCCAGACCTCGAAACGGCTCGCCCGGAGCGTGACGACACCGTTGTCAAGACGTGACAGGTCGAGCAGGGTCTCCACCAGCCGGCCGAGCCGCTCCGTCTGCTTCAGCGCCGACCGCATCGTCTCCGGATCGGCCTCGGACACCCCGTCCACGACGTTCTCCAGGACGGCCCGCAGCGCCGCGATCGGCGTGCGCAGCTCGTGCGAGACATTGGCCACCAGCTCCTTGCGGTGCCGGTCGACGGCCTCCAGGTCGTCCGCCATGCGGTTGATCGTCGACGCGAGGTCGCCCAGCTCGTCCCGCCGGTCCGCGCCCCGCACCCGTCGGCTGAAGTCCCCGCGCGAGATCGACCCGGCCACCGTGTTCATCTCGTCGAGCGGCGCCGTCAGCGACTGCGCCACGAACTGGGTGATCAGCAGGGTCGCGATCATCGCGAAGATCGTGATGTAGCGGAACTCCGTGGACGTACGGATCGCGACCAGGGCCAGGCAGGAGGTCAGCAGGACCGCCCCGACGACCAGGGCGCCCAGCTTGGTCTTGATCGAGATCACGATCCGACGGGGCCCGCGCGGTCCCCGTCCCACGTGCGGCCTCCCGGGCCCCGGCCGGTTCACGGCGCCGGGGTCTCCAGCGCGTAACCGACGCCGTGGACCGTACGGATCCGCTCGGCCCCGATCTTCCGGCGCAGCGCCTTGATGTGGCTGTCCACGGTCCGGGTGCCCGAGGCGTCCGCCCAGTCCCACACCTCGGCGAGCAGCTGCTCGCGGGAGAGGACCGCCCGCGGGGTGCTCGCCAGGCAGACGAGCAGGTCGAACTCGGTCGGGGTCAGGTGCACGTCCTCCGCGCGGACCCGGACCCGGCGCTGCGCGTGGTCGATCTCCAGCTCGCCCAGGCGCAGGATCCCGCTGCGCGGGGTGACCGCCGCGAGCGCGGCCCGCTCCACCCGGCGCAGCAGCACGTGCACCCGGGCGGCCAGCTCGCGCATCGAGAACGGCTTGGTCATGTAGTCGTCCGCGCCGACGCCGAGGCCGACCAGCATGTCGGTCTCGTCGTCGCGGGCGGTCAGCATGAGGACCGGGACGGGGCGCTGGGCCTGGACCCTGCGGCACACCTCCAGGCCGTCGAAACCGGGCAGCATCACGTCCAGGACCATCAGGTCGGGCTGCCAGGCCTCGGCCGCGTCCACGGCCGCGGGACCGTCGGTCGCGGTCTGGACGAGGAAGCCCTCGGCGCGCAGCCGCGCGGAGATCGCCTCCACGATCGTGGCGTCGTCCTCGACCACAAGGACGCGCCGCTGGGCCCCCGGAGTGGCCGCCGCACCGTGGTGAGTGGTGTGTGTCTGCTCCATTGCCCCGCCTCGCGTCGCCGATGTCGGTGCAGCAGCCTAGAGGTACCGACGGCGTCCCGGCTATCCAGGAGTTATCCGGGACGGACGGCGAGGTGGACCACGTCGGGGACGCCCCGGGCAACGGGGATCTCTTCCGTCCGTACCCCGCTGAATCCGGCATTCCGCAACGACTCTTCGAAATCGGCGGAGGGCTGCGCGGACCACACGGCAAGGATCCCGCCGGGGTTCAGCCGGGCCGCGCAGGCCGCCAATCCGTCGGCCGAGTAAAGGGATTCGTTGTCCTCGGTGACCGTCCAGTCGGGCCCGTTGTCGATGTCGAGACAGAGGGCGTCGTAGGTGTCCGTGGTGGTACGGAGGTGGGCGACGAGGTCCGTGTGCAGGATCACGGTCCGCGGATCGGCGAGCGCGGCCCCGGAGATCGCGGAGAGGGGCCCCTTCCGGTGCCAGTCGATGATCGCCTCCTCACGCTCCGCGACCGCGATGCGGCCCCAGCGGGGGTCGGCGACGGCGTGGGCGAGCGAGAAGCCGACGCCGAGGCCGCCGACGAGGACGGAGGCGCCGGTACGGATCCGCTCGGGGAGGGCGGCCATCGCCGCGTCGATCAGGAGCCGCTCGGAGCGCCCGTCGGAGGTGTCCATCAGGAAGGTGCCGTTGGCGATGATCTCGTAGTGCTCGGCACGGCGGCGGAGGACAACTTCTCCGTACGGCCCTTCACGGCGGTCGAGGGTGACGGGGGTGGTCATGATCACTCCGTGGCTCGTGTGCGTACGGTTCGTCCCGGCCATCCTCGCGGGGCGCCGACGGCCGGGACAAACACATAACGAGCCTTACGGGCGCGGGGCTTCGCGCTCCACGTACCGCTCGATCGCCTTCAGCTCACGGCGTGCGCCGACCGGGCTGCCGTAGGTGCGGTCCCAGGTGACCGGGGCGACCGTGACGTGGCCCTTGTCGAGCAGCCAGGTGGAGTCGGCGTCCTTCCGGCCCTCGGCGCACTCGCCCTCGCCGGTGCCGTCCACGGGGCAGAGGCCGAGGGTGATGTCGAAGGAGTCGCCGCTCCCGCGCTGCTCGAAGGCGTGGTAGACGACGGCGCCGTCTCCGACGCTCGTCCAGACCGGGCCCCCGGCCCGCTGTCCGGCGCTGACGTCGGGGTAGTCGACCTTGAGGGCGAACGCGGGGGTGAGCAGGTCGCGTTGCCTGAGCCCGGCGACGAAGCGGGCGCCGAACTCGGCGTTGGCGCGGTAGTTGACCCGGGGGAAGCTCGTGTTCGTCTCGTCGCCGGAGGAGGAGAAGGCGATCGCGGGGACGTCCTGGTCGATCGCGGCGACGGCGGCGCCGACGGTGCCGGAGTCGTTGACGCTCGCGGAGACGTTGGGGCCGGAGTTGATGCCGGTGAGGACCAGGTCGGGAGCGGTGTCCCAGCCGGCCTTGGCCTTGAGGCCGGCGCGGAGGGCGAGCTTGACGGTGTCGGCGGGGGTGGCGGACGGGGAGTCCTTGGTGCAGGGGCCGTCGGCGAGACAGACGCCGTAGACGGCTCCGTGGGAGGGGGCCTGGGCGCAGTCGTTCTCGTAGCCGGCGGGCAGGGCGGTGCGGTGCTGGGCGGTGAGGACGCCGCCGTTGGTGACGGCGGTGCCCTTGCCGGACTGGACCTGCCAGGGCGCCATGACGACGACGTCGGCCCCGGCGGCGCACATCGCTCGGCGCAGCTCGTACAGGCCGAGACCGTCGGAGTTGCTCGCCTTCGCCGCCTGCATCGAGTCGTCGTTGGAGATCAGGATCCGCATCCCGGCGAGGGGGAGGGCCTTCTCGGTGGTGTCGGGAGTGGTGGCGTAGGCGGTGGCGCCTGCGGCGGCGAGTACGGCGGCTGCCGCGGACAGCGCGAGGTACGAGCGCATGCGTACGGTCCCTTCATGAGCATGACATGCGGGCAGGAAGAGGATCCGGGGCCCGGCCCCCCACGGGCGGGCCCCGGATCGGGCGCGGGGTCGTCAGATGCCCCGCGGTCTGTGGGTGGATTTCGGATCCGACATCCGCGAGGGGGATGCTGGATCCGAGATCCAAGATCCGAATGTTGGATCCAAGATCCGAATATTGGATTCGGGATCCGGGATCAGATCTCCAGGCCGTGCCCGTGCGGGAACACCGGATCCACCGTGTCGTTCGGGACGTCCGGCCGGGAGGCCTCCACCGCCGCCATCGAGCGCGGCAGCTCGAACGGCAGCTTCCCCTCCGCCTTCGCCCGGCCGAAGGCCACGTCGAGGAGGGCCTCGTCGCTCGCGCCGTAGTCGGCGATCAGTGCCGCCGCGTGCTCGGCGATCTCCGGCAGGACGGCCGGCCGCTCCAGGTTCACGCAGACGACCGTGGGGACGGCCCGGAGGAGGGCGAGGATCCCGTCCAGCTCCTCCTGGCCGAAGGCGAGGCTGCCGGCGTGGAAGAAGGACTCGAACCTGTTCGGCCGCTCCTCGTACGGGGTGCGGAGCCGGAGCACCGCGAGCTCGGCGTCGGCCGGGTCGGCGACGACCTCGCCGTACGCCGCAGCGACGGCCGGGTCGACGTTCTCCACGTACAGCCTCGGCCGCCCCGCCAGGGGGAGGGGGCCGTCGGTGAGCACGGTGAGCGAGCGGCGCTGGGCGGCGGCGCCCGCGGCCGTGAAGTCGGCGCGGCCGACCGTCTCGGCGGCCTCGTCGGGGTCGACGTACCGGCGCTCGTCGAAGAGCCCCAGGAGGAACTTCTCCCGCAGCAGCCGTCGTACGGAGGCGTCGATCCGTGCCTCGGGGATCCGGCCCGTCGTGACGAGCTCCACGATCACCTCGGGGCACTCCTCGCCGCCGAACTGGTCCGCGCCCGCGTCCAGCGCCTTCGCGGCCCGCTCGGCCACGCTCAGGTGCTCGACGCCCCAGGCGCGGGCCACGTGCATCTCGCCGAAGATCGGGGCGTCCTGGAGGAGGCCCCAGTCGGTGCAGACGATGCCGGTGAAGCCGAGTTCCTCGCGGAGCAGGCCCGTGATGACGCCCTTGTTGAAGCCGAAGCCGACCTCCTCCCAGTCGGTGCCGATCGGCTGGCCGTAGTACGGCATCATCTGCGAGCAGCCGGCGGCGATCGCGGCCTTGAACGGCTCCAGGTGGTGGTCGCGCATCCCGCCCGGGTAGATCTGCTCCTTGCCGTGCGGGAAGTGCGGGTCCTCGCCGTCCTTCTGCGGGCCGCCGCCGGGGAAGTGCTTCACCATCGCGGCGACGGAGTCCGGGCCGAGCTCGGGGCCCTGGAGCCCGCGCACGTACGCCTGGACCAGCTCGCCCGTCAGCTGGGCGTCGGAGCCGAAGGTGCCGGACTGGCGGGACCAGCGGGGTTCGGTCGCGAGGTCGATCTGCGGGTGGAGCGCGGTGCGGAAGCCGACGGAGAGGTACTCGCGGCGGACGGTGTCGGCGAAGTCGAAGACCAGTTCCGGGTCGCCGATCGCGGCGAGGCCGAGCGCCTCGGGCCAGGCGGAGAAGGCGCCGGCGTTGAAGGAGGCGCCGATGTTGTCGGTGAAGGCGTGGCGGGGGTCGGTCGACAGGGAGACGGGGATGCCGAGCCGGGTGCTCGCGGCCATCTCCTGGATCGCGTTGTGCCAGAGGGCCATCTCGCGGGCGCCGTAGCTGCCGAGCAGGTTGAAGTGGGTCAGCCGCCGGTCCTGGACGAGCTGCGGGGTGGTGAGCTCCAGGAGGTCGCCGTCGGTCTCGGTCACCGGGGTGCCGTCGGCGTTCATCGTCAGCATCGTGTGGAAGAGCTGTCCGGCCTTCTCCTCCAGCGTCATGCGGGAGAGGAGGTCCTCGACGCGCTCGTCCACGGGGCGGGCGGGGTCCTGGTACGGGTGCATGGGTGGCTCCGGGGCTACTCGACCGAAGGGCGTGAGGAGGCTCCGCCGGTCACGGGCCGGCCGCGGTGCCGACCTCTGGCGCCCTCAGGCTAAGCGTGAAAACCGAGTACCCACTAGGTTTCGTGTTTGTGTCCTGGATCACAGGGCGAAGGTGGTGTTTTCCGGCCCGGTTAAGGTGGCCGCATGGCGGAGAACACGGGCCGGGCGACCCGCGGAAGCGCGGGCAGGGGCAGCTACGCGGTCGGTGACGCGCGCCGCCGGAAGATCCTGGACACCGCCGTCGACCACTTCGGACAGTGGGGTTTCCACGCCTCCTCCCTCGCCCGGATCGCCCACGACTGCGGGATCACCCAGGGCGGCCTGCTCCACCACTTCCGCAGCAAGGAGGACCTGCTCCTCTCCGTCCTCGCGCAGAGCGAACAGCACGACGTGGAGCGCCTGTTCGGCGTCGAACCCGAGTCGTACGCCGCCTATCTGGAGACCCTCGTCGCCCTCATCGAGGAGAACACCCGGCGCCCCGGCATCGTCAGGATGTTCAACGTCCTGGTGGGCGAGTCCGGCAACGTCGGGCACCCCGCCCACGAGTACTTCAAGGAGCGCTACGCGCGCGTGCTCCGGCACACCGTCGAACTCCTGGAGAAGGCCGTGCGGAGCGGTGAACTCCGCCCCGACATCGACTGCCCGGCCGTCGCCCAGGAACACCTCGCCGTCATGGACGGCCTCCAGATCCAGTGGGCCCTCGACCCGTCCTCGATGGACATGCCGGCCCGGGTGGGCGCGTACCTCCGGCGCCGGTACGCGGAGATCGCGGCGCCTCGGGAGTGACGGGCCTCAGCCGTCGTTCCTCGGACGGCGCGAGCCGCGCACCGCGTACAGCGCGGTGCCGGCCGTGAAGGCGGCCGCCGCGACCGTCCACGCCTCGCGCTCCGGGCCCGGCTGCATGGCCCACGCCCACCAGGCGGCCGCACCGCCCGGCTCGGCAGGGGCCGCCAGACCGACCGCGCACAGGTAGACGGCGGGCGGGAGCCAGCTCAGACGGGCACCGACCAGCGCGGCGCCGCCCGCCGCGACGCCCACCAGGCCCAGCGTGTTGCGTACGGCGGCGGGCGCGCCGAACTCCTCCGGGTGCCCCGGCACCGTGAGGGCGAGCAGGGCGCCGGCGAGTGCCGTCGCGGCCAGGAGATGGGCCAGTCGGCGGGGCCACCACGCGCGTACCGCCGTACGGTCCAGCTCGTCGCTCGGCGTGTACAGACCGGTGCCGATCACGGCCGCCGCGAGCAGGGGGCCGAGGGCCACGACCGGCAGCCGGACCGAGGGATCGGCCCCCGGCAGCGACTCCAGCCACCGGGCGGCCCAGCCGCCGGCCACCGCCGAGCCCACGAGGACCGCGAGGGCGCCGGGCAGGGCACGGGAGCGCAGATAGAGCCTGAACAAACTCATCGGACTCGTCGGACTCATGAGCCTCAGGCGACTCACGGGCCTCATAGGACTCGTGGGGCTCAAGGGATCGGCACCTCGTCCGGGTGGCAGGGGTTCGCCGCCAGGTAGCGGGTCAGGTAGTCGCGCTGGGCGGCGGGGGACTTGGCGTTCAGCCGGTCGATGTTCGGCTGGGTCCCGGGGACGTCGGGTCCGAAGTCGTCCGGAGTGGGGGCCAGCCACTCGATGACCGCGGCGTTGACGGTCATCGCCCGCTCGGCCTCCGGGCCCGTGAGGTCGCCGGGGCGGCAGGTGTCCGAGAAGAGCTGCATCACGGCGGAGTTCCGGTACAGATCCGCGCGCCCGATCCGCCCCCGCGCCGAGTCCGCCGCAGGATCCATCAGTTCCACGTCGCCGGGGAGGGGATCGAGAGGGCCGGCGGCCCAGCGGGCCGGCGCACCCGGCAGCCCCCTGAGGCGTGCGTTCACCGGGGCGAGCGCCTCCGACACGGCCGGAAGCAGCTTCCGGTCGAGGGCCGTCACGCACACGCGTGGAGTGCCGCCGTCGCAGACCGGGCGGGTCAGGGCCGGATCGGGGCGCCACGGGCCCTCGTCCGGCGGCAGCCGCAGGAGCAGCCCCGCCGAGGCGACCGCGACGGACAGCGGGATCAGCGCGAGCGCCCGCAGGCGGGCCGTGTGTGCCCCGTACCCGAGGAGCGCGGCGAGGGCGAGTCCCGCCGTCCACCCCACCGACACCGGTGCGAACCACCAGACCGTCCGGGCCCAGGGGGACCGGTACTCGACGGCCGGGCCCAGCCAGCGGGCCGTCGCCTGCGTGTACGTACCGATGGCGAGGCCCACGTACCCGACGATCCCCAGGAGCGGGGCCGTCAGCCGCCAGGGGACGAGCCGCCCGGCGAGATGACCGAGCGCGCCGAGGCAGGCGACGGCGACCGCGTCGGCGGCGAGCAGTTCGAGGAAGGGGCGGCCGGCGGAGACGTACGGCCAGGTCACCGACAGGCACACGGCGTCGGCGAGCAGCACCCCGGCGACGGGCCACAGCGCGGACGGGGCGATCGAGACCAGGAGCCGGCGCAGCGGGGAGCGGGGGACGGACTCCCACAGCTCCGTCGTGCCGCGCCGCCGGTCCCGGCCGCCCTGCCAGCCGCCCGCCGCGAGCGCGAGAGGCCCGCCGAGCAGTCCGACGGCCACGTGCAGCAGTCCCGTCACGTCGGTCCAACGGGTCTGCCACTGGGGGGCCTTGCCGTACATCGCCACCAGCACGGTGAGCGCCACGGCGGCACCGGCCCAGGGCCCGAGCCCGCGCCGCAGCTCGGTCCGGAGCGGGGAAACGGCCCGCACGCGCGGGGGTGCGTCCGTACGGGACGGGGTGAGGGTGCCGGTCATCGCAGCGGCTCCTTCGCCCGGCCCTCAGGGCTCCGGTGGGCGCGCAGTGCGGCGGTGTAGCCGCGCTCCACCGCGCTCGTCGTGGCGTCGCCGGGTCCTGCCGACTCGCCGCCGAGCGCGGCGAGTTCCGCCGTCGTGCCCTGGAAGGCGAGCCGTCCCGCCTCGATGAGGGCGACGTCGGTGCAGGCCGCCGCCACGTCCTCGACCAGGTGGGTCGAGACCACCACCGTCGCGCGCGTGCCGAGCTCCCGCAGCAGCTCACGGAAGTCGACGCGCTGCTCCGGATCGAGTCCGGCGGTCGGCTCGTCGAGCAGCAGCAGCTCCGGCTCGTTGACGATCGCCTGCGCGATCCCCGCCCGCCGCACCATCCCGCCCGACAGCGTCTTCATGCGCGCGTCGATCCGGTCCCCGAGCCCGACCCGCCGCACCGCCCGCTCCACGGCCGCCGGGACGCGGTCGGCCGGCAGCTCCTTGAGCCAGGCCACGTACGCGACGAACTCCCGCACCGTGAAGGCCGGGTAGTAGCCGAACTCCTGCGGCAGATAGCCGAGCCGGCGCCGGATCGCGGTGCGCTCGCCGTGGCCGGCGGAGTCGGCGCCGAGCAGCTCCACCCGGCCGGCGGTGGGCGCGGCGACGGTGGCGAGGACCCGGATGAGGGAGGTCTTCCCGGCCCCGTTCGGGCCGAGCAGGCCGTGCACGCCCGGCCCGAGGGAGAGGTCGAGCGCGTCGAGCGCGACGGTGCGGCGGTGCCGGACGGTCAGTCCGGTCACCGCGACGGTGGCCGAGGGGTTCACCGGGTCTCCAGGTGGTCGAAGGAACGGCGCCGCAGCGCGAGGAGGGCGGCGCAGGCGAGGGCGGCGGCCGCCCAGGCGCCCTGCACGGCGGGGCCGGCGAAGTAGCGGGCGATGCCGCCCGCCCCCGAGGGCCCGAGGAGGGGGCCCGCGACGGCGAGCAGCCACCCGCCGCCGAGCGTCGCGGCCGCCGCCCGGCAGCCGACGAACGAGCCGAGCGCGAGCGCGGCCAGGGTCAGCGCCAGGCCCGGGAGGAGCCAGGCGGCCGCCCCGGGAAAGCCGGCCACCGGGGGCAGCAGCGCCCCGCCGGCGGTCAGCAGGGGTACGCAGGCGCCGAGGACGGCGGCGGTACGGGTGAGCAGCAGCCGCAGACCGCCCGCCGGGGAGGCGGCGGTGATCTCGTACAGGGGGTCGGCGTGCCGTCCGTACGAGACGGCCACCCCGGCGAGCGGCAGGAGGGGGGAGACGGCAAGCAGCCAGCTCCGGGCGCCCCGGAACCCGGCCCCGTGGGCGAGCGCGAACGCCCCGCCGAGCACGAGCATCACGGCTACCACCCAGGATCCCCGCAGCGCGGGTCCGGCGGCCCACCAGATCCGCGCCCACCGCCCGAGGGGATGCGCGACGGGGGGCCTGCCGGGGCCCGTCCCGGTCGTGGCCGCCCCGGCCGGCTCCGTACGCACGCGCGTGGTGGCCGTTTCCGGGGTGTGGCCCAGGGACGTCAGGAGTTCCGCGCGTACGGACGCCAGGGCCGGGCCCGCCGTCGTCGCGTGGACGGCCGCCGAGACGCGTGACGCGCAGGGGCCGCAGGACTCGACGTGCTTCTCCAGGGACCAGGCGTCCGTCTCGGGGGCCTCGCCCGCCGCGTACCGGTGGGCCAGGGTGTCGGAGACGTGCCAGGGGGCCGTCATGCGGTGCCTCCGAGGGGGTGCGGGCCGAGCGCGGCGCGGAGTTCGCGGCGGGCGCGCAGGGCGCGGGTCTTGACGGTGCCCTCGGGTATGCCGAGCAGCCGGGCGGTCTCGCGGGTGGTCAGGCCGTCGACGACGGTGGCCCGCAGGACCTCGGCGAGTTCGGGCGAGATCCGGTCGAGGGCGGCGCCGACCTCCCCGTACTCCAGGCCGGCGAGTACCCGGTCCTCGGCGGAGGGCGCGGGGGCGGGCGGTTCCGCGGGCCGGGCGGCGGCGGCGCGTTCGGCCCGGGCGCCGGCCCGGCGTGCGTCCACCAGGCGCCGGGCGGCGATCACCCAGAGCCAGCCGCCCGCCTCGCCCCGGCCCCGGTGGCCGCCGGCCGAGCGCCAGACCGTGACGAAGGTGTCCTGGAGGACCTCCCGTACGGTCTCCTCGTCCGGGCAGCGCCGGGCCAGCCGGGCGTACAGCCAGCCGGCGTGCCGGTCGTAGAGCACGGCCAGCGCCTCGGTGTCCCCCCGGGCGACCGCGCGCAGCAGTGCCGCGTCGTCGTCCTCGTCGCCCCCGGAGGGGCCTCCCCCTGCGGGGCGCAACAGTCTCACGCCCTCTCTATCGCCGGGAGGCGCTCACTCGGTTCACGGGCTCGTCGGCGGCCCGCCCTCGGGGAGGGCGGCGAAGACGCGCTGGAGGGCGGGCGCGCGCTCGCCGTCGCCCGCGACGACCAGGCGGTGGTGGTACGTCACGTAGTACTGGAAGCCGTCCGGGATCGGGCTGCCCGTCGGGCGCTCCGGGACCAGGGCGAACGCGGGGTCCTCCAGGGCCGCCCGCAGTTCGGCCACCTCGGCGGGGGTCTGCTTGCCGGTCCGGGGCGGCTTGGTGCCGGAGCGGCTGGTCCAGCTGCCGTCGTAGTGGACGACGAGCTGGTTGCGGACGCCGGCGAGGCCGCCGTTGACGACCACCTCGATGAGGACCTCGCTCGGCTGGGGGTTCTTCGTCGGGGTGCCAGGGGCCGTGGTGGGGCTCGGCGGGGCCGGAGCACTCGTGCTCGACGACGGCCCGCCGGGCGCGGTCGGCACCCCGGGGCCGCAGCCGCTCACGCCGCCGGCCAGGGCCCCCGCGAGCAGCAGGGCCCCGCACCACGTCCACCTTCCCCGTACTCCTCGCGCCATGGATCGAGCATGCCCCGTCCGGGGGCCCGCGCGCAGCCGGACGGCCCGGATTCCGCCCCGGCTGGGAACATCAGGGTTCTGTTCGGACGATCCCGGTGAGCGGCCCCCGGTAGCGCCAGTCCAGGGAGTCGTACAGCGCGAGGCCGTCCGTGGTCGCGGCGAGCACCCCGGTCTGGGCGCCCGCCTGGGCGGCGGCGGCCTCCAGGGTGCGCATGACGTTGGAGCCGAGGCCCCGGCGCCGGTGCGCGGGGTCCGTCTCGATCTGGTCGGCGACGGCGGTGGAGCCGGTGGGGGCGATCTGGCCGCGGGCGGCGAGGGTGCCGTCCGGGGCGAGGATCCGGACCCGGATGACACCGTCCTCGACCTCGGTGGTCCTGGCGTATCCCTCGGGCGGCGCGGGGCGGGCGCCGGGGTCCAGCGGCTTGACCATCATGAAGCCCGGGTCGTCGGGGACCGTCCATCCCTCGGTGATCCAGGGCGTCACCTCCTCGGGGCCCGCCATCACCTTGAGCCAGCTGTACGGCGCGGTCAGCCGGGCGCAGAGCGCGCCGACGGAGGTCGCGTCGGGGGCGGGCAGCACGTGCCGTACGACGTGCCGGGGCAGGCCGACCTCGATCCGGTAGCCCCAGGGCTCGACGACGGCGGCCGGGGTGCCCCGGGAGACGGTCCAGCCCGCCACCCAGGCATCGGTAATAGCTCCTATGTCCATGCAGGCATTACATCGGCTCCACGCGGGCGCGTGCGAGGGTGATCGCTCAGAGCGAACGAACGTCCGGGAACATCCCTGGGCTCACAAGCATTGAGTGCGTATAGCTCAACTTGACTGCCGAAGGGGAGATCATGGCTTCTGAGTCCATGGCGTCCGTGCCGCTCACTCTGCCTGTGCTGCCGCTCGACGACGAGGTCGTGCTGCCCGGAATGGTGGTGCCGCTGGACCTGTCCGACAACGACGTACGGGCCGCCGTCGAGGCCGCCCAGGCCGCCGCCCGCACCGGAACGGGCAAGCCCCGCGTCCTGCTTGTGCCGCGGGTCGACGGAACCTACGCCGGCACCGGCGTCCTGGGCATCGTCGAGCAGGTCGGGCGCCTGTCCGACGGCGACCCCGGCGCGCTCATCCGCGGCCTCGGCCGCGTCCGCATCGGCGCCGGCACCACCGGCCCCGGCGCCGCCCTGTGGGTCGAGGGCAGCACCGTCGAGGAGACCCTGCCCGAACCGCTGCCCGGCTCCGTGACCGAACTGGTCAAGGAGTACAAGGCGCTGGCCACCAGCTGGCTCAAGAAGCGCGGCGCCTGGCAGGTCGTCGACCGCGTCCAGCAGATCGACGGCGTCGGCGCCCTCGCCGACAACTCCGGATACTCGCCCTTCCTCAGCGTCGAGCAGAAGGTCGAACTCCTGGAGACCGCCGACCCGGTCGCCCGCCTCAAGCTCGCCACCGCCCAGCTCCGCGAGCACCTCGCCGAGCAGGACGTCGCCGAGACCATCGCCAAGGACGTCCAGGAGGGCGTCGACAAGCAGCAGCGCGAGTTCCTGCTCCGCCGCCAGCTCGAAGCCGTCCGCAAGGAGCTCCGCGACCTCAACGGCGAGGCCGAGGGCGACGAGTCCGACGACTACCGCGCCCGCGTGGAGGCCGCCGACCTGCCCGAGAAGGTGCGGGAGGCCGCCCTCAAGGAGGTCGAGAAGCTGGAGCGGTCCAGCGACCAGTCCCCGGAGGGCTCCTGGATCCGCACCTGGCTCGACACCATCCTCGAACTGCCCTGGAACGAGCGGACCGAGGACCGGTACGACATCCGGGGCGCCCGCGCCGTCCTGGACGCCGAGCACGCCGGCCTCGACGACGTGAAGGAACGGATCACCGAGTACCTCGCGGTGCGCAAGCGGCGCTCCGACCGCGGCCTCGGTGTGGTCGGCGGGCGCCGCGGCGGCGCCGTCCTCGCCCTCGTCGGCCCGCCCGGCGTCGGCAAGACCTCCCTCGGCGAGTCCGTCGCCCACGCCATGGGCCGCGAGTTCGTCCGGGTCGCCCTCGGCGGCGTACGGGACGAGGCGGAGATCCGCGGCCACCGGAGGACCTACGTCGGCGCCCTGCCCGGCCGGATCGTCCGCGCCATCAAGGAGGCCGGGTCCATGAACCCGGTGGTCCTGCTCGACGAGATCGACAAGGTCGGCTCCGACTTCCGCGGCGACCCCGCGGCGGCCCTCCTCGAAGTCCTCGACCCCGCGCAGAACCACACCTTCCGCGACCACTACCTGGAGGTCGAACTCGACCTCTCCGACGTCGTCTTCCTGGCCACGGCCAACGTCCTCGAAGCCATCCCGGAGGCGCTCCTCGACCGCATGGAGCTGGTGCGTCTCGACGGCTACACGGAGGACGAGAAGGTCGTCATCGCCCGTGACCACCTGCTCCCGCGCCAGCTGGAGCGGGCCGGTCTGGAGTCGGGCGAGGTCGTCCTGGAGGAGTCGGCGCTGCGCAGGCTGGCCGGCGAGTACACCCGCGAGGCAGGCGTCCGCAACCTGGAGCGGTCGATCGCCCGGCTGCTCCGGAAGGTCGCGGCCCAGCACGAACTGGGCGACCGCGAGCTGCCGTTCACCGTCGGCCCCGAGGACCTGCGGGAGCTCATCGGACGGCCGCACCACGTGCCGGAGTCGGCCCAGGACCCGGCGGAGCGGCGGACGGCCGTGCCCGGTGTCGCCACCGGACTCGCCGTGACCGGCGCGGGCGGTGACGTCCTCTTCGTGGAGGCCTCCCTCGCCGACCCGGAGACGGGCGCCGCCGGTCTGACCCTCACCGGTCAGCTGGGCGACGTGATGAAGGAGTCGGCGCAGATCGCGCTCTCCTTCCTCCGCTCGCACGGCGCGGAGCTGGAACTGCCCGTCACCGGCCTCAAGGACCGCGGCGTGCACATCCACTTCCCGGCGGGCGCGGTGCCCAAGGACGGGCCGAGCGCGGGCGTCACCATGACGACCGCCCTCGCCTCCCTGCTGAGCGGCCGGCTGGTCCGTACGGACGTGGCCATGACCGGCGAGGTCTCCCTCACCGGCCGGGTGCTGCCGATCGGCGGCGTGAAGCAGAAGCTCCTCGCCGCGCACCGGGCGGGCATCACGACGGTCGTGATCCCCAAGCGGAACGAGGCCGACCTGGACGACGTCCCGGCCGAGATCCTGGAGAAGCTGGAGGTCCACCCGGTGACGGACGTCCGGCAGGTCCTGGAGATCGCCCTCGCCCCGGCGGTGGTGCCGGTGGACGTGGCCGCGTAACTCCCCACCATCCGGAGCGGGGTGCCGTGTCGGCGCCCCGCTCCGGCGCGTACGGATCTCGTTACCCGGATGTCGGTCGGGGCTGGCATGCTCGTACGCATGAACGACGACGCCTTCTGGGCTCTCATCGACGAGTTGAGCCGCCGCCCCGGTGACCGGGACGAGCGACTGGAATGGCTGCGGACGGAGCTGATACGGCGTCCGGCGGCCGAGAGCGTGGAGTTCCAGGTGCGTCTGGAGAGGGCGACCGAGCGCGCCGACACGCGCGCGGTGTGGACGGCGGCCCACCGCGTCGAGGGCGGCGACTGCACGGACGACGGCTTCCACTACTTCACGCTCTGGCTGGTGGGCCAGGGACGCAAGGTGTACGAGTCGGTCCTCGCCGACCCGGACGCGCTGGCCGACGTGCCCGGGGTACGCGCCCTGGTGGGCCGGCACCACGACGAGTGGGACGACGACGAGTGGCCCGAGTGGGAGGAGCTCGACTACGTCGCCCAGGACGTGTGGGACGAGCTGACGGGCCAGGAGGGCGACGACGGCGAGGAGTTCCTCGACGCCGTCGAGGAGGCGGAGGACGCCGCGGAGGCGGCGGGGGAGTGGGAAGAGGACGAGGAGCCCCGGGGGCCTCGGCCGGAGGGGTTGGCGCTGCCCCGGCTCACCGCCCTCTTCCCGCCCGGTGTCTCCGGCTCCTAGGCGCTGAGGCCCGGGAGGCGGAGGAGCTGTGACGGCCGGGCGCTGACGCCTAGGAGGCGGAGGAGTTGCGGCGGCGGCCCAGCAGCAGGCTGCCCGCCGCGAAGACGGCGAGGGCGCCCGCGCCCGTGAGGGCCATCGGGAGCGGCGAGGAGGGGGCCTCGGCCGTCTCGGCGGAGAGGGCCGGGGGCTGCTCGTCGCCGCCGTGGCCCGCGTGGCTCACGGTGGACAGCTCGGTGCCCGCCGCGATCTTCGCCTCGGTCGGGGCCTGGGGCTGCGTCTGCGTGGTCGTCGCCGCCGTCGCCGTACCGCCGAAGGTGACGTCCGAGCAGCTGTAGAAGGCCTCGGGGCTGTCGTTGCGCTGCCAGATCTTGTAGACGATGTGGCGGCCGGTGCGGGCCGGGAAGGTGCCCGTGAAGTTGTAGTAGCCGTCGGTCGCGCTGCGGGCGGTGTTGTAGACCGCGACGGGTGTCGGGTCCAGGTCCGACCACTTCAGCGGCTGGGTCGGGTCGAAGCCCGCCTTGGTGATGTAGACGGTCATCGTGCCCGAGTGCGGGGCCGTCACGCGGAACTTGAAGTCGAAGGAGCCGGCGGCGACGGCCGTCGCGGGCCAGTCGGTGCGCGCCCAGTCCAGGGCGCGGTACTTCTCGCGGTTGGCCGAGCAGAGCTTGCCGTCCGGGATGAGCGCCTGGTGCTGCCCGGCGGCGTTGGCGATGTTGACCTCGTTCCAGTCGTAGAGCGGCTGGGTGCCGGAGTCGGCGACGAGGTCCTTGCACACCTGCGACTTGGGCGTCTCGGGACCCTCGGCGTAGCAGGCCGCCACCCGGCTCACGGGGTTGAAGACGGCTCCGTGGGCGCTCGCGGTGACGGGGGTGAGGCTGACCAGGGCAGCGGCGGCGGACAGGGCTGCGACGCCGGTGGCGGTGCGGCGGGAGGACGGCATGCGGGGGCTCTCTCTCGTGCGTGGGGAGTACGGGGCGAGCAACGCGCTTCGGGCGCACGGCAGTTGAATCCCGGGCGACCGCCGTAGAGCGTCGCATTGGTCCATACCAATGGGCAAGGGGGTGGGTGGAAAAAGCCCGAAGCGGCCCCCCGGGGTGCCGCACACCCGGGAGGCCGCCGTGAGAGAGAGCGCGGGTCAGCCGTTCGCGAGGGCCTGCACGCGCGAGTAGTCCCCGTTGAAGTGGTTGTGGTCGCCGACCGTCGGGCCGGAGGAGGTGTACTGCCAGATCGTGTAGTACGGCCAGCCGGCCGGGAGTTCGCCGACCTCGGAGGCGTACCGCGCGATCCACAGCGGGTTGGTGGAGGAGAAGGCCGCGGAGTTTCCGGTGCACTGCTTCCACCAGCTCGTGGCCGTGTAGATCACCGGGTCGCGGCCCGTGCGGTACTTGTACCGGTTCACGAAGTCCTGGATCCAGGCGACCATGCCGGACGCCGTCTTGCCGTAGCAGGTCGCGCCGTACGGGTTCCACTCGATGTCCAGCACGCCCGGCAGCGTCCTGCCGTCGCCCGACCAGCCGCCGCCGTTGTTGACGAAGTAGTCGGCCTGGGTGGCTCCGCTCGTGGTGTCCGGGGTGGCGAAGTGGTACGTGCCGCGGATCATGCCGACGTTGTAGGAGCCGTTGTACTGCTGGGTGAAGTACGTGTTCTTGTAGTACGTGCCTTCCGTCGCCTTGACGTAGGCCCACTTGACCCCGCTGTTCCACAGCGTGGACCAGGCCACGTTGCCGTTGTGGCTGGAGACGTCCACGCCTTCCGTCTGCGTGGCCAGGGTCGAGACGCCGCCGGGCTTGGCGCCCTGGCCGTCGTGCGCGATCACACCCATGCCCATGTAGGCGGAGCCGCGCGCGGGGACCGCCTGCCGGGCGCCGGGGTCCTGGGCGGCCGTGGCGGTGCCGGAGAGGCCGAGGGGGAGGAGGAGGGCCAGGGTCGCGAGGGCGGCGCCGGCGAGGGTCGTTCCGGATCTGTGCACACGCATTGCGTGCCTCCGAAAGGCTCGGTGGGGGAGCGGTGGCGGCAGGCATCGCTACAAGTCCTGGAATGGACATGTCATTCAGGGCTGCCGGGAAAGACGCTACGCACGTAGACCCGCCCGGCGGAAGGGGGCCTGGTTGCCGCCGTTGGTCTACGCCTGCGAAATACTGAAGGAGCTGCGGCGATGCACGCCTCGGCAAGAAACTTTCAGCGACCGGAAAGCGCGCGGGAGGTGCTGACGTGCACGGAAGCGGTACGGGACATGAAGGCCGGGCCACCGTCGGAGGTGGTGTGGACCAGGAATTCCTCGCCCTCGAAAGGGAGCTGGCGGTCTTCCTCCGCCGCGCCCGCGCCCAGTCCGGCGAGATGGCCCGCGAGGTCCACCCCGAACTGGAGCCCGCCGCCTACGGCCTCTTCGTACGTCTCGACGACGCCGGACCCCAGCGGGCCACCGAGCTCGCCGGGTACTTCGGCGTCGGCAAGGCCACCATGAGCCGCCAGCTCCGCGCCCTGGAGGACCTCGGGCTCGTCGCCCGCGACCCCGACCCCGCCGACGGCCGCGCCTCGCTCGTCCGTCTCACCGAGGAGGGCCGCAGCCGCTTCCGCAGCGTCCGCGACGCCCGGCGCGAACGCTACGTCCGCAAACTCGCCGACTGGGACCGCGCCGAGGTCGCCGAACTCGCCCGCCTCCTCAACCACTTCAACGTCCGCTCGGAGGGCTGAGCTCCGGACGGGGGGCCGACGGGATCAGCGGTCCGACAGCTCCCCGTACGTCGAGGGGCCAGCGGTCCGACGGCTCCCCGTACGTCGAGGGGTCGGCGGTCCGACAGCTCCCCGTACATCGAGGGGTCAGCGGTCCGACAGCTGCGCGTACACCGCCGTCGCGTCGTCGTGCAGCTTCCAGCGGTGCGCCCCGCCGGCCCGTGCGTCGGCCGCTTCCAGGGCCCGCACCCGGCGGAGCAGGCCCGCCGGGCCCTCCTTGCGCAGGACGCCGAAGCAGTCCGCCCAGTCGCCCTCGCCGAACAGCTCCACCCAGCGGCTCGCCCCGTCCGTGAGCGCCGCCAGGGCACGGACCTCCGCCCGCGGGGTCGTTCCCGTCACCGCCCGCTCCGCGACCGCCGGGTCCGCCGCCGCCGTGAAGAAGCCGCCCTCCCGGTTCCGCAGCCGGTCCGTCGCCGCCAGGGAGCGCCGCACCTCGGCCGGCACCCGGTCGAGCCGGTCGTCGAGCACGGCCCGCACCGCCCCGTCCGGAGCCTCCAGGAGGAGGGCGGAGTCGGAGAGGACGAGATGCTCGGCCGACTCCTCGTCCCAGCGGGCGAGCACCACGGTCGCCTGAGGCGTTCGCACGTGAGAAAGGTCACAGGTGTCGCGATGGGCGTCCGCGGTGCGCCGGATTGCCAGCGACAGGATCTCGGACAAGGGCATGTCCCGGCGGGAACCGGACAGTTCGGTCAAAGCTCCGCCCAGTCGCGCGGTGAACCACGGGACCGTGTGCACACAACCGTCATCACCGGCGGGAGGTGTGACGCCGTCGAGCAGTACGACCGTCCCCCCGCTCCCCGACGCGGGCAGAGAGGCGGCCGCCCAGTCCTCGTTGGGGCGTTCGGGGCTGCCGGGCAGAGAGGCGACTTCGCTGCGCATGCCCTCCAGTGTGCCCGTCGGGCCGCATTTCCCGGGGAACTCCTTCACTGGACCTGCAAATGACCGGAAATGGCCTGTACCAACCCGGCAGAAGCGGCGCGAGAGGCGGAACGGCCACCTCCGGGGAGCTGCGGGCGGGCATCCTGCCAAAGCCCGCCCGGAAGATCCAACCGGCGCCCCGCACGGGCCCCCGGTGGCCGCCGCCGGAAGTTGTTCGCCAACTACTGAGTGTTGTTCACTCGTTCGGGTGGCGGAGCGGCCGATGCCCGTCCCCTTGCCGGAAGCGCTGGAATGGTCGGAAGCCGTACCAGGGGTGGGGGCGCTCCATGTGACCGGCCGTCACCTCTGCTTCATCGGCGGACGAATCAAGAATGCGAGCACCGGTGCAGAAGAAGCGGCCTCGGAGCAAGAACGGCACGCAGAGCCAGACCCCCGGTGAGCCGCAGGCCCCCGCCGGCCGGCCCAAGCGCGTCCGCAACCGGCTGGTCGCCGGCGTCGCCCTCGTGGGCGTGACGGTCCTCGCCGCCGGAGCCCCCGCGATCCTCGCCGCCTCGACCGAGCTCACCGAGTCCCAGCGCCTCGTCACGCTCGCCGAACTCGACCGGCAGGCCGTCACCCTCGCCCACTCCCTCGCCGACGAGCGCGACGAAGTCGTCGCCTACATCGCCGCGGGCCGCGACGCGCAGACCGGCGACGCCAAGCACAAGCGCCAGATCACCGACACACGCTCGACCCGGGTCGACCGCCAGATCGACGAGATCCGGCCCGCCGCCCCCACCGAACTCCGCCGCGACCTCGCCACGGTCCCCTCCGTCCGCCGCACCGCCCTGACCGGCAAGGGCACGGCCCTGGAGGCCCACAAGGCGTACTCGGACATCATCGGCAAGCTCCAGGCCCTCGCCGACGAACTCGCCGACAAGACCCCGGCCCGCGCCTCCGACGCCGCCCTGACCGAGGCCACCCGTGCCCCCGCCGCCCTCGGCCGCGCCGTCGAACAGGCCTCCGCCACCCGCGGCCTGCTGCTCGCCGCGCTCTCCGTGCCGCAGCCCGAGCCCACCGGGGACGTCCACTACGACGCCCAGACCGGCACCTACGTCGCCGACGAGCCCGAGGGTGCCGTCGAGGCCGAACGGGCCCGCGACGGCCTGACCGCCGCCGCCCAGCAGGCCCGCGTCCGTGAGCTCGCCGCCCTCGGCGACTTCGACCAGGCCGCCGGCGCCACCGCCCGCGACTCCCTCGCGGCCACCGTCACCGGCCCCGACGTCAAGACGGCCGAGCTCGCCCTCGCCTCCCTCACCGACCAGCCCCAGCTGACCGAGGCCGAGCGCGGCACGGACCCGGCCGGCCTGGAGGCCGCCCTCTCCGCCCGTATCGAGCAGATGCGCGGCGTCGAGTCCGCCCTCGCCACCGAGCGGGTCGAACGCCTCTCCGCGCTCCGCGACGACGACGTCGAAGCCCTCGAACTGCGCATCGCCTTCCTCGGCGGCTGCCTCCTCGTCGCCATCGGCATCTCCACCTACGTCGCCCGCACCCTCACCCGGCCGCTCGCCGTGCTCCGCCTCGGCGCCGCCCGGCTCGCCGCCGCGCCCGAGCCGCACGCCGAGGAAGCGATCCGCTTCACCGGCCGCAACGACGAGTTCGCGCAGGTCGTCCGCTCCCTCAACGCCCTGCAGGGCAAGCTCGCGGGCCTCGCCGCGCAGACCGAGCGGCTCACCGACGAGCGGGCCGACCTGGCCGCCGCGAAGGAGGCCGTCGGCGCCGAGCTCGCCGCCCAGCGCGCCGACCTCCAGGGCCGGGTCGCCCTCCTGACCGCCGACCTCGAACGGCTCAGGAACTCCGTCCACCACACCTTCGTGAACCTGTCGCTGCGCAGCCTCGGGCTCGTCGAGCGGCAGCTCGGCGTCATCGAGAAGCTGGAGGAGCGCGAGCAGGACCCGGACCGCCTCGCGACCCTCTTCAAGCTCGACCACATGGCGACCGTGATGCGCCGCCACAGCGAGAACCTCCTCGTCCTCGCCGGCCACGAGCACGTCCACGGCCACGCCGGCCCCGTCCCGCTCGTCGACGTGCTGCGCGCCGCCGTCAGCGAGATCGAGCGGTACGAGCGGGTCACCATCCAGTCCCTGCCGCCGCACGCCCAGGTCGCCGGCTTCGCCGCGGACGACCTGAGCCACCTGGTCGCGGAACTCCTGGAGAACGCCACCTCCTTCTCGCCGCCCGACGCCGAGGTCCAGCTCTCCGGCTGGCTCCTGGAGAGCGGCGAGGTGATGCTCTCCGTGCAGGACGCGGGCATCGGCATGACCCGGGCCCGGTTCGCCGAGCTCAACGCGCGCCTCGCCGAGGCCGACCCGGAGGCCTTCGAGGGCGAGGGGCTCGGCATGCGGGTCGTCGCCCTGCTCGCCGCCCGCCACGGCGTCCGCGTCGAACTGCGCGAGCAGAAGCCGGGCGGCACCGCGGCCGTCGTGGTCCTGCCGCTGCCCCTGCTGCCCACCACTCCGCCGACGGCCGTGTCGGAGCCCGTACGGGTCGCGGGCGCCGCGCCCGTGCTCCAGCTGCCCGGCTCGGCAGCCGAGGCCAACTCCAACACCCTGCCGTCCCGGCACCGCGACCCGCTCGTGGAGGCGGCGGAGGCCGCGTTCCTGGCGGCGGAGACGGAGCGGGAAACGGCGGAGGAGCAGGCCCCCGAGCGGGAGCCGGAGCTCGAAGCGGCTTCGTACGAGCTGGAACCTGAAGCGGCCCCGTACGAGACCGAGCCCGAGCCCGTACTCGAAGCGGCCCCGTACGAGCCCGAGCTCGAAGCGGCCCCGTATGAGACCGAGCCCGAGCCCGAGCTCGAAGCAGCCCCGTACGAGTCCGTCTCCGAGACCACGCTCCAGGTCCGGCTGCCCGACCCGCCGCCGGAGCCGGACACCCACGAGCGCGCCGCCGACGCGGAGACGCTCCCCGCGGAGGCGCCCGCCGGCGACGGGACGCTCCCCGGACCGCGCCCCGCGCAGTGGGAGCGGGTCACCGACAAGGGCCTGCCCAAGCGGACCCCGCAGGTGGTCCGCCAGCCCTCCGCCGCCACCACGCCCCGTCCGGGCGGCGTGGACGCGGAGGCCCTGCGCCGCCGGCTCGGCGGCTTCCACCAGGGCGCCAAGGCCGGGCGCCGGGACGTGGAGGCGGAGCTGGACACGGCGCGCATAGAAGCCGCGAGGACTGCACGTACAGAGGAGATGACGGGGGACACAGTCGAGGAGGCACGCAGTTGACTGCGACGGGAACGTTCGGACTGAGCACGGAAGCCCGCAACCTGCAATGGCTGCTGGGGAATCTGGTGGAGGAGGTCCCGGGTGTCCGCTCGGTGGCCGTCGTCTCCTCCGACGGCCTGATGCTGCTCTCGTCGGACCCTGCCACCCAGCAGGCCGCGACGAGCGCCCCTGAGGCCGGCCGTCCCGGCGGGCCGCGCGGCTCCAGCGCCGATCTGGCGACCATCGTCTCCGGCATCGGCAGCCTGACCGTCGGCGCCGCCCGGCTGATGGACGGCGGCGGGGTCAAGCAGACGATGGTGGCCATGGAGGAGGGCAGCGTCTTCGTCATGTCGATCAGCGACGGCTCGCTGCTCGGCGTGCACGCCACGCCCGACTGCGACATGAGCGTCGTGGCGTACCACATGGCGCTCTTCGTGGGCCGCGCCGGTCACGTACTCACTCCCGAAGTCCGCAGTGAGCTGCGCAAATCGATGGAGAGCACCCAGTGACGTCGATGTCGTCGGCTCATCACGCCTTCAAGCTGCCGGTACGGGGAGAGGGGCGCCGCCCCGCGCGCGTGCGCCCGTACTCGCTGACCGGCGGCCGCACCCGCTTCGGGCACATCCTGCTCGTCGAGACCTTCGTGGCCGCGCTCGAAGCGCCCGTCGCCCGCAAGGTCCTCACGGACGGCGGCCCCGCCGCCCGCGGGCTGATGCCGGAGATGCGGGCCATCGTCGAGATCTGCCGCCGGATGCGGACGGTCGCGGAGATCTCGGCGCTTCTGAAGATGCCGTTGGGGGTCGTCCGGGTGCTGCTCAGCGACCTGGCCGACCAGGGAAAGATCCGTGTGTACGGGACCGGTCACGGCACCGGCCAGCCCGACCGCGCGCTCCTCGAAAGGGTGCTGAGTGGACTCCGTCGTCTCTGACGCCACCGCCGTCTCCGAAACCCCGGCGGTCGCCGGCATTCCCGCCCAGCCGGGGCCCAAAGATCCCGTGCTCGACACCGAAGAGGGCGCGCAGGACTGGCAGCTCGACCACTCCCGCGCCCCGATCGCGACGAAGATCGTCGTCGCGGGCGGCTTCGGCGTGGGCAAGACCACCTTCGTCCGCGCCGTCTCGGAGATCACCCCGCTCCAGACCGAGGCCCTGATGACCCGGGCGAGCGAGGACACCGACGACCTCACGGCCACCCCGGACAAGCTCACCACCACGGTGGCGATGGACTTCGGCCGGATCACCCTCGACAACGACCTGGTGCTGTACGTCTTCGGCACGCCGGGGCAGCAGCGCTTCTGGTTCATGTGGGACGACCTGGTGCGCGGCGCGATCGGGGCGATCGTCCTCGCCGACACCCGCCGGCTCACCGACTGCTTCCCGGCGCTCGACTACTTCGAGAGCTGCGGGCTGCCGTACATCGTGGCCGTCAACCACTTCGAGGGCACGGAGCTGTTCGAGGCGGACGACGTCAGGGAGGCCCTGACCGTGCCCGCGCACGTACCCGTGGTGATCATGGACGCGCGCAAGCGGTACAGCGTCGTCGAGAGCCTGCTCGCGATGGTCGCGCACGCCCTCGAAGCCACGCCCGAATAGCCCGCCCTCCCCCGAACAGTTCGACCGTCACGCCAGGAGCCCCGCCCATGCGGAAGATACTCATAGTCGGCGCCGGCCAGTCCGGCCTGCAGCTCGCCCTCGGCCTCCAGTCGCAGGGGTACGAGGTCACCCTCATGTCGAACCGGACCGCGGACGAGATCCGCAACGGCCGGGTCATGTCCACCCAGTGCATGTTCGACACCGCCCTCCAGCACGAGCGGGACCTCGGGCTCAACTTCTGGGAGTCCCAGGCCCCCCGTATCGAGGGCCTCGGCGTCTCCGTCGCCGGCCCCGACTCCGCCCGCCTGATCGACTGGGTCGGCCGGCTCGACGGGTACGCCCAGTCCGTCGACCAGCGCGTGAAGATGGCCGGCTGGATGGACACCTTCGCCCAGCGCGGCGGCCAGCTGGTGATACACGGCGCGGCCGTCGGCGACCTGGACTACTTCTCCCGCAGCTACGACCTGGTGCTCGTCGCGGCCGGCAAGGGCGAGCTGGTCTCCATGTTCGGCCGGGACGCCTCCCGTTCGCCGTACAGCGAGCCGCAGCGCGCCCTGGCCGTCGCGTACGTCCACGGGCTCGGCCCGCGCCCCGAGCACCCGGACTTCGACGCGGTCCGCTGCAACATCGTCCCGGGCGTCGGCGAGCTCTTCGTCATGCCGACCCTCACCACCGGCGGACGCGCCGACATCCTCTTCTGGGAGGGCGTCCCCGGCGGCCCCGTCGACGCCTTCCAGGGCGTCAAGGACCCCTCCGAGCACCTCGC
Source organism: Streptomyces sp. NPDC044003 (assembly GCF_056435185.1). Taxonomy (NCBI): domain Bacteria; kingdom Bacillati; phylum Actinomycetota; class Actinomycetes; order Kitasatosporales; family Streptomycetaceae; genus Streptomyces; species Streptomyces sp. NPDC044003. Next base: position 427,189 of record NZ_JBWKFA010000001.1, on the reverse strand, counting down.
CCTGACGCTGGAGCTCATGGAGAAGTTCCTGCCCTGGGAGTACGCGCGGGCGACGAAGGTCGAGCTGACCGACGCGGGCGGCACCCTCGCCGGCCGGTACGCGCCGACCGTCCGCAACCCCATCGGCCGGCTCCCCGGCGGTGGCCTGGTCCTCGGCGTCGCCGACGTCGTCGTCGCCAACGACCCGATCACCGGCCAGGGCTCCAACTCGGCGTCCAAGTGCGCCGCCGCGTACCTGGCCGCCATCGTCGAGCAGGGCGACAAGCCCTTCGACGAGGAGTGGATGCAGGGTGCCTTCGATCGCTACTGGCAGACGGCGCAGCCCGTCACCAAGTGGACGAACGCGATGCTGGCGCCCCCGCCGGAGCACGTCCTGAACCTGCTCGGCGCGGCGGGCCAGCTCCAGCCCGTCGCCGACCGCTTCGCGAACGGCTTCAACGACCCGGCCGACTTCGAGAACTTCTTCTTCGACCCCGAGAAGACGTCGGCGTACCTGGCCGAGGTCTCTGCCGGCTAGGGGGCCTTCGACGGCCGGTGCCCGGGTGCCGGCCGTCGAAATTCGGTCGATGTGGCGCGTTCCTGTGCCTGATCATGGGGGCATGCCCCTGTCACAGACCCTCGCGCGCGTGGACGCGGACCTGGCTGCCGGCCGCGTGCCGATGGCACGCCAGCGCCTGCGCGGTCTCGTCTCCTCCTTCCCGCACGACCTGACCCTCCGCCGCCGCCTCGCCGAGGTGTACCGGCTGTACGGGGACGCGGCGGAGGCGGGGCGCTGGATGTACCTCGAAGAGGACCGGCGTACGGAGGAGACCGCGGCCTTCGAGGAGCGGTACGGGTCTCCCGGGTGGCGCATGAAGGCCCTCGCGTGGCGCGGCCCCGAGGCGCTGGCCGCCACCCCGTTCGCCGAGAGGCAGCTGGCGGCGGCGCGGACGGCCCGCGCCGAGGAGCTGGGGCGGCCGGTCGACTGGGACGACCCCGCCTCCTACGACGAGGACGCGGACGAGGAGCCCACGCCGGACACCGGCGGGTGGTCGCTGAGCGGGTTCGTCGCGGGCGCCGGATGTGTGATGGGGACGGTCGTCTTCGGAGGGGTCTGGGTGCTCGGGGTCATCTCCCTCTTCAGCGACTGACGGCCCTCCTCCGCGCGCCGGACCGCGAGCGGGGTCAGGAGGCCCGTCAGGGCGAACAGGGCGCCCACGGCGAACCAGCCGGGGCGGCCCCAGCCGATGCAGAGGGCGATGAGGAGGCCGGGGCCGAAGGCCTCGGAGAGACCCGCGCCCAGGCCGAAGACGCCGAGGTACTGACCGGTGGCTTGGTGTGGTGCGAGCGCGTACGACACCTCGAAGCCGCCCGCCGCGTGCCACAGTTCGCCGACCGTGTGGACGACCACGGCGGTCAGGAGCAGCACGACCGCCACCGCGACAGGCGTCCCGGCGGAGAGCGAGACGAGGGCGCAGGAGACGAGGAAGGCCGCTCCGGCACGCCGGTAGGCGCGGCCGCCGGCCCGGGGCGAGTCGACGCCGCGGCTCGCCCGCACCTGGAGGCCGACGACGAGAACGGTGTTGGCGAGCATCGTGCCGGAGACGAGCCAGTGCGGGGCGGTGGTGGACCCCACCAGCCAGAGCGGGATCGCGACCGTGAGCACCTTGAACTGGATCGCCATGACGCCGTCGAGCGCGGTGAGCGCCAGGTACGGCCGGTCCCGCAGCGCGATCCACCGCGGGCCGCGGGCCGCCGGTGCGGGCGCGACGGGCGGCAGCAGGAACAGGACGGCGGCGGAGGCCGCGAACGCGCAGGCGTTCCCGGCGACGAGGACCTGGTAGGCGCCGAGCGTGCCGACCTGCACCGCCCACCCCGCGAGGAGCGCGCCCAGCGAGATGCCGACATTGGTCACGGCCCGCAGATAGGCGCGGAACTCCTGCGGCCTGTCCCCTCCGTGGTGCCGGACGAGCGGGGCCCGGGCGGCGAGACCGGCCGCCTTCGCGCCGGTGGCCGTGGAGACGGCGAGGACGAACGGCCAGAAGCTGTCGGCGAGTACGAAGCCCGCCGTGGCGAGCGCCTGTACCGCCAGGGTCGTGACGTAGACCCCGCGCGCCCCGCGCCGGTCGGCGAGGTGGCCGACGGCGATCCCCACGGCCAGCGAGAGGAGCCCGGCGATACCGAGCCCGAGCCCCACGGTGGCGGCCGGGAGGCGCACGGCCTGGGTGAAGTACAGGACGCCGGCGGTGAGGAAGAGCCCGCTGCCGACGGCGTTGACGAAGTTGGAGGCGGCGAGCGCGCGCTGGGGCCGGGTGTCCGGCAACAGTCTGAGCATGACGGGGCTCCGTGTCCGGGGAGGCGATCGGCCGTCGGCCGTCGGCCGTCGGTCATCGGTAAGGACCCGTCAAGCTTGTTGCATGTTACTCGCAAGAGCAAGAGGCTTGCGGAGGGCGGGAGTTCAGCTCTTGTCGTATCCCTCGTCCGCGCCGTCCTTCGCGCCCGCCGGGAGCGGCGGCGGGGTGTACGCCTTCAGGGCCACCCCATCCGGATCGGGTCGTACGGCCCCGAGCAGCGGGTTCGCGGCGAGCGGTGAGACCTTCACCTTCCCGCCCGGGCGCGGGGCCTGCACCACCAGGCCCTCGCCCAGATAGAGGGCCACATGCGTCGCGCCCGGGAAGTAGACCACCAGGTCGCCGGGGCGGAGCTCGGCGAGCGGCACCCGGGGCAGCGTCGCCCACTGCTCCTGGCTGGTCCTCGGCAGCTCCCGGCCAGCCGCCGCCCAGGCCTGCTGCGTCAGCCCCGAGCAGTCGTACGCCTCCGGGCCCTCCGCCCCCCACTCGTACGGCTTGCCGATCTGACCCACCGCGAAGCGCAGCGCCTCCGCGCCCGCCCGGGACGGGGTGCGGACGCCGTCCAGGACACCGGAGTCGAGGAGCTCGCGCTGCGCGCCGGCGGTCTGGACGTGTTCGAGCGCGGTCAGCCGGGCCAGCTGGTCCGGCGACAGGCCGGCGAGCAGTTTCTCCACCTCGACCAGCTTGGCCCGCACCTCGTCACGCCGCTTGCGCTGCGCGGTGGCGAGCCCCTGCTGGTGGTCCAGGGCCTTGCGGGAGGCGCTCGCGAGGCTGCCCGCCTGCCGCTCGGCGCTCGCGAGCCGGGTGAGGGCGGTGGTCCGGTCGCGGGCCGCGCGGTCCATCAGATGCCCCTCGTCCAGGGCCGACTGGGGGTCCGAGGCGAAGAGCAGCCGCAGATAGGAGGGGAACGAGGAGAGCTCGGACCTGCCCTGGTACTGGTCCCGGGCGATCCGACCGGCCGCGGCACGGCCCTGCGCGAGGGCGGTCCGGGCGGCGGTGAGCCGGGCGGTGACCTTCCTGGTGTCGGCGGCCTGGAGCTTCAGCTTCTCCTCGGCGGCGTTGTACCGCTCGGTCGCCTCCTCGGTCTGCCGGTAGAGCGTCCGCAGCCGGGTGAGCAGCCCGCTGACGGAGTCACCGCCGGGGGGTGGGAGGGCGGAGGCGTCGTCGTCCTCGACGGTGCCGTTCGTCGGGGGAGTGGTCGCGGCCGGGGTGACGGGATCCGCGGCCGGTGCGCCCGGGTCCACCGGGCCCACCGGCTCCGCCGCCGGGTCCACCGGGCCCACCGGTTCCGCCGCCGGATCCGCCCGGGCGATCGGTGCCTCCGTGGGCGGGTCGGCGGGCGGGGCCGGGGCGGCGCCCGCCGACGGGAGCGCCCCCGTGAGCGCCGTCACCGCGGCGAGCGCCCCCGTGCAGACCGTGCGCAGCAGCCTTCGCGACACGTCACCACCTCCACGGGGATGATGACGGGTCACTTCATACGATTACCGTACGAATCGGGGCGTGCCGAGCCGCGTCACTCGTTCGGCCCCGGTGAAGGCTTCTGTGCCGGCTTCTGCGCCGACTCCTGTGCCGGCTTCTGTGTCGGCTTCGACCACGGCCACTTCAGCTCCCGCCGCTCCCGCCCCTCGGGGGCGTACACGTACACCCAGCCGCGCTGGAGCCCGAGCCGTTTCGTGTAGCCCGCGGGCTCGCGCCGGTACGTGTGCAGGGTCGGCGGGTGCCCGTCGTGTGCCGGGACCGGGATCTCGTACCACTTCGGGGGGTGGCCGGTCGGGCCGACCAGGATCGGCAGGGCCCGCCCGTCGAGGGGGCCGCCGCGGAAGGGGGTGTTCTCGCTTCTCACCCCCACAGTCTCTCCCGGCTCACCGCCTCACAGCAGGTGGGCCGCCTCGCCCACCACCGGGATCACCCGTCGGGCCAGTGTCGCCACCGGCCCCTCGGGGGTCTCCTGCGCGAGCAGCCGCTTCACGACCTCCGCCGTCTCCTCGTCGCGCGCCGTGGTCGCCGCGAGCAGGGCGACGAGATGGTCGACGAGCCAGTCCCGCAGCTCCCGCGCCGGCGGCTGCTTCTCCTCGTCGAGCCAGATGAGCGAGGCGGCCTCGACGGCGGCGATCCACGTCCGGACGAGCATGCCGAGCCGGGGGCCCGGCCGCTCCGCCCCGAGGTGGACGAGGATCTGCTCGGCGGCGGCCCGCCGCACCTCGTCCACGATCGCGGAGGTCCGGGAGGTCTCGGCGACGCTCCCGCCCCGCAGCAGTGCGCTGAACCCGGCGTCGTGCTCGTCGACGAAGGCCAGGTAGCGGTCGAGGACCCGGCCGAGCCGCTCGGTGGGCGGCCCGACCGGGGGCTCGGTGAAGCAGCGGTCCAGGGCGTCGGCGGAGGAGCGCAGGGCCGCCTCGTACAGCTGCTGCTTGCCGCCGGGGAAGTAGCGGTAGACGAGGGGCCGCGAGACGCCTGCCGCCTCGGCGACGTCGTCGAGCGAGACGTCCTCGGGCGCCCGGTGGGCGAAGAGCCCCTGGGCGGTCTCCAGGAGCTGCCCGCGCCGCTCCTCGACGCTGAGCCTGCGGTACGCGGGGGTGGCGGCGCTCGTCATGCACGGCAGCGTAACGGTGCGGCGCCGCGCCCCTCCCGTTGTGAGCAGTCGTTCCGCCGGGGCGGTGCCCACCCGCCCCGTTGTGGGCCTGCGCCCCGCCGTTGTGGGCAATCGTTCCGCTGGGGCGGAACGGGTGGGCACAACGGACGGCGCCCTTGCCGGTGCCAGAGGCTTCCGTGCCCTGACCCGCACCGCGTTGTGCGCCGCCGCTGGGGTGCGGGTCCAGGCACGGAAGGCGGGGGCGCGGCCAAGCGCGCCGTCCCGTGTGCCCACCCGTCCCGCCCCAGCGGGACGATTGCCCACACGGCGGGTGAGTGGGGGTGCGGGCCGATTGCCCACACGGGGCGCGGGGCGCGGCAGGCCCCACCGGCATGACCAGCCATCAGATCCCGCCACAATCCCTCGCGTCCGACTTGTTGACGATCCGTCTACCAACGTGTGAGCCTGCTGGAAACGGACGGAAGGAGTCGTCAGTGTCGACGCGCGACCTCTATGTGAACGCCCCCGCCGGACCCGTCTGGGAGGTCCCCGCCACCGGCGCCGCCCGCTTCTCCTGGGACTACGACGACGGCCGCGAACGCCTCCTCGCCCTCTACCAGAAGGGCAAGGACAAGCAGTGGGACGGGGCCACCCGGATCGACTGGGGCATCGAGGTCGACCCGTACGACCCCCTCGGCACCCCCGACGAGGTCCTCACCCTCCACGGCACCCGCCACTGGGCGAGGATGACCGAGAAGGACAAGGGCGATCTGCGCCGGCACTACGCCTCCTGGCAGTTCAGCCAGTTCCTCCACGGCGAGCAGGGCGCCATGATCTGCGCCGCCCGGATCGTCGAGTCCGTCCCCGACCTGGACGCCAAGTTCTACTCGGCCACCCAGACGATGGACGAGGCCCGGCACGCCGAGATCTACGGCCGCTTCCTCCAGGAGAAGATCGGGATGCTCTACCCGGTCAACGACAACCTCAAGGGCCTCCTCGACGACACCCTGCGCGACTCCCGCTGGGACATGCCCTATCTCGGCATGCAGGTCCTCATCGAAGGGCTCGCCCTCGCCGCCTTCGGCATGATCCGCGACACCACCGACAAGCCGCTGCCCAAGCAGATCCTCGCGTACGTGATGCAGGACGAGGCCCGGCACGTCGCCTTCGGCCGGATGGCGCTGCGCGACTACTACAAGCAGCTCACGGACGCGGAGCTCCGCGAGCGCGAGGAGTTCGTCATCGAGGGCTGCTACCTGATGCGCGACCGGCTGCGCGGGGTCGAGGTCCTGGAGAACTTCGGGATCCCGAAGAAGGAGGCGGAGGAGCTCAGCGAGCAGAGCGAGTTCCTGCACCTCTTCCGCAAGCTGCTCTTCAGCCGGATCGTCCCCTGCGTCAAGGACATCGGCCTGTGGGGCGAACGCCTCCAGAAGGCCTATCTGGACATGGGCGTCTTCGACCTCGGCGACTCCAACCTGGACCTCCTGATGAGCCAGGACGAGGAGATCGCGGAGGCGCTGGACCGTGAACGGTTCGCGACGGAGGAGGCGGAGCGGGTCGCGGAGGTGGCGCAGGCCATCGCGGAGGGCGGGGCGGCGTCGTGAGGAGGTAGGGGATCCATAATCCGGGATCCAATATCCGGATCCCGGCTGCGGGATGTTGCATCTCGGATCCAGGATCCAGGATCCAGGATCCAGGATCCAGGATCCAGGATCCAACATCCTGGCTACCGATTCCGCGTCTCCGCCTCCAACCTCAGCGCCTCCTCCATCACCGCCTTCGCGATCGGCGCCGCGCTGCCGCCCCCGCTGATGTCCGTGCGGGAGGCCTCCGCGTCCTCGACGACGACCGCCACCGCGACCGCGGGCTGGGCGGCGTCGTCGGCCTGGGCCCAGGCGATGAACCAGGCGTACGGGGTGCCCGTGTTGCCGAAGCCGTGCTGGGCGGTGCCCGTCTTGCCGCCGACCCGGGCCCCGGGGATCGCCGCGTTCGTCCCCGTGCCCTCCTCCACGGCCCGCAGCATCAGCCGCTGGAGCTGCATCGCCGTCGAGGGGTTCATCGCCTGCCGGTAGCTGCGGCGGGCCGTACGGTCCACGGTCGTGCCGCCGGAGGTCGTGGTGCGGTCGACGAGGTACGGGTGGGCGATCTCCCCGTTGTTGGCGACGGCCGCGGCGACCATCGCCATCTGCAGCGGGGTCGCCGTCGTGTCGAACTGCCCGATCGACGAGAGGGCCAGCTGGTCCGGGCTCATCTCCCGGTCGAAGTTGGACTTGGCCACCCAGGACGGCACCCGCAGCCCCGTGTCGTTGAAGCCGAACCGTTCCGCCGCGTCGACCATCCCCGTCAGCCCCACCTTCACCCCGAGTCCGGCCATCACGGTGTTGCAGGACCACTGGATCGCGGACGCGAGGGAGGCGTCGCCGCAGCCCGTCGCCTCGTTCGGCAGTACTTGCCGGGTGCCGGGCAGCACGAAGGGGTCCGGGGTGTCCGTCGGCGCCTCCACGTCCCGCACCACCCCCGCGTCCAGGGCCGCCGCCGCCGTCACGATCTTGAAGGTGGAGCCCGGCGGGTACGTCTGCCGCAGCGCCCGGTTCAGCATCGGCTGGTTCGGCGAGGTGTTCAGGCGCCGCCAGGCGTCCTTGACCTTCTGCCCCGTCCCGGAGAGCACGCCCGGGTCGTACGAGGGCGAGCTGACGAGCGCCAGGATCCGGCCGCTCGACGGCTCGACCGCCACGACCGCGCCCCGCTTCCCGTCGAGCCCCCGGAAGGCCGCCTCCTGCATGGAGGCACGGATCGTGGTCACCACGTCGCCGCCGGGCTGCCGGCCCCGGGTGAGGTCGTTCCAGAGGGGCAGCGGCGCCAGCATCGGGTCGGTGCCGGCGAGGATGTCGTCCTCGGCGTGCTCGACGAGCGTCGTGCCGTACGTCTGGGAGGCGTAGCCGGTCAGCGGCGCGTACAACGGACCCTGCTTGTAGGTCCGTTCCCAGCGCAGCTGCTGCCCGCTGTCCCGGGAGCCGGTCACCGGCTTCCCGTCGACGACGATCTCGCCGCGCGGCTGCGCGTACCGGTCGATCGCGATCCGCCGGTTGGCCGGGTTGTCGTCGAGGGACTCGGCCTCGAAGACCATCACGCGGGCGGCGTTGACGAGCAGCGCGACGAGCAGGATCAGACAGAGCGCGGCGGCCCTCCGGATGTACCGGATCATCGTGTGTCCACCTTCGCGAGCTCCCCGGTCTCCGCGCCGTCCGGCTGGGGCGCGCGGGCCGAGTCGCTGACCCGGATGAGCAGCGCGACGATCACCCAGTTGGTCACCACGGACGAACCTCCCTGCGCCAGGAACGGCATCGCCATGCCGGTCAGCGGGATCAGCCCCATCACCCCGCCCGCGATCACGAAGACCTGGAGCGCCACGATCGAGGCGAGGCCGATCGCGAGCAGCCGCCCGAAGGGGTCGCGCAGCGAGAGGCCGGCGCGGTAGCCGCGGGCGACGAGCAGCGCGTACAGCAGGAAGAGTGCGGTGAGGCCGACCAGCCCCAGCTCCTCGCCGGCCGTCGCCAGGATGAAGTCGGACTTGGTGGCGAAGCCGATGAGGACGGAATGGCCGAGACCGAGCCCGGTGCCGAGCATCCCGCCGGCGGCGAAGGCGAAGAGCGACTGGGCGAGCTGCCCCGGCCCCTCGCCCGCGCGGATCGAGGCGAAGGGGTCGAGCCAGTCCTGCACCCGGCTGTGGACGTGCGGTTCGAGCGAGCCGACGAGGAAGGCGCCGGCGGAGGCCAGCACGAGTCCGACCGCGATCCAGCCGGTCCGGCCGGTCGCCACGTACAGCATGATCACGAAGAGGCCGAAGAAGAGCAGCGAGGTGCCCAGGTCCCGTTCCAGGACGAGGACGCCGACGCTCAGCAGCCAGATCGCCACGATCGGCCCGAGGACCCGGCCCGTCGGGAACTGGAACTTCCAGATCCGGCGGCCGGTGTACGCGAGCGCGTTGCGGTTGGCGGCGAGGTACGCGGCGAAGAAGACCGCGAGCAGGATCTTGGCGAACTCGCCGGGCTGGAAGGAAAGTCCGCCGATCCTGATCCAGATCTTGGCGCCGTTCACCGCCGGGAAGAAGATCGGCAGGATCATCAGGGCGAGCGCCGCGGCCACCGACACGTACGCGTACCCCTGGAGCGCCCGGTGGTCGCGGAGCAGCAGCACGACCACGATGAAGAGCGCCACCCCGAGCGTCGACCAGACCAGCTGCGTCGCCGCCGCCTGGTCCTTCGGCGTCTCCAGGTCGAGGCGGTAGATCAGCACCAGGCCGAGGCCGTTGAGCAGGACCGCGATCGGCAGCAGCAGCGGATCGGCGTACGGGGCGCGGAAGCGGACCGCGAGGTGGGCGACGAGCGCGAGCAGTCCGAGCCCGGCCCCGTAGCGGGCGGCGTCGGGCGGCACGGCGCCGCTGCGGGCGAGGCCGACCTCCGCGTACCCGAGGACGGAGATCAGGACCGCGCCGATGAGGAGCGACAGCTCCACGCCGCGCCGCTTCGGGACACGGATGCCGGGCGGGGGTGCGTCCGGGCGCCGTGGTGCGGTCATGGCCGCAACGTAGCAAGCGGTATGCCCTATGTCCCTTTTGTGTGACGGTGTGCCGTCAGCCCTCCGTATCGGACGCGGCGAAGCGTACGTACTCCGGCAGCCGCAGCCGGGCCTCGGCGCCCCCGTCCGGGGCGGCGCCGAAGACCAGCTCGGCGCCGACCACCTCCGCCTGCCCCACCGCGATCGTCAGCCCGAGACCGTGCCCCTTGCCCCCGCTCTCGGTACGGAACCGCTGCGGCCCCGATTCCAGGAGGTACGCCGGATACCCCGGCCCGTGGTCGCGCACGGACACCACCGGGCCGTCCACCGTCACCACCACCGGCGGCGCCCCGTGTTTGTGCGCGTTGGTCACCAGATTGCCGAGCACCCGCTCCACGCGCCGCCGGTCCGTCTCCACCGTGGCGTCCCGGAGGATCCGCACCTCCGTGTCCGTGCCCGAGGCGCGCACCACCCGCTCGGCGAGCGGACCGAGCTCGTGCACCGCCAGGTCCACGGTCTCGGTGCGGGCGTCGAGCCGCGAGATCTCCAGGAGGTCCTCGGTGAGGCCGCGCATCGCCCGTACCCGGTCCCGTACGAGCTCCGAGGGCCGCCCCTCCGGCAGCAGCTCGGCCGCGGCCGAAAGGCCCGTCAGCGGGGTCCGCAGCTCGTGCGCCACATCGGCGGTGAACCGCTGCTCGGTCTGCAGCTTCCGCTGCAGCGAGGAGGCCATAGTGTCGAGCGCCCCGGAGACCGTGGCCACCTCGTCCTGCGGCCGCGAGGGGTCCTTCGTACGGGGATCGTCCACGCGCGCGTCGAGGTCGCCGGCGCTGATCCGGCGGGCCACCTGCGCCGTCAGGTGCAGTCGCCGGGTGACCCGGGTGACGGCGAAGGCGCCGACGAGCATGGTCGCGCCGATCGCCAGGACGGAGGAGCCGAGGATCGAGCGGTCGAGCGCGTCGATGGTCTCGGCGCTCTGGGTGTAGTCGAGGCGTACGGCGAGGGCGCGGCCGTCCGCCGGGCCCGCCGCCCACATCGTCGGCCGGCCCTCGTACTCCGCGACCACCGTGCCGCGCTCCCCGCGCACGGCGAGCGCCCGCAGCGAGGCCGGCAGTCCGGGCGGATCCACGCCGGCGAACCGGGGGAGCGGCTCGCCCGCCTCGTAGAGCCCCCTGACCTCGGTGAGCCGCGTCAGGGCCTTGTTCCGGGAGTCGTTCACGGTCTGGCCCGTCACCGAGACGTGGACGAGGACGCCGAGCAGTGCGGCGAGGGCGCAGCACATCACCGCGATGAAGACCGCGGCCTTCCAGGTGAGGGTCGCGGTCCAGGCGGGCAGCCGGGGCGCCCTCACGGTGTCGCCTCCGAGGGGAGAGGTGCGGGCCTCACGGCGTGACCTCCGGGGGAGGGGCGAGGGGGCCTCACGGCGTGGCCTCCGCGGGGAGGGGTACGGGGCCTCACGGCGTGGCCTCCGGGGGTACGGGCGCGGGGGTGTCGGTCGGTGTCGGCGTCGGGCTCACCAGGTGGGGCGCGGGCACCGTCGAGGGGCCGGTGCCGGGCGGCTTCACCCGGACGATCTCGTCCCGGGTGGGCAGCATGCTGCGCTGCTCTTCGTCCCAGGTCCACGCGGTCCGGTACTCGTACCCGGGGATGCCGGCCGAGCCGACCCGCAGGATCAGGTCCCGGCCCGCCAGCTCCACGCTGATGACCTGGTCGACGGTGGACATGATCCGGGTCAGACCGCCGTTCTCGGCGAGGTAGACCCGCACCCCGACCTGCTGGTCCGGCATCCGGATCCCGACGATCAGCTCGTCCCGGCCGTTGCCGGTGAGGTCGCGGTAGTACGGCCGCAGGATCGGGCAGGCGGCCGGCGCCGTGCCGCAGGACTCGATCGCGCGGGCGGTCTCCGCGTACACGCCGTCCGTGCCGGTGTAGGTGTCGGGGTGGGCGCGCACCTCGGCGTGGACCACCGCCACCGGGTCGAGGGAGTGGACGTCGTTGTCGGTGACCTTGACGCCGGGGACGCGCTGGGTGTCGGACTCGCCGTAGTCGATCGGCGGGTTCGTGGCCGGCGGCAGATCGGGCCAGAGCCGGACGGGCCCCACGGCGGTGGGCGTGGGCCCGGCGCTCTTGAGCCCGCCCTCACGGCCGTCACAGCCGGTGAGCACGAGCGCGAGACCGGCGGCGCACAGGGCGGCGACGGCGGCGCTGCGCACTCCGCGCGGTCTCACAGGGCTCCTCGGTCGGCAGGGGTCGGGCTCCCCGGCAAGGGAGCGACTCTCCGTAGACCTTATGCGGAGTGAAGTCCTTTTTGTCTCATCATCAGTTCGTCGGGACCTCTCGGGGGATGCTCCAGGCCCGCCGGACAGGCCTGCAACATACCCCGCTGACAGTCCTGGAACATCCCTCGCTGACAGTCCTGGAGCATCCCCCGCTGGCAGGTCCTAGAACATCCCCCGCTCCATCCGGGCCAGCGCCGCCCGGCACAGGGTCAGCAGCTTCTCGTCGAGATGGATGTCATGGCTGCCGGAGCCGTCCTCGCGGGCGTTGTGGCGGCGCCTGCGGGTCAGCTCCGTGAGGATCACCAGCTGCGCGCCCGAGGCCGCCGGACCCATCTCCGCCAGGCACTCCGCGATGTCCACGCGCGCGTGGCGGTTCTCCTCCCAGGCCGCGAGCAGCACCGGGAGCGACGCCGACGACTCGCCGGACACCCGCCACAGCGCCGCGGCGCTGCGGACCCGCACCCACAGATCCCGCGCGACCAGACCCGACCGGAGGGCGGTGGCCGCCGCGGCCGCCGCCGGGCCGATCTCGCCGAGGACCTGCGCGGCGGCGCACCAGTCCCCGCCCGGTGTGCCCGGCCGAAGCCACCGCTCCAGGGCCGGGAGCACGTCGCCCCGGTCCCCCTCGGCCGCCCACAGGGCGCGGGCCGCCGCCGTGGCCACCGAGGCCGACTCGGCGCCCAGGAGTTCCCGCATGTCCGGCACGGCCTCCCCGGCGGCTGGCCCGAAGGCCGCCAGGGTCCGCAGGGCGGCCTCCCGCACCCAGTCGCGCCGGTTCGCCGGCGCGCCCCGCAGCACCCGCAGCACCTCCGGCAGGGCCTGACCGCCCCGCACGGCCGCCAGGGCGTACAGCAGCGGCGCCGCCCGGTCGTACAGCCGCTCGTCGAGCTCGACCTCGGCGAGCCGGCGCCGGAGCAGCGGGGCGAGCATCGCCGCCGAGGGCCCGAGCCCGTCCATGGCGTACAGCAGCTCGCGCCGCACCTCCGCCTCCTCCAGGGCGCGGGCGAGCAGCGGCACCGCGCGGGTGTCGCCGGCGCGGGCCAGCGCGAGCAGCGCCCCGTCCCGCCCGGACCGCCCGACGAAGGCCTGGCCGGAGCTCGAGGGGGTGGCGCCCGGCCCCCCGGCGAGACGGGCCGCGAGCGCGTCGGCAGCGGGCGCCCCCAGCTCGAAGAGCCGCTCCAGGAAGGACGTGGCCGCCTCGCGGAGCCGGGGCTCGGGGTCCTGGAGCTGCGCGCCGATGAGCCGGACGACCTCCTCGTACCGCCCGCGCCAGACCCGTATCAAACCGCCGCACAGCCAGATCGCGTCCGAACGCTGCCCCCAGTCCGGGCTGCGCAGCTGCGCGAGGATCAGCGCGATCCGGTCGTCGACCCGGTCATCGAGCGCGGCGTGCAGGGTCCGCAGCAGCTCCTCGGTCCACGGGGCGGGCCGGCCGGCGGCGTGCTCCTCCAGGAGCTCGCGGACCTGCCCGATGAGGGTCGGTGTCGCGGCCCGCTCCGCGCCGGGGGCGGCCTGCCGGTTGGCCGAGGTCCTGATCTCCTCCAGGAGCCGCGTCACCCACGGCACCACGTCGGCCGGGATGTCGGCGGGCGCGCAGCGCGCCCGCTGGGCGAGCGCCGCGAGCCGGAGCCCGGGGTCGTGGGCGGCGCGGGCGAGCCAGCCGAGCCAGTCGACGGTCTCGGTGCGCAGCGACGCGTGCCGCAGGGCGATCCGCCCGACGGCGGCCACCAGGGCGAGCCGCACCTCGGTGTCCCGCTCGACGGTGAGGCGCTCCCGCAGCAGGGTCAGTACCCGGGCGGGCTCGGGGTGCAGCGAGGCGAGCGCGCACGGCGCGGCGAGCCGCACCTCGGGGTCGGGATCGGAGACGAGCCCGAGGAAGACGTCGGCACCGGCGGCGATGGCGGCGGCGGCCATCGCGTAGTTGGCGGCGGGGATGAACTCCTCGTCGTCGGAGGCGAATTCGTCCAGTTCCTCGTCGTCGTCATCGAGCTCGATCCCGCCGATGCTGGTGAGCAGCTCGACGATGCAGCCCCGGTCCTGGACGTCCGGGTCGGCGACGAGTTCGAGGAGGAAGGGGATGCAGGCGAGCGTCGAGTCGTACACGTCGCCCTGGTGGTGCACCGCGCCGTACATGCCGTCGAGTGCGGTCTCCCGCTCGGCGGGGTCGGCGGAGGCGAGTCCGCGGAGCAGCTCCGGCACGTCGTCCGCGGGGCCGTACGCGTGCCCCAGTGAGGCCCAGTCGACCTCCTCGATCCCCGTCAGCATTGCCAGGCCGCCTTCCCCGTGAGCGCTGTGCCAGGCAGCAAGTGTGCACCACAGGACGGACAACAAAGCCGAACCGGCGACACCTGCCGCGCCCGAAGCGCCGGTTGCGGTCTCTTTGCGCCATGTACGGTACGGAGCAAGGCAGTTGCGCACGGTGTCCGTACGGGGGACACGCCGAGGGGCGCGACGGGGGCGGTCGCGGGCCTCGCCCGGCTCCAATCCGACAGGGGCCGTACCACCCCAGTCCCCACCCCCACCCCCACTCCCACTCCCACTCCCAGTCCCACCCCTACCCCTCCGACCGCACGCGGACGAACGCCGCCGTCTCGTGCCGCCCCGCGACCTGATGCAGCTCGACCGGGAGCGGCGGGTCGACCCACCGCACCGGCCCGTGCTCCGGGTCCTCCGCGAGGGGTCCCGCGAGCCCGCCCGTCAGCTCGCCGACCTGGCGCGACTGGGCCGGGGTCAGCCGGGGCGAGGTGGTCAGGGTGCGGCCGTCGGGGAGCCGTACGACCAGGGCCCCGGGCCGTTCCGGCGGGCCGACGAGGCCGAGCAGCAGGGCGTCGCTCGTGTCGGCGTGCCGGATCTTGCGCCAGGCCCAGGTGGAGCCGGACCGGTAGGGCGAGCCGAGCAGCTTCGCGACGACCCCCTCGACGCCCGCCTCCCGCAGGTCACGGAACCAGCCCCGCGCGGTCGCCTCGTCCGAGGTGGCCAGGACCCGCTGGAGCGGCGGCTCGGCCTCCTGCAGGGCCGCGCCGAGCAGCTCCCACCGGTCGCGGAGCGGCAGCGCCCGCACGTCGCGGCCGGGCACGGCGAGCAGGTCGAAGGCGACGTACGAGACGGGCACCCCGGCCCGTACCCGGTCGGCGTGCGTACGGAGCAGGTCGGTGAAGCTCAGCCGGCCGTCCCGGTAGGCGCACAGCTCGCCGTCCAAAACGATCCCGGGCGGCAGCTGCTCGCGCAGGTGCGCGGCGATGTCGGGGAACTCCGGCGCGAGGTCCCGGCGGGAGCGGGACTGCAGGACGACCTTGCCGCCGTCGAGGACGAAGGCGAGGGCGCGGAAGCCGTCGAGCTTGAGGGAGTACTGGAGCTGCCGGGGCGGCGCCGCCTGCGCGGGGATCTCGTCGGCGGCCCGGGGCCGCATGACGTCGACGGGCGGCAGCAGCACGGCGGCTCCGGCCGCGGGGGCCGGGTTCACGGCAGGCTCCGGTTGGTGGCGGGGGCCGGGCTCACGGCACGCCCCTGCCGGTCGCGGGGATCGGGTTCACGGGCGCGGCTTCGGCCCGCCGCGGGGGCCGGGTTCACCGCGCGGCTCCCGCCCGCTGCGCGGATCGGGTTCACGGCGCGGCTTCCGCCCGCTGCGGGGGGCGGGTTCACTGCAGTCTCCGGACCGCCGTGAGGGTCCGGTTCACGGCAGGGCTCCGGACCGCCGCGGGCCCCGCTCACGGCACGGCTCCCGCCCGCTCGGGCGCGAAGAGGGGTGCCAGGAGGTCCCCGTACCGCTCCAGACGTGGCGCGATGTCGCCCATGAGAAGGGCAAGCTCCGCAGGGCCTCCGGCGGGGGAGGCGCAGTCCTCGACCTCCTCCCAGGTGACGGGTGCCGAGACGGTGGGCCGGGCGCGGGCCCGCAGGGTGTAGGGGGTGGCGGTGGTCTTGGCGGCGGCGTTCTGGCTGTGGTCGACGAAGACCTTCCCGGGCCGCAGGGCCTTCGCCATCCGGTGTGTGACGAGCCCCGGCAGCTCCGCCTCCGCCTCGACGGCGAGCCGCTTCGCGTACGCCGAGACGTCCGGGGACGGCGTGGGCACGACGGGGACCAGCAGATGCAGCCCCTTGGACCCGGAGGTCTTGGCGTAGGCCTCCAGGCCGTCGGCGGCGAGCCGCTCGCGCAGGTGGAGGGCGACCCGGCAGCAGTCGGCGACGCCCGCGGGCGGCCCGGGGTCGAGGTCGAACACGAGCCGGTCGGCGACGGCGGGGGAGGAGGCCCGCCACTGGGGCGTGTGGAACTCCACGACGAGGTTCGCGGCCCACATGAGCGAGGCCAGGTCCTCGATCACCACCTGCCGGGCGCGGGGGTCCTCGGAGCGGGGCACGGGGGTGGTCCTCACCCAGGAGGGTGTGCCGGGCGGCGGATTCTTGGTGAAGAAGAGCTGTCCGTCGGGACCGTCCGGGTAGCGCAGGAAGGACACCGGGCGGTCGCGCAGATGCGGCAGGATCACGGCCCCGACGGTCGCGTAGTAGTGGAGGACCTCGCCCTTGGTGGTGCCGGTGAGCGGGTGGAGGACCTTGTCCAGGTTGCTGAGCGCCAGGCGCCGCCCCTCCACCTCTGTGATCGGCGTCATACGATGAGAATCCCATGTTTCAGGACGTATCGAACGCTGCGGCTCGAAAGGTAGGAATCGTGCGATCCATCTGGAACGGAGCCATATCCTTCGGCCTGGTCAGCATCCCGATCAAGCTGGTGAACGCCACCGAGAGCCGGTCCGTCTCCTTCCGCCAGATCCACACCGAGGACGGCGGCCGGGTCCGCTACAAGAAGGTGTGTGAGCTCGACGGGGAAGAGGTGCCCCAGGCGGAGATCGGCAAGGCGTACGAGGACGCCGACGGGACCATGATCCCGATCACCGACGAGGACCTGGCCGCGCTGCCGCTGCCCACCGCGAAGACGATCGAGATCGTCGCCTTCGTGCCGGCGGGCGAGATCGATCCGCTCCAGATGGACGCCGCGTACTACCTCTCGGCGAACGGCGTGCCCGCGGCCAAGCCGTACACCCTGCTCCGGGAGGCGCTCAAGCGCAGCGACAAGGTGGCGCTCGCGAAGTACGCCCTGCGGGGGCGGGAGCGGCTCGGCATGCTCCGGGTCGTGGACGACGTGATCGCCATGCACGGCCTGCTCTGGCCGGACGAGATCCGCGCTCCCGAGGGTGTCGCCCCCGAGACCGCGGTCACGGTCCGTGAGGCCGAACTGGACTTGGCGGACGCCCTGATGGCCACGCTGGGCGAGGTCGATGTCAGCACCCTGCACGACGACTACCGGACGGCGGTCGAGGAGATGATCGCGGTGAAGGCGGCGGGCGGCGAGGGTGTCGCGCCCCCGGCTCCGGGGGAGGAGGAGGGCGGCGGCCGGGTCATCGACCTGATGGCGGCGCTGGAGAACAGTGTCCGGGCGGCGAGGGAGGCGCGCGGGGAGGACGCGGTGGTGACGGAACTCAAGCCGAGGGGCGCGGCGAAGGCGGAAGCGAAGCCTCCGGCGAAGAAGGCGGCGGCGAAGAAGGCGGCGGCGAAGAAGACGACGGCCAAGAAGGCGGTGGCCAAGAAGACCCCGGCGAAGAAGGCGAGTCCGCACAAGCGCACGGCCTGACCCCCAGCTCCCGCAAGAATCAGCCAACCACCCAGCTACCCCAACCACCCAACCACCCAACTACTCCAACCACCCCAACTACCCCAACTGCCCCAAACGTCACAAGCCCCCCGGTGGTCCCACCGGGGGGCTTATTGCTGCCCGAATCTGGGCAGAGAGGGTCGCGACTCGACCCTAACTCCCCGCATAACGAACAGAGTTATCTGTCCTTCGGACAACACATGGTCAAATCCTTGTTGCAGACCTGTCAAACAGGCGACTTCGCTGGCACGCTCACACCCGCAACACCCACCCCCACAATCCCCACGCTTTTCAGCGAAGGAGCCCGCGTGACCCGCCAGCAGTCCTCGCACCGCCGCACCACCGCCCGCGCCGCCGCCCTCATCGCCTCGGCCGCCATGGTCGTCGTCGGCGTCCAGACCGGATCCGCCAACGCCGACGCCCAGCGCGAGGCCGGTGCCACGGCGATCCAGCTGACCGGCACCCAGCGCGCCGCCGCCATCCACGAGGCGCAGGGCGAGGCCGCCGCCACCGCCAAGGGCATCGGCCTGGCCGCCCAGGAGAAGCTGGTCGTCCGGGACGTCGTCAAGGACGCGGACGGCACCGTGCACACGCGCTACGAGCGCACCTACGAGGGCCTCCCGGTCCTCGGTGGCGACCTGGTCGTCCACCAGAAGAAGTCGGGCGCCCGCTCCACCACCAAGGCGACCGAGGCCCGGATATCCGTGGCCACCACGACCCCCGCCGTCTCGTCGGCCACCGCCGGCAAGGCCGCCCTCGCCTCCGCCGCGAACGCGGACGAGGCCGTCTCCTCCGCCCGCAAGGTCATCTGGGCCGCCACCGGCAAGCCGGTCCTCGCCTGGGAGACGTACGTCACCGGCGTCCAGAAGGACGGCACCCCGAGCCGCCGCCAGGTCGTCACCGACGCCACCACCGGCAAGGAGCTCTTCTCCACCGAGACGATCGAGACCGGCGTCGGCAACACGATGTACGCCGGCCAGGTCACGCTCGGCACCTCGGGCTCGTACACCCTCACCGACGCCACGCGCGGCGGCCACAAGACGTACGACCTGAACGGCGGCACCTCCGGCCAGGGCACCCTCTTCACCAACTCCACGGACACCTGGGGCAACGGCCTCGCGAGCAACCGCGAGACCGCGGCCGCGGACGCCCACTACGGCGCGGCCGTGACGTGGGACTTCTACAAGAACGAGCTGGGCCGCCTGGGCATCCGCGGCGACGGCGTCGCCGCCTACTCCCGCGTCCACTACGGCAGCGCGTACGTGAACGCGTTCTGGGACGACTCCTGCTTCTGCATGACGTACGGCGACGGCATCGGCAACACCCACCCGCTCACGTCCCTCGACGTGGCCGGCCACGAGATGTCCCACGGCCTGACCGCGTCCACCGCCAACCTCCGCTACAGCGGCGAGTCCGGCGGCCTGAACGAGGCCACCTCCGACATCCTCGGCACCTCGGTCGAGTGGTACGCCAACAACTCCGCCGACGCGGGTGACTACCTCATCGGCGAGAAGATCGACATCAACGGCAACGGCACGCCGCTCCGTTACATGGACAAGCCCAGCAAGGACGGCAAGTCCGCCGACTACTGGTCGAAGTCGGTCGGCCGCCTGAACGTCCACTACTCCTCGGGCCCGGCCAACCACTTCTTCTACCTGCTCTCCGAGGGCAGCGGCTCGAAGACCATCAACGGCGTCGCCTACAACTCGCCGACCTACGACGGCTCCACCGTCACGGGCATCGGCCGCCAGGCCGCGTACAAGATCTGGTACAAGGCCCTGTCGACCTACATGACCTCCTCCACCAGCTACGCGGGCGCCCGCACGGCCACCCTCTCGGCCGCCGCGGACCTGTACGGCACCGGCAGCACCCAGTACAACGCGGTCGCGGCCGCGTGGACCGCGATCAACGTGAAGTAACACCACAGGTCCGAAGGAAGACCCCGCCTCCCGTATTCGCACGGGGGGCGGGGTCTTCCCCGTCTCTGTCAGTACCGCCCCCTACGCTCCACTCTCACCCGCACAACTCACAGGGGAGCGAAGAAACATGGGCGGCAACGCGTGGACGCAGACGGGCCCGTACCAGCAGGACCTGGAGGCCGCGTTCCGACAGACCCGAGCGGAGACGCTCGCGCAGGACGACCACGGCTTCGGGGGACGGACGATCGAGGAGCTGTGGCGGGACCCGGCCTGGCACGAGTACATCTTCACCGGAGGCACGGGCACCGTGCTGGACTTCCCCCGCATGATCGAGGCCACGGACACGGACGACGGCCCGTTCATGCGCCCCCTGACCGCCGCCGAGATCCACGCCTGGTCCCCCACCGGCCGACCCACCCACGAAGAATGGGACGAGGCCCTCCACTCGGGCCGCCTGGACTTCCCCGACCGCGCCCAGGGCAACTGCACCATCCTCTACCGCGACGGCGAACCCACACAGATCGGCTACTGGGGAGTGACAGCCGACTAGCGACGCCACGACCACGGCGCGGCCACCACCCCGGATCCCGCGTCGTGAGCTCGTGGCGTGAGTGCCGCCTGGGGTCGAGGCGGGTCGGATTGAGTACGGATACTCACGCCGGAGTTCTGGTCCGCCAGGAGCATGGGGAGCACCACATCTCCGGGGGGAAATCGATGAACGCTCGCACCCTGCTTCGTCTGACCTTCGCCAATGCTGCTTCTGCCGTCTATCTGGGACTCGTCGGTGCGTCCGTTGTGTTCGAGGTGGCTGCCGCGCTGTTCGGGGATCCCGGAATCGTCGGGATCTGGCCGCTCCTTCTCACCGCCCCCACCTCCCCGCTGGTTGCCGGGGGCATAGAGGCGGTTTGGGGCATGGATGCGCCCGTCTGGTATGTGGTCGGCGGGGTCGTCATCAGCGCCTTGGCCCAGTCGTTTGCTCTGGGAGCGCTTCTGGAGGCTCTGCGAGGTCATCGCAAAGGGCTCACCCGTCCGAGTCGCGGCTGAACTGCTCGGCTCTGCCTGGTTCGACGGCAGACGGGACGGGAGTCCCCACCGCTACACCCCACCGGCCGGCCACCCGCGTACGGCCTCCTCCCATCCCGCAGCCTGAGCGCCCCCGCCGGAGGCATCGCCTTGAGCCGCCCCCGCGTACCGTCTCGGCCGCATCGTGGGTGCGTCGATCGCTAGGCTTCGTGGCCCCTGGACCTGTCCGGGGGTCTTCGTCGTTCCCCGGGTTGCCCTGCGCCGATGCCCCGAGAACCTGTCCACGAACAGTCCACGGACCCCGACATACGGCCGCTCACCCCGGCACACACCTGCGCATACAACAAGACCCCGCGTTCAGCGTTTCCGCTGATCACGGGGTCTGTGTGGCACTTCTGCGAAGTGCCCCCGGCAGGATTCGAACCTGCGCACACGGCTCCGGAGGCCGTTGCTCTATCCCCTGAGCTACGGGGGCGTCCACCGTGTTTGGCGGCGACGGGTAGAACCCTACCAGTTCTCCGGGCGTGCCTGTGAACAGGTATTTCCGGGGCGTCACCGGGGGCCGGGTCCCCCGCACGGGTCAGAAGTGGGTAAAACCCGGACGCAGCCGTTAGGGGCGGCCTACTCTCGTTCGTGTGTCAGGCGTGTCCGGTCGGGTGCTCGTTGTGGATGACAACAAGGTGATCCGGCAGTTGATCAGGGTCAATCTCGAACTCGAGGGGTTCGAGGTGGTGACCGCGGCCGATGGTGCCGAGTGTCTGGATGTCGTACATCAGGTCTGTCCTGATGTCGTCACCCTGGACGTCGTCATGCCCCGCTTGGACGGGATCAAGACCGCCGAGCGGCTCCGGGCCGATCCCCGGACCAGTCATCTGCCGGTGGCGATCATCAGTGCCTGCGGCGAGCACGAGGTCGGCGGGGTCTCCTCCGGTGTCGACGCCTTCCTCGCCAAGCCCTTCGAGCCCTCGGAGCTCGTGCGCGTGGTGCGGCAGTTGATGCACCGCGAGCGGCGGGAGCGTCCCGAGGCCCCCGGGGCCGACGGGCCGGACGGGGGAGAGGAGCCGGCCGCAGTCGACGCATCGCAGGAGCAGGACTCCCGGCCGCAGGACATCCACTCCCGACCGCCGCACGACCCCCGTCGTGCCGGAAGTGCGCGCGGGGTCGTCTGAGGGGTTCGCCCTCAAGGTGACCGCATGCCGAAACCGGTTCGCGTTTCGACCCCCCTCCTCCCCTAGGCTTGTCCCGTGACCCCCGCGGACCTCTCCCTCACCGTGCAGCACGCCGTGCGCCGTGCGGTCGACGACGGTGCGCTGCGGGTCGACGTTCCCCCGCGTGTCAAGGTCGAACGGGCCCGCCCCGGGGGTACCGGCGAGTACGCCAGCAGCGTCGCGCTCAGTCTTGCCCGGCCCGCCGGGCGCACCCCTCTCGATGTCGCCGGGGTTCTGAAGGAGCGGCTCCAGGGAGCCCCCGGGATCCTCGCCGTCGACATCACCGGGCCCGGGTTTCTGAACTTCACCCTTCGTCCCGATGCCGGTGGTGACCTCGTTCGGGCGATCCGGGACGCGGGCGCCGGGTACGGGCACGGCACCGCCCTCGCCGGGACCGCCGTGCGGTTCGCCGAGGTGACCGAGTCCCGGGGGCAGGTCGTTACCGAAGTGGTCGTTCGGCTGCTGTGCGCGCAAGGGGCCGATGCCGCTTTCGGCGGGGACGAGCGGGTCCATGTGCGGCCCGCCGCTTACCTGCCCCAGGAATTCGGTGTCGACGCTGCACGCTGGGCCCTGCTGCGCGCCGCGCCCTCGGACCGCGCCCTCGACGGGCCTCCCCTTCTCGTCCAGCACGAGCGCAACTCCCTCTTCCGTGTCCGGTACGCCCACGCGCGCGTGCAGCGGCTGCTGGTCAATGGGCTGCAGCTCGGCTTCACCCCCTCGTACGAGACGTCGTCATACGAGACGACGCCCGACGAGACGTCGTACGAGATGTCGTACGAGACCGACATCCACGCATCCCCGCTTCTCGGCGTCCTCGGCGACCACCCCCTCGTCCTCCTCGCCGCCGCCCGCCACCGCGCCCCCGACCGGGTCGCCCGGCATCTCGAAGCCACCGCCGACGCGCTGCTCGCGTTCCAGCACACCGTTCTGCCGCTCGGCGACGAGAAACCCTCGGCCGCCCACCGTTCCCGGCTCGCGCTCGCCGAAGCCGCCGGGACGGTGCTCGCCGGTGGCCTCGCCCTGCTCGGCATCAGCGCACCCGACCAGATCTGAAAGACGCAGACCATGAGCCGTTCCGCCCACCCCGCCGGGCCCCGCCACGCCGATGTCCTTCCCGAGGGGCACTACACAGCTCCGCCCGCCGACCTCAACCACCTCGACCCCAAGGTCTGGGCCCGGACCGTCACGCGGGACGAGCGGGGGGTTGTCACCGTCGGCGGTATCGGCGTCGACGCCCTCGCCGAGGAGTTCGGCACGCCCGCGTACTTCCTCGACGAGACCGACTTCCGCGCCCGCTGCCGCGCCTGGGCCGAGGCCTTCGGTAAGGACGCCGACGTCTTCTACGCCGGGAAGGCCTTCCTCTCCCGCGCCATCGTGCGGTGGCTCAAGGAGGAGGGGCTCAATCTCGATGTGTGCTCCGGCGGGGAGCTGAGCACTGCGCTGTCCGCCGGAATGCCTGCCGAGCGGATCGCCTTCCACGGGAACAACAAGTCCGAGGAAGAGATCCACAAGGCGGTGTCCGTCGGCGTCGGGCGGATCGTGCTCGACTCCTTCCAGGAGATCGTCCGCGTCGCCCACATCGCCCAGTCCCTCGGCAAGCGGCAGCGCGTGCAGATCCGCGTCACCGTCGGCGTCGAGGCGCACACCCACGAGTTCATCGCCACCGCCCACGAGGACCAGAAGTTCGGCATCGCCCTCGCCGGCGGCCAGGCCGCCGAGGCCGTGCGGCGGGCCCTCAAGCTCGACGGGCTCGAGCTCATCGGCATCCACTCCCACATCGGCTCGCAGATCTTCGACATGGCCGGGTTCGAGGTGTCCGCGCGGCGCGTCGTCCAGCTGCTCGCCGAGGTGCGCGACGAGCACGGGGTCGAGCTGCCCGAGATCGATCTCGGGGGTGGGCTCGGTATCGCGTACACGTCCGAGGACGATCCTCGTGAGCCGCACGAGATCGCCAAGGCGCTGAGCGAGATCGTCACGCGGGAGTGCGAGTCCGCGGGGCTGCGGACTCCTCGTATCTCCGTCGAGCCCGGGCGGGCCATCGTCGGTCCCACCGCGTTCACCCTCTACCGGGTCGGCACCGTCAAGCCCCTCGAAGGGCTGCGGACGTACGTGAGCGTCGACGGCGGCATGTCGGACAACATCCGCACCGCTCTCTACGACGCCGAGTACAGCGTCAGCCTCGTCTCGCGGACCAGCGAGGCCGAGCCGATGCTCTCCCGCGTCGTCGGCAAGCACTGCGAGAGCGGCGACATCGTCGTACGGGACGCCTTCCTGCCCTCGGACCTGGCGCCCGGCGACCTCATCGCCGTGCCGGCCACCGGTGCGTACTGCCGCTCCATGGCCAGCAACTACAACCACGCCCTCCGGCCGCCCGTCGTCGCCGTCCGCGACGGCGAGGCGCGTGTCATCGTCCGGCGCGAGACGGAGGAAGATCTCCTGCGTCTCGACGTCGGCTGATGAAATAGTCACGTGACGAAATCGATGTCTCAGGATCCGGACGAGGGGCTGAATCCCTCGTCCGGTGAGTGAGACTGGTTCCCACCGTAGAAATACGAAGCCGTACGAGAAACGAGGTCGGATGATGCGTACGCGTCCGCTGAAGGTGGCGCTGCTGGGCTGTGGAGTGGTCGGCTCAGAGGTGGCGCGCATCATGACGACGCACGCCGACGACCTCGCCGCGCGCATCGGCGCGCCGGTCGAGCTCGCCGGCGTGGCCGTCCGCCGGCCCGACAAGGTCCGCGGGGGAGTCCCCGCCGAGCTGATCACCACCGATGCGACCGCCCTCGTCAAACGCGGGGACATCGACGTCGTCGTCGAGGTCATCGGCGGCATCGAGCCGGCCCGCACCCTCATCACCACCGCCTTCGAGCACGGCGCCTCCGTCGTCTCCGCGAACAAGGCGCTGCTCGCCCAGGACGGCGCGAGCCTCTACGCCGCCGCCGAGCAGCACGGGCAGGACCTCTACTACGAGGCCGCCGTCGCGGGTGCCATCCCCCTCATCCGGCCGCTGCGCGAGTCCCTCGCCGGCGACAAGATCAACCGTGTGATGGGCATCGTCAACGGCACGACGAACTTCATCCTCGACAAGATGGACTCCACCGGCGCCGGCTACCAGGAGGCCCTGGACGAGGCCACCGCCCTCGGGTACGCCGAGGCCGACCCGACCGCCGACGTCGAGGCCTTCGACGCCGCCGCCAAGGCCGCCATCCTCGCCGGGATCGCCTTCCACACGCGCGTGCGCCTCGACGACGTCTACCGCGAGGGCATGACCGAGGTCACCGCCGCCGACTTCGCCTCCGCCAAGGAGATGGGCTGCACCATCAAGCTGCTCGCGATCTGCGAGCGGGCCGCCGACGGCGAGTCCGTCACCGCGCGCGTGCACCCCGCGATGATCCCGCTCAGCCACCCGCTCGCCTCCGTCCGCGAGGCGTACAACGCGGTCTTCGTCGAGGCGGAGGCCGCCGGGCAGCTCATGTTCTACGGCCCCGGGGCGGGCGGCTCGCCGACCGCCTCGGCCGTGCTCGGCGACGTCGTCGCCGTCTGCCGCAACCGTCTCAACGAGGCGACGGGCCCCGGCGAGTCCGCGTACACCCAGCTGCCCGTGAGCTCCATGGGCGAGGTCGTCACGCGGTACCACATCAGCCTCGACGTGGCCGACAAGCCGGGCGTCCTCGCCCAGGTCGCGACGGTCTTCGCCGAGCACGGCGTATCCATCGATACGGTGCGCCAGCAGGGCAAGGACGGCGAGGCCTCCCTCGTCGTCGTCACCCACCGCGCGCCCGACGCCGCCCTCTCCGGGACCGTCGAGGCGCTGCGCAAGCTCGACACCGTGCGCGGTGTCGCCAGCATCATGCGTGTTGAAGGGGAGTAAGGACCCATGACCCACAAGGGCACCCACCAGTGGCGCGGCATCATCGAGGAGTACCGGGACCGCCTTCCGGTCACGGACACGACGCCCATCGTCACGCTCCGTGAGGGCGGCACGCCGCTCGTCCCCGCTCAGGTCCTCTCCGAGCGCACGGGCTGCGAGGTGCACCTCAAGGTCGAGGGCGCCAACCCCACCGGTTCCTTCAAGGACCGGGGCATGACCATGGCCATCACGAAGGCCAAGGAGGAGGGCGCGCAGGCCGTCATCTGCGCGTCCACCGGCAACACCTCCGCTTCCGCGGCGGCGTACGCGGTCCGTGCCGGGATGGTCTCCGCCGTCCTCGTGCCGCAGGGCAAGATCGCGCTCGGCAAGATGGGCCAGGCCCTCGTGCACGGCGCGAAGATCCTCCAGGTCGACGGAAACTTCGACGACTGCCTGACCCTGGCCCGCAGCCTCTCCGAGAACTACCCGGTGGCGCTGGTCAATTCGGTCAACCCGGTCCGCATCGAGGGCCAGAAGACCGCCGCGTTCGAGATCGTGGACATGCTGGGCGACGCCCCCGACATCCACGTGCTGCCCGTCGGCAACGCCGGCAACATCACGGCGTACTGGAAGGGGTACCGCGAGTACGCCACCGACGGTCTCGCCACCCACCGCCCGCGCATGTGGGGCTTCCAGGCCTCCGGCTCCGCGCCGCTCGTGCGCGGCGAGGTCGTCAAGGACCCGTCGACGATCGCCACCGCGATCCGCATCGGCAACCCGGCCTCGTGGGACTACGCGATCGCCGCGCGCGACGAGTCGGGCGGCCTCATCGACGAGGTGACGGACCGTGAGATCCTGCAGGCCTACCGCCTGTTGGCCGCCCAGGAGGGCGTCTTCGTCGAGCCCGCCTCGGCCGCCTCGGTCGCCGGTCTGCTGAAGGCCGCCGCGCAGGGCAAGGTCGACCCCGGCCAGACGATCGTCTGCACCGTCACCGGCAACGGCCTCAAGGACCCCGACTGGGCCGTCGCCGGCGCGCCGCAGCCCGTCACCGTCCCGGTCGACGCCGCGACCGCCGCCGAGCGCCTCGGCCTGGCCTGAAACACCCAGGGCCCGGCCGAGCGCCTCGGTCTGGCCTGAAACAAGCAAGGCCCGCCGGTTCCTGATCGGGTGAAACCCGATCAGGAACCTACATAGGCGCACAGGATGGCTCGCGACACGCATCGTGCGCCTCCTGTGCGCCCTATGTCGCCACAGAACCTTCCTTCGATAGGCTGTACCGAACCCGCCCCGACGCATATGCGCGGTGTCGTTGCCGTTGTCGCCTCCGCGGCCGAAACGGCCCCCGGGCCCGGGTCCCCGAGTACTTCTCTTGCACTACCCGTTGTCTGAAACACCGTTTTCGCAATCAAGGAGAGTCAACGAGCGATGGCCGGTCCAGCGTTCCGCGCCGCCGCCGTACGGGTGCGCGTCCCCGCCACCAGCGCCAACCTCGGCCCGGGCTTCGATGCCTTCGGCCTGTCGCTGGGGCTCTACGACGACGTCGTCGTCCGGGTCGCCGACTCCGGGCTGCACGTCGACATCGCCGGCGAGGGAGCCGAGACGCTCCCGCGCGACGAGAGCCACCTGCTCGTACGCTCCCTGCGCACGGCCTTCGACCTGCTCGGCGGGCAGCCGCGCGGCCTGGAGGTCGTCTGCGCCAACCGCATCCCGCACGGCCGCGGCCTCGGCTCCTCCTCCGCCGCCATCTGCGCCGGCATCGTCGCCGCCCGCGCCGTGACCATAGGCGGGGACGCCAGGCTCGACGAGGCCGCCCTCCTGGAGCTGGCCACCGAGATCGAGGGCCACCCCGACAACGTCGCCGCCTGTCTGCTCGGCGGATTCACACTCGCCTGGACCGAGTCCGGTGCCGCGCGGGCGATCAGGATGGATCCCTCGGATTCCATCGTTCCGGTGGTTTTCGTCCCCGGAAAGCCCGTACTGACCGAGACCGCCCGCGGACTCCTGCCGCGCACCGTCCCGCACGTGGACGCCGCCGCCAACGCCGGCCGCGCCGCCCTCCTCGTCGAGGCGCTGACCCGCCGCCCCGAGCTGCTGCTCGCGGCCACCGAGGACCGGCTGCACCAGGAGTACCGGGCCCCCGCGATGCCGGAGAGCATCGCTCTGGTGAACCGACTGCGCGCGGACGGCGTCCCCGCGGTCATCTCCGGCGCGGGACCCACGGTCCTCGCGCTGGCCGAACACGGGACGGCCGACAAGGTCGCCCGCCTCGCGGGCGAGGGCTGGGCCGCGAACCGGCTCGACCTCGACGCGTCCGGAGCGAGCGTCCTGCCGCTGGCGCCCTAGGCGTGTGGCGGCCGGGGCGCCGGGCAGCGCCTCGGACAGGACGGGATTGCCGGTGAGGGAGAGGGGGAATGTTTGTTGGAGCCGGTAGTGTTAACCTCAAGTCTGCACCCGACCTCTTTGTGGAGCGGTGCGGAGTGTCCCCATCAGGGACCACCATTCTTCCGGGAGCCTCCCCAACTGCCTGAGCAGCCTGCCTGAGCAGTTTCGAGCACGCTCCGGAACCGGCACGACACCCCTCGCTCTTCTTTCGAGCCGAGGGCCGAGCAGGGGGCGCTCGGGCCGGACCCACAGCACGTTTCTCCTCTTCCGCCGCACCCGGCGGGACCACCGCCCCGGACACGGTCCACGAACCAGGACCCTGCCGGACAGCACAACCGGTCGCCGAGCCAGATGGCCGACGTCCGCTCCAGGGAAGGACCCTTCGTGAGCGACACCACCGATCTGATGGGCGTGACTGCCGACAACAGTGTCGACACCGCCGCGCCCGCCGCAGGTGCCACCGGCACCGCACGGCGCCGCCGCTCCGGCACCGGCCTCGAGGGCATGGTCCTGGCCGAGCTGCAGCAGGTCGCGTCCGGCCTCGGCATCAGGGGCACCGCGCGGATGCGCAAGAGCCAGCTGATCGAGGTCATCAAGGAGGCGCAGGCCGGAGGCTCCGCCGCCCCCGCCAAGGCCGCCGACGCCGCCGAGACCAAGCCGAAGCGCCGCGCCACCTCCAAGGCCCGCACCACGGGCGAGTCCGCCGAGGCCGCCGCGCCCAAGGCGGAGAAGGCCGAGAAGGCCGTCGCCCAGCAGCAGATCGACATCCCGGGCCAGCCCGCCGCCGACGACGCCCCGGCCGGCGAGCGCCGTCGTCGTCGTGCCACCGCCCCCGCCGGTTCCCCGGAGGGCGAGGCCAAGGCGGAGGCCGCCCAGGTCGTCAAGACCGAGGCCCGTACCGAGACCCGCGAGGTCAAGGCCGAGCCGCAGGCCGACGCCAAGGCCGAGACCGCCGTCGACACCGCCGAGGGCCGCGGCCGTCGTGACCGCGGCGAGCGCGGGGAGCGCGGCGACCGCCGTGACCGCCGTGACCGTCAGCGCGACCGCAAGGGCGACGAGCAGCAGGGCGGTGGCCAGGGCGGCCAGCGTCAGCGCCAGGGTGGCCAGGGCCAGGGCCAGGGCGGCCAGGGCCAGCAGGGCGGGCAGCAGGGTGGCCAGCAGGCCGGTCCGCAGGACGACGACGACTTCGAGGGCGGCCGTCGTGGCCGTCGCGGGCGCTACCGCGACCGTCGTGGCCGTCGTGGCCGTGACGACTTCCAGGCCGGCGAGCCGCAGGTCGCCGACGACGACGTCCTGATCCCCGTCGCGGGCATCCTCGACATCCTCGACAACTACGCGTTCATCCGGACCTCCGGCTACCTGCCCGGCCCGAACGACGTGTACGTCTCCCTCGCCCAGGTCCGCAAGAACGGCCTGCGCAAGGGTGACCACGTCACCGGCGCCGTGCGTCAGCCGAAGGAGGGCGAGCGCCGCGAGAAGTTCAACGCGCTGGTCCGCCTGGACTCCGCGAACGGCATGGCCGCCGACTCCGGCCGTGGCCGCCCGGAGTTCAACAAGCTGACCCCGCTCTACCCGCAGGACCGCCTCCGCCTGGAGACGGACCCGGGCGTGCTCACCACCCGCATCATCGACCTGGTCTCGCCCATCGGTAAGGGCCAGCGCGGTCTGATCGTGGCCCCGCCGAAGACCGGCAAGACCATGATCATGCAGGCGATCGCCAACGCGATCACGCACAACAACCCCGAGTGCCACCTGATGGTCGTCCTGGTCGACGAGCGTCCGGAAGAGGTCACCGACATGCAGCGGTCGGTCAAGGGCGAGGTCATCTCCTCGACCTTCGACCGTCCGGCCGAGGACCACACCACCGTCGCCGAGCTGGCCATCGAGCGCGCCAAGCGCCTCGTGGAGCTGGGTCACGACGTGGTCGTCCTGCTCGACTCCATCACCCGCCTGGGCCGCGCGTACAACCTCGCGGCGCCGGCCTCCGGCCGCATCCTGTCCGGTGGTGTCGACTCGACCGCGCTCTACCCGCCGAAGCGCTTCTTCGGTGCCGCGCGCAACATCGAGGACGGCGGCTCGCTGACCATCCTGGCCACCGCGCTGGTCGACACCGGCTCGCGGATGGACGAGGTGATCTTCGAGGAGTTCAAGGGCACCGGCAACATGGAGCTCAAGCTCGACCGGAAGCTCGCCGACAAGCGCATCTTCCCGGCCGTCGACGTCGACGCCTCGGGTACGCGCAAGGAGGAGATCCTCCTCGGCAGCGACGAGCTCGCCGTCACCTGGAAGCTGCGTCGCGTGCTCCACGCGCTCGACCAGCAGCAGGCGATCGAGCTTCTGCTCGACAAGATGAAGCAGACGAAGTCGAACGGCGAGTTCCTGCTCCAGATCCAGAAGACGACGCCGGGCGGCAGCAACGACTGACGCGAGAGCTGCGTCACACGACGACAGCCGGGCCCCGCGCCCGTAACCCCGTCGTGACCTGCGTGAACCACTGCGCCCACCGTGCCCCGCACGGTGGGCGCAGTGCCGTTTCCGGGCAGCGCTCACCCAAACCTCACAGGCCTGTATGCAACCCTTTCGGGTGCTTCGCCGTCACAGAAGGTGAAATCCGAGGGCGTCACAGAAGGTGCATTCGAGGCCGAGGGAAGACGATGACCGAGCAGAGCAGGACCGGCCGCGCACGCGGCGCGGGCAGCGGCCGACGCCGCAGGCAGCCCGCCAAGCGGCGCAAGGCGCCGATCCTGATATCGGGGGCCGCCGCGGTCCTCGTCCTCGGCGGCGCCGGACTCGGCTACGTCTACCTCAAGCTCGACGGCAACCTCAAGGGCGTCGACATCAACGCCCAGCTCGGCACCGAGCGCCCGAAGAACGTCGACAACGGTTCCGTCGACATCCTCGTCCTCGGCTCCGACTCCCGCTCCGGCGACAACGGCGCGTACGGCAAGGACGAGGGCGGCGCCCGCTCGGACACCGCGATGGTCGTGCACGTCTACGAGGGCCACAAGAAGGCGAGCGTGGTCTCCATACCCCGCGACACCCTGATAGACCGGCCCTCCTGCACCGACGCGCAGGGGGCCGCCGTCCCCGGCGAGCGGCGGGCCATGTTCAACACGGCGTACGAGGTCGGCGGCCCCGCCTGCGCCGTCAAGACCGTCGAGTCGATGTCCGGCATCCGCATGGACCACTACATCGAGGTCGACTTCACCGGCTTCAAGAAGCTCATCGACGAACTCGGCGGCGTCGAGATCACCACCACGCAGGCCATCAAGGACTCCAAGAGTCACCTCGACCTCGCCCCGGGCACGCACACCCTCGACGGCGAGCAGTCCCTCGGCCTCGTCCGCACCCGCAAGAGCGTCGGCGACGGCAGCGACCTCGGCCGCATCCAGCTCCAGCAGGCCTTCATGAAGGCCTTCATGAACCAGGTCAAGGACGTCGGCGTCTTCTCGAACCCGGCCAAGCTGTACGGGCTCGCCGACGCCGCCACCAAGGCGATCACGCCCGACTCCGAGCTCGACTCGGTCCAGGAACTGACGGGCTTCGCCAAGGGGCTCTCCGGCATCGGCGCCCAGAACGTCCACATGGTCACCCTGCCCGTGGAGTACGACCCCCGGGACCCCAACCGCGTCGTCCCCCTCGAAGCCCAGTCCGCAGAGGTCTGGAAGGCCCTCAAGAGGGACCTTCCGATCCCCGCGTCGGCCACGAAGGACACCGCCACCGGCAAGGCCGACGGTGTCGTGAAGTAGCACGGGGGAGCCCGGGGGAGCAGCCCGGGAATACCTCGGGACCGACCCCCGTTTTGGGAGATGCGGCCGGTCCTGGCAGACTGGTACGTCGGCCCCGGTTCACGCTGTCCGCAACCCGCGTCGGCGACCCGGAGCCCTCCCGAAACTAGGAGACACCTTGAAGCGCGAGATCCACCCCGAGTACGTCGAGACCCAGGTCAGCTGCACCTGTGGCGCGTCGTTCACCACCCGTAGCACCCTGACCGAGGGCACCATCCGTGCCGAGGTCTGCTCCGAGTGCCACCCGTTCTACACGGGCAAGCAGAAGATCCTCGACACCGGCGGCCGCGTCGCCCGCTTCGAGGCCCGCTTCGGCAAGGCCGGCGCCGCCAAGTAGCGAGCCCCTGCGCCGGTCCACGGTCGCCCCGCGCGGGTGGCCGGGACCGGCGCTTTGCCGTCCCCGTAGCAACTGACGAAAACCCCAGGAGCCCCCGATGTTCGAGGCGGTCGAGGACCTGGTCGGCGAGCACGCCGACCTTGAGACGAAGCTCGCGGACCCTTCGGTCCACGCCGATCAGGCGAACGCGCGCAAGCTCAACAAGCGCTACGCCGAGCTCACCCCGATCATCGCCACCTTCCGCTCCTGGAAGCAGACCGGTGACGACATCGAGACGGCGCGCGAGCTGATGCACGACGACCCCGACTTCGCCGCCGAGGTCAAGGAGCTCGAGAAGCAGCGCGAGGAGCTCACCGACAAGCTCCGCCTGCTCCTCGTCCCGCGCGACCCGAGCGACGACAAGGACGTCATCCTGGAGATCAAGGCGGGTGCCGGCGGCGACGAGTCCGCCCTCTTCGCCGGCGACCTCCTCCGGATGTACCTGCGGTACGCCGAGCGCGTCGGCTGGAAGACCGAGATCATCGACGCCACCGAGTCCGAGCTCGGCGGCTACAAGGACGTCCA
This sequence comes from Streptomyces sp. NPDC044003, assembly GCF_056435185.1. Classification (NCBI taxonomy): domain Bacteria; kingdom Bacillati; phylum Actinomycetota; class Actinomycetes; order Kitasatosporales; family Streptomycetaceae; genus Streptomyces; species Streptomyces sp. NPDC044003. Next base: position 394,739 of record NZ_JBWKFA010000001.1, on the reverse strand, counting down.
GGTCGCCGTGAAGACCAAGGGCGGCAACGGTGCCACCGAGCCCGGCCAGGGCGTCTGGGCCCGGCTCAAGTACGAGGGCGGGGTGCACCGCGTCCAGCGCGTGCCCGCCACCGAGTCCGCCGGCCGCATCCACACCTCCGCCGCCGGCGTGCTCGTCACGCCCGAGGCCGAGGAGGTCGACGTCGAGATCCACGCCAACGACCTGCGCATCGACGTCTACCGCTCGTCCGGCCCCGGCGGCCAGTCGGTCAACACCACCGACTCCGCCGTCCGCATCACGCACCTGCCGACCGGCATCGTCGCCTCCTGCCAGAACGAGAAGAGCCAGCTCCAGAACAAGGAGCAGGCCATGCGCATCCTGCGGTCCCGGCTCCTCGCCGCCGCCCAGGAGAAGGCCGAGGCCGAGGCCGCCGACGCCCGCCGCAGCCAGGTCCGCACCGTCGACCGGTCCGAGAAGATCCGTACGTACAACTTCCCGGAGAACCGGATCTCGGACCACCGCGTCGGCTTCAAGGCGTACAACCTGGACCAGGTCCTCGACGGCGACCTGGACCCCATGATCCAGGCCTGCGTCGACGCCGACTCGGCGGCGAAGCTCGCCGCGGCGTAAGACCGCAGCACAAGGCCCCCCTCAAGCCCCACCCCGCACCACGGAGGACCAGCGTGAACCTGCTGCTTGCCGAGGTGGCCCAGGCCACCCAGCGGCTGGCCGACGCCGGCGTTCCCTCACCGCGTTTCGACGCCGAGGAGCTCGCCGCGTTCGTGCACGGCGTCAAGCGGGGGGAGCTGCACAACGTCAAGGACGCGGACTTCGACGCCCGCTACTGGGAGGCCGTCGCCCGCCGGGAGGCCCGCGAGCCGCTCCAGCACATCACCGGCCGGGCGTTCTTCCGCTACCTGGAGCTCCAGGTGGGGCCGGGCGTCTTCGTGCCCCGCCCGGAGACCGAGTCGGTCGTGGGCTGGGCCATAGACGCCGTACGCGCCATGGACGTCGTCGAACCGCTCATCGTCGACCTGTGCACCGGCTCCGGGGCCATCGCCCTCGCGCTCGCCCAGGAGGTGCCGCGCTCGCGGGTGCACGCCGTGGAGCTGTCCGAGGACGCGCTCGCGTGGACCCGCAAGAACGTCGAGGGCTCCCGCGTCGCGCTGCACGAGGGCGACGCGCTCACCGCGCTCCCCGAGCTGGACGGCCAGGTCGACCTGGTCATCTCCAACCCGCCGTACATCCCGCTCACCGAGTGGGAGTACGTGGCGCCCGAGGCCCGCGACCACGACCCGGAGATGGCCCTGTTCTCCGGCGAGGACGGCCTCGACACCATCCGCGGCATCGAGCGGACCGCCCACCGGCTCCTTCGCCCCGGCGGCCTCGTCGTCATCGAGCACGCGGACACCCAGGGCGGGCAGGTGCCGTGGATCTTCAACGAGGAGGCCGGCTGGGCCGACGCCGCCGACCACCCGGACCTGAACAACCGGCCGCGTTTCGCGACCGCCCGCAAGGCGATGCCATGACCGCCATGACGAACGACGCGTACGAGGAGGCCGGGAACTGATGGCACGGCGATACGACTGCAACGAGGCGACCGACCGCGTGACCGGTCTGCGCGAGGCCGCGTCCGCCGTCCGCCGGGGCGAGCTGGTCGTGCTGCCCACCGACACCGTGTACGGGATCGGGGCGGACGCCTTCAGCAGCGAGGCCGTCGGCGACCTGCTCGCCGCCAAGGGCCGCGGCCGCAACATGCCCACGCCCGTGCTCATCGGCTCCCCGAACACCCTCCACGGCCTGGTCACCGACTTCTCCGAGCAGGCCTGGGAGCTCGTCGACGCCTTCTGGCCCGGCGCGCTCACCCTCGTCGCCAAGCACCAGCCGTCCCTCCAGTGGGACCTCGGCGACAGCCGGGGGACCGTCGCCATCCGGATGCCGCTGCACCCGGTCGCGATCGAACTGCTCACCGAGGTCGGCCCGATGGCCGTCTCCTCGGCCAACGTCACCGGCCACCCGGCGCCGGAGGACTGCGACGCGGCGCAGCAGATGCTCGGCGACTCCGTCTCCGTCTACCTGGACGGCGGCCCGACCCCCGGCATCGTCCCCTCGTCCATCGTCGACGTCACGGGCAAGGTGCCGGTGCTGCTGCGCGAGGGCTCGCTCTCCCCGGAGGAGCTCCGGAAGGTCGTACCCGACCTCGAGGTGGCCAGTTGACCGCCCCTGAGGGGCGTGGCATAGCGGGGTTCGACGACAGCAGCACCTTCCGCATCCTCCACGTCAGCACCGGCAACGTCTGCCGCTCGCCGATCACCGAGCGGCTGACCCGCCATGCCCTGAGCGTCCGCCTCGGCGACCCCCTCGGCGGCGGCCTGATCGTGGAGAGCGCGGGCACCTGGGGCCACGAGGGCGCCCCCATGGAGGCCAACGCCGAAATGGTCCTCGCCGACTTCGGCGCGGACTACAGCGGCTTCGTGGGCCGCGAGCTCCTCGACGAGCACGTCATCCGCGCCGACCTCGTCCTGACGGCGACCCGCGACCACCGGGCGCAGGTCATCTCGATGGGCCACTCGGCGGGCCTGCGCACCTTCACCCTGAAGGAGTTCACCCGCCTGGTCCGCGCGATCGACCCGGCGACCCTGCCGGACGCGCGGGACGAGGGCATGGTGGAACGCGCCCGTGCCCTGGTCCGCGCGGCAGCGGCTCTACGCGGGTGGCTCCTGGCCCCCTCGCTGGACGCCGACGAGGTCAACGACCCGTACGGCGCACCGATCACCTTCTTCCGCTCGATCGGCGACGAGATCAACGAGGCCCTGGACCCGGTGGTCACGGCGCTGACGGGCGTCTCGGCCCGCCGTTGACGGCCCGGGCCCCCGCCCGGCGGTCGGAGGCCGCCGCAGCGTCCCGATGCCTGGGAGGCCCCTCGGGGCCGAGCGGCGCGAGGGCGCGTCGGGGATCGGGTCCGGTGGTCACGGCGCTTACGGGTGTGAGCGCTCGACGCTGACGGGCGCTGTGGGGTGGTCTCCGGCTGGGTTCTTTCAGCGGGCGGGCGTGCGGGGGCCCGCCTACATTGGTGGCATGCCGGTCACCGCGCCCCCCGATGAGGAACTCGACGTCCTGCGCCGGCAGGACCCCGAGGTCGCCGATGTGCTGCTCGGTGAGGTGCGCCGGCAGGCCGACAGTCTGCAGCTGATCGCGGCCGAGAACTTCACCTCGCGGGCGGTGCTCGCCGCGCTCGGCTCGCCGCTCGCCAACAAGTACGCCGAGGGCTATCCGGGCGCCCGGCACCACGGCGGCTGCGAGTACGCCGACGCCGTCGAGCGGATCGCCGTCGAACGGGCCACTGCGCTCTTCGGAGCCGACCACGCGAACGTACAGGCCCACTCCGGCTCCTCGGCCGTCCTGGCGGCGTACGCGGCCCTTCTCAGGCCCGGTGACACGGTTCTGGCCATGGGTCTTGGGCACGGCGGGCACCTCACGCACGGGTCGCCCGCCAATTTCTCCGGACGGTGGTTCGACTTCGTGCCGTACGGCGTCGACGCCGAGACCGGGCTCGTCGACTACGAGCAGGTCGCCGCCCTCGCCCGCCATCACCGTCCCAAGGCGATCGTCTGCGGCTCGATCTCCTACCCCCGCCACCTCGACTACGCGATCTTCCGTGAGATCGCCGACGAGGTCGGGGCGTATCTGATCGCCGACGCCGCCCATCCCATCGGCCTCGTCGCCGGGGGAGCGGCCCCCAGCCCCGTCCCGTACGCCGACGTGGTCTGCGCGACGACGCACAAGGTGCTGCGCGGGCCGCGCGGCGGAATGATCCTGTGCGGCGAGGAGCTCGCGGGGCGGATCGACCGGGCGGTGTTCCCGTTCACCCAGGGCGGCGCCCAGATGCACACGATCGCGGCGAAGGCGGTGGCCTTCGGCGAGGCGTCCACCCCGGCGTTCACCACGTACGCCCATCAGGTGGTCGAACACGCCAAGGTCCTCGCCGCCGCGCTCGCCGCCGAGGGCTTCGCGCTGACCACCGGCGGCACGGACACGCATCTCATCACCGCCGATCCCGCCCCGCTCGGTGTCGACGGCCGCACCGCCCGCGCCCGGCTCGCCGCCGCCGGCATGGTGCTCGACACCTGTGCCCTGCCTCACGGGGAGGTGCGCGGGATCCGGCTCGGCACCGCCGCCGTCACCACGCAGGGCATGGGCGCCCCGGAGATGGCGAGAATTGCCGCACTGTTCACCGTCGCGTTGCGCGACGACGCCGCGGAAACGGCTCGGGTACGCGCGGAAGTACGGGAGATGACCTCCCGATTTCCCCCGTATGGGCCCTGACGGGAGACCGAGCGCAACCGTTCGGGAGGCACGTGTGTCTCCAAGCACATGGACGGCACGGCTAGGGTGTGGGGCTGAGATGGCCAGCGATTCCTGTGGGGCAGCCCGTGCGTGATTACCTGCTGACGCTCTGTGTCACGGCCGCGGTGACCTATCTGCTCACCGGTCCGGTGCGGAAGTTCGCCATCGCGACCGGCGCGATGCCGGAGATCCGCGCCCGCGACGTACACCGAGAACCGACTCCGCGGCTCGGTGGCATCGCCATGTTCTTCGGGCTGTGCGCGGGACTGCTCGTCGCCGACCACCTGCAGAACCTGAACAGCGTCTTCGAGCAGTCCAACGAGCCCCGCGCGCTGCTCTCCGGCGCCGCGCTGATCTGGCTGATCGGTGTCCTCGACGACAAGTTCGAGCTGGACGCGCTCATCAAGCTGGGCGCGCAGATGATCTCGGCGGGCGTGATGGTCGCGCAGGGTCTGACGATCCTGTGGCTGCCGATCCCCGGTGTCGGCACGGTCGCCCTCACCCCCTGGCAGGGCACGCTCCTGACGGTCGCCCTGGTGGTCCTCACCATCAACGCCGTGAACTTCGTCGACGGCCTCGACGGTCTCGCCGCCGGCATGGTCTGCATCGCCGCCGCGGCCTTCTTCCTGTACGCGTACCGCCTCTGGTACGGCTACACGATCGAGGCGGCCGCCCCCGCGACCCTGTTCGCCGCGATCCTCATGGGCATGTGCCTGGGCTTCCTGCCGCACAACATGCACCCGGCGCGGATCTTCATGGGCGACTCCGGCTCGATGCTGATCGGCCTGATCCTCGCGGCCTCCGCCATCTCGATCACCGGCCAGGTCGACCCGGACGCGCTGAAGATCTTCGAGGGCTCGACCCGGCAGGCCACGCACGCCGCCCTGCCCGTCTTCATCCCGCTCGTGCTGCCGCTGACGATCATCGCGATCCCGATGGCCGACCTGGTGCTCGCGATCGTGCGCCGTACGTGGAAGGGCCAGTCGCCGTTCGCGGCCGACCGCGGCCATCTGCACCACCGGCTCCTGGAGATCGGGCACTCGCACAGCCGCGCGGTGCTGATCATGTACTTCTGGTCGGCGCTCATCGCCTTCGGCACGCTGGCCTACTCGGTCCACTCGACGTCCATGTGGATCGTCCTCGGGGTCGTCGCGCTGAGCGCGATCGGCCTGGTGCTGCTCCTGCTGCCGCGGTTCACGCCGCGCGCTCCCCGCTGGGCCCAGTCCGTCGTGCCGCCCCGCTACCGCCGCCGCAGGCCGGCCGTCGTGCCGGCCGAGGCCGCCGAGGCCGCGGAGACCGTCGAGGAAGAGCGGGAGCCCGTGCCCGCCGGGGTCAACGGGGCGACCGCCATCGGTCACCGTTCGCGCTTCACCGACCGGAGTAAGGCCGGAGCGCGTGGTTGACGAAAGCCCCATCCAGGGCCAATAGCAGACAAGGTGCCCCGCTGTCGTGCACACACGCGCGGGGTCACTCTCATGTGTGACTGTTGGCACACCTTATGGGTAAAGACCTATTCAAATAGTTTGTGATACGGTTCACGAGACCCGGCGACAGTGCCGAAAGACCGTAGTGCGACGGTCTGTTGGCCCCGAGACCCACCTCGGACCGGGCTTACGCTCGTCCCTGACGACACCATCGCCCCCTCCCAGAGCAAGCGGAGACACCGCCATGCCGTCGAACGACGCACGCATCCTTCTGCACACCGCCGTACCTTCCGCAGCCGTCGGCGCCATCGCCACGGTCATCAGCGGGGTGGTCGCCGGTGGCAAGGGTGCGCTCGGTGCCGTCGTCGGCACCCTGGTGGTCATCCTCTTCATGGGAATCGGGCAACTGGTTCTCCAGCGGACGGCGAAGTCGCTTCCGCACCTCTTCCAGGCCATGGGGCTCATGCTCTACACGGCCCAGCTGCTGGTGCTCTTCATCTTCCTGGCCTTGCTGAAGAACACGACGCTGTTCGACTTCAAGGCCTTCGCCTTCACGCTGCTCGCGACGACCGTGGTGTGGGTCGCCGCACAGGCTCGGGCCTACATGAAGGCCAAGATCACGTACATCGACCCCGGAAACACGGGGTCCAAGTCGTGAAGGGTAGGGCCGGGATAAAGCCGCGTTCGGCTTCCTGCTATCGTCCGGTGCCAACTGCGGCACTGCGGACGCGGGCATCCGAAACGGCGCCTGTCCCAGCGAGAGGCTCGATGCCGAACCGCCGCCCCCTTATTCGTAAGACCAGTCCAGTGCCGACCCGCGGCTGCGCGCCGCGCCGACACAACGAGGTTGCCGTACCTATGCGCCACGCTGAAGGAGCCCGCGGTGAGTGCTGACCAGACGCTTGCCTTCGACCCGGATTGCCACATCTTCTCTGGATGTGGCTTCCCGGCGCCGGGCCTGCACACGTTCATGTACGAGCCCATCGCCACGGTGGCCGGCATCGAGATCACCAAGCCGATGCTGCTCGCCGTTCTCGGCTCCATCGTGGTCGTCGGGTTCTTCTGGGCCGCCTTCAACAAGCCCAAGCTGATCCCCGGCAAGATGCAGATGGTCGGCGAGGCCGGTTACGACTTCGTGCGCCGCGGCATCGTCTACGAGATCATCGGCAAGAAGGACGGCGAGAAGTACGTCCCCTTCATGGTGTCGCTGTTCTTCTTCGTCTGGATCATGAACCTCTGGTCGATCATTCCGCTCGCCCAGTTCCCGGTCACCTCGCTGATCGCCTTCCCGGCCGGTCTCGCGCTGATCGTGTACTTCATGTGGATCTCGCTCACCTTCAAGAAGCACGGCTTCGTGGGCGGCTGGAAGAACATCGTCGGCTACGACAAGTCCCTCGGTGCCATTCTCCCGATGGTCGTCGTCCTCGAGTTCTTCTCGAACCTCCTCATCCGGCCCTTCACGCACGCGGTGCGACTGTTCGCGAACATGTTCGCCGGTCACCTGCTGATCGTGATGTTCTCGCTGGCCACCTGGTACCTCATGAACGGCCTGGGCTTCGTCTACGCCGGCGCCTCGTTCGTGATGGTCCTCGTGATGACCGCCTTCGAGCTCTTCATCCAGGCCGTCCAGGCGTACGTCTTCGTCCTCCTGGCCTGCAGCTACGTCCAGGGCGCGCTCTCCGAGCACCACTGAGCCTCCCCGGCCCGTAGCTCCACCCCCGAAACCATCAGTCGTCCGGTGGCCAACCCCCATCGGGTCATTGAACAGAGAAGGAAGTAACGGCATGTCCGCTGCTCTCGACATGATCAACCTTGCCGCCGAAGGTGGCAGCGCCAAGACCAACGTCGTCGGCAACGTCGCGTCGATCGGTTACGGCCTCGCCGCGATCGGCCCCGGCGTCGGCGTCGGCATCATCTTCGGTAACGGTACGCAGGCGCTCGCCCGCCAGCCCGAGGCCGCCGGTCTCATCCGTACCAACCAGATCATGGGCTTCGCCTTCTGTGAGGCGCTCGCCCTCATCGGCATCGTCATGGGCTTCGTCTACCAGTAAGCCGGACCGACTGCCCGATTCTTTTTACGGAAGGCACTGATGTGAACGCTCTGCTTCTTGCGCAGGGTGAAGAGGCGCAGCCGCCTCTCATCCCGCATCTCGACGAGCTCGTCATCGGCCTGATCGCCTTCGTCATCGTCTTCGGCTTCCTCGCCAAGAAGCTCCTCCCGAACATCAACAAGGTTCTGGACGAGCGCCGCGAGGCCATCGAGGGTGGCATCGAGAAGGCCGAGTCGGCCCAGATCGAGGCTCAGAGTGTGCTGGAGCAGTACAAGGCCCAGCTCGCCGAGGCTCGCCACGAGGCCGCGCGTCTTCGCCAGGAGGCCACGGAGCAGGGCACCGCGATCATCCAGGAGATGAAGGCGGAAGGCCAGCGCCAGCGCGAGGAGATCATCACGGCCGGCCACGCGCAGATCGAGGCCGACCGCAAGGCCGCCTCTGCGTCGCTGCGTCAGGACGTGGGCAAGCTCGCCACCGACCTGGCCGGCAAGCTGGTCGGCGAGTCCCTCGAGGACACCGCCCGCCAGAGCCGCACCATCGACCGCTTCCTCGACGAGCTCGAGGAGAAGGCCGAGGCTGTCCGATGAACGGAGCGAGCCGCGAGGCACTGTCCGCCGCCCGTGAGTCCCTCGACGCGCTGACCGACAACACGCCGGTCGACGCCACGAAGCTCGCGGACGAGCTGGCCGCCGTCACCGTGCTGCTCGACCGCGAGGTGTCGCTGCGTCGGGTCCTGACCGACCCCGCGCAGGCGGGTGAGGCCAAGGCCGAGCTCGCGCAGCGACTCCTGCGTGGACAGGTGGGCGGCGAGACCGTCGACCTGATCTCGGGCATGGTCCGCTCCCGCTGGTCGCGCTCGCGTGACCTCGTCGACGCGACCGAGGAGCTGGCGAACACCGCCGACCTCACCGCGGCGCAGAAGGCGGGCGCGCTGGACAACGTCGAGGACGAGCTGTTCCGGTTCGGCCGGATCGTCTCCTCCAGCACCGAGCTCCGCTCGGCGCTGACGGACAAGGCCGCCACGGCCACCGCCAAGGGCGCGCTGCTGCGTGACCTGCTCGGCGGCAAGGCCCACGCGACCACCGAGCGTCTGGTCGTCCGTCTGGTGACCCAGCCCCGGGGACGTAGCCTGGAAGCGGGACTCGAGTCCCTGTCCAAGCTCGCCGCGGCGCGCCGGGACCGGATGGTCGCCGTCGTCACCTCGGCGGTGCCGCTGTCGGACCGGCAGAAGCAGCGCCTCGGTGCCGTACTGGCGAAGCTGTACGGCCGCGAGATGCACCTGAACCTGGACGTGGACCCCGCGGTCCTCGGCGGGATCACGGTGCGGGTCGGCGACGAGGTCATCGACGGTTCCATCGCGGAGCGCCTCGGCGAGGCGACCCGTCGACTGGCCGGCTGACGGCAGCGACCACAGCAGCACCAGCAGCACAGCAACACAGCAACACCAGCGGCCCGGTTGGGCCGTGCAGAGATTGCAGAAGATTCCTGGGGGTCGGCCCCCAGACCCCTTAAGAAACTTCGGGCCCAACAAGGAGAGCAGGGAACCCAGATGGCGGAGCTCACGATCCGGCCGGAGGAGATCCGGGACGCACTGGAGAACTTCGTCCAGTCGTACCAGCCGGACGCGGCCTCGCGCGAGGAGGTCGGCACGGTCAGCCTGGCCGGCGACGGCATTGCCAAGGTCGAGGGTCTTCCCTCGGCCATGGCGAACGAGCTGCTGAAGTTCGAGGACGGGACCCTCGGTCTCGCGCTGAACCTCGAAGAGCGCGAGATCGGTGCGATCGTCCTCGGCGAGTTCAGCGGCATCGAGGAGGGTCAGTCGGTGCAGCGCACCGGCGAGGTCCTCTCTGTCGGTGTCGGTGAGGGCTACCTGGGTCGCGTCGTCGACCCGCTCGGTAACCCGATCGACGGTCTCGGCGAGATCGCGACCGAGGGCCGCCGCGCCCTCGAGCTGCAGGCCCCGGGCGTTATGGCCCGTAAGTCGGTCCACGAGCCGATGGAGACCGGCTACAAGGCCGTCGACGCCATGACGCCGGTCGGCCGTGGTCAGCGTCAGCTGATCATCGGTGACCGTCAGACCGGCAAGACCGCGCTGTGCATCGACACGATCATCAACCAGCGCGACAACTGGCGCTCGGGCGACGTGAACAAGCAGGTCCGCTGCATCTACGTCGCCGTCGGCCAGAAGGGCTCGACCATCGCGTCCGTTCGCGGCGCCCTGGAAGAGGCCGGCGCGCTCGAGTACACGACGATCGTCGCCGCCCCGGCGTCCGACCCGGCCGGCTTCAAGTACCTGGCGCCGTACACCGGTTCCGCCATCGGTCAGCACTGGATGTACCAGGGCAAGCACGTCCTGATCGTCTTCGACGACCTGTCGAAGCAGGCCGACGCCTACCGCGCCGTGTCGCTGCTGCTGCGCCGCCCGCCGGGCCGTGAGGCCTACCCGGGTGACGTCTTCTACCTGCACTCCCGTCTCCTCGAGCGCTGCGCGAAGCTCTCGGACGAGCTCGGCGCGGGTTCGATGACCGGTCTGCCGATCGTCGAGACGAAGGCCAACGACGTCTCCGCGTTCATCCCGACCAACGTCATCTCCATCACCGACGGCCAGTGCTTCCTGGAGTCCGACCTGTTCAACGCCGGCCAGCGTCCGGCCCTGAACGTCGGTATCTCGGTCTCCCGAGTCGGTGGCTCCGCCCAGCACCCGGCCATGAAGCAGATCGCCGGCCGCCTCCGCGTGGACCTGGCCCAGTTCCGTGAGCTGGAGGCCTTCGCGGCCTTCGGTTCCGACCTGGACTCGGCCTCGAAGGCGCAGCTGGAGCGTGGCCAGCGCATGGTCGAGCTGCTCAAGCAGGCTCAGTACCAGCCGATGCCCACGGAGAACCAGGTCGTCTCGGTCTGGGCCGGCACCACGGGCAAGATGGACGACGTCCCGGTGGTCGACATCCGTCGCTTCGAGGCCGAGCTCCTGGCGTACCTCCGCCAGAACCACTCCGGTCTCATGACCTCCATCCGTGAGGGCAAGAAGATGTCGGACGACACCCTGACGGCCGTCGCCGACGCCATCGCGGAGTTCAAGCAGCAGTTCGAGACCTCTGACGGCAAGCTGCTCGGCGCGGACGCTCCTGCCGCCGTCAACGTCTCGAAGTGACGACGGAAGGGACCTGACTCATGGGAGCGCAGCTCCGGGTCTACAAGCGTCGCATCAAATCCGTCACCGCGACGAAGAAGATCACCAAGGCGATGGAGATGATCGCCGCCTCGCGTGTCGTCAAGGCGCAGCGCAAGGTGCAGGCGTCGACTCCGTACGCGACCGAGCTCACGCGCGCGGTCACGGCGGTGGCCACGGGTGCGAACGACAAGCACCCGCTGACCACCGAGGCGGAGAACCCGAGCCGTGCCGCGGTCCTGCTCCTCTCGAGCGACCGTGGTCTGGCCGGTGCCTTCAACTCCAACGCCATCAAGGCGGCGGAGAAGCTCATCAAGCAGCTGGAGGGCGAGGGCCGCGCGGTCGACATCTATGTCGTCGGCCGCCGCGGTGTCGCGCACTTCAACTTCCGTGAGCGGAAGCTGAGCGACACGTGGACCGGCTTCACGGACGAGCCCACGTACGCGGACGCCAAGAAGATCGCGGCACCGCTGATCGAGGCGATCGAGAAGGACACGGCCGAGGGTGGTGTGGACGAACTCCACATCGTCTACACCGAGTTCGTCTCGATGATGACCCAGACGGCGATCGAGGCCCGGCTGCTGCCCCTCAGCCTCGACGAGGTGGCGAAGGAGGCCGGCGAGCCGGACACCCTCCGTCCGCTGTACGACTTCGAGCCGTCGGTGGAGGACGTCCTCGACGCCCTTCTGCCGCGCTACGTCGAGAGCCGGATCTACAACGCGCTGCTCCAGTCGGCTGCTTCCAAGCACGCCGCCACGCGCCGCGCGATGAAGTCGGCGACCGACAACGCGGGAGACTTGATCAACAACCTCTCCCGACTTGCCAACGCGGCCCGCCAGGCCGAAATCACCCAGGAAATCAGCGAGATCGTCGGTGGCACCGCAGCCCTGGCCGACGCGACCGCGGGGAGTGACAAGTAATGACGACCACTGTTGAGACGGCCGCCGCCACGGGCCGCGTCGCCCGGGTCATCGGCCCGGTCGTCGACGTGGAGTTCCCCGTCGACGCGATGCCGGAGATCTACAACGCCCTGCACGTGCAGGTCGCCGACCCGGCCGAGGAGGGCGCGCTCAAGACGCTGACCCTCGAGGTCGCGCAGCACCTCGGTGACGGCATCGTCCGTACCATCTCGATGCAGCCCACCGACGGTCTGGTCCGCCAGGCCCCCGTGGTCGACACCGGCAACGGCATCACGGTGCCCGTCGGTGACGTCACCAAGGGTCGCGTGTTCAACACGCTGGGCCAGATCCTGAACGAGCCCGAGGCCGAGTCCGAGGTCGGCGAGCGCTGGTCCATCCACCGCAAGGCCCCGGCGTTCGACCAGCTCGAGTCGAAGACCGAGATGTTCGAGACCGGCCTGAAGGTCGTCGACCTTCTCACCCCGTACGTCAAGGGTGGAAAGATCGGTCTGTTCGGTGGTGCCGGTGTCGGCAAGACCGTTCTGATCCAGGAAATGATCATGCGTGTGGCGAAGCTGCACGAGGGTGTTTCCGTGTTCGCCGGTGTCGGTGAGCGTACGCGTGAGGGCAACGACCTCATCGCGGAGATGGAGGACTCGGGCGTCCTCGACAAGACCGCCCTTGTCTTCGGCCAGATGGACGAGCCCCCGGGCACCCGTCTCCGTGTGGCCCTCGCCGGTCTGACCATGGCGGAGTACTTCCGCGATGTGCAGAAGCAGGACGTGCTGTTCTTCATCGACAACATCTTCCGCTTCACGCAGGCCGGTTCCGAGGTCTCGACCCTGCTCGGCCGTATGCCCTCCGCGGTGGGTTACCAGCCGAACCTGGCCGACGAGATGGGTCTCCTCCAGGAGCGCATCACCTCGACCCGTGGTCACTCGATCACCTCGATGCAGGCGATCTACGTCCCCGCCGACGACCTCACGGACCCGGCGCCGGCGACCACCTTCGCCCACCTCGACGCGACGACGGTTCTCTCCCGTCCGATCTCCGAGAAGGGCATCTACCCGGCCGTGGACCCGCTGGACTCCACGTCCCGGATCCTGGACCCGCGCTACATCGCGCAGGACCACTACGACGCCGCCACGCGCGTCAAGGGAATCCTGCAGAAGTACAAGGACCTCCAGGACATCATCGCGATCCTCGGTATCGACGAGCTGAGCGAGGAGGACAAGCTCGTTGTCCACCGCGCCCGCCGTGTCGAGCGCTTCCTGTCCCAGAACACCCACGCGGCGAAGCAGTTCACCGGTGTGGACGGTTCGGACGTTCCGCTCGACGAGTCGATCGCCGCGTTCAACGCGATCTGCGACGGTGAGTTCGACCACTTCCCGGAGCAGGCGTTCTTCATGTGCGGTGGCCTTGAGGACCTCAAGAACAACGCCAAGGAGCTCGGCGTCTCCTGAGCCTCGTGCTCGCCCGAGGGGGACGGGATCCGTCTCGTCCCCCTCTCCACGCCCCCTAGAATTGACCCCAACACCCGGCACGACCGCCGGGTGGTGACCCGAGGAGCCACCCTTGGCTGCTGAGCTGCACGTCGAGCTGGTCGCCGCGGACCGGAGTGTCTGGTCCGGCGAGGCCACCCTGGTCATCGCGCGTACCACCTCCGGCGACATCGGCGTCATGCCCGGCCACCAGCCGCTGCTCGGTGTGCTGGAGTCGGGCCCGGTGACCATCCGTACGAGCGAGGGCGCGACCGTCGTCGCCGCCGTCCACGGCGGATTCATCTCGTTCGCCGACGACAAGCTGTCTCTGCTCGCGGAGATCTGCGAGCTGGCGGACGAGATCGACGCCCAGCGCGCCGAGCGCGCGCTGGAGCGTGCGAAGACGGACTCCGACGCCGCCGCCGAGCGGCGCGCCGAGGTCCGGCTGCGCGCGGTAGCGGTCCGCTAGCGGACCGCGCCGAGCAGGAGTGCCCTCAGCCGCGGCACGATCCGGAATTTTCCGGACCGTGTCGCGGCTGAGGCGATGCAGATGCAGGTTGTATTCGGTTCTGCCGGCGGTGCCGGCTACGGGACGCAGCGAGGAGGTCGGTGAAGATGTTCCTCGCTCTGCTCGTGTGCGGCATCGTCGTCGCACTGGTGGTGATCGGGCTCTTCGTCTTCGGCTTGCGCCGGAGACTGATCCAGCGCGCCGGCGGCACCTTCGACTGTTCGCTGCGCTGGAACATCCCCGACGAGCCGGATCCGACCGGCAAGGGCTGGGTGTACGGCGTCGCCCGCTACAGCGGTGACGAGATCGCCTGGTTCCGTGTCTTCTCGTACGCGCCCCGCCCGCGCCGGGTCCTGGAGCGTTCCTCCATCGTGGCCCTTGAGCGCCGGATGCCGGAGGGCGAGGAGGAGCTCGCGCTGCTCTCCGACGCCGTGATCCAGCCCTGTATGTACGAGGGCGTCCGCCTGGAGCTCGCGATGAGCGAGGACGCCCGGACGGGTTTCATGGCCTGGCTGGAGGCGGCGCCTCCGGGGCAGAGAGTGAACGTGGCCTGAGGCATGAGGAAGCGGGGACGGCGTGCTGCGCCGTCCCCGCTTTTTTGTGGCCCTAGTTCAGGCCGGTGTTGATCGCGCCGACCAGTTCGCCGTTGCTGGTGTCACCGCTGAACTCCCAGAAGAACGCTCCGCCGAGGCCCTGGTTCTTGGCCCAGCTCATCTTCGAGTTCACGGTGGCGGGGGTGTCGTAGCTCCACCAGTTGGTGCCGCAGTGGGCGTACGCCGTGCCCGCGACGGTGCCGTTGGCCGGGCAGGAGTTCTTCAGGACCTTGTAGTCCTCGATGCCCTGCTCGTACGTGCCGGCCGCCGGGCCCGTCGCCGTGCCGCCCGGGGCGGACTGGGTGACGCCGGTCCAGCCGCGTCCGTAGAAGCCGATGCCGAGCAGCAGCTTGTTGGCGGGGACGCCCTTCGCCTTGAACTTGGCGATCGCCTCGGCGGAGTTGAAGCCCGCCTGCGGGATGCCGGCGTACGAGGTGAGCGGGGAGTGCGGGGCCGTCGGGCCCTGCGCCGCCCAGGCGCCGAAGAAGTCGTACGTCATGACGTTGAACCAGTTCATGTACTGCGCCGCGCCCGCGTAGTCGGCGGCGTCGATCTTGCCGCCGGCGGAGGCGTCGGCCGTGACGGCCGCGGTGACCAGGGCGTTCGCACCGAACTTGGCCCGCATGGCCTGCATCATGTTCTTGAAGGAGGCCGCGCCGCTGGTGTCGCAGGACAGACCGCAGGCGTTGGGGTACTCCCAGTCCAGGTCGATGCCGTCGAAGACGTCGGCCCAGCGCGGGTCCTCGACCAGGTCGTAGCAGGACTGGGCGAAGGCGGCCGGGTTCTGCACGGCCTGGCCGAAGCCGCCGGACCAGGTCCAGCCGCCGAAGGACCAGAGGATCTTGATGTTCGGGTAGGCCTTCTTCAGCTTGCGGAGCTGGTTGAAGTTGCCGCGCAGCGGCTGGTCCCAGGTGTCGGCGACGCCGTCCACGGACTGGTCGGCGGTGTAGGCCTTGTCGTAGTCGGCGTAGGAGTCGCCGATGGTGCACTTGCCGCCGGTGACGTTGCCGAAGGCGTAGTTGATGTGGGTGATCTTGGACGCGGAGCCCGAGGTCACGATGTTCTTCACGTGGTAGTTGCGGCCGTAGACGCCCCAGTTGGTGAAGTAGCCCATCTTCACGGCGTTCGGGAGGGGCTGGCCGCCGCCTCCGCCGGTGGTGTGGACGGCGACCGGGCCGGCGGCGGGGCCGGTCTGGTCGATCGTGTCGCGGGCGACGACGGTGTACGAGTAGTCGGTGCCGGCGGTGAGACCGCTGTCCGTGAAGGTGAGGCCGGTGGTGGTGGTCACCTTGGTGCCGTCGCGCAGGACGTCGTAGTTCTTGACGCCCTTGTCGTCGGTGGCCGCGGTCCAGGTGAGCTTCGCCGAGGTGTCGGTGATGTTCGAGGCGACCGGGGTGCCGGGTGCGGAGGGCGGATTGTCGCCCGGCTGGGTGGTGCCGTCGCAGGGAGCGCCGTTGATCTTACAGCCGCTGGGTGCGCCCGGGCCTGCGCCGTTGTAGCCGAAGGAGACGGAGGCGCCGGGGGCGAGGGTGCCGTTCCAGCCGACGTTCTTGGCGGTCCAGTGGGTGCCGGAGCTGGTGACGGTGGCGTCCCAGGCGGAGGTGACGGAGGTGCCGGAGGGGTAGTCCCACTCGACGGTCCAGGAGGAGAGGGTCGTGGTGCCGGTGTTCTTCACCGTCCATTTGCCCTCGAAGCCGGTGCCCCAGTCCTGGGTCTTGGCGTAGGTCGCGGTGGCCGAGGCGGCGGCTTCGGCGGGGGAGGCGAGGCCGACCATGGCGGCCAGCGGCAGGATCAGGGCGGTCAGTCCGGCGGCGGTCCGGTGTCTGAACCCTGCTCTGCGCGTCGGTGCTTGAGTGCTCAACGGTGCTCCTCAAGTTGCGGACGGACAAGGTGGGGGTGGTCCGTGAAGATGCGCGCGCCCCGCGAGCGTAGGAAGGTCTGGACCAATCGTCAAGAGGTCCAGACCAGCGTCGGCAAAGTTCTTCTAAACCCCCAACTCCTGTGCCAGTACGGCCGCTTGGACCCGACTCCGCAGCTCCAGCTTGCCGAGCACCTTGCTGACGTGCGTCTTCGCCGTCGCCTCCGCCATGTCCAGCCGGATCGCGATCTCCGCGTTCGACAAACCCAGGCCGAGCGCCGAGAGCACCTCCCGCTCCCGGGGCGTCAGCACGTCCAGTACGGCGGAGTCCGCCACCGGACGGCGCGGGGCCGCGAACTCCGCGATCAGCCGCCGCGTCACCGCCGGGGCGATCAGCCCCTCACCGCGCCCCACCGTCCGCACCGCCGTGATCAGGTCCTTCGCGTCCGTGTCCTTCAGCAGGAAGCCCGAGGCCCCGGCCCGCAGCGCCCCGAAGACGTACTCGTCCAGGTCGAAGGTCGTCAGGACGAGCACGTCGGCGAGACCCTCCGACACGACCAGACGGGTCGCCGTCACCCCGTCCATCCGGGGCATCTGCACATCCATCAGGACCAGGTCCGGGCGCAGTTCGCGCGCCAGCTCCACCGCCCGCTCGCCGTCCGCGGCCTCGCCGACCACCTCGATGTCGGGCGCGCTGCCCAGGATCAGCACGAGCCCCGCCCGTACCGCCGACTGGTCCTCGGCCACGACCACCCGGATCGTCATGCGTTCTCCGCCCTCTCGTCCGCGGGCAGTACGGCCCGCACCTGCCAGATCGCGCCCGCGGCCGCCGCCCGGAACTCCCCGCCCAGCAGCTCCGCGCGCTCCCGCATCCCCACCAGACCCGAACCCGTCCCGGGCGCCGACGGCCCCGGCCGCCTGCCGTACGGCGAGTCGACGGCCACGGTCAGGACCCCGTCGCCGCGGCCGACCCGCACGGTGACCGTACCGGGGGAGGCGTGCTTCACCGCGTTGGTCAGCGACTCCTGCACGATCCGGTACGCGGCCAGCTCCACCGGCGCCGGCAGGGCGGCGCCGTCCGCGGGCCGGGTGTCCTCGAGGACGAACTCCAGGGCGCCGGACGAGCTGTTCGTGCGGGCGCGGTCGAGCAGACCGTCCAGCGCGTCGAGGCTCGGCACCGCCCCCGGTTCCGCGTCCCCGCTGCTGTCCCGCAGGAGCCCGATGAGCCGCCGCATCTCGGCGAGGCCCGCCACGCTGTTCTCCCGGATCACCGTCAGCGCCTGCCGGGTGGTGGCCGGTTCGTCGAGGGAGAGCGCGGCCGTGGAGTGGATCGCGATCGCCGAGAGGTGGTTCGCCACCATGTCGTGCAGCTCGCGCGCCATCCGGGCCCGCTCGGCCACCACCGCCTGCGCCCGGTCCATCTCGGCGAGCAGCGCGGTCTGTTCGGCCCTCAGCCGGGCGGCGTCCGCCGCCTCGCGGTGGTTGCGGACGATCGCGCCCGTGATCGCGGGGAGGAAGGAGATCATGCCGGTGATGACCCCGATGAGCAGCGCGTACGCGTTCTGCCACCAGACGAGGAAGCCGATCGTCACCCCGATGGTGACGAGACCGGTGGAGTACGGGACACGGCGGGCGTGGGCGGTCGGCCCGTACACGACGGCCGCGTAGACGACGTCCGTGAACATCAGGACGGTGGCCAGGCTTCCGTACGTGAACTGGTCCGCGACGATCGCGAGCGTGCCGACCGTCAGCGCCGCCCTGGGCGCCGTCCGGCGCATCGCCTCGCACCCGGCCATCACCACGAGCGGCACGAGGGTCGCCCAGCGCTGGGTGAACAGCCGGTCCACCTGGGTGTGCAGACCGAACGACCAGAGGAGCAGGCCGCCGACGAGGCCGGTGGCGGCGATGAGCAGGTCGACGCGGTGCGGGCGGGGGAGTGTCACGTACTCATCCAACATGCCGCACCGGGCCGGGACCTCCTCGCCCGGGCCGATCCGTCCCTCCGCCGAAGGATGTAGACGCGATTCCTCACCGGCGACGACGAACCGGGCCCGGTCCCACGGGACGCTGAAGGGGCACCGAAAGGGGAACCGCCGTGATCGTCACGCTGATCGTGCTCTGCGAGGTCGGCTTCTGGGTCCTGCTGGCCGCCGGCCTCGCCACCCGCTACCTCCTGAAGATGCCCCGCACGGGTATGGCGCTGCTGCTGTGCGAGCCGGTCCTGGAGGTCGTGCTCCTCGTCGTCACCGCGATCGACCTGAAGAACGGTGCCGACCCCGGCTGGGAGCACGGCCTGGCCGCGCTCTACATCGGCTACACCGTCGGCCACGGCCACCGCACCGTGACGTGGCTCGACCGCCACGCCGCCCACCGCCTCGGCGGTGCGCCGCCGCCCCCGAAGCCCCCGAAGTACGGCATGGCACGCGCCCGCCACGAGGGCAGGATCTGGCTGGGCTCGCTGGTCGGCGGCGCCGTCGCCACCGTCCTCCTGCTGCTCGCCGTGTGGTACGTCGGCGACGACGGGAACACCGACGGCCTGTGGAGCTGGATGTTCGCCGCGTGGCGGGCCGTCGGCATCCACGGCCTGATCGCGCTCAGCTACTTCGTCCGCCCGAAGAAGGACCCGGCCGGTGGGTCAGCGGTCCCCGCCCGGGACCCAGAGCACGTCCCCGACCTCCTTGTTCGCCGTCCGGGCAAGGATGAAGAGCAGGTCCGATAGCCGGTTGAGGTACGTGGCGGTCAGGGCGTTCATCGTCTCGCCGTGCACCTCCAGGGCCGCCCAGGTGGAGCGCTCCGCCCGCCGGACCACCGTGCACGCCTGGTGCAGCAGGGCCGCACCGGGCGTGCCGCCCGGCAGGATGAAGGAGCGCAGCTTGTCCAGCTGCTCCAGGAAGCGGTCGCAGTCGGCCTCCAGCTTGTCGACGTAGCTCTGCTCCACGCGCAGCGGCGGGTACTCGGGGTTCTCCACCACCGGCGTGCAGAGGTCCGCGCCCACGTCGAAGAGGTCGTTCTGGATCCGGACGAGGACCTTCACGAGCTCCTCGTCGAGCTGCCCGAGGGCGATGGCCGTCCCGATGGCGGCGTTGGCCTCGTTGGCGTCGGCGTAGGCCGAGATCCGCAGATCCGTCTTGGCGGTCCGGCTCATGTCACCGAGCGCCGTGGTGCCCTTGTCGCCGGTACGGGTGTAGATACGCGTCAGATTGACCATGGGTCCAGCCTAGTTACGCACCGGCGCTCCGGAAGGTGCGTGTGCCGACCGTCACGGCCAGCGCCGTCAGTCCGAGGGCGACGAGCACCCCGTACAGCATGGTCGGCGTCGTGTAGTGGCCGATGTACGCCTCCCGCACCGCGTCCACCAGATAGCGGAACGGCATGAAGTGCGAGACCACGTCGAGCCAGCCGGGGGCGAGGGCCATCGGCAGCATCAGGCCCGAGAGCAGCATCGCCGGCATCGCGAGCGTGTTGATCGCGGGTCCGAACTCCTGCGGGGTGCGCAGCTTCAGGGCCAGTGCGTACGAGAGCGAGGCGAGGGCGGCGGAGAGCAGGGCGACGAAACCGAAGCCGAGGAGGATCCCGGCGAGCGGCGCCCTCAGGCCCATGGGGATCGCCACCAGGACGAGCAGGACCGCCTGGAAGACGAAGAGCGCGGCGTCCCGCAGGATCCGGCCGAGCAGCAGGGCGAGGCGGCTCACCGGGGTGACCCGCATCCGGTCGAACACGCCCCAGCTCTTCTCCATGATGATCGAGAAGCCGGCGAACGAGGCGCCGAAGAGGCCGAGCTGGAGCAGCAGGCCGGGGACGAGGATCTGCCAGGAGTCGCCCTCGCGGCCCAGCGGGAGGCCGGTGAGCAGCGGTCCGAAGAAGAGCAGGTAGAGCAGCGGCATCAGGGTGCCGAAGAAGATCTGGAACGGGGAGCGCAGGGTCTGGCGGGCGTAGCGCCCGAAGAGCAGCGCGGTGTCGCGGAACAGCATCACGGGTCTCCTAGACCGCTACGGGCGTGGTGTCGACGGGGGCGGGGCCGCGGCCGGTGACGGCGAGGAAGGCCTCCTGGAGGGTGGTCGCGCCGTGCGCGGCCTTGAGGCCCGCGGGGCTGTCCTCGGCGACGACCGTGCCCTTGTCCACGACGACGATCCGCTCGGCGAGCGCGTCGGCCTCGTCGAGGTAGTGGGTGGTGAGGACGACGGTGGTGCCGTGCTCGTCGCGCAGCCGCCGCACCAGCGCCCACAGGTCGGCACGGCTGCCGGGGTCGAGGCCGGTCGTCGGCTCGTCGAGGAAGAGGACCTCCGGGCGGTGGGTGAGCCCCATCGCGAGGTCGAGCCGGCGGCGCTGGCCGCCGGAGAGCGCCGGGGTCCTGCGGTCGAGGAGCTCGGTGAGGCCGAGGTCGGCGGCGAGCTCCTCGGCGCGGGCCGCCGCGGTCGTCCGGTCCAGGCCGTAGAGCCTGCCCTGCATGACGAGCTCGGAGCGGACGGTCTCCTGGGGGTCGAGGCCGCCGGACTGGGCGACGTACCCGATGCGCCGGCGTACGGCGGCGGGGTCGCCGACGAGGTCGTGGCCCGCGACGGTGGCGGCGCCGCCGGTGGGCGGGAGGAGCGTCGTGAGCATCCGGAGGGTGGTGGTCTTGCCGGCGCCGTTGGGGCCGAGGAGTCCGAGGATCTCGCCCGGCCGGACGGTGAGGTCGATCCCCCGGACGGCCTCCACGGGGCCGTTCTTGGTCGAGAAGGTCCGGGCGAGCCCGGACGTGCTGATGATGGGCATGGCGACCACAAAAACAGAGTCACTGAAATTTTGCAACGCCACCAAAAATTCAGAGGCGCCGAAATTTCAGGGAGCCTACGATTGCCTACGATGGAGTCATGGCCGAGGGACTCAGGGAACGCAAGAAGCGCGAGACGAAGCAGCGGATCTCGGACATCGCGACCGGGCTCTTCCTGGAGCACGGCTTCGTCACCGTGACCGTCGCGGACGTCGCCGAGGCGGCGGACGTCTCCGTCAACACCGTGTACAACTACTTCCCGGCGAAGGAGGACCTCTTCCTCGACCGGATGGACGGCGTCACCCAGCGCCTCGCCCGGATGATCCGCGGCCGCGACCGCGGCGAGTCCGCCGCCCAGGCGGTCCTGCGGGAGCTCCGCCAGGACATCGGGGCCGTCTCCCCGGCGTACGGACTCATGGACGGCTTCGACCGCTTCATGCACGTCATCGAGCACGCGCCCACCCTCAAGGCCCGCCTCTTCCGACTGCGGGACCAGGTCCAGGAGGCCGTCGTGACCACCCTGCGCGAGGAGACCGGCGCGGCCGCCGACGACCCGCTGCCGCTGCTCGTCGGCGGCCAGCTCGCCTGGATCGAGGCCACCGTCGTCGGCTACATCACCGGTGAGATGACCGCCGGACGCAAGGCGACGACCGTCTCCCGCGAGGCCCTCGTCCTCCTCGACGAGATCGAGGAACTGCTGAGCGAGAAGGTCCTGACGTACGCGGTGCGCGAGGACTGAGACCTCCGCCGCCGGTGCGCCGCGTACGTCAGGAGTCGGGTGTCAGGCGGCCGCGCGGGCCGGCGCGCCCGACACCCCGGCCGCGAGCGCGCGGGCCGCGCGCTCGGCGTCCTCCTCCGTGGTGAAGCGGCCGAAGCCCACCCGGATGCTGCCCCGGATCCGCTCCGGAGCCAGACCCGCCGCCGTCAGGACGTGCGAGGGCTCCTGCGCCGAGCTGTTGCACGCCGAACCCGTCGACACGGCGATGTCCGTGACCTCCAGGAGCAGCTGCTGGGCGTCCGTGCCCTCGAAGGACAGGTTCACCGCGTGCGGCAGGAACCCCGGGCCCGTACCGCTGTTCAGCCGGTACGGCACGAGCTCCGCGAGCGTCGCCAGGAACCGCTCCCGCAGCCCGGCGAGCCGGACCGACTCCTCCTCCCGGCCCGCCGCGAGGACGCCGACGGCCGCGCCCAGACCGATGACGGCGGCCGTGTTCACCGTGCCCGCCCGCAGCCCGCGCTCCTGACCCGCAGGAGCCGTGGCGCGGGCCGGGACAGCAGGCAGAGCAGGGCGGCGGCGATGACCAGGCGGAGCAGGGTCGCGCCGGTCGGCCCGGTCTCCTCGAACAGTCGTTTGGCGAAGGCGGATCCGAACTGCAGGCTGACCATGCCGGTGAGGAGCGGCAGCGGGGCGGGCGTGGCTCCCAGGGCGTACGGGCGCATGACGGCACCTCCTCTCCGGGCGTCGGCCGCCTGACGGATGCCGAAGACTCTATACCCCCTAGGGGTATGTCGCGACCGTAGGAGGGCGCCGGAGGGCGTTCAGGGGGTGTCGTGAGTGTGACGTCCGTCAAAGAGGGCGTGACGCGCATTACTTCGGGGTCACATGGCGCCCCGTGACCGCTAATCTCCGCCGGAGAGCAGAAGTGAACAGCTGTTGAGGGGTGGAAGATCGTGGCCAGGAAGCTCGCCGTCATCGGGGCCGGACTCATGGGATCCGGCATCGCACAGGTCTCGGCACAGGCGGGCTGGGACGTCGTCCTGCGTGACGTCACCGACGCCGCCCTGACCCGCGGCACCGACGGCATCAAGGCGTCGTACGACCGGTTCGTCGCCAAGGGCAGGCTCACCGCGGAGTACGCCGAGGCCTGCCTCGGCCGGATCGCCGCCACCACCGATCTCGACGCCGTCGGCGACGCGGACGTCGTCGTCGAGGCCGTCTTCGAGAACCTCGACGTCAAGCACGAGATCTTCCGCTCGCTCGACAAGATCGCCAAGGACGGTGCCGTCCTCGCCTCCAACACCTCCGCGATCCCGATCACCAAGATCGCCGCGGTGACCGGGCGCCCCGAGGCCGTCGTCGGCGTCCACTTCTTCTCGCCGGTCCCGATGA
Source organism: Streptomyces sp. NPDC044003 (assembly GCF_056435185.1). Classification (NCBI taxonomy): domain Bacteria; kingdom Bacillati; phylum Actinomycetota; class Actinomycetes; order Kitasatosporales; family Streptomycetaceae; genus Streptomyces; species Streptomyces sp. NPDC044003. Next base: position 371,569 of record NZ_JBWKFA010000001.1, on the reverse strand, counting down.
TGCAGCTCGTCGAGCTCGTCCGCGGCTACAAGACCAGCGACGAGACCCTCGCCACCGCCCGCGCGTTCGCCGAGTCCGTCGGCAAGACCTGCATCGTCGTCAACCGCGACGTCGCCGGCTTCGTCACCACCCGCCTCATCTCGGCCCTCGTCGTCGAGGCCGCCAAGCTCCACGAGTCGGGTGTCGCCACCGCCGAGGACATCGACATCGCCTGCAAGCTCGGCTTCGGCCACGCCATGGGCCCGCTCGCCACCGCCGACCTCACCGGCATCGACATCCTGGTGAACGCCGCCAACAACATCTACACCGAGTCCCAGGACGAGAAGTTCGCGCCGCCGGAGCTGATGCGCCGGATGGTGGACGCGGGTGACATCGGCCGCAAGAGCGGGCAGGGCTTCTACAAGTACTGAGCCGCACCCGCCACCCCGCCTCACTCCGTGGGGTGAATTTCGGTATCGGTTCGCTGACAAGGCGCAACGTATCTGCCGGTGCGGCAGTCAGTTGTTGCGAAGACGGAGCACTCTCGGGGAGCGCATATGCACATCAGGGGCGACCATGTCGAGCTGGTCGTCGGGGGCCGCCTCGACGTCCGCAGCGCGGCGGACGCCCGTACGGTCCTGCACTCGGCCGTCGACGACGGAGTCGGCGACCTGGTGCTCGACCTGACCGGCCTCGACTCCTGGGACGCGACAGGACTCGGCGTCATCATGGGCGCCCACCGCAGGGCCGGCCGCTGCGGCCGGCGCCTCGTCCTGCGCGGGGTGCCGCCCCAGATGCAGCGGCTCCTCGTCGCCACCCGGCTGCACCGCATCCTCGCCATCGAGGGCGGCCTCGCCCTGGAGTCCCTGCCCCGCGTGTGACCCCCGGGGGTGCCCGTCACGTGTGAAGCAGCTGTGAGAAACAGGCGTCACACCCAATCCTCACAAGACCGTGACGTCTTGGTCTCGGGGGCACCCCGCCTGTTCCCGAGCGTCTGAGCACGGTCTAGGGTTCGGTCGCCCGCACAATGACGGACCCGCCTGCACACGGGACGGACCCACCGGCGGGCACCGGACACCGCTTCTTGGGGGCTTGGACCATGGACCCGATCAACCCTGGGTCGGAGGAGTACGGTCACGACACCGAGGGCGAGGAGGCCCGCCAGGGCCGTGGCGTGCCCGCGCCGACGCCCGCGCGTGCCCGCGTCGTCCGGCTCGTCTCCGGCGAACTGCTCCTCACCGTCAACCCCGTCGACGGCAGTGAGATCGAACCCTGCCCGCCCGGGCAGGAACCGGAGGCCCCCCGCGCCCGCACCCCCGAGGAGCGCGCCGAGGCCGCCCGCGCCGTCGCCCCGCCCGTCCCGCCGGGCCCCGCGGCACCCGAGCTGCCCCTCCTCGAACGCCACGAGGAGCGCGAGCGGCTCACCGGCATCCTCCGCCAGGGCCGCTGCGCCCGCGTCCTCGGTGCTCCCGGATCCGGCCGCACCGCCCTCCTCGACGCCGTCGCCGCCGACTGCGCCGACCTCGCCCCCGACGGCGTCGTCCGCCTCTCCGGCCACCACCGCACCCCCACCGAACTCCTCCGCGAGCTGTTCACCGCCGTCCGGTACGCCCCCGGACAGCGCCCCGACCGGGCCGGCCTCCTCGACCGGCTCCGCGACATCGGCGCCGTGGTCGTCGTCGACGACCTGGAATTCGGCGGCGCCGCCCTCGACGAACTCCTCGCCGCCGCCCCCGAGTGCGCCTTCCTCCTCGCCGCCGGGCCCGACACCCCCGCCCCCTCCGCCGACGCCCCCGTCGAGGAGGTCCTCCTCGTCGGCCTCGGCCGCGCCGCCTCCCTGAAGCTCCTGGAGAGCGCCGTCGGCCGCACCCTCACCGAGGAGGAGGCCAACTGGGCCGGCGACCTGTGGTTCGAGTCCGAAGGACTCCCGCTCCGCTTCGTCCAGGCCGGCGCCCTCCTCCGCCAGCGCGACCGGCTGCGCGTCACCCCCGCCGAGTTCGACGCCTTCGGCGCCCTCGAAGAGGCCTTCGGCCCCGCCGACCCCGCCGCGGCGGCCACCGTCGCGGCCGCCGCCTTCGACGGCATCGACGACCCCGACGTCGAACTGCGCGAGATACCGCTGCCGAGCCTCGGGGAAGGCGCCGCCCCCGCCGCCCTCCTGGCCTCCCGTCTCAGCCGCTCCGCCCAGGCCGCCCTGCGCTTCGCCGTCGCCCTCGGCGGCGAGGTCCCGCATCAGGCCCACCTCCCGGCCCTCGTCGGCGACACCCACGCCGACGCCGCCCTCGGCGAGCTCATGGCCTGCGGGCTGCTCACCCCGGTCGGCCCCCGCTACCGGCTCGCCACCGGAGTCCTCACCCAGCTCCTCGCCCACGGGTACGAGCACGAGGCCGCCGACCGCGCCCACACCGTCGCCCAGCACTACGCCTGGTGGGCCGCCCACCCCTCCGTCACCCCCGAACGCGCCGCCGTCGAGGCGGACGCCCTGCTCGCCGCGCTCAGCACCCTGATCCCCGGCACCGGGGACGACGCCGCCGAGTACCGGGCCACCGCCGTCCTCCTCGCCCGCGCCGCCGCGCCCGCCTTCGCCGCCGGACTGCACTGGGGCGCCTGGGAGCGCGCCCTGCGCGCCGGACAGGAAGCCGCCCGGCTCGCCGGCGAGGTCGCCGAGGAGGCCTACTTCCACCACGAGCTCGGCGTCCTCGCGATCTGCGCCGGAAACCTGGAGCGCGCCCGCGCCGAGCTGGAGGCCTCCATCGGCATGCGCGGGGTGCTCGCCGACAAGCGCGGCACCGTCGCCGGCCGCCGGGCCCTCGCCCTCGTCGCCGACCTCTCCGGAGAGCACGCCGCCGCACCGCGCGCCGAGGAGCCCGTCTCCCCGCCGCGCGGCACCCCCGCCCTGCGCGGCCCGGCCGCCCGCCCCGCCCTCCCGAGACCGGAGCCGGTCACGGCCCCGCTGCCCGGCGGAGCCGTCCGGACCCCCGCGGCGCCCCAGGTCCCCGCGTTCCCCGACTTCGCCGACGCGGGCCCCACGCTCGTCACCCGCACCGACACCGCCGAGAGCGGCGACCGCCGCTCCGGCCTCAAGGCCGGCATCCTCGGCGGCGCCCGCCGCAACCTCGTCGCCGTCGGCGCGGGCGCGCTCCTCGTCGCCGTCCTCGGCACCGTCGTCACCCTCGGCGCCACCTCCGGCAACGGCGACAACCCCGCAAACGACCGTGTCACCTCCGACAGCACCGCGAACGAGAGCGGCGGCTCCGACGGACTCGACGGCGAGGAGCCGGCCGACGGCGAGGCCGACCCGGCCCAGACCGGCGAGGCCACGCACTCGGACTCCCCGAGCCCCTCCGGCTCCGGCACCGCGTCGCCGTCCGCCTCGACGGACCCGTCCGCGTCCGGTTCCCCCTCGTCCTCGAACAGCCCCTCGGCGACCACCGGAGCGCCGACGGCGACCACGGCACCGCCGACCGGACACCCCACGACGACCCGGCCGCCGGCCACGACCACCGCGCCGCCGAGGCCGACGACCACGACGCCGAAGCCGCCGACGACACCTCCGCCGACCACGACGCCCCCGCCGACCACCACGCCCCCGCCGACGACGACCGCCCCTCCGGCGACCGGCGAGACCACGACCCTCTCCGCGCCCTCCGCCTCCGGTGACGCCACCGCCTCGGAGTCGCCCGCCTGACCCCGTACGAGAACGGCGACGGCCCCGGGAGCGCTCGGCGCACCCGGGGCCGTCGCCCGTAAGACAGGCGTCAGAACAGCCGCAGCTTGTCGTCCTCGATGCCGCGCAGCGCGTCGTAGTCGAGGACCACGCAGCCGATCCCGCGGTCCGTCGCGAGGACCCGCGCCTGCGGCTTGATCTCCTGGGCCGCGAAGACGCCCCTCACCGGCGCCAGGTGCGGGTCGCGGTTGAGCAGCTCCAGGTAGCGGGTCAGCTGCTCGACGCCGTCGATCTCGCCGCGCCGCTTGATCTCCACCGCCACCGTCGCGCCGTCGGCGTCCCGGCACAGGATGTCCACCGGGCCGATCGCGGTCGGGTACTCGCGGCGGATCAGCGTGTAGCCCTCGCCGAGGGTCTCGATGCGGTCGGCGAGCAGCTCCTGGAGGTGCGCCTCGACGCCGTCCTTGATGAGACCCGGGTCCACACCCAGCTCGTGCGAGGAGTCGTGGAGGATCTCCTCCATCGTGATGATCAGTTTCTCGCCCGCTTTGTTGATCACGGTCCAGATGCCCGCCTCACCGTCGATACCCTCCTTCAGGGTGCACGGCGGGGACATCCAGTTGAGCGGTTTGTACGCCCGGTCGTCCGCGTGGATGGAGACGCTGCCGTCTGCCTTGACCAGGATCAGACGGGGCGCGGAGGGCAGGTGGGCCGTGAGTCGACCCGCGTAGTCCACGGAGCAACGGGCAATGACGAGACGCATGGTCGCCAACGCTACAAGACGGGCGCTCTTCCGCGCGATTCGGGCATCGCCCGGACAGGCGACGGGGGTGGTCGTTGGCCGAACACCCGTCGGTTATCAGCCGGTTGTGTGCCCATTCTTCTGGTGTCGCCCGGACCGCGCGCTTACCGTGGAAGCTGGAGGTCGTCGTCCGTGCACGCTGCGTGGCGCACGGCCCGGCCTTCGTCCCTGCCCGCAAGACCCCGTCCGCGGGGTCGCGAGAGGAGAACCCATGTCGCTCGACGTCTCACCGGCGCTGTTGGAACAGGCCGAGCGAGGCGAGGTCGACGAAGCCGACTTCGTCGACTGCGTCCGGACCTCCCTGCCCTACGCATGGGAGATGATCAGTTCTCTGGTGGCACAGCTGAAGGTCGACGGCGGAGAGTTCGCCGACAACCAGACGCCGCCGCCGAATGAGCAGGCACGTGGTCAGCTGCTGCGCGCGCTCGCGAGCGATGCCATTCGTGGCGCGCTGCAGCGGCATTTCGGGGTGCGTCTCGCCTTCCAGAACTGCCACCGCGTGGCGGTCTTCCCGCTGGACCCGTCGGTGGACGAGCGGCTCGCCCGTTTCACGTCCGTACGGGGACAGCTGCTGAACCAGTCGCCGGAACTGCGCGACTGCTGAGACATGGTGCTGCCGCTCCGCATCGCGGGAGAAGGCGATCGATGCGAGCCGACGCGCGTCGCCGCCGACAGATGCAGGAGCGGCAGCACAGTCCCGGACAGGATTCCCGTGACCGTGCTCACACCAGGAGCGGCAGGACCTCCGCGCCCAGGCGCCGGACGTTCTCCTCGGTCGCCGCGAGGTCGCCCGAGCCCTCCGCGAGCAGGGCGAAGCGCGTGATGCCCGTACGCTCCGCGGTCGCCGCGAGCCGGTCCGCCGCGTGCCGGGGCGTGCCCACCGGGTGCAGCCCGCACAGCAGCTCCGTGTACGCGACGGGGTCCCGCATCGCCCGGTGCCGGCCGTCCACCGTCACATGCGCGTCGAGCCCCTGCTTCAGCCAGCCCGGCATCGCCTTCACCAGCGCCTCCGCCGCGTCCGTCCCCCGGTCCGCGAGCTGCGCCACCCCCGCCGAGACATGGCCGGCGCCGATCCGCGCGATCTCGTCCGGGTCCCGCCCGGCCTCCCGCGCGCACCGCGCCCAGGCCGCGACCATCTCGGCCTTGTCCTCGTCGCCGCAGTGCATGCCGAGCAGCATCGGCAGCCCGCGCTCCGCCGCGAGCTTCACGCTCTTCGGCGAGGTGCAGGCCACCACCACCTCGGGGGAGGGCGCGCCGCCGATCAGTTCGTCGGGGCGGGGCACCACGGGCACCTCACGGAACGCGAACCGTTCCCCCTCGGCGCCGACGCGCGGCTCGCTGAGCCAGCGCAGCAGCAGGTCGAGCGATTCGGGGAACCCCTTCTCGTACGCCTCCAGACCCGCGCCGAACACCTCCAGGTCGACCCAGGGCCCGCCCCGGCCCACCCCGAGGGTGAACCTGCCGCCCGAGGTGAGGTGCAGCAGCGCCGCCTGTTCGCCCAGGGCGACCGGGTGGACGGCCGGCAGCACGCTCACCGCCGTGCCGACCCGGAGCCGCCGGGTGCGGCCGAGGAGCAGCGCGGCCAGTGTCACGGCCGAGGGGCAGACCCCGTACGGCACGAAGTGGTGCTCGGCGAGCCAGACGGAGTCGAGCCCCGCCTCCTCCGCCACCTCGGCGGTCCGCACCGCCCGGTGCAGTGCCTCCCCCTGGCCCTGGCCCGGGAACTGGGCTGCCAGAACGAACGTACCCACGCGCATCGCCTTCTGCCTCCTTGCGGCCGACGCGTATCTCCCCTCGCACTGGCACCAACGTCTGACACGTGCCAAAGGCAACGGCCGTTCATGAAGTTCTTGCGATTTTCGGCTAAGCCGTCCCGGGCGGGGCCCGGGGCACCGGGTGGCGGCCCGTAGGCTGGACGGAACGGTCCGTGATCCCAGACCCCGTGAGGTGTGCCCGTGTCCCCGCGTCACAACCGCTCCCGAGGCGGCGGTAAGCCCGAGCAGCAGGGCGACCACGGCGACCGGTACGGCGGTGCGCAGCGTACCGAGACCTGGCAGGGCGAGGAGTGGTACGTCCGGCTCGTCGCCGGGGCGAGCGCCCCCGGCAAGCGCTACCGCTGCCCGGGCTGCGACCAGGAGATCCCGTCCGGCGCCCCGCACGTGGTGGCCTGGCCGGAGTGGGGCGGGGTCGACGACCGCCGGCACTGGCACAAGGCCTGCTGGAACGCGAAGGACCGCCGCACCAGCAGGGTGCAGCGGTCTCGCAACGCGCCGAGGTACTAGCGAACCGTCACACGTCCCGGCTGTTCAGCAGGGCGTACGCGCCGCCGAGTGCGGCCGCCGCGATCCCCGCCATGATCAGCAGCACCTCCCAGCCCGCCGGGCCCGAGTCGCCGAGCGACGGGGCGTCGCTGTAGAGCGCGATCATCTGCGAGGGGATGGCGTAGGTGAACAGGAAGTCCCGCACCGGCTGCAGCGCCTCGGTGAACATGAACATGCCCGCCACCAGCGGCAGCAGCAGCAGACCGATCATCACCGTGATCGCGCCCGCCGAGTGCCGGATGATCGTCCCCACCGCGAGCGACAGCAGCCCGAGCAGGGCCAGGTAGGCGCCCGCGCCGACCGTCGCCCGCAGCCACTCGGCACCCGTCGGTGTCGCCGCCGTGTCCACGAGGGCGACCTGCGCCACCGCCACCAGGGTCGCGATCAGCGTGGTGACCGAGAAGACCAGCAGGAAGAAGACGATCGCCTTCGCCGTCAGTACCCGGGCCCGGCTCGGGCAGGCCGTCAGGGTCGTACGGATCATGCCCGTGCCGTACTCGGAGGCGATCGTGAGGACGCCGAGCGTGATCACGCAGATCGACGCCGGCAGCATCCCGAAGAAGCCGAAGGTGAGCGCGGACTCCTCGCCGATCGGGGCGGGGGAGGTCGCGGCGATGGCCGCGATGCCCAGACCGATGGCGAGCATCAGCAGGATCATCACCCCCAGCGTCCACAACGTCGAACGCACCGAGCGGATCTTCGTCCACTCGGAGGCGAGCGCGTCACCGAGGTGCGCGGCACGGACCGGGATGGGGGAGACGTAGGCGTGCGGCGCCGGGGCGTGGTGGGGGGCGGGGGCGGTCATCGGGCGTCCTTCGGGGTGTCGCTCGGCTGCAGACTGTTCGGCTGAGGGGCGCCCGGCTGCGGAGCGGCCGGAGGGGCGTACGGACCGGGCGCCTGCGGGGCAGGGGCCTGCGGGGCTCCGGCGTACGGACCGGATGCCTGCGGGGCTCCGGCGTACGGGCCCGGCGCGGGGGCGTAGGCGCCCTGCGGGGCCGCGCCGTACGGGTTCTGTCCGGGCGGCGGCGGGGCGTACCAGCCCTGCTGCGGCACGTCCTGGACCGGCGGCTGGTGCGGCAGCCCGTACCCCGGCTGTCCGGGCTGGACGGGCGCCTGGAGGTGGGCGAGACGGTCGTCGGTGGAGCGGTAGTCCACGGCGCCCTGCGTCAGCCGCATGTACGCCTCCTCCAGCGAGGCCTGGTGCGGGGACAGCTCCCAGAGCCGTACGTCCGCTCCGTGCGCCAGGTCGCTGATCCGGGGCAGCGGCAGGCCCGTGACACGCAGCGCGCCGTCCGGCTCGGACAGCACCTGGCCGCCGGCCTCGATGAGCACCGAGCTCAGCTTCTCCCGCTGGGCCGGCTCGGTGCCCGGGGTCCGCACCCGGGCGAAGTCGGCGGAGTTCGCCGAGATGAAGTCCGTGACGCTCATGTCCGCGAGCAGCTGCCCCCGGCCGATCACGATCAGGTGGTCGGCCGTCAGCGCCATCTCGCTCATGAGGTGGCTGGAGACGAAGACCGTGCGGCCCTCGGCGGCCAGCTTCTTCATCAGGTTCCGCACCCAGAGGATGCCCTCGGGGTCCAGGCCGTTGACGGGCTCGTCGAAGAGCAGCACCTGCGGGTCGCCGAGGAGGGCCGCCGCGATGCCGAGCCGCTGGCCCATGCCGAGCGAGAAGCCCTTCGAGCGCCGCTTGGCGACGTCCTGGAGGCCGACCACGCCGAGGACCTCGTCGACGCGCTGCGCCGGGATGCCGGCCAGCTGCGCGAGCGACAGCAGATGGCTGCGCGCGCTCCGGCCGCCGTGCACGGCCTTGGCGTCGAGGAGCGCGCCGACCTGCCGCGGGGCGTTCGGCAGCTGCCGGAAGGGGTGGCCGCCGATCGTGACATGGCCCGCGGTGGGCCGGTCGAGGCCCAGGATCATGCGCATCGTCGTCGACTTGCCGGAGCCGTTGGGCCCCAGGAACCCGGTGACGACACCGGGCCTCACCTGGAAGGAAAGGTTGTACACGGCCGTCTTGGCGCCGTAGCGCTTCGTCAGGCCGACTGCCTCGATCATTCTCCAGCCCCATCGACAGATCGGTCGCATCCATGTCGGGGCGTGGCGGCCGTCGGCCGGAGCCCCCCGTATGAGCTAGGAGCTTATCCAGCCGTTGACGGTTCCGCCGAAGCGGAACCGTGATCCTCCGGTACGAGGTTGCGGGGTCAGGCGTCGCGCTTCTTGATCACCAGGTAGCCGCCGAGCAGCGAGGCCACCACCCAGAGCAGCATGATCCCCAGCCCGCCCCAGGGGCCGTACGGCGCCTTCTCCGAGTTCATCGCGTCGGGGATGACCCGCATGATCTTCGAGCCGGCCTGGTCCGGGAAGTACTGGGCCACCTCCTTGGCCTTCGGCACCGCCGAGAGGATGTTCGAGACCAGGAGGAGGAACGGCACCAGGATGCCGAGCGAGAGCATCGACGAGCGCAGCATCGCTGCCACACCCATGGAGAACAGGGCGATCAGACCCATGTAGAGCCCGGCGCCGATCACGGCGCGCAGCACGTTGTCGTCACCGATCGATGCGCGGTGATCGCCGAGTAGTGCCTGTGCCAGGAAGAAGGTGATGAAGCTCGTGGCGAGCCCCACCAGGAGGGCGAGCCCGCCCGCCACCGCGACCTTCGAGAAGAGGAAGGTCGCGCGCTGCGGCACTGCCGCCAGCGAGGTGCGGATCATGCCCGAGGAGTACTCGGTCCCCACCACCAGGACGCCGAAGACCACCATCGCCAACTGGCCGAGGACCATCCCGGAGAAGCTCACCAAAGTCGGGTCGAAGGTGATCCGCTCGGCCTCGTTCAGATCGTCGAAGGTGGAGTTCACCAGGGCGCTCAGCCCCGCGCCCATCGCCACCGTGACGAGGAAGGCGCTCGCCAGCGTCCAGACGGTCGACGACACCGTCCGGATCTTGGTCCACTCGGACTGCAGGACCGCGGATGCCGCTGCCATCGTTCAGGCTCCCTCGGAGGTCGTGCCCCACTGGGGGCCGGGCGCCGAGGCGCCGCTGTGTACGTCGGTGCCGTGCGCGTGGTACTCCACCGCGCCGGCCGTCATCTGCATGAACGCTTCTTCGAGGGAGGCGCGCTGGGCGCTCAGCTCGTGCAGCACGAGCCCGTTCTCCGCCGCCAGTTCGCCCAGCTTCTCGGTCGTCGCCCCGTCCACCTCAAGTGTCCCGTTGCTCGCCTCGACCGCGACAAGACCGTTGGCGTGCAGCACGTCCCGCAGGCGTTCCTGCTGCGGAGAGCGCATCCGCACATAACTCCGGGAATTCTGCTGGATGAAATCCGCCATCGACGTGTCGGCCAGCAGCTTTCCCTGCCCGATCACGATCAGATGATCGGCCGTCAGCGCCATTTCACTCATCAGATGGCTGGAAACGAAGATCGTCCGGCCCTCGGCCGCCAACGCCTTCATCAGATTGCGGATCCAGTGAATTCCCTCGGGGTCCAGACCATTGACGGGTTCGTCGAACATCAGGATCTCGGGATCACCGAGCAGCGCGGACGCGATCCCGAGGCGCTGTCCCATGCCGAGGGAGAAACCTTTCGACTTCTTCTTCGCGACCGGCGTCAGACCCACCAGGTCGAGCACCTCGCCCACCCGGCTCGCCGGGATGCGGTTCGACTGCGCCAGACACAGCAGGTTGTTGTACGCGGAGCGGCCGCCGTGCATCGCCTTGGCGTCGAGCAGCGCCCCGATGTACTTCAGCGGCTCGGCCAGGTCCCGGTAGTGCTTGCCGTCGATCCGGACCGTCCCGCTCGTCGGGTTGTCCAGGTCGAGCATCATCCGCATCGTCGTCGACTTGCCCGCCCCGTTCGGCCCGAGGAAGCCGGTGACCACGCCGGGGCGGACCTGGAAGGAGAGATGGTCGACCGCGGTCTTCGTCCCGTACCTCTTCGTCAGGCCCTCAAGCTCGATCATGCGCACCAACCTACGGGCACGCAAAACCCCCCGCCACCGGAATGACGGGGGGAGCGTCGTACTTGTTACCGGGACTGCTGGGCCGGGACACCGGCCGTGCGCTCGTCGTCGATCGGGGAGCCGGCCGCCGCCACCGCGGCACCGGTCAGCGTCGCCAGCATCTCGCGGACGTTGGTCAGCTGCGCGTTGATGGAGTCGCGGCGGTTCGTCAGCGCCGCGAGCTCGCGCTCCGATTCCGAACGGATCCGGTCGGCCTTGGCGTTCGCGTCGGCCACGATGTCCTCGGCCTGGCGCTGCGCGGTCTCCACCGTCTGACGGGCCCGGCGCTCCGCGTCCGTCCGCAGCTTCTCGGCCTCCAGGCGGAGCTGCTCGGCGCGGTGCTCGATCTCCGCGAGGCGCTTCTCGGCCTTGGCCTGACGCGAGGCCAGGTCCCGCTCCGACTGCTCGCGGCGCTTCGCCAGGTTCGTCTCGAAGTCCGCGGCGGCCTGGGCGGCCTTGGCGCGGGTCTCCTCGAAGAGGGCGTCCGCCTCCTCGCGCTTCGACTGCGCGTCCTTCTGCGCCTCGGCACGCAGCGAGTTGGCCTCGCCCTGCGCCTTCTCGACGATCCGGACGCCCTCGTCCTCGGCCTTGGACTTGCGCTCGGCCGCGAAGGACTCCGCGTCGTTGCGCACCTGCTGGGCGGCCGACTCGGCCAGCTCGCGGTGCTGCTCGGCGGCGCGACGGGCCTCCTCACGCAGGTCCTTCGCCTCCTCCTCGGCGAGTCGGAGGATCTTCTCGACCCGGGCGCCGAGCCCCGCGTACGACGGCTCGGCGTCGGTGACCTGCGCCTGGGCGTTCTGCGTCTCGAGGTGGAGCTCCTCGATGCGCTTCTCCAGGGAGGTGATACGGGACAGGGCACTGTCGCGGTCGGACACGAGCTTGGTAATGCGGTCGTCCACCTGACCGCGGTCGTAACCGCGCCGCACGAGCTCGAAGCCGAAGGGGGAGGATGTGTCGCTCATGGGTTTCCTGTCGAATGAGACCGGTGAGGTGTTAGAGGGAATCCTAGGGGCCGAAGCGGCGTGTCATCGAGCGTATGCCCGTTTGATCTGGAGAATGTCCAGCCTTTTGAGTGGCTAGCCGTCCTGGGACTTGCCACTCGTACGAGTGGACCCTGCCGACGCACCCGCCTTGACCCCGTCCTTTCCGGCGGACGGCGTCTCGAAAGACTCCAACGCCTCCAGGACGTCCTGGACACGGGAGATCTCGGCATTGATGTCCTTGCGACGCCGCGTCAGCACCTCGAGTTCGCGCTGGCCCTCCTGGACCGTCTTCTCCGCCTCGGCCGCGGCCTCGTCGCGGATCCGCTCGGCCTCCGCCCTGAGGGCCTCGGCCTCGGCGATGACCGAGGCCTTCTTCTGCCCGGCCTCCTTGAGGAGCCCGTCCGCCTTGCGGACCGCGGCGATGCGGACCTTGCTGGCCTCCGAACTCGCGTCGGAGATCATCTCCTTCGCCTTCTCCTCGGCCTCGGCGCGCTGCTCCTCGGCCGCCTTCACCAGCTTGTCGACGCGCTCGCCGGCCGTCCTCATCTGCTCGGCGTTCTCGCGCCGCGCCCGCTCGTGCAGCTCCTCGATCTCGCCCTCGACCCGGCCCCGCAGCTCCTCGGCCCGCTCCCTTATGGCCGTCGCGTCGCTGCGCGCCCCGACCAGGAGCTCGTCCGCGTCCGTGCGGGCCTTCTCCACCAGCGAGTTGCCCTCGACGGTCGCCTCGGCGACGATCCGCTCGGCCTCCTTGCGGGCCGCGCCGACCATCGTGTCCGCCTGCGACTCGGCCTCCGTGGTGGCGCGCAGCGCCTCCTCCTGGGCCTTGGCGACGAGCTGGTCGGCCTGCTCGGCCGCGTCCGAACGCTTCCGGGCCCCGGCCTCGCGGGCCTCGTCGAGGGTCCGGTCCGCCTCCTCGCGGGCCTCCGCGCGCATCTGCTCGGCCGCGGCCGCGGCGTCCGCCTTCACCCGCTCCGACTCGGTACGGATCCGCTCGGCGTCCCGCAGGGCCTCGGCGATCGCCTCGGCGCCCTCGGCCCGCAGCAGCTCGGCCTCCTCCGAGGCCGCGGCGACGGTGCGGCCGGCCTCGGCGCGGGCATCCGCGCCGACCGAATCGGCCAGCTCGGCCGCCTCGTTCACGATCCGCTCGGCCTCGGCGGTCGCCTCGCCGACGAGGGTGTCGGCCTGCTCGGCCGCGTCCGTGCGGCGCTTGTCGGCGGCCTTGCGGGCCTCGTCCAGGATCTGGTCGGCGTCGGCGAGCGCGGCGTTGCGCAGGGCCTGCGCGTGCGCCTCGCCGTCGGCCTTGACCTGCTCGGCCTCCGCGCGCAGCCGCTGGGAGTCCTGCTCGGTCGTCTCGCGCAGCTCGGCGGCCTCGGCCGCGATCCGCTCGGCCTCGGTGGTCGCCTCGCCGATGAGGGTGTCGGCCTGCTCGGCGGCGTCCGTGCGGCGCTTGTCGGCGGCCTTGCGGGCCTCGTCGAGGACCTGCTCGCCCTCGGCACGGGCCTCCGCACGCAGCGCCTCCGCCTGCGCCTCGCCGTCCGCCTTGACCTGCTCGGCCTCGGTCCGGAGGCGCGCGGCGTCCTGCTCGGTCGTCTCCATGAGCTCGACCGCCTCGGCGGTGAGCCGCTCGGCCTCGGTGGTCGCCTCGCCGATGAGGGTGTCGGCCTGCTCGGCCGCGTCCGTGCGGCGCTTGTCGGCGGCCTTGCGGGCCTCGTCGAGGACCTGCTCGCCCTCGGCACGGGCCTCGGCCCGCAGCGCCTCCGCCTGCGCCTCGCCGTCGGCCTTGGCCTGCTCGGCCTCGGTCCGAAGGCGCGCCGCCTCGGCGCCGATCCGCTCGGCCTCGGTGGTCGCCTCGCCGATGAGGGTGTCGGCCTGCTCGGCCGCGTCCGTACGGCGCTTGTCGGCGGCCTTGCGGGCCTCGTCCAGGACCTGCTCCGCCTGGGCGCCGATCCGCTCCGCCTCGGCACGGGCCTCGCCGACCGTCGACTCGGCGCGCTCGGCGGCCTCCGAACGGATCCGGTTCGCGTCCTCCCGGGCGTCCGCCCGCGTGCGGGCCGCGTCCTGCTCGGCCGAGGCCAGCGAGTCCGTCGCCTCGGTCCGTACCCGCTGCGCGTACTCGGCGGTGTCCGCCCGCAGCTTCTCCGCCTCGGCGAGCGCGTCCGTGACCGTCCGCTCCGCCAGCGCCTTCGCGGCCTCCGACTCCTCCTGGGCACGCGCCCGCGTGCGGACGGCGTCCTCGGACGCCCGCTCCCGCTCCTCGTACGCGTCGGCGCGGACCCGGTCCGCCTCCTCCTGCGCCTCGGTCCGCGTCCGCTCGGCCGCGTGCTCGGCGGCGGAGCGCAGCCCGGTGATCTCCTCCTCGGCCTGCTCGCGCAGACCCGCCACCGAGTCCCGCACCTCCTGGGCGGTCTGCTCGGCCGCGGTGACCATCTCGGTCGCCCGCGCGTCCGCCTCCTCGACCAGGCGCTGCGCCTCGGTCTGCGCGTCCTCGACCCGCTTGCGGGCGGCCGCGAGGAGCTCCTCGGACTGCTCCCGGGCGTGCTCGCGCTCCCGGCCGGCCTCGGAGCGGGCCGACTCCAGGGTCTCCTCGGCCTCCCGGCGGCGCCGGACGGCCTCCTCCTGCGCGGCGGCCAGCGCCTCGGCGGCCTCGGCGGCGACCCGCTCGGCCGCGGCCGCGGCCTCGGCCCGCACCCGGTCGGCGGTCTCCTGGGCCTCCGACCTCAGCCGCTCGGCCTCCTCGGACGCCTCGTTGCGCAGCCGTACGGAGGCGGACTCGGCCTCGGTACGCGTGGTGGACGCGTCCGACGCGGCCTCGGCGCGCAGCCGCTCGGCCTCCTGCTCCGCCTGCTCCTGGAGCGTGCGGATCCGCTCGGCGGCCTCGGTCCGCAGCCGCTCCGTCTCCTCGGCGGCCTCGCGCCGGATCCGCTCGCCCTCGGCCCGCGCGTCCGTGAGCTCCTCGCCGGCGGCCGCGACCTTCGCCTCGGCGTCGGTGTGCAGCCGGGTCAGCTCCTCCGCGGCCTCCACGCGGCGCGCCTCGGCGGCCCGCTCGGCGTCCGCGCGCAGCCCGGCGGCGGCCTCCTCGGCCGCGCCCTTCACCGAATCGGCCTGCTCCTCGGCCTCGGCGCGCAGCCGCTCGGCCTCGGCGCGGGTGCGCTCCAGGGTCTCCTCGGCCTGGGTGCGGAGCGTCTGGGCGCGCTCCATCGCCTCCGACTTGACCCGCTCGCTCTCGGCACCGGCCTTGGTGCGCTGCTCCTCGGCGTCCGTGCGGGCCTTGGTGAGGAGCTCCTCGGCGGTCTTCGCCGCCTCCTCGATCTGCTGGAGGGCCTCGCGCCGGGCCTCGGAGCGGATCCGCTCGCCCTCGTCGACGGCCTCGGCGCGCAGCTGCTCGGCCTCGCCGCGGAGCCGTCGGGCCTCCTCCTGGAGCTCGACCGTCTTGGCGCGGTACTCCTTGGTGTCGTCCTTCGCCGAGCCGAGCAGTTCGTCGGCCTGCTCCCCGGCCTCGGCGCGCAGCCGGTCCGCCTCGGTCTCGGCCTCGCGGCGGACCCGCTCGGCCTCCTCGGCGGCCTTGCGGGTGGTCTCCCGGGCGTCCTCGGAGGCCTTGGTGAGGATCTCCTCGGCGTTGCGGGCGGCCTTGGCGAGGGCGGCGGCGGAGTCCTCCGCGGCGGCCGTGACGGCCTTGTCGGAGGCCTCGGTGACAAGCTTCTCCGCCTGGGCGGTCGCCTCGCGGAGCTTCTCCTCGGCCTCGGCCTTGAGCGCCTCGGCCTCCTTGGTGGCCTCGCCGACGAGCCGGGCGATCTCCGTCTTGGCGGTGCGGGTGCGCTGCTCGTTGACCGACTCGGCGGAGGCCAGCTGCTTGGCGGCGCTCTCCTTGGCCTCGGTGAGCGCCTTCTCGGCCTCGGCGCGGGCGACCCGGAGCTTCTCCTCGGCCTCCTGCATGCGCTGTTCGGCGGCGCGGGAGAGCTCGGTGGCCTGGCGGCGGGCCTGGTCGGTCTCGGCGGCGGTGTTCGAGCGGAGCTGCTCGGCGTGGCTGGTGGCCTCCTGCGCCTGGCTGGAGGCGGCGGTCAGGAGCCGCTCGGCGTCCTTGCGGGCGCGCAGCAGAATGGCTTCGGCCTCGGCACGGGCGGACTCGGCCTCGGCGCCGACGCGGCGGCTGGTCTCCTCGGCGACCCGGGTGGCCTCGGCGCGGGCGGTGGCGAGGGACTGCTCGGCCTCCGCGCGGGACTCCTCCATCAGGCGGCGGGCCTGGGACTCCGTGCGGGCGCGCAGCTGTTCCGCCCAGGCGACGTTCTCGTTGACGTGCGCCTCGACGGTCTGGCGGCGCTCGTTGAGCTCCTGGTCGAGCTGCTGGCGGCGCTGGACGGCCTCGTTGTGCAGCTCGGCCTGGAGCCGGGCCTGGTGCTCGGCGTGCTCCTGGAGGATGCGCTGGGTCTGGGCGCGGGCCTCGCGCAGCTCGCGCTCGGCGTCCTGGCGGAGCTGTTCGGCCTGCGCCTGGGCGTTCCGCAGCAGCTGCTCGGCCTGGTAGCCGATGTCGGCGCTGTCGTACGCCGGCCGGGACGCGATGGTGCGGCGCGCCTCGTGGAGCTTGGCGCGCAAGACCTCGACCTGGTAGCCGAGGTCCTCGGCATGCTGGACGGCCTTCTCGCGTTCGGTCTTCAGCCGGTCCATCTCGGCTTCGAACCTGGCGAGATGGTCGTCTTCAGCTCGGTGGCTCTCCTGGCGTTCGTAGCCCCGCACTGCGCGGTCCCATCCTTCCCCGAGCTCTTCGAGCAGGGGATACCCCAACCCTGGTCGCAACTCCTGCGAGCACGCCCTCACGGCCGAGGACGGACCCCCGGGGAATCGTGGCAGATCGGACGACCCCGACATCCCGACTTCGGTGCCGCACGAAACGGCCCCGACCGGCCCCGGCCCGGAGTCGCCCACTCTACCGGGCCAGGAATCCGGAGGTCAGTGCTCCGCTGAGGAGTGGTCAGCGGACGGCTTGGCCGAGGTGACCAGTTCCGTGAGGACGCCGTGGCAGTCCTTGGGGTGGAGGAAGGTGATCCGGGAGCCCATGGAGCCGATCCGCGGCTCGTCGTAGAGGACACGGACGCCCTTGCCGCGGATGGCCTCGGCGTCGGCGTCGACGTCGGCGGTGCCGAAGGCGATGTGGTGCACGCCCTCGCCGTTCTTGGCGAGCCACTTGCCCACCGCCGAGTCCTCCCGGGTGGGCTCCAGGAGCTGGAGGTAGGAGGCTCCGCCGTCGTCGGTCGAGTTGATCTTGAGCATGGCCTCGCGGACGCCCTGCTCCTCGTTGACCTCGGAGTGGAAGACCTCGAAACCGTACGTGGCACGGTAGAACTCGACGGTCTTGTCCAGGTCGAAACAGGCGATCCCGATGTGGTCGATACGCGTCAGCATGGATCCAGTGCACCGCCGGAAAGGTGGTTACGCAACGTGCGCGCGATCACACCATCGCGCCGGTGACCCGGCGCCGCACCGCTCAGTACATTGGCGGTAAACCCTCGTTCACTCCTCATCCCAAGGGGCCGTGCCTCATGTCTGGAACGACCGGTACCACCTCAGTGATCGTCGCGGGCGCCCGCACGCCCATGGGTCGCCTGCTCGGCTCGCTCAAGTCCTTCTCGGGCGCCGACCTCGGCGGCTTCGCCATCAAGGCGGCCCTGGACCGGGCCGGCATCGGCGGCGACCAGGTGCAGTACGTGATCATGGGCCAGGTGCTCCAGGCGGGCGCCGGGCAGATCCCCGCCCGCCAGGCCGCGGTCAAGGGCGGCATCCCGATGAACGTCCCCGCGCTCACCATCAACAAGGTGTGTCTGTCGGGTCTCGACGCCATCGCGCTCGCCGACCAGCTGATCCGCGCCGGCGAGTTCGACATCGTCGTCGCCGGTGGCCAGGAGTCCATGACCAACGCCCCGCACCTGCTGCCGAAGTCCCGCGAGGGCTTCAAGTACGGCGCCATCGAGATGCTCGACGCCATGGCGTACGACGGTCTCACCGACTCCTTCGAGGGCATCGCCATGGGCGAGTCCACGGAGAAGCACAACACCCGCCTCGGCATCGGCCGCGAGGTGCAGGACGAGCTCGCCGCCCTCTCGCACCAGCGCGCCGCCGCCGCCCAGAAGAACGGCATCTTCGAGGCCGAGATCACCCCGGTCGAGATCCCGCAGCGCAAGGGCGAGCCGGTCGTCTTCTCCAAGGACGAGGGCATCCGCGCGGAGACCACCGCCGAGTCCCTCGGCAAGCTCCGCCCGGCCTTCGCCAAGGACGGCACCATCACCGCCGGCACCGCCTCGCAGATCTCCGACGGCGCCGCCGCCGTGGTCGTGATGAGCAAGGCCAAGGCGGAGGAGCTGGGCCTGGAGTGGATCGCCGAGATCGGCGCCCACGGCAACGTGGCCGGCCCGGACAACTCCCTCCAGTCGCAGCCGTCCAACGCGATCCTGCACGCCCTCAAGAAGGACGGCCTGGACGTCTCCGACCTCGACCTGATCGAGATCAACGAGGCCTTCGCCGCCGTCTCGCACCAGTCCATGAAGGACCTCGGCGTCACCCCCGAAAAGGTGAACGTCAACGGTGGCGCCATCGCGCTCGGCCACCCGATCGGCATGTCCGGCGCCCGTCTGGTGCTGCACCTGGCCCTGGAGCTCAAGCGGCGCGGCGGCGGCGTCGGCGCGGCGGCCCTGTGCGGCGGCGGCGGTCAGGGCGACGCGCTGATCGTTCGCGTTCCCGGCAACGGCAAGTAGTCCCGTCCTTTAAGGAGCAGCGCAGATGGTGGACGTCCCCGAACTCGTCGCCCAGGCACGGGAGGGCAGGCCGCGGGCCGTGGCCCGGCTGATCTCGCTCGTGGAGGGGGCGTCCCCGCAGCTGCGCGAGGTGATGGCGGCGCTCGCGCCGCTCACCGGCGGCGCGTACGTGGTGGGCCTGACCGGCTCGCCGGGCGTGGGCAAGTCCACGTCGACGTCCGCGCTGGTCTCCGCGTACCGCCGGGCGGGCAAGCGGGTCGGCGTCCTCGCCGTCGACCCGTCCTCGCCGTTCAGCGGGGGAGCGCTCCTGGGTGACCGGGTCCGGATGTCGGAGCACGCCTCCGACCCGGGCGTCTACATCCGTTCCATGGCCACCCGCGGCCACCTGGGCGGGCTCGCCTGGTCCGCCCCGCAGGCCATCCGCGTCCTGGACGCGGCCGGCTGCGAGGTGATCCTCGTGGAGACCGTCGGCGTCGGGCAGTCGGAGGTCGAGATCGCCTCCCAGGCCGACACCTCGGTCGTGCTCCTCGCGCCGGGCATGGGCGACGGTATCCAGGCCGCGAAGGCGGGCATCCTGGAGATCGGCGACCTGTACGTGGTGAACAAGGCCGACCGGGACGGCGCGGACGCCACCGCCCGGGAGCTCAACCACATGCTGGGTCTGGGCGAGGCGCGGGCCGCGGGCGACTGGCGGCCGCCGATCGTCAAGACGGTCGCGGCGCGCGGCGAGGGCATCGACGAGGTCGTGGAGGCGCTGGAGAAGCACCGCGCCTGGATGGAGGAGCACGGGGTCCTGGCGGAGCGCCGCCGGGCCCGTGCCGCGCGCGAGGTGGAGACCATCGCGGTCACCGCCCTGCGCGAGCGCATCGGCGATCTGCACGGCGACCGGCGCCTGGACGCCCTCGCCGAGCGGATCGTGGCGGGCGCCCTCGACCCGTACGCGGCCTCGGACGAGCTGGTCGCGAGCCTGACCGGAAACTGATCCCCCGAATGTACGAGAAGGGCCCCTCCGGTCGCCGGAGGGGCCCTTCCGTTCTCTGTCAGGTCACGGCTTGCCGCGACGGCCGCGGAGCTGTTCGGCGACCGGCTTCAGGGACTCGTGGAGGTCGCCGAGAGCCTCGCCGGTGAGCTGGTCGATGAAGTGCTTGCGCACCGACTCGACGTGGTGCGGGGCGACCTTGCGCATGGTCTCCATGCCGTCGTCGGTCAGGACGGCGTAGAGCCCGCGCCGGTCGGACTCGCAGTTCTCGCGGCGTACGAGACCGGCGTTCTCCATGCGGGTGATCTGGTGGGAGAGCCTGCTCTTCGACTGGAGGGTGGCCGCGGCGAGGTCGCTCATGCGCAGCCGCCGCTCCGCCGACTCCGAGAGGTTGACCAGGATCTCGTAGTCGTTCATCGTCAGGCCGAAGGGCTGGAGGTCCCGCTCCAGCTGGTACGTCAGCATTCTCTGGACGTCCAGGAACGTGCGCCAGGCGCACTGCTCGCCGTCGGTGAGCCACGGAGTGGCGGTCTCGGTCTCCATATATGGATTCTACCTAAGAAGTTGAATACTTGACGAAGTCTGGGAGCGTGCGTTCGAGGACGTCACGCTCCGCAGACTACCGGCTACAGGCCGAAGCGACGCTGGAGGTCACCGAGCTGGCCGGGAAGGCGCGGTACCGAGCCGAGCGCCCCCTGGCCGGAACCATGCACCCCGCCCGGAACACCCGCCTGCGCCGGCGGCGCGCCGATCGCCCGCTCCGCCATCAGCAGCTCCGTCGACTGGAGCAGTACCGTCCCCGCGCCGACGAACTCGAACTGGTGCTCCTCGCCCGAGGTGCCGCCGATCCCCGTCAGCGCGCGCACACCGCCCATCACGCCCGTCATGTAACCGTGGTCGTAATGGTGACAGGGCGAGGGGCAGTCCGCCCAGCCGACGAGCGCCTGCGGGTCCACCCGCATCGGCGGCTCCATGAAGACCACCGGACCGTTCGACGCGGCCACGAACTTGCCCGTGCCGATCAGCGTCACGAAGCCCGGCACGATCGACTGCTTCAGCGCCAGCGTCGGCTGGTACGCGAGCAGGTTGCCCGAGCGGATCGTCAGATTGCCCTCGTCCAGGTCGTACGAGTTCACGTCGAAGGCGCGGTCCGCGAGCAGCATCTTCCCGCTGCCCTCGGCCACCACCCAGTCGCTCGCGTGCAGCGGCGAGTGGAAGGACGTCCGCACCAGCCGGTCGAGCCGCCCGTGCCCGATGCCGTTGAACTCGATCCGCCCGTAGTAGGCGATCATCTTCCCCTTCTGCAGGAACCACTGCGAGCCCTTGAGCTCGACGCAGAAGGTGTACGGATTGACGTTGTCGTCCGACGGCAGGGAGTGCGGGTCGTGGATGACAGGGGTGCTCACAGCTTCTCCTCCGAGGCCTGGACGTACACCGCGCCGCTGCCGCTCAGCTCCAGCTGGAACGCCTCGCCCGAGCCGCGCCCCACCATGTCGCGCCAGCCGAGCGCCGTGGAGAGCTTGTTCCGCACGTCGCCGTGGTGCGCCACGTACGCCTGCGGGTCGACGTGGACCGGGTTGCCCGGGGTGATCGGCAGCTGGATGACACCGCCGTGCGCCATGACGGCCACCGAGCCGTGACCCTTCAGGGTCGTGGTGAAGAGGCCCTGGCCGGTCACCTGGCCGCGGACCATGCCCATGACCCCGCCCTGCGAGCCCATGAACATGGTGCCCTGCTCCAGCGTCCCGTCGAAGGCGAGCAGCCGGTCGGCCTCCACGTACAGGGTGTCGCCCGTCAGCGCGATCACCTGGATGTGGTGGCCGCCGTGCCCGAACATCACCGTGCCGTTGCCCTCGACGGTCATCAGCGGGGTCGCCTCGCCGGCCACCCGGCGGCCGATCATCGACATCAGGCCGCCCTGGCCGCCCGCCATGTTCGGCGTGAAACTGACATCGCCGCGGTACGCGAGCATCGCGCCCCGCTGACTGAACATCCGCTGCCCGGGGACGACGGTCGCCTCGACCATCTTCGAGTTGATCTCGCGGAACGGCATCAGACGTCGCCCCCGATCGTGTTGCGCTCGCTCGGCTGCACGTAGACGAGACCGTCGCCCTCGAAGCGGATCTGGAAGGCCTCGCCGCCGCCCTCGCCCATGAGGGTGCGGAAGGTCACCCCGGACTGAAAGTGCTGCTGGAGGTTGCCCTGGTGGGCGATGTACGCGCCGGGGTCGACCTGGAGCGGGTACTGCGGGGTCACCCGCAGCACCACCGCCGGACCGTCCGACATGATCGCCGCCTGGCCGGTGCCCTCGACGGTCGTGGTGAAGAGACCGTTGCCGGTGGCCCCGCCGCGCAGACCCGTGAACGTGGTGCCGGTGCGCAGCCCCGCGTCGGTGCAGAGCAGATTGCTCGCCTCCACCCAGAGCTTGTCGCCGTGCAGGGAGACGAGGTTGATCTCGGAGGCCCGGTCGGCGAACCAGCAGGTCCCCTGGCCGCGGACCTCCATCACCTCCATCTGCTCACCCGTGAGCCGGCGGGTCACCATGCCGCGCAGGCCCTCACCGCCGCCACTCATCTTCTTGAACGCCATCTGGCCGTCGTAGGCGACCATCGAGCCGTTCTTCGCCTTGACGGCGTCGCCGGTCATGGAGACGGCGAGCACTTTGCTGCCTTGGAGTCGGAACGTTGCCACCCGAGGAAGGTACTGGGCCCCCGGCTAAAGAGACAGCAAAGTCCCCGTGCACAATGGACGGGCCCTTGTGCATCCGTTCACAAGATCGAACGAAGGTGACCCCCTCCGTGGACATCAAGACCGCTTCCTCCCTCCACCGACTCCGGCTCGTCTCCGCGCCGGAGGCCGTCTCGTTCCTGCTCCTGCTGGTCTGCTCGGTGCTGAAGCGGACGACGGACTTCAACGCGGTGCCGGTCATGGGCGCGATCCACGGCATCCTCTTCATCCTGTACGTCCTCTTCTGGCTGGACGCCTGGAACCGCACCAAGTGGAGCTTCGGGACCGCCGCCCTCTACTTCGTCCTCTCGGTGCTGCCCTTCGGCGGCTTCTACGCCGAGCGGAAGCTGAAGCGCGAGGCCGAGGACGCGGTCATCGCCTCCCGCGCCCGCGCGGAGAGCGCGGTGAAGGCATGATCGTCGCCTTCTCCGTGACCCCGCTCGGTGTGGGCGAGGAGGTCGGCGAGTACGTCGCCGACGCCGTCCGGGTCGTCCGGGAGTCCGGCCTGCCGAACCGCACCGACGCCATGTTCACCTCCGTCGAGGGCGAGAGCTGGGACGAGGTCATGGACGTCGTCAAGCGCGCCGTCGCCGCCGTCGAGGCCCGCGCGCCGCGCGTCTCCGTGGTGATGAAGGTCGACATCCGTCCGGGCGTGACGGACGGCCTGACCGCGAAGGTCGAGACGGTGGAGCGCCACCTCGGCGCCTGACGCCAACACCCCGTGCGCACGAAGCCCCCGGTCCTGATCCAGGACCGGGGGCTTCTGCCTTCTGTGCGGTTGAGCGAGTGCTCAAAATCGGCTACGTTCCCTCCCGAGGCAGTTTTTGAGCACTCGCTCAAAATGCTGGACGAGCTGGGGGGACACCCATGGGCCTCTACATCGAGACACGCGTGCGCGTGGATCTGGAGACGCTCTGGGAGCGCACGCAGGAACCCGACCGCCACCAGCGGTGGGACCTGCGCTTCACGGAGATCTCCTATCTCCCGCGCGCCGAGGGCGAGCCCCAGCACTTCCGCTACGCGACCCGCGTCCTGCCCTTCCTGGCCGTCGCCGGCACCGGTGTCTCCGCGGGGGAGCGCCACCGGGCCGGCGGCGAACGGGTCTCCGCGCTGCGGTTCGCCTCGGCGCATCCGCTGTCGCTGCTCGCCGAGGGCAGTGGGTACTGGCGGTACGTGCCCACCGAGGACGGCGTCCGGTTCCTCACCGGCTACGACTACCGGCCGCGCTGGGGCTTCCTCGGGCGCCTCCTCGACCGGGCCCTCTTCCGGCCCCTCATGGGGTGGGCCACCGCCTGGTCCTTCGACCGGCTGCGCCTCTGGTGCGAGCGGGGGATCACCCCGGAGCGGTCCCGCGACCGGTGGCTGATCGAGGCCGCCGTCCGGGTCCTGCTCGTCGTCGCGCCCCAGGCCATCGCCTTCCTGCCGCTCGCGCCGCTGTCGCTCGCCGCCGTCCCGCTCACCGTCCTCGGGCTCGCCGTCGCCGTCCTCGCACCGCCCTCGTCGCGCGCCCCCGCCGCCCGGCGCTGTCTGCGCACCCCGCCCGCCCGCCACCGGGAGCCCCGGCTCCTCGCCACCCTGGAGCAGCCGTGACCTCGATCTTCCGCACCGTCATGGGGGACGCCCAGTTCGAGCGGCTCCACCCCGAGCTCCAACGGCGCTTCTCGGTCGGGCTCGCGAGCGGCGAGCTGTGCGTCGGACGGGGCGTCATGGACCACATCTGGCACGGCCGGGCCTTCGTGAAGCCCTTCCTCGCGCTCGGCGGGCTGCGGAACATCCTGCTGCCGCGCACCGGCCGCGACATCCCCTTCACCATCGAGAACGTCCCCTACGCCGACTCGTACGGGCGGGAGACCGTCACCTTCGTCCGCACCTTCGCCCTGC
This sequence comes from Streptomyces sp. NPDC044003, assembly GCF_056435185.1. Classification (NCBI taxonomy): domain Bacteria; kingdom Bacillati; phylum Actinomycetota; class Actinomycetes; order Kitasatosporales; family Streptomycetaceae; genus Streptomyces; species Streptomyces sp. NPDC044003. Next base: position 347,498 of record NZ_JBWKFA010000001.1, on the reverse strand, counting down.
CCGGCGGCCCCCGCCGCTTCGACGCCACCATGGTCCACAGCCCCGAGCGCGACTGCGTCCTCGACTACCTCGGCACCCACCAGCACCTCGCCAGCGACCTGCACCCCACCGCCCAGCCCGACGGCTCGCTCCTCATCACCTCCGGCGAACACCGCTTCCGCGAGGGCCCGCTCGACGTCCGCGTCCCCGACCTCGTGGGCGGCCGGGCCGAGGTGTGCGAGTCCTTCGACGAGCGCACCGGCCGTTTCCGCATCGACGTCCGGGTCGTCAACCGCCACTTCGGGCCGCTCTTCGGCTACCGGGGGTCCTTCACCGCCACCTACGCCGACGTACGCTCCCGAGGGGTGCGCGCGGGGCTGCGCCCGGTGCGCGAGGAGGTACGGGCATGAGCGGGCGGACCGCGGAGGGCGTGAAGGCCACGAAGGCCGCGGGGCAGGACGCGAGGAGCCAGGAGACCCGCGAGAAGCTGCTCGACGGCGCCCTGCGCACCCTCGTCGAGCAGGGCATCGCCAAGGCCTCCGCGCGCGCGATCGCGACCACCGCCGGGGTCAACCAGGCCCTCGTCTTCTACCACTTCGGCTCCGTCGACGAGCTGCTGTCCGCCGCCTGCCGGCACGGCGCCGAACTGCGGGTCGCCCGCCACCGGGAGCGGCTGCGCGCCGTCTCCAGCCTCGGCGACCTGCTCGCCTTCGGGCGCGAGATGCACACCGAGGAGCGGGACGCCGGCCATGTCGCCGTCCTCGGGCAGCTGCTCGCCGGCGCCCAGACCCACCCGCGGCTCGCCCCGGCCACCGCCGCCGGGCTCGACCTGTGGATCGCCGAGATCGAGCAGGTCCTCGTCCGTGTCCTCGCCGGGACCCCGCTCGCCGAGTTCACCGACCCCGCCGGGCTCGCCCGCGCCGTCGCCGCCTCCTTCGTCGGACTCGAGCTCTACGAAGGGGTCGACCCGGCGGGCGCGGAGGCCGCGCTCGCCGCGCTCGAACAGCTCGGCGCCCTGATGGCCGCGGTCGAGGAGCTGAACCCGGTGGCACGGAAGGCCGTCACGTACACACTGCGCCGCCGGCTTGAGCCCTGAGGCTCATCCCACGTCGGGCCGCGACAGCGCGATGCCCAGCGGAGTCCGCTCGTACAGCACCTGATGGCCGTAGCGCCGCGAGGTCAGGAGCCCGGCGTCCCGCAGCACCGCCAGGTGCGCGGAGACCGAGGAGGCCGCCCTGCCCAGCCGGTGCGCGAGCGCCGTCGTCCCCGTCGGCTCGTCGAGCGCGCACAGCACGTCCGCGCGGACCGGCCCGAGCAGCCGGGCCAGCGCCTCCGGGGTGCGGTCCCCGGCCTCCGACCACAGACCGCCGATCCCGCGCGCCGGATAGACCACCGTCGGCTGCCAGGGCGGATCGAAGCCGCTCACCACATCGGGCCAGGTGAACACCGACGGCATCAGGACGAGCCCCTGCCCCTCCAGCGGCCGGACGTGCCGGCCGGCGTACGCGACGGTGAGCGTCGCGGTCCCCGCGTCCCACGAGAAGGCCGGGTGCAGCTCGTCCAGGAGGCGTTCGAGCCCGCCCTCCGCGAGCCGCCGCGAGTGGTACGCCACGTCCGCCTCCAGGAGTGCGCGCAGCCGGGGCCAGTCCGGGGCGATCAGCGTCTCCCACGCCGCCCGGAGCAGCTCCGCGAGCCGCAGCACCGCACCGGCGGGGTCCGCGAGCAGCCGCCGCCCCTCCGCCGTCTCCGCCGCCCCCGGGGTCTCCGCGAGCGCCCGCGCGAAGTCGTCCAGGACCAGCGCCGGATCCGTCTCCCGTACGGCCGCGATCTCGTCCTCGAAGGCGGCGGCGGGGCCCAGCGGCGGCGGGTAGAGGAAGTCCGGACTGTGCCCGCGCAGCGGCATCAGCAGATGCAGCGGCCCGAGGTCGAGCTCCCGCGCGGCGTCCGCGATCCGCCGCATCCACGGCAGGTGGTAGCCCTGCTTGGCGGGCCGTGCGAGCACCCGCACCGCGGAGTGCGTCTCCCAGAGCGGCGAGATCGCGAACCGGATCCGCAGCGGGTCGGCCTCGCCGAAATGCAGGTGGTACGGCACGGGGCCCCCTGGAACGACCGGAACATTCGCCTGGAGCCGAAAGTCTAGGGCGCGGCACCCGCGCCGGGCACGCTGCGTCCATGCCCGAGAACGACACCCGGGCGCCCTCCCGGGCGCCCGTACCCGCCCCTGCCCCCGAGCCGCCCGCCCGGCCCACCACCACCGAGACCGAGGCCGCACCCGCGTCCCCCGGATACCGTGCCGTCTTCGCCGTGCGGGAGTTCCGGTTCGTGTTCGTGGCGCATCTGTTCTCGCTGCTCGGGGTCGTCGTCAGCGAGCTCGCGCTCACCGTGCTCGTGTACGACATGACACGGTCGCCGCTGCTCTCCTCCCTCACCTTCGCGCTCGGTTTCCTGCCGTACCTCCTCGGCGGCACCCTCCTCGCCGGGCTCACCGACCGGCTCCCGCCCCGGCGCATCCTCGTCGTCTGCGACCTCGTCTGCGCCGGCTGCGTCGCGCTCATGGCCGCGCCCGCCACCCCCGTCGCCGTGCTGCTCGCCCTGCGCTGCGCCATCGCCGTCGTCTCGCCCGTCTTCAACGGCACCCGCATGGCGACCCTCGCCGACATCCTCGGCGAGGGCGACCTCTTCGTACTCGGGCGCTCGCTCCTGCGGATCGTGTCGCAGAGCGCCCTGCTCACCGGCTTCGCCGCCGGCGGCGTCCTCCTCACCGTCGTACCCCCGCGCGGCGCCCTCGTCGTCACCACCGCCACCTTCCTCGCCTCCGCGCTCCTGCTGCGGCTCGGCACCGTCCGCCGGCCCGCCCGGGCGGGCGGCGGGGCGAGCGGGCTCTCCGGGACCTGGGCCGTGCTGCGGAACCGGCGCGTGCGCGCCCTGATGCTGATGTTCTGGGTGCCGCCGCTCTTCGCCGTCGTCCCCGAGGCCCTCGCCGCGCCCTACGCCGACGAGATCGGCGTCTCCACCGCCGCCCTCGGCCTCCTCATGTGCGCCCTGCCCGTCGGCACGATCGCGGGCGAGCTCTTCGCCGGATCGTTCCTCTCCGCCGCGACCCGCTCCCGGATCGTGCTGCCGCTCGCCGTCATCGGCGTCCTGCCGTACCTCCTGTACGGTCCCCGGCCGGGCGTCGCCCTCGCGGCCGTCGCCCTCTTCCTGGCCGGTGCCACCGGCGCGTACACCCTCGGTCTCGACGCCTGGTTCGTCGCCGCCGTCCCCGAGGAGCAGCGGGGGAGGGCGATGACCCTGATGACCGCGGGCATGATGACCGTCCAGGGCGTCGGCATGGCCGGGGCCGGGTTCGCGGCCGAGTTCGCCCCTGTGCACACGGTCGTGGCCGGGACCGGCGTCCTCGGCACGTTCTGCCTCCTCGCCGCCGCCGCCGAGCTGCGGGCGACCGAAAGGCGAGACGGGGCTGACCGGCATATGACCAGTCGGTAAGGTCAATGCGTGCCGAAGCCGCTCAGTCTCCCGTTCGACCCCATCGCCCGAGCCGACGAACTCTGGCAGAAGCGCTGGGGCCCGGTCCCCTCGATGGCCGCGATCACCTCGATCATGCGCGCCCACCAGATCCTCCTCGCGGAGGTCGACGCGGTGGTCAAGCCGTACGGGCTGACCTTCGCGCGGTACGAGGCGCTGGTGCTGCTCACCTTCTCCAAGGCCGGTGAGCTGCCGATGTCCAAGATCGGCGAGCGGCTGATGGTCCACCCCACGTCCGTGACGAACACGGTGGACCGGCTCGTGAAGTCCGGCCTCGTCGACAAGCGCCCCAACCCCAACGACGGGCGCGGGACCCTCGCCTCCATCACGGAGAAGGGCCGCGAGGTCGTCGAGGCGGCGACCCGCGACCTGATGGAGATGGACTTCGGGCTCGGGGCGTACGACGCCGAGGAGTGCGCCGAGATCTTCGCGCTCCTCCGCCCCCTCCGGGTCGCGGCGCACGACTTCGACGAGGGCTGACCCCCCGCGAAGATCGCCCGGAACGTGCCGTTACGCTCGACGGCATGAAATCCAGCGTGCTGACCCGCTACCGCGTCATGGCGTACGTGACCGCGGTCATGCTCCTCATCCTGTGCGCGTGCATGGTCGCCAAGTACGGCTTCGGCGTCGGCGAGGACCTGACCTTCGCGGTCTCCCAGCTCCACGGCGTCCTCTACATCATCTACCTGATCTTCGCCTTCGACCTGGGCTCCAAGGCGAAGTGGCCGTTCGGCAAGCTCCTGTGGGTGCTGGTCTCCGGCACCATCCCGACCGCCGCGTTCTTCGTCGAGCGCAAGGTCGTCGCCGAGACGCTTCCGCTGGTCAGCGGCGCGCAGACGGCTCCGGCGAACGCCTGATCAAGGCCTGGCACCCCCCTCCGCACGTATGTGCGGAGGTTTGCCATCGACATTTACTAGGACGTCCTAGTAAATTTGAAGCATGGACGCTGACGCCATCGAGGAAGGCCGCCGTCGCTGGCAGGCCCGTTACGACAAGGCCCGCAAGCGGGACGCCGACTTCACCACGCTCTCCGGCGACGCCGTCGAGCCGGTCTACGGGCCCCGGCCCGGCGACACCTACGAGGGGTTCGAGCGCATCGGCTGGCCCGGCGAGTACCCCTTCACCCGGGGACTCCACCCGACCGGCTACCGGGGCCGGACCTGGACCATCCGCCAGTTCGCCGGCTTCGGCAACGCCGAGCAGACCAACGAGCGCTACAAGATGATCCTGGCCGCCGGCGGCGGCGGCCTCTCCGTCGCCTTCGACATGCCCACCCTCATGGGCCGCGACTCCGACGACCCCCGCGCCCTCGGCGAGGTCGGCCACTGCGGTGTCGCCATCGACTCCGCCGCCGACATGGAGGTCCTCTTCAAGGACATCCCGCTCGGCGACGTCACCACCTCCATGACGATCTCGGGGCCCGCCGTCCCCGCCTTCTGCATGTACCTGGTCGCCGCCGAGCGCCAGGGCGTCGACCCGGGCGTCCTCAACGGCACGCTCCAGACCGACATCTTCAAGGAGTACATCGCGCAGAAGGAGTGGCTCTTCGAGCCCGAGCCCCATCTGCGCCTCATCGGCGACCTGATGGAGCACTGCGCGGCGAACATCCCCGCGTACAAGCCGCTCTCCGTCTCCGGCTACCACATCCGCGAGGCCGGCGCGACGGCCGCGCAGGAGCTCGCGTACACCCTCGCCGACGGCTTCGGCTACGTGGAGCTCGGCCTCTCCCGCGGCCTCGACGTCGACGTCTTCGCCCCCGGCCTCTCCTTCTTCTTCGACGCGCACCTCGACTTCTTCGAGGAGATCGCCAAGTTCCGCGCCGCCCGCCGGATCTGGGCCCGCTGGATGAAGGAGGTCTACGGCGCCAAGACCGACAAGGCGCAGTGGCTCCGCTTCCACACCCAGACCGCCGGTGTCTCCCTCACCGCCCAGCAGCCGTACAACAACGTCGTACGGACCGCGGTCGAGGCCCTCTCCGCCGTCCTCGGCGGCACCAACTCCCTCCACACCAACGCCCTCGACGAGACCCTCGCACTCCCCAGCGAGCAGGCCGCCGAGATCGCGCTCCGCACCCAGCAGGTGCTGATGGAGGAGACCGGCGTCGCCAACGTCGCGGACCCGCTGGGCGGTTCCTGGTACGTCGAGCAGCTCACCGACCGCATCGAGGCCGACGCCGAGAAGATCTTCGACCAGATCAAGGAGCGCGGCCGCCGCGCCCACCCGGACGGTCAGCACCCCATCGGCCCGATCACCTCGGGCATCCTGCGCGGCATCGAGGACGGCTGGTTCACCGGCGAGATCGCCGAGTCCGCCTTCCAGTACCAGCGGTCCCTGGAGAAGGGCGACAAGCGGGTCGTCGGCGTCAACGTCCACCACGGCTCCGTCACCGGCGACCTGGAGATCCTGCGCGTCAGCCACGAGGTCGAGTGGGAGCAGGTCCGCGTCCTCGGCGAGCGCAAGGGACGCCGTGACGACGCCAAGGTCCGCGCCTCGATCGACGCGATGCTGGCCGCCGCCCGCGACGGCTCGAACATGATCGCCCCGATGCTGGAGGCCGTCCGCGCCGAGGCCACCCTCGGCGAGATCTGCGACGCCCTGCGCGACGAGTGGGGCGTCTACACGGAGCCCCCGGGCTTCTAGGACCCCGCAGACGACAGGGGCGGTACGGGAACTCCCGTACCGCCCCTGTCGCGTCACCGGCTCAGCCGGCCGCCGCCGCGGCGCCCAGGCCGCCCATCAGGAGCGCCGAGAGACGGCCCGCCCAGGGGCCGTCGACCGGCTCGGCGCTGACAAGGGCCCGGTGCACGACCGCGCCCGCGACGACGTCGAAGATCAGGTCGTCGGTGGCGTCCAGGGCGACCGGGTCGAGGTGGTGCGGCAGTTCGCCGCGCTGCTGCGCCCGCTCGCGGCCCGCCAGGACCAGCCGCTTCTGCCGGTCGACTATGGAGGCGCGGATGCGCTCGCGCAGCGGCTCGTCCCGGGTCGACTCGGCCACCACGGCCATCAGGGCCGTCTTCGTCTCGGGCCGTTCGAGGAGGGCCGCGAACTGCAGCACCACATGCTCGATGTCGGCCTGGAGGGAACCGAGGTCGGGCAGTTCGAGTTCGTCGAAGAGGACGGCGACGGCGTCCACGACGAGTTCGTTCTTGTTGGCCCAGCGGCGGTAGAGCGTCGTCTTCGCAACCCCGGCGCGGCCGGCCACGTCCCCCATCGTGAGCTTGGACCAGCCCAGCTCGACCAGGGCCGCGCGGGTCGCCTCCAGGATGGCCGCGTCGGCCTCGGTGGAGCGGGGGCGCCCGGTACGGCCGTTGCGGGGGTTGGTGCGCTTACACATGGAAAGCGACCATACCCGCCGGTAGGTATACCGCCAGGGGTCGGTGATGTGAGGCAGTTCACCGTGCGGATCCCGCTCGCGCCCTCCCGCGGGATCCTTCCCCGGAGTTACGCTACGACCTGTAGCGAAAGGCATTGAGCGGCCTGAGCGACAACCACAGAGTGCCGGGTGGGGACCCGGCGCGAAAGTAGGCACCGGGTGGGGACCCGGCGCCGACGAAGACGAGGAACCGTGTCGTCCTCGCGTCTCGCACACCGGCGGGAGATGCGTGGACGGCACGGTTCAGCCATGGCTTACCGGTTACGCGCGCGGAAGGGGGAGGATGTATCCATGCAGCCCCGAAACATGTCCATGAGCGGCGTCGTCGACCTCGCCGCGGTGAAGGCGGCCGGAGAGGCCAAGGCGAAGGCGGAGCAGACGCGCGCCGAAGCCGCCCGGCAGGGTGGTTCCGCCGCCGTGCCCCCCTCGGCCCTGGTGATCGACGTCGACGAGGCCGGCTTCGAGCGCGATGTGCTCCAGCGCTCGGCCGAGGTCCCGGTCGTCCTCGACTTCTGGGCCGAGTGGTGCGAGCCGTGCAAGCAGCTCGGCCCCCTCCTGGAGCGGCTGGCCGTCGAGTACAACGGCCGCTTCCTGCTCGCGAAGATCGACGTCGACGCCAACCAGATGCTGATGCAGCAGTTCGGCATCCAGGGAATTCCGGCCGTTTTCGCGGTGGTCGCCGGTCAGGCGCTGCCGCTGTTCCAGGGTGCGGTGCCCGAGGCGCAGATCCGGGAGACCCTCGACCAGCTGATCCTGGTCGGCGAGGAGCGCTTCGGTCTCACCGGCATCGCCGTGGACGCGGACGCCGACGCCTCGGCCCCCGCCGCGCGGCAGGCCGGTCCGTACGACGCCCTCCTCGAAGCGGCCATGTCCGCGCTCGACGCGGGTGATCTGGCGGGTGCCGTCCAGGCGTACAAGAACGTGCTCGCCGACGACCCGGCCCACCCGGAGGCGAAGCTCGGCCTGGCGCAGGCCGATCTCCTCCAGCGGGTGCAGGACCTGGACCCCGGCGCCGTCCGTAAGAACGCGGCGGACAATCCGGCCGACGTCGCCGCGCAGATCGCCGCCGCCGACCTCGATCTGGTGGGCGGTCATGTGCAGGACGCCTTCGGGCGTCTCGTGGAGACCGTGCGCCGCACGGCGGGCGAGGACCGGGACGCGGCGCGGCTGCGGCTTCTGGAGCTGTTCGAGGTGATCGGCGCCGACGACCCGCGTGTGACGGCGGCCCGGCAGGCTCTCGCCCGGGTGCTGTTCTAGCTCCTCGGGTGTGCCGGATCGTCCGACGATTTGGCAGCAGGGTGACAAAACGCGGCCGCGCTTTACCAAAACTTGGTAATCGCGGCCGCTGTTACTTGCAGTAAATCGAACCCGGCGTTCTGTCCGTATTCATCCGATGATCTCCCGACATTCCCTGTCGCTCGAACGTACCCAGCGTGCCCGTTCGGTCCCGCCCCGCCATGGCGTGGTTATCCACCCGTTACTAGCCAGTAACGAACCCCCTTGTGCGGGGGCCCGGAATGGACCACGATCGGCGACGCTCGGTCCGAACCGCACGACCCCGGCAACCAACCGGGATCACGGCGAGGGTCCCCACCGAGTGGACCGGTGTTCCGGCACCGGTCGTGGACAGGGGGGTTCCCGCTCTCACCGAACGGGGCCTGTCCAATCAGGCCGTGCCCGATGGTGCGGCCCATGGTTGTCGCTCGGGGGTGATCGCCGGTGATTCGGACGCGCATCGCGCCGCCTGATGCCTCGGCGCTCTCCTTCCCGAGGACGTAGCTCTTCTCCCATCCCAGGGTGGCCCCCCGGGGTCCCTCCGGAGATGTACGTCCGAGAAGGAGGAATTCTCATGAAGTCCCAGGTTCGTGGCGGGACCAGATGGAAGCGGTTCGCCGTCGTCATGGTCCCGAGCGTGGCCGCGACGGCCGCGATCGGTGTCGGCCTCGCCCAGGGCGCCCTCGCCGCGTCCTTCAGCATCTCCGGCCAGGAATTCAAGGTTAAGGCCAACAGCCTCGTCGGTACGGACTTCGTCCAGTACGGCAGCGTCGACGCGGGCAAGGACCTCGAGGGCAAGGACTTCGCCGCCCCGGTGGCCGTGTCCGGCTTCTCCGAGGCCTGGATCACCAACATGTGCCAGTCGGTCGTCACGCCGAAGGTGCCGTTCATCGGTGACGTCACCCTCCGCCTGGAGGCCGGCACCGACGCCGTCAAGACCGGCAAGGACGAGGACAAGGTCTACGCGAAGGGCATCTACCTCGATGTCTCCGAGCTCAAGGCCGACGCCGAGTTCAGCAACATCGACATCGGCGTCGCCGCCGGTGCCCTCCCGAAGTCGCCGGGCAAGCCGGGCATCCAGCCCAACACCAAGGCCAACCCGTACGGCTTCGGTCAGCGCGCCGAGCAGGCCACGCTGAACAACGTGCAGCAGAAGGCCTGGGCCACCACGGCCGGCACCTTCAAGCTCCCCGACCTGCACCTGTCGCTGAGCCGGGGCACGGACGCCGAGTGCTACTAGGACCGGCCGGTCCCTGAGGACCGATCCGTCCGGAGGGTGGGGCCGTCACGTGCGGTCCCACCCGCCAGGTTCCTTCTCTTCATCTTTCTCAGCAACACCGCTTCCAGGGAGCTGTTCCATGAGCGCCGAGATCCCCGCCTCCCGCGAAGTCCCCCAAAAGGAGAACCGGTTCAAGGTCTGGCGGCAGACCCGGCCCTTCTGGGCGGGACTGTTCACCATGATCGGCGGCGTACCGATCGCCTACCTCCCGTACGGGGACATGCGGCTCGGCAACGTCACGCTCGCCATGCAGACGACCGCCGGAGCCGGCGCGCTGATCATCGGCGTCCTGCTCATCACGCTCGGTCTGACGATGTGGTTCCAGCCCGTCGTCCGGGTCTTCGCGGGCGTCGCGGCGATCGTCCTGGCCCTCGTCTCCATCCCGGTGTCGAACTTCGGCGGCCTCGTCATCGGATTCCTCCTGGCCCTCATCGGAGGCGGCCTCTCCGCCGCCTGGGCGCCCGCGCCCCCGGTCGAGGAGAACGAGGACGCACAGCACGACGGTCGGCCGGAGGCCTCGGAGGAGGCCGGTGCGGAGCCCGCGACGGAGGTCGTGCCGGCGGCCGCGGTCCCGGAGCAGCGCGAGGCGGAGCACCAGGCGACCGAAACGACGATCGACGCCAACGGCGGGAGGAACAGTGCGGGGTGACGAGAATCAGTCGGCGCTCGCGAAGGAGGGCCCGCGGCACGCGGCCCCGCGCAAGTCGCTGCTGAACAGGATCCAGGGCCCCGCCGGGAAGGCGATGGCGCTCGCGGCCATGCCGACCGCGGTCTTCGTGGGCATGGGCCTGACGCCCAGACTCGCCCTCGCGGACGACAAGGAGATCCCCTTCGCCCCCGGCCCCTGCGTGACGCGCTCCGACGAGCCGGCCGCGGACGCGACGGACACGCCCAAGACCGGCGAGAGCACCAAGCCCACCGCCACCGCGACGGTCCGGCCGACGGACACCCCCTCGGCCACCGCCACGCCGTCCGCCACCGCGACGCCGTCCGCGACCCCGACGCCCACCGCGACGGCGACCGGACAGACGGCCGCGCCGCAGACGCAGGCGACGAGCGCCCCCGCGCCCACGGCCACCCCCACGCCGACGGCGTCCAAGAACCCGCTGGACCCGCTGGGCCTGGGCGACGCCCTGAAGGACCTCTTCGACGGCCCGGACAAGCCGACGGCCGGCGCCACGCCCACGACGGCGCCGACCACGGCCGCGCCGACGCAGACGCAGGCCCCCGTCGACAAGGCGCCGGTCACCGACGCGCCCTCGACGACCACCACCACGGCCCCGAAGCAGCAGGCGGACGCGGCCACGCAGAAGACGAAGACCGCGATCGAGACCGCCGCCGAGAAGGCGGGCGTGAAGGTCGAGGAGCTTCCGGAGAGCGCCAAGGGCCTCGACGCCAAGAAGGACACGGACATACCCGACGGGGCCAAGCCCCGCTTCCCGTGCCCCGAACTCGACGCGCAGGCGCTCGCCGACGCCGAGCTGGAGCCCGGCATCCCCCTCCTGCCGGACGAGCCGTGGCGCCTGGAGAGCTCGCTGCTCACCCTGAACGGCCTGAAGTACCACGGCATCGTCGAGGTGAAGACCGGCAGCGGCAAGATCAAGAAGGTGCTGAAGTTCACCGCGTCCTCGGTGGACATCAAGGACCTGCACCAGCTGACGGAGCACTCCGAGGGCCGCACCGGCCACGTCCGCTCCGACAAGGGCTCGACCTCGACCATCCGCAACGGCACGGTGACGATGTACACGGAGGAGCTGAAGGGCAACCTCTTCGGCCTCATCCCGATCACCTTCGGCCCCGAGTCCCCGCCCCCGCTGGACGTCCCGTTCGCCTTCTTCACCAGCGTGAAGCTCAAGCAGGCGGGCCAGTTCGGCGGCACCCTCAAGGTCCCGGGCCTCCGCAACACGATCGAGCCCAGCTGATCCCCCGTACCACTCCGGGAGCCGCACACGACGAGGGCCCCCGTCCGATCCGGACGGGGGCCCTCGTCATGGCGTCAGGCGCGGCGTCAGGCGCTCTCGGCGCCGCCCAGGTGGTGGACGCGGACCATGTTGGTCGTGCCCGGGACGCCGGGGGGCGAGCCGGCGGTGATCACCATGGTGTCGCCCGCGTTGTAGCGCTGGAGCTTGAGGAGCTCGGCGTCCACGAGGTCGACCATCGCGTCGGTGTTGTCCACGAACGGGACGAGGAAGGACTCCACGCCCCAGCTCAGGGTGAGCTGGTTGCGGGTGCCCTCGTCCGTCGTGAAGGCGAGGATCGGCTGCTGCGTGCGGTAGCGGGAGAGACGGCGGGCCGTGTCGCCGGACTGCGTGAAGGCGATCAGCGCCTTGCCGTCCAGGAAGTCCGCGATCTCGCAGGCCGCGCGGGCGACCGAGCCGCCCTGGGTGCGCGGCTTCTTGCCCGGGACCAGCGGCTGCAGGCCCTTGGAGAGCAGCTCCTCCTCGGCCGCGGCGACGATCTTCGACATCGTCTTCACGGTCTCGATCGGGTAGGCGCCGACCGAGGACTCGGCCGACAGCATGACCGCGTCCGCACCGTCCAGGATCGCGTTGGCGACATCGCTCGCCTCGGCGCGGGTCGGCCGCGAGTTGGTGATCATCGACTCCATCATCTGGGTGGCGACGATGACCGGCTTCGCGTTGCGGCGGCACATCTCCACGAGGCGCTTCTGCACCATCGGGACCTTCTCCAGCGGATACTCCACGGCGAGGTCGCCACGGGCCACCATGACCGCGTCGAAGGCGGCGACGACATCGGCCATGTTCTCCACGGCCTGCGGCTTCTCGACCTTGGCGATGACGGGGACCCGGCGGCCCTCCTCGTCCATCACCTTGTGCACGTCCTTGACGTCGTTGGCGTCGCGGACGAAGGACAGGGCGACCATGTCGCAGCCCATCCGCAGGGCGAAGCGGAGGTCGTCGACGTCCTTCTCCGACAGGGCCGGGACGTTGACCGCCGCGCCGGGCAGGTTGATGCCCTTGTGGTCGGAGATGACACCGCCCTCGACGACGATGGTCTTGACCCGGGGACCGTCGACCTCGACGACCCGCAGCTCGACGTTGCCGTCGTTGATCAGGACCTGGTCGCCCTTGGAGACGTCGCCGGGCAGACCCTTGTACGTGGTACCGCAGATCGACTTGTCGCCCGGGACGTCCTCGGTGGTGATGGTGAACTCGTCACCGCGCACCAGCTCGACCGGTCCCTCGGCGAAGGTCTCCAGACGGATCTTCGGGCCCTGGAGGTCGGCGAGGACGCCGACGGCGCGCCCGGTGTCCGCGGAGACCTGCCGGACGCGGTCGTACCGCTCCTGGTGCTCTGCCTGGGACCCGTGGCTGAAGTTGAATCGGGCCACGTTCATACCGGCCTCGATGAGAGCCTTCAGCTGCTCATACGAGTCGACGGCGGGGCCCAGCGTGCAGACGATTTTGGAACGGCGCATGAGGCGGATCCTATCGGTTTGTTTCACTGCGGAATATTCCGTCTGGCGGAAAGTACAAATGGGCGCGGGCCCGCTCAAGCGTTCACTCGTTCGAGCTCGCCCCGTCCAGAACGAGCGCGTAACTCTGCCGTGCGATCTCCAGCTCCTCGTCCGTCGGCACCACCGCGACCGCCACCCGCGCGTACACCGGCGAGATGATCCGGGCCTCGTCGGAACGCACCGCGTTGAGGTCCGCGTCCACAGCGAGCCCCAGCTCCTCAAGGCCCGCGATCGCAGCCTCCCGCACCGGCGCCGCGTTCTCGCCGACCCCCGCCGTGAACGCCACCGCGTCCACCCGGCCGAGCACCGCGTAGTACGCGCCGATGTACTTCTTCAGGCGGTGGACGTAGATGTCGAAGGCGAGCGCCGCCCGCTCGTCGCCCTCGTCGATCCGCCGGCGGATCTCCCGCATGTCGTTGTCGCCGCAGAGCCCCACCAGACCGGACTTCTTGTTCAGCAGCGCGTCGACCTCCTCCGCCGACATGTCCGCGTTCCGCATCAGGTGGAAGGTCACCGCCGGGTCGATGTCGCCCGAGCGGGTCCCCATGACCAGGCCCTCCAGAGGCGTCAGACCCATCGAGGTGTCCACGCACCGGCCGCCCCGCACCGCGGAGGCCGAGGCGCCGTTCCCCAGGTGCAGCACGATCACGTTCACCTCCTCCGGCTCCTTCCCGAGCAGCCGCGCCGTCTCCCGCGAGACATAGGCGTGCGAGGTGCCGTGGAAGCCGTACCGGCGGATACGGTGCGCGTCGGCGGTCTCCACGTCGATCGCGTACCGCGCCGCCGACTCCGGCATCGTGGTGTGGAAGGCGGTGTCGAAGACCGCCACCTGCGGCAGGTCGGGGCGCAGCGCCATCGCCGTACGGATGCCGACGAGGTTCGCCGGGTTGTGCAGCGGCGCCACCGGCACGAGCCGCTCGATCTCCGCGAGGACCTCCTCGTCGATGACCGTCGGCTGGGTGAACCGCAGCCCGCCGTGCACCACCCGGTGGCCGATCGCCGCGAGTTCGGGGGAGTCCAGGCCGAGACCGTCCGACGCCAGCTCCTCGGCGACCGCCTTCAACGCGGCCGCGTGGTCGGCTATCGGCCCGTTCTTCTCGCGCTTCTCCCCGCCCTGCAGCGGGGTGTGCACGACACGGGAGGTCTCCTCGCCGATCCGCTCGACCAGACCCTGCGCGAGCCGGCTGTCGTCCTTCATGTCGAGCAGCTGGTACTTCAGCGAGGAGGAACCGGAGTTGAGGACCAGAACACGGGTGGGGAGGGTCATGCCGGGAGCTCCTGGGCCTGGGACTGGATCGCCGTGATGGCGACCGTGTTGACGATGTCGCTGACGAGCGCGCCGCGCGAGAGGTCGTTCACGGGCTTGCGCAGGCCCTGGAGCACCGGGCCGACGGCCACGGCGCCGGCCGAACGCTGCACGGCCTTGTAGGTGTTGTTGCCGGTGTTGAGGTCCGGGAAGATCAGCACGGTCGCCTGGCCCGCCACCTCCGAACCCGGCAGCTTCGTCGCCGCGACGGAGGGCTCGACCGCCGCGTCGTACTGGATCGGGCCCTCGATCCGCAGCTCCGGATGCGCCTCGCGGACCAGCTTCGTCGCCTCCCGCACCTTGTCGACGTCGGCGCCCGAGCCCGAGGTGCCCGTGGAGTACGAGAGCATCGCGATCCGCGGCTCCACGCCGAAGCGGGCCGCGGTCGCCGCCGACTGGGCGGCGATGTCCGCGAGCTGCTCGGCGTTCGGGTCCGGGTTGACCGCGCAGTCGCCGTACACGAGGACCTTGTCGGCCAGGCACATGAAGAAGACCGACGAGACGATCGACGCGTCCGGCTTCGTCTTGATGATCTCGAACGCGGGCCGGATGGTCGCCGCCGTGGAGTGCACGGAACCCGAGACCATGCCGTCGGCCAGACCCTCCTGGACCATCAGGGTGCCGAAGTAGTTCACGTCCGAGACGACGTCGTACGCGAGCTCGACGGTGACGCCCTTGTGGGCCCGCAGCGCCGCGTACTGCTCGGCGAACGTGTCGCGCAGCTCCGAGGTCTGCGGGTCGATCAGCTGCGTGTCGCCCAGGTTCACGCTCAGGTCGGCGGCCTTCTTGCGGATGACCTCGACGTCGCCGAGCAGCGTCAGATCGCAGACGTCACGGCGGATCAGCACGTCGGCGGCGCGCAGCACCCGCTCCTCGGTGCCCTCCGGGAGCACCACCCGGCGCCGGTCGGCCCGGGCCTGTTCGAGCAGCTCGTGCTCGAACATCATCGGGGTGACCCGGCCGCTGCGCGCGACCGAGACCCGCTTGAGCAGGTCGGCGGTGTCCACGTGCCGCTCGAAGAGACCGAGGGCGGTCTCGGCCTTGCGCGGGGTGGCGGCGTTCAGCTTGCCTTCGAGCGCGAACAGCTCGGCGGCGGTCGGGAAGCTGTTTCCGGGCACGGAGATGACCGGGGTGCCCGGTGCGAGGCGGGCCGCCAGGGTCAGGATCGCCGCGGGCGGACGCTCGTCGAGGGTGAGCAGCACGCCCGCGATCGGCGGGGTGCCGGCCGAGTGGGCGGCGAGCGCGCCCACGACCAGATCGGCCCGGTCCCCGGGGGTGACGACCAGACAGCCCGGGGTCAGCGCGTTCAGGAAGTTCGGCAGCATCGCGCCGCCGAAGACGAAGTCCAGCGCGTCCCGCGCGAGGCCCGCGTCGTCGCCGAGGACGACGGAGGCGCCGAGCGCGTGGGTGATCTGCGCGACGGTCGGCGCGGCCAGCGCCGGCTCGTCGGGCAGGACGTAGCAGGGCACGGGGAGCCGGGCCGCGAGCCGCTCGGCGATGGCCTCCCGGTCCTCGCCGGCCACCCGGTTGACGACCATCGCGAGCACGTCGCAGCCGAGCCCGTCGTACGCCCGGAAGGCGTTGCGCGCTTCGGCCCGTACGGACTCGGCGGGCTGGCCCTTGCCGCCGACCACCGGGATGACGGAGGCGGCGAACTCGTTGGCGAGGCGCGCGTTCAGCGCGAGCTCGTCGGGGAGCTGGGTGGCGGCGAAGTCGGTGCCGAGGACCAGGACGACCTCGTAGTCGCGGGCCACGGCGTGGAAACGGTCGACGAGCCGGGACACCAGCTCGTCGGTGCCCCGCTCGGCCTGGAGCGCGGAGGCCTCGTGATAGTCCATGCCGTAGACCGTCGACGGGTCCTGGGTGAGCCGGTAGCGGGCGCGCAGCAGATCGAAGAGCCGGTCGGGACGGTGATGCACGAGTGGCCGGAACACCCCCACCCGGTCCACCTGGCGAGTGAGGAGCTCCATGACTCCCAGCTCGACGACCTGGCGGCCGTCACCGCGGTCGATCCCGGTCACGTACACGCTGCGCGTCACGCCGTGGTCTCCTGTCCAGTCCTGCGGAAGGGGCCGAGCGGTGCCCTCGCGGCACCTTTGCGCGGCCCGTGCGTCAATCGACAGTGCTCAGAAAGCCCCGATAGGGCGGCATTACCCCCTTGACAATACCCCCGCCACTGGTTAGGTCGCCCGCCGGACGAAGGGCCCCGGGAGCCGGGACGAAAGGCCTCCGCCGGGCCTCCGCCGGGCCTCCGCCGGGCCTCCGCCGGGCCTCCGCCGGGCCTCCGGCAGGGACGCGCTGACGGGCGACGAGCGCGCCCGTCAGGCGGAGCGTGTGAGAATTGCGGTGGCTCATAACGGACCGCGACCGAGCAGGAGACACAGCACGATGCGCATCGGAGTTCTCACCGCAGGCGGCGACTGCCCCGGCCTGAACGCAGTGATCCGGTCGGTCGTGCACCGGGCCGTCACCCACTACGGCGACGAGGTCATCGGCTTCGAGGACGGCTACGCGGGCCTGCTCGACGGCCGCTACCGCGCCCTCGACCTCAACGCCGTCAGCGGCATCCTCGCCCGCGGCGGCACCATCCTCGGCTCCTCCCGCCTGGAGCGCGACCGCTTCCGCGCGGCCTGCGACAACGCCAAGGAGCTCATCGAGAAGAGCGGCTTCGACGCGCTCGTCCCGATCGGCGGCGAGGGCACCCTCACCGCGGCCCGGATGCTCCACGAGGCCGGCGTGCCCGTCGTCGGCGTCCCCAAGACCATCGACAACGACATCTCCTCCACCGACCGCACCTTCGGCTTCGACACCGCCGTCGGCGTCGCCACCGAGGCCATGGACCGGCTCAAGACCACCGCCGAGTCCCACCAGCGCGTCATGGTCGTCGAGGTGATGGGCCGGCACGCCGGCTGGATCGCCCTGGAGTCCGGCATGGCCGGCGGCGCCCACGGCATCTGCCTGCCCGAGCGCCCCTTCGACCCGGCCGACCTGGTCAAGATGGTCGAGGAGCGCTTCTCCCGCGGCAAGAAGTTCGCCGTCATCTGCGTCGCCGAGGGGGCGCACCCCGCCGAGGGCACGATGGACTACGGCAAGGGCGAGATCGACCAGTTCGGCCACGAGCGCTTCCAGGGCATCGGCACGGCCCTCGCGTACGAACTGGAGCGCCGCCTCGGCAAGGAGGCCCGCCCGGTCATCCTCGGCCACGTCCAGCGCGGCGGCACGCCGACCGCGTACGACCGGGTGCTCGCGACCCGCTTCGGCTGGCACGCGGTGGAGGCCGTGCACACCGGCGACTTCGGCCGGATGACGGCACTGCGCGGCACGAACGTCGAGATGGTGCCGCTGGCCGAGGCCGTGACCCAGCTGAAGACGGTCCCGGAGGACCGCATGCGCGAGGCGGAGTCGGTCTTCTAAGACTTGTTCCGCGATTCACCAGAGGGTGAGCTGCGGGTGGCAGCCGGGGCGGCGTCCGGGCTTTCCGGCGTGGTCACGCACGGGGCGTGTCTCATCCGGGGTCGCTCGGGGCCGCCTTGCGGCGGTTCGGTGAGCAGAGGTCTCCCGCTGGCGGGGGACTGCCACGCGACCAGCACCCCGAGGGGTGTTCTGGCACGGTGTGGTTGACTCACGCAGGGCTTCTTCCAGCCCTTGTCCGTACACGATCTGCGCCTGCCGGGACAGTGCGGTGTCCAGGTACGCGGTGGTGGGGTCGTCCACGTCGGTGAGGCGGACGAACGCGGCGAGAGCGGCGGTGACGAGGTCGCGCTTGCCGGCGAGGCCGCAGGCGGTGCACGTGTGCTCGCGGTCCCGCAGTGTCTTGGAGACGCGCTGGCCGCACGGGCAGTGCTGGGACAGGGCGGTGGACCAGGTGGAGGCCCGGACGAGCCTGCCGCCCGCTGCCCGGCACTCGACATCGAGGGCGGAGATCAACATGCCTGGCGTGGTCTGGGACAGGCGCTTGCCCCACAGCCGGTACCAGGTGCGGATGTCGCAGTCCTCCACCACGAGCACGGGGCCGTGCGCGGCGATGATCTGCCGGGCGATCCGGCGGGCGCGGAACCTGCGGTGCTCGGCTGCGCTGGCGGCGGCTTCGGCCTGGCGGGAGCGCAGCTCCCGGTAGCCCTCGGACAGCCGGTCGCGCCGGTGCGCCTGCCTGGGCACCCCGTCCGTACGGGCGGCGCGGGCACCGCCCGGGACTGCGACCGCCCTTTCCGGCAGGCCCTTGGAGACCCGCTGGTCGGCGCGGCGGGTCTGCTTCTTCGACAGCCCGTACTGGCCGGTGTTGGTCGCCCGGCGGGAGCGTTCCAGCGCCCGCGCCCGGCCCCGTCGCTTCTTCGCCTGCTTCTCCAGCAGGGCGCGCTCGGCGCTGGTGAGCGTGATCTCCGTGGACGCCGGGCCGCCTTCGGCGGGGTCCAGGCTGGTGGGGAAGGAGACGACGGAGAGGTTCGAGACATTCCCGTCCACTCCGCCGACCCGGTTCAGGGCGGCAGCGTCTTCCCGCATCCGCTGCACGGCCGGGGCGGTGTGGCCGGGGCCGAGGACCATCAGGTGCGCCTCGTACACCCAGCCGCCCGGAGCGGACGCCTTGCAGCGGCGGACAAGGTCTACTTTGTGCCAGCGGCCGGGGTCGGCAAGGAAGTGTTCCGCCCGTGCCCACTGCCCCGGCGCCTGCGGTACGCGGACGGGGAGCACGAGGTCACCGGCCGCGCTGTCGGGGCCGCCCGCGAACACCACGGCGAGCGGGCCGGTGTGGTCCCACCATGTCGCCTTGCGTATCAGGGGCTTGCCCGAGCCGGTCGTCTTCCCCGTGGGCACAGTGCCGGCCGGGACGGCAGGCGTCGGCATCCGGCGCGGCTGCCGCACCCCCTGCCGGCCCCCGGACGTATAGGCCAGGGTGTGGCCGTGCAGGGAGCCGACCAGGCGGAAGGTCTCCCACTTCTTCTCGGTCGTGTGGGAGCGGGCGCGGCCCGGGATACGGGTGAAGTCGTGCCACCGGCCGATCTTCGGCCGTCCGAAATACTTCCCGGTGGCGTCGGGGAACAGGTGCCGCTGCACGCCGTTCCACACCTCGTCGGCCATGTGCATCGCCAGGGCCTTGGAGGCGTGGTGCTTGAGGTGCCCCGAGCCCTCCAGATGCTTGTACGCGCAGCGCTCCAGCGCCTCACGGGAGAGGCCGAGGCGCTGCCGTACGGCCTTCGCCCCGCCGCGTTCGCGCTCGTGGGACGCGGCCCAGTAGGCGTCCACTTTGGCGCGGGCGTCCCGCTGGACGGCCCGCTTGACGGTCCACATCGTGCCGAACAGCCTGTCCAGCCGGGCGAGGCCACCGGGGTCGGTGACGGCGAGGGGCAGCACCATCACCGACGCCGTCCCGCCATCGGGCTTGGTCCACTTCGGGGCCTTGTTCTTTCCCCGGAACCTCCGTGCCGTCTGGGCAGCCCGCATGACCGTCACCTCCTCTCCGCAGCACCCCGGCTTCGGATCAACCTAGGGAACGCCTCGCACGCACAGGCGGACTACGCACACATTCACCAATACTCGCGACATGTCGCACGGATGTACGCACGGTGGTCGCGGTCGACCAGCTCGCCGGACACCGCCTCCTCATCGGCGACGGCGCATACCGTGCCGCCCCCGACGTCCTCACCAGCAAGACCAAGAGCAAGGCGTTCGCCAAACGACGGGCCAGGGTCGAACACGCCATCGCCCGCCTCAAGGACTTCCAGGTCCTACGCCGGCACCGCGGGCGCCGGCAGCACTCCAACGCCACCGCCCCACGCCGTCGCCGTACTCCACAACCTCAAGATCGACTGCGCCTGAACTACGGAACATCTCTTAGTGAAAACGACCCGGACCGCCCGGACCCGGACCCGGACCCGCGGCCCCAAACCCCGCACGGCCCGAGTGGCCCCGACCGTCCCCCCGAGGCCGGTCGGGGCCACTCCGCCGTGCTCGGCATCTCCCCCGGAAATGCCGGATTCCACTCTTGAGCCCCGGCGCGAGATCAACAAGGCTTGGGCCTGTCCCGGACATGTCCCAATCCTGTCCGGCCGAGGGGGGGAGACGCGGATGACGCCCGGGGAGCACGCTCCTGATCCACGGGAGGCACGGAGCCCCGCCGAGTTCCTCGGGCGCCTCCAGGCCCTCAAGGACTGGTCGGGACTGACCTACCGCGAGCTGTCGGCGCGCGCGGAGGCACACGGCGACGTCCTGCCCCGCTCCACGGTGGCCAACATGTTGTCCCGCCCGACCCTGCCCCGCGAGGAGCTCCTCGCCGCCTTCGTCCGCGCCTGCGGGCTCGCGCCGGCCGAGGCGAAGGACTGGCGGACGGTACGGAACGCACTCGCGGCCCGCGGGGTGTACGAGCCGGGCCCCGACGCCGGGGAAACGGCCGCGCCCGCCTGGCCCGGCGCCGCCGAAGGCTCCGAGGGCCCCGACGGCGACGCGGGCGGGGACCGGCCGGGGCCCCGGTCCCGGATGCGACGCGTCCTCGTCGCGGCGGTCGCGCTCGCCGGGCTCGTGCTCGCCGGCGTCAGCGTCGTCGCCTTCCTGAAGGACGGCCACGCCGGGCACCCGCCCCGTACCCCCACCGCCCCCGCCGCCGGCGACGTCCGCATCCGGGTGACCGGCACCGAGTTCTGCCTCGGCGAGCGGCGCGGCACCCGCACCGGCCAGGTCCACCAGCTGCCGTGCGCCGCCGCGGGCCTCCCGGGCTACTCGCTGACGGAGCTGGGCGGCGGCCGCTGGAGGATCGTTTCGGACCACCCCGACTTCGGCCCCGGATGCTCCGGCATACCCTCCGGCGGCCGGATACCCGACGCTGCGTACGAGGACTCCGAGTGCGGCGACCCGACCCGGGTCGAGTCCTTCACCCTGGAGGCGTACGGCACCCCCGTCGAGGGCTACCGGATCGTCCCGGTGGACTCGGCGACCCCCGGCAGCTGCGTCACCGTCGTCGGCGACCGCTCGGCGGCCTGGGCCCGGCTCGCCCAGGCGCCGTGCGCACCGGACGCGGCGGGCCAGCTCTTCGACTTCGACCGGGCGGACTGACGGGTTCGGCCCCAGGGGGTGTCCGGAAGGTCCCGCACAGCACCCCACGGGACCTTCCGGACACCCCCCTAGCGCATCTCGGCGAGCGCGGACCTGGCGAAGTCCACGGCCTCCGGTTCGCACGCCTTCCCGGTGTCCGTCCCGCCGCCGACGGCGACGCGGAGGACGAGGTTCCCGTCGCGCACGCGCAGGGAGCAGTTCTCGTAGGAGGACGGGGGTGACCAGTAGGCCTCGTCGCCGAAGTCGAGGTCAGCCGTTCGGCCGCCGGTCGACTGCTGGGCGAACTCGGCCCGTTGACGGTCCGTCGCGTTGCCGTGCGTGGCCGTGGTGAGCTTGAGGTTCCACCAGACCTCGGCGGTCGCGTTCGAGCCGATGCCCTTCCAGAAGCAGCGGGTCTCGGGGCCGTCGGCGTGGGTGAGGGAGAAGTCCCGCTCGGTCTCCCGCGTGTACGAGGCAAGCTGGACGGACGTGTCCACGCAGGTGGGCAACG
Source organism: Streptomyces sp. NPDC044003 (assembly GCF_056435185.1). NCBI lineage: Bacteria > Bacillati > Actinomycetota > Actinomycetes > Kitasatosporales > Streptomycetaceae > Streptomyces > Streptomyces sp. NPDC044003. The sequence continues at coordinate 325,749 of NZ_JBWKFA010000001.1, read as the reverse complement.
TCCGGTACGTGTCCGCGGGGGGCCCGCTCAGCAGGATGTACCCGCCGACCCCCGCCCCCGCCACGACCAGCACCCCCGCCGTCACCAGAGCGACGAGTCTCCCGCGCCCCCGTCGGCGTACCGGCTCCCCCGAAACGGGCGCAGGCGCCGGGGCCGTGACCGGAACAGTGTCCGGCGCGGGGGCGGGGATCGTGTCCGGCGCCGGATCGGGGACCGGCACCGGGACCGGTACCGTCTCGCGCGGCGGCACGACCGCCGTCGGCTCCGGGGCCTCGCCCAGTAACGCGCCGATACGGGCCCGCTGTTCGGCGATCATCGCGTGGACCGCCGGGGGCCAGACGCGGGCGGCCGGTGCGACCGGGCCGAGGAGTTCGATCAGCCGGGCCGGGGTGGGCCGGTCCGCCGGGTCCTTGGCGAGGCACTCCTCGACGATCCCGCGCAGCCCCGCCGGCAGCCCGCTCAGATCGGGCACGCCGTGCACGACGTTGGAGAGCGTCCGGAAGGTGGAGGCGCCGGCGAACGGCGACTCGCCCGTCAGCGCGAGGACCAGGATCGTGCCGAGCGAGAACACATCGCTCGCGGGCGTGAGTTCCCGGCTCTCCGCCTGCTCGGGCGACATGAACGGAGGGGAGCCGATGACCCAGCCGGTCTGCGTGAGCCGCGTCGGATCCCCGGCGTCCGAGGCCTCCGCCGCCCGCGCGATCCCGAAGTCGATGACGCGGACCCCGTCCTCCGCGAGCAGGACGTTCTCCGGTTTGAGGTCGCGGTGGATCAGCCCCACCCGATGGATCTCGACCAGCGCCGTCGCCAGGCCGAGCGCGAGCCTGCGCGCGGCCGCCTCGGGCAGCGGACCGGCCTCCCGCACCGCCGCCCCCAGCGAGGGCCCGGTGACGAACACCGAGGCGAGCCAGGGGAGTTCGGCGTCCGCGTCGGCGTCCATCACGGCCGCCGTGTACGCGCCGGACACCTTGCGGGAGGCGGCGACCTCGCGCCGGAACCGGGCCCGGAAGCCGTCGTCGGCGGCGAACCGGCCGTGCACCTGCTTGACGGCGGTGAGCCGGCCGTCGTGGGCCGCGCCCAGCAGGACACGGCCCATGCCGCCGCTGCCGAGCGCGGCGAGCAGCCGGTACGGACCGACCGAGGTCGGCTCGGAGTCGTCGAGCGGTTCCATCACAGCCCCCCACGGCGCCGTCGCGCCCTCTGCCCGCCGTGATCCTACTGACCCCGACGACCGGGGGAGGCGGCTACGGGATCTCCACCAGACGGGCCCTGAGCGCCGTCACCGCCGCCGGGTCGAGACCGACATGGCCGGTGACGTACCCGTACACCGAGCCGTACCGCTCCCGCAGGTCCGCGAGGAACAGCCGGATGATGTCGGCGGGCGCCCGGCCGTAGCCCGGCCAGCGCGGTTCCCGGCCCGGATGCGTCGCCCGCCAGTCGTCGATCAGCCGCTCCGTCGCCAGCTCGGTCAGCGCGAAGTCCGCGAGGATCGCCTCGTCGGGGACCTCCAGGAGGCCGAGGACGACGGCCGCGAGCAGACCCGTACGGTCCTTCCCCGACGCGCAGTGGAAGACGAGCGGCCCCTCGGCGGCGGCGATCAGCTCCAGGGCCGTGCGGAGCTCCGCCGCCCCGTCCTCGGCGACCTCGGCGAAGCGGTCGGCGAGATAGCGCCAGGGATCGAGGGCGGGGTCGATCGCCTCCTGGTCGTAGGGGCGGTGCTCGATGGAGAGGTTGTGCCAGGAGACCTCCTCGGCCTCCGGAAGGCGGCCCTTGCCGGCGATCTCCCACGGGTAGCGCAGGTCGATCACCGTGGCCACGCCCAGCGCGCGGAAGCGCTCCAGGTCGGCCGGGCCGGCGTCCGCGAGCTTGCCGAGGGAGTCGGAGCGGTAGAGGGTCTCCCACCGCACGGTCCCGCCGTCGGCGGTCCGATAGCCGCCCAGATCACGGAAGTTGTGGAGTCGGTCGAAGGATATGTGTCGTCTCACGGCGCCAATGTAAGGGCCGGTTCCCCGGTTACGGGCCGACCGCCGCCCAGAAGTGGCCGGTGATCTCGTCCAGGTAGGCACGCCCCTCGTCGCCGGTCGCCCCGGAGGCGCCCCAGCTGCTGGTCGCCGCCATCCGTGCGTGGTACTCCGTGTGGAGCTCCCGGAGTGCGGCCTCCACGATCCGCCTGGGCAGCGGCACCAGCTTCGCCGTCGGCTTCACATACGCCTGCCAGCGGGTCGTCGCCGCGTCGCGCAACAGCTCGGCGAGGGACTCGTCGCCACCGGTCGCGGTGATCAGGGAGCGCGGGCCGAGACCGAGCGCCTCGGCGAGGGCGACCGTCTGGCGTTCGTTGCCGCGCCAGCGGCCCTCGTCCTCCATCCGCTGGTACGCGGCGGGCGCCACGCCCGTCCGCCGGGCCAGCTCCTCGACCGAGAGTCCGCGCGCCACCCGGTGCTCGCGCAGGGTGGTGGGGGCGGCGATCAGCTCCGCGGGAGAGCACCACAGGACGCCCGCGAGGGCCGTGAGCTCCTGCTCGCCCGGGACCGCCAGGCCGCGCTCCCAGGCGACCACGGCGTCGGGGTCGACCAGGAGGCCGTACTGCGCCCGCAGGCCGTACGCGACATGGCCGGGGGTCATGCCGAGGGCCTCGCGGAGCCGGCGCGCGGCACGGGAGTCGAAGGGAGGGGAGGGTTGGTGCACCCCGTCACGGTAGATACCAAAAGTGACGGCTGGCTACGGTGCGTTCCCCCAACGTGCGTCGTCGTAGGAACATGGGAACCGGTCGGTAACCGCGGGGTCGCTCAGCGCACCCGGCCGTCGAGCCAGCGGTACTGGAGCTCGGGCCGCCCGATCTGACCGTACTGCGGGGCGCGCACGGCCCGGCCCTCCGTGACCAGGTGCTCCAGATAGCGGCGCGCGGTGATCCGGGAGATCCCGACGGCCGCACCGGCCTCGGTGGCCGTGAGCCCCGCCGGGGTGGCGCGGAGGGTACGGGTGACCGCTTCGAGCGTCGGGGCGCTCAGCCCCTTCGGGAGCGTGGCGGGGTGCGGGGCCCGGAGCGTGGCGAGGGCCCGGTCCACCTCGTCCTGCCCGGAGGCCTCTCCGGCGGCCGCCCGGAACTCGGCGTACCGCACGAGCCGGTCCCTGAGTGTCGCGAAGGCGAAGGGCTTCAGGACGTACTGGACGACGCCGAGGGACACGCCCTCGCGGACGATCGCCAGATCGCGGGCGGAGGTCACGGCGATGACGTCGGCGGAGTGCCCGGCGGCCCGCAGGGAGCGGAGGAGCTGGAGGCCGTGCCCGTCGGGCAGATAGAGGTCGAGCAGGATCAGGTCGACCGGCGTCCGGTCGAGGATCCGCACGGCGGCGGCCCGCGAGTGCGCGACCCCGACGACCTGGAAGCCCTCGACGCGCCCGGCGTAGAGCGCGTGGGCATCGGCCGCGACGGGGTCGTCCTCGACGACGAGAACGCGGAGGGGCATCGCACTCACGCGTCCACCTCCGGCTCGGAGGGACGGGGGGTGTGGGGCACTCCTGGCCGACCGGAGGCGCCGGGAGCGCCGGGTGCGCCCGGAGCGGGGCCGCCGGGACGGCTGAAAGCGCCGGGAGCGCCGGGGTCACCGGTGCCGGCGGCGGCACCTGGACCGCCGGGGCCGCCCAGGCCACCGGCGTGGCCGGAGACGCGCGGGCGACCTTGTGCCGGGACGCCCGGGCCTTCGGCGTGGTCCGGTCCGTGGCCGTTCAGGCCTTCAGCGTGGTTCGGCCCGTGGTCGTTCGGGCCTTCGGTGGCGCCCGGCCCGTGGTCGTTCGGGCCTTCGGTGGCGCCCGGCCCGTGGTCGTTCGGGCCTTCGGTGGCGCCCGGTCCGTGGGCGCCCCGGCCCTCCGTGGGGGCCAGCCCGTGTTCGTGCTGTCGGGGCTCCCGCGGCAGGGGTGCCGGCAGCGGAAGTCGTACGGTGAACTCCGCGCCGCCCTCCACCGCGTCCGTCAGCTGCAGCGTGCCCGAGGCGCGGGTGACCGCCTGGCCCACCAGGGCGAGCCCGAGGCCGCGGCCGGGGCCCCGGGTGGACCAGCCGCGCCCGAGGACCGCCTCCCGGTCGGCGGGGCGGACGCCCGGGCCGCTGTCGCCGACCCGGAGCAGCAGCTCCCCGTCGCCCGCGCGGGCCGCGACGGTGACCGTCACGCGCGCGTGCGGGGTCCCGCCGGCCGCCTCCACCGCGTTGTCGATGAGGTTGCCGAGGATCGTCACCAGGTCCCGGGAGGGCAGCGCCGCCGGTACCCGGCCGTCGTCGATGCGGCTGTCCTCGGTGAGGACCAGCTCCACGCCCCGCTCGTTGGCCTGCGCCGCCTTGCCGAGCAGCAGCGCCGCGAGGACCGGTTCGCCGACGGCGTCGACCACCCGGTCCGTCAGCGCCTGCGCCAGTTCCAGTTCCGCCGTCGCGAACTCCACGGCCTCGGCCACCCGGCCCAGTTCGATGAGCGACACGACCGTGTGCAGCCGGTTCGCCGCCTCGTGGGCCTGCGAGCGGAGCGCCTCCGTGAAGCCCCGCTCGGAGTCCAACTCTCCGGAAAGTGCCTGGAGTTCGGTGCGGTCCCGGAGCGTGACGACGGTGCCGCGCCGCTCCCCGCCCACCACCGGGCGGGTGTTCACGACCAGCACCCGCTCGGCCGTCAGGTGCGTCTCGTCGACGCGCGGCTCCGAGGAGAGCAGCGCTCCGGTCAGCGGTGCCGGCAGGCCGAGGTCCGCGGCCGGCCGGCCGACGACCCCCTCGTCCAGGCCGAGGAGCTCCCGCGCGCCGTCGTTGATGAGGGCGATCCTCCGTCGCCCGTCGAGCATCACGAGCCCCTCCCGCACCGCGTGCAGCGCGGCCTCGTGGTAGTCGTGCATCCGGCTCAGCTCGGTGGCGTTCATGCCGTGCGTGTGGCGGCGCAGGCGCGCGTTCACGACGAACGTCCCCGCGCCGCCGAGCGCGAGCGCCGCGCCCGCCATGCCGAGCAGGGCGGTCACCTGCTCCCGTACCTGCTCGCTGATCTTGTCGATCGTGATGCCCGCGCTGACCAGGGCGACGACCCGGCCGCCGTCGAAGACGGGCGCCACCGTCCGCACGGAGGGGCCGAGGACGCCCAGGTGCGTCTCCGAGTAGAACCGGCCCTGCTGGGCCTCCGCTATGTGGCCGAGGTACGTGCGGCCGATCTGCGCCGGCTCCGGGTGCGTCCAGCGGGTGCCGTCCGGGGCCATGATCACCACGAAGGCGACGCCCGCGTGGCGGCGCAGCGACTCGGCGTACGGCTGGAGGACGGCCGACGGGTCGGCGGAGCGGGCGGCGGCGGCCACGGACGGGGAGTCGGCGACGGCGGCGGCGGTCGCCGTGGCCTGGCGCCGCGCGGTCTCCTCGGCCTGCGTCCGGTCCGTGAGGTACGCGAAGACCGCACACCCCGCCACGACGACGGCCACGAGGACGACCTGCATCGCGAAGAGCTGGCCGGCGAGGCTGCGGGGGCGGGGGAGGGGGAAACGCATGCGGGTAAGTGTGCACGTGGGAACGTGCGCGGGGGGTATGGCGTTCCCGAATCGTGCCCTTCCCGAGAGGGGGTCCGTCGTTTCGGTCGTGAACGAAACGTACGCAACCGTGACCCGGGTCACAGGCTGATGGATAGTCGCGGAGGTCCACCGGGACGTGGACACCCATCAGCACGAGGAGGACCCCGTGGCCGCACGACGGGACCGCACCCACTATCTGTATCTGGCCGTCATCGGCGCCGTACTGCTCGGCATCGCGGTCGGTTTCCTGGCGCCGGGCGTCGCCGTCGAGCTCAAGCCGCTCGGCACCGGCTTCGTCAACCTGATCAAGATGATGATCTCGCCGATCATCTTCTGCACGATCGTGCTCGGCGTCGGATCCGTCCGGAAGGCCGCGAAGGTCGGTGCCGTCGGCGGCCTCGCCCTCGGCTACTTCCTCGTGATGTCGACCGTCGCACTCGCGATCGGCCTGCTCGTCGGCAACCTCCTGGAGCCCGGCTCCGGCCTCCACCTCACCAAGGAGATCGCCGAGGCGGGCGCCAAGCAGGCCGAGGGCGCGAGCGAGTCGACCCCGGACTTCCTGCTGGGGATCATCCCGAAGACGCTGGTCTCCGCCTTCACCGAGGGCGAGGTCCTCCAGACGCTGCTCGTCGCGCTGCTCGCGGGCTTCGCGCTCCAGGCGATGGGTGCGGCAGGGGAGCCGGTCCTGCGGGGCATCGGACACATCCAGAAGCTCGTCTTCCGCATCCTCGGCATGATCATGTGGGCCGCTCCGGTCGGCGCGTTCGGTGCGATCGCGGCCGTCGTCGGCGCGACCGGTGCCGCCGCGCTCAAGTCGCTCGCCGTCATCATGATCGGCTTCTACGTCACCTGCGGACTCTTCGTCTTCGTGGTCCTCGGCCTGCTGCTCCGCCTGATCGCCGGGATCAACATCTGGTCGCTCCTGAAGTACCTGGGCCGCGAGTTCCTGCTGATCCTCTCCACCTCCTCCTCGGAGTCCGCGCTGCCCCGGCTCATCGCGAAGATGGAGCACCTGGGGGTCAGCAAGCCGGTCGTCGGCATCACCGTGCCGACCGGGTACTCCTTCAACCTCGACGGCACCGCGATCTACCTGACGATGGCCTCGCTGTTCACCGCCGAGGCCATGGGGAACCCGCTCTCGATCGGCGAGCAGATCTCGCTCCTCGTCTTCATGATCATCGCCTCGAAGGGCGCGGCGGGCGTCACCGGCGCCGGCCTCGCCACCCTCGCGGGCGGCCTCCAGTCGCACCGGCCCGAGCTGGTCGACGGCGTGGGTCTGATCGTCGGCATCGACCGCTTCATGAGCGAGGCGCGCGCCCTCACGAACTTCGCGGGGAACGCGGTGGCGACGGTGCTCGTCGGCACGTGGACGAAGGAGATCGACAAGGCGCGGGCGGCGGAGGTCCTCGCGGGCCGGGTCCCGTTCGACGAGAAGACCCTGGTGGACGACCACGCGGAGACGGTGCTCCCGGACCAGCGCACGGAGGAAGGCGACGAAAAGGCCCGAGCGGGCGTCTGACCGCTCGGGGGGACTCGCGTCCTTCCGGTTCCCGGGCCTTGAGCCGGATCCGGGCCCGGGAGGACGCGACCCACCCCCCTCAAGGCCCCGGGGGGACGTGACGCGCCCCCAAGGCCCCGGAGGACGCGACCCACCCCCCCCAAGGCCCCGGGAGGACGCGACTCACCCCCCCAAGGCCCCGGGAGGACGCGACTCACCCCCCCCAAGGCCCCGGGAGGACGTGACGCGCCCCCAAGGCCCCGGGAGGACGCGACAACCCCCCCAAGGCCCGGTTAGGGCGTGACGCGCCCCCAGGCCCCCGGGAGAACGCGACTGCACCTCCCAGGCCCCCGTAGGGCGCGGCCCACCTCCAGGGCGCGCGCTCCCCAGCTCCCTCAGTTCCCCAGCTCCCTCAGCTCCCTCAGCTCCCCCAGCTCCCTCAGTTCCCCCAGCTCCCTCAGCTCCCCCAGCTCCCTCAGTTCCCCAGCTCCGCCAGCTCCTCCCGCGAGAGCCGCAGATCCGCCGCCCCCGCCGAGTCCCGGACCGTCTCCGGGCGGCTCGCGCCCGGGATCGGGAGGACCGTGTCCGAGCGGGTCAGGAGCCAGGCCAGGGCCACCCGCTGCGGGCTGACCCCCCGGGCCCGCGCCACCCGGTGGAAGGCGCCGAACTCCGGGTCCTCCTCCAGGGCCGACGCCCCGTCCAGGGAGCTGCGCGAGATCCCGCCCAGCGGGCTCCACGGCAGGAAGGCGAGCCCCAGCTCCGCGCAGAGCCGCAGCTCCGCCTCGCTGTCCCGGACCGCCGGCGAGTAGCGGTTCTGCACGGCGACCAGACGGTCGCCGAGGATCTCGCGGGCCAGCCGGATCTGCCCGGCGTCCACGTTCGAGACGCCCGCCAGCCTCACCGTGCCCGCGTCCAGCAACTCCCGTACCGCTCCCAGCGATTCGGCGTACGGGACCGCCGGGTCCGGCTTGTGCAGCTGGTACAGGCCGATCGCGTCGCCGCCGAGCCGCCGCGCCGAGCCCTCCGCCGCCCGCCGCAGGTGCTCGGGCCGGCCGTCCACGGTCCAGTCGCCGTCGGCCGTCCGCCCCCGGCCGCCCTTCGTCGCCACGAGTACACCGTCCGTGCCGCCGCCGTACGAGGCGAGGGCCCGGGCCACGAGGAGTTCGCCCTCGCCCGGTGTGCCGCCCGGCGGGTGGTAGGAGTCGGCGGTGTCGAGGAGCGTCACCCCCGCTTCCAGCGCCGCGTGCACGGTGGCCACGGCCCGTGCCTCGTCCGGCCGGCCCTCGATGGAGAGCGGCATCGTGCCGAACCCGATCGCCCCGACCCGTACGTCCCCCAGCATCCGGTACCGCATCAGTGCTCCGCCCCCATCGTCTCGGCTACCGCCTTCGCCAGCCATTCGCCGGAATCCCTGAACGAGTAACCCAGGGAAACCGCGCGGGAGTTGTCCATCCCGTACGAGCGGGCGAAGGAGAACGGCGAGACCTCGCCGACCTCCACCTCCTGGAACACCGTCCGGCCGCCCACCAGCTTCTCGATCTCCGCGCAGATGTCGGCCGTGGTGAGCGGACCGTGGGAGTGCGCGTTCACCGGTCCGGTGAACTCCGCCCCGACCGCCCAGGCGAGGAACGCGGCGATCTCCTCCACGTACACATAGGTCGCCGGGTGGTTCACCACCGGCACCGCGATCGGCTCGCCCGCGCGGATCCGCCGCGCGTAGTGATCGAGCCGACCCGTGAAGTCGTCCGCGCCGCCCAGGACGTGCCCCACCCGCACCGAGGTCCACGCGAAGGGCGCGTCCGCCGCGAAGACCGCCTCGGCCTGCCGCTTGCCCTCCCCGTAGTGCGCGCCGAGGAACTCGGGGTCCTCCCAGGGCAGGCCCGTGTCGACGGTCACCGTGGCCGGGTCGAGGGCGGACTCGGCGACGGGTACGGCCGAGTCCTCGTACTCGTACACCTCCACCGTCGACGTCATGACATAGCGCCGGGTGCGCGTCGCGAACACGCGCCGGGCGATCTCCGCCTGGCGCGGGGTGTAGCAGACCTGGTCCACGACGACGTCGAAGGAGCGGCCCGCGAGCACGGATGCGAGTGCGTTCTCGTCGTCGCGGTCGGCGACCAGCTGCTCGATTCCCTCCGGGGCGGCGGAAGAACCCCGGTTGAGCACCGTGATCCGGTGCCCGGATTCCCGGAGGAGCGCGATCAGCCGCTTTCCGAAATAGCGGTTCCCGCCGATGACCAGAACGTCCATGGCTCCCCACTCCCCAACTTCCCGACTCCCTCTTGCTTTCGAGGACAAGTGTTACGTTGTGCGCTCGCCGATTGAAGGGGGAAACATGGGAGTGCAGGCCGTCCCGCCGAAGGAACCACGGCATTCGCGCGCCGCCACCGACGAAACCTCGGCGGCCGCTTTCGACCCCATCGACCGGCAGATCCTGGACCTCCTCCAGACCGACGGCCGCATCAAACTGAGCGAACTCGGCCGCCGCGTCCGGCTCAGCCCCGCGGCCGTGACCGAGCGCGTCCGCCGTCTGGAGGCGGGCGGGGCGGTCACCGGCTACGGCGCGCACGTCGCGCCGGCCGTGCTCGGCTACGGCATCCAGGCCTTCATCCGCGTGAACCCGCACGGCGGCTACAACCTGAAGCACCCCCGCACCCTGGAGCTGACCGCGCGCCCCGAGGTTCTTGAGGTCCACCACGTGGTCGGCGAGGACTGCTGGATCCTGAAGGTCGCCGTCACCGACACCATCCACCTGGAAGAGATCCTGGAGCAGACCTCGGCCCTCGGCCGGACCACGACCTCGATCGTGCTGTCCTCCCCGGTGGTCCGGAAGCCGCTCCTGCCGCCGGCCGCCCCCTGACTCCTTGCCTTGACGTCGGCGTCAAGGCCTACCGTCGGGGACATGCGCATCGGAGAGCTGGCCGAGCGGGCCGGGACGACCACGCGGACCCTGCGGTACTACGAGTCCCGCGGTCTGCTGACCGCCGGGCGTACGGAGCAGGGGTACCGCACGTACGACGAGGACGACCTGCGGCTGCTCCGGCAGATCAGGACCCTGCAGGACTTCGGGTTCGAGCTGGAGGAGACGCGGCCGTTCGTCGACTGCCTGCGCGCGGGGCATCCGGCGGGGGACTCCTGTCCCGCGTCGATCGCCGTCTACCGGCGGAAGCTCGCCGAACTGGACGGGCTCATCGAACAGCTCCAGGCGGTACGCGCCCAGGTGGGCGCCCAAGCTGCTGCGGGCCGAGGCGGAGCTGCCGCACGGCCCGGAGCCCCGGTGCGAACTCGGAGCGTTGACGGAGACGGAGACGGAGGGGTGACGGAGATGACGACGTACGCGGAGGGCGTGGCCGAGGTCACGGACGCGGACTTCGGCACGGAGGTGCTGGGCGCAGGGCTGCCGGTCCTGGTGAAGTTCACGGCGGAGTGGTGCGGGCCGTGCCGGCAGCTGAAGCCGGTGCTCGGCGCGATCGCCGTGGAGCAGGCGGAGCGGCTGCGGATCGTGGAGATCGACGTGGACCGCAACCCGGAGACCGCCCGGAGGTACGGAGTCCTCGCGGCCCCGACCCTCATGGTCTTCCGGGGAGGCGAGCCGGTGAAGTCGATCGTCGGTGCCCGCCCGAAGCGCCGCCTCCTGGCCGACCTGGAGGACGTACTGGCCTAGCGGGGGCCCGCCGCCGATACCGAGGCATACAGAAATACCCCGACTAGAATTGACAGTCGGGGTATTGCCTCGCGTATATTGATGGATTCCGTGTCCAGGCATACCGAAGACGCGGAGAAGTTCAATAAACGCACTGTATCGCGCCGGGAGTCGAATTGTCAACCGAGGAATTTCGGAATGAGCAGCAATTCATCACCGATCTCTACGCACGACTCGACGACCTCAGGGACCAGGCCGAAGCCGCCGTCGAGCAGGCGCTCCGCACCCCCGGGGTCGGCAGCAGCCAGGGCCGCCTCGAACGGGACGTGATGGTCGCCGAGCAGTCGGGGCTGCTCGCCGCGCTCAACGCCGGGGAGAGCGGGCTCTGCTTCGGCCGGCTCGTCTTCAAGGACGGCCGCGACCACCACATCGGCCGGCTCGGCATCCGCGAGGACGACCCGAACCGCACGCCGCTCGTCGTCGACTGGCGCGCCGAGATCGCCCGCCCCTTCTACCTCGCCACCGGCTACGAGCCGATGGGCCTCTCCCGCCGCCGCCACATCACCACCCAGGGCCGCGAGGTCGTCTCCCTCCACGACGAGGTCCTCGACCTCGCCGACGCCACCCGCACCGGCCACGAGAGCCGGAACGCCGACGAGGTGCTGCTCGCCGCGCTCGACGCCGCCCGCACCGGCCGCATGCACGACATCGTGCAGACCATCCAGGCCGAGCAGGACGCCATCATCCGCTCCCCGCACCGCGGGGTCCTCGTCGTCGAGGGCGGCCCCGGCACCGGCAAGACCGCCGTCGCCCTGCACCGGGCCGCCTACCTCCTGTACGCGCACCGCGAGCAGCTCGCCAAGCGGGCCGTCCTCATCGTCGGCCCCAACCCCGCCTTCCTCGGCTACATCGGCAACGTCCTGCCCTCCCTCGGCGAGACCGGCGTCCTCCTCGCCACCCCCGCCGAGCTCTTCCCCGGCGTCCGCGCCACCGGCACCGACAGCCCGCGCGCCGCCGCCGTGAAGGGCGCCGCCACCATGGCCGACGCCCTCTCCGCGGCCGTACGGGACCGGCAGCAGGTCCCCGAGCGAGGCGAGCCGCTGATCGTCCCGCACGAGGACGGCGACCTGGTCATCGACTGGGACATGGCCCTCGAAGCCCGCCACAAGGCCCGCGAGACCTTCCTCCCGCACAACCTCGCCCGGCCCTACTTCGTCTTCCGGATCCTCGACGCGCTCGCCGAACAGCTCGCCGACCGCATCGGCGCCGACCCCTACGGCGGCCCCAACTTCCTCGGCCCCGACGACATCGCCCTGCTCGCCAAGGGCGTCGCCGCCAACCCCGAGGTCCACGCCGCGATCGACACCCTCTGGCCGGCACTCACCCCGCAGGCCTTCCTCGCGGACTACCTCGCCGAACCCACCCACCTCACGGAGGACGACGCCGCCGCGATCCGGCGCGACGGGGGACCCTGGACCCCCGCCGACGTACCGCTGCTCGACGAGGCCGCCGAACTCCTCGGCGAGGACGACTCCGCCCTCCGCGCCGCCGAGGAGGCCGAACGCCAGAAGCAGATCCAGTACGCGCAGGGCGTCCTCGACGTCTCCTTCGCCTCCCGCACCTACGAGTTCGAGGACAAGGAGGAGCTCGACAAGGACGCCTCCGAGGTCCTCTCCGCCCACGACATCATCGACGCCGAACGCTTCGCCGAACGCCACGAGGAGGCCGACCACCGCACCGCCGCCGAGCGGGCCGCCGCCGACCGCACCTGGGCCTTCGGCCACATCATCGTCGACGAGGCCCAGGAGCTCTCCGCCATGGCCTGGCGGCTCCTCATGCGTCGCAGCCCCAGCCGCTCCATGACGCTCGTCGGCGACCCCGCCCAGACCGGCGACCCGGCCGGCGTCGGCGCCTGGCAGAGCATCCTCGGCCCGTACGTCGAGGACCGCTGGGACCACGTCCGCCTCGGCGTCAACTACCGCACCCCCGCCGAGATCATGGCCGTCGCCGCCGAGACCCGGCGGGCCGCCGAACCCGGCTTCGAACCGCCCCGCTCGGTCCGCTCCACCGGCGTCGAACCCTGGGACCGGACCGTCGACGACCCGGTCAAGGAGGCCGCCGACGCGGTCGCCGCCGAACTCCGCGAGGAGGGCCGGATCGCCGTCATCGCCCCGGCCGAGTTCCACCCCGGCCTGATCGCGGCGCTCCCCGAGGCCGCGTACGGCCCGAAGCCCGACCTCACCCGCCCGGTCGTCCTCCTCGACCCCCGGCAGGCGAAGGGCCTCGAATTCGACACGGTGTTGGTCGTCGACCCCGACGGCATCCGGGAGGGCGCCACGCACGGGATCAACGACCTGTACGTGGCGCTCACCCGGGCCACTCAGCGGATGGGCGTCATCAGGCCGGCCTGAGCCAGACCGTCGCGAGCGGCGGCAGGGTCATCCGTACGCTCGCCTCACGGCCGTGCCACGGCACCGACTCGGTCTTCACCGGGTCGGTGCCGACCACGTCCGAACCCCCGTACCGGGCCGCGTCCGTGTTCAGGACCTCCGCCCAGGCCGCGAACGCGTCGGGCACCCCGAGCCGGTAGTCGTGCCGCACCACCGGCGAGAAGTTGCAGACCGCGAGCAGCGGCGCACCGAAGCCGTCGAAGCGCAGGAACGCGAAGACGTTGTCCTCGGCCGCGTCCCCCACCACCCACTGGAACCCCTCGGGGGCGGTGTCCCGCTCCCAGAGCGAGGGCGTCCCCGTGTACACCGTGTTCAGGTCCCGGACGAGATCCCGCACCCCCCGGTGGTCCGCCTCCGCCCCGTACGCCGGATCGAGCAGCCACCAGTCCGGGCCGTGGTCCGCCGACCACTCCGCCCCCTGCGCGAACTCCTGCCCCATGTAGAGCAGCTGCTTGCCGGGGTGCGCCCACATGAAGCCCAGATAGGCGCGGTGGTTCGCCCGCTGCTGCCACCAGTCGCCCGGCATCTTCGACACCAGCGACCGCTTCCCGTGCACCACCTCGTCGTGCGAGATCGGCAGGATGTAGTTCTCGCTGTACGCGTACACCATCGAGAACGTCATCTCGTGGTGGTGGTACTTGCGGTGCACCGGCTCCTTCTGCACGTACTCCAGCGAGTCGTGCATCCAGCCCATGTTCCACTTCATGCCGAAACCCAGACCGCCGAAGCCGCCCGGACCCACCTGGTCCGTCGCCCGCGTCACCCCGTCCCAGGCGGTGGACTCCTCGGCGAAGGTGACGACACCGGGGCAGCGCCGGTAGACGGTGGCGTTCATCTCCTGCAGGAAGCGGACCGCGTCCAGGTTCTCCCGGCCCCCGAACTCGTTCGGCAGCCACTCGCCGTGCTCCCGCGAGTAGTCCAGGTAGAGCATCGACGCCACCGCGTCGACCCGCAGCCCGTCGATGTGGAACTCCTGGCACCAGTACACGGCGTTCGCGACGAGGAAGTTCCGCACCTCCTTGCGGCCGTAGTCGAACTCGAGGGTTCCCCAGTCGGGATGGTGCGAACGGCGCGGGTCCTCGTGCTCGTACAGCGGACGCCCGTCGAACTCCGCGAGCGCCCAGTCGTCCTTCGGGAAGTGCGCGGGCACCCAGTCCATCAGCACGCCGATCCCGGCCCGGTGCAGCGCGTCGACGAGGAACCGGAAGTCGTCGGGGGTGCCCATGCGGGCCGTCGGCGCGTAGAACCCGGTGACCTGGTAGCCCCAGGAGCCGCCGAAGGGGTGCTCGGTGACCGGCATGAACTCCACGTGCGTGAACCCGAGATCACGGACGTAGGCGGGCAGCTGCTCGGCCAGCTGCCGGTAGGTCAGCCCCGGCCGCCACGACGGCAGATGCACCTCGTAGACGGAGATCGGCGCCTCGTGCGGCGGGCGGGACCCGCGCCGCTCCATCCACTCCGCGTCGTCCCACGTGTAGTGCGAGGCCGTGACGATCGACGCCGTGTTCGGCGGGCACTCCGTACGGCGGGCCATCGGGTCCGCGCGGACCGTGTGCGAACCGTCGGGCCGCGTGATGTCGTACTTGTAGACGGCGCCCTCGCCGACCCCCGGCACGAACAGCTCCCACACGCCCGTCGAACCGAGTGACCGCATCGGCAGCGCCGTGCCGTCCCAGTGCGTGAAGTCACCCGTGACCCGCACCCCGCGCGCGTTCGGCGCCCACACGGCGAAACGGGTGCCGGTGACACCCTCGTGGGTCATCGGGTGGGAGCCGAGCGCCGTCCACAGCTCCTCGTGCCGGCCCTCGCCGATGAGATGCAGGTCGAGCTCGCCGAGGGACGGGAGGAAGCGGTACGGGTCGTGGACGGGCATCTCGTCCCCGTCGTACCGGACCCGGAGCTCGTACGCCGGCACCTTCCGCAGCAGCGGGACGAACACCGAGAAGAGGCCGTCTCCCTCGTCGTCCATCGGGAGCCGCTTGCCCTTCGTCAGGACGGCGACCTCCTTGGCCCAGGGGCGGAGCGCCCTGATGACGACCCCGCCCTTGACCGGATGCGCACCGAGCACGCCGTGCGGGTCATGGTGCTCCCCGGCGAGCAGCCGGGCCCGGTCGCCGGGATCGAGCGCCGGCGCCTTCCGCACGGAGCGGGACGTCTTGCCTGCGGGACGGGGGGTCACGGGGGTGCCTCCTGAGGACAGGGGAAGGGGGTACGGGTACGGAACGGTGGTGCGGTGACGGGGGACACTCGGCCGAACGGGGCGCGTCGGGCTGCCGCAGGCGGGACGCGGTGCGGGCCGTCCCCCGACTGCGCCGAACGGGTCGGGGCCCGCGCCCGCGTGGGCGGCGCCCCTGCCCACCCCCGTGTGGGCAATCGTCCCGCTGGGGCGGGACGGGTGGGCACACGGGACGGCGCCTTCTGCGGGCGCCTCCGCGTTCCGAGCCTGGACCCGCACCACAAGCGACGGTGCACACGGGGTGCGGGTCCAGGCTCGGAAGCCTCTGGCGCCGGCAGGGCGCGGGTCCGTTGTGCCCACCCGTTCCGCCCCAGCGGAACGACTGCCCACAACGGCGGGGCGCGGGCCCGCAACGGGGGGCGGGCGGGGGCGCCGCACGCGCCGGAGGCTCATGGGGTTGCGAGGCGTTCGATGGCGGACATCGGGACCGGGAGCCAGTCCGGTCGGTGCCGGGCCTCGTACACGACCTCGTACACCGCCTTGTCCGTCTCGTAGGCCCGGAGCAGCGCCGGGTCCGCCCGCGGGTCCACCCCCGCCGCCTCCGCGTAGCCCGTGCAGTACGCCGCCCGGCACCGCGCCGCCCAGTCCGCGTTCCAGGGCCGGTGCGTGCGGGCCGCGTAGTCGAAGGAGCGGAGCATGCCGGCGACGTCGCGGACGGCCGGCTGCGGGCTGCGCCGTTCGTCCAGCGGCTTCGCCGGTTCGCCCTCGAAGTCGATGACGGCCCAGCCGCCGTCGGAGCCCCGCAGGGTCTGCCCGAGGTGGAGGTCGCCGTGGATGCGCTGCACCGCCGCCCCACCGCTCGCCGCGGCGAACACGGCCCGTAGGCCCGGTACGTACGGGAGCAGGGCCGGCACGGCCTGCGCCGCCGCGTGCAGCCGCCGGTCCATCGCGGCGGCCAGCTGTTCGGTCTCCGCGCGGGCGAGTCGACGGGTGGGGAGCGCCTCGGCGAGAGCCAGGTGCACCTCCGCCGTGGCCCGGCCGAGAGCGCGCGCCTCCGTCGTGAACTCCCGCCCGTCGGCGAGGGCGTCGAGGGCGAGCCGCCAGCCGTCCCGGGAGTCCCGCAGGTAGGGCTGGAGGACGCCGAGGGTGGAGGCTCCCGATTCGAACCAGGCGACCGGGGCGGGGACGCGTGCGCAGCCGGCCCGGCTCAGGGCCAGCGGCAGCTCCAGGTCCGGGTTGGCGCCCGGGCTGACCCTCCGGAAGATCTTCAGGATGAACGAATCTCCGTAGACGAGGGACGAGTTGGACTGTTCCGCGTCCAGCATGCGGGGGGCCAGGGCCGGGGGCAGGGCCGTCGTGGCGTGGAAGCGCAGCGGGCCGGTGCGGCCCGGGGTGCGCAGCCGCTCGTACAGGAGCCCCGCCAGGCGTGGGTCGCGCAGGCCCTCGTACACCGCCCGTCCGGCGAGCGGGCCCTGCCGGATCCGGCCGATCAGGGCGGGGCCGAGGCGGGGCGGGAGCTGGGTCCGTACGCCCAGGAGGAGTTGGTAGCAGTCGGCGGGTGTTCCGGCCGGGCGTCCCGGCTGTTCGACCCGTACGAGGAGATGGAGGAGGCCGGGTCCCGCGCCGTCCAGGGGCAGCAGCTCGGTGGCCGCGTCCAGCGTGAATCCGGTGACCCGGCGGCCCTTGCCCGCGAACCAGCGCTGCCGTGGCAGCCATTCGTGGAGCAGGGGCGCGAGGGACGGAAGGAGGGCGTCCGGGGCCCGGGTGGTGGATGCGGTCTCCGGCATGGCATCGCGTCCTTTCCCCGGGGCGCGCAAGTGGCTTTCGTATGCGTTCAAATGCGCAGAGTGTCCCGGATGGCGGCTGTGACTGTCCGGATGTGCGGGACGTGTCGGAAAGGGAAGATCCGTATGGGCCCGGCAAGAAGGCCCGGATGGACCTGAATCGTGGCGTGGATCGTGTGTCGTTCACAGTGCCCAGAGTGGGACGGGGGAAACCGTCCCACCTGGAACTGGCCGCTGCTCAGGCCTTCTTGAGACGGAACCAGTAGAAGCCGTGTCCCGCAAGGGTCAGGAGGTAGGGCAGCTGTCCGATCGCCGGGAACTTCACCCCGCCGATCAGCTCCACGGGGTGCGTGCCGTCGAAGCGCCGCAGGTCGAGCTCGGTGGGCTGGGCGTGCCGCGAGAAGTTGTTCACGCAGAGCACCAGATCGTCGCCGTCCTCCCGCAGGAAGGCGAGCACCGCCGGGTTGGACGCCGGGAGTTCCGTGTACGTCCCCGTCCCGAAGGCCCGGTTCTGCTTTCGGATCTCGATCATCCGCTTCGTCCAGTGGAGGAGCGAGGACGGCGAGGCCATGCCCGCCTCGACGTTGGTCACCTGGTAGCCGTGGACCGGGTCCATGATGGCCGGCAGGTAGAGCCGTCCCGGGTCGCAGGAGGAGAAGCCGGCGTTCCGGTCGGGGGTCCACTGCATCGGGGTCCGCACCCCGTCCCGGTCACCGAGCCAGATGTTGTCGCCCATGCCGATCTCGTCGCCGTAGTAGAGCACCGGCGAACCGGGCAGCGAGAAGAGCAGGGCGGTGAACAGCTCCATCTGCTTGCGGTCGTTGTCGAGGAGCGGGGCGAGCCGCCGCCGGATGCCGATGTTGGCCCGCATGCGCGGGTCCTTGGCGTACTCGGCGTACATGTAGTCGCGCTCTTCGTCCGTGACCATCTCGAGGGTGAGCTCGTCGTGGTTGCGCAGGAAGATGCCCCACTGGCAGCCGGAGGGGATCTCCGGGGTCTTCGCCAGGATTTCCGAGACCGGGTAGCGGGACTCGCGCCGCACGGCCATGAAGATGCGCGGCATGACCGGGAAGTGGAAGGCCATGTGGCACTCGTCGCCGCCCGAGCGGAAGTCGCCGAAGTAGTCGACGACGTCCTCCGGCCACTGGTTGGCCTCGGCGAGGAGCACCGTGTCCGGGTAGTGGTCGTCGATCTCCTTGCGGACCTGCTTGAGGAAGCCGTGGGTGGCGGGGAGGTTCTCGCAGTTGGTGCCCTCCTGCTGGTACAGGTACGGCACCGCGTCGAGGCGGAAGCCGTCGATCCCCAGGTCCAGCCAGAACTTCAGCGCGGAGAGGATCTCCTCCTGCACCGCCGGGTTCTCGTAGTTGAGGTCCGGCTGGTGCGAGAAGAAGCGGTGCCAGTAGTACTGCTTGCGGACCGGGTCGAAGGTCCAGTTCGAGGACTCGGTGTCGACGAAGATGATCCGGGCGTCCGCGTACTGCTTGTCGTCGTCCGCCCAGACGTAGTAGTCCCCGTAGGGGCCGTCCGGGTCGCGCCGCGACTCCTGGAACCACGGGTGCTGGTCGCTGGTGTGGTTCATGACGAAGTCGATGACCACGCGCATGCCGCGCTGGTGGGCGGCGTCGACGAACTCGACGAAGTCGGCGAGGTCGCCGAACTCGGGGAGCACCGAGGTGTAGTCGGCGACGTCGTAGCCCCCGTCCCGCAGCGGGGACTTGAAGAACGGTGGCAGCCAGAGGCAGTCGACGCCCAGCCACTGGAGGTAGTCCAGCTTGGACGTGATGCCCTTCAGGTCGCCGACGCCGTCGCCGTTGCTGTCCTGGAAGGAGCGGACGAGGACCTCGTAGAACACCGCCCGCTTGAACCAGTCGGGATCGCGGTCCTTGGCGGGGGTGTCCTCGAAGGTGTCGGGGACGGGCTCGTTGACAGTCATGATGTGGGTGACCCTCCGGTCTGCGGGGACGGTCGCAGGGCGAGTACGTGCGCGGGCGTGACGCCCGGTTCCAAGCGCACGTATGCGGCCCTGCCCCAGTGATAGGTCTCGCCGGTGAGCTCGTCGCGCACCGGCACGGTCTCGTGCCAGTCGAGGCCGAGTTCCGGCATGTTCAACGAGAGTGAAGCCTCCTGGGTGTGGTGCGGGTCGAGGTTGACGACCACCAGAACGATGTTCGAACCCGAGCGCTTCGAGTACGCGATCACCTGCGCGTTGTCGGTGTCGTGGAAGGTCAGGTTCCGCAGCCGGCGGAGGGCCGGGTGGCGGCGCCTGATCCGGTTCAGGGCGGTGATGAGCGGGGTGATCGTCGTCCCCGCCCGCTCCGCCGACTCCCAGTCCCGCGGCCTGAGTTCGTACTTCTCCGAGTCGAGGTACTCCTCGCTGCCGTCCCGCAGCGGGGTGTTCTCGCACAGCTCGTACCCGGCGTACATGCCCCAGGACGGCGAGAGCGTGGCCGCGAGCACCGCCCGCGCCTCGAACGCGTGCCGGCCGCCCTCCTGGAGGTAGGCGTGCAGGATGTCGGGGGTGTTCACGAAGAAGTTCGGCCGCATCTGCGCGGCCGTCTCCCCGGACAGCTCGGTGAGGTACTCCGTCAGCTCCTCCTTGGTGTTGCGCCAGGTGAAGTACGTGTACGACTGCTGGAAGCCGATCGCGCCGAGCGTCCGCATCATCGCCGGCCGGGTGAACGCCTCCGCCAGGAAGATCACGTCCGGGTCGGCCCGGTTGATCTCGCCGATCACCCGCTCCCAGAACACCACCGGCTTGGTGTGCGGGTTGTCGACGCGGAAGATCCGGATGCCGTGGTCCATCCAGAACCGCAGCACCCGCACGGTCTCCGCGACGATCCCGTCCATGTCCTTGTCGAACGCGATCGGATAGATGTCCTGGTACTTCTTCGGCGGGTTCTCCGCGTACGCGATCGAACCGTCCGGCCGGTGGTGGAACCACTCCGGGTGCTTCTCCACCCACGGGTGGTCCGGGGAGCACTGGAGCGCGAAGTCCAGGGCGATCTCCAGACGCAGCTCCCTGGCCCGCGCCACGAACGCGTCGAAGTCCTCGAACGTGCCGAGGTCCGGGTGGAGCGCGTCGTGCCCGCCCTCCGGCGAGCCGATCGCCCACGGCACCCCGACGTCGCTCGGCGACGCCGACAGGGAGTTGTTGGGGCCCTTGCGGTGGGTCTCGCCGATCGGGTGCACCGGCGGCAGGTAGACGACGTCGAAACCCATCGCGGCGACCGCCGGGAGCCGTTCGGCCGCGGTGCGGAAGTTCCCCGGGACCGTACGCCCCTTCACCTTCCGCACGCCCTCCGAGCGCGGGAAGAACTCGTACCAGGAGCCGAACAGGGCCCGCTCCCGCTCCACCTGCAGCGGCAACGTGGCCGAGGCGGAGAGCAGTTCGCGCAGCGGGTGGCGGTCCAGGGCGTCGACGACCTGCGGGGCGAGCGCCGCCGCGAGCCGCACGGCCGCCGGGCGGGACCCGTCCCGCAGCGTGTCCGCCGCCGCGAGCACGGCCTCCCGGCCGCCGCCCTTCTTCGGGACGCCCTTCGCGGCCCGCTCGTGCAGCTCGGCGCCCTCGGCGAGGACCAGTTCGGAGTCGATCCCGGCCGGGATCTTGATCCTCGCCGTGTGGCGCCAGGTGGCCACCGGGTCGCTCCAGGCCTCCACGGTGTACGTCCAGAGGCCCTCGGCGTCCGGGGTGACCTCGGCACCCCAACGGTCGGTGCCCGGGGCCAGTTCACGCATCGGGGTCCAGGGGCCGGGGCGGCCCGAAGGGCCGCGCAGCACGACATTGGCGGCGACCGCGTCGTGGCCCTCGCGGAAGACGGTCGCCGTCACCTCGAAGGACTCTCCGGCCACCGCTTTCGCGGGGCGCCGGCCGCATTCGACCAGCGGGCGGACGTCCAGTACGGGAATGCGTCCCATGAGCGGATTCACAGCATCACCTGACGGGTTACGGGGGTGCGGGTGGTGGTGCGCTCTTTCTAGCTCCGTCGACGGCCGGCGGGTTGCGGGCATGACGGCTCCTGTCCGCGTTCACTCGAATGGCGGGTCCACAGGGATGAACTGGGATGAACGGGAGGGTCGGAGGAGACGGGTTCGGGGGTGTACCGCAGGAGCCTTCCCACGGTTCTCGGGTGGGCAATCCGGCGCTTTGTTAACTACTCGGGCGTAGGCATATCGGCAAGCGCACGAGCCGGACAAGAAAGAAGCCCCGCCTTTGTGGGGCGGGGCTCGATCCGTGGTCCGGCGTCAGAGGCGCGGCGAGGTGTCCGGGCTCTCCGCGTCCGTCGCCCACACCTGCCAGGGCTGGCGGGCCACCCACTCCTCCACCGGGGCCGGTTCAAGACCGAGGACCTCCGACGACACCCCGTCGTCGTCCGTCATCAGGAGCGGATCCGCGCCGCTCGCCATGTAGTGGTAGATCCCCGCCACCCCGGCCGCCGTCTCCGGGCCGAGCAGCTGCGCCAGGCCCCGCTCGAACACGGCCGGATCCAGCTCCTCGTACCGCACCGCCCGGCCGAGCCCCCGGCCGAACGCCGCCGCCAGCTCGCGGCCCGTCAGGGCGCGCTCGCCGCCGATGTCGAAGGTCCGGCCCTCCAGGCCCTCCCGGGTGAGCGCCGCGAGCGCCGCCTCCGCCAGGCCCCGGTGCGACAGCCACGCCGTCCGCGCCGACTCCGGCAGGGGGTAGGCGAGGACGCCCTCGTCGACCAGCGCCGGCCCGTTCCACGGCGAGAACAGGTTGTCCAGGTACACCGGCGGCCGGACCACCACGAGCGGTACCCCGCTGTCCCGCAGCACCCGCTCCGCGAGCCGCCGCGTCTCGAAGGCGGCGACGTCCGTCGGGCCCAGCGGGAGCCGGGTGTTGGCGTTGAACACCAGGCGTTCCGTGCCTGCCGCCAGGGCGGCCTCCGCGATGTTCCGCGCGTACGCCTCCACCCGCGTCTCGTCGTACACCAGAGGCATCGTCACGAACGCGTGCGTCGTCCCCGCGAAGAGCCGCCGCACATCGCCCGGGACCCCCAGGTCCCCGGAGAGGAAGAAGGCCCCGGGGAGCGGCGGCCGGTCCGCCTCGGGGCGCCGGGTCAGGGTCCGCACCCGGTGGTGGCGCTCGGCGAGGAGGCGGGCCACCGCGCCGCCCTGGAAGCCGGTCGCGCCCACGACCGCCACCCGCATCGGAATCTCACTGTCCATGTGTGTCCAAGGCCCTTCGATAGGCTGTCACCGCTGCCGTGTCGGCGTCCCTCCAGGCTCCCCGCGGCGGCTTCGGCCGTTCAATTAACAAACCGGGGCGGAAGTTGAAGGATCGTCCATGGAAACCGTGGGAACCGACCGTCACGACCAGCGCGACCCCCTCGATCCTCCCGGTGAGGGCGAGCACGAGGACCTGCTGAGCGAACTCCTCAAACCCCTCCGGCTCACCGGGGTCTTCGACAGCCGCTGGCACGTCCGCGCCCCCTGGGCCATCGAGGGCGACGCCGAACGCAGCTGCGCCGTCCTCCACTACGTCGTCGAGGGCGGCTGCTGGATCACCGCCGACGACGAGACCCCCGTCGAACTCCACGCCGGCGACCTCGTCGTCTTCCCCACCGGCGCCGCCCACCGCCTCTCCGACCGGCCCGAACGCCAGGGCGTCCCGCTCAAGGCGGTCCTGCCGGAACGGCAGCCGGGCACCTCCGGCGAGATCGTCATCGAGGGCAGCGGTCCGGAGAGCCGCCTCCTGTGCGCCGGACTCCACTACGACGCCAGCGCCGCCACCGGCCTCTACACCTCCCTGCCCTGGGCCCTCGTCCTCGACGGCCGCCAGGTGGACCGCGAACCCCTGCTCCGCGACACCCTCCGGCTGCTCGCCGCGCCCGACCGGCCCGTCGGCCCCGGCGACCGGCTCATCACCCTGCGCGCCTTCGAGATGGCGCTCGTCCTCGCGCTCCGCCCGCTGCTCCGCGAGCTCGCCGGGAACCCGGCCTCGCTGCCGCTGCTCGGCCACCCCGGCATCAGCCGGGCCGTCGTCACGATGGCGACCCGGTTCGCCGAACCGTGGACCATCGACTCCCTCGCCCGCGAGGTCGGCATGTCCCGCTCCTCGTTCACCGCCGCCTTCCGGGACCTCGTGGGCGACTCCCCGGCCCGGTACCTCGCCGCCCGCCGGATGCAGGAGGCCGGCCGGCTCCTCACCGAGACCTCCCTGCCGCAGTCGGCCCTGCCCGCCCGCGTCGGCTACCGCAGCGCCGTCGGCTTCCACCTCGCCTTCCGCAAGTGGTTCGGGGTGACCCCGGGCGAGTACCGGGCCGCGTAGCGACCTCCGACCTGACATCTTCGGGAGCCCCTGGACGGTTCTTAAGGACCCCTGGACGGACGTTCATTGTCCGTCCGGGGCGCCCCCGGACAGGCTCGGGACCGGCAGAGCCGTGACACCCGAGGAGAGGCGAGACACCGGTGACGAGGTCCGGGCAGGAGTATCTGGAGGGACTGCGCGACGGGCGCGAGATCTGGCTCGACGGCGAGCGGGTCAAGGACGTCACCGCCCACCCCGCCTTCCGGTCCACCGCCGCCTCCTTCGCCGGCCTGTACGACCTCGCCGACGACCCCGTGCACCACCCCGTCCTCGTCCAGGGCGGCGTCCGCCGCGCCTGCGCCGTGCCCCGCTCGTACGAGGACCTCGTCGCCCGCCGCCGTGCCTTCCGCACCACGGCCGAGGCGAGCTACGGCTTCCTCGGCCGCACCCCCGACCACATGGCCGCCGGCGCGGCCGGATTCGCCGCCGCACCCGCCGTCTTCACCGGGGAGACCTTCGACGGCGCCGAGCACGCCCTCGCCTTCCACCGGCGGCTCGCCGAGGGCGACCTGCACACCGCGTTCACCCTCACCAACCCGGCCTCGGGCCCCGGCGCGGACGACCTCACGCTGCGGGTCGTCGGAGAACGCGACGGCGGGATCGTCGTCCGCGGCGCCAAGACGATCGGCACCGGCGCGGTCTTCGCCGACGAGCTCCTCGTCGGCACCATCGAGCCGCTCGCCGCCGACGACACCGAGCACGCCGTCACCTTCTCCGTACGGCTCGACACCCCCGGCCTCAAGCTGATCTCCCGCACCTCCTACGAGGAACGCGCCCGGTCCGTCTTCGACCACCCGCTGTCCTCCCGGTACGACGAGAACGACGCGATGCTCGTCTGCGAGGACGTCCTCGTGCCCTGGGACCGCGTCCTCACCTACCGGGACCCGGCCACCACCGGCGCGATCTGGTGGCAGACCCCCGCCTACCTGAACTTCGCCCACCAGTCCGCCACCCGCTTCTGGACCAAGCTGGAGTTCCTCACCGGCCTCGCGATCCTGCTCACCCGCTCGAACGGCACCGAGAAACTGCCGCCCGTCACCCAGGCGATCGGTCGGCTCCTCGGCATGGTCGCCCAGGCCAAGGCCTTCGTCCTCGCCGCCGAGGCCTCGTACGAGGAGGTCGACGGCGGGCGCGGCGGCGTCCGCCCCGGGCAGGAGATCTCCTTCGCCCAGCGGATCATGGCCGGCGAGCTCTACCCGCGCGCCGTCCAGGACATCAAGCTCCTCGCCGGCGGCGCCCTCGTCCAGCTCCCCGCGAGCGGCCGCGACCTCCTCCACCCCGAACTCGGTCCGCTGGTCCGCCGCCACTTCGCGACGCCCGGCCACCCCGCCGAGGACCGCGTGAAACTCCTCAAACTCGCCTGGGACGCCCTCGGATCGGAGTTCGCCGGCCGCCACGAGCAGTACGAGCGCTTCTACCAGGGCGCCCCGCACGTCTACCTGACGATGCAGACCTGGGCCGGCGCGGCGGGGGAGTGCGAGAGCCTCGCCCAGGCCTGCCTCGACGGCTACGGTCTGGGGACCACCCGGTGACGGCACCACCACCGGGCCCCCGGCGCGGGGCGCTCGTCCTGCTCGCCTCCACCCAGCTGCTGCTGATCACGGACACCGCGATCGTCAACGTCGCGCTGCCCTCCGTCGGCGAGGACCTCGGCTCCGGCTCCACCGGCCTGTCCTGGATCGCCAACGCCTACCTCATCACCTTCGGCGGACTGCTCCTCCTCGGCGGACGCGTCGCCGACCTCCTCGGCCACCGGCGGGTCTTCCTCGGCGGCCTCGGCCTGCTCGCCGTCGCCTCCGCCGCCGGTGGTCTCGCCCCCGGTGCCGACGCCCTCGTCGCGGCCCGCGCCGCCCAGGGCGTCGGCGCCGCCCTCGCCGCGGCCGCCGCCTTCGCCCTGCTGCTCCTGCTCTTCCCCGACGGGCCCGCCCGGCACAAGGCCCTCGGCGTGTTCGCCGCCATGGGCGGTCTCGGCGGCGTCCTCGGCACGGTCCTCGGCGGTGTCCTCACCGATCTGCTCGGCTGGCGCGCCACGTTCTGGCTGAACGTCCTCCTCGCCGCCGTACTCGCCGCGGGCGCCGTCCGGATCCTCGCTCCCCGCTCGGGAGCGGCCTTCCGCGGCGGCTTCGACGTCACCGGGGCGCTCACCGCCACCGCCGGACTCGGCCTCGTCGCCTACGCCCTCGTCGGCGGCGCCGAAGCGGGATGGCTCTCCGCCCGCACCCTCGGCGCCGGAGGAGCCGGCCTGGCGCTGCTGCTCGCCTTCGCCGCCGTCGAGACCCGGGCCGCCGCCCCGCTCGTGCCGCCCGCCGTCCTCGCCCGGCCCGCGCTCCGTCCGGCCAACGTCCTCGCGGCGCTCGCCCAGACCACGCTGTTCCCGATGTTCTTCCTGGTCAGCCTCTACCTCCAGAGCGTCCTCGGGTACGCGCCCCTCGGCGGCGGCCTCGGACTTCTGCCGCTCTCCCTCGTCGTCGTCGCGGTCGCCCCGCAGACCGGCCGGATCATCTTCCGCCTCGGCCTGCACCGGACCATGACCCTCGGCTTCGTCCTGCTGTGCGCCGGAACCCTCTGGCTGGCCCTCGCGCTCACCGCCGACGGCACCTTCGCGAGCACCGTCCTCGCCCCCAGCCTCCTCCTCGGCGCCGCCCTGCCGCTCGTCATGGTCACCACCAACGTGGCCGCCACCGCCGAGGCCACGCCCGAGGAGACCGGACTCGCCTCCGGACTCGTCAACACCAGCCAGCAGTTCGGCTCCGTCCTCGGCCTCGCCGTCCTGGTCGCCGTCGCCACCACCCGTACGGGAGACACCGGCCGCACCGGGGACACCGCCCGCACCGGGGCCGCCGACACCGCCCGGGCCGCCGCCGAGACCGCCGGCTTCCGCGCCGCCCTGCTCACCGGCGCCGCCTTCGCCGCCCTGGCCGCGCTGCTCTCCGTACGCCTCCACCTCCCGCGGCGGGCCGCGGCACCGGAGGACCGGGTGCCGGACCCGTACTGACCGGGCCGCGACGCCCATGACGCCCATGACCCGCCCCTGGAAGAAGGAGCCCGTTTTGCTCGGCGACCCGCGTCACACGACCGAGGACATACGCGCCGCCGACCCGCTGGGCGCCGACGCCCTGCTCGCCGCGGTGCCCGGGATGAACGCACGGGCCGACACGGCCGCCCTGACCGTCGCCCTCCGCGCTCTGGTCCCCGACCTCGACGAGGCGGCGCAGTGGAGCGCCGGCGGCGCGCTCGCCGCGATGCGGGACCTCGGCATCCTCCTCGGCTCCCTCAAACGGCACGGCGTACAGCCGCTCGCCGCCGTGCCCGAGGCGCTGGCCGTCCTCGAACTCCTCGGCCGCCGCACCGACATGATCCCCCGGGACACCGTCCACCACTACACGACCTGGAACCCGACGGGCGCCCGCCGCCGCACCTACACCGGCGACCCCACCGAGGCCCGCCTCCAGGACGCCGTACGGATGGTCTTCCCCGGACTCGTTGCGGCCCTCGACGACTGCGCCCGGCTCGCCCGCCTCGAACCGTACGACCCCGGATTCCCGGCCGCCCTCGACCGCATCGCCCACCTCGTACGCGCCATGGTGGAGTCCATCGACCTCACCGTCGCCCAGGTCCCGCCCGCGTACTTCGCCCTCACCCTCCGCCCGTACTTCGAGGAGATCGAGATCGCCGGCCGCGACTACCTCGGCCCGGCCGCCGCACAGGTCCCGCTCTGGCTGATCGACCTGACGCTGTGGCAGTGCGACCGCTCCGACGCCGCCTACGACGCCTTCCTCGCCGAGTCCCTGCCGTACGCCCTGCCGTCCTGGCGCGCCTTCCACGCCCGCCACCGGGGCGGCGTCTCCGCCGTCAGCAAACTGTCGGCGGCCGTCAGCTGGGAGGGCGCCGACCGGCTGCCGCCCGCGCTCACCGCCTCCGCGGAGGCCCTCGGCCGCGTCCTGCGGATCCTGAAGACCTTCCGGGCCCGGCACATCGGCATCGCCCGCAAGGCGTACAGCGACGACCTCCGCCTGTACGAGGAGGGCAGCGGCGGGGCCCCCGTCGCGCTGCTGCGCTCGATCCTGGACCTGACCAGGGAGAACGAGACCATGGTGCGCCGCGCGACCGCGCAGCGCCGTCCCGCCGGGGCCCCCGTCGGCCCGCCGGCCGCGTAGGACACGCCCCATCGGCGCGAAGGAGCAGTCGAGATGTCCCCCCACACCCCGTACGGGCCCCAGTACGGTCAGAGCCCCCACATCGTGATCGCCGGCGGCGGCATCGCCGGACTCACCGCTGCCCTCGCCCTGCACGGCGCCGGCTTCGAGCGGGTGACGGTCGTCGAGGCCTCGGCGGCCATCCGCCCCGTCGGCGCCGGACTCAACCTGATGCCGAACGCCGTCCGCGAACTCGACGCGCTCGGCCTCCTCGACGCCCTGGACGCCGGCGCCCTGCGCACCCGCGAACTGCGCTACTACCACCGCTCCGGCGGCCTCATATCCCGCGAACCCCGCGGCCTCGACGCCGGCTACCGCTGGCCCCAGCTGTCCGTCCACCGCGGCCACCTCCAGCAGGTCCTCGCCGGCGCCGTCCGCGCCCGGCTCGGCAGCGCCGCCCTCGTCACGGGCGTCAAGGTCACCGGCGTCGACCTCCTCCCGGGCGGCCGGCCCCGGCTCCGCCTGGAGCACCGCGACGGACCCGTCAAGGGCCGGGCCTCCCTCGAACCGGACGTCCTCATCGGCGCCGACGGCATCCGATCCGCCGTCCGCGCGGCCCTCAACCCGGCGGAGGGCGGGCCCCCGTGGAACGGGATGCTCGTCTGGCGCGGGGTGTCCCGGATGCCCGCGCGGGCCGTCGGCTCCTTCATGTTCATCGCCGGCGACGACCGGCAGAAAGCCGTCGTCTACCCGATGAGCCGGCCGACCGGACCCGGCCGGGAGGTCCTCGTGAACTGGGCGCTCGCCCGGCCCGCCGACACCCCCGGCGAAGCCTGCGAGGAGCGCCTCCGCGGCGACTGGAACAGGCCCGCCCCCGTCGACACCTTCCTCCCGTACTACGAGGGCTGGGAGTTCGACGGCGTCAGCGTCCCCGCCGTCCTGCGCGCCGCCGACACCGCCCACGCGTACCCGATGGTCGACCGCGACCCCCTCGACCGGTGGACCCACGGCCGCACCACCCTCATCGGCGACGCCGCCCACGCCATGTACCCCATCGGCTCCAACGGGGCGACCCAGTCGATCGTCGACGCCCGTGCCCTCGCCCACGCCCTCGCCCTCCACCCCGACCCCGCCGAAGGCCTCGCCGCCTACGAGCGCGAACGCCGCCCCGCCATGACCGCGCTCCAGCACGCCAACCGGGAACTCGGCCCCGAGGTCGTCATCAACCTCGCCCACGCGCGCGCCCCGCACGGCTTCACCGACATCCACCAGGTCATCCCGGCCGAGGAACTCGCCGCCATCGCCGGCCGGTACGCCGCCACCGGGGCCTTCGACCCGGCCACCGTCAACCAGGGCTCCCCGTACGAGCCGGCGGTGCCCACCCCCTAGGGCCCGTCTTGCGGGTCAGGCCGGGCTCGCCCGCAAGACAGGCCCTGACCCCGTGCGCCGTGGCGTGACGGGAACACACGCCCTACCGTCGGAGCGGCACGACGGACGCACAGCGTGGTGCGCCCGCTCCGCTCCGTACTCGCCTGCGAAGGTGGACAACGTGAAGGCAATCCGTCGATTCACCGTGCGTCCCGTCCTCCCCGACACCCTTCGACCGCTCGCCGACCTCGCGCACAACCTGCGCTGGTCCTGGCACGAGCCCACCCGGGCGCTCTTCGCGTCCCTGGCCCCCGAGAGCCTGACCGGCGCCGACCCCGTCCGGGTCCTCGGCGCCCTCGAAGCGCCCCGGCTCACCGCGCTCGCCGCCGACCAGGAGTTCCTGGCCCGGCTGCGCGCCGCCGCCGAGGACCTCGACCGCTATCTGCACGACCCCCGCTGGTACCAGGCCCGCCCCGGCGACGCCCCGGCCGCCGTCGCCTACTTCTCACCCGAGTTCGGCGTCGCCGCCGCCCTGCCCCAGTACTCCGGCGGCCTCGGCATCCTCGCCGGCGACCACCTCAAGTCCGCCAGCGACCTCGGCGTCCCCCTGATCGGCGTCGGCCTCCTCTACCGCCACGGCTACTTCCGGCAGTCCCTCGGCCGCGACGGCTGGCAGCAGGAGCAGTACCCCGTCCTCGACCCCGGCGAGCTGCCCGTCACCCTGCTCCGCGAGGCCGACGGCACCCCCGCCCGGATCACCCTCGCCCTGCCCGGCGGCCGCAGCCTCCACGCCCACCTGTGGATCGCCCAGGTCGGCCGCGTCCCGCTGCTCATGCTCGACTCCGACGTCGAGGAGAACGCCCCCGGCGAACGGAGCGTCACCGACCGGCTGTACGGCGGCGGCAGCGAGCACCGGCTCCTCCAGGAGATGCTCCTCGGCATCGGCGGAGTCCGCGCCGTCCGCACGTACACCCGGCTCACGGGCCACCCCGCACCCGAGGTCTTCCACACCAACGAAGGCCACGCCGGCTTCCTCGGCCTCGAACGCGTCCGCGAACTCCAGGGCGAGGGCCTCGACTTCGACAGCGCCCTGCAGACCGTCCGGGCCGGCACCGTCTTCACCACCCACACCCCCGTCCCGGCCGGCATCGACCGCTTCGACCGGGCCCTCGTCGCCCGCCACCTCGGCGAGGACGGCGCCCTCCCCGGCGTCGACCTCGGCCGGATCCTCGCCCTCGGCGACGAGATCCCCCTCGGCGGCGAACCCGGCGTCTTCAACATGGCCGCCATGGGCCTGCGCCTCGCCCAGCGCGCCAACGGCGTCTCCACCCTCCACGGCGCCGTCAGCCGCTCCATGTTCGCCGGACTCTGGCCGGGCCTCGACGCCGACGAAGTGCCGATCACCTCCATCACCAACGGCGTCCACGCCCCCACCTGGGTCGCCCCCGAGGCCGCCCGGCTCGGGCCGGACACGAGCGACCGGGAGCTGTGGGAGCTGCGCCGCACCCTCCGCGAACGGCTCGTCGCCGACGTACGCGACCGGCTCCGGGCCTCCTGGCGGCAGCGCGGCGCCGCCGACGCCGAACTCGGCTGGACCGAGACCGTCCTCGACCCCGACGTCCTCACCATCGGCTTCGCCCGACGCGTCCCCTCGTACAAGCGGCTGACCCTCATGCTCCGTGACAAGGACCGGCTCCGGTCGCTCCTGCTCCACCCCGAGCGGCCCGTGCAGCTCGTCGTCGCGGGCAAGGCCCACCCCGCCGACGACGGCGGGAAGCGGCTCGTGCAGGAACTCGTCCGGTTCGCCGACGACCCCCGGGTCCGGCACCGCATCGTCTTCCTGCCCGACTACGGCATGGAGATGGCCCGCGGCCTCTACCCCGGCTGCGACGTCTGGCTCAACAACCCCCTGCGCCCCCTGGAGGCCTGCGGCACCAGCGGCATGAAGGCCGCCCTCAACGGCTGCCTCAACCTCTCCGTCCTCGACGGCTGGTGGGACGAGTGGTTCGAGCCCGACTTCGGCTGGGCCATCCCCACCGCCGACGGCGCGGCCGCCGCCGACGAGGACCGCCGCGACGACCTGGAGGCCGCCGCCCTCTACGAGCTCATCGAGCGCCGGGTCGCCCCCCGCTTCTACGACCACGGCCCCGACGGGGTGCCGGCCGGCTGGACCGCCATGGTCCGGCGCACCCTCGCCGACCTCGGCCCGAAGGTGCTCGCCGACCGGATGGTCCGCGAGTACGTCGAGAAGCTGTACGTGCCCGCCGCCGGCGCCCGCCGCGCCCTCACCCCCGACCGGGCGCGGGACCTCGCCGCCTGGAAGGCCCGGGTGCGGGAGGCCTGGCCGGCGGTGGCCGTGGACCACGTGGAGATCGGCGACGACCTCGCCGAGGCGGACGCCGAACTCGGCGCGACGCCCGTCGTCCGCGTCCGGGTCGCGCTCGGCGGGCTCGAGGCCGACGACGTCGAGGTGCAGGCCGTCACCGGCCGCGTCGACGCCGACGACACCCTCACCGCCACCCGCACCGTCACCCTCAAACCGGCGGGCGGCCCCGACCTGGAGGGACGGCTGCCCTATGCGGGCACCCTGGAGCTCGACCGGACCGGCTCCTTCGGCTGCACCGTCCGCGTCCTGCCCGCCCACCCGCTGCTCGCCCACCCGGCCGAACTCGGCCTCGCGGCCCTGCCGGAGGAGACGACGGGGGAGGGGGCGGGGGTGTTGCTGAGGTAGGTCGCGCTACGGGACCCGTGCCTTGTCGGCGAGGTGCCCGTCGACGAAGCAGAGCCGGTACACCGGGATCGCGGCCAGCATCGTGGACCGGTAGTACCGGCACTCGTCCATGCCGCGCGGCTCCGCCGGGGCACGCGTCGGCGGGCCGTCCAGCGGGCGGTCGGGCCACTCGGTGTGCTCCGTGATCTCCGTGAGCGACTGCCCGATCCGCAGCCGGGCGTAGTCGTCCGGCTCCAGGTACGACTGGGACTGCGTCCAGACCGCGACCCCGGCCATCAGCATGCCGAGCGCGACGAGGAGCGCGAGCGGGATCCAGATCGCCCGCGCGAGGCCCTTGCGGACCTCGCGGCGGGCCCGGTCCAGCTCCCTCGCCGAGGTCGGCGCCGCCGGCAGCGGCGCCGGAGGGTTCCGCGGCAGGACGGCCTCCAGGACGAACCCGCCGTCCCCGGTGACCCGGTGCGCGAGCGATCCGCCCGCAAGACGCACCCGCTCCCCGAGCCCGACGAGCCCGGTCCCGCCGGAGGGGAGCGTCGCCTCCGCCGCACCGGGGCCGGTGACCACGCGGACCGTCACGTGCGCCGGGTCCGGGGTGACCGCGACCGAGACTTCCGCGCCCGGCGCGTGCTTCGCCGCGTTCGTCAGGCCCTCCTGGACGACCCGGTGCAGGGCGAGGCCCGACATGCCCGGCAGCGTCGGCACCGGGGTCGTGGCGAGGGTGACCGCGAGGCCCGACGCGCGGGCCCGGGCCGTGAGCTCCTCCACCGTCTCCCCGGGTGGCGTCGTCGGCGCCCCGGCGTCGTCCTCCCGCAGCACCCCGATGATGTCCCGCAGCCGGGCCGTCGCGTCCGCCGCCGCGCGCCGCAGCTCACCGGCCGCCTGCTGCTGCGCCGCCCCCAGACCCGGATCGACCTCCAGGGCGCCCGCCCGGACCGCGATCAGGGCCAGGTCGTGGCCCAGGGAGTCGTGCATGTCGCCCGCGATCCTGGACCGCTCCCGCAGCCGCTCCCGGTCGGCGACGGCCGCCTGCTCCCGCTCCATCCGGTCGGCCAGCTCCCAGCCGCTGCGCACGAGCCGGTCGTACTGCCGCACGTAACGGCCGATCAGCCAGGGCGCCACGACCGCCAGGGCGAGCGTGAGCAGCAGCGTGAACCACTGACCCAGCGAGGTGTGCGTGACCGTCGTCAGGAGCAGCCCCGCAGCCGCGATCGCGCCGAACAGCCACAGCGCCGCCCGGGTCTGCTGCTCCCGCCGCCCGGCGAGATAGCCGAAGGCGATCAGGGCCATGCTGTACGAGGCGGTGAACAGCTCCAGGGAGGAGAACAGGCTCACCGCGACCACGACCGCGATCGGCACCGCCGGCCACCGCCGGCTGACCGCCACACAGCCGCCGAGGAGCGCCACGCCGACGACCACCTCGGTCCAGCTCCCGCCGTCGTTCGGGTCCGACCTGAGGAGGACGGGCACGCAGAGCAGCAGCCAGAGCCCCAGGTCGAACAGGCGCTCACGCATCGGGGACCAGGCCCGCCTCGTACGCCAGGACCGCGAGCTGCACCCGGTTGCGCAGGCCGAGCCTGCCGAGGACGGCGCTCACATGCGCCTTGACGGTGCCCTCGACCACGTACATCCGGTCCGCGATCTCCTGGTTGGAGAGCCCGGCGCCGAGGAGCGCGACGACCTCCCGCTCCCGGCCCGTGAGCGGCTCCAGGCGGGTCCGCGCCTCGGCCGCGCGCGTGAACCGCTCCCCGCCGAGGGTGTCGATGACCCGCCGGGCGACCGTGGGGGAGAGCGCGGCGCCGCCCCCGGCCACGGCCCGGACCCCGGCGATCAGCTCGCGCGGATCCCCGGACTTCAGGAGGAAGCCGCTCACACCGCTGCCGAGCGCCCGCGCGATGTAGGCGTCCTCCGAGAAGGTGGTGAGCATGACGACGGCCGCGCCCGGCACCGTCGCACGCAGCTCCTCCGCCGCGCCGAGCCCGTCGAGCCGGGGCATCCGGATGTCCAGGAGGATCACGTCGGGGCGGTGCTCGCGGGCCAGTTCGACGGCCTCGTGCCCGTCGCCGGCCTCGGCCACCACCTCGATCCCGGGGTCGGTGGTGAGGATGGCCCGCACCCCGGCCCTGATCATCGTCTCGTCGTCGGCAAGGAGGACCCTGATCATGCGGTCCAGGGTATGCACGGCACGCGGACGCGCGGACGCCCGGAGGGAAGTTCCCTCCGGGCGTCCGTCATGTCACTTCAGGCCGTGCGGCCCTCCCGCTTACGGGAAGGTCAGCTTGAAGCTGTTGATGTAGCCGGTGTCGATCCCCGCCTTGTCCTGGACGCGGAGCTTCCAGGCACCGTTGGCGACCTCGGAGGAGGCGTTCACGGTGTAGGTCTGCTGGATGTTGTCGGCGCTGCCGCCGGCCCGGTTGCTCAGGTTGTAGACCGAGCCGTCGGGG
The DNA here is from genome assembly GCF_056435185.1 of Streptomyces sp. NPDC044003. Classification (NCBI taxonomy): domain Bacteria; kingdom Bacillati; phylum Actinomycetota; class Actinomycetes; order Kitasatosporales; family Streptomycetaceae; genus Streptomyces; species Streptomyces sp. NPDC044003. Next base: position 291,676 of record NZ_JBWKFA010000001.1, on the reverse strand, counting down.
GCGACGAGGTCGACGACGAGGTCACCGATGTAGGTGTGGACGATGTCCACGCCCACGGCCAGGTTGCTCGGCGCGTTGCCGGTGACGCCGGTGACGTTGACCGTCGAGGTGACCGCGGCACCGGGGGAGTCCGGGATGGCGACGTCGGTGTCGTTGGTGAAGACCGTGCCGCCGGGGGTGCCGCCGCCGGAGCGCGGACCCACGTTGATGGCGGCGAAGGAGTCCTCGACGGCCTTGACCTCGGGGCTGCCCGCGCCGTACAGCTCGGTGGCCGCCGCGACGGCGCCCGTGCGGGCCCCGGCGTAGTTGGTGTTCGAGCTGAACTTGGTGGTGAGCGCCTTGAACCAGATCAGGCGGGCCTTGTCGATGCCTATGCCGGTGACCGGCAGGCCGTCGGAGGTCGGCGAGTTGTAGCTCACGCCGTTGACGGTCTTGGCGCCGCTGCCCTCGGAGAGCAGGTAGAAGAAGTGGTTCGCCGGGCCCGAGGAGTAGTGGACGTCGATCGAACCGATGCCCGAGTACCACGCGTCCTTGGACGAGCCGTCCTTGCTCGGCTTGTCCATGTAGCGCAGCGGGCTGCCGTCGCCGCGGATGTCGATCTTCTCGCCGACGAGGTAGTCGCCCTTGTCGTTGGCGTTGTTCGCGTAGAACTCGACCGCCGCCGCGAAGATGTCCGAGGTGGCCTCGTTGAGGCCGCCGGACTCGCCGCTGTAGACCAGGCCGGCGGTGTTCGAGGTGACGCCGTGCGTCATCTCGTGCGCGGCCACGTCGATGGAGGTGAGCGGCTTGGTGTTGCCCGAGCCGTCGCCGTAGGTCATGCAGAAGCAGGAGTCGGACCAGAACGCGTTCACGTAGGCGTTGCCGTAGTGGACGCGGGAGTACGCGCCGACGCCGTCACCGCGGATGCCCGAGCGGCCGTGCACGTTCTTGTAGTAGTCCCACGTGAGGGCGGCACCGTAGTGCGCGTCCGCGCCCGCGGTCTCCTTGTTGGACGGGAGGCCGTTGCCCCACGTGTCCGTGGTGTTGGAGAACAGCGTCCCGGTGCCCGACGTACCGCCGTTGAGGTTGTACGTCTTGTGGTTGCCGCGGCCGGTGTCGGTCAGCGTGTACGAGGGCGCGGTGCCGAGGGTCACCTGGCCGCTGTACTGCGTGTTGCCGATGCCGGTCTCGATGGCCTGCCACTCGTAGAGCTTCGCGCCGGTGTTCGCGTCCGTCACGACGTGCAGCTCGTTCGGGGTGCCGTCGTGCTGGAGGCCGCCGACGACGGTCTCGTACGCGAGGACGGGCGCGCCCTGGGCCATCCAGACGACCTTGCGCGGGGCGCGGTCGGCGGCGGCCTTCTTCGAGCCCTCCGCGGCGGCGCGGCCGAGGGCCTGCTTCTCGGCGGCGGCCGGGGCGACGTCGGCGGCGAGGTCGACGTTCTTGAGCTCGGCGCGGTTCGACTTGATGACGCCGGTGGTGGCGCCGGCCTTCGTCTCGGCGACGATCAGGTCACCGCCGAGGACCGGGAGTCCGGCGTACGTGCGCTCGTACCGCGTGTGCGTCGTGCCGTCGCGGTCCTGGACGACGTCCTTGACGACCAGCTTCTCCTGGGCGCCGAGGCCGAGGGACTTGGCCGTGGCGGCCTTGTCGGCGTCCGCCGCCTTGATGAGCGCGGTGCGCTCGGCGGGGGAGAGGTCGGCAGGGAGCTTGCCCGGGTTGACCTTGCCGAGGGACTGCGCCGCGGGGGCGGCACCGAAGGTGCCGGCCGAGGCGGTGCCGGCCTGCACACCGATGGTGAGCATGGCGGCGGCGGCGATCAGAGCGCCGGTCGCGGTGGCGCGACGGCTGGGCGTGGATCTCACGCAGACTCCTTATGCGAGGGGGGTACCGGCGGGCTTGGGTGAGTCCGTCCGGGCGGAGCAAGGAGAGCTGTGGAGCGGGTGGAGCAGGTACGTGTGACGCTTCACTTGTTCGGGTGAAGCGGTGAACTTTGGTGCGAACAACCGGGGAGAGAGTGGCAGGAATGACGGGGACCTGTCAGGACCGCGTCAGGAAGTTGGCCGGAAATCGTCCGCTGCCCGTACGGCCGTGTTCGTTAACCGGACGTTTCGTCGATCATGGCCGCGATGCCGTCCAACGTTCGGCGGAGCCCGAATTCGAAGAGCGACTCCAGGTCCAGACCGAAGCTCCCGTCACTGGTCAGCGACATCAGTTCCGGGTACGAGCCGGCTGCCTGGATCGCGTCGTAGCGTGGCTCGTTCTGTTCCATCCACTCGCCGTTGGAGATGCCCGAATCCTGGAGGGCCTGCTCCTCCAGATCGTCCGCCATCGACAGCCCCTGGACGTAGGCGAAGATCGCCAGGTGCGTGTGGAGCTTTTCCACGGGCGTCAGCGATGTCCCTCGCAGCGCTCGCAGCACCCACTCCAAGTACGCCATCGCGTTCGGCGTCGCCACCGGCCGCGTGAACGACGCCATCGCGTGCGCCATCCACCGGTGCCGGGTGTACACCCCGCGCAGCCAGCGCGCCGCCCGCTCCAGGCCTGTCCGCCAGTCCGCCGGCACCGGGCCCAGCGGCACCTCGCCGCAGGCCGCGTCCGCGATCAGCCGCACCAGCTCCGCCTTGCCCGGGACGTGCCGGTACAGCGCCATCGTCGAGGTGTTCAGCATGGTCGCCACCCGCCGCATCGTCAGCGCGTTCAGGCCCTCGGCGTCCGCCAGTTCGAGCGCCGCCCGGACGATCCGCTCCCGCGTGAGCGTCGCCGCGCCCGACGTCCGCCGCGCCGCGTCCACGACCACCGTGCCCACTCCCGGCTCCACCCGCACCAGGCCCTCCTGACGCAGCGCCGCCAGCGCCTTCGTGGCCGTCGCCATCGCCACGCCCCACTCGCGCGTGATCGCCCGCGTCGACGGGACCCGGTCACCCGGGGCCAACTCCCCGGCGCGGACGCGGCGTCGGATCTCGGCGGCGATCCTCAGGTAGGGCGGTTCCGTGGTCATGGAGGGGACTGTACTAGTGCGCCTGTGCGGTGTACGCGTGACTGACCTCGGGCTTCGCGGGAAACGTCACAGGTGCACTAGGGCGTGCGTGGCCCTGTACGCCGTGTGTTGCTTCGCTGCCCCCATGACACTCACCGCAGGGCCCTCCACGGCCGCAGAACCCGCCCGTGCCGGACGGCGTGAATGGACCGCCCTCGGCGTCCTCATGCTCCCGCTCCTCCTCGTCTCCATGGACGTCTCCGTCCTCTACTTCGCCATCCCCTCCATCGCAGCCGACCTCCGGCCCGGCGCCACCCAGCAGCTGTGGATCCTCGACATGTACGGCTTCGTGCTCGCCGGGCTCCTCGTCACCATGGGCGCCCTCGGTGACCGCGTCGGCCGCCGCAAGCTCCTCCTCCTCGGCGCCGGCCTCTTCGGCGCCGCGTCCGTCGCCGCCGCCTACGCCCACAGCCCCGGCGCCCTCATCGGCGCCCGCGCCCTCCTCGGGGTCGCCGGCGCCTGCCTCATGCCGTCCACCCTCGCCCTGATCCGCACCCTCTTCCAGGACCCGGCCCAGCGCACCAAGGCCGTCACCCTCTGGACCACCGTCATGGCCAGCGGCATCTCCCTCGGGCCCGTCGTCAGCGGCGCGCTCCTCGAACACTTCTGGTGGGGGTCCGTCTTCCTCATCAACCTGCCTGCGATGGCGCTGTTGTTGGTGCTTGCGCCGCTGCTCGTCTCCGAGTCCAAGGTGGTGGTGAAGGGTGCGCGGTTCGACCTCGTCAGTGCCGGGCTCTCGCTCGCCGCTCTGCTGCCCGTCATCTACGGGATCAAGGAGCTCGCCAAGGACGGGTGGGCGCCCCTGCCCGCGCTCGGGGTGACCTTCGGGGTACTTCTCGGGCTCGTCTTCGTCCGCCGTCAGACGCGGCTCGCCGAGCCGATGATCGACCTGCGGCTCGTCCGGACCCCCGCGTACGGCGGATCCCTGCTGGTCAACCTGCTCGCCATGGCCGCGACGGTGGGGTTCGCCGTCTTCCTCACCCAGTACCTTCAGTCGGTTCTCGGGCAGAGCCCGCTGGAGGCGGCCCTCTGGAGCCTCGTCCCCACCGGGGGCGTCATGGTGGCCGCGCCCGTCGCCGCGGTGCTCGCTCAGCGGGTCGACCACGCGTACGTCATGGGTGGCGGGTTCCTCGTGTCCGCCGCCGGGTTCGGGTGGCTCGCCTTCGTCGACCGCGCCACGCCCTTCTGGGTCGTCCTCGTCGGCAGCGCCGTCTACGCCGCCGGGCTCGTCTCCGCGATGACCCTCGCCAACGAACTCGCCCTCGGCGCCGCGCCGCCCGAGCGCGCGGGTGCCGCTGCCGCCGTGCTCGAATCCGGGTCCGAGTTGGGCGGGGCGCTGGGGATGGCCGTGCTGGGAGCGGTCGGTGCCGCGGTGTACAGCGGGGCCATGCCTTCTTCGGCGCCTGTCGCCGCCCGGGAGACGCTCGGGGGTGCGCTCGGCGGTGCGCCGGGTGTGGTCGAGGCCGCGCGGAGCGCCTTCGTCGAGGCCATGTCCGGTGCCGCTGTGGGGGCCTCGGTGTTGATGCTTCTGGCGGCTGTGATGTCGCTGGTGCTCCTGCGGCGGCGGGTCTGAGTCCGGTCGTCGGGGCCGGGCAGGGGGGCGTGTTCGGGACTGCGTGATGTACGGCGCCGGGGGCGCCACACCTCACGCTTTACGTCCCGGACACGACCCCCTGCCCGTCCCCCATCTCTGTCCGTCGGCCGCTGTCCCTCAGCCCACCAGGCTGTCTCGCCATGCCTGGTGCAGGCCCGCGTAGTGGCCGTCGCCCTTCACCAGGGTCGATGGGTGGCCGTCCTCGATGATGCGGCCCTGCTCCATCACCAGGACGCGGTCCGCCACCTCGACCGTCGAGAGGCGGTGGGCGATGACTACGGCTGTGCGGCCGGCCAGGACCGTGTCCATCGCCCGTTGCACCGCGCGTTCGCCCGGTACGTCCAGGGAGCTGGTGGCCTCGTCCAGGATCAGGACCGCCGGGTCCGCCAGGAGGGCTCTCGCGAAGGCCACCAGTTGGCGTTGGCCCGCGGAGATACGGCCGCCTCTCTTGCGGACGTCCGTGTCGTAGCCGTCCGGGAGCGTGGTGATGAAGTCGTGTGCTCCGATGGCCTTCGCTGCGTTCTCGATGTCGGCGCGGGTCGCCTCCGGGCGGCCGATCGCGATGTTGTCCGCGACCGTTCCCGAGAAGAGGAAGGCCTCCTGGGTGACCATCACGACGTTGCGGCGCAGGTCGGGTGTGGTGAGGTCACGGAGGTCCACGCCGTCCAGCCTCACGTGGCCTTCGGTCGGGTCGTAGAAGCGGGCCAGGAGTTTCGCGAGGGTGGATTTGCCGGCGCCCGTCGCGCCTACCACCGCCACCGTCTGGCCCTTCTGGATCGTCAGGTCGAAGGCGGGGAGGACCTCGCCGCCCGTTCGGTAGGCGAACGTGACCTGTTCGAAGGTGATCTCGCGGCCGCCCGATCCGGCCGGCAGCTCCTTGGGCGTCGTGGCCTCCGGGACTCCCGGTTCCTGGGCCAGGAGGCCGGCGATCTTGGTGAGGGACGCCGCCGCCGACTCGTACGAGTTCAGGAACATGCCCAGGCGGTCGATCGGGTCGTACAGGCGGCGCATGTAGAGCACCGCTGCGGCCAGCACGCCCAGTTCGAGTGTTCCCGCGGCGACTCTGTACGCGCCCCAGAGGCACATGCCCGCCACCGCCGTGTTCGCCACCAGGCGCGAGCCGACCACGTAGCGGGCCATCTCCAGGAGGGCGTCGCCGTTGCTGCGTTCGTGGCGGTGGTTGAGCGTGTTGAACTCGGCGTCGTTCGCCCGTTCGCGGCGGAACGCGCGGACCGGGCGGATGCCGTTCATCGTCTCCGCGAACTTCACGATCACGCCCGCGATGGCCGTGGAGCGTTCCGCGTACACCCTGCCCGCGCGCGCCCGGTAGAGGCGGACGAGGAGGTAGAGCGGTGCGAAGGAGGCCACCGCCACCGCTCCGATGCCCCAGTCCAGCCAGAGGAGGATCAGGCAGATCGAGACGAAGGAGAGCACGACGCCGATCAGTTCCTGGAGGCCCTCCGAGAGGAGTTCGCGCAGTGATTCGACGTCCGTCGTCGAGCGGGAGATGAGGCGGCCCGAGGTGTACCGCTCGTGGAAGTCGACGCTCAGCTGCTGTGCGTGCCGGAAGATGCGGCCGCGCAGGTCGAGCAGGACGTCCTGGTTGATCCTCGCCGCGCCCCGTACGAACGTGTACTGGAGGACGCCCGAGAGGCTCGCGCAGAGCAGGTAGCCGAGGGCCACGGCGATGACCGGGCCGTGGTCCCCCGCGCGGAAGGCCGGGACGCCACGGTCGATGGCGTACGCGACGATCAGCGGGCCCGCCTGGAGTGCCGCCTCCCTGACGAGGAGGGTCAGGGCCAGCAGTACGAGACGGGCGCGGTGGGTGGTCAGGAGGGAGCGGAGGAGGGTCGTGGTCGCTTTTTCGGGGGCCGGGAGGTCGTCCTGGTCGAACGGGTCGTCCGGGGGTGTCGTCATCGGTTCTCGGTCCCTTCTCCGGACATCAGCCAGGCGTACTCGGCGCTGCTGCGCAGCAACTCCTGATGGGTGCCCACGGCCGCGATCCTGCCGCGTGACAGCAGTGCGACCCGGTCGGCGAGCATCACCGTCGACGGGCGGTGCGCCACGACCAGGGCCGTCGTCTCCCTGAGGACCTCCCGCAGGGCCGCCTCGACCCGGGCCTCCGTGTGGACGTCGAGCGCCGACAGCGGGTCGTCCAGGACCAGGAACCGGGGCCTGCCCACGACCGCGCGGGCCAGGGCCAGGCGTTGCCGCTGGCCGCCCGACAGGCTGAGGCCCTGCTCGCCGACCTGGGTCGCCGTGCCCTCCGGGAGCCGGTCGACGAAACCGTCCGCCTGGGCGATGTCCAGCGCGCGGCGCAGTTCCGGGTCGCCCGCTTCCTCCGCGCCCATCAGGACGTTCTCGCCGACGCTCGCCGAGAACAGCGTCGGCTCCTCGAAGGCCATCGAGACGAGGGAGCGGAGTCTGCGCCGTTCCATGAGGGCGATGTCCTCGCCGTCGAGGAGGATGCGGCCCGTCGTCGCCTCGTGCAGGCGTGGTACGAGGGCGGTGAGCGTCGTCTTGCCGGAGCCCGTGCCGCCCACCAGGGCCATGGTCTCGCCCGGGCGGATGTGGAGGTCGATGCCGTCCAGGACGGGGGGCGTCTCGTCGGGGGCGTCCGGGTAGCGGAAGGTGACGTTCTCGAAGCGGACCCCGTCCGGCGTGCCCTCGGTGGTGACGGCTTCGGCCGTTTCCGGCTCCTCGGGTGCGTCCATCACCTCGAAGTACCGTTCCGTCGCGGTCGCCGCCTCCTTGCTCATCGCGAGCAGGAAGCCGATCGACTCCACCGGCCAGCGCAGCGCCAGGGCCGTCGACAGGAACGCGACCAGGGTGCCGGCGGAGAGCTTGTCGTCCGCGACCTGCACCGTGCCCAGGACGAGCGCCGTCCCGATGGCCAGTTCCGGCAGGACGGTGATGACCGCCCAGATCATGGCGAGCAGCCGCGCCTTGGCCAGTTCCGTGCCGCGGAGGTGCTCGGCGAGCTCGCGGAACGCCCTCGCCTGGCTGCGGTGCCGGCCGAAGCCCTTCACGATCCGGATGCCGAGGACGCTCTCCTCCACGACCGTCGTCAGGTCGCCGACCTGGTCCTGGGCCCTGCGCGCCACCGTTCCGTACCGGCGCTCGAAGAATTGGGAGACCAGGACGAGGGGGAGTGCGGGCGTCAGCAGCACCAGGCCGAGGGACCAGTCCTGGGTGAGGAGGAGCACGTAACCGGCCAGGATCGTCACGCCGTTGACCAGGAGGAAGGTCAGCGGGAACGCCAGGAACATCCGGACCAGCATCAGGTCCGTCGTCCCGCGCGAGAGGAGCTGTCCCGACGGCCAGCGGTCGTGGAACGCGATCGGGAGGCGCTGGAGCCTGCCGTAGAGGTCGGCGCGCATGCGTGCCTCGACGTGGGACAGCGGGCGGGCCACCAGCCAGCGGCGGAAGCCGAACAGGACGGCCTCGGTGATGCCCAGGAGGAGCAGGTACAGCGCTCCCAGCCAGACACCCCCGGGGTCCTGGTCGGTGATGGGGCCGTCCACCAGCCACTTGAGGACGAGCGGGATGACGAGCGACAGACAGGACGCGACGATCGCGACGAACGCGGCCGTGAACAGCCGGCCCCGCACGGGCCTCACGTACGGCCAGAGGCGGAGCAGGACGCGGACCGTCGAGCGGTCGGGGTGCGGGGGGTTCGGTTTCTCGGGCATCAGTTCCGACCATACGGTTCACCACTGACACGTCTCATCCGGTTTTCCCGCTGGGGCGTCGGCCCGCCCGCTGACCGGAGGGAACCCCTCCGTAGGATCCCCGCACCGAAGATCCACCAGGGGCGGGAAGAACGACCATGAGGCACTCCAGAAGATTCCGTACGGCGGCCGTCACGCTGCCGCTGCTGCTCGCGGCCGTCGGCTGCCAGACGGCCGCCCCGGCGGAGGAACCGGCCGCCACGGCCGCCTCGCCGACCGGCAGGCCCGTCTTCGAGGAGCGGCTTACGGACCAGCTGAACGCCGCGTCCCGGGCGACGACCGCGAGCGGCTCGGCCCGCTTCACCGCCACCGTCACCTACGGCTCGGCCCGGGGCAGCGCCGTCGAGCGGACCACCGGAGTCCTCGACTACGCGAAGGACACCGCCCGTGTCGAGCGGACCGTCGACATCCCGCGCCGCTTCCCGGAGAAGGCGGCGACCGAGGACCTCGGCCGCGCCCCGGGCGTCACCGCGCGCGAGCAGTACGCCGTCGACGAGAACGACATCAGCTACCGGACCTCGCGCGGCACCTGGCTCCGCTACTCGGCCTCCGCCTCCAAGGAGTTCGTCGACGACGTCGACGGTTTCCTGGAGTACGCGGGCGAGACCGCCCCCTGGGGTCACACCCTGGCCGAGGTGGTACGCCACGCGGACCCGGAGCGGAACCCCGCGAGGACCGCCGACGGCGGCCGCCGCTACGAGCTGCGGATCTACGCCGAGACCGCGGCCGAGGCCCTGCCTCCGGAGATCGGGTTCCACCTGCACCACGGCGCCGCCGACAAGGTTCCGCTGACCGTGGTCCTGGACAAGGACGGCCGCCTGGTCCGGGCCGAGGTCGACTTCCGGCCGGCGCTCGGCGTCCTGCACGCCCAGGGCGTCCTCGTCGGAGTCACCTCGCTGCGCACGCAGTACGTCCTGGCCGACCACGGGAAGGCGACGGTGCCGCCCGTGCCCGCCGGCGCGCGGTCCCAGGACGCCGAACAGGCCACCACCACCCTGGAGAAGCTGAAGCCCGGCGCCTGCGCCTCCACGGACACCGGCCTCGGGTCCCTGGTCCGGGTCCTGCCGGTCCCCTGCGGCAAGGACGCGGACCTGCGCCTCTTCGGGCACGCAAGGATCGAGAAGACGGTCCAGGGCGACCCGCAGGGCGCGGGGGAGGCGGCGGCCGGGAAGAAGTGCCGTGCCCTGTTCCGCTCGGCGCCCGCCGCGTGGACCTCGGGAGCCCGGCCCGCGGGCTCGTACACGGTCTACGGCGGTACGAGCATCAGCTACCAGTACACCGGTCCCGACTCCACCGTCAGCGGCGACTACGCCTGCTACGTCACCCTCCGCTGACCCGCCCCCTCACCCTCGCACCCGGAGCAGGATCATCGAGCGGGCGGCGACGTCGATCGTCCCGCCGCCCGGGTGCACCGTGCCCGGGGCCGTCGACTGGTCCTCCGCGGCCGTGTCCACGACCAGTTCGTACGTCGCCGCCCACGGCGGGCCCGGCAGCCGGAACTCCAGGGGGCGGGGTCCGGCGTGGAGGACGGCGAGGAAGCTGTCGTCGGTGATCTGCTCGCCCCGCGCGTCCCGGCCGGGGATGTCGCGGCCCGACAGGAAGAGCCCGAGCGTCGCCGTCGGCGCGTACCAGTCCCGTTCCGTCATCTCGGTGCCCTCGGCGGTGAACCAGGCCAGGTCCCGCAGCCCGTCCGCGCCCTGCGGCCGGCCCGAGAAGAAGGCCCGGCGGCGGAGGACCGGGTGACGGTGGCGCAGGGCGAGGAGCCGGCGCGTGAGGGTGAGGAGGCCCTCCCGGCCCGGGTCCTCCGGGAGCGTCCAGTCCAGCCAGCCGAGCTCGTTGTCCTGGCAGTACGCGTTGTTGTTGCCGCCCTGGGTGCGGCCCATCTCGTCGCCGGCGACCAGCATCGGGACCCCGGTGGAGAGGAGGAGGGTGGTGAGCAGGTTGCGTTGTTGCCGCAGGCGCAGGGCGTTGATCGAGCGGTCGTCCGTCTCCCCTTCTGTTCCGCAGTTCCACGAGCGGTTGTCGTGGGTGCCGTCCCGGTTGCCCTCTCCGTTCGCCTCGTTGTGCTTGCGTTCGTACGTCACCAGGTCGCGCAGCGTGAAGCCGTCGTGTGCCGTGACGAAGTTGACCGACGCGTACGGCCGCCGCCCGCCCCAGGCGTACAGGTCGCTGGAGCCGGAGAGCCGGTAGCCGAGGTCCCGTACGTCGGGCAGCGCCCCGCGCCAGAAGTCCCGTACGGCGTCCCGGTAGCGGTCGTTCCACTCGGTCCAGAGGGGCGGGAAGGCGCCGACCTGGTAGCCGCCGTTGCCCACGTCCCAGGGCTCGGCGATGAGCTTGACCCGGCGCAGGACCGGGTCCTGGGCGATCACCGCCAGGAAGGGGGACAGCATGTCGACGTCGTGCATCGAGCGGGCCAGCGCCGCCGCCAGGTCGAAGCGGAAGCCGTCGACGCCCATCTCCGTGACCCAGTAGCGCAGGGAGTCGGTGATGAGGCGCAGGACCTGCGGCTGGACGACGTGCAGGGTGTTGCCGCAGCCCGTGTAGTCGGTGTACCTGCGGGCGTCGGACTGGAGCCGGTAGTAGCCGCGGTTGTCGATGCCCTTGAGGGAGAGGGTGGGGCCCAGTTCGCCCGCCTCCGCCGTGTGGTTGTAGACGACGTCGAGGATGACCTCGATCCCCGCCGCGTGCAGCGCCCGCACCATCCGCTTGAACTCGCCGACCTGCTGCCCGGCCGTCCCCGAGGAGGAGTAGCCGGCGTGCGGGGCGAAGTAGCCGACGGAGTTGTAGCCCCAGTAGTTGCGCAGGCCGCGCCGCAGGAGGTGGTCCTCGTGGGCGAACTGGTGCACCGGGAGCAGTTCGACCGCCGTCACGCCCAGGCGGACCAGGTGGTCGATCGCGGCCGGGTGCGCGAGGCCGGCGTACGTGCCCCGCAGGTGCTCCGGGATGCCGGGGTGCTGTTTCGTGAAGCCCTTGACGTGCAGTTCGTAGATGACCGAGTCCTGCCAGGGCGTCTTGGGCCTGCGGTCGTCGGACCAGTCGTCGTCGTCATGGACGACGACGCCCTTCGGGACGTACGGGGCGGAGTCCCGCTCGTCGCGGACGGTGTCGGCCACGTGCTGCTGCGGCCAGTCCCGGACGTGCCCGTACACCTCGGCGGGGAGCGCGAAGTCGCCGTCGACCGCTCGCGCGTACGGGTCGAGGAGCAGCTTCGCCGGGTTCCAGCGGGCGCCCGTCCACGGGTCCCAGCGGCCGTGCACCCGGTAGCCGTACCGCTGTCCGGGGCCCACGCCCGGCACGAAGCCGTGCCAGATCTCGTGGGTCAGCTCGGTCAGCGGGAGCCGGGTCTCGGTCCCGTCGGCGTCGAAGAGGCACAGCTCCACCGCCTCCGCCCCGCCCGCCCACAGGGCGAAGTTGGTGCCCGTCGCCCCGTCGGGGCCGACCCGGCAGCGGGCTCCCAGGGGGGTCGGTGCCCCTGGCCACACCGGCGGCACGGCCCGCTCCGGGGCATGCTCGGACACCGCCTCCTGCTCGGCTGCGCTCGACACCGTCCCGGCCTCCCGCGGCTCGTCGGGCCCGCACCCGGGGGAGCGGCGGCGTCCCGGCCGCCGCTCCCGCGCGTGGTTCTCCCCCTGTTCTGCCCGCACGGCCGTGCTCCCAACATGACCCGCACGCACGTTTCCCCTGGAGGGTGGCCGTCGTTGGGCCGGGCGTGACATTCGTATGGAAGCGGGCGAGGCACGCCCTCGTGGTGGCGGGACTGATGGCGGGGCTTGCGGGCTGCACCGGAGCGGACGGCGGGGGCGGCATCGACATCAGCCTGCCGGGCAAGGCGCGGGCTCCGGGCGATGTCATCCGGGTGAGTCCGGAGGACGGCAGCCGGGCGGTGCCGGCCGACGGGCCCGTGGAGGTGAAGGTGGACAGCGGGCGGCTCGAACGGGTGACGGTCGTCCAGGTCGAGGACGGCCGGCGGGCCGCGGTCGCCGGGGAGATCTCGGCGGACGGGCTGCGCTGGCGGCCCCGGCCGGACACCCGGCTCGCGCTGGCCGCCAAGTACAGCGTGGACGCGGTCGCGCTCGACGGGCACGGGCGGCGCTCGGCCCGGCACACCACCTTCACCACCGTGGTCCCCGAGTCCCGTTTCATCGGCTACTTCAAGCCGGAGAACCGTTCGACGGTCGGCACCGGCATGATCGTCTCCTTCGGCTTCAACAGGCCGATCGAGAACCGGGCCGAGGTCGAGCGGGCCATCCGGGTCACCTCGGACCCGCCGGTGGAGGTCGTCGGCCACTGGTTCGGCAAGGAGCGGCTGGACTTCCGGCCCGCCGCGTACTGGCGGCCGGGGACGAAGGTCACCGTCGAGCTGGGGCTGCGGGACGTCGAGGGTGCGCCCGGGGTGTACGGCATCCAGCGCAAGACGGTCGGCTTCACCGTGGGCCGCTCCCAGGTCTCCCTGGTCGACGCGGCGGAGCACACCATGGAGGTGCGGCGGAACGGCGAGGTCCTCGCCACCGTGCCGGTCACCGCGGGCGCGCCGAAGACCACCACGTACAACGGGAAGATGGTCGTCACCGAGCTGTACGACGTGACCCGGATGGACGGCAGGACGGTCGGCTTCGGCGGCGAGTACGACATCAAGGACGTGCCGCACGCCATGCGTCTCACCGACTCGGGGACCTTCCTGCACGGCAACTACTGGGCCGCTCCCTCCACCTTCGGCTCTGCCAACGTCAGTCACGGCTGTGTCGGCCTCCGGGACGAGAAGGGCGGCAGCGCGGACTCGCCCGCGGGCTGGTTCTTCGACCGGACGCTCATCGGGGACGTGGTGGAGGTGGTGAACTCGCGGGACAAGGAGGTCGCCCCCGACAACGGTCTCGGGGGATGGAACCTGGAGTGGGGCGAGTGGAAGGCCGGTTCGGCGCTGTCGTGACCGCCGATCCCCCGTACCACGCCGACTGGGACTGAACGGTGACATTCGCGAGGAACTTTCGTGTCCTGCGGTGTGATTATCTAGCGCTGTGTGCGCGAGTGGATGCGCACCGGGGGTGGGGCCGTGGCAGTGCCAGGCCGTGTGAGGGGAGACGACCACAGTGAACGGTCAGCCGATATCGGGGGCATCGGTAGGGGCGCGGGGACGCCGGCGCGGGGGCGTCAGGCTCCAGGCCCTGGCGGCGGGGGCGCTGCTCCTGGTCCTGACCGCCTGCGGCGGTGGTGAGACCGCCACCGGCGGCGGTGCGGGAGGACAGGGACCGGCCGCCCAGGGCGGCGGCAAGCAGGACAACGCGGCCTCCCAGGCGGTCGTGACGATCCTTCCGAAGGACGGCGCCGACTCGGTCGCCACCAGCGGGGCCCTCAAGGTCACCGCGACGCAGGGCAAGCTGACCACGGTCACGGTCGCCGACTCCAAGGGCACCGAGGTCGAGGGCAAGATCGCCACCGACGGCTCCAGCTGGTCGCCGACCGCGCACCTGGCCGCGGCCACCCAGTACAAGGTCCACGCGATCGCGAAGGACGCCGACGGCCGCGAGTCGGCGAAGGACACCACCTTCACCACCCTGGTCCCGAAGAACACCTTCATCGGCCACTACACGCCGGAGGACGGTTCGACCGTCGGCGTCGGCATGCCGGTCTCCATCAACTTCACCCGGGGCATCACCAACCCCGAGGCCGTCGAGAAGGCCATCAAGGTGACGGCCGTGCCGGCCGTCGAGATCGAGGGCCACTGGTTCGGCAACGACCGGCTCGACTTCCGCCCCAAGGACTACTGGGCCGCCGGCACCAAGGTCACGGTCGCGCTGAACCTGGACGGCGTCGAGGGCCGCCCGGGCGTCTACGGCAAGCAGAAGAAGTCGATCTCCTTCACCATCGGCCGCCGTCAGGTCTCCACCGTCGACGCGAGCGCCAAGACGATGAAGGTCGAGCGGGACGGCGCGATCATCAAGACGCTGCCGATCACCGCGGGCGCGCCGTCCACGACCACGTACAACGGTCAGATGGTCATCAGTGAGAAGTTCAAGGTGACCCGCATGAACGGGGCCACGGTCGGCTTCGGTGGCGAGTACGACATCAAGGACGTGCCGCACGCGATGCGTCTGTCGAACTCGGGCACCTTCGTCCACGGCAACTACTGGGCGCCGTCCTCCACCTTCGGCTCGTCGAACGTCAGCCACGGCTGCGTCGGTCTGCAGGACCAGCGGGGCGCGGGCGACAGCTCGATGCCGGCGGCCTGGTTCTACGACAGCTCGATCATCGGCGACGTCGTGATCGTGAAGAACTCCAAGGACAAGCAGATCACCCCGGAGAACGGCCTGAACGGCTGGAACATGGACTGGTCGGAGTGGATCGCCTAGTCGTACGCGACTGAGCAGGGGCCCGGTGCTGTGAGCAACAGCACCGGGCCCCTTCGCGTTAACGGCCACTAACCTTTCCCCATGACTGTGAACCTCGAAGTCGCCGAAGGCGTCGGCACGATCCGCCTCGACCGCCCCCCGATGAACGCCCTGGACATCGCCACCCAGGACCGGCTGCGCGAGCTGGCCCAGGAGGCGACCGACCGCGACGACGTGCGGTCCGTGGTCCTCTACGGCGGCGAGAAGGTGTTCGCGGCCGGCGCGGACATCAAGGAGATGCAGGTCATGGACCACGTGGCCATGGTCAAGCGGTCGCGCGCCCTCCAGGACTCCTTCACCGCCGTCGCCCGCATCCCCAAGCCGGTCGTCGCCGCCATCACCGGTTACGCCCTGGGCGGCGGCTGCGAGCTCGCGCTCTGCGCCGACTACCGGATCGCCGCCGACAACGCGAAGCTGGGCCAGCCGGAGATCCTGCTCGGCCTGATCCCCGGCGCGGGCGGGACGCAGCGCCTGTCGCGGCTCGTCGGCCCCTCCAAGGCCAAGGACCTCATCTTCACCGGCCGGATGGTGAAGGCCGACGAGGCCCTGACGCTCGGTCTGGTCGACCGGGTCGTCCCGGCCGCCGAGGTGTACGAGCAGGCGCACGCCTGGGCCGCGAAGCTGGCGCAGGGCCCGGCCGTCGCCCTGCGGGCCGCGAAGGAGGCGATCGACCAGGGTCTGGAGGCCGACATCGACACCGGTCTCGCCATCGAGCGGAACTGGTTCGCGGGCCTGTTCGCGACCGAGGACCGCGAGACCGGGATGCGCTCCTTCGTCGAGGAGGGCCCCGGTAAGGCGAAGTTCGCCTGACGATCCTTCACGGGTGGGGGCCGATTCCGTCGGAACGGCCCCCGCGGAGCGCTCCGTACGGCCATGATGGGGGGCATGGCGGGCCTGGAGGGTAGGGAACAACCGTGGCAGCGCGCGAGCGCCGCCGCACCGCGGTGGTCACCGGCCGCGGACGACGAACAGGCCGCCGAGGCAGTGGAGTTGTACGGCAATCCGGCCGAGGAGGATGTCCGGCTGCCGTCCCGCCCCGAGTCCGCGTGGGTGGCCCGCAGGCTCACCCAGCATGTCGTGCTGCGCCAGTGGGCGCTCGGTCCGACGATCGCCGAGCACGCGGTGCTGCTCGTCTCGGAGCTCGTCGGGAACGCCGTCCGGCACACCGGGGCCCGGGTCTTCGCGCTGCGGTTACAGCGGCGGCGCGGCTGGATCCGGATCGAGGTGCGTGATCCCTCGCGCGGACTGCCGTGTCTGATGCCGGTGCACGAGCTCGACATCAGCGGCCGTGGGCTCTTCCTCGTCGACAAGCTCGCCGACCGCTGGGGCGTGGACCTGGCGCCGCGCGGCAAGACGACCTGGTTCGAGATGAGGGTCGCGGACCGGCCCTGACGGTCCGATGGTTCGATCCCGGACGCACGGAAGCCCCCGTGCGCCGTGGTGGGGTGCGTGGGGGCTTCCGTGTGGTGCGCCGTGGACGGGGGGGTGTATCCACGGCGCCGCTATGTCGACCTGGCCCGGGTCAATGGGGGTCGTGTCTCCGACTATGGCAGACGGGGGGCCTTGCCGCCAAAAGTCCCTAGTGGGGCAAGAGGGGGCAAAAGCGGACAGTTCGATAGTGAATCGTTGGTGACATGCGGCACTCACCTTGTAAACAGTGAATGGCTATGCGGTTCATTGGTTGTTTCCCGGGGTCGTCCGCATGCTGGACGCTCGGCATGCCTCCGCAAACGTCCTGAATTGGCCTAATCGTGACCAATCGGGCGAAAGTCCTCTTGAATGGTCGCGTGAAGCCGACCGACCGCCGAGGAGCCCTCCGGACAGGCGCGGCCGCCGCCCTCGCGGGAGCCCTCGCCACCGCCTGCGGCACGGAACCCCGCCCCGCCCCCGCTGCCGCGCGTCGCCCCGCCCCCGCGCCCGTCGCCGCCCCGGCCCCCCGCCGCTTCCCCGGACAGCCGGACGAGATCGCCCACGGCCCCCGCGACCGCCCCCGCGTCGCCCTCACCTTCCACGGCCAGGGCGAGCCCGCCCTCGCCCGGCAGCTCCTCACCCAGGCCGAGCAGGCCGGCGCCCGCGTCACCGTCCTCGCCGTCGGCAGCTGGCTCGACGAACACCCCGACCTGGCCCGCCGCATCCTCGACGGCGGCCACGACCTCGGCAACCACACCCAGCGCCACATCGACATCAACGCCATGACCGAGGCCCAGGCCCTCGCCGAGATCGAGGCCTGCGCCGGACGGCTGCGCCGGCTCACCGGCTCCGTCGGCACCTGGTTCCGCCCCTCCCGCACCCGGAACGCCGCCCCCGCCGTCCTGCGCGCCGCCCGGCGCGCCGGATACCCGCACGTCCTCTCGTACGAGGTCGACTCCCTCGACTTCACCTCGCCCGGCGCCGCGGCCGTCGTCCGCAACGTCACCGGGGCCGTCCGCGCCGGATCCGTCGTCAGCCTGCACTTCGGCTACCCGGACACCGCCGCCGCGCTGCCCGTCCTCCTCGCCGACCTCGACCGCCGCGGCCTGAGCGCGGTCACCACCACGGAGCTGCTGAGCTGATGGCACACCTCACGACGAGACCCCTCTCGACACGGACCAGGGTCCTCCTCGCCGCCGCCCTCCTCGCCGGCCTCGCCGGCTGCGGCAGCGCGAACCACCCCGAGGGCGCCGCCCCCGTGAAGAAGGCCGCCGCCCCCGCCGTACCCAAGCCGGCCGCCGCCCCCAGCGGACTCCCCGGCATGCCGCCCCTGCTCGACGCGCACGACGTCTACGCCGCCGACCGGCCCAACCGGCTCTCCCCGGTGGTACGGAACTTCCCCTCCCGGGTCTACGTCCCCAACACCAACTCCAACACCGTCTCCGTCATCGACCCCACCACCTACCAGGTCGTCGAGACCATCCCGGTCGGCATCCAGCCCCAGCACGTCGTCCCCTCCTGGGACCTGAAGACCCTCTGGGTCAACAACAACCGGGGCCACACCCTCACCCCCATCGACCCCGCAACCGGCGTCGCCGGCAAGCCCGTCGAGGTCCACGACCCGTACAACCTCTACTTCACGCCCAACGGCAAGTACGCCATCGTGATGGCCTCCCTCGACCGCGAACTCGTCTTCCGCGACCCGCACACCATGGAGCGGAAGAAGTCCGTCCCGGTCAGCTGCTACGGCGTCAACCACGCCGACTTCTCCGCCGACGGGCGCTACTTCGTCGTCTCCTGCGAGTTCTCCGGCGAACTCCTCAAGGTCGACACCGAGAAGATGGAGGTGATCGGCCAGCAGAAACTGCCCTTCGACGGCGCCATGCCGCAGGACGTGAAGATCTCACCCGACGGCAAGACCTTCTACATCGCCGACATGATGGCCCACGGCATGTGGGTCCTGGACGGCGAGAAGTTCACCACCCCCACCCTGCTCCCCACCGGCAAGGGCTGCCACGGCCTCTACATCAGCCGGGACTCGCGCGAGATGTACGTCTCCAACCGCGGCGAGGGCACCGTCTCCGTCTTCGACTTCGAGCAGAACAGGCTCACCAAGAAGTGGAAGCTCCCCGACGGCGGCTCCCCCGACATGGGCGGCGTCTCCGCCGACGGCAAGGTCCTGTGGCTCTCCGGACGCTACGACTCCGAGGTCTACGCGCTCGACACCACCACCGGCAAGCAGCTCGCCCGCATCCCCGTCGGCAGCGGCCCGCACGGACTCGCGGTCTACCCGCAGCCGGGCCGCTACTCCCTCGGCCACACCGGCATCTTCCGGTAGCGGCTCAGCCGGCGATCAGGAGCGCCTCCGAGGCCACCGGGCGGTAGCCCGCCGCCTGGAAGACGCGGACGCTACGGGCGTTGCCCGGCGCCTGCTGGGCCCACACCACCTCGCCCGGGGTGAGGTGGCGGGCCGCCGTCGCCAGGGCCCGCCCCAGGCCCCGGTGGCGGACCTCCTCGTCCACCTCGATCGCCGCCTCCCAGCGGCCCGCGACGCCCCGGCCCAGGACGAGGACGCCGCCGTCGGCCGCCCACACCCGGACCTCGTCGCGGAACTTCAGCGCCCGCGCCACCCGGGGGTGCGTCGGGTCGTCGATCTCGCGGAGTTCGAGGGGCGGCGGGCCCGGCAGCGCATCGGCGACCGTGAGCAGGTCGATCGTGTTCATGTGCCGGCCGGTGCGGGCCATCAGCGCGAGCAGGAAGGCCGGGTTCATGGTCGCCGCGAGCGGGTCGCCCGGCGTGGCCGCCAGTGCGGCCCGTACCCACTCCGGGTCGGCGTCCGTGAAGACCACCGAGTGCGCCGTAAAGGCGAGCACCCCCGCGTCCCGGGTGCCCGGCTGCGGCACCACCGTCGTCGAACCGTCCGGGGGCGGGAACTCCCCGTGTGCCGCCGCCGCCAGGATCCGTGCCACCTCGTCGTTCATGCCCCCATCATCCGGCAGGAGGCGGCCAGCTAATCTGGCCCCCGTCAGACAAGCACCAAGAAGGGGCGGACGCAGTGGCGGACATCGACTCGGCACGCACGGCATTCAACAAGTTCGACGTGGACGGCGACGGCTTCATCACCGCCGTCGAGTACAAGCACGTCATGGCGCAGCTGGGCGACTTCAACGTCACCGAGTCGGTCGCCGAGGCGCTCATCAAGCAGCGCGACGACAACGGCGACGGCGTGCTGTCCTGGGACGAGTTCTGGGCGCACTACAGCAAGGCCTGAGCCAGGGCCTGAGGCGAGGCCTCATCCACCGGGCCCCGGTGGGCGCAGCAACCCCGTGTTGCCGCCCGCCAGGGGCCCGGTGGCGTTTCCCGCGGACCTGCCGGCGGCGGCGTGAGGGGCGTGCGGCCCCGCTGGGCGGCTCCGGCGGCGGCGAGAGCGAGCAGGCCGGCCCTGGCCCCGCCTACTACGCGAACAGCTCCTACGGCTCGTACGCCGACTGCCAGGCCGCGGGGAAGGCCGGCTACCGGATCTGGGGCCCGATCTACTCCTGCGAGCCCTTCAGCGCCGACCGCCAGGACATCATCGTCCTCTGGGTCCGCGCCTGACGCGAACGGCCGGCCCCGGGGATCCCGGGGCCGGCCGGCCGTGTGCGTGAACGGTTCAGCACTCGATGATGTTCACCGCGAGACCGCCGCGCGCGGTCTCCTTGTACTTGACGCTCATGTCGGCGCCCGTCTCCTTCATGGTCTTGATGACCTTGTCGAGGGAGACCAGGTGGCTGCCGTCGCCGCGCATCGACATCTTCGCCGCCGTGACGGCCTTGACCGCCGCCATGCCGTTCCGCTCGATGCACGGGATCTGCACCAGACCGCCGACCGGGTCGCAGGTCAGGCCCAGGTTGTGCTCCATGCCGATCTCGGCCGCGTTCTCCACCTGCTCCGGGGAGCCGCCGAGGACCTCGGCGAGCGCGCCGGCCGCCATCGAGCAGGCCGAGCCGACCTCGCCCTGGCAGCCGACCTCGGCGCCGGAGATCGAGGCGTTCTCCTTGAACAGCATGCCGACCGCGCCCGCGGCGAGCATGAAGCGGACGATGCCGTCGTCGTCGGCACCCGGCACGAAGTTCATGTAGTAGTGCAGGACCGCCGGGATGATGCCCGCTGCGCCGTTCGTCGGGGCGGTGACCACCCGGCCGCCCGCCGCGTTCTCCTCGTTCACGGCCATCGCGTAGAGCGTGATCCACTCCATCGCGTGCGCGGCCGGGTCGCCCTCGGAGCGCAGCTTGCGGGCCGAGGTCGCGGCACGGCGGCGGACCTTCAGGCCGCCGGGCAGGATGCCCTCGCGGGACATGCCGCGCGAGACGCAGGCCTGCATGACCCGCCAGATCTCCAGGAGACCCGTGCGGATCTCCTCCTCGGTGCGCCAGGCCTTCTCGTTCTCCAGCATCAGGGAGGAGATCGAGAGGCCGGTCTCCTTGGTGAGGCGGAGCAGCTCGTCGCCGGTGCGGAAGGGGTACTTCAGGACGGTGTCGTCCGGGATGATCGGGTTCTCGCCGGCGACCGCGTCCTCGTCCACGACGAAGCCGCCGCCGACGGAGTAGTACGTCTTCTCCAGGACGAGCCCGCCCTCGGCGTCGTACGCGAAGACCGTCATGCCGTTGGCGTGGTACGGGAGGGCCTTGCGCCGGTGCAGGATCAGGTCGGCGTCGAAGTCGAAGGGGATCTCGTGCGCGCCGAGCAGGTTGATCTTCCCGCTCGCCTTGATCCGCTCGAACTCGTCGTCGGCGGTCTCGACGTTCACCGTGCGCGGCGAGTTGCCCTCCAGGCCCAGGAGCACGGCCTTCGGGGTGCCGTGGCCGTGGCCGGTGGCGCCGAGGGATCCGTACAGCTCCGCTCGTATCTTCGCCGTGTGGGCGAGCAGGCCCTCGTTCTTCAGACGGCGGGCGAACATCCGGGCAGCCCTCATGGGGCCCACCGTGTGGGAGCTCGACGGACCGATGCCGATCGAGAACAGGTCGAAGACCGAGATGGCCACGGGAGGACTCCTTGTGGGGGGCTAGACGCCGTTGTCTGCCGGGGTGGAGCAGAAAGGCTGAGCAAGGGGGCGGGGCACCACGCTCACTGTCCAGTGTGCGTGGTGCCCCGGAGCTTCGTACTAACAAAAGGGTACGAAATTACTTCAGGCCGGGGTACAGCGGGTGCTTGTCCGCCAGCGCGGTCACCCGGGCCTTGAGGGCGGCGGCCTTGTCGGCGTCGAAGCCCGGCTTCAGGGTCTCCGCGATGACGTCGGCGACCTCGGCGAAGTCCTCGGCCTGGAAGCCGCGGGTCGCGAGCGCCGGCGTGCCGATGCGCAGACCGGAGGTGACCATCGGCGGGCGCGGGTCGTTCGGAACGGCGTTCCGGTTGACCGTGATGCCGACCTCGTGGAGACGGTCCTCCGCCTGCTGGCCGTCGAGCTCGGAGTTGCGCAGGTCCACCAGGACCAGGTGCACGTCCGTACCGCCGGACAGGACGGAGACACCGTGGGCGGTGACGTCGTCCTGGACCAGGCGCTCGGCCAGCGCGCGGGCGCCGTCCAGCGTGCGCTGCTGGCGCTCCTTGAACTCCTCCGAGGCCGCGACCTTGAAGGAGACGGCCTTGGCCGCGATCACGTGCTCCAGCGGGCCGCCCTGGAAACCGGGGAAGACCGAGGAGTTCAGCTTCTTCGCGAACTCCTTCTTCGCCAGGATGATGCCGCCGCGCGGGCCGCCGAG
The DNA here is from genome assembly GCF_056435185.1 of Streptomyces sp. NPDC044003. Lineage (NCBI taxonomy): Bacteria > Bacillati > Actinomycetota > Actinomycetes > Kitasatosporales > Streptomycetaceae > Streptomyces > Streptomyces sp. NPDC044003. The sequence goes on along the minus strand of NZ_JBWKFA010000001.1, from coordinate 269,795 downwards.
CGTCTTGTGCGTGGTGGAGGTCACCACGTCCGCGTACTCGACCGGGTTCGGGTGCAGACCGGCGGCGACCAGGCCCGCGAAGTGGGCCATGTCGACCCACAGGTAGGCCTCGACCTCGTCGGCGATCCGGCGGAACTCGGCGAAGTCCAGCTGGCGCGGGTAGGCGGACCAGCCCGCGATGATCACCTTCGGGCGGTGCTCCTTGGCGAGGCGCTCGACCTCGGCCATGTCGACCAGACCGGCCTCGTCCACGTGGTACGCGACCACGTTGAACTGCTTGCCGGAGAAGTTCAGGCGCATGCCGTGGGTGAGGTGGCCGCCGTGGGCCAGGTCCAGACCCAGGATCGTGTCGCCGGGCTGGGCGATCGCGAAGAGGGCGGCCTGGTTCGCGGAGGCGCCGGAGTGCGGCTGGACGTTGGCGTACTCGGCGCCGAACAGGTCCTTGATCCGGTCGATCGCGATCTGCTCGGCCACGTCGACGTGCTCGCAGCCGCCGTAGTAGCGGCGGCCCGGGTAGCCCTCGGCGTACTTGTTGGTGAGGACGGAGCCCTGGGCCTCCATGACCGCGACCGGAGCGAAGTTCTCCGAGGCGATCATCTCGAGGGTGGACTGCTGACGGAGGAGCTCGGCGTCGACGGCGGCGGCGACGTCGGGGTCCAGCTCGTGGAGGGGAGTGTTCAGAAGCGACATGAATCGATCCCTAGGGGGTCTCAGTTCCCGGCGGTGAGCTCGGTGTACTGGTCGGTGGAGAGCAGGGCCTTGGGCTCCTCGGTGATCCGGACCTTGAACAGCCAGCCACCCTCGAACGGAGCGGTGTTCACCAGGGACGGGTCGTCCACGACGTCCTGGTTGGCCTCGACGATCTCACCGGTGACGGGGGAGTACAGGTCGCTGACGGACTTGGTCGACTCCAGTTCGCCACAGGTCTCGCCCTCGGTGACGGTGTCACCGACCGCCGGGAGCTGGGCGTACACGACGTCACCGAGCGCGTTGGCCGCGAACTCCGTGATGCCGACCGTCGCGACACCGTCGACGGCCTCCGACAGCCACTCGTGCTCCTTGGTGTAGCTCAGCTGCTGGGGGTTGCTCATGACGTGATTCTCCTGGATCGAGGGGGTGCTGATGTACGCGGGTCTTGCGGGGTGAGACGCAGAGTGAGACGACTTCGTCACTTCTGGCGCTTGTAGAACGGCAGCGCCACGACCTCGTAGGGCTCGTGGGTGCCGCGGATGTCCACACCGACGCCCGGCGTGCCGGGCGTGGCGTGGGCCGCGTCGACGTACGCCATCGCGATCGGCTTTCCGAGGGTCGGGGACGGCGCACCGGAGGTGACCTCGCCGATGACCACGCCGTCCTTGACGACCTCGAAGCCGGCGCGCGGGACCCGGCGGCCCTCGGCGACCAGACCGACGAGCTTGCGCGGCGGGGCGGTCTCGGCGCGCTCGGCGGCCTTCTCCAGCGCCTCGCGGCCGACGAAGCGGCCCTCGTTGGTGGTCTTCTCGAACTTCACGACCCGGCCGAGGCCGGCGTCGAAGGGGGTGAGGGCGGTCGTCAGCTCGTGGCCGTACAGCGGCATGCCCGCCTCCAGGCGGAGCGTGTCACGGCAGGACAGGCCGCAGGGGATGAGGCCGACGCCCTCGCCCGCCTCGGTCAGCGCCTTCCACACGCCCTCGGCGTGCTCGGGCTTCAGGAACAGCTCGAAGCCGTCCTCGCCGGTGTAGCCGGTGCGGGCGATCAGCGCGGGGACGCCCGCGACCGTGCCGGGCAGGCCGGCGTAGTACTTCAGACCGTCCAGGTCGGCGTCGGTGAGCGACTTCAGGATGCCGGGGGACTCCGGGCCCTGGACCGCGATCAGCGCGTACGCGTCACGGTCGTCGCGCACCTCGGCGTCAAAACCCCCGTGAGCTGCAGCGCGGGCGACCAGGGCGTCCAGGACGATCTGGGCGTTGGAGGCGTTGGCGACGACCATGTACTCCGTCTCGCCGAGGCGGTAGACGATCAGGTCGTCGAGGATGCCGCCGTCCTCCTGGCAGATCATCGTGTAGCGGGCGCGGCCGTTGCCCACGGTCGAGATGTTGCCGACGAGGGCGTGGTCGAGGAGCTCCACGGCCTGCGGGCCCGTGACGGTGATCTCGCCCATGTGGGAGAGGTCGAAGAGACCGGCCTTGGTGCGGACGGCGTTGTGCTCGTCGCGCTCGCTGCCGTACCGCAGCGGCATGTCCCAGCCGGCGAAGTCGGTCATGGTCGCGCCCAGCGAACGATGCAGGGCATCGAGGGCGGTCAGACGGGGGGCAGTGCTCATGGGGTGGCTCCCGGGTCCCAAGGGCGTGATCGGTGACGAAAACACATGACGGGCGAGGACGTCCTCCCCATCTGTCATGGAACCTGAGAGGTTCACCGAGGGCATCTCGTCACCGAGGGATCGGCACCGAGAGATCGGCTTGCACCTTGGGTGGGGACACGCATGGTGTCCCGCTTTTCAGATCTGCCTCATCCACGCGGTACGGGGCCTGAGAGATTCAAGGGAGGGTCTTGCTCCTTCGGCGCCCGGACGCGCTCGGCGGTCCGGAACTCTCCCGCGCGGATTCGAGCGGCCGGTATGCGATTGTGCGGCGACTGTGCGCGCCTGGCGCGCACATCATCGCACGCGGTTTCGGCGGGGCAAATCGCTTGTGTCGTATTACCGATTCTTTACACTTCGTGGGCAAGGGTCTCCCAAGGTCTCCTGAGACCCGACAGGGGGAGAGCGATGAGGATCCAGCACACCGGTGCATACGCGACGAGCACCGGCATACCGTCCCAGCGGGCCCGCGCCCGGAGCCGCGGCCGAGGCCGCCTCCTGCGGGACCTGCGCGAGCGCGGCGGCCGCGGCCCCCGCGCCCTCACCTACGCCGCCGGCGACCTCGTCGTCGTCTCCGGGCTGCCCGGCAGCGGCAAGTCCACCCTGATGAAGCGCGCCGCCGAGGGCAGCGGCATCGACTCCCAGGACGCCCGCGAGCGCTGGGAGGCCCGCATGCCCCGCCTCCTCCCGTACGCCGTCTACCGACCCCTGGTCCGGATCGCGCACTACGCCGGACTGCGCCGCGCCCTGCGCTCCGGCGCGAGCCTGATCGTCCACGACTGCGGCACCCAGTCCTGGGTGCGCGGCTGGCTCGCCCGCGAGGCGAGACGGCGCGGCCGCGCCCTGCACCTGGTCCTCCTCGACGTCACCCCGGACACCGCGCGGGCCGGTCAGGAGGCCCGGGGCCGGGGCGTCTCCACGTACGCCTTCGCGCGGCACCGGCGGGCCGTCGGCCGTCTCCTGCGGGCCGCCGAGTCCGGCAGCCTCCCGCACGGCTGCGCCTCGGCGACCCTCCTCGACCGGGACGCCGCCGACTCCCTCCGCAGGATCGGCTTCCGGGCGGCCTGACGGAGGCCGCACACCGGGGCAGGCGGCCCGAGGCGTCCCGCCCCGTCCCGGGACGGGGCGGGACGCCCGTACCCTTCCCTTTTGGCCACGGCGGTGCCGGGGCGGCGTTAGGGTGCTGCCGGGCGGCCGGTGCGGCAGGCCGTGCGAGAAGGGGAAACGCGACCGTGGACGTGACGTGGCCGGGCAACGAGCTCGAAGAGGTCCTTGCCGCCTCACTCGGCAACCCCGAGGCGGGAGCCCGACTGGTCGAGGTACTGGGCCGCAGCCCGGTCTGGGTGCCCCTGCCCAACGGCGGCGGCCCCGAGAGCGAGAGCCTCGACCTCGCCACCATGGAGATCGAGGGCGCGGCCTTCGTGCCCGTCTTCAGCTCCGAGCAGCAGTTCCTCGCCTGCGTCGGCGACCACATGTCCTTCACCGTCGCCCCCGCCCGTGACTTCGCCCGCGGACTGCCCCCGCAGCTCGGCATCGCCGTGAACCCGGGCGGCACCGTCGGCGTCCCGCTGCCCCCGCCCGCCGTCGCCGAGCTCTGCCGCGCCGGCCGCACCCCGCTGGACGGCCCCGCCGCCGGCGGCCGCGTCCGGCTCTTCGAGCCCGACTGGCAGGACGACCCGGTCGACTTCCTCACCGCCGCCTCCGCCGAGTTCGAGGCCACCGGAGTCGTCGTCACCGCCCGCCGCGCCCTCGCGAGCGTCGAGGGCACCGAACCGGCCCTCTTCATCGGCGTCCAGCTGGGCGGCTGGGACGGCGTCGACCGCAACGCCCCCCTGGACGCCCTCGGCCGCGCCCTCGGCCGGGTCGAGGTCGCCTGGCCGGTCAACCTCATCCTGCTCGACATGGCGCAGGACCCGGTCGGCGACTGGATGCTGGAGCGGGTTCGCCCCTTCTACCAGCGCGCCGCCGTGTGAGCGGCCCCCTGTTTAAGCTGAACTGACTCGATCGCTGGACAGACGTACGTGGTGGACGGAAGAGGGGCGGGACCCAGGGTGAGCGCGTCAGGCACCGCTTCGGCCGGGACGGTCGAGCACATGCTGCGCCAGGTGGCACCCGGACGCTACGACGCGTACGAGCAGTTGCTGCACGCCCTCGCCGACGGCGAGCTCTGGATGCTGCTCTGGCAGGGCGCCCCCGGCTCGCCCGACGCCCAGTACGGGAACATGGAGGTCGACGGCTTCGGCTACGCGCCCTGCGTGACCTCCCCACAGGAGCTCGCCGCCTCCGGCTGGAACCGCGCCCACGAGCTCGTCACCGGCCGAGAGATCGCCCGCGCCCTCTACCCCGACCGCTGGGGCGTCTGGCTCAATCCGCACGCCCCCGGCGGCGGCGTCGGCATCCCCTGGGCCGACCTGCGCCGGATCGCCACCGGTCTCGACCGGATGCCCGCCGGGCCGCTGCGCGTCACCGAGCCCGCCCTGGAGATCCCGCAGTTCTACGCCCTGCTCACGCAGAACGCGCACCGCACCCCGGCCGTCCGGTCGCTGCGCCGCGGCTGGGTGCAGCCCGCGCTCGGCTCCCCGTACCTCGCCATCGGTCTCGACCTGTACGACACGTCCGCGGCGACCGTGGACACGGTCCGCTCGATGATGCGCCAGTCGATCGGCTCCGTGCCCGACGGACTGCCCGTCTCCACGGTCGCCCTCTCCGACGCGTACGACCCGGTGGCCCTCTGGCTGCGGGCGAACGCGCGCCCCTTCTACGACCGCGAAGCCCATGCCGGACGCGGCTCCGCCGCCGTACCGGGGTACGGATACCCGCCGCCGGCGCAGTCCGGATACTGAGACGTCCCTCGTGTCCCACTTGTCGGCAAAGGCCTCCGGAGTCCGCTCCGGAGGCCTTCGTTCACCCCAATTCGACAGCTCACGACACTAGTTGAGTGACATGTCCGATTCCGGGCAAGAGGGACCCGGTTGGTCCGCTCACGTGATCACGACGTCCGGATAACGGAAGTTGCAGCACCGCATCACGTTTGAGCAAACATTCACCTTCAGGTCTGGCGGGTGATCGCAAGCGCATTGAAGACTCCCCGGAACACAGGACGTTCGACTCCTTTCGAGCCGATGTCCAGCAGGTTGTTCCACCGAGCCGCTACCCGCGGCGGGCAAGGGCCGGCTACCGGCGGCCGAGAGGGGTCCTCACCACGATGACGGCACCACTGCACGAGACGAGTGCGGGCGAGGCGACCGCCACCGTCGACGGCGCGCCCGACGCTCCCGGCACTCCGGACAACTCCGGCGCCACCGGCAAGGCGATCGAGGGGCGCTCGCCCTGGAAGATCGCCTGGACCCGCCTCAAGCGCGACAAGCTGGCCCTCGCGGGCGCCTTCGTCGTCGTCTTCCTGATCCTCGTCGCGATCTTCGCGCCGGTCATCGTCGGCCTCCTGGGCCACCCGCCGGACGAGTTCCACGAGGACCAGATCGACCCGCTGTTCGGCACGCCGATCGGGTCCTGGGGCGGCGCGAGCAAGGACTTCCTGTTCGGCGTCGAGCCGGTCAACGGCCGCGACGTCTTCAGCCGGATCGTCTACGGCGCCCGGATCTCGCTGCTCGTCGCCTTCCTGGCGGCGGTCTTCGCGGTCTTCCTCGGCACCGTCCTCGGCATCATCGCGGGCTACTTCGGCGGCTGGATCGACGCGGCCCTCAGCCGGGTCATGGACGTCATGCTCGCCTTCCCGCAGCTGCTCTTCACGATCGCCCTGGTCTCGGTGCTGCCCAACCAGTTCCTCGGCCTGGACGGATCGGGCGTGCGCATCGCCGCGCTCGTCCTGGTGATCGGCTTCTTCGGCTGGCCGTACGTCGGCCGCATCGTCCGAGGCCAGACCCTCTCGCTGCGCAACCGCGAGTACGTCGAGGCCGCGCAGAGCCTGGGCGCCGGCCGCTTCTACATCCTGCGGCGCGAGCTGCTGCCCAACCTGATCGCCCCGATCATGGTCTACGCGACCCTCATGATCCCCACCAACATCCTCACCGAAGCGGCGCTCAGCTTCCTCGGCGCGGGTGTGAAGCCTCCCACCGCTTCCTGGGGCCAGATGCTGTCGACGGCCATCACCACCTACGAGTCGGACCCCCTGTTCATGGTGATCCCCGGCCTCGCGATCTTCATCACCGTCCTGGCGTTCAACCTCTTCGGCGACGGCGTGCGTGACGCGCTCGACCCGAAGGGATCCCGCTGACCGTTCGCCGACGACACGCAAGACCCGCCCCTGCCGCAGGCGACAGGAGGCCCATCCCCAATCGGCGGACCGCCGTAACGGCCGCCACTATCCCGGAGGTTGCTGGACCCATGCTGAAGAGCTCTCAGCGCAGAATCGCCGCGGGCGCGCTGCTTGCCGCGGCCACGATGGTCGTCACCACCGCCTGTGGCGGCGGCAACGGCGACGGTGGCGGCAACGGCAAGGCCGGCGCCGCCGGCTTCAACGCCGCCGTGAACAAGGTCGCCAACGCCTCCGACAAGAAGGGCGGCGAGCTGAAGTTCATCGGCTCGCAGGAGGCCGACTCGTGGGACCCGCAGCGCGGTTACTACGGCTTCGTGTGGGACTTCCAGCGCTACTACACGCGTCAGCTCGTCTCCTTCAAGTCCGAGCCGGGCGCCGCCTCCACCGAGCTGGTCCCGGACCTCGCCACCGACTCCGGCAAGGTCTCGGCCGACGGCCTCACCTACACGTTCACGCTGAAGGACGGCGTGAAGTGGGAGGACGGCAAGCCGATCACCTCCAAGGACATCAAGTACGGCATCGAGCGCATCTGGGCCCAGGACGTCATCTCCGGCGGCCCGATCTACCTCCAGCAGGTCCTCGACCCCAAGGGCGCGTACAAGGGCCCGTACAAGGACACGACCGCGGACAAGCTCGGCCTGAGCGCGATCGAGACCCCGGACGACAAGACCATCATCTTCAAGCTGCCGGTCGCCAACGGTGACTTCCTGCAGATGCTGGCCATGCCCGCCGCCTCCCCGGTCCGCCAGGACAAGGACACCAAGGCCAAGTACGGCCTGAACGTGTTCTCCTCCGGCCCGTACAAGTGGCAGTCGTACACGCCGAACAAGTCCATGAAGCTGGTGCGCAACACCAACTGGGACGCCAAGACGGACACCATCCGCAAGGCGCTCCCGGACAGCATCAGCGTCACGTTCACCACGAACGCCGACGACATGGACAACCGTCTCATCGAGGGCGAGTACGACCTCGACATCAACGCGACGGGCATCGGTGCCGCCGCCCGCCAGAAGGCGCTCCAGCAGCACAAGGAGAACGTCGACAACCCGCAGACGGGCTTCATCCGCTACGCGGTCTTCCCGCAGACGGTCATCGACAACGTCGAGTGCCGCAAGGCGATCATCTACGCGGCCGACTCCAAGTCCCTCCAGACCGCCCGTGGTGGCCCGCAGGCCGGTGGCGACATCGCCTCCAACATGCTGCCGCCGGCGATCAAGGGTGCCGACCCGAAGGCCGACCCGTACGGCAAGCTCGGTGGCACCGCGGACCTGGCCAAGGCCAAGGACGCGCTGAAGAAGTGCGGCAAGCCGAACGGCTTCAAGACCACGATCGCGGTCCGCAACAACAAGAAGATCGAGATCGCGACCGCCGAGTCCCTCCAGCAGTCGCTGAAGGCCGTCGGCATCGACGCCCAGATCGACCAGTTCGACGGCGCCCAGACCTCCGGCATCATCGGTTCGCCGAAGGTGGTCAAGGAGAAGGGCTACGGCATCATCATCATGGGCTGGGGCGCCGACTTCCCGACCGGTCAGGGCTTCCTCCAGCCGCTGGTCGACGGCCGCTTCATCCTGCAGAGCGGTAACAACAACTTCTCCGAGCTGAACGACAAGGCCATCAACGGCCTGTTCGACCAGGCGCTGAAGGAGACCGACCCGGCCAAGGCCGGCGAGCTCTACAAGCAGATCAACACGAAGGTGTCGGAGGCCGCGGTCTACCTGCCCTTCACCCACGAGAAGAACATCATCTGGCGCAGCTCCCGGCTGACCAACGTCTACACGGCGGACGCCTACAACGGCCGCTACGACTACGCGTCGCTCGGCGTCGTCAAGTAATCCGACCCGCTTCACCGGCGCACCACCCGCCGCCAGGTCCGAAGGGCAGGTGATGGCCGTGGGCGGCGGCCGGGGAACCCGATCGGGTTCCCCGGCCGCCGACCGGCCGACCGCATGCTTGCATACATAATCCGACGGCTCTTCGCAGTCGTCGTGATGCTGCTCGTCGTCACGCTCGTGACGCTCAGCATCTTCTTCCTCATCCCCAAGATGACCGGCAGCGACCCTGCCGCGATGTTCGTCGGCAAGCAGGCGGATCCGGCTTCCATCGAGGCCATCCGGCAGAAGCTGGGCCTGGACGAGCCGATCCTGGTGCAGTTCTGGCACTTCGTCTCCGGCATCTTCGTCGGCCGGGACTACACCGGCGGCGGCGACACCATCCACTGCGCCGCGCCCTGCTTCGGCTACTCGTTCCGTACCGAGCAGGACGTGTCGACGATGCTGGTCGACGCCTTCCCCATCACCCTGTCGATGGTCCTCGGCGCCGCCGCGCTGTGGCTGGTCCTGGGCGTCTCGACCGGTGTCATCTCCGCGCTCAAGCGGGGCACGGTCGTCGACCGCACCGCGATGATCACCGCGCTCGCCGGTGTCTCGCTCCCCATCTTCTTCACGGGCATGCTGTCGTTGCTCGTCTTCCGCACGCAGCTGCACTGGCTCAACGCCTCGTACACGCCGATCACCGAGTCCTTCGGCGGCTGGTTCGGCGGTCTCCTGCTTCCCTGGGTGACGCTGGCCTTCCTGTACGCGGCGATGTACGCGCGGCTCACCCGCGCCACCATGCTGGAGGTCCTGGGCGAGGACTACATCCGCACCGCCCGGGCCAAGGGCCTGCCCGAGCCGGTCGTGCTCGGCAAGCACGCCATGCGCTCCACCATGACCCCCATCCTGACCATCTTCGGCATGGACCTCGGCGCCCTCGTCGGCGGCGCGATCCTGACCGAGACCACGTTCAACCTGCAGGGCCTCGGCTGGATGGCCATCAAGGGAGTCAGCGAGCGCGACCTGCCGCTGATCCTGGCCGTCACGCTCATCACGGCGACCTGCGTGGTCATCGCCAACCTCGTGGTGGACCTTCTGTACGCGGTGATCGACCCCCGAGTGAGGCTCGCATGACGGACAAGCTGACGAAGACGGGCGCGGCGGTCGGAGAGCCCGTCGACACCGGGAAGTCCGCCCCCTCCGAGGCCTTCCTCGACGTACGCGACCTGAAGATCCACTTCCCGACCGACGACGGTCTGGTCAAGTCGGTCGACGGTCTCAGCTTCCAGCTGGAGAAGGGCAAGACCCTCGGCATCGTGGGCGAGTCAGGCTCCGGCAAGTCGGTCACCTCGCTCGGCATCATGGGCCTGCACACCGTCGGCCAGTACGGCCGGCAGAAGGCCCGCATCTCCGGCGAGATCTGGCTGAACGGGCGCGAGCTGCTCTCCGCGGACCCCGAAGAGGTCCGCAAGATGCGCGGCCGCGAGATGGCGATGATCTTCCAGGACCCGCTGTCCGCGATGCACCCGTACTACTCCGTCGGCAACCAGATCGTGGAGGCGTACCGCATCCACAACGACGTCGACAAGAAGACGGCGAAGAAGCGGGCCGTCGAACTCCTCGACCGGGTCGGCATCCCCGAGCCCGCCAAGCGGTTCGACAACTACCCGCACGAGTTCTCCGGCGGTATGCGCCAGCGCGCGATGATCGCCATGGCGCTCGTCAACAACCCCGAGCTCCTCATCGCGGACGAGCCCACCACGGCGCTCGACGTCACCGTGCAGGCCCAGATCCTGGACCTCATGCGGGACCTCCAGAAGGAGTTCGGCTCCGCGGTCGTCATCATCACGCACGACCTGGGCGTCGTCGCCGAGCTCGCCGACGACATCCTCGTGATGTACGGCGGCCGGTGCGTCGAGCGCGGCCCCGCCGAGTCCGTCTTCTACGAGCCGCAGCACCCCTACACCTGGGGCCTGCTCGGCTCGATGCCGCGGATCGACCGCGAGCAGACCGAGCGGCTCATCCCGGTCAAGGGCAACCCGCCCAGCCTCATCAACGTCCCGAGCGGCTGCGCCTTCAATCCCCGCTGCCCGTACTCGGACGTCCCCAAGGGCGGCATCACGCGCACCCAGCGCCCCGAGCTGGCCCTGGCCGGCGAGCGCCACTACTCGGCCTGTCACATGCCGCAGGAGGAGCGCACCCGCATCTGGACCGAAGAGATTGCGCCGAAGCTGTGAGCGACAACAAGAGCACTGAGCCCCTGCTCAAGGTCACCGGCCTGCAGAAGCACTTCCCCATCCGGAAGGGCCTGCTCCAGCGCCAGACCGGTGCGGTCAAGGCGGTCGACGGCCTCGACTTCGAGGTCTACCCCGGTGAGACCCTCGGCGTCGTCGGCGAGTCCGGCTGCGGCAAGTCCACGATGGGCCGGCTCATCACCCGGCTCCTCGAACCGACCGGCGGGAAGATCGAGTTCCAGGGCACGGACATCTCGCACCTCGGCGTGTCGGGCATGCGTCCGCTGCGCCGGGACGTCCAGATGATCTTCCAGGACCCGTACGGCTCGCTGAACCCGCGCCACACGGTCGGCTCGATCGTCTCGGCTCCCTTCCGGCTCCAGGGCGTCGAGCCCGAGGGCGGCGTGAAGAAGGAGGTCCAGCGCCTGCTCGGCCTGGTCGGCCTCAACCCCGAGCACTACAACCGCTACCCGCACGAGTTCTCCGGCGGCCAGCGCCAGCGCATCGGCATCGCCCGCGCGCTGGCCCTGAAGCCGAAGCTCGTCGTCGCGGACGAGCCGGTCTCGGCCCTGGACGTCTCCATCCAGGCGCAGGTGGTCAACCTCCTGGACGACCTCCAGGACGAGCTCGGCCTCACCTACGTGTTCATCGCGCACGACCTCTCGGTCGTCCGGCACGTCTCGGACCGCATCGCGGTGATGTACCTCGGCAAGATCGTCGAGCTCGCGGACCGCAAGTCCCTGTACGAGGCACCGATGCACCCGTACACCCGGGCCCTGATGTCCGCGGTGCCGGTCCCGGACCCGCGCCGCAAGGGCGCGAAGAGCGACCGCATCCTGCTGAAGGGCGACGTCCCGTCGCCGATCGCCCCGCCGGCGGGCTGCCGCTTCCACACCCGCTGCTGGAAGGCCACGGACCTGTGCAAGACCCAGGAGCCCCCGCTCCTGGAACTCCGCCCGGGCCAGCGGGTGGCCTGCCACCACCCGGAGAACGCGGAGGCGGTGACGATCCCGGCGGCCCGCGAATCGGTGGACGTCACGATCACGAAGAAGCCGGAACCGGAGAAGCCGACGGCTTCGGAGGCCCCGGAGCCGGAGGACGCAGCGTCCGAGGAGTGACCCTCCCGTTGTGGGCAGTCGTTCCGCTGGGGCGGAACGGGTGGGCACAACGGACGGCGCCCCTGCCGGCGCCCGAGGCTTCCGCGCCTGAACCCGCACCCCGTGCACAGCGCACTGGTGGTGCGGGTTCAGGCGCATAAGGCGGAGGCGCCGCTGAAGGCGCCGGCCCGTGTGCCCACCCTCCCCCAAGCTCTCGGCTTCGCTCGAGCAGGGGGGACCCCCCATCGCCCTGCGGGACGATTGTCCACACGGCGGTGGGCGCCGCCCACACGGGCGGCGGGGCGCGGCCCGCACGGGCGCGGGCGCGCGCCGGGCACCCGCGGACAACCGGGACAATGGCCCCGTGCTCCACGAACTGTTCACCCCCTCCGTTCAACACGCCCTCGACCTCGTCGGCATCTTCGTCTTCGCCATCTCCGGCGCCCTCCTCGCCGTCCGCAAGAACTTCGACGTCTTCGGCATCGCCGTCCTCGCCGAGGTCACGGCCCTCGGCGGCGGTCTCTTCCGCGACCTGGTCATCGGCGCCGTACCGCCCGCCGCCTTCACCGATCTCGGCTACTTCCTGATGCCGCTGATCGCGACGGCCTTCGTCTACTTCCTCCACCCGGAGGTCGAGCGCACCCAGACCGCGGTGAACGTCTTCGACGCGGCCGGCCTGGGCCTCTTCTGCGTGACCGGTACGACCAAGGCGTACGACTACGGGCTCGGCCTCACCTCCTCCGCCGCGCTCGGCCTCGCCACGGCCGTGGGCGGCGGTGTGCTGCGCGACGTCCTGGCCAACGAGGTGCCGTCGCTGCTGCGCTGGGACCGTGACCTGTACGCCGTCCCGGCGATCGTGGGCGCGACGATGGTCGTGCTCTGCATCCGGTTCGACGTGCTCAACGCGTTCACGAGCGGTGCCGCCGCCCTCACCGCCTTCGTGCTCCGGCTGCTGGCCATGCGCTACCACTGGCGCGCGCCCCGCGCCTGGAACCGCCGCTCGTCCGCGACCGAGGAGCCCGAAAAAGCTACCGCTCAGTAGCTACCCTGCGGTACGGTCGGAACCATGAGCACGAGCACCGAGACGGCCACCGCGGCGTACGAGTTCGACCGCGACACCGCCGTCACCCTCCGGGAACCCGGCGTCTACGACGCCGACCTCTCCGCCGGCTGGACGATCATCCACGCCGTCAACGGCGGCTACCTCCTCGCGCTGCTCGGCCGCGCCCTCGGCGACCACCTTCCGCACCCGGACCCGTTCACGATCTCGGCGCACTACCTCACGCCGTCCGTGCCGGGCCCCGCGGTGATCCGGACGGAGGCCGTCCGCACCGGCCGGACCCTCTCCACCGGTCAGGCCTCGCTCTTCCAGTACGCCGAGGACGGCACCGAGGTCGAGCGCATCCGGGTGCTCGCCTCCTACGGCGACCTCGACGCCCTCCCGGACGACGTCCGCACCGCGGCGACGCCCCCGGCGATGGCGGCGATCGAGAACTGCTTCAGCGCGGCGGACAACCCGGCCCCGAGGATCCCCGGCTCCTCCGCGATCGCGGACCGCCTCGACCTCCGCCTCGACCCGGCCTGCGTGGGCTGGGCGGTCGGCGCGCCCTCGGGCAGGGGTGAGATGCGCGCGTGGTTCGGTCTGGCCGACGGCCGCGAGCCCGACGCGCTGTCCCTCCTGCTCGCGGTCGACGCCCTGCCGCCGACCTCCTTCGAGCTGGGCCTCAAGGGCTGGACCCCGACCGTGGAGCTCACCACGCACGTCCGCTGCCGCCCGGCGCCCGGCCCGCTGAGGGTCTCGATCACCACGCGGAACCTGGCCGGCGGCTTCCTGGAGGAGGACGCCGAGGTCTGGGACAGCGCGAACCGCCTGGTGGCCCAGTCCCGCCAACTGGCCCGCGCCCCGCGCGACTGAACCGCGCGGCTGAACCGCCCGACTGAACCGCGCGGCTGAACCTCCCCGCGGCTGAGAACAGTCGTAGGCGCCCGGCCGGAACAGGCCGGGCGCCTACCCCGCGTACCCGGGCTCGTAGAATCGACCCACCATGGCTTACCTCGACCACGCCGCGACCACGCCCATGCTCCCCGAGGCGATCGAGGCGATGACCGCCCAGCTCGCCGTCACGGGCAACGCCTCCTCCCTGCACGCCGCCGGACGGCGCGCCCGGCGGACCGTCGAGGAGGGGCGCGAGACGCTCGCCGCCGCGCTCGGCGCGCGGCCGAGCGAGGTCGTCTTCACCTCCGGCGGCACGGAGGCCGACAACCTCGCCGTGAAGGGCCTGTACTGGGCCCGCCGCGACGCCGACCCCCGCCGCACCCGCGTCCTGGCCAGCCCGGTCGAGCACCACGCCGTCCTCGACGCCGTCGACTGGCTCGCCACGCACGAGGGCGCCACCGTCGAGTACCTCCCCGTCGACGCCCAGGGCCGCGTCCACCCCGACGCCCTGCGCGAGGCGATCGCCCGTGACCCCGAATCCGTCGCCCTGGCCACCGTCATGTGGGCGAACAACGAGATCGGCACCATCATGCCGGTCCGTGAACTCGCCGACGTCGCGACCGAGTTCGGCGTCCCGCTGCACGCCGACGCCGTCCAGGCCGTGGGTCAGGTCCCGGTCGACTTCGCCGCCTCCGGCCTCGCCGCGATGACCGTCTCCGGCCACAAGATCGGCGGCCCCTACGGCATCGGCGCCCTCCTCCTGGGCCGCGAGCACACCCCCGTACCCGTCCTGCACGGCGGCGGGCAGGAGCGGCACGTCCGCTCCGGCACCCTCGACGTGCCGGCCGTCGCCGCCTTCGCCGTCGCCGCCCGGCTCGCCGCCGAGCGGCAGGAGGAGTTCGCCCGCGAGGTCGGCGCCCTGCGCGACGAACTCGTCACCGCCGTCCGGGCGCTCGTGCCCGACGCGATCCTCGGCGGCGACCCCGTCGACCGGCTCCCCGCCAACGCGCACTTCACCTTCCCCGGCTGCGAGGGCGACTCCCTGCTCCTGCTGCTCGACGCGGCCGGCATCGCCTGCTCCACCGGCTCCGCGTGCACCGCCGGCATCGCCCAGCCCAGCCACGTCCTGCTCGCCACCGGCACCGACCCGGACCTGGCCCGCGGCACCCTGCGCTTCTCGCTCGGCCACACCTCCACCAAGGAGGACGTGGCGGCGGTCGCCGGGGCGATCGGCCCGGCCGTCGAGCGGGCCAGGACCGCCGGCCTCAGCTGAGCCTCGCGCGGGCCTTCCGCACCAGGCCCATGTACCGGTCCCAGTCCCAGTGCGGACCGGGATCGGTGTGGTCGGTGCCCTCGACCTCGACGTGCCCGATGATGTGCTCCCGGTCCACGGGTATCCCGTACCGGGCGCATATGTCGGCCGTGAGCCGCGCCGAACCCTCGTACATCGCCGCCGTGAAGTCCTGCGGCCGGTCGACGAAGCCCTCGTGCTCGATGCCGATGCTCCGCTCGTTCATGTCGCGGTTCCCGGCGTGGAAGGCCACGTCGAGCTCCCGGATCATCTGCGCCACATGGCCGTCCTTGCGGACCACGTAGTGCGCGGCGGCCCCGTGCGCCGGGTCCTTGAAGACCTTCAGGGCGGAGGCGTAGCTGCCCTGGACGACATGGATCACGACCCGGTCGATCGTGTAGTCGTCCGGCCGGTCGGCCCGCCGCCAGTTCGCCCGCGCCGCCGACGTCCACTCGGCGCCCTTGTGGTCCAGCTCTCCCTCGACCCGCTTCTTCTCCATTCCCGGCAGTCGCCACCACAGGCGCCCCAGCTCGTCCCTGGCCAGCGCGACCGTGCCCACCGCGGCGGCCGCGCCGCCGATCAGGACGGCCCGCCGCCCCACCCGCCGGTCCGCCCCGCTCCCCGTGCCCTTCGACTTGCTCCCCATGCCGGGGAGAACGCTCACCACCGCGACCGCGGTTCCCGGAGCCCCGTACCCTGGGAGGGCTATGACTAAGACTCTCCGTGTTCTCGCCGCCATGTCGGGCGGAGTGGACTCCGCCGTCGCCGCCGCCCGCGCCGCCGAAGCCGGTCACGACGTCACCGGCGTGCACCTGGCCCTCTCCGCGAACCCGCAGTCCTTCCGTACCGGAGCGCGCGGCTGTTGCACGATCGAGGACTCGCGCGACGCACGCCGGGCGGCCGACGTCATCGGCATCCCCTTCTACGTGTGGGACCTCGCCGAGCGGTTCCGCGAGGACGTCGTCGACGACTTCGTCGCGGAGTACGAGGCGGGCCGCACCCCCAACCCCTGCCTGCGCTGCAACGAGAAGATCAAGTTCGCGGCGCTCCTCGACAAGGCGCTCGCCCTCGGCTTCGACGCGGTCTGCACCGGCCACTACGCCACCGTCGTCCTGAACGAGGACGGCACCCGCGAGCTGCACCGGGCCTCCGACATGGCCAAGGACCAGTCGTACGTGCTCGGCGTGCTCGACGAGAAGCAGCTCGCGCACGCGATGTTCCCGCTCGGCGACACCCTCACCACCAAGGACGAGATCCGGGCGGAGGCCGAGCGGCGCGGGCTCGCGGTCGCGAAGAAGCCCGACAGCCACGACATCTGCTTCATCGCCGACGGCGACACCCAGGGCTTCCTCGCCGCCCGCCTGGGCAAGGCGGAGGGCGACATCGTCGACGAGGCCGGTACGAAGGTCGGCACCCACGAGGGCGCGTACGGCTTCACCATCGGCCAGCGCAAGGGCCTGCGGATCGGCCACCCGGCCGCGGACGGCAAGCCCCGCTACGTCCTCGACATCTCGCCCGTGAACAACACGGTCACCGTCGGCCCCGCCGAGGCCCTCGACGTCACCGCCCTCACCGCGATCAAGCCCCGCTGGTGCGGCACCGCCCCCGAAGGGCCCGGCCGCTACACCGCCCAGCTCCGCGCCCACGGCGGCGAGACCCCGGTCGGCGCGGTCATGGAGGACGGCGAGCTGAAGGTCGCCTTCGACGAGCCCGTCCGCGGCGTGGCCCCCGGCCAGGCGATCGTCCTGTACGACGGCACGCGCGTGGTGGGCTCGGCGACGATCGCCGCGACGACCCGCCGCACGGCCGAAGCGGCCCCCGCCTAGACCGGCTCGTCGAGGAACTCCTCCAGGACCGGCGCCAGGACGTGCGGGGCCACCTCGTGCGTCTGGCCCGTGAGGGTGCGGTGCCGGGCCCGGGGGAGGGCCGCCGTCAGGGCACGCGCCGTGTGCCGGGTCGGCGCCGGGCTCGCGCCCCCGTCGACCACGAGCACGCGCGCGTGGACCGCCGCGCGCCCGGCGTCCCGCCCACCACCACGACGGGGCGCCCGTCGCCGTACCGCTCGTACGCGATCTCCGTACCGTCCCGCGACACGACCCGGCCCCTGCTCATCTCGTCCATGGCAGGGCAGACCGGGGCCGCCGCCGGAACTCATCGGCGCCCGCCGGACTTCTGTCGCCGCCCTCCGGACCTTCTCCGCGACCCCCTACCGTGGGGCCATGAACATCTGCGTCTTCCTCTCCGCCGCCGACCTCGACGAGCGGTACACGGCCGCCGCACGCGACTTCGCCACCCGTCTCGGCAAGGCGGGCCACACCCTCGTCTGGGGCGGCTCCGACACCGGCCTCATGAAGGTCGTCGCGGACGGGGTCCAGGACGCGGGCGGCCGGCTCGTCGGCGTCTCCGTCGACTTCCTCGCCCACAAGGCCCGCCCGGACGCCGACGAGATGGTCGTCGCCGGGGACCTGGCCGAGCGCAAGGCGCTGCTCCTCGCCAAGTCCGACGCGATCGTGGTCATGGTCGGCGGCACGGGCACCCTCGACGAGGCCACCGAGATCCTGGAGCTGAAGAAGCACGGCAAGCACTCCAAGCCGGTCGTCCTGCTCAACACGGCGGGCTTCTACGACGGCCTCAAGGCCCAGTTCCACCGCATGGAGGCCGAGGGCTTCCTTCCGCTTCCCCTCACCGACCTCGTCTTCTTCGCGGACGACGGCCCGACGGCCCTCGCCCACCTGGAGGCGGAGATCGCCGCCCGCTGATGCGAGCATGGTGCGCATGGCTACACATGTGATCACCGGAGCGGGTTCCGGCATCGGCGCGGCCGTCGCGCGCCGCCTCCACGCGCGCGGGGACGAACTCGTGCTCCACGCGCGCGACGCGGGGCGCGCCAAGGAGCTCGCCGCGCAGTTCCCCGGCGCGCGGACGCTCGTCGGGGACCTCGCCGACCCGGACCGGCTGTCCTGGGCCTTCTCGCACCAGAGCCTCCCGGACCGGGTGGACAGCCTGCTGCACATCGCGGGCGTCGTCGACCTCGGCCCGATCGGGGAGCTCACCCCGAAGACCTGGCACCACCAGCTGAACGTCAACCTGGTCGCCCCGGCCGAGCTGACCCGTCACTTCCTGCCCCAGCTGCGGGTCTCCCAGGGCCACGTCGTCTTCGTGAACTCGGGCGCCGGGCTCAACGCGCACGCCGAGTGGGGCGCGTACGCCGCCTCCAAGCACGGCCTCAAGGCCCTCGCGGACTCCCTGCGCCAGGAGGAGCACGCCAACGGCGTGCGGGTGACCTCGGTCTACCCGGGCCGCACCGCCAGCCCCATGCAGGCGAAGGTCCACCAGCAGGAGGGCAAGGAGTACGACCCGTCGAAGTGGATCGACCCCGAGTCCGTCGCGACGGCGATCCTCACCGCGATCGACCTGCCGCGCGACGCGGAGATCAACGACCTGACCGTGCGCCCGGGGCGATAGGGCATGGACGAGATCAAGCTCTGGGGCCCCGCCACCGGCGTCGGCTCCCTGCCCGGCGGCGACGCGCGCGAGGCGGCGAAGGCGGCCACCGGGTCCTTCGAGGACTTCCCGTTCCTCGCCGAGCTGCCCGCGCGCGGGCCCGGCGCCGACATGATCGGCCGGACGATCGGGATGCTCGTCGACCTGTACGCGCACGTGGAGCCGAGCGGCTGGCGGATCAGCGACCGGCCGGGCCGCGACACCAAGCGGGCCCGATCCTGGCTCGGCGAGGACCTCGACGCCCTGGAGGAGTTCACCCAGGAGTACGAGGGCCCGCTCAAGGTCCAGGCCGTCGGCCCGTGGACGCTCGCCGCGGCCCTGGAGCTGCGCGGCGGCGAGGCCGCCCTCGGTGACGCCGGCGCCTGCCGCGACCTGGCCGCCTCGCTCGCCGAGGGGCTGCGCGGGCACCTCGCGGAGGTCGCCAAGCGGATCCCGGGAGCGCGGATCGTGCTCCAGCTCGACGAGCCCTCGCTCATCGCCGTACTGCGCGGGCAGATCCGTACCGCCAGCGGCTACCGCACCCACCGGGCCGTCGACCGGCAGGTCGTGGAGAGCTCCCTGCGGGACGTGATGGCCGTCCACGACGGGCCGGTGGTCGTCCACTCCTGCGCGCCCGACGTGCCGTTCGCCCTGCTGCGCAGGGCCGGAGCGGCGGGCATCTCGTTCGATTTCTCGCTCCTCACCGAACGTGACGAGGAGCCGATCGGCGAGGCCGTGGAGGCCGGGACGAAGCTGTTCGCCGGTGTGGTGCCGTCCACCGACACGGCATTGTCGGACCCGGGCGGTAGCGTCATGGGTGTCAGGACGCTGTGGCGCAGGCTGGGGCTGAATCCGGGGACTCTCGCCGAGTCCGTCGTGGTCACGCCCTCGTGCGGACTCGCGGGTGCTTCGCCCGCCTATGCCCGGGCGGCGCTCGCCCACTGCGTCAGAGCGGCACGGTCGCTCGCGGACAACCCTGAGTAACGGGAGGACGAAACGGTGGCAGTCGAACAGGGGGCCCTGCCCGCCGAGGCACGGGAGAAGCACGCCGAGCTGGCCGAGCAGGTCGAGGAGCACCGCTTCCGGTACTACGTGAAGGACCAGCCGGTCATCAGCGACGGCGACTTCGACAAGCTCCTGCGCGCGCTCGAGGCGCTGGAGGAGGAGTACCCGGAGCTGCGGACGCCGGACTCGCCGACCCAGAAGGTCGCCGGGCAGTACGAGACCGAGTTCACCTCCGTCGAGCACCGGGAGCGCATGCTCTCCCTGGACAACGCCTTCGACGAGGAGGAGCTGGCCACCTGGGCCGAGCGCGTCGCGCGGGACGTCGGCACCCCCGACTACCACTACCTGTGCGAGCTGAAGGTCGACGGCCTCGCGGTCAACCTCACGTACGAGCACGGGCGGCTGACCCGCGCCGCCACCCGCGGCGACGGCCGCACCGGCGAGGACATCACGCCCAACGTCCGGACGATCGGCGACATCCCGGAGCGACTGCGCGGCGACCGGATCCCGGAGCTCGTGGAGATCCGCGGCGAGGTCTACTTCCCGATGGAGGCCTTCGAGGGGCTCAACGCCCGCCTGGTGGAGGCCGGCGACAAGCCCTTCGCCAACCCGCGCAACGCGGCCGCCGGTTCGCTGAGGCAGAAGGACCCGAAGGTCACCGCCTCCCGCCCGCTGCACATGGTGGTGCACGGCATCGGCGCCCGCGAGGGCTTCGAGATCTCCCGGCTCTCGGAGACGTACGAACTCCTTCACGAGTGGGGCCTGCCGACCGCGCGGCACAACAAGGTCGTCGACTCGCTCGCCGGCGTACGGGAGTTCATCGCGTACTTCGGGGAGAACCGTCACTCCGTCGAGCACGAGATCGACGGGGTCGTCGTCAAGCTCGACGAGATCCCGCTCCAGGGCCGGCTCGGCTCCACCGCGCGCGCCCCGCGCTGGGCGATCGCCTGGAAGTACGCGCCGGAGGAGGTCAACACCAAGCTGGTCGACATCAAGGTCGGCGTCGGCCGCACCGGGCGCGTCACGCCGTACGCCCAGGTCGAGCCGGTGACCGTGGCCGGCTCCGAGGTCGAGTTCGCGACCCTCCACAACCAGGAGGTCGTGAAGGCCAAGGGCGTGCTGATCGGCGACACCGTCGTGCTGCGCAAGGCCGGCGACGTGATCCCGGAGATCCTCGGGCCGGTCGCCGACCTGCGGGACGGCACCGAGTGGGAGTTCGTGATGCCCGCCGAGTGCCCGGAGTGCGGGACGCCGCTGAAGGCGATGAAGGAGGGCGACATCGACCTCCGCTGCCCGAACGCCCGGACGTGCCCGGCGCAGCTCCGCGAGCGGCTCTTCTTCCTCGCCGGGCGCCAGTGCCTCGACATCGAGAACTTCGGCGCGGTGGCGGCGGCGGCGCTGACCCGCCCCCTGGAGCCGGCCGAGCCGCCGCTCGTGGACGAGGGCGACCTCTTCGACCTCACCATCGAGCAGCTCCTCCCGATCAAGGCGTACGTCCTCGACTCGGACAGCGGGCTGCCCAAGCGCGACCCGAAGACCGGCGAGGAGAAGATCGTCACGGTCTTCGCCAACCAGAAGGGCGAGCCGAAGAAGAACGCGCTCGCCATGCTGGAGAACATCGCGGCGGCCAAGACCCGCCCGCTCGCCCGCTTCATCAACGGGCTCTCCATCCGGCACGTGGGGCCGGTCGCGGCCGAGGCGCTGGCCCGCGAGTTCCGCTCCCTGGAGCGGATCGAGCAGGCGAGCGAGGAGGAGCTCGCGGCCGTCGACGGCGTCGGCGGGATCATCGCCGCCGCCGTGAAGCAGTGGTTCTCCGAGGAATGGCACCGCGAGATCGTGCGCAAGTGGCGCGCCGCGGGGGTTTCCCTGGAGGACGAGGGCGCCGGAGAGGACGAGGGACCGCGTCCGCTGGAAGGTCTGACGGTCGTGGTGACCGGCACCCTGGAGAAGTTCACCAGGGATGGCGCAAAAGAATCGCTCCAGACGCTCGGAGCGAAGGTGACCGGTTCCGTTTCGAAGAAGACCAGCTTCGTGGTGGTCGGTGAAAACCCTGGTTCGAAGTACGACAAGGCGATGCAGCTGAAGGTTCCGGTTCTGGACGAGGAAGGCTTCTCCGTCCTGCTCGAACAAGGACCCGACGCAGCTCGGGAGGCCGCGGTGCCCGTCGCCGAGTAGCCTCCCGGCACGGCGCGGAAGCTCACCCGTTCGGCGCATACCAGATCGTTAGGGGTGGGCTGGTCGCATTCGGGCAAGAGAGGGAGAGCGCTGCCCGTCGGAGCCCTCGGCGGCCTAGTGTGGTGACCGTGCGTCCAGTCCTGCACGCCCGCGCGAGGGCTCTGCCGGTCATGGCGTCAGGACAACGGCACCGTGACACCGGGACGGCCGCCCGACAGCGGCCGCACGCCGGACGACGGACGGGGCCGGAGGACGTTCGGCCGCGGCCACCGCGGCCCATCGCACACCGACGGCACCGCCGCCTGTGAGAGGGACGGGAATGGAACCGACCGAGAGCGCCGCCCCGGTCCCACGGCCGCACGGCCGTGTGGTCCCCCTGGGCTTCTCCTCCCGGCTGCCCGCAGCCGTGGTGGGCATCGCCGCCGTCGTGCTCGCCGCCGGGCTCCAGCGAGCCCTGAGCGGCGGCCATGGACTCTTCCCCGGCGGTGTCGCCGGCTGGTCCCTCGCCGTCCTCACCGGCCTCATCGTCGGCCACCTGGTCGCCCTCGGCCGGGACCGCTGGTGGGGCGGGACCGGCTCCGGCGCCGCCCTCACCCTCGCCGTCCTCCTGCTGTACGGCTGGGTGCCCGCCGGACTCGTCTCGCTGACCGTCGTCGCCCTCGTCGGCGCCGCCCGCCGGCACCGCTGGCGACAGAGCCTGCTGCACGGCGCCGCCGACATCCTCGGAGTCGGCGCCGCCGCCCTCCTCCTCGCCCTCTTCGGAGACGTACCGACCGTCGAACATCCCTGGCAGCCCCTCGACTGGACGATCGGGGACCTCCCGGAAATCGTCCTCGCCGCCGGCGGCTACCTCGTGGTCACCCGCCTCCTCCTGTGGTACACGCTCGCCCCCCAGGGCCGCGGACTGCCCACCATGGCCCGCACCGCCCTCCTGAGGCAGGGCCTCGTCGCCGTCGCCCTGCTCGGCATCGCCCCGCTCATCTGCGTCGTCGCCGCCACCCGGCCGGTCCTCCTGCCGCTCTTCGCCGTCCCGCTCATCGCCCTCGACTCCACCCTGTGGATCGCCCGCGCCCGCGCCGAGGAACAGCTCCGCGACCCGCTCACCGGGCTCCCCAACCGCCAGTGGCTCCTGGAGCGGGCCTGGACCGCCCTGGAGGAGGCCGAGGGCGAAGGAGCCCGCGCCGCCCTCGTCCTGATCGACCTCGACCGTTTCCGCTCGGTCAACGACACCCTCGGGCACCTCGCCGGCGACCGGCTGCTCCTCCAGATCGCCGAACGGCTCCGCCTCGCCCTGCCCCGCGGCGCCGAGGCCGCCCGGCTCGGCGGCGACGAGTTCGCCGTCCTGCTGCCCACCGCCGACTCCACCACCAGCGCCCAGCGGGTCGCCCGCCACCTGGTCGCCGAGCTCTCCTCCCCGCTCGACCTCGACGGGCTCATCCTCGTCCTGGAGGCCAGCGCCGGCGTCGCCGTCTTCCCCGACCACGCCCTCGACGCCGAGGGCCTGCTGCGCCGCGCCGACGTCGCCATGTACCAGGCCAAGCGCGACCGCACCGGCGTCGAGGTCTACGAGTCCAAGCGCGACTCCAACACCCCCGACCGGCTCGGCCTCCTCGGCGACCTCCGGCGCGCCCTCGACGCCGGCGAGGTCGAACTCCACTACCAGCCCAAGGTCCGCTTCGACGGCCAGGTCGCCGGCCTGGAGGCGCTCGTCCGCTGGGTCCACCC
The DNA here is from genome assembly GCF_056435185.1 of Streptomyces sp. NPDC044003. Classification (NCBI taxonomy): domain Bacteria; kingdom Bacillati; phylum Actinomycetota; class Actinomycetes; order Kitasatosporales; family Streptomycetaceae; genus Streptomyces; species Streptomyces sp. NPDC044003. The sequence continues at coordinate 246,421 of NZ_JBWKFA010000001.1, read as the reverse complement.
CGAGCGCGGCAAGGTCCCGCCGGACGAGTTCATCGCCATCGCCGAGTCCTCGGGACTGATGCCCCACCTCACCGAGTACGTCCTGGAGACCGCACTCGCCCAGGTCGCCCGCTGGCGCGCCCAGGGCCTCAACGTCCCGGTCGCCGTCAACGTCTCCCCGCGCGACGTCCACACGCCCGGCTTCGCCGGCGCCGTCGCCGCCCGCCTCGCCCGCCACGGCGTCCCCGCCGGCGCGCTCCAGCTGGAGATAACGGAGCACGTGCTCCTGGAGGACCCCCAGCGGGCCGCCGACACGCTGAACGGCCTCACCGGCCACGGCGTCAAGATGTCCCTCGACGACTTCGGCACCGGCTACTCCTCGCTCGTCCATCTGCGCCGGCTGCCCGTCAGCGAACTGAAGATCGACCGCTCGTTCGTGGCCCGGCTCGCCGTCGACACCGAGGACGCCGAGATCGTCCGCTGCACCGTCGACCTCGCCCACTCGCTCGGCCTCCTCGTCGTCGCCGAGGGAGTCGAGGACGACGAGACCTGGGAGCGCCTGCGTGACCTGGGCTGCGACGCCGTCCAGGGCTGGCTGGTCGCCGCCGCGATGCCGCCCGGCGAGGCCACCGCCTGGCTCCTGGCCCGCGGCGAGCACGGCTGGCGCCGCCCCGCCGACATCGCCGCCCAGGTCGACCTGGACCACCCTTCGGGTCAGGTCGTGCAGTGACCCACCCCCTCCTGGGGCAAACCGTTTAACGGGCAGCGGCACCGGCGCCATAGGATGGGCGGACACCATCAAGCTCACCCCGTGAGGATCCGCATGCCTGGCATCACGCGCGAGGAGGTCGCCCACCTCGCACGGCTGGCGCGTCTGGAGCTGAAGGGCGAAGAACTCGATCACTTCGCCGGCCAGCTCGACGACATCATCGGCGCGGTCGCCCGCGTCTCCGAGGTCGCCGACCAAGACGTTCCGCCGACCTCCCACCCGCTGCCGCTGACCAATGTCATGCGCGCGGACGAGGTCCGTCCGTCGCTCACCCCCGAGCAGGCGCTCTCCGGCGCCCCGGCCCAGGAGCAGCAGCGTTTCAAGGTGCCGCAGATCCTGGGGGAGGACTAAGAAGTCATGACGGACAACACCATCATCAAGCTCACCGCGGCCGAGATCGCCGGGAAGATCGCCGCCGGCGAGCTGACCGCCGTCGAGGTCACCGAGGCCCACCTCGCCCGCATCGAGGCCGTCGACGAGAAGGTCCACGCCTTCCTGCACGTCGACCGCGAGGGCGCCCTCGCCCAGGCCCGTGCCGTCGACGAGAAGCGCGCCCGGGGCGAGAAGCTCGGCCCGCTCGCCGGTGTGCCGCTCGCGCTCAAGGACATCTTCACCACCGTCGGCATGCCGACCACCGTGGGCTCGAAGATCCTCGAGGGCTGGATCCCGCCGTACGACGCGACCCTGGTCAAGAACCTGAAGGCCGCCGACGTCGTCATCCTCGGCAAGACCAACATGGACGAGTTCGCGATGGGCTCCTCCACGGAGAACAGCGCCTACGGCCCGACCGGCAACCCCTGGGACCTGACCCGGATCCCCGGCGGCTCCGGCGGCGGCTCCTCGGCCGCGCTCGCCGCGTACGAGGCCCCGCTCGCCATCGGCACGGACACCGGCGGTTCCATCCGCCAGCCCGCGGCCGTCACCGGCACCGTCGGCGTCAAGCCGACCTACGGCGGCGTCTCCCGCTTCGGCATGGTGGCCTTCTCCTCCTCCCTCGACCAGGGCGGCCCCTGTGCCCGTACGGTCCTGGACGCGGCCCTCCTCCACGAGGCGATCGCCGGGCACGACCCGCTCGACTCGACCTCCATCGACGCCCCGGTCCCGCCGGTCGTCGAGGCCGCGCGCAACGGCTCGGTGGCCGGCATGCGCGTCGGTGTCGTCAAGCAGTTCCGCGGCGAGGGCTACCAGGCCGGCGTCGTGCAGCGCTTCGACGAGTCCGTCGAGCTGCTGAAGTCGCTGGGTGCCGAGATCGTCGAGCTGGACTGCCCGACCTTCGACCTCGCGCTCTCCGCGTACTACCTGATCGCGCCGTCGGAGTGCTCCTCCAACCTGGCCCGCTTCGACGCCATGCGCTACGGCCTGCGGATCGGCGACGACGGCACCCGGTCGGCCGAGGACGTCACCGCCCTCACCCGTGAGGCCGGCTTCGGCGACGAGGTCAAGCGCCGCATCATCCTCGGTACGTACGCGCTGAGCTCCGGCTACTACGACGCGTACTACGGCTCGGCCCAGAAGGTCCGCACGCTCATCACCCGCGAGTTCGAGAAGGCCTTCGAGGAGGTGGACGTCATCGTCTCCCCGACGACCCCCACCACCGCCTTCGCGATCGGCGAGCGCGCCGACGACCCGATGGCGATGTACCTCGCGGACCTGTGCACCATCCCGACCAACCTGGCCGGCAACGCCGCCATGTCGCTGCCCTGCGGCCTGGCGCCGGAGGACGGTCTCCCGGTCGGCCTGCAGATCATCGCCCCCGCCATGAAGGACGACCGGCTGTACAAGGTCGGCGCCGCCGTCGAGGCCGCCTTCGTGGAAAAGTGGGGCCACCCGCTGCTTGAGGAGGCTCCGTCGCTTTGAGTACCAGTGCACTGCAGAAGGCCAAGGGCTTCAAGAAGTCGAAGACCGGCACGTACCTGTCGATGGGTACCACCGCGTTCGGCGCCATCGCCGTGACGAAGCAGATCAAGAAGGCCCGCGCCGAGCACGACACGCTCAAGCTCGTCGACGCCGTCGTGTCCGCCGCCGCCATCGTCACCGGCCTCGCCATCCTGTACCGCGAGCTGAAGCGGCTCGGCGACGACGACGTCCTGCTGGGCTGAGAGGGAAGTTCCACCGTGACTGTCACTGAACTGCTGTCGTACGAAGCGGCGCTCGCCGAGTACGACCCCGTCATGGGCCTCGAGGTCCATGTCGAGCTCGGCACCAGGACGAAGATGTTCTGCGGCTGCTCGACCGAGCTGGGCGCGGAGCCCAACTCGCAGACCTGCCCGACCTGCCTCGGCCTGCCCGGCTCCCTGCCGGTGGTCAACGCGATCGGCATCGAGTCCGCGATCAAGATCGGTCTCGCGCTGAACTGCGAGATCGCCGAGTGGTGCCGCTTCGCCCGGAAGAACTACTTCTATCCGGACATGCCGAAGAACTTCCAGACCTCCCAGTACGACGAGCCGATCGCCTTCAACGGCTACCTGGACGTCCAGCTGGAGGACGGCGAGGTCTTCCGCGTGGAGATCGAGCGCGCCCACATGGAGGAGGACACCGGCAAGTCCACCCACATCGGTGGCGCGACCGGCCGCATCCACGGCGCCTCGCACTCGCTGCTCGACTACAACCGGGCCGGCATCCCGCTCATCGAGATCGTCACCAAGCCGATCGAGGGCGCGGGCGAGCGGGCCCCCGAGGTCGCCAAGGCGTACGTCGCCGAGCTGCGCGCGCTCATCCTCGCGCTCGGTGTCTCCGAGGCGCGCATGGACAAGGGCCAGATGCGCTGCGACGTGAACCTGTCGCTGCGTCCGAACGGCACCAAGACCTTCGGCACCCGCTCGGAGACGAAGAACGTCAACTCGCTCCGTTCGGTGGAGCGGGCGGCGCGCTTCGAGATCCAGCGGCACGCGGCCGTCCTCGCCTCCGGCGGGACGATCGTGCAGGAGACCCGTCACTTCCACGAGGACGACGGCTCCACCACCTCCGGCCGCATCAAGGACAACGCCGAGGACTACCGGTACTTCCCGGAGCCCGACCTCGTCCCCGTCGCCCCGGCCCGCGAGTGGGTCGAGGAACTGCGGAAGGGCCTGCCCGAGCTTCCCCGCGTGCGCCGCAACCGGCTGCGCGAGGAGTGGGGCGTCTCCGAGCTGGAGATGCAGGCCATCCTCAACGCCGGCGCGGTCGACGCGATCGTCGCCACGACCGAGGCGGGCGCTGACGCGGCCTCGGCCCGCAAGTGGTGGATGGGCGAGCTGGCCCGCAACGCCAACGAGAAGGGCGTCTCCCTGGAGGAGCTGTCCATCACGCCGGCGGACGTGGCCCGGGTGTCGGCGCTGGTCGCCGGCGGCGACCTCAACGACAAGCTGGCCCGTCAGGTCATCGAGGGCGTCCTCGCCGGCGAGGGCACCCCGGACGAGGTCGTCGAGAAGCGCGGTCTGAAGGTCGTCTCCGACGACAGCGCGCTCGGCACTGCGGTCGACGAGGCCATCGCGGGCAACGCGGCCATCGCCGACAAGATCCGCGGCGGCAAGGTCGCGGCGGTCGGCGCCCTGGTCGGCGCGGTCATGAAGGCCACCCGTGGCCAGGCGGACGCGGCGAAGGTCAAGGACCTGATCCTGGAGAAGCTGGGCGTCAGCGAGGGCTGATCCCGTTCTCGTACGGCTCAAGGGGGCGGCCCCGCACCGGAGTTCCGGTGCGGGGCCGCTTTCGTTCGGGCGCGAGGATCAGAAGCAGGAGACCGACGTCGTCGGCAGCAGCTGCAGGGAGCTGGCCTCGTCACGCTGGCCGTTGTGGTTGCCGTCCACGAAGTCGTCCGTCAGCCGGTCGTGGGTCACGTAGCTGCCCGGGTTGACGCAGAAGACGAGGTCACCCCTGTATCCGGTGTCGTAGTAGTAGTGGCTCTCGTAGCCGCCGGTGCTGGAGTTGCTGGCCGACCACGAGTTGTCGTTCACGCCGTGCCCGCTGGTGAACACGTCGTTGGTGAAGTCGTTGTCGCTGTTGAAGTAGTTGTGCACCGAGGACCCGATGCTGCCCTCGAAGAGGCAGTGGTAGCCCGAGGGACAGCTGGGGCCGGCCGCCGCGGTCGATGCGGTCGCGATGCCGCCGCCCACGAGGAGCGCGGTGGCGCCGGCGACGGCGGCGAACTTCTTGGATATGGACATGAACATGCCAATCTCTCTTTCGGTTCGGGGAATGTCGGGGAACATCCGCTCCTGGGCTCAGGGGCGGAAGACTGTGGTGGCGGCGGTGGGAGGGTTCAGCCGCCCAGCGCCTCTCCGGCCGCCTTGTCCTGGCGGGCCGACAGCTTCGTGAAGTCCCGGCCGATGTCGGGATGCTCGTCCAGCCAGCGCCGCTGGACGGCGGCGAGCCGGCCGTACGCCGTGGTCAGATACCCGGTCTCCGCCTTGCAGCGCACGTCCGCCGCGGCGACGGGGCTGTTCCGCCGCTCCGCCTCCGAGCGCAGCGAAAGCTGCACCTTCACGGGATCCTCGGCCTTGACCTTGTTCCGGTCCATGCACTCCCGCCAGCGCGCGGTCGCCGTGCGGAACGCCGGGTCCTTCTCCACGTCCTTGCGTGCCTGCTCCTGCCCCTCGAAGAGCAGGATGCGCACCTGGAGCCAGCGCATCCGGCCGTCACCGAGCAGACGCGTCTCCGCCTCGGCGAGGCAGCCGTTGCCCGGCCGCGACACGCTCAACTGCGCACCCATGGCCTTGACCCGCTTGGCCTCGTCACCGAAGAGCGCCCGTGCGTACGCGTCGGTGCTCTCCGGGCTGCCGGGCTTGGGCGGCGCCTCGGGGGACACCGAAGGAGTGGCCGCGCGCCGGGGAGCCGTGGACTCGAAGCCGAAGGGCTGCGGGCGCTCGTCGGCGCCCGGGGTCTTGGGCGGGGGCACGGGGGCGTACCGGTAGCCCCGTTCGGCCATGCAGGCGATGGCGATCTTCTGCTGCGCCTCGGTGGCCCGCAACTGCGGGGTGAAGAGCAGGCCGGTGACGGGCGGGAGCCGGTGCAGCGCGGTCAGCTCGGCGGGGTCCGGGGCCGTCGCTGTCGTCGGGCCCGCCGTCGAACCCGTGCCCGTGCTCGTACTCGAACATGCGGCGCATGCGGCGAGAACCACTCCCGCGGCGACGGCGCGGACGAGCTTCGCCAGGGTCTCGGGCATTTTGCGTTCCCCCGTTCTGTTGGTGAGTGAGCTGATCCGTTAACCGGACGGCTCAGAGTCTGCGATCTCCGGGGGGATTTCGTGAACGTCCGTGCGCTGGAACGTAATTGCCCTGGTCGGAAGGGTTGAGATGCTCCGTATTCACTTCACGGGCGAGGACCTCGGGCGGATCAGGATCGCCACCGGACCCGACCCGATGTGGGAGATGCTGTTGAGCCTGCACCGGCTGCGAAGACGGGACTCGGGTGTGCTGCTTGGCCCGTGGCTGCGCGAGTCGCTGCCCAAGGTGCCTGCGACCACCCGGGCGTTGACGGCGCTCGCGCCGCCCGTCGGGTACTCGCCGGACTTCCTGACCCCGGCGGTCGGCGGGGGACTCGCCGACCGTCTGGAGGCGCTGCGGTCCACGCCGCTGCGTCAGGTGACCAACGATTTACGGGAGTTCGGCATCCAGAACCCCAGGCGCCGGTTGCCGGCCTGCCACCGCGAGCTGGTGGCGGGGGAGCCCGAGGCGGTGCTCAGGCTGGCCGACGCGGCGCACGCGTACGTCGACACCGTGCTCGGTCCGTTCTGGGAGCGGATCTGGGCGCAGGTCAGCCGGGACAGGGCCCGCCGCTCGGCGGTGCTCGCGGAGGGAGGCTGGGACGCGGTCCTCAGTACGCTCCATCCGTCGGCCCGCTGGGAGTACCCGGTGCTCAGGGTCGCCTTCCCCGTCGAGCAGGACCTTCACCTGGGCGGCCGTGGCCTGCTGCTTCAACCGTCGTTCTTCTGCCGTCACGCCCCGACGACGTTCGCCGACCCGGCCCTGCCCCCGCTGCTCGTCCACCCGATCGAGCATGAGACCCACTGGGCCGGTCCGGAGGTGGGCCCGCCGGACGGACTGGCGCTCGCGGCGCTGATCGGACCGACGCGGGCCGCCCTGCTGGCCGCCCTCGCGGACGGCGCCGCGGCGACGGGAGAGCTCGCCCGTCGCGCGGGCACCACCCCGCCCAACGCCAGCCGTCACCTCGCGGCCCTGCGGGAGGCGGCGCTGGTCTCCAGCCACCGCCACCGCCACCGCAACGCGACCCTGCACACGGTCACCGAGCTGGGCCTCGCGCTCCTTGAGGGCCGCAGCGTCCGCCTGAGCGCTTAGGAGGCGGCCCCGCCGACGAAGAGTCCCAGGCGGCGGGGGAGGCGGTGAAGACGGGGCCGGTCCCGCCGAGAGGGGGCTTCTGGTCGCCGGCGCCCTCGCGGACCACCGGGGCGTCGGCCCACGCAACCCCGGCAAGATCGTCTGGTGCGAGTGCGTCGCCCCGTGTTCTCTAGCCGGCGAGCAGCGCGAGCATCTGGCGGACCGCCTCCGCCACCGGGACGCCGACCTCGCCGACGAGCGCGGCGACTCCGGAGACGGTGCCGAGGGCCCGGCGGAAGGCGCCGGGCGGCGCCTCGTCGCCCTGGCGGATGGTCTCCAGGGACGCGTCGAGGACCTCGCGGTCCTCGGCGGACACCTGGGTCCTGAGGGTCTCGATCGCACGGATCACGGCCTCGTAGACGGCCTGGGGGTCCTGCGCGCCCTGCTGGTTGATCTCGATCCGGCCGACGGCCCCGTCTCCGGACGCGTTGTAGAAGTCGCGCATGTTGCTGATGTGGAATTCGCCGTTACCGGTCACTGCCCATCCTCCCCACGCTGCCCGGACCGGACGCGTTGTAGAAGTCCCGCATCCTGCCGATGTTGTAGGTGTTCATCTGCTTGGTGAAGCCGGAGAAGCCGGGATCGTCGATGGCCCGCATGATCTCGTGCACGAGCTGGTGCACCTCGTCGCGGTCCACGCTGGCCAGCAGTGTGAGCGGGTTGCCGGAGGTCTCGATGACCAGCGCGTAGTACGTCTTCTCGAAGAGGGCGACGACCAGCTGGACGAGGAAGCCCGCCACGAGGACGGCTGCCGTGATCTCCGCGCCCTGCGTGATCAGCTCCCGGTCGCTGCCCGACACCTCGCCGGACTGGGCAACGGCGAGCGCGGCGACCAGCAGCAGGGCCGTGACCAGCAGGGACTTCACGAAGCGCCCCACGGCCCGGGCCCGCTGAGGCTTGAACCTGACGGTCGTCGCCCGGGCGATGTTCTGCAGGGGGTACGCCTCGGCCCCGATCCACAGCACCCGCTTGGTGACCTCGACCCTGATGACTTTGCGTCTGGCCATACGACTTCCCCTCATGCAGCGCCGTGGCCGTGCGTCGCGCTCAGGATGCTCGCGAACCCCGCCCGCCAAACAAGGGAAATCCGCGATGACGGCCCGCGCCGTATGTGAGAGGCTCCGCTCCGCTCCGTCGAGCCCTGATGGAGCAGGGGAGGGAACGGAAATGTCGGTGGAACCCACGGATTACGTCGCCCGGCTGCGCGCGCAGGCGAGCGATCCCGGACGCGAGGAGGCGCTGCGGCGTGACAGGGCGGTACGGCGCCGCAAGATCGCGCTCGCGGCCGGGGCCGGTGTGCTGCTCCTCGGCGGGTTCGGGTTCTGGCTGGCCGATGTGACGGGGGAGCGGCCGCCGTACGAACCGTTCGGCGCGGGGGCGATCCGTGAGGAGATCTGGCCCCTGGAGTGGCCGTACTCGGCCGACATGCCGTTCCGGAACTCGCCCGCGGTCGGTTGGGCGCACGGCGCCGACGGGATCTACCTCCCGGTGGCCGTGCCGGCCGGTGGGCTCACCGTGAAGGACATGACCCCCGTGTTCGAGGACGTGAAGACCCTGCTCGTCGAGACCAACGTCTCGGACCGGACCCTCGCCGGCACCGAGCCCGTGGCGGCGCTCGCCCTGCTCGATCCGAGCGGGGTCGACGAGGCCGTACGGAAGGACATGGTCACCCGATTCGACCCCGAAGAGGTGTACCTGCACGAGAGGGGCATCAGGACGCGGGGCACGATGGACTACGAGGTCTCGGCGGCGGGGGAGTTGGTGGTGCACGCCGACTACACCTTCGTCTATCCGCTGGTGAGTTCCGGGCAAGGGCACGAGGTGGTCCCGGGAGCCCCCGAGGTGGCGCGGGTCGCGGTACGGCGCCAGATGACGTTCACGTCGAGGGGCGGGAAGCTCGTCCTGAGCGCGTACGCGAGCGAGGTCGGCAACCACGACTGCCCGGCGCCGAAGGACGGCTATCTGCACCCGCTCTTCGCCGAGGGGCGGTGGAAGGCCGGGGAGGCGGCCAAGGGGGCGCGTGTCGACATGTACGACGACAAGCGCGTCCTTCCGAGCGGGCCCGGCCACTGCGTCACTCCGACCCGTACCTGACCCACCGTCGTACCAGGGGGTGCGGTGGCTGTTCATGGCTGGAAATCGCTTGGATTTCTGTCGAGTTCTGTTGGACGTTCACCACCGCGCCCCCATCGGGTCTTCTCGCCGTCATCCCCTCTCACTACCGTCCCCGGCGTACCACCCAATGGCTCGAAGGCGAACCATTGGCCGTCGACTGGAGGTCGGTCTTGTCATCCGAGAAGTCCCCCGAGCTGTCCCGCAGAAGGCTCCTCGCGCTGGGCGGAGGCGCGCTCGGCGTCGCCGCGGCAGGCTCGCTGCTGCCGCCGTCGTTGCAGGAGGCGATGGCCGCGGAGCCCCCGGCCGGGGGGATGGCGGCGATCCGGCACGTGGTGATCCTCATGCAGGAGAACCGCTCCTTCGACCACTACTTCGGCACCCTCCGCGGCGTCCGCGGATTCGGCGACCGCAATGCCATTGAACTGCCCTCGGGCAAGCCCGTCTTCGAGCAGCCCGCCGCGCTCGGCCGGACCGTGCTGCCCTTCCCGATCCGCGGCGCCGCCGAGACCCAGCAGAAGGACCTCCAGTACATCGGCGCCCTCGACCACTCCTGGAGCGGCGGCGCCAAGGCCTGGCACAGCGGCTGGATGGACGGCTGGGTCTCGGCCAAGACCGCCGCCACCATGGCGTACTACGACCGGCAGGACATCCCGCTCCACTACGAGCTCGCCGACACCTTCACCATCTGCGACGCCTACCACTCGTCCATCCACACCTCGACGAGCCCCAACCGCAACCACCTCTGGTCCGGCTGGACCGGCTTCGAGGCCGACGGCAGCCGGGCCGTCACCAACGCCGCCTACGCCGAGGACACCCACCCCGGCTACGGCTGGCCCACCTACGCCGAGCGGCTCGAAGCCGCCGGGCGGAGCTGGAAGACGTACACCGAGTGGGAGAACTTCACCGACAACAACATCGAGTTCTTCACCACCTTCAAGAAGATCGCCCGCAAGGCCCTCGTCCCGACCGGCGGACACACCTTCATGGAGTCCTTCTACGCCGCCGTCCGCGACACCGAGGACCTCGCCGAGCGGGCGAGGCTGCTCGGGCTCCTGGAGGAGGGCGTGGCGACGCTCACCGCGGCCGAGCGCTCCCTCTTCGAGCGCGGCCTCCGCCGTGTGGAGAGCGGCACCCTCGCCGACGCCTTCCGGGCGGACGTCGCCGCCGGCAGCCTCCCCGAGGTCTCCTACCTCGTGCCCTCCGCGATCGACTCCGAGCACCCCGGCTCGTCCTCGCCGGTCGCCTCCGCGACCCTCGTCTACAAGGTCCTCGACGCCCTCGGCGCGCACCCGGACGTCTGGCGCCACACCGTCGTCCTGATCAACTACGACGAGAACGACGGCTTCTTCGACCACGTCCCGCCGCCCGTCCCGCCCGCCGACAACACGGACGAGCGGTGGAAGGGCCTGCCCACCGGCCTCGGCGTCCGGGTCCCGCTGCTCGTCGTCTCCCCCTGGTCGGTCGGCGGCTACGTCTGCTCCGAGACCTTCGACCACACCTCCGTGATCCGCTTCCTGGAGCAGCTCACCGGGATCGAGGAACCCAACATCACGCCGTGGCGGCGGGCCGTCACCGGCGACCTGACCTCCGCCTTCGACTTCCGGCGGACCCGGCGGCAGCCGCCCGTCGAGCAGCCCGGACCGATCCCGCCCTTCACCGGCCGCTGGCGGCCCCAGCCCCCGGCCGTGCAGCAGATGCCCGTCCAGGAGCCGGGCGTCCGGCCCGCGCGCCCGCTGCCGTACCAGCCGGACGCCTCCGCCACGACCGGTGCCGGTGCCGTCACGGTCGCGCTGAGCAACCGGGGCGGGGCGAGCACGCACTTCGCGCTCTACCCGTATGCGGGCGAGTTCGCCGTCCCGCAGCACCGGGACGTCAGGGGGGAGGGGGAGTGGACCGTCCCCGTTCCGGGTGATCACTACCGCTTCACGATCACCGGCCCCAACGGCTTCCGGCGCGAGTTCGAGGGCCCCGCCGCGGGCGGCGCCGAGCTCGCCAGCCGGGTCGACCACCACGACCGTGACCTGCACCTCACCGTCCGGAACACCGGCTCCGCCCCGCTCGCCTTCACCGTCCGCCCGCTCGGGTACGTGGACGAGCACGACCTCGCCGACTGGACCCGCACCGTCACCGTGAAGCCCGGGAAGACCCGTACCGTCGTCCACTCCGCCGCCGACGCCCACGGCTGGTACGACATCGAGGTGACCGCACCCGACGGCTTCCGCCGCCGGCTCATGGGCCACATCGAGAACGGCCGCCCGAGCGTCTCCGGCTGAGGTCCCCCGGGGCCGGGGACCTCGGGGCCCGTCCGACGGGTCCTTGGTCCCCGGCTTTCGACGCATCCTGTGAGGATCGCCACGAAACGGGCAAACGATCACGTTTGGCTGTAACAGTGGAGCGCGAGTACAGATCCAGTCAGGAGCTCGTCCTTTGGCCGCAATCGCACGGTGGTGCATCCGGAACCGTCTCGTCGCGGTTCTCCTCTGGCTCCTCGCCCTGGGCGGGACCGCCGCCGGCGCGACCCTCGCCGGCAGCGCGTACTCCAACGACTACGAGGTCCCCGGCACCGAGTCCGGCCGGGCCACCGCCCTCCTCGACCGGGGCTTCCACGGCCTCGGCGGCGACAGCGACACCATCGTCTGGCACAGCGACCGGGGCAGCGTCCGCGCCGACGCCGTCGAGGACCGCATGACGGCGGTGCTCGACAAGGTCGCCGACCTTCCCGGCATCGCCGCCGTCACCTCTCCGTACGGCGACACCCCGGGCCAGGTCAGCGAGGACGGGCACACCGCCTACGCCACCGTCACCTTCGACGCGCAGTCCGACGACATCCCCGAGGCCCAGGCCAAGGCCCTCGTCGACACCGCCAAGGCCGCCGCCACGGACGACCTCCAGGTCGAGCTCGGCGGCAGCGCCGTCGCCCTCACCGAGGCCCCCGGCGGGCACATCGCCGAGATCGTCGGCGTCGCCGTCGCGGCCGTCGTCCTCTTCCTCGCCTTCGGCTCGCTCGCCGCCTCCGTGCTCCCCATCGCGACCGCGCTCGTCAGCGTCGGCATCGCGTACTCCGGGATCGTGCTCCTCGGCCATCTGATGACCGTCGCCGACTTCGCCCCCATGCTGGGCATGCTCGTCGGTCTCGGCGTCGGTATCGACTACGCCCTCTTCATCGTCACCAGGCACCGCAGAGGCCTCAAACGCGGCCTCTCCGTCGCCGAGGCAGCCGAGACCGCCGTCGCGACCACCGGCCGTGCCGTCGTCTTCGCCGGCGCCACCGTCTGCATCGCGCTCCTCGGCATGCTGATCCTGCAGCTCAGCTTCCTCAACGGCGTCGCCATCGCCGCCTCGCTCACCGTGCTCCTCACGGTCGGCGCCTCCGTCACGCTGCTGCCCGCGCTCCTCTCCTTCATCGGCATGCGGGCGCTGTCCCGGCGCGAACGCCGGACGCTCGCCGAGCGCGGGCCGCAGCCCGAGCTGCCCACCGGCTTCGCCGCCCGCTGGTCCGCCTTCGTCGAGCGGCACCCCAAGATCCTCGGCGCGGTCGCCGTCCTCGTCATGGGCGTCCTGGCGCTGCCGACCTTCTCGCTCCACCTCGGCACCTCCGACCAAGGCAACGGGCCGGCCACCGCGACCACGCGCCAGGCCTACGACCTGCTCGCCGACGGCTTCGGGCCGGGCGTCAACGGGCCCCTCACCCTCGTCGCCGGCCTCGACGGCGCCGACGACCGCGTCGCCCTCGACCAGCTGCCGGCCGCGCTCACCGCCACCAAGGGCGTCGCGTCCGTCTCCCCGGTCACGTACAACAGCTCGGGCGACACCGCCGTCCTCACCGTCGTCCCCGACTCCTCGCCGCAGTCCAAGGCGACCAGCGACCTCGTCGACCGGCTCCGCCAGGACGTCCTGCCGAAGGCCGAGACCGGCACCTCCCTCGACGTGCACGTGGGCGGCGTCACCGCCTCGTACGACGACTTCGCCGAGATCATCGTCGGCAAGCTGCCGCTCTTCGTCGGCGTCGTCATCGCGCTCGGCTGTCTGCTGCTCCTGCTCGCCTTCCGGTCCCTCGGCATCCCGCTCAAGGCCGCCGCCATGAACGTCGCCGCCGTCGCCGGAGCCTTCGGCATCGTCGTCGCGATCTTCCAGTGGGGCTGGGGGAGCGAGCTCCTCGGCCTCGGCAGCGCCGGACCGATCGAACCCTTCCTCCCCGTGATCATGGTCTCGGTCCTCTTCGGGCTCTCCATGGACTACCAGGTCTTCCTGGTCAGCCGGATGTACGAGGAGTGGCTGGAGACCGGCGACAACCGGCGGGCGGTCCGGGTCGGCCTCGCCGAGACCAGCCGTGTGATCAACTCCGCCGCGGTCATCATGATCTCCGTCTTCCTGGCCTTCGTCCTCAGCGGGGACCGGGTCATCGCGATGTTCGGCATCGCGCTCGCCGCCGCCGTCGCCCTCGACGCCTTCGTCCTGCGCACCCTCCTCGTCCCCGCGCTCATGCACCTGCTCGGCGGCGCGAACTGGTGGCTGCCGAAGTGGCTCGACCGGCTCCTGCCCCGGATCAGCATCGAGCCCCCCGAGTCCCGCGAGGCCGCCGACGCCCGTGCGAAGATCCCGGTACAGCGTGTGACGGTTCCGACTGCGGAGGAGAACGACGATGTTCGCGATATCGCTGGGTGACGACGGCGCCGAGCTCAGGCCCCTGAAGCCCTGGCAGGCCGAGGAATTCCTCACCCACATGGACCGGGGCCGGGAGTTCGTCGGGCAGCACATCGGCCTCCCCGACGTCGTCGCCGACCTCGACTCCGCCCGCGCCTACCTCACCTCGTACGCCGAGAAGGCCGCGAGCGACAGCGGCCGCATCTACGGCATCTGGTCCGACGGCACCCTCGTCGGCGGCGTCCTCTTCCGGACCTTCGACGCCGCGAACGGGACCGCCGAGGCGGGCTGCTGGCTGGAGCCCTCCGCCGCCGGCAAGGGCCTGATCACCCGGGCCTGCCGGGTCATCATCGACTGGGCGATCGAGGAGCGCGGCATCCACCGCGTCGAGTGGTACGTCTCCACGAAGAACGAGCCGAGCATCGCCGTCGCCCGCCGCCTTGGTATGACGAAGGAAGGCGTCGTGCGCGAGAACTACCTGTACCGCGGCAACCGCGCCGACACCGAGATCTGGGCCGTTCTCGCCCCGGAATGGCGCGCGGCGAAGGCGTCTTAAGCCCCCTCTCATGTGGGCGCCCTAGCGTGCGCCGCATGGACACCGAGACGACCGAGAAGACCGAGAAGACCGAGAAGACCGAGCTCGACACCGCCGCCGAGAAGGCCGGTGGAGCTCCCGTGGACGCCGTGGACGACGCCGCGGACCTGCTCGACGAGACGGACGACGACAACGCCGACCGGCTCGACGAGCGGGCCGACGACGAGGACGACGAGGACGCCGAGCAGCCAGCCTCCGCGGAGGCCACCGGCATCGGCGCCGGCGCCGCGGCCGTCGTCTCCGCCGCCCTCTCCGCCGTCGCCCTCACCGGCACCTGGACCGGCAAGGTCGTCGCCGAGCGCGAGACGCTCATCGGGCAGATCAAGACCTCCGGCAGCGGCACCCCGGCCCAGCAGATCAGCGAGATCTACGGCGACGCCTGGCACAGCACCGCCCTGGTGAACGGCGTCTTCGCCCTCCTCGCCGTGATCGTCGCCGTCCTCGTGCTCACCCTGCCCCGGCGCCCCGGGTGGGTCCGCGCGGTCGCCCTCGCCGGCGCCGTCCTGGGCGGCCTCGGGCTGCTGCTGTCGGTCGGTACCTACTTCGATCTGTTCCTGAGCCTCCCGACCGCCGGCTCCTGAGACCCCCGGGGGCCTCGCCTAAGGCCCCCCTAGGACCCTCCTAAGGACCCCCGTACCCCGAACATGCGGCACTCGCCCGATGTGACGGCACCCCCTCGGAAACGAAAGTAGAGGCATCGCAAGAGAGCGATACCGAAACCGAGAAACCAGGGAGCACCCGATGTTCGAGTACGAACTCCACACCATGCACCACGCCGAGCTCATCGCCGAGGCCGCCGCCCACCGCCTCGCCCAGGAGGCCGCGGTGACCCGCAAGGGCCTGCACCTCTTCGGCCACCGGATCGGAGGCCATGACACGGAGGGGCAGGTGACAGACGGCGGTCGCGGTCGCTTCGTCCGGGCCGCGTGACCCCCTTATGAGCGACGGCAAGGAAGTCTGTGCGATGCTCGGCGCCGTGGAGACCAGGTCAGTCAGCCCCGTCTTCGTCGGCCGCGCCGGCGAACTCACCGCCCTCACCGAGGCGCTCTCCCGCGCGACCGCGGGAGAGCCCCAGGCTCTGCTCATCGGCGGTGAGGCCGGAGTCGGCAAGACCCGGCTCATCGAGGAGTTCCTCGACACGGCCTGCGACCACGACGCCGTCGTGGCGCTCGGCGGCTGCGTCGAACTCGGCGCCGACGGCCTGCCCTTCGCACCCTTCGCCGCCGCCCTGCGCGCACTCCGCCGCCGCCTCCCCGACGAACTCACCGCCGCCGCCGACGGCCACGAGGGCGAACTCGCCCGCCTGCTGCCCGAACTGGGCGACCCCGGCAGCCACGAGCCCTCCGACGAGGACTCCACCGCCCGCCTCTTCGAACTGACCGTACGGCTCCTGGAACGGCTCGCCGCCGACCGCACGATCGTGCTCGTCCTGGAAGACCTGCACTGGGCCGACGCCTCCACCCGGCACCTCCTCACCTACCTCCTGCGCACCCTGCGCCGCGGCAGGATCGTGGTCGTCGCCAGCTACCGCGCCGACGACATCCACCGCCGCCACCCGCTGCGCCCCCTCCTCGCCGAACTCGACCGGCTCCGCACCATCCGCCGCATCGAGCTCTCCCGCTTCACCCGTACCGAGGTGCACCGCCAGCTCACCGGCATCCTCGCCGCCGAACCCGACCCCGCTCTCGTCGAAGAGGTCTTCGAACGCTCCGACGGCAACGCCTTCTTCGTCGAGGAGCTCGTCGTCTCCCACGAGGCCGGGTGCGCCGTCGGCCAGCTCAGCGACTCCCTGCGCGACCTCCTGCTGGTCCGGGTCGAGGCGCTCCCCGAGGGCGCCCAGCGCGTCGCCAGGATCGTCGCCGAGGGCGGCTCCACCGTCGAGTACGGGCTCCTCGCCGCCGTCGCCCGGCTCTCCGAGGACGAACTCATCGAGGCGCTGCGGGCCGCCGTCGGCGCCAACATCCTGCTCGCCGTCCCCGACGGCGACGGCTACCGCTTCCGCCACTCCCTCGTCCGCGAGGCCGTCAGCGACGACCTGCTGCCCGGCGAACGCTCCCGCCTCAACCGCCGCTACGCCGAGGCCCTGGAGGCCGACCCCGGACTCGTCCGCCCCCACGAGCGGACCACCCGGCTCGCCACGTACTGGTACCACGCGCACGACCCCGAGAAGGCCCTCCCCACCGTCCTCCGGGCCGCCGTGGAGACCCGCAAGCGCCACGCCTACGCCGAGCAGCTCAGCCTCCTCGAACGGGCCATGGAACTGTGGGACAAGGTGCCCGCCGAGACGCGCGACTCCCTGCGCCCCATCGACTACGCCGACGCCTACCCCGCCTGCGGCTGCGACCCCGAGACCACCTCCCTGCGCTACCTGGACCTGCTCGCCGAGGCCGCCGTCGCCGCCCGGCTGAGCGGCGAGCGGGAACGCGCCGCGAAGATCTGCCGGATGGCGCTCCGGCTCCTCGACAGCGACGAGCACGACCCGCTGCGCGCCGCCTGGTTCTGGACGGAGATGGCCCGCCTCCAGTCCAACCTCGGCAAGGGCGACGGCTGGCCGGAGATCGCCCGCGCCCAGGAACTCGTCAAGGGCCTCCCGCCGTCCGCCGTCCACGCCACCGTCCTCGTCGGCGCGGCCGGCTGGGGCATGCTCCGCAACCCCGGCCCCGAGGCACTCGCCGCCGCCGAACGCGCCGTCGAGTACGCCCGGTTCGTCAAGGCCGAGCCGATCGAGCTGAACGCCCGCATCACCCTCGGCACCATCATGGTGTCCGCCGGTGACACCGAGGGCGGGCTCGCCGCGATGCACGAGGCCCGCGAACGGACCATCGCCCTCGGCCAGTTCCACGAGGCCGCCCGCGCCCATGTGAACCTCTCCTCCGCCATGGAGTCGCTCGGCCGCTCCCGTGAGGCCGTGCAGACCGCCACCACCGGTATCGAAATGGCCCGCTCCCGCGGCCTCGTCGACAGCGCGGGCTGGATCCGCGCCAACCTCGCCGAATCGCTCCTCGCGCTCGGCGAATGGGACCAGAGCAAGGAGGAGGCCGAGCGGCTGCTCCGCTCCGGGGCGAGCAGCACCAAGCCGGGCGGCACCGCCCTGCTGCAGCTCGCCCACCTCGCCACCTTCCGCGGCGAGCCGGCCAGGGCCGCCGAGCACCTCGCCGAGGCCCGCGCGCGCTACGGCGCCCGCGACCCGATCCCGCAGTACACCCTGCCCTCGGCGCAGGTCGAGATCGCCATCGCCGCCGCCGAGGGGCGCCTCGCGGACGTACGCGAGCAGCTCGCCGCCATCGCGGAGGCCGGCTTCCCGCCCGGCACCCACCGCTACGGCTGGCCGCTCGTCCTCACGGCCGTCACCGCCGAGGCCGACAGCCGGGGGCTGCCCGCCGCCGCCGAGGGCCGCGCCGAGGCGCTCGCCCTGATCCGCCGCTGCGTCCGCGGCCTCGCCATCCCGGCCCCGGTCTGGGAGGCCCACTCCCGCCAGGTGTCCGAGGAGCTCGCCCGCGCCGAGGGCCGTGAGACCGCCGCCCGCTGGACCGAGGTCGTCGACGCCTACGAGCCGCTCGAACGCCCCCACCAGCTGGCCCGCGCCCGCCACCGCCTCGCCGACGCCCTGCTCGTCGAGGGCGGCCGCCGCGAGGAGGCCGCGGCCCTGCTCCGCGAGGCCCACGCCACCGCCGTCGCCCTCGGCGCCCGCCCGCTCCGCGAGGACGTGGAACTCCTCGCCGCCCGCGCCCGCCTCTCCCTCACCCCCGAGAAGCAGGCACCGGCACCGGCGGAGCCGGGCGAGGACGGCTTCGGCCTGACGCCCCGGGAACAGGACGTGCTGCGCCTGGTCGCGGCCGGCCGCACCAACCGTCAGATCGCCGAGGAGCTGTTCATCTCACCGAAGACGGCCAGCGTCCACGTCTCCAACATCCTCGCCAAGCTCGGCGTCGCCGGCCGGGGCGAGGCCGCCGCCCTGGCCCACCGTCTGCACCTCCTCGACACGCCCCTCTGACCCCTCCGACCCCTCACCTCGTCTCACCTCCAGCCGGAGGATCACCTCACCTCCAGCCGAGGATCACCTCACCTCCAACCGGAGGATCCGGTCGTCGCCGGGCCCGGGCGTCCCCCGGGTGTCGGTCTCGCTGGTCACCAGCCACAGGCGGCCGTCGCCCGCGGCGAGTACGGTGCGCAGGCGTCCGTACTCGCCGGTCAGGAACGCCTCGGGCTCTCCGGATCTCCTCGCTCCGGAGAGCGGCACGCGCCACAGCCGCTCGCCTCTGAGCCCGGCCATCCAGATCGCGCCCCGCGCGTACGCGATCCCGCTCGGGGAGGCCTCCGAGGGCGGCCACTGGGCCACCGGGTCCGTGAACCCGGCCCGCCCGGCCCGTCCCTCGACCTCCGGCCAGCCGTAGTTCCGCCCCGGCTCCACCAGGTTCAGCTCGTCCCAGGTGTTCTGCCCGAACTCGGCCGCCCACAGCCGGCCCGCCGGGTCCCAGGCGAGCCCCTGCACATTGCGGTGACCGTACGAATAGACCACCGAGCCGGCGAAGGGGTTGCCGGGTGCCGGCCTGCCCTCCGGTGTCATCCGCAGGATTTTCCCGCCCAGCGACGCCCGGTCCTGGGCCAGACCGGTCCGGCCCGTCTCGCCCGTCCCCGCGTACAGCATCCCGTCCGGCCCGAACGCGATCCGTCCGCCGTTGTGGATGATCCCCTTCGGGATGCCGGTGAGCACCGGCTCCGGCGGGCCGAGCCGGTCGGCCTCCCCGCCGCCGTACCGCATGCGCACGATGCGGTTGTCCGAGGCGGCCGTCAGATACGCGTACACCCAGCCGTCCCGGACCGCGAGCCCCAGCAGTCCGCCCTCGCCGCCCGGCACCACCCCCGGCACCTCGCCGAGCAGGGTCTTCGCGCCGGTCCGCCCGTCGATCCGGGTGATCGTCCGCTCGTCCCGCGAGGAGACCAGCAGATCCCCGCCGGGCAGCTCCGCGAGCCCCCAGGGCGACTTCAGCCCCTCGGTGAGCGTGCCCACCACCGACACCCGGCCGGCGGCGGACGGGGAGGGGGACGGGGACACGGAGACGGTCGTCGGTGGAGCCGAACCCGGGCGCTCCTCGGTACCTCCCGAGGAGCAGCCGGCCACCAGCACCAGTACGGCAGCGCCCCACAGGGCCCTCACAACAGCAGGACGGCTCATGGTCCGGTCCCCTTCGACGAGTCGAGCGGCATCCCTTCACCCTTGATACACCGCTCGACCCGATCAGGTTCCCGGCCGCCGGACCCGCCTTGTCCGCACGGCGTTCAGTCCCAGGACCCGCGCGGCGCCGGAAGCGCCGCGATCTCCGTCAGGTCCTCCGCCGTGAGCCGCAGCGCGGCCGCCCCGGCGTTCTCCACCACCCATCGCTCCCGCTTCGCCCCCGGCACCGGCACCACGTGCCGCCCGAGGCCGAGCACCCACGCGAGCGCCACCTGCGCCGGCGTGACGTCCTCCCCGTGCCGCGCCGCCACCCGCCGCAGCCCCGCGACGATCGGCTGGTTGGCCGCCATCATCTCGGCCGTGAACCGGGAGTGCCGGGCCCGCGGGTCGTCCGGCTCGAAGCCGCCGCCCGGGGTCAGCGTCCCGGTCAGGAAGCCGTTCCCCAGCGGCATCGCCGCCAGGAAGCCGACGCCCCGCGCCGCGCACCAGGGCAGCAGCCGCACCAGCGCCTCCCGCGACCACACCGACAGCTCCGCCTCGACGGCCGCGACCGGGAAGACCTGCTGGATCCGCTCCAGTTGGCGGATCGTTCCTTCATGCAGGTCGCCCCCGCGCCGGACCGCCCGCGCGCCCACGGCACACAGGCCGAGTGCCCGCACCTTGCCCGCCGAGACCAGTTCGGCCATGGCGCCCCAGGTCTCCTCGACCGGCACCTCGGGGTCCGCGCGGTGCAGCTGGTAGAGGTCGATGACGTCGGTCTGGAGCCTTCGCAGCGAGGCGTCGCAGGCCCGGCGCACGTACCCCGGCCTGCCGTTGGCGACGACGTGCTGGTCGCCGACGAGCAGTCCGCACTTCGTCGAGACGAAGGCCTCGGACCGCCGCTCCTTCAACACCCGCCCCACCAGAAGCTCGTTGGTGAACGGCCCGTACATGTCGGCGGTGTCGAGCAGGCTCACCCCGGCGTCGAGCGCCGCGTGCACGGTCCGCAGCGAGCGGTCCCCCCGCTGTTCCGAACGGCTGTACGCCCAGCTCATCGGCATGCACCCCAGGCCGATCGCACCCACGTCGAGCGCCGTCGCCCCGATAGTCCTGCGCTCCACCTGCCGGTACCCCTCCCTGTGCCGTCCCCCAAAGTAACCAATGGAGCGAGGGATTCTTCGCATAGCCTCCCGGTCATGAGATTCGAAGACACGACCGCTGACGTGTGGCTTCCGATTCCGGCGGACGAGATCGAGGGACTCCCCGCACCGGGCGAGTCGGGCCTGAACTACCGCTTGTGGGACGGCGGTCCCGAGTTCCCCGCCGATCCGGCGCGCTGCGCGTTCTACGTCGTCCCGTACATGAAGGGCTCGGAGATCGCCGTACGGCCGCTGGCCGGGATGACCTCGCTCCGTGTCGTGCAGACCCTCTCCGCCGGCATCGACCACGTCACGCCGGGCATCGGCTCGCTGCGGCCCGGGGTCGCCCTCTGCAACGCGAAGGGCGTCCACGAGGCCAGCACCGCCGAGCTCACGCTCGCCCTGATCCTGGCCTCGCTGCGCGGCATCCCCGGATTCGTGCGCGGCCAGGACGCCGAGGAGTGGCGGGCCGGCTTCTATCCGGCCCTCGCCGACAAGTCCGTGCTGATCGTCGGGTACGGATCGATCGGCTCCGCCATCGAGGACCGGCTCGCGCCCTTCGAGTGCGCGCGGGTGGCGCGCGTCGCACGCTCCGCGCGCACCACAGAGCGCGGCCCGGTGCACGCCCTGACGGACCTGCCGGCGCTGCTGCCGGAGGCCGACGTGGTCGTGCTCTCCACTCCGCTCACGCCCGCGACCACGCATCTCGTCGACGCCGGCTTCCTGGGGCGGATGAAGGACGGGGCGCTCCTCGTGAACGTCGCGCGGGGCCCGGTCGTCGACACGACCGCGCTGCTCAAGGAGGTGGAGAGCGGTCGGATCACGGCGGCGCTCGACGTCACCGACCCCGAACCGCTGCCGGCCGGGCACCCTTTGTGGCACGCTCCCGGTGTCCTGATCAGTCCCCATGTGGGAGGTTCCACTTCGGCCTTCATGCCGAGGGCGAAGCGGCTGATCGCGGGACAGCTGCGGCGGTTCGCGGCGGGCGAGGAACTGGCCAACGTCCTCCTCACCACCGGCTGACCGGAGGCCGTGTTCGGCCGGACGGGTGATGCGCGCCCCCGACACGCGCCGTGCACAAGCCCCCTGGCCGTCACGGAGAGTACTGCGACCCTGTCCCTGAGTGACGGTCCTGGTGTATCGTCCCGTGGCGGGGGACTGCGTCGAGAACGGGCTGACGCTGGGGAGCGAAGTGACGGGACATCAGATTCCGAGGGGGGCGACGGGTGGAGCACGGCCGGAGGACCGACGATCCGACGCGGCGCCGCCGCCGGCGAGCCTTCCACGCCTCACCGCCGACCTCGCACGCTCGGTGCCGGACCAGGCGGCGCCGCACCGGGCGCCCCGCGCCGCCACGCCGCGGGACCCCGGGCAGGGCACCACGACCGGAGCCGACGGCACCGCGCCGCCGCTCGGCGCCGCCACCGGTGACGCCCACGCGGATCTGCCGGACCGGCAGTCCGGTGACGCCCACGCGGATCTTCCGGACCGTGAGCCCTGCGACGCCCACCCGGATCTGCCGGACCGCGAGCCCGGTGACGCCCACGCGGATCTGCCGGACCGCGAGGCCCGCGCGGACAGCCGTCCGCCCGCCCCGCCCGCCGTACGGGACTCCGCCCGCCCGCGCGACTGCGACGGGCACGCCCACGGGCGGGGCGACGAGCCGACGGCCCGGCCGCACGACGCGGCCGGGTGCGGCGGGCCGGCACCGGAGGATCCGGTGAGCGCGCCCGGGGCGGTCATCACCCGCCGCCCCCTCGGCGGCGGCCCCCGCCACCCGGACCCCGACCGCCCGCGCCTCGGCGGGGCCGTCGCCCAGATCGCGCTCGGGCTCGTCTGCGCGGGCTACACCACCGGTGCCTCCCTCGGCTGGGGCTCCCCCCGACTGGCGCTCTTCATGGGCGACTTCGGGCTGAGCGCCGCCGCGCTCACCGCCGCGGTCTCCTGCTTCCTCTACGGCCGCGGCCACCGCGGCAGCGCCCGCCCGGCCTGGCTGCTCTTCGCCTTCTCCTCCTTCATGGCGGCCGCGGGGAACGCCGTGTGGGGCTGGTACGAGGTCGTGCTCCGCACCGACGTGCCCGACTACTCCGTCGCCGACCTCTGCTTCTTACTCTTCGCGCCGCCCGCCATCGTGGGCCTCCTCGTCCTCGCCAAGAAGCCCGTCACCCGGGCCGGCTGGGTGTGCCTGGGGCTCGACGCCTGGCTCATCGGAGGCTCCCTGCTCACGCTCTCCTGGAGCCTCGCCCTCGCCCGCACCGCGCACTTCGAGGGCGAGTCCGTCGCCCAGGCCGCGCTGTCGCTCGCGTACCCGCTGCTCGACATCGTGCTCGTCAGCATGGTCCTCGTCCTGCACTTCCGGCGCTCACAGGCGAACCGCTCGGCGACGAACACCGCGATCGCCGCGCTCGCCCTCACCGTGCTGTGCGACGCCCTGTTCACCTCGCCGCTGCTCCGCGAGAACTACGCCTCCGGCCAGCTGCTCGACGCCGGCTGGTTCGCCGGCTCGCTGCTGCTGGCCTACGCGCCCTGGGGCGTGCGCCGGCCGCCGGACAGCACGGCCACGGCGCGCGGCCCGTGGCTCCACAGCCGCCCGGTCGCCGGCTCGCTCGCCGCCCTCACCCCGTACCTCGCCGCGGCGGTCTGCACCCTCGGCATCCTGTACAACGTCGTCGAGGGGCGCCGGGTCGACCGCGTCGTCGTCCTCACCGGCTGCACGGTGGTGCTCGCCCTCGTCGTACGCCAGGGCATCATGCTCCTCGACAACATCGCCCTCACCCACGAACTGGCCCAGAAGGAGAACCACTTCAGGTCGCTCGTGCAGGGCTCCAGCGACGTCATCATGATCGCCGCGCCCACCGGGATGCTCCGCTACGTCAGCCCGGCCGCCTCCGGCGTGTACGGACGGGACGCCGAGGACCTCGTCGGCTCCGAGCTCGCCTCCCTCATCCACCCCGAGGACCTCGGCGCCGTCGTCCACGAGGTACGGCGCTTCCTGGCCGTCTCGCCCGCCGAGGAGCCCACCACCCGGATCGAGTGCCGCTTCCGCTCGGGCCGCGGAGACTGGCTCAACGTCGAGTCGACCGTCAACCGGCACCAGGGCGGCCTGATCTTCAACAGCCGGGACGTCACCGAACGCGTCCGGCTCCAGGCCCAGTTGCAGCACAACGCCGAGCACGACCCGCTCACCGACCTGCCCAACCGGGCCCTCTTCACCCGACGGGTCCGGCAGGCGCTCAGCGGCCGCCGCTCCTCCGACCCCGGCACCGCCGTGCTCTTCATCGACCTCGACGGCTTCAAGGGGGTCAACGACCGGCTCGGCCACCAGGCGGGGGACGACCTCCTCGTCCAGGCCGCCCGCCGCCTCCACGACTCCGTACGGGCCGGGGACACCGCCGCCCGGCTCGGCGGCGACGAGTTCGCCGCCCTCATCCTCGGCGACGGCGGCCGCGACCGCACCGCCCGGCGGAACCAGGTCCAGGAGATCGCCGACCGGCTCCGGCTCACCCTCTCCCAGCCCTACCGCGTCGACGGCGGCAACGAGGTCCGGGTCGCCGCCTCCATCGGCGTCGCCTTCGCCGAGCCCGGCATCGAGGCCGGCGACCTCCTGCGCAACGCCGACCTGGCCATGTACCGGGCCAAGGCCGCGGGCAAGGACCGCGTCGAGCTCTACGCCCCGCAGATGCAGGCCGACGTCGTCCGACGCACCGAACTTGCGGCCCGGCTGCGCACCGCCCTGCACGACGGCGAGTTCGCCCTGCTCCACCAGCCGGTCGTCGACCTCGCCACCGGCCGCATCTCCGCCGTCAGCGCCCAGGCGCGCTGGCGCTCCAGTCAGGGCATCCTCTTCACCCCGGCCGAGTACCTCCGGGTCACCGACGACGGCGAGCGCACCGCCGAGCTCGGCCGCTGGCTCCTCGAAGAAGCCGTCGAGCAGGCCGCCGAGCGGGCGGGAATCGGCCACCGTACGCCCGTGTCCATCCGGCTCTCCGCCCGGCGCCTGCTCGACCGCTCACTGCCGCTCGGCTCCGTCGAGTCGCTACTCACCCGGCACGGGCTGCCGTCCGGCTCGCTGATCGTCGAGCTCGCCGACAGCGACCCCCGGACCTCCCTCGACGAGCTGGAACAGCGACTGGTCGCCCTGCGCCGCCTCGGGGTGCGGATCGCCCTCGACGGGTTCGGCAGCGGACACGTGGCGATCAACGCCCTGCGGAGGCTCCCCGTCGACATACTGAAGCTGGACCGGGGACTCGTCGAAGGCGTGGTCGAGTCGGCCCGGCTCCGCAAGATCACCCGCGGGGTGCTGCGCATCGCCGGCGAGCTCGGCATGCAGACCGTCGCCGAGGGAGTCGACGTCCCGGAGCAGGTCATCGCCCTGCGCGCGATGGGCTGCAGCCACGCCCAGGGCATGGCCTTCTCGGGCCCGCTCGACGAGTACCGCCTGCGCAGGGCCCTCGTACGGGACGAGTACCCGCTGCCCGGAGCGGTGCCCGTGCGTGTCGGAAACCGTCCCCCGATCCGCTCAAATACTGAGACGCCCGTCCCACCCACTTGACAGTGGTGAGGGCGGAGAGGGAGGGTCAGTGCCATGCGCACCCGAATTCTCGTACTTGGAAAGCGCGTCGGCTGAAGCAGGGCCCCTGAGGCCCGCTGAGAACGCACCCGACGCGCTCCCCTCGCTTGCCTCACGGCACGAGGGGTTTTTTGTTGCACTGGCTCACCCCAAAAGCGTCCCAAACCCTCGCAAAAACCCTCTGCCTCGAGAAGAGAAGCTGATGACCGAGCAGGCCACCGGGCACCATCCGCAGCCGCGGCCCCGTAACGGCGCGCAGCCCGCCGCCACCGTCGAGCACGTCACGGGTGCGCAGTCCCTCATCCGTTCTCTCGAGGAAGTGGGCGCCGACACCGTCTTCGGCATCCCCGGCGGCGCGATCCTCCCCGCCTACGACCCGATGATGGACTCGCAGCGGGTGCGTCACATCCTCGTCCGCCACGAGCAGGGGGCGGGCCACGCCGCCACCGGTTACGCCCAGGCCACCGGCAAGGTCGGCGTCTGCATGGCGACCTCGGGCCCCGGCGCGACCAACCTGGTCACCCCGATCGCCGACGCGCACATGGACTCGGTCCCGCTCGTCGCGATCACCGGCCAGGTCGCCTCGAAGGCCATCGGCACGGACGCCTTCCAGGAGGCGGACATCTGCGGCATCACGATGCCGATCACCAAGCACAACTTCCTCGTCACCAAGGCCGAGGACATCCCGCGGACGATCGCCGAGGCCTTCCACATCGCCTCCACCGGCCGCCCGGGCCCGGTCCTGGTCGACATCGCCAAGGACGCCCTCCAGGCGAAGACCACCTTCAGCTGGCCGCCGCAGACCGACCTGCCCGGCTACCGCCCGGTGACCAAGCCGCACGCCAAGCAGATCCGCGAGGCCGCCAAGCTGATCAGCGCCGCCAAGCGGCCCGTCCTGTACGTCGGCGGCGGCGTCATCAAGGCCGGTGCCACCGCCGAGCTGAAGATCCTCGCCGAGCTCACCGGCGCCCCGGTCACCACCACCCTGATGGCGCTCGGCGCGTTCCCCGACAGCCACCCCCTGCACGTCGGCATGCCCGGCATGCACGGCGCGGTCACCGCCGTCACCGCGCTGCAGAAGGCCGACCTGATCGTCGCCCTCGGCGCCCGCTTCGACGACCGCGTCACCGGCAAGCTCGACAGCTTCGCCCCGTACGCCAAGATCGTCCACGCGGACATCGACCCGGCCGAGATCGGCAAGAACCGCGCCGCCGACGTCCCGATCGTCGGTGACGCCCGCGAGGTCATCGCCGACCTGGTCCAGGCCGTCCAGGCCGAGCACAGCGAGGGCAACAAGGGCGACTACAGCGCCTGGTGGAGCGACCTGAGCCGCTGGCGCGAGACCTACCCGCTCGGCTACGACCTGCCGGAGGACGGCAGCCTCTCACCGCAGCAGGTCATCCAGCGCGTCGGCCAGCTCGCCCCCGAGGGCACGATCTTCGCCGCGGGCGTCGGCCAGCACCAGATGTGGGCCGCCCACTTCATCGACTACGAGCAGCCGGCCACCTGGCTGAACTCCGGCGGCGCCGGGACGATGGGCTACGCGGTCCCCGCCGCGATGGGCGCCAAGGCCGGCATGCCGGACCGCACCGTCTGGGCGATCGACGGCGACGGCTGCTTCCAGATGACCAATCAGGAGCTCACCACCTGCGCCCTGAACAACATCCCGATCAAGGTCGCCATCATCAACAACGGCGCCCTGGGCATGGTCCGTCAGTGGCAGACGCTCTTCTACAACCAGCGCTACTCGAACACCGTCCTGCACTCCGGCCCGGACGACATCCAGGCGAACAAGGGCACCCGCGTCCCCGACTTCGTCAAGCTCTCCGAGGCCATGGGCTGTGTCGCCCTGCGCTGTGAGGACCCGGCCGACCTGGACAAGGTCATCGCCGAGGCCAACGCCATCAACGACCGCCCGGTCGTGATCGACTTCATCGTCCACGAGGACGCCCAGGTCTGGCCGATGGTCGCCGCCGGCACCTCGAACGACGAGGTCATGGCCGCGCGGGGCGTCCGCCCCGACTTCGGCGACGGCGAAGACGACTGAGCGAGCAGAGCGAAAAGGAAGAGACCCAGACATGTCCACCAAGCACACGCTCTCCGTTCTCGTCGAGAACACGCCCGGCATCCTCGCCCGGATCGCCGCCCTGTTCTCCCGTCGCGGCTTCAACATCGACTCGCTCGCCGTGGGCGTCACCGAGCACCCCGACATCTCCCGCATCACCATCGTGGTCAATGTCGAGGACCTGCCCCTGGAGCAGGTGACCAAGCAGCTCAACAAGCTGGTCAACGTCCTGAAGATCGTCGAACTCGAGCCCAGCGCTGCGATCCAGCGCGAGCTCGTCCTGGTGAAGGTCCGCGCCGACAACGAGACCCGCTCCCAGATCGTCGAGATCGTGCAGCTGTTCCGCGCCAAGACCGTGGACGTCTCGCCCGAGGCGGTCACCATCGAGGCCACCGGTTCGAGTGACAAGCTCGACGCCATGCTCAAGATGCTGGAGCAGTTCGGCGTCAAGGAGCTCGTGCAGTCCGGCACGATCGCCATAGGGCGTGGCGCCCGGTCCATCACGGACCGGTCCCTGCGGGCCCTCGACCGCAGCGCCTGAGTCGTCGACGGTCAACCGCCGGTCCGTCCGGCGGTCCGACTGACGAGACCCGAAAACTTTCCTCCCGCTCCCCGCCGTACGGTGGGATGCAACACCAGCACCTCAAGGAGAATCCCAGTGGCCGAGCTGTTCTACGACGCCGACGCCGACCTGTCCATCATCCAGGGCCGCAAGGTCGCTGTGATCGGCTACGGCAGCCAGGGCCACGCCCACGCGCTGTCGCTCCGTGACTCCGGTGTCGACGTCCGCGTCGGTCTCCAGGAGGGCTCCAAGTCCAAGGCCAAGGCCGAGGAGCAGGGCCTGCGCGTCGTCTCCGTCGCCCAGGCGGCCGAAGAGGCCGACCTCATCATGATCCTGACCCCGGACCCGATCCAGGCCCAGGTCTACGAGGAGTCCATCAAGGACCACCTGAAGGAGGGCGACGCGCTCTTCTTCGGCCACGGTCTGAACGTCCGCTACGGCTTCATCAAGGTGCCCGAGGGCATCGACGTCGCCCTCGTCGCCCCGAAGGGCCCGGGCCACCTGGTCCGTCGTCAGTACGAGGAGGGCCGCGGCGTTCCGTGCATCGCGGCCGTCGAGCAGGACGCGACGGGCAACGCCTTCGCGCTGGCCCTCTCGTACGCCAAGGGCATCGGCGGCACCCGCGCCGGCGTCATCAAGACGACCTTCACCGAGGAGACCGAGACCGACCTGTTCGGTGAGCAGGCCGTCCTCTGCGGTGGCACCGCGGCTCTGGTCAAGGCGGGCTTCGAGACCCTGACCGAGGCCGGCTACCAGCCGGAGATCGCCTACTTCGAGTGCCTCCACGAGCTGAAGCTCATCGTCGACCTCATGTACGAGGGCGGCCTGGAGAAGATGCGCTGGTCGGTCTCCGAGACCGCCGAGTGGGGCGACTACGTCACCGGCCCGCGGATCATCACCGACGCCACCAAGGCCGAGATGAAGAAGGTCCTCGCGGAGATCCAGGACGGCACCTTCGCCAAGGAGTGGATGGCCGAGTACCACGGCGGTCTGAAGAAGTACAACGAGTACAAGAAGCAGGACGCCGACCACCTCCTGGAGACCACCGGCAAGGAGCTGCGCAAGCTCATGAGCTGGGTGAACGACGAGGAGGCGTAAGCCTTCCGGGTGGGGGCCGGACACACTGTCCGGCCCCTTCCCACATCGTTGGACACCCCGTCCAACCACGGACGGGTGATCCTTCCAACGAGGCGCATGAAGTGCGCCGGTGCACCACTACACTTCTCAACAACATACGCGTCAGGCCCACAGCGTCGTGCGCTTTCACGCGGCAAGCCCCCTCCACCGCCTGCGGCCGTCGGGACGGCCGTCCGCACTGGACCTGTGAGGACTCACGTGAGCTCGAAACCTGTCGTACTCATCGCTGAAGAGCTGTCGCCCGCCACCGTCGACGCGCTGGGCCCGGACTTCGAGATCCGGCACTGCAACGGCGCCGACCGCGCCGAGCTGATCCCCGCCATCGCCGATGTGGACGCGATCCTGGTCCGCTCCGCGACCAAGGTCGACGCCGAGGCCATCGCCGCCGCCGAGAAGCTGCGGGTCGTCGCCCGCGCCGGTGTCGGCCTGGACAACGTCGACGTCTCCGCCGCCACCAAGGCCGGCGTGATGGTCGTCAACGCCCCGACCTCGAACATCGTCACCGCCGCCGAGCTCGCGTGCGGTCTGCTGGTCGCCACCGCGCGCAACATCCCGCAGGCCAACACCGCGCTGAAGAACGGCGAGTGGAAGCGCAACAAGTACACGGGCGTCGAGCTGAGCGAGAAGACCCTCGGTGTCGTCGGCCTCGGCCGCATCGGCGTCCTGGTCGCCCAGCGCATGTCCGCCTTCGGCATGAAGATCGTCGCGTACGACCCCTACGTGCAGCCGGCCCGCGCCGCCCAGATGGGCGTGAAGCTCCTCGCCCTGGACGAGCTCCTCGAGGCCGCCGACTTCATCACCGTCCACCTGCCGAAGACCCCGGAGACCATCGGTCTCATCGGCGACGAGGCCCTGCACAAGGTCAAGCCCTCGGTCCGCATCGTCAACGCCGCGCGCGGCGGGATCGTGGACGAGGCGGCGCTGTACTCGGCGCTCAAGGAGGGCCGGGTCGCCGGCGCGGGCCTCGACGTGTACGCCAAGGAGCCCTGCACGGACTCCCCGCTCTTCGAGCTCGACCAGGTCGTCTGCACCCCGCACCTCGGCGCCTCCACGGACGAGGCCCAGGAGAAGGCCGGCATCGCGGTCGCCCGTTCGGTGCGCCTGGCGCTCGCCGGCGAGCTGGTCCCGGACGCGGTCAACGTCCAGGGCGGTGTCATCGCCGAGGACGTGAAGCCGGGTCTGCCGCTCGCCGAGAAGCTCGGCCGGATCTTCACCGCCCTCGCGGGCGAGGTCGCGGCCCGTCTCGACGTCGAGGTGTACGGCGAGATCACCCAGCACGACGTGAAGGTGCTCGAACTCTCCGCGCTCAAGGGCGTGTTCGAGGACGTGGTCGACGAGACCGTGTCGTACGTCAACGCTCCGCTGTTCGCGCAGGAGCGCGGTGTCGAGGTCCGTCTGACGACGAGCTCCGAGTCGCCCGACCACCGCAACGTGGTCACCGTGCGCGGCACGCTCTCGAGCGGCGAGGAGGTCGCGGTCTCCGGTACGCTCGCCGGTCCCAAGCACCTCCAGAAGATCGTCGCGGTCGGCGACTACGACGTGGACGTGGCGCTCGCCGACCACATGGTCGTGCTGCGCTACGAGGACCGTCCGGGTGTCGTCGGCACCGTCGGCCGGATCCTCGGCGAGGCCGGTCTGAACATCGCCGGCATGCAGGTGGCGCGCGCGGAGGAGGGCGGCGAGGCGCTCGTCGTCCTCACCGTGGACGACACCGTCCCGGCCGCTGTGCTCGCGG
The DNA here is from genome assembly GCF_056435185.1 of Streptomyces sp. NPDC044003. Classification (NCBI taxonomy): domain Bacteria; kingdom Bacillati; phylum Actinomycetota; class Actinomycetes; order Kitasatosporales; family Streptomycetaceae; genus Streptomyces; species Streptomyces sp. NPDC044003. The sequence goes on along the minus strand of NZ_JBWKFA010000001.1, from coordinate 215,645 downwards.
AGATCGCGGAGGAGATCGGCGCGGCCTCGGCCCGCTCGGTCAACCTGATCTGACGCTTCCGGCGCACCCCGTACCCGGTCGATAGACGCTCGTCTTACACAAGCGTCTATCGACCGGGTACAGTGCTGTCATGGGACACAAGGAAGACCTCCTCGAAGGCGCCAAGCGCTGCCTCCTGGAGAAGGGGTACGGACGCACCACGGCGCGCGACATCGTCGCCGCGTCCGGCACCAACCTGGCCTCCATCGGCTACCACTACGGCTCCAAGGACGCCCTGCTCCAGCAGGCCTTCCTCGCCCTCACCGAGGAGTGGGGGGAGCAGGCCGGGGCCGCGGCCGCGGAGGGCGCCGAGGCGCTCCCGGCCGACCCGTACCGGCGCTTCCACGCCGTCTGGGAGCAGGTCATCGGCGCGGCCGAGGCGAGCAGGCCGGTCTGGAAGCTCCAGACCGAGATCGTCACCCGGCTCGACGACGACGAGAAGCTCCGCGACGCCATCAAGGAGCCGCAGCGCGAGGGCCGGCTGGGGATGGCCGAGGGCTTCCTGGGCCTCGACCCCGACGCCGACCCCGAGAAGGCCCGGGTCGCGGGACTGCTCTGTCAGGCCCTCGCCACCGGCGTCATGATCCAGTGGATGGTCGACCCGGAGACGGCGCCGACCGCGGACGACCTCACCGCGGGCCTCAAGGTCCTGATGGGGGAGGACAGCTGAGGACGACCTTCGCGCGGGCGTGCTCCTCCTCGACGTACCGCAGGGCCCGCGCCGCCTGGTCCAGCGGATAGGTCCGCTCGACCGCCGGGGCGATGCCGCCGCTCTCGGCGAGTTCCCGCAGCGCCGCCAGGTTCTCCCGGCGCGGCTCCGCCGTGAGGACGCGGAGCCGGCGGCCGGAGAACAAGGAGAGCCACCGGCCCTTGAGGATCAGCCCCATCGGCCCGAAGGCGCTGCCCCCCTCGAAGACCCCGCCGCCGGACAGGACGAGCACGCCCGCGGGGGAGAGGACCCGCCGGAGCTCGGACAGTGACCGGTTGCCCACCAGGTCGAACACCAGGTCGTAGCGGTCCCCGCCGGTGGTGAAGTCCTCGCGGGTGTAGTCGACGACGCGGTCCGCGCCGAGCCCGAGGACCAGCGCCGCGTTCCGGGTGCTGCACACCCCCGTCACCTCGGCGCCGAAGGCCTTCGCGAGCTGGACGGCGAAGGTGCCGACGCCCCCCGAAGCCCCGTTGATCAGTACCTTCGCGCCCGGCCGCACCTTCCCCAGGTCCCGCAGCCCCATCAGGGCGGTGTTGCCCGCCAGCGGTATCGCCGCCGCCTGCTCGAAGGTCAGGCCGGCCGGCTTGCGCTCCGTCGCCTCCTCGGAGGCGCAGACGTATTCGGCGAAGGTCCCGGGGGCCTCCCCGAAGACCTCGTCCCCGGGGCGCAGCCCGGTCACCCCGGCGCCCACGGCCTCGACGCGGCCCGCGAAGTCCCTGCCCCGGATCCGCTCCTTCGGTCTTCGCAGGCCGAGGGCGAGCCGGGCCACATAGGGGTCGCCCCGCATCAGGTGCCAGTCCGCCGCGTTCACGGCGGCGGCGTGGACGCGGACGAGCACCTCCCGCTCGCCCGGCACCGGCCGCTCGACCTCCGCGAACTCCAGCACGTCCGCCGATCCGTACCGGTCCTGCACCCATGCCTTCATGACGCCCCTCGCCCGTTCGCCGTCCGACGCTCACACCACTCAAGACGGTAGGGCCTCCGGCGGCGCCGGGACATCAGGGACGACCCGGACACGGCCCTGAGGCGCCGTCGACCCGGAGGCCTACAGACGGGCCGACTTCAGCGACATGTGGAGCAGGAGGCGGTCCTCGCCGTCGTCGAGGTCCAGGCCGGTGAGCTGTTCGACGCGGGACAGCCGGTAGTAGAGGGTCTGGCGGTGGATGCCGAGGGCGGCCGCCGTGCGGCCCGCCTGGCCGGCGTTGTCGAGGAAGACCTCGGCGGTGCGGGCCAGTTCGGTGTGGGCGGGGGCGAGGAGCGGGGCGACGACGGGGTCGATCTCGGGGTGGTAGAGCGCCGCGAGCAGGCGGTACGGGCCGATCCCGGCCCAGTCGGCGACCGGTCCGAGCGTCGGCTGCGCCGCGGCGGCCCGGGCCGCCGTGTTGGCTTCGCGCCAGGCCGCCGGGAGGTCCGCGAGGCCCCGGCGGGGGGTCGCGACGCCGGCCGGCGCGGTGCCGCGCAGCCGGTCGGCGGCCGTGTGGGCGGGGGAGAGGTCCTCGGCCGTGCGCAGCCGTACGAGGACGGCGAGGGAGTCGCCCTCGGGCAGCGCGGCGACCGCCGCCGCGCCGGGGACCGCGCGGATCGAGGGGGCCTCGCCGTGCCAGGGGGTCACGCAGACGAGGGTGTGCAGGCCGTCCGCGCTGGGGCCGAGGGCCGCCCGGAGGGCGGCGACGGCCATGTCGCTCTGCCAGCCGCGCCCGGCGGTCAGCACCGCGACGAACTCGCGGGAGAGGTCGGCGTCCGCGCGCTCCTCGTCGGCGAGGAGGTCGCCGATGCGGGCGGCGACGTCCATCGCGGCGGTCAGCCGCTCGGGCGGGGGGCCGGGCTCCGCGTCGAGCAGCCACACGTATCCGAGGACCACCCCCCGATGGCGTACGGGAAGGCAGATCCGGTCCCGGAACACCCCCGCGTCCGGGGCGGCCGGGATGCGGACCGGGCCGGTGGCCCGGGTGATGCCGAAACCCTCGAACCAGGCGCGGACCGCCGGCGTGGACTTCCGGGTCAGGATCGACCGCGTCCGGACGGGGTCCATCGCGGCGTCGTCGTCGCTGTCGTGCGCCCCGAAGGCGATCAGTCCGAAGTCGCGGTTCTCCAGCGTGGCGGGGGCGCCGAGCAGCGCGGAGATCTCGTCGACCAGTTCTTGGTAATCGCCCTTCACAGCGCCATTCTCGCACCCCTTCAGACATGTGTATGAGATGCCGTGCGCGGATGCGTGACAGCTGTCGATGGCAGAGGATCGGAGCGATCCATAGGTTTCACGGTGGTTCTCCGTGCTGTTCCCGGTTCGTTCCCTTGATCCGGTTATGGCCCCGTCCTACCTTTGCCTTTTGGAGGTGCCCCGTGCTGGGTCCCGTGATCCTCGCCGCGTCGCGCAGCGACAAGATGCGCCGTCTCGTTTCGGCCGCCCCCGGGACCAAGCAGGTCGTCGCCCGCTTCATCGCCGGTGAGACGGTCGACGACGTCGTCCCGATCGTCTCCGAGCTGAGCGGCCGCGGCCTGGAGGTCACCCTCGACGTCGTCGGTGAGGACATCACCACCGTCGAGCAGTCGTACGCCGCCCGGGACGCCTACCTGGAGCTCATCGGCCGCCTCAAGGAGCTGGGCCTCGGCGCCCGCGCCGAGATGTCCGTGAAGCTGTCGATGTTCGGCCAGTCCCTGGAGAACGGCCACGAGCTGGCCCTCGCGAACGTCCGCCCGGTCGTCGAGGCCGCCGCCGAGATCGGCACCACCGTCACCCTGGACGCCGAGGACCACACCACCCTCGACTCGATGTTCGCCATCCACGAGGAGCTGCGGAAGGACTTCCCGCAGACCGGCTGCGTCATCCAGGCGTACCTCTTCCGCACGGAGGACGACGCCCGCCGCCTCGCCGCGAACGGCTCCCGCGTGCGCATCGTGAAGGGCGCCTACAAGGAGCCCGCCTCCGTCGCCATCCAGGACAAGCCCGAGATCGACAAGGCGTACGTCCGGATCATGAAGATCCTGATGGACGGCGAGGGCTACCCGATGATCGGCTCGCACGACCCGCGCCTGATCTCCATCGGCCAGGAGCTGGCCCGCCGCGCCGGCCGCAAGCTGGACGAGTACGAGTTCCAGATGCTGTACGGCATCCGCTCCGAGGAGCAGAACCGGCTCGCCGCCGAGGGCCACCGCATGCGCGTCTACACCGCGTACGGCACCGACTGGTACGGCTACTTCATGCGCCGCCTCGCGGAGAAGCCGGCCAACCTCCTCTTCTTCGTCCGCTCCATCCTCACCAAGGGCTGAGCCCACCTCTCACAAGGAGTATCGAGACTCATGGACGCTGTCACCCAGGTCCCCGCTCCGGTCAACGAGCCGGTGCACAGCTACGCCCCCGGTTCGCCCGAGCGCGCCCGTCTTGAGGTCAAGCTCAAGGAGCTGGCCGAGAACCCGCGCGAGCTGCCGATGACCATCGGTGGCGTGAAGCGCCTCGGCGGCGGCGAGGAGTTCAAGGTCGTCCAGCCGCACAACCACAAGGCCGTCATCGGCACCTTCCGCGGCGCCACCGAGCAGGACGCCCAGGACGCCATCGACGCCGCTCTGGCCGCGGCCCCGGCCTGGCGCGCGATGTCCTTCGACGACCGCGCCGCGATCATCCTGCGCGCCGCCGAGCTGCTCGCCGGCCCGTGGCGCGAGACGCTGGCCGCGTCGACCATGCTCGGCCAGTCGAAGACCGCCCAGCAGGCCGAGATCGACACCCCGTGCGAGCTCGTCGACTTCTGGCGCTTCAACGTGGCGTACGCCCGCCAGATCCTCGCCGAGCAGCCGCCGGCGAACTCCCCGGGTGTGTGGAACCGTCTGGACCACCGCCCGCTGGAGGGCTTCGTCTACGCGATCACGCCGTTCAACTTCACGGCCATCGCGGGCAACCTGCCCACCGCCCCCGCCCTCATGGGCAACGTGGTGGTCTGGAAGCCGTCCCCGACGCAGACCCACTCCGCCGTGCTCCTCATGGAGCTCCTGGAGGAGGCCGGCCTGCCGAAGGGCGTCATCAACCTGGTGACCGGCGACGGCATCGCCGTCTCCGAGGTGGCCCTGAACCACCGCGACCTGGCCGGTATCCACTTCACCGGCTCGACCAAGACCTTCCAGCACCTGTGGAAGACGGTCGGCAACAACATCGAGAAGTACCGCTCGTACCCGCGGATCGTCGGCGAGACCGGCGGCAAGGACTTCGTCGTCGCCCACCCCAGCGCCGACCGCGCCGTCCTGAAGACCGCGCTGAACCGCGGCTCCTTCGAGTTCCAGGGCCAGAAGTGCTCCGCGTCCTCCCGCGCGTACGTCCCGGCGTCCATCTGGAACGACGGCTTCAAGGAGGAGTTCGCGGCCGAGATCGACGGCATCACCATGGGTGACGTCACCGACCTGTCGAACTTCATCGGTGCCGTCATCGACGAGCGCTCGTTCGCCAAGAACAAGGCGGCGATCGACCGTGCCGCGGCCGACCCGAGCTGCACGATCATCGCCGGTGGCACCTACGACGACTCGGTGGGCTACTTCGTCCGCCCGACCGTCATCGTCTGCGACGACCCGGAGAACGAGGTCTTCAAGGCCGAGTACTTCGGCCCGATCCTGGCGATCCACGTCTACGAGGACGACAAGTACGACGAGATGCTGACCCAGATGGAGTCGGTCTCGGACTACGCCCTCACCGGCTCGGTCATCTCCGGCGACCGTGCGGCCGCCGCGTACACGATGGAGAAGCTCCGCTTCGCCGCGGGCAACTTCTACATCAACGACAAGTCGACCGGCGCCGTCGTCGGCCAGCAGCCCTTCGGCGGCGGCCGCGCCTCCGGCACCAACGACAAGGCCGGTGCCCCGCAGAACCTGATGCGCTGGACGCTGACCCGCGCCATCAAGGAGACGCTGGTCCCGCCGACGGAGTACGGCTACCCGCACATGGGCTGACGCCCGCCCGCCGCGTGAGCGGCCCCTGATCACCGCCCCCCTCCTCTACCCCCAATTGAGGACGGGGGCGGTTCTCATTCCCCCTTTCTCGGTCCTCCGTTTCTCATGCCCCCACGTGACGCTTGAGGAAGTCGCCGATCAGCTCGGCGATCGCCGGCGCGTGGGTCTCCAGGGCGAAGTGGCCCGTGGGCAGGAGGTGGACCTCGGCGTCCGGGAGGTCGCGGCGGAAGGCCTCGGCGCCCGCGGGGACGAAGACCTGGTCGCCCTCGCCCCAGACGGCGAGGAGGGGGACCCGGCTCGTGCGGAAGTACTCGTGGAAGGCCGGGTACAGGTCGAAGTTGGTGCCGTAGTCGGCGAGCAGGCCCAGCTGGATGCCGTCCTGGCCCTCGCGGGCCACCAGGGCGGCGTCGTGGTGCCAGGCGTCGGGGCTGAGCAGGTCCCGGTACTCGGCGGGGACGCCCGTCTCGTACTGCCACCGGATGCCCTCCAGGGAGAGGAGGGCGCGGACCGGCTCCTCGGTCTCGGGGGTGCGCTCCTCGATCAGGGCGAGGACGGGGGCCCAGGCCTCGGCGCCGAGGCCCTCCTCGTAGGCGTTTCCGTTCTGGGTGACGATCGCGGTGATCCGCTCGGGGTGGGCGAGGGCGAGGCGCAGGCCGATGGGGGCGCCGTAGTCCTGGATGTAGAGCGCGAACCGGTCCAGGTCGAGGGCCTCGGTGAACTCGGCGGTGAGTGCGGCCAGTTCGGCGAAGGAGTAGTCGAAGTCGGTGGCGGAGGGTGCGGCGCTGCGGCCGAAGCCCAGGTGGTCGGGGGCGATCAGCCGGTAGGAGTCGGCGAGCAGCGGGATCAGGTCGCGGAACATGTGCGAGCTGGTGGGGAAGCCGTGCAGCAGGAGCAGGACGGGGGCGTCGGCCGGGCCGGCCTCGCGGTAGGCGATCTCGTGACCCCGGACGGTGACGGTGCGGTGGTGGATCGGCAGCGTGGACATTATCCCTAACCCCTTAAATGCCGTTCACTGGTTATGAGGTGAATTCAAGCAGGGCATAGGTAACCTGTCAATGGCATGTGAGGGGTTAGTGTGGGTGGATGACCGTGAGGATGGCTCCCACCCATGAACTCGGCGCGGCCCGGCTCCGCTCCGTACGCGAGATGCTCGACACCGCCTTCGAGGGCGACTTCTTCGAGGACGACTGGGACCACACCCTCGGCGGCGTCCACGCCTGGATCGAGGACGAGCGGGGCATCGCCGCCCACGGCGCCGTCGCGCAGCGCCGGGTGCTCCACCGGGGGCGCTCGCACCGCGTCGGATACGTCGAAGGGGTCGCCGTCCGGGACGATCGCAGACGGCAGGGGCTCGGCGGCGCCGTGATGGCCGAGCTGGAACGGGTCGTCGACGGGACGTACGCCTTCGGGGCGCTCAGCGCCTCCGACGCGGGGGCCGCGCTCTACCGGGCGCGCGGCTGGCAGGTCTGGGAAGGGCGGCTCGAGGTGCTCGGGCCCGAGGGGATCGTCCGCCTCGCCGAGGAGGAGGGCTCCGTCTTCCTGCGCCCGGCGGGCCGCCTGGCCCTGCCGGACCCCGCCGCCCCGCTGGTCTTCGACTGGCGGGACGGCGACGTGATGTGAGGGTGCGTCAGCCCCGGTTCCGGGCGCGGCCCGCGGCCGTCTCCAGGTGCGAGGTGTAGACGGCCGAGAGCATGGAGGCGAGGGCGATGGTGATCGCGAGCCCGCCGGTGCCGAGCACCCCGATGAAGAAGGCCGACAGCGCGCCGCCGACCAGGACGCACCAGGCCGCGAGCACCGCCTTGCCCCGGCGGCTCAGGAACAGCCACCGCTGCGGGGTGGCCGGCGGGGTCCCCACGGTGCCGGCCGGGCCCGCGGTCGCCGCGCACGGCCGCTTGAAGTAGCCGTACACCAGCCACTCCCCGCACAGCTCCCAGCCCTCCGGCGTGAGCTCGTCGAGTACGCGGCTCCGCCGGCGCCCGGCGATCACCTCGCGGCGGTACTCCCAGCGCAGCGCCGAGCCGGGCGACCGGCGGCAGACGAACCGGCCGACCGCGTCGAGCGACTCCACCTCCCAGCCCTGGTCGCCGTGGACGGCCAGCATCCGCCGGTCGTTGAAGAGGTCGGCGGTCCAGGTCCAGTTCTCCGCGCGCTCGTCCGGTTCGCCGGGCGCGGGCGCGAGGCCGCCGAGCTGCGCGGCGAACGCGGCGGCGGGGCCGAACTCCTCCTCCGGGGCCGTGCCCGTCTCCGCGAGGTGGGCCCGCAGGTCCTCGACGGTGGCGGCGATCTGCTCGTCCGGCACGTGCGCGGCGCGCAGTGAGCCGGAGAGCTCGGCGAAGTAGGCGTCGGTGGTCATCGTGTCGTTCCCCCTGGGCTGAGCATGGTCCGTACGGCGCGGTGGAAGGTCAGCCACGCCCCGCTCTCGGCGGTGAGCCGCTCCCGCCCGAGGGGCGTGAGCCGGTAGTAGCGGCGGCCGGGGCCGCGCTCGGCGGCGCGGAACTCCGCCTCCACGAGGCCGGCCTCCTCCAGGCGGTTCAGTACGGGATAGAGCGTCCCGCCCTTGATCTCACCGAGCCCCGCTTCGGCGAGCGCCTTGGCGATCTCGTACCCGTAACTCTCGCCGTCGGTCAGGCGGGAGAGGACGAGCAGGTCGAGGACTCCCTTGAGCCAGCTGGATCTGCGGTCTGCGGCCATGGGGCTATTGGATCACCAGCTAGGTAGGAATGCAATCTAGATAGCTGTACGGCTACTCTGCGGCGACCAGCATCTTTCCGAGGTTCTCGCCGCGCAGCATCCCCAGGAACGCGGTCACGATGTGCTCGAAGCCCTCCACCACCGTCACATCCAGCGGCAGCGCCCCGCTCCGCAGGTGCGGCACGGCCAGGTCGTACAGCTCCTCCTGGGCGTCCATGTGGTTGCGGACCAGGAAGCCTTCGAGCCGGATGCTCTTGCCGACCAGGTCGAAGAGGTTGCGCGGGGCCGGCGGGGGAGCGGGCGCTCGGCCATGCCCGGCGGGTGCTGCGGCTCCTCGAGGTGATGGGCGCGGAGGTGCGGGGGGCGGCGAACGGCACCCTCGCGGGACCGCTGCGGATCGCCGTCTTCCGCAGCGCCGCCCTGCACCTGCTTCCCCGGGCGCTGGAGCGGCTGACGGCCCGCCACCCGGAGGTCGTGCCCGAGGTGCGGATCGTACGGGAGGTGGGGCGCGGCACGGCGGGTGAAGTCCTCGACGGGCGGGCCGACATCGGCATCGCGACCGTCGGGACCACCTCGCCGGTGCCGCCCGGGCTGGTCGGGGGCGTCCTCCTGGAGGAGGGGTACGCGCTCGTGCACCCCGCCGGGCATCCGGCGCCGCGCACCCTGCCGCTGGTCGACTGGGCGGAGAACTGCACCTCGTACACCCGGGAGTGGTGGGCGGCCCAGGAATGGCTGCCCGCGGCGACCGTGGAGGCCGAGGACGACGGCGCGGTGCTCTCGATGGTGGGCACCGGTTTCGGGATGGCCGTGATGCCGGAACTGTCCCTGATCGGAGCACCGCCCTCGGTGGAGATCACCGATCTCGGTCCGGCGCGCCCGACGCGCTCGGTGGGCTACGTCACCACCCCTGAGCTGGCGAAATCCCTCGCCGTGCGGTCGCTCATCCGCGAGCTGCGGGCCACGGAGCGTTGAGCGCCGTCTCAGATAGTAGGAAGTCCGAGTAATTGTGGAGACAGATGAGGAGGCCTGCCCTAGCTTTGTAGAAGCCGAACGTCTCGCTTCATCGAGCGAATGGCGGTCGAGAGCGCGACGCCCTGTGCAGGCAACCCCTGCGGCGGCGCTCCCCGCCCCTTCCGGCGCCTTCGATCACCACTGATCTCCGCACATCCGGATCACCACTGATCTCAAGGAGTCGATCCCTCATGGCCGCTCAGACCGCCCGCCGCGTCCGCCACTCCGTCAACCGCCCCAGCGACGAGGCCCGCCAGAACGCCGCCGCCGCCCTCCAGCGCGCCCTCGACCGCCGTGACAACGGCGGCTCCACCGGCCACTGAGTCCGCGCTCGTCCGACATGGCGCTTCGTCCACATGGTGGACGTTACGTGTCAGACGATGGGACGAAGAGTAGGGTGCCGACATGTCTCACAGCATCAATCTCGCAGTCATTCCCGGCGACGGCATCGGCCAGGAGGTCGTGGCCCAGGGCCTCAAGATCCTCTCGGCCGTCCTTCCCCAGGACGTGAAGCTGGAGACCGAGGAGTACGACTTCGGCGCCAAGCGCTACCACGCCACCGGTGAGACCCTCACCGACGCCGACCTCGACTCCCTCAGGAAGCACGACGCCATCCTGCTCGGCGCCATCGGCGACCCGTCGGTGCCGTCCGGCGTCCTGGAGCGCGGCTTCCTGCTGAAGCTCCGCTTCGCCTTCGACCACCACGTGAACCTGCGTCCCTCGAAGCTGCTCCCCGGCGTCGCCACCCCGCTCGCCGGGCAGCCCGAGATCGACTTCGTCGTGGTCCGCGAGGGCACCGAGGGCCCGTACACGGGCAACGGCGGCACCATCCGCAAGGGCACCGAGCACGAGGTCGCCACCGAGGTCTCGGTCAACACCGCCTTCGGTGTCGAGCGCGTGGTCCGGGACGCGTTCGCCCGCGCCCAGGCCCGTCCGCGCAAGAAGCTGACGCTGGTCCACAAGAACAACGTGCTGACCTTCGCCGGCCACCTCTGGACGAACATCTTCAACAAGGTCGCGGCCGAGTTCCCCGAGGTCACGACCGACTACCTGCACGTCGACGCCGCGACGATCTTCCTCGTCACCGACCCGGCCCGCTTCGACGTGATCGTCACCGACAACCTCTTCGGCGACATCATCACCGACCTCGCCGCTGCCGTCTCCGGCGGCATCGGCGTCGCCGCCTCCGGCAACATCAACCCGAGCGGCGACTTCCCGTCCATGTTCGAGCCGGTCCACGGCTCCGCGCCGGACATCGCGGGCCAGGGCAAGGCCGACCCCACGGCCACCGTCCTCTCCGTCGCCCTCCTGCTCCGCCACCTCGGCTACGAGACCGAGGCCGCCCGGGTCGAGGAGGCCGTCGCGGCCGACCTCACCGAGCGCGGCGACAGCGTCCGCACCACGGACGAGATCGGCGACGCGCTCGCCGCGCGAGTAGCGAGCTGACCCGCGCCGACTGACATCAGCAGCAGCCGCCGGGTCGCATCAGCGCCCGGCGGCTGCCCCATGCGCGGCCGCGGGGCGCTCCCCCCGAACTCCGGACCGCGCTCACCCGTTTTCCGCAGCGGTCCCCACGGGCGATAATCGAACGTGGGGCCGCGGCATACGGGCATGCCCGGACGCCGCCTCGTCAGGGACAGTCGTCCCCGGCAGCGACGTGCGCGCGCGGTCCTCCCCATCACAACCGGTGAAGGACACGCACTCATGACGACGCCCACGATCGAGCTCAAGCCCTCCTCCAGCCCGCTGTCCGCCGCGGAGCGCGAGGCGATCCTGGCCAACCCGGGATTCGGCCGCCACTTCACCGACCACATGGTCACCGTCCGGTGGACCGAGGGCCGCGGCTGGCACGACGCCCAGCTCGTGCCGTACGGTCCGCTCTCCCTGGACCCCGCCACGAACGTCCTGCACTACGCGCAGGAGATCTTCGAGGGCCTGAAGGCCTACCGCCGCCCCGACGGCTCGGTCGCCACCTTCCGTCCCGACGCCAACGCCCGCCGTTTCCAGCGCTCGGCGCACCGCCTCGGCATGCCCGAACTGCCGGTCGAGACCTTCGTCGAGGCCTGTGACGTCCTCGTCCGGCACGACGAGGCCTGGGTTCCGGCGCACGGCGGCGAGTCCTCGCTCTACCTGCGTCCGTTCATGATCGCGACCGAGGTCGGCCTGGGCGTCCGCCCCGCCAACGAGTACCTCTTCGTCGTCATCGCCTCGCCGGCCGGCCCGTACTTCCCCGGCGGCGTGAAGCCCGTCTCCATCTGGGCCTCGGAGGACCGCGTCCGCGCCGTCCCCGGTGGCATGGGTGACGCCAAGACCGGCGGCAACTACGCGGCCTCGCTGCTCGCGCAGGCCGAGGCGGCGGCCAAGGGCTGCGACCAGGTCTGCTACCTCGACGCGGTCGAGCACAAGTGGGTCGAGGAACTCGGCGGCATGAACCTGTACTTCGTGTACGGCAACAAGATCGTCACCCCGGCCCTCACCGGCTCCATCCTGGAGGGCATCACCCGCGACTCCCTCCTCCGGCTCGCCCAGGACCTGGGGTACGAGCCCGAGGAAGGCCGCGTCTCCATCGACCAGTGGCAGGCCGACACCGAGAACGGCACCCTCACCGAGGTCTTCGCCTGCGGTACCGCCGCCGTCATCACCCCGGTCGGCACGGTCAAGTCCGCCCGGGGCGAGTGGCAGCAGTCGGGCGGCGAGCCCGGCGAGGTCACGATGAAGCTGCGCGAGGCGCTGCTCGCCATCCAGACCGGGAAGTCCGAGGACGTCCACGGCTGGATGCACGAACTCGGCAAGTAGGAGCTACTCCGTCGCCGCCAGGGCTTCCGGGGCCGTCGTCACGGTCCCGGGAGCCCTGTTCGGCGTCAGGACGGCGTACAGCGCGCCGCCCACGATCCCCGAGAACACGAAGCTGCAGTCGATCCCGCCGGTCAGGGCGAGCAGCGGCCCCTCGTAGAGCGGCGTCGACACCGCGGCCAGGCCGACGGCCGCACCGATCGCCCAGGAGACGGTGGCGCGCGGGTGCCAGCCCGCCGAGAACCAGTAGATCCCGCCGCGCGAGCGGTTGTTGAAGACCTGGAGCGCCTCCGGGTCGTACGTCCCGCCACAGCGCGCGTGCCCGATGAGGGTGATCACCGCCCACGGCGTGCCGATCGCGGTGAGCAGCAGCACGAACGAGGTCATCGCCGTCTGGGCGTCCGAGGCGAAGTGGCCGGCGAAGACGAAGGCCGTGGCCACCGCCGCGACGACGAGGGTGGCACGCGCGCGCGTGGCCTTCGGCAGGATCGCGTCGAGGTCGAGCCCCATCGAGTACAGCATCAGACCGGCGTTGCCGACGGAGCCGGCGGTGGCGGCGACGAACAGCGGTACGAGATACCAGACGGGGGACGCGTCGACGAGCGGGCCCGCGTACTCCAGGCCGCCGCGCGCCGCCAGGGCGGTGAACGTGCCGAAGAGCTGCGGCACGAGCAGACCCACCGTCAGACCCAGGCAGGTCGCCCGGAACACGGTCTTCGTGCTGTGCCGCTCGGGGGAGACGTACCGGGTGTAGTCGCCGAGCAGGGTGATGAAGGCGACCGGTCCGCTGAGCCCCGCCGCGACGGCCGAGAGCAGCCAGGTCGGCCAGAAGGAGCCGAGCAGGTACGGGGTGTCCGGCACCGCCGCCGTCGTGAAGTCGCCGGCGTAGGCGGCCAGGCCGACGGCGAGGAGCACCGTCATGCCGATCGCGAGCGCCTTGCTCAGCCGGAGCAGCAGCCGGTAGCCGTACACCGCGCCCACCACGGTGCAGGCGGCCAGGACCGCGTAGACGGTGGCGTGGGCCGCGCCGCCGGTCGGCAGGCCGATCAGGCGGGCGAGTGTGCCCACCATCACGTCGCCGCCGATCCAGAGGGTCAGCGCGGTGTAGCCGAGCGAGAGCAGCAGCCCGACCACGGAGCCGACGAGCCGGCCCCGGACGCCGAAGAAGGCGCCGGAGGAGGTGGAGAGGTTGGTCGCGGTACGGAGGGACACGAGCGCGAGCGGGGCGGTGACCGCGACGCCGACGAGGGTGCCGGTGACGACGGAGCTCACCGAGGCCCAGAAGCCGAGTCCGAAGGAGACCGGCAGCCAGCCGAAGACGATCACCCCCAGACAGAGGTTGGATCCGAGCAGGATCGAGACGAGGTCGCGGGGGCCGCTGGTGCGTTCGGCCTCGGGGATGGTGTCGACTCCGCGCTGTTCTATCGGCATGAGGACTCCCTGCGGGGGCGGACGGGACGAATTTAGAGCGGCGCTCAATGTGACCTACGCCTGTCGGCGACGTCAATGCTTGGAAGCTTGCGTCTCAACATTTAGAGTGTCGCTCAAACGTGTCGGAATTGCAGGAGGTGTTTGGGGCGTGCGACTGACCCCCACGGAACGCGATCGGCTGCTGCTCTTCGGCGCCGCCGAGCTCGCCCGCGCCCGCAGGGCCCGTGGCCTGCGGCTCAATGTGCCCGAGGCGACGGCGCTCATCGCGGACACCGTCTGCGAGGCGGCCCGCGACGGCAAGCGACTCGCCGAGGCCATCGAGGCGGCCCGCTCCGTCCTCGGCCCCGACGACGTCCTGCCGGGCGTCGCCGACGTCGTCACCGAGGTCCACGTCGAGGCCGTCTTCGACGACGGCTCACGGCTCGCGGTCGTCTCCGACCCGATCGGCGGGGGCGGCCTGGGCGCCGAGGCGCCGGGCGCGCTGCTGCCCGGCCCCGCGTACGAGGAGGCCGAACCGGCGCTCGTCGTACGCGTCCGGAACACGGCGACGGTCCCGGTGAGCGTCACCTCCCACTTCCACTTCTTCGAGGTCAACCCGCGCCTCGACTTCGACCGGGCCGCCGCCTACGGCATGCGGCTCGCCATCCCGGCCGGAGCCTCCTTCCGCTTCGACCCGGGCGGCGAGGCCGAGGTCGGGCTCGTGCCGATCGGCGGCGCCCGCGTCGCCATCGGCTTCGCGGGCCTGGTCGACGGCCCGCTGGACGCGCCCGGCGCGCGGGAAGAGGCCCTGCGCAGGGCCCGCGCCTGCGGCTACCTGGGAATCTCGCCCGACGAGGAGGGCAACTGATGGACCCGTACGAGTACGCCTCCGTGCACGGCCCACGCGCCGGCGACCGGGTCGTCCTGGGCGACTCCGGACTCGTCGTGCGTGTCGAGTCGGACTCCCAGAAGCCCGGTGACGAGTTCCTCGCCGGCTTCGGCAAGACCGCCCGCGACGGCCTCCACCTCAAGGCCGCGGCCGTCCGCGAGACCTGCGACGTCGTCATCAGCAACGTCCTGGTCATCGACGCCGTGCAGGGCATCCGCAAGGTGTCCATCGGCATCCGCGAGGGCCGGATCCACGCCATCGGGCGGGCCGGCAACCCCGACACCCTCGACGGCGTCGACGTCGTCGTCGGCACCGGCACCTCGATCGTCTCCGGCGAGGGCCTCATCGCCACCGCCGGAGCCGTCGACACCCACGTCCACCTGCTGTCGCCCCGGATCATGGAGGCCTCGCTCGCCAGCGGCGTCACCACGATCATCGGCCAGGAGTTCGGCCCCGTCTGGGGCGTCGGCGTCAACTCGCCCTGGGCCCTCAAGCACGCCTTCAGCGCCTTCGACGCGTGGCCGGTCAACATCGGCTTCCTGGCCCGTGGCTCCTCCTCGGACCCAGTGCCGCTCGTCGAGGCGCTCGCCGAGGGCGGTGCCTCGGGCTTCAAGGTCCACGAGGACATGGGCGCCCACACCCGGGCCCTCGACACCGCCCTGCGGGTCGCGGAGGAGCACGACGTCCAGGTCGCGCTGCACTCGGACGGCCTCAACGAGTGTCTGTCGGTCGAGGACACCCTGAAGGTCCTGGAAGGCCGTACGATCCACGCCTTCCACATCGAGGGCTGCGGCGGCGGACACGTCCCCAACGTCCTGAAGATGGCGGGCGTGCCGAACGTCATCGGCTCCTCCACCAACCCCACCCTGCCCTTCGGCCGCGACGCGGTCGCCGAGCACTACGGGATGATCGTCTCCGTCCACGACCTGAAGACCGACCTCCCGGGCGACGCCGCCATGGCGCGCGACCGGATCCGGGCCGGGACCATGGGCGCGGAGGACGTCCTGCACGACCTCGGCGCGATCGGGATCACCTCCTCCGACGCGCAGGGGATGGGAAGGGCCGGCGAGACCGTACGCCGGACCTTCGCCATGGCCGGGAAGATGAAGGCCGAGCTGGGCCCGATGGAAGGCGACGGCGCGCACGACGACAACGCGCGCGTCCTCCGCTACATCGCCAAGCTCACCGTCAACCCGGCGATCGCCCACGGCCTCGCCCACGAGATCGGCTCGATCGAGGTCGGGAAGATGGCCGACATCGTGCTGTGGCGGCCGGAGTTCTTCGGCGCCAAGCCGCAGATGGTCATCAAGAACGGCTTCCCCGCGTGGGGGGTCGTGGGCGATCCGAACGCCGCCACCGACACCTGTGAACCGCTCGTCCTCGGACCGCTGTTCGGCGCCCACGGAGCGACCCCGGCCGACATCTCCGTCGCCTTCGTCGCCCAGGCCGCCGTCGACCTCGGCTCCGACGCGATGCCGACCCGCCGCCGCCGGGTGGCCGTGCGCGGCACCCGCGGCATCGGCCCCGCCGACCTGGTCTTCAACTCCCGCGTCGGCGACGTGCAGGTCGACGGCCGGACGGGCCTCGTCTCGCTCGACGGCTCGCCGATCCGTTCCGAGGCGGCCGAGTCCGTCTCCCTCAACCGCCTCTACTTCCTCTAGGACCTGACTCATGACCTTCCGCATGCCCGCCGAGTGGATGCCGCACGAGCGCACCTGGATGGCCTGGCCCAGCACCAACCCCACCTTCACCAACGAGGAGGAGCTCGCCGAGGCCCGCGAGGCCTGGGCGTCCGTGGCCCGCGCCGTCCGCCGCTTCGAGCCGGTGACGGTGGTCGTCGCGCCCGGCGACGCCGACTCGGCCCGTGCACTCCTCGGCCCGGAGATCGACCTGGTCGAGCGCGAGCTCGACGACGCCTGGATGCGGGACATCGGCCCGACCTTCGTCACCGACGGCACCGAACTCGCCGCCGTGGACTGGGTGTTCAACGGCTGGGGCGCCCAGGACTGGGCCCGCTGGGAGCACGACTCCAAGATCGCCCGCCATGTCGCGGACGTGGCGGGAGTCCCCGTACTCTCCTCCCCCCTCGTGAACGAGGGCGGCGCGATCCACGTCGACGGCGAGGGCACCGTCCTCCTCACCGACACCGTCCAGCTCGGCTCCGGCCGCAACCCCGAGTGGACCCGCGAGCAGGTCGAGCAGGAGATCCACGCCAAGCTCGGCACGACGAAGGCGATCTGGCTCCCGCACGGCCTCGCCGGCGACTACGGCCTCTACGGCACCCAGGGCCACGTCGACATCGTCGCCGCCTTCGCCCGCCCCGGCACGGTCCTCGTCCACAGCCAGCAGGACCCGGCCCACCCGGACTACGAGCGGTCCAGGATGTACGTGAACATCCTGCGCGGCGAGACCGACGCCCAGGGCCGCCCGCTGGAGGTCATCGAGGTCCCGGCCCCGACGGTCCTCAAGGACGAGGAGGGCGACTGGGTCGACTACTCGTACATCAACCACTACCTGTGCAACGGCGCCGTCGTCCTCTGCGCCTTCGACGACCCGCACGACGAGCTCGCCGCGGAGATCTTCCGCCGCCTCTTCCCGGAGCGCGAGGTCGTCCTGGTCGACGCCCGCACGATCTTCGCGGGCGGTGGCGGCATCCACTGCATCACGCAGCAGCAGCCGGCGGTGTAGCGAGGTGGGGCGCCTCGCCGACGGGGCGGGCGCCTCGCCCCTCAAGGGTTCGCGCCGGCCGTCCCGTCGGCGGTCGTCTAGGAGTGGGCCTTGCCCCACTCTTCGGCGGCCTCGCGGGTGATGCGGAGACGCTCCTCCTCGTCGAACCCCTCACAGTCCGCCCGGAACTCGGGGCTGTCGACCCAGCCGGGGTCGTCGAGCGTCCTCAGTACCTCCGCCTTGCAGGCCGCCCTGTCGTCCTCGGCCGACCCGCACGCCGTGACGGTGAGTAGCAGTCCGGCCGCGAGCGCGCAGGCCATGGTGGTGCGGTGGCGCATGATCCCCCCGGATCCTCTACGTGACCGGGCCATCCTGCCCTGGCCACGGCCTTCGCGCGAGGTCCGACGGCCACATCCTGTAGAACGTACGAGTGAGTCAGAGCAGCAACCCCTCTCCTTCCCCCTCCCACCCCCGCCGCCGGAACCAGGCCGCCCCGCCCCGGGAGGACCTGCTCGCCGCGGCCATGGACACCATCGCCGAGCGCGGGCTCGACGGGCTGACCATGGCCGGGCTCGGGCGTGAGGTCGGGATGAGCAGTGGGCATCTGCTCTACTACTTCCGCACCAAGGATGAGCTGCTCCTGCAGACCCTGGAGTGGAGCGAGGGGCGGCTCGGGGCCGAGCGGAGCGCGCTGCTGTCCCGGCCGGGGTCGGTGCGCGACCGGCTCGACGGCTATGTCGAGGTGTACGTGCCCGTCGGGCCCCGGGACCCGCACTGGACCCTCTGGCTGGAGGTCTGGAACCGCTCGCAGAACGCCGACGACGACGCCCGCGCCCGGCAGGCCGCCATCGAGGGGGCCTGGCACCGGGACCTGGTCGCGATCCTCGCCGAGGGCGTCTCGCGCGGGGAGTTCCGGGCCGTCGACCCGGACCGCTTCGCCACCCGGATGCGGGCCCTCCTCGACGGCTTCAGCGTGCACGTCGCCGTCGGCATCCCGGGCACGGGGAGAGAGCAGGTCCTCGCGCACGTACGGGAGTTCATCGAGCAGAGCCTGCTGTCGCGACCGTAACGCACGTAAGTACACCCGATCGTTGCCCGCTACAGCCTTGTTGGCCCCGCGTGATCTCCGGCACGGTTCCTGCCCATGGGACGAGAGCACTGGAAGAAGATCTGGGTCGGCTCGGCGGGCAACATGGTCGAGTGGTTCGACTGGTTCGTGTACGCGAGCTTCGCCACCTACTTCGCGGGGGCCTTCTTCCCCGAGGGCGACGACACCGCCAAGCTCATGAACACCGCCGGCATCTTCGCCGTCGGCTTCTTCATGCGCCCCGTCGGCGGCTGGCTCCTCGGCCGGGTCGGCGACCGGAAGGGCCGCAAGGCGGCGCTCACCCTCACCGTGACGCTGATGTCCGCCTCCGCCGTCCTGATCGCCGTCGCGCCGACGTACTCCGTCGCCGGATACGGCGGCGCCGTCGTCCTCCTCGTCGCCCGCCTCCTCCAGGGCCTCTCCGTCGGCGGCGAGTACGCGGCCAGCGCCACCTACCTCACCGAGGCCTCCGCGCCCGAGCACCGCGGCTTCGCCTCCAGCTTCCAGTACGTCTCGATGACCGCCGGACAGATCCTCGGCCTCGGCCTGCTCCTCGTCCTCCAGCACACCCTCTCCGCCGAGGCCCTGCACGGGTGGGGCTGGCGCATCCCCTTCGTCGTCGGCGCCCTCGGCGCGGCCGTCGTCTTCTATCTGCGCCGGAACATGCTGGAGACGGAGGTGTACGAGGCGACCGCCGACGCCGGGGTCGCCCAGGGACAGCAGGGCACCCTCAAGGCCCTGTGGGCGCACAGGCGGGAGGCCTTCCTCGTCGTCGCGCTCACCATGGGCGGGACCGTGGCGTACTACACGTACACCACCTACCTCACCAAGTACCTGTCCAACTCCGCCGGACTGCCCAAGCAGACCGCCACCCTGGTCTCCTTCTGCGCCCTGATCGTCTTCGCCTGTCTGCAGCCGCTCGCCGGCCGGCTCTCCGACCGGATCGGGCGCCGCCCGCTCCTCATCACCTTCGCGGTCGGCTCCACCCTCCTCACCGTCCCGATCCTGTCGCTCCTCAAGCGCGCCGGGTCCTTCTGGCCGGCCCTCGGCCTCTCGCTCCTCGCGCTGGTCGTCGTCACCGGCTACACCTCGATCAACGCCTGCGTGAAGGCCGAGCTCTTCCCGACCGGCATCCGCGCCCTCGGCGTCGCCCTGCCGTACGCGATCGCCAACGCCCTCTTCGGCGGCACCGCCGAATACGTGGCGCTCTGGTTCAAGAACGCCGGCATCGAGTCGGGCTTCTCCTGGTACGTGGCGGGCTGCGCGGCCGTCTCCCTGGTCGTCTACCTCGCGATGCGGGAGACCCGCGACATCGACCTGGGCCGCGTCGGCGCCGCCCTCCCGGGGCAGAAGCGAGATCAACTGCCCGTATCGTGAGACCGCCGTCCCGCCGGTCCCCCACCTGTGTCAGACTTCCGGCGTGCTTGCTACCACGATGATTATCGGCAGCAGCGCGCCGGTCCGCAGTGGCCACTGAATCGCGGCACGACCCCCGCGGCAGTGGACACCGTGCCCCAGACCCGCGCGCAGACCTCTCGCACCCGCGAGGGGTTTTTTCGTTTTCCGGCCCCACCCATGCCGGAAGCGGACGACGCGTGAGAATGGGGGCAAGTGGATCCATACCTTCCGGAGCCACATCCGACAGGAGCCATCACAGCCATGACCACGGAGAACGCCGAGGGCTCGCGCCTCGACGACAGCTTCCATGTCTTCGACACGACGCTGCGCGACGGGGCGCAGCGTGAAGGCATCAACCTCACCGTCGCGGACAAGCTGACCATCGCCCGGCACCTCGACGAGTTCGGCGTCGGCTTCATCGAGGGCGGCTGGCCCGGCGCCAACCCGCGCGACACGGAGTTCTTCGCCCGCGCCCGGCAGGAGATCGCGTTCAAGAACGCGCAGCTCGTCGCCTTCGGCGCCACCCGCAGGGCCGGCGGCAACGCCGCCGAGGACCCGCAGGTCAAGGCCCTCCTCGACTCCGGCGCCCCGGTGATCACCCTGGTCGCCAAGTCGCACGACCGGCACGTCGAGCTGGCCCTGCGCACCACGCTCGACGAGAACCTGGAGATGGTCCGCGACACCGTCTCCCACCTGGTCTCCCAGGGCCGCCGGGTCTTCGTCGACTGCGAGCACTTCTTCGACGGCTACAAGGCGAACCCGGACTACGCCAAGGCCGTGGTCCGCGCCGCGCACGAGGCCGGCGCCGACGTCGTCATCCTCTGCGACACCAACGGCGGCATGCTGCCCGCCCAGATCCAGGCCGTCGTCGCCACCGTCATCGCCGACACCGGCGCCCGGCTCGGCATCCACGCCCAGGACGACACCGGCTGCGCCGTCGCCAACACCCTCGCCGCCGTCGACGCGGGCGCCACCCACGTCCAGTGCACCGCCAACGGCTACGGCGAGCGGGTCGGCAACGCCAACCTCTTCCCCGTCGTCGCGGCCCTGGAGCTCAAGTACGGCAAGAAGGTCCTCCCCGAGGGCGCGCTCGCCGAGATGACCCGGATCTCGCACGCCATCGCCGAGGTCGTCAACCTCACCCCCTCCACCCACCAGCCGTACGTCGGCGTCTCCGCCTTCGCCCACAAGGCCGGACTGCACGCCTCCGCGATCAAGGTGGACCCCGACCTCTACCAGCACATCGACCCCGAGCTGGTCGGCAACACCATGCGGATGCTCGTCTCCGACATGGCGGGCCGCGCCTCCATCGAGCTCAAGGGCAAGGAGCTCGGCGTCGACCTGGGCGGCGACCGCGAGCTCGTCGCCCGGGTCGTGGAGCGGGTCAAGGAGCGCGAGCTCAAGGGCTACACGTACGAGGCCGCCGACGCCTCCTTCGAGCTGCTGCTCCGCGAGGAGGCCGAGGGCCGGGCCCGCCGCTACTTCCGTACGGAGTCCTGGCGGGCGATCGTCGAGGACCGCCCCGACGGCATCCACGCCAACGAGGCCACGGTCAAGCTCTGGGCCAAGGGCGAGCGGATCGTCGCCACCGCCGAGGGCAACGGCCCGGTCAACGCCCTCGACAAGGCGATCCGGGTCGGCCTGGAGCGGATCTACCCGCAGCTCGCCAAGTTCGAGCTGGTCGACTACAAGGTCCGCATCCTGGAGGGCCGCCACGGCACCGAGTCCACGACCCGGGTCCTGATCACCACGAGTGACGGCAACGGCGAGTGGTCCACGGTCGGCGTCGGCGAGAACGTCATCGCCGCGTCCTGGCAGGCCCTGGAGGACGCCTTCACGTACGGCCTGCTGCGCGCCGGGATCGACCCGGCCGAATAATCCGCCATGTCTGGTTCGTCCCGATTCGGGTAGCGTCGAACCATGAGGACCAGGGCGATATCCACGGGGTCGGCCCTCGGCGGGCTGCTCCTGCTCCTGCTGCTGGTCCTGGCGCCCCTCGCGAGCGCCAGGGCCACCGGCATACCCGACGCGGCCGCCGCCCTGAAACAGGGCCCGGTCTACGTCGACCCGGGCGCCGCCGGCCAGCTCTCCACGGCCGACGCGAACGCCCTCGCGCAGAAGATCAAGGACGCGGACAAGCCGCTCTTCGTGGCCGTGCTCCCGGCGAACGCGCAGTTCCCGCCGGAGAATCTGCTGCAGAACCTGCGCACCCAGACCGGAATCACCGGCCTCTACGCCGTCCGCCTCGGCAACGGCTTCGACGCGGGCGCCGACCGCTCGGTGCTGTCCCGGGCTGCGGTGGACAACCTCGTCACCGCCGTACGCCAGCCCGGCGCCGACGCGGCCACCGAGCTCAACAACTTCGTCGACCAGGCCCTGCCCGTGATGCGCGGCTCCGCCCCCGCGTCCTGGGGCTCCGTCGGCACGAACGACTCCGGGGTCCCCGTCGCCGGACTCGTCACCCTCGGCGCGGTCGTCGTCGCGGGCGGCGCGGGCGCCTACGCCGTCGTCCGCCGCAACCGGCTCCGCAAGGAGGCCGAGGAGCGCGCCGCGCTCGACCGGCTCCGGGTCGTCGTCGACGAGGACATCACCGCCTTCGGTGAGGAACTCGAACGCCTCGACTTCCACCCCGCCGAGCGCGGCGCCGACGACGCCATGCGCGGCGACTACGAGCGCGCCCTCGACTCCTACGACCGGGCCAAGTCCCTCATGGGCGCGGTCACCCGGCCGCACGAGGTCCGCGGCGTCACCCAGGCCCTGGAGGACGGCCGCTTCTCCCTCGCCGTCCTGGCCGCCCGCCGCGAGTCCCGCCCGCTCCCCGAGCGCCGGCCGCCCTGCTTCTTCGACCCGCGGCACGGCCCCTCCACCGAGGACCGCACCTGGACCCCGCCCGCCGGTTCCGCCCGCGAGGTCCCGGTCTGCGCCGCCGACGCGGCCCGCCTCGACGACGGCCTCGACCCCGTGGCCCGCACCGTCGACACCGACACCGGCCGCCGCCCCTACTGGGAGGCGGGCCCCGCCTACGGCCCCTGGGCCGGCGGCTACTTCGGCGGCGGCATGCTCCCCGGTCTCCTCGTGGGCACCATGCTCGGCTCTATGCTCTCCACCCCGGCGTACGCCTCCGAATACGGCGGCGGGGACTTCCAGGGCGGCGACTTCTCCGGCGCGGACTTCAGCTCCGGCGACTTCGGCGGCGGCGACTTCGGGGGCGGCGGGGACTTCGGCGGGGGCGGCGGCTTCGACGGCGGCGGCGGGTTCTAGCCGCCTCTCCAGGCGGGTCAGACCAGCGGCTTCACCGACATCAGCAGATGGCGGTGGGTGGCGGCCGGGCCGTCGGTGAGAAGGGCGCGCTGGCCCGGGCCCAGGAGGTGGAAGTGGACCTCGGGGGCGTCCAGGGAGCCCAGGGCGTCGAGGAGGTATCCCGGGTTGAAGGCGACCGTCAGGGACTCCGAGCCGGTGAGGCCGGCGGGGAGGCGCTGGGAGGCCACGTCGTCCTCGTAGCCCGCCTGGAGATGGAGGCCGGTGGGGGAGAAGGCCAGCTGGACCGGGCTGTCGCCCTCCGCGACGACCGCGACCCGCTTGACGGCCTCGGTCAGCGGCGCCCGCTCGGTGACGGCGAGGGCGTGCTCGCCGAGGGCGAAGAGCTTGTCGTGGCGGGGGAGCCGGCCGTCGAGCAGCCGGGTGGTGGTGCGGGTACCGGCGCTCTCGAAGCCGAGGGAGCCGGAGTCGAGGGCGAGGCGGGCGGGACCCGTGCCGGCGAGAGAGCGGGCGATCTCGGTGAGGCGGCGGGCCGGGACGACCACGTCGGCGGCCTCCGCGGCGGCGCCGGCCTCCGGCTGCCACTCCAGGGTGCGGACCGCGTACCGATAGCGGTCGGTGGCGGCCAGCGTCATCGTCGCGCCGTCCAGGGCGAGCCGTATCCCGGTCAGGACGGGCAGCGAGTCGTCACGGCCCGCGGCGACGGCGACCTGGCCGACCGCCGCGGCGAAGGCGTCCCCGTCCACGAGCCCCCGCACCTCGGGCAGCGCGGGCGCCGCCGGGTAGTCGTCGAGCGGCAGCAGGGAGAGGCCGAAGCGGGCGTCGCCCGAGGTCACCGAGAGGCGGGCGCCCTCCACGGCGAGCTCGGTGTGGCCCTTGGGCAGCACCTTGCAGATGTCGAGCAGGCGTCGGCCGAGGACGAGCGCCCGGCCCTCGACGGCGGTGTCGGCCTCGACCTCGACGCGGGCCGAGGCCTCGTGGTCGAGTCCGGAGACGCGCAGTCCGCCGTCCGCCGCCTCCAGGAGCAGACCGCCGAGGACGGGCAGGGGGGAGCGGACCGGCAGGACGCGCGCGGCCCAGGCCACGGCGTCCGTCAACACGGTGCTGTCGATGCGGAGTTCCATGCCGACGACGCTAGTCGCCGCCACTGACAGTGGCGTTGACCAGGGCCGATCGCCCCGGACAGCTTCCGGGCGATCGCGTTCGACCACGCCGATCCGCCGTTCGACATCGGCGGGTACGCCGACTCCCGGACCGTCCGCGCCCATGCCTTCGCCGATCCGTCGACCGGTCTCGCGTACAGCTGCACCCGCCGCCGCTTCGGCTTCCCGGCGGGTCCGGGCGCGCCGGAGAGCGACCGGCTGGTCCCGGCCGTCGTGGAGGCCGGTCGCAAAGGCCGTCTGACCTGCGCAATTGTGCTGCCGGGTGATGCGAGATCGTAACCGGCGCGGGTCCGCCGCGCCCCTACGATCCTCGTCATGATCACCCTTGCCGTCGACCCCTCCTCGGAGGCGTTCGCCCAGGGCCAGGCCATCGGGACCCTCCTGGTCACCCTCCTGGTCGCAGCCCTGGTCTGGCGCCTCACCCGCTCCTGGCGCCACGAGACCCCGGGCCGGAGTGGCCCCGCCGCGCCCCTGCCGCTCGCCGAGGCCGCGGTGGCCGACGCGCATGTCACGGACGGCGGCGCCGACGGTTCCTGGGCGCGCGCCCGGCGCCGGCGGCTGATCGCCTTCGGCGCCGTCGCGGCGATCGTCGCCCTCGGGGTCACGAAGGCGCTCTCGTACGAGGGCCGGCCTCCGGCGGCGGAGTCGGGCGCCGGTTCCACCGAGGCGGCCCTGGCCACGGCGAAGCCGGGGGAGACCGTCCGGGCCCGGGTCATCGAGGGGCCCGCCCGGGTCGGCGAGTACCGCATCCTCACGGGGGAGGACCCGTTGCAGGGGAAGAAGAAGCCCAGGGGCAAGCAGTGGTACTACGACCGTGACGGCAACGGCGCCCCGGACCTGATGCTCGGCATCGACGCCGTCGAATGGGACCCCTCGCTCGTCGCGCAGAAGCAGAAGGACACGCTCGACCAGGAGCTGCGGAACTTCTTCGCCGGAGCCGAGGCGGAGGACGTCACCGCATTCGACGCCGGCCCCTGGGGCGGGGAGCTGAGCTGCGGGACCCTCGCGGCGTCCGAGACGCGGCCGGCGCTGTGCGCGTGGACCGATGCCGAGACCTTCGGCAGTGTGCTGATCGGGGGAGACGGCGACCTCGCCGAGGCCGCGAAGACCGCCCTCGCCTTCCGTACCGCCGCCGAGAAGCGCGGCTGACGCGCCGTACCCCGGGAAACGCCGAGCGCCCGTCTTCCGCTGAAGCTGCTGCGGAGGACGGGCGCGCTCGTGTGTCCGGAGGTTCCCGGAAGGGGTCAGGCGGCGTTCTTGATCGCGGAGATGTCGAAGTTCAGCTTGACCTTGTCGCTGACCATGACGCCACCGGTTTCCAGGGCCGCGTTCCAGGTCAGGCCCCACGCGGAGCGCAGGATCTCGGCGGAGCCCTCGAAGCCGACGCGCTCGTTGCCGTAGACGTCCGTCGCGGTGCCGTTGAACTCCAGGTCGATGGCGAGCGGCTTCGTGACGTCCTTGATGGTCAGGTCGCCGGTGACGCGGTACTTGTCGCCGCCCAGCTGCTCGGCGCTCGTGGAGCGGAAGCTCATCAGCGGGAACTGCTCGGCGTCGAAGAAGTCGCCGCTGCGCAGGTGGCCGTCACGGTCACCGATGCCGGTGTCGACGGAGGCGATCTTGACGTCGATCGAGGCGGTGGAGGCGCCCGGGTTCGAGCCGTCGAGCTTCAGCGAGCCCTCGTGCTCGGCGAAGGTGCCGCGGACGTTGGTGACCATCGCGTGACGGACGGTGAAGCCGATGCTGCTGTGGGCCGGGTCGATGGTGTAGTCGCCGGTCAGGGCGGCGAGGGCGGGGTCCACGGGGAGGGTGGCGGTGGCGACGGCGGACTCGGTGTTCTTGCGGCCGAAGAGACCCATGACGTGCTCCTTGTCGGTGTTTGTTGAACCTTCAACGAGAACGACTGTAACCCTATTCCGTTCAACATTCAACATCTGTGGAAGAAGTTCACCCGGGCGAGATTCCCCGTGCACCGACGCCCTCTGGCGGACGCGCGTAGAACTACGGCACCATCTCCCTGCGCGACGAGCACCACCTGCACAGCCGTCCCCACCCGTCACGGTCACCAGCAGGAGGCAACCCCGTGAAGCTCCGCTCCGTCCTCACCGCACTCGGCCTCGTCCTGGGCGCGCTCTTCGCCCCCGGATTCGGCGCCCTCTCCACCGCCACCGACGCCCACGCCGTCACCAAGATCAGCCACGCCACCGCGACCTCGATGTTCCGCTCGTCCGGGATCACCTGGTCCTCGTCCGGCAACTGCTCGGACCGCTACAACTCCACCTGCACGTCCTTCGAGCAGCTCAACCTCGCCACCGCCCAGGGCGCCCAGACCCTCAAGAGCGCCAGCGGCTGCGCCCTCAACATCACCGGCGGTACCGAGGTCGGGCACGCGAGCGGCACGTACTCGCACTGGAACGGCTACAAGCTGGACCTCAGCAAGTACACCTGCGTCGGGAACTACATCAAGAACACCTTCAGCTACATCGGGCTGCGCGGCGACGGGGCCCCGCAGTGGAAGTCCGGCGCGGGCAACGTCTACGCCGACGAGGGCAGCCACTGGGACGTGACCTTCTACAACTGCGGCGGCTGCTGATCCTCGTACCAGCCCCCCATGCACCCCCTTCGGCAGTCACTTGGACTAACCGAAGGGGGTTCTTGGACTGGAGAGGCCCGCGCGGCGCGATCTCGTTGACGCTGCCGCCGCGGCGCGGCTGACTGGTCCGCATGTCCCTCCCCCTCTCACCCAGACTCCGTGCGGCCTGCGCGCTCGCGGCCGCCTCGGCCACGGTGTTCGCCCTGTCCGGGCCCGCCCTCGCCGAAGGCGCCACGGCCGGCACCGTCACGGCCGCCGACGCCGTCATCGGCTCCGACCAGCTCTCCGTCGCCGTCGCCGAGGACTTCCCCCGCGTCCTCTCGTACACCGACCGCGCGAGCGGCGCCCGCCTCCTCGGGAGTACGGCCCCGGTCACGCAGGTCGTGCTCAACGGCACCGCCCACGCCGTCCAGGCCAAGGGCGCCCCCGTCCTGACCGCGACCTCCGCCGCGTACACCCTCGCCTTCCCCGACCTGCCCGGGGTCGAGATCGACGCCCGGCTGAGCGTCGACGGCCGGACCACCACCTTCGAGGTGACCGCCGTCCGCGACACCGAGACCCTCCGCGTCGGCACCATCGACGTCCCCGGCCACGACCTGGTCTCCGTCGGCTCCTCGGACGCCGGCGCCGCGACCGCGTTCACCCGGCTCGACCCCGACTCCACCCGTACCGCCGACGTCTTCGCCCAGGTCACCGACGCGACCGCCGCCGAGGCGAACCCGGTCGGCGCGAGCTACGCGATCGTCAACAGCGGGCAGCTCGCCGCCGCCGTCGAGTCCAACTCCAGCTACGACAAGCCCTCCGGCGCCTCCGCCCGCGACGGCGCCCGCTTCTGGCACCAGGCCCGCAGGAGCGGCACCGAGACCCGCGTCGGCGTCTGGTCCGGCCAGTGGACCTACCGCGGCGCCGGCGCCCCGCAGCCCGAGAGCGGCGACAACCTGCCCTGGGCGAAGGTCGTCGTCACCCCCGACGCCAACGCCGACGGAGCCGTCGACTGGCAGGACGGCGCCGTCGCCTTCCGTACGATCGGGATCAAGGCCCCCGGCAGCGACCAGACCCCGAACCGGGTCGTCGCCCACATCCCGTTCAACTTCGCCTCCCAGGCCACCCACCCCTTCCTGCGCACCCTCGACGACGTCAAGCGGATCTCGCTCTCCACCGACGGACTCGGCCAGTTCGCGCTGCTCAAGGGGTACGGCTCCGAGGGCCACGACTCCGCCCACCCCGACTACGGCGGCAACTACAACAAGCGGGCCGGCGGCCTCGCCGACCTCAACACCCTCCTCAGGGAGGGCAAGAAGTGGGGCGCCGGCTTCGGCGTCCACGTGAACGCCACCGAGTCGTACCCCGAGGCGAAGAACTTCAGCGAGACCCTCGTCGACAAGACCAAGCCCGGCTGGAACTGGCTCAACCAGAGCTACTACATCGACCAGCGCCGGGACGTGAACAGCGGCGACCTCGCCCGCCGCTTCAAGCAGCTCCGCGACGAGACCGACCCCAACCTGTCGATGCTCTACATCGACGTCTACTACACGCACGGCTGGATCGCCGACAAGACGATGCAGGCCGTCCAGGCGCAGGGCTGGAACGTCGCCACCGAGTGGTCCGAGAAGTTCGAGCGGGCCTCCCTCTGGTCCCACTGGGCCAACGACCTCGACTACGGCGGCGCCACCAACAAGGGCCTCAACTCGAAGATCATCCGCTTCATCCGCAACGGTGAGAAGGACGTCTGGAACAACCACCCGGTCCTCGGCCAGACCGCCCTCGTCGACTTCGAGGGCTGGACCGGCGAGACCGACTGGAACGCCTTCTCCGCCAACATCTGGCAGCGGAACCTGCCCGCCAAGTACCTGCAGCAGCAGAAGATCACCCGCTGGAACGGCGACGACATCACCTTCACCGGAGGCGTCCGCGGCACCGTCGAGAACGGCCGCCGCACCTTCTACGAGAACGGCCGCAAGGTCCTCGACGGCGAGAGCTACCTGCTCCCCTGGGACGGCGGCAAGAAGCTCTACCACTTCAACAAGTCCGGCGGGAAGACCAGTTGGGCCGTCCCCGGCTCCACGCGCGCGTACACCGTGTACAAGCTCACCGACAACGGGCGCGTGAAGACCGCCACCGTGCGCCCCTCCGGCGGGCGCATCACCCTCGACGCCGTCGCCGGACAGCCCTACGTCCTCTACCCCGACAGCGCGCCCGCGCAGGCCGCCCCCCAGTGGGGCCAGGGCACCCCGGTGAAGGACCCCGGCTTCAACGACGCGAAGCTCGGCGCCTGGACCAAGGCCGGCACCGTCGCCCGTGACACCGACGACCAGGGCCGCAACAGCGCGAAGATCGGCGGCACCGCCACCGCCTCGGTCCGTCAGCAGATCACCGGCCTCACCCCCGGCAAGCGGTACACCGCCTCCGCCCTCATCGAGGTCGAACCCGGAAAGACCCGCCCCACCACCCTCTCCGCCGGCGGCGCCTCCGTCACCGTCGAGCGGTCCTCCCTGGAGAACCAGGTCGCCGCCTCCGACTGGAACGGCACCCGCCTCCAGCGCGCCAAGGTCACCTTCACCGCACCCGCCGACGGCTCCGTCCCCCTGCGGATCGAGGCCGCGAGCGGCAGCCCGGCGACCGTCCGGATCGACGACGTGAGGATCGTCGCCGATGACCCGGCGACGAAGGCGGGCACGGTCGCGTACGAGGACTTCGAGGCCGTCGACCAGGGCTGGGGCCCCTTCCTCAAGGGCGACGCGGGCGGCATCACCGACCCGCGCACCCACATCGCCCAACTGCACGCCCCGTACACCCAGGCCGGCTGGAACGGAAAGCTGATCGACGACGTGATCGGCGGCGCCGAGAGCCTCAAGTCGCACGACGAGAACAGCGGACTCGTCTACCGGACCGCGCCCTGGACCGTC
The DNA here is from genome assembly GCF_056435185.1 of Streptomyces sp. NPDC044003. NCBI lineage: Bacteria > Bacillati > Actinomycetota > Actinomycetes > Kitasatosporales > Streptomycetaceae > Streptomyces > Streptomyces sp. NPDC044003. Next base: position 186,105 of record NZ_JBWKFA010000001.1, on the reverse strand, counting down.
CCGATGAAGGACGGCCACAGCTACCGCGTGGAGTACGACTACCAGTCCAGCCACGCGGGCGCGTACGAGTGGGTCACCGGCTACGACCGTACGAACGGCAACGGACCGGCCGTCGAGACCCGCCGCACCCCCCTCGGGCAGCTGGGGGCACCTCCCAGCGGTAGCTGGGGGAGGGGCACCGGGCACTTCGCCGAGACCGTCACCGCCGGCTGCGGCGACACCTGGACCGGCCTGCGCAAGCGCGAGGACGCCCCGGAGGGCGCCGACTTCGTCCTGGACGGCTTCACCGTCACCGACCTCGGACCCGCCGCCGAGCGCGCCGCCTGCGGCACGCTCACCGTCACCGCGCCCGACACCCTGGAACCCGGCCACCCGAACCAGGTCACGGCCACCTTCGCCAACGACGAGGCCGCCGACGTCACCGGCGCCCAGGCCGTCCTCGCCCTCCCCGAGGGCTGGACCGCCGAGCCCGCCGCGCCCGTCGCCCTCGGCACGGTCGCCCCGGGCGCCGAGGCCACCGCGACCTGGCAGGTGACGCCGCCGGTGGACGCGGCCTACCAGCCGTACGCGCTGGGCGCCTCCGTCGCGTACGGGATCGGGGGAGGGCAGCGGAAGCTGACCGCCGCCACCACCGTCCGCACCCTGCCCCCGCCGCCCACCGCCGACAGCTGGGCCAGCGACCTCGACTGGACCTCGGCCACCAACGGCTGGGGACCCGTCGAGCGGGACCTCTCCAACGGCGAGACCGGCACCGGCGACGGCTCCCCGCTGGGGATCGGCGGTGTGGCCTACGCCAAGGGTCTCGGCACCCACGCCCCGGCCAAGGTCCGCTACTACCTCGGCGGCCGGTGCACCTCGCTCACCGCCGAGGTCGGCGTGGACGACGTCCAGACCACCCGGGGCAGCGTCCAGTTCAGCGTCCTCGCGGACGGCGCGGAGAAGGTGAAGTCCCCGGTCCTCAGGGCCGCGGACCCGGCCTGGCAGCTCACCGCCGACGTCACCGGCGCCTCCTACGTCGACCTGGTGGTCGGCGACGGCGGCGACGGGAACGGCAACGACCACGCGGACTGGGGCAGCGCCCGCTTCCACTGCGGAGGCTGACGGCCAGTAAGCGCTTGCTGCCGTGCTCATTGATTGCGTCGGAAACAGGGTGTTACACCGGGCGCCGACCGGTCTCCACCACTTCCCCCGGGAGGCTCCCGTGTCCCTGCCCCTCTGGTCCCGCCGCACCTTCCTGAGCACGACGGCCGCCGCAGCGGCCGCCCTCACGCTGTCCCCCTCCGCCCACGCGGCCGCCTCGGCCGACGAGTTCGAGGCGTTGCGGCTCCGCTGGCTCGACCTCCAGCTCGGCTCCGGCTTCGACGCCGGGGCCGAGCCCTACGCCGGCAAGCTCGCCGAGACGGGCACGCTCGCGCGTACCTTCCGCGCGAGCATGGCCCCCACCCCCACCTCGCTCTGGCCCGACGCCCCCTTCGACCCGCCGGCCGGCATCTCCCAGAGCTACAGCCGCCTGTGGACCATGACCCAGGCGTACCTGCAGCCCGGCACCGGCCTCACCGGCGACGAGGGCCTGCTCGCCGACGTGCTCCGCGGCCTCGACCACCTCTCCGCCACGGTCTACAGGGCGGGCGCCCCGCGCTACGGCAACTGGTGGGAGTGGCAGATCGGGGCGCCCCGGCTCCTCATGGACATCGTCGCCGCGCTCCACCCCCGCCTCGGCGCCGAGCGCATCGCCGCCGCCTGCGCCGCCGTCGACCACTTCGTACCCGACTCCGTCCTCGCGACCTACTCCGGCACCTCCACCGGTGCCAACCGCGTCGACCTCTGCCGCTCGGTCGCCCTGCGCGGGGTCCTCGGCGCGAACCCCGCCAAGATCGCGCTCGCCCGCGACGCCCTCTCGCCCGTCTTCCCGTACGTGACCCAGGGCGACGGCCTCTACGCCGACGGCTCCTTCGTCCAGCACACCTGGGTCGCCTACTCCGGCACCTACGGGCAGGTCATGCTCGACGGCCTCGGCCGGCTCTTCACCCTCCTCGCCGGCTCCACCTGGGCCGTCACCGACCCGAACCGGCAGATCGTCCTCGACAGCGTCGAGAAGGCCTACGCGCCCTTCATCTACGACGGCCTGATGATGGACAGCGTCAACGGACGCGCCATCAGCCGTGGCTACCTCAAGAACGACGACCGGCGGATCATGCGCTCCGACCACTTCCACGGCCAGGGCGTCATCGCGGCCATCGCCCTCCTCGCGGGCGGGGCGTCCGCCGCCGAGCGGGACCGGTGGCACGCGCGCGTGAAGGGGTGGATCGCACGCGACACCGTCTCCCCGATCCTGGCCGCCCGCCAGTTCGGCGTCGCCGACCTCGCCCGGCTGCACGCCGTGGCCGCGTCCCCCGTCCCCGCCGCCCCCGAACCGACCGGGCACCGGCTCTTCGCCGCCATGGACCGGGCCGTCCACCGCCGCCCCGGCTGGGCCGCGAACATCTCCATGGCCTCGAACCGGATCACGTACTACGAGTGCGGCAACGGCGAGAACCCGCGCGGCTGGCACACCGGCGCCGGGATGCTCTCCTGGTGGACCCCGGACCTCGGCGACCAGTACACCGACTGGTTCTGGCCCACCGTCGACCCGTACCGCCTCCCCGGCACCACCGTCTCGACCAAGCGCCTCGCCGACCGGGCGGGCGGCGACTGGGGCGCGGCCCGGCCGGCCGTCCGCTGGGTCGGCGGGGCCACCGACGGCGAGTACGCGGCCGTCGGCCAGCACCTCAAGGGCCTCGGCTCCACCCTGGAGGCCCGCAAGTCCTGGTTCTGCGCGGCGGACGCGGTCGTCTGCCTGGGGGCCGGGATCACCGCGACCGACGGCGTGCCCGTCGAGACGGTGGTGGACAACCGCCTCCTCGGGGAGGGAGGCACCCAGGCCTTCACCACCGGCGACGGCTGGGCCCACCTGGAGGGCCACGGCGGCTGGGTCTTCCCCGAGGGGACGGCGAACCTGCGGAGCCTGCGCGAGGACCGCACCGGCGCCTGGAGCGACATCAACACCACCAGCTCCACCGAGCGCAGGACCCGCCGCTACCAGACCCTCTGGCTGGACCACGGCACCGACCCGGTCGCCGCCTCCTACGCGTACCTCCTGATGCCGGGCGCCTCCGCAAGAACGCTCGCCGCCCGGGCCGCCGACCCGGACTGGCTGCAGGTTCTCGACAACACCGCCGAGCGGCAGGCGGTCGCCGTCCCGTCCCTCGGACTGACCGCGGCCAACTTCTGGCAGGCCGGTACGGTGGGACCCCTCACCGTCACCGCGCCCGCGAGCGTCCTCGTCCGGCGCCGCCGCTCCGTCCTCGACCTGAGGGTCTCCGAGCCGCTCCGCACGGGGCAGCCGCTGGAGCTGGTGTGGAACCGTCCGGTCCGCGCCGTCGTCCGCCACGACCCCTCGGTGGAGGTCCTCGCCACCGGGCCCGCGCTGCGGCTGCGGATCACCCCGGGTACCGGGGGAACGACCCAAGGTTGCGAGGTTCTCCTCTAGGTCTATGTCGGAACCCCACAAACACAGGGGGTGTCTGGCTGTTGACTCGGGCTGGACGGACCAGGGTTCTGTCCAGCCCCACCAGGATTCGACACGCGAGACTGTACGGAGTCGACGGCGGGGTTTTCTTGCGTGACTTCGTAGGGTCGGAACATGACCGTTGTGGACCAGATCCCGAGCGAGCCCGCTGACGCCCGTGGCCGAGTGGCCGAGCTGCACGTCCTGCGCGAGCAGGCGCTCCGTGGCCCGAGTGAGCGCGCCACCGAGGCCCAGCACGCGAAGGGCAAGCTGACGGCGCGTGAGCGCATCGAGCTGCTGCTCGACCCTGGTTCCTTCAACGAGGTCGAGCAGCTGCGCCGGCACCGCGCGCAGGGCTTCGGCCTGGAGGCCAAGAAGCCGTACACCGACGGTGTCATCACCGGCTGGGGCACGGTCGAGGGCCGCACGGTCTTCGTCTACGCGCACGACTTCCGGATCTTCGGCGGCGCCCTCGGCGAGGCCCACGCCACCAAGATCCACAAGATCATGGACATGGCCATCGCGGCCGGTGCGCCGCTGGTCTCCCTGAACGACGGCGCCGGCGCCCGCATCCAGGAGGGCGTCTCCGCCCTCGCCGGTTACGGCGGCATCTTCCAGCGCAACACCAAGGCCTCGGGTGTCATCCCGCAGATCTCGGTGATGCTCGGCCCGTGCGCCGGCGGCGCGGCCTACAGCCCGGCCCTCACGGACTTCGTCTTCATGGTCCGCGAGACCTCGCAGATGTTCATCACCGGCCCGGACGTCGTCAAGGCGGTCACCGGCGAGGAGATCACCCAGAACGGCCTCGGCGGCGCCGACGTCCACGCCGAGACCTCGGGCGTCGCGCACTTCGCGTACGACGACGAGGAGACCTGCATCGCCGAGGTCCGCTACCTCCTGTCGATGCTCCCGCAGAACAACCGCGAGAACCCGCCGACCGTCGCCTCCGAGGACCCGGCCGACCGCCGCTCCGACGTCCTCCTCGACCTCGTGCCCGCCGACGGCAACCGCCCGTACGACATGCACAAGGTCATCGAGGAGCTCGTCGACGACGGCGACTACCTGGAGATCCACGAGCGCTGGGCCCGCAACATCATCTGCGCCCTGGCCCGGCTCGACGGCCAGGTCGTCGGCATCGTCGCCAACCAGCCCCAGTCGCTGGCCGGCGTCCTCGACATCGAGGCCTCCGAGAAGGCCGCGCGCTTCGTGCAGATGTGCGACGCCTTCAACATCCCGATCATCACCCTTCTGGACGTACCCGGCTTCCTGCCGGGCGTCGACCAGGAGCACGGTGGAATCATCAGGCACGGCGCGAAGCTGCTGTACGCGTACTGCAACGCGACCGTGCCCCGGATCTCCCTGATCCTGCGCAAGGCCTACGGCGGCGCGTACATCGTGATGGACTCCCAGTCCATCGGCGCCGACCTGACGTACGCCTGGCCCACCAACGAAATCGCGGTCATGGGCGCCGAAGGCGCCGCCAACGTCATCTTCCGCAAGCAGATCGCGGAGGCCGAGGACCCCGAGGCCATGCGGGCCCGCATGGTCAAGGAGTACAAGGCCGAGCTGATGCACCCGTACTACGCGGCGGAGCGCGGCCTGGTCGACGACGTCATCGACCCCGCCGACACCCGCCAGGTGCTCATCAGGTCCCTCGCGATGCTCCGCACCAAGCACGCCGACCTGCCGTCCCGCAAGCACGGCAACCCGCCTCAGTAAGAGGAGTCATCCACGTGACCACGCCTGCCAACCTTCTCCGCGTCGAGAAGGGCACCGCCGACCCCGAGGAGCTCGCCGCCATCACGGCCGTGCTGCTCGCCCGCGCGGCCTCCCAGCCCGCCGAGACCGCCCCGCACGGCCGCACGACGGCCGGCTGGCGCCGCCTGGAGCGCGAGCACGGCTTCCGCGCGCCGCACAGCTGGCGCTGACGCCCCGCTGTACGGAAGGGCCCCGCACCGAGACCGGTGCGGGGCCCTTCGGCACGTTGTGGGCAATCGTTCCGCACGGGCGATGGGGGCGCCCCCTGCTCGAGCGAAGCCGAGAGCTTGGGGGAGGGTGGGCACAACGGAACGGCGCCCTTGCGGGCGCGTCCGCTCCGGAGGCCCACGACACGAAGGCCCCGCACCGTTTCCGGTGCGGGGCCTCTTACCGTGCGTCCGTCGGGGACTTACCGCAGGCGGGCCATCAGCGCGTGCTCCACGAGAGTGATGAGCGCGCTCTTGGCGTCGGCGCGGTGGCGGGCGTCGGTGGTGATGATGGGGGTGTCGGGGCCGATCTGGAGGGCCTCGCGGACTTCCTCGGGCTGGTAGGGCTGGTTGCCGTCGAAGCCGTTGAGGGCGATGACGAACGGCAGCCCGCTGTTCTCGAAGTAGTCGACGGCGGGGAAGCAGTCGGCGAGGCGGCGGGTGTCGACCAGCACGACGGCGCCGATGGCGCCGCGGACCAGGTCGTCCCACATGAACCAGAAGCGGTCCTGTCCGGGCGTACCGAAGAGGTACAGGATCAGGTCCTGGTCCAGGGTGATGCGGCCGAAGTCCATGGCGACGGTCGTCGTCGTCTTGTCGCCGGTGTGGGTGAGGTCGTCGATGCCCGCGGAAGCGGAGGTCATGACGGCTTCGGTACGCAGCGGGTTGATCTCCGAGACGGCGCCGACGAACGTGGTCTTGCCCACGCCGAAGCCGCCCGCCACCACGATCTTCGCGCTGGTGGTTGAACGGGCCGCGCCGCCGCTAGAGCTTGCGAAGTCCACTGAGCACCCTTTCGAGCAGTGTCACGTCTGGCTGACCGCCGGCGGCCTCGTCGCCGCCGGGCTGGTGGATGGCGACAAGTCCGGCCTCGGCCAGGTCGGCGACGAGGATTCGGGCGACGCCGAGGGGAATGGAGAGAAGTGCCGAGATCTCCGCGACCGACTTGATCTCGAAGCAGAGCCGGCAGATCCGCTGGTGCTCGGGCAACTGCCCCTGCAGCCGGGAGGGATCGGCCGTCGTACTGACCAGCGCCTCGATGGCGAGCTGGTAGCGCGGCCGGGTCCGGCCGCCGGTCATCGCGTAGGGACGCACCAGCGGGTTGTGGCCGCCGGAACCGCCCGCGGCGGACGGGCCGCGCGAGGCGGCCGGTGAACCCGCGGCCGTCGTCGGGACCTGAGGCTGCGCGTAGGGCTGCGACACGCCCTGTCTGCTCGGGGCGGAGGGAAAGTTGAAGCGGTTCTGCGTGGTGTCGCCCATCGGCGCCTGGTGCGCGTCATAGCCGTTGTAAGGGCTCGCGCCCGGTGGTGTACCCACGTCTGGTCTCCTCCTCCGACTGCCTCGCGGTCCCATGTCCCTTGGAAACCGCGCCACCGCACCCTACGGTGCGGTGGCACGAAACGCACTGTCTGTCTGTTAGTTGAGAAGACTTCCCTGAAGTTCCGCCCGGAGGTCGGGGGTCAGAACCGTGCCCGCGCGATCCACGAGCAGGGCCATCTCGTAGCCCACGAGACCGATGTCGGCCTCCGGGTGGGCGAGGACGGCCAGCGAGGAACCGTCCGAGATCGACATGATGAAGAGGAAGCCGCGCTCCATCTCCACCACGGTCTGGTTGACCGCACCGCCCTCGAAGATCCGGGACGCGCCCGCGGTCAGCGAGGTCAGTCCGGAGGCGACGGCCGCCAGCTGGTCGGCGCGGTCACGGGGGAAACCCTCGGACATCGCCAGCAGGAGTCCGTCGGCGGAGACCACCACCGTGTGCGACACCCCGGGGGTGTTGTCCACGAAGTTGGTGATCAACCAGTTCAGATTCTGCGCCGCCTGGCTCATGCTCACACTAACGCTCCTGGTTGTAGGTACTGCCCGGGCCGAGGCCCGATCCGTTCGTGTCCGTTCCCGCGTTGCGTCCCTGCTGGACGCCCCGGCGCAGGTTGCTCAACCTGCCCCGTACGTCCTCGGGTGCGCGGGAGACCTGGGGGCCGCCCTGCGGGGTCTGCTCAGCCGTGCCCTCGACCAGGTTGGCCTTCGGGACCCGCCGGGGGAGACCGGACGAGGTGACCCCGCCCGCCTTGGGGTCCTTGAGCTTTCCGGCCCGCTGCCAGCGCTCGTCGTTGGTCGAGCGCCATTCGTCGGAGCCGTCGGCTTCGTCCTGCTGCTGTACCGGCTGCGCGGGCTTCGGCTGCTGCGGCGCCTGCTGCGGCACCTGCTGCGTCTGCGGGGCGACGCTGCCGCGGCGCGGCAGACCTGCGTCGGTCAGCGCGTGTCCGGCGTCCGGGGCGGGACTCGAGGTCGGACCCGGACGGTCGAAGCCTACGCGGTCGGGGGCCTGTTCGGGAGCGCTCGGAGCAGATTCCGATTCCGCTCCGAAATCCTGTCCGTAGCCGCCCTGGTAAGCGTTCTGATCCGGCCACTCTGCCTGGTGGGGCTGGGTATCGAACGCATTGCCGTACTGCTGGTGTTCGGTTCCCGGCGTCTCGTACGAGGCTTCCGCATAGCCCTGCTGCGGGTAGGTCTCGTAGCCCTGCTGGGAGTAGTCGTAGCCGTCCTGCTGCGGGTAGCCGGCCGCGTACTCCTGGCCGTACTCCTGCGCCTGCTGGGGCTGCGCGTACTCCTGCGCCGGGTACTGCTCCGCCGGGTACTCCTGGGCCTGCTGCTGCCCGTACTCCTGACCCTGGTCGTACCCCTGGGCCTGGCCGTACTGCTCGGCCGGCTCCGCCTCGTCGCGGAAGAGCGGACGGCTGTCGCCCTGCGCCTGCGCCTCAAGGGCGGCACGCCGCTCCTCGCGCTGCAGCGAGCGGTTGACCGGGTCGAGCTGGCGCTCGTCCTCGGCCGGCTGCTCGTAGCGCGAGTCGTCGAAGCCGAGATCGGCCGCCGTGAGCATCGGCTGCGCGGCGGGGGCCTCGAAGGCGTTCTGCAGCTGCTGCTGCGGAATGATCTGCGAGACGGTGAAGTCGTCCTGGAGCGGCTGCTCGCCGCCACCACCGTGCGTGATCGCGTCCGGCAGCATGACCAGCGAGGTCGTTCCGGCCTGCTCGCCCGAGGGGCGGAGCTGGACCCGGATGCCGTGCCGGTCGGCGAGCCGGCCGACCACGAAGAGGCCCATGCGCTGCGAGACGGCGGCGTCGACGGTCGGCGGGTTCGCCAGCTTGTGGTTGATGTCCGCGAAGTCCTCGGCGGTGAGGCCGATGCCCTTGTCGTGGATCTCGACCATGACGCGGCCGTCGGGGAGACGGGTCGCGGTGACGCGGACCTTGGTCTGCGGGGAGGAGAACGTGGTGGCGTTCTCCAGGAGCTCGGCGAGCAGGTGCACGAGGTCGGTCACGGCCTGGCCGTGGATCTCGGCCTCCGGCACGCCGGCCAGCTCGATGCGCTCGTACTGCTCCACCTCGGAGGAGGCGGCGCGCATGACGTCGACCAGCGGGACCGGCTGGTCCCAGCGGCGGCCGGGCTCCTCGCCGGCGAGGACGAGGAGGTTCTCGCCGTTGCGGCGCATACGGGTGGCCAGGTGGTCCAGGCGGAAGAGGTTCTCCAGCTGGTCCGGGTCGGCCTCGTTGTTCTCCAGGTCGGTGATGAGGGTCAGCTGGCCCTCGATCAGCGACTGGTTGCGGCGCGAGAGGTTGGTGAAGATCGCGTTGACGTTGCCGCGGAGCATGGCCTGCTCGGCGGCGAGCCGGACGGCCTCGCGGTGGACCTGGTCGAAGGCGCGGGCGACCTCGCCGATCTCGTCCTGCGAGTCGATCGGGATGGGCTGGACGCGGGTGTCGACCCGGCCCGGCTCCGTACGGGAGAGCTGGTCGACCAGCATCGGCAGGCGCTGCTCGGCGATGCCGAAGGCGGCGGTCCGCAGCTCGCGCATCGAGCGGCTCATCTGGCGGGCCATCATCCCGGCGAGGATGAAGGCGGCGAGCAGGGCGACGACGACGATGCCGCCGTTGACCCAGGCGTCCGTCTTGGCCTCGTCGGAGACCCTGGCGGCCTCGGCCACGGCCTTGTCCACGAGGGCCTTCTCGACCTCGCTGTAGCCGTCGAACTTGGCGGTGGCGACGGCCATCCAGGTCTCGGGGGTGATGCCCTTGCCCTTCAGGGCCGCGATGCCCTCGGGACCCTTGGCGGTGCCGATCTGCGAGGCGACGCCGGAGTAGACGGAGCCGTCCTTGCCCTTGGGCAGCTCGACGCCGGCCGCGGACATCCGCTTCTCGCCCTCGGCGGCCTTGCCGGCCATGACCTTCTTCAGCAGCTCGACGTCCTCGGGCAGACCACCGGAGGCGAACTCGCCGAGGGCGATCTGCTCCAGGTAGTTGTACGAGTTGAACGCCACGGACTGCTGGGCGAAGACGTTCGCCTTCTGGCTGGGCCGGACCAGGAGCTGCGTGCCGATGGAGCGCTGGAGGGACTCCGCACCCTTCGAGAGCTGGATCGCGTAGACGCTGCGGCCGTAGCTGGTGACGTTGCCGGTGCCCAGGCCGAGCTCGTTGGAGAACTCGGTGAGGTAGTGCTGGACGCTCGTGTACCCGAGCTGGGTGTTCACCGGGTCGAGCGAGGCGGTGTACGCGGTCTTGCGCAGCGCCGCCAGCTTCGGCTCCTCGTCCTGGAACAGCCGCAGACGGCGCTCCAGGCCCTGGCCCGACGGCATGTTCTTGACGGCCTCGTCGAACTTCGCCTTGGCGGCGTCGGTCGCGGCGTACGCCTGCGTGACCTCGTCGGCCTTGCGGTCCTCGGGGTTCTTCGCGGCGAGCAGGGGGCCGGCGGTCAGGTCGCGCTCGTTGAGGAGGGCGGTGCTGTACTCCGAGGCGGCGCGCACGATGAGCGCCGTCTTCTCGGCGTCCTGCGCCTCCTGCCAGGTGTCGATCGCCGCCTTGACCTGGAAACTGCCCATGACGAGGCCGACGAGCACGGGTATGCAGAGGATCGCGTTCAGGCGGGTGGGCACCCGCCAGTTGCGGGGCGACAGCTTGCTGGAGCTTCCCTTGGGCGCCTCGACAGGGGGCGGCGTCACGGGCACGTCCGCGGGCGACATCGCCGTCCGCGACGGCGGCGTGAAGTTGCCCCGCGTCTCCTGCTCCGCGGAGCTTTCCTTGCTTCGCCTCACTCGACCAACAACCTCTCGGCGTCGGCACCTACGTTGTGCCGGTGTTTCGTTCAGGGCCGTACTACTCGGGAGTTCATGAATTGCAGCACGTGAAGGGGGTCCGTTCCAAACAGTGGGAAGCGGCCCCTTCCAGTGGTCCAGGCCTCACATAAAACGGGCATAAAGAACGAGCCCCGCCAAATGGCGGGGCTCAGGTGAGCGCAGTGACACCGATCGGATGCGTCGGGTGTCCGAGGCGCCCCAATTCTCTGTCGAAATGTTATGAACGCGCGGGCGGCCGTGTCGAAGGACACAGACCGCCCCTGGCAGCGGCATATGACAACTGCCCTGCCCCGTCCCTCTACTTGAGGCGGGCCATCAGCGCGTGCTCCACGAGAGTGATGAGCGCGCTCTTGGCGTCGGCGCGGTGGCGGGCGTCGGTGGTGATGATGGGGGTGTCGGGGCCGATCTGGAGGGCCTCGCGGACCTCTTCCGGCTGGTACGGCTGGGCGCCGTCGAAGCCGTTCAGGGCGATGACGAACGGCAGCCCGCTGTTCTCGAAGTAGTCGACGGCGGGGAAGCAGTCGGCGAGGCGGCGGGTGTCGACCAGCACGACGGCGCCGATGGCGCCGCGGACCAGGTCGTCCCACATGAACCAGAAGCGGTCCTGTCCGGGCGTACCGAAGAGGTACAGGATCAGGTCCTGGTCCAGGGTGATGCGGCCGAAGTCCATGGCGACGGTCGTCGTCGTCTTGCCGCCGGTGTGGGTGAGGTCGTCGATGCCCGCGGAAGCGGAGGTCATGACGGCTTCGGTACGCAGCGGGTTGATCTCCGAGACGGCGCCGACGAACGTGGTCTTGCCCACGCCGAAGCCGCCCGCCACCACGATCTTCGCGCTGGTGGTCGATCTGGCCGCGCCGCCGCTAGAGCTTGCGAAGTCCACTGAGCACCCTTTCGAGCAGTGTCACGTCCGGCGTGCCGCCGGTCTCTCCGTTGCCCGGCTGGTGGATCGCCACCATGCCGGCCTCCGCCAGGTCGGCCACGAGGATCCGGGCGACACCGAGCGGCATCGACAGGAGGGCCGACACCTCGGCCACCGACTTGACCTCGCGGCAGAGGTGGCAGATCCGCTGGTGCTCCGGCAGGAGCGTGGCGAGGTGTGCCGGGTCGGCCGTGGTGCTGACCAGCGCCTCGATGGCGAGCTGGTAGCGCGGCCGGGTCCGGCCGCCGGTCATCGCATAAGGACGCACCAGCGGCTGGTCGCCCTCGTGTCCGTACTCGTCGACTGAGGCGCCGTACGGATCGTGAGAGGCGGGGGGCGGGGTCATGAATCCTCCGGGCGTGACAGCAAGACTTCTGCCGTCTGATGGGGCCGGTGGGGGGCCGGGTGGGGCGGCCGGACGATGAACAGTGCCCAGAACGGTACGGAGGGGCGTACCGCCCTGCGGGTCGGTCGAGGCGGACGGATGTGGGGTCCGTCCGCCGTGCGTGACCTAGTGGAGCAGGCTGCCCTGGAGCTCCGCACGGAGATCCGGGGTGAGGACGCTGCCGGCCCGGTCGACCAGCAGCGCCATCTCGTAGCCCACGAGACCGATGTCGCACTCGGGGTGCGCGAGCACGGCCAGCGAGGAGCCGTCGGACACCTGCATGAGGAAGAGGAAGCCGCGCTCCATCTCCACCACGGTCTGTGCGACGGGTCCGCCCTCGAAGATCCGGGACGCGCCCGCGGTCAGCGAGGTCAGTCCGGATGCGACCGCCGCCAGCTGGTCGGCGCGGTCGCGGGGGAATCCTTCGGACATGGCCAGCAGGAGTCCGTCGGCGGAGACCACCACCGTGTGGGACACCCCGGGGGTGTTGTCCACGAAGTTGGTGATCAACCAGTTCAGATTCTGCGCCGCCTGGCTCATCGCGTTCAACTAACGCTCCTGCTGATGGTTCGGACCGAGGTGGTGGCTACCCGTGGTCGAGTTGCCGGCCTGGCGGCCCTGCTGGATGCCGCGGCGCAGATTCGTGAGCCGGCCGCGGACGTCGTCGGGTGCACGCGAGACCTGGGGGCCGGCCGTGTGGGCCTGCTCCTGTGCGGTCCCGGGTACGAGGTTGGCCTTCGGCACACGGCGCGGAAGACCGGAGGTGGTGACGCCGCCGGCCGCGGGCTTGCGCACCCGCTCCGCCTGGCGCACCAGCTCGTCGTTGGGCGAGGTCCGCCAGGCGGCCCCGCCGTTCTGGCGGCCGTCGGTGGCCGGGTCACCGGCCGGACGGGCCGCCGGAGCGGATGGCTGCGACACGACCGGGGTCGGCATCGTCTGCGTCAGGTCCACCTGCTGGGCCTGCTGCTGGGCGTACCAGTTGCCTTCCAGCGGGTCGTTCAGCGGGGCACGACCCTCGCCCGGGCCTCCGGCCGGCGGCAGGGCCTCCGGACGGCGCGGCTGCTGGAGCTGCGGCTGCTGCTGCGGCTGCCGGACCGGCTCGGCCGGACGCGGGGCACTGAAGTCCTCGCCGGTCCGCTGACGCGGCGCCGGGGCCTGGGCCTGCTGCTGCGCCTGCGGTACGAAGGGCTGGCGGCCGAACTGCTGCTGCTGTCCGCCCTGGTACGCCTGGGGCTGCGGGGCCTGCGGCTGCTGGGGAGCCTGCTGCTGCGGGGCGCCGAAGTCCGGGCGCGGGAACTGACCGGTGGAGCCGGGGCCCTGCGGGGCACCGAAGTCGGGGCGCGGGAACTGCGCCGTCGACGCCGGGTCCTGCTGGTACCCCTGCGGGGCCTGCGGCTGCTGGGGAGCCTGCGGCTGCTGCGGGGCGCCGAAGTCCGGGCGCGGGAACTGGCCCGTGGAACCGGGACCCTGCGGAGCCGCCGGCCCGCCGAACAGGCCCGCCGACTCCGGCTCCTCGTGACCGCGCGGGGCGTCCAGCGGGGACATCTCCTGCTGCGGGCGCCGGACCGGCTGCTGCTGCGGGTCGTTGCCCCAGCTCGCGGCCTGCGGGCGCTGCGGCTGGGGGTTCCCGCCGGGAAGCTCGGCGCGCGGGAAGTCGTAACCACCCTGCTGGGCCTGGCCCTGCTGCTGCGGCTGCTGCGGCTGCTGCGCGGCGGGTCCGGACTGGTTGCCCCACACGTCCGTACGGGACGGGATGGCGCTCGCGGCGCCGCCGATGAGGCCGCCCCCGCCGGGGCCCGGACGCTGCGCGTCGGGCGACTGGGGAGCCTGCGGGGCCTGCGGCAGTCGGCCGGTCTGGTCCAGCTGCGCGTTCTGCGGCTGCGGGGTGCGGGACTGCGGCGCGCCCTGCGGGCCGCCGGCGAGCGGGGCACCGTCACGGGCGGGCAGCGCGGCCCGGGGACCGCTCGTACCGACCTGACCGCGCCCGGCGCCGGCACCGGCGCCGAGACGGCCGGCCGCCGAGGACGGGGCACCGCCCTGGCCCGGACGCCCGCCGGGGATGCCCGGAGCACCGGGACCGCCGGCCGCGCCGGGGCCGCCGGGGAGACGGCCGCCGGGGGCGGAGGCACCCTGCGGCATCGCACCCTGGCCGCCCGCGCCCGGCTTGGGCATGGGCTTCTTGCCGCCCTGGGCGACGTCGACGGGGAGCATGACGAGCGCGGTGGTGCCGCCCGAGTCGGACGGGCGCAGCTGGATCCGGATGCCGTGTCGCAGGGACAGGCGGCCGACCACGAACAGACCCATGCGGCGGGAGACGGAGACGTCCACGGTGGGCGGCGAGGCGAGCCGCTCGTTGATCGCGGCGAGGTCCTCGGGGGAGAGGCCGATGCCGGTGTCGTGGATCTCGACGAGCACGCGGCCGTCGGGCAGCGCGTGACCGGTGACCCGGACCTTCGTCTGCGGCGAGGAGAACGACGTGGCGTTCTCCAGCAGCTCGGCGAGGAGGTGCACGAGGTCGTTGACGACCCGGCCGGCGACCTCGGTCGCCGGGACCGCGGCCAGTTCGATGCGCTCGTACTGCTCCACCTCGGAGGCGGCGGCACGGAGGACGTCGACCAGCGGGACCGGACGGGTCCAGCGGCGGCCCGGCTCCTCGCCGGCGAGGACGAGGAGGTTCTCGCCGTTCCGGCGCATACGGGTCGCGAGGTGGTCGAGCTTGAACAGCGAGGAGAGCTGGTCCGGGTCGGCCTCGCGGGACTCCAGCTCGGAGATGAGCGAGAGCTGACGCTGGATGAGGCCCTGGGAACGGCGCGAGAGGTTGGTGAACATCGCGTTGACGTTGCCCCGGAGGAGGGCCTGCTCGGCGGCGAGGCGGACCGCCTCGCGGTGCACGTCGTCGAAGGCCGCGGCCACCTGGCCGATCTCGTCCCGGGAGTGCACACCGACGGACTCGACGGAGGTGTCGACGTCCTGCGGGTCGGACTCGGAGAGCTGCTTGACGAGCTCGGGCAGACGGTCCTGGGCGACCTTGGTCGCGGTGTCCTGGAGCCTGCGCAGCGAGCGGATCATGGACCGGGCCACGACGAAGGCGCCGATGAGCGAGACGCCGAGGACGAGGAGGATCAGCGCACCGTTGATGATGGCGTCGCGCTGCGACTCCTGCTTCAGCTCACGCGCCATGGTCTCCATGTCACCGAGCAGACCTCGCTCGATGCGGTTCATGGCGGAGATCTTGGTGCTGTACTCGTCGGTGAAGTTCAGGTAGCCACGGGGGGTGCCCATGGCGTTGTCCGAGCTCAGCACGCGCTCGGCGTACTTGGTGGCGGCGCTGATCGACGGGTCGCCGTTGTTCAGCGACTCGGTCCGCTCGTCGGCGTCACCGCCGGCCGACTCGTAGATCGACTGGAAGGACTTGAGCTCGACGCTCTCACTGTTCTGGGCGGCCTCGCCGTAGAGCCGGTCACCCTGCTGGAGCTTGCCGCGGGATCGGTCGTTCGGGGGAAGCGCGGCCGCGATGATCGCCTGCTGGATGGAGGCGTACTCCTTGGCGGACGAGAACGCGGCGAGCGCGCGGGTCCGCTTGATCATCTCGGGGTTGCTGGTCGCCTGCGCCATGTCCTGGGACAGGCTGAGCAGCGAGCGGATGAGGCGGCTGTACGCCTCGACCGTCACCGAGTGGGAGACGTCCTTCTCGTAGGCCCTGCCCCGGATCGAGTTGAGCTCGGCGAGCTGCGAGGCGATCTGGCTGACGTTCTGGCGGATGCTGAGCAGCGCCTCGTCGCCGTCGGCGACCGGGATGTCCTCGGTGGCTTCGAGGAAGGCCTTGTACTCGCGGTCCGTCCGGCGCCGCTTGTCGGAGACCTGGTAGTCGCTGACCGGGCGGCCGTTGGCCAGCGGGCCGGCGGACAGGTCGCGCTCGGACTGCAGGGCCTGCGCGAGGTCCGTCGCCTCTCGGGTCAGCTTGGTGAGCAGCTGCATGTGGTCGAGCTGCTCCATGTCCTGGAGCGAGTCGCTGATGCGGATGCCGCCCAGGGTGGTCGCGGCGACCACGGGGAGGGTGAGGAGTGCGACCAGACGCGTGGAGATGCGCCAGTTGCGCAGGGCTATTCGCGGGCCGACCTCGTTCTCGGCGCGGGCCTTGGCGGGCGCCGCGGCCGGCTCGGCGGACTTGGCCGCGGAGCTCGCGCGCCTGCCGCCGTCACCGCCCTCGCCGGACGGTCCCTGGCCCTGGTTCGGGGTGTGCGAGGCCGAGGGACCGCGGTCGGTCCCGGCACGCGGTTCCTGCTCCGCGGCAGCATCCGCTCGGCCCTGGCGGGCCTGGGGAGACCCCGAGCCATCCCTCTTGAAACGTCCCTGCACTAGCGTCGCAACCTCTGGACCAGGCGTCCTTCCGGGTGAACGGAGAGGACGGTGTCGGCGTCGATCGGGGCGCGTGGAGCGCCCCAGGTGGTCGTCGGTGACCGGCGCAGTTCCCCCTTCCCCGCCACTCGGCCGGCGCTGCGTTGCGCCCTCTGCGTGCCGGCTTGAAACCCGCGGCGGTGCGTGGAATTCCAGCACAGTGCCGGATCTGCAACAAGAGCCGCGTGTCGTGGCGGAAGGTCTATGACAAAGCGTGCACGTCACGTCACCCCATGTAGAAGATGATCACGGAGGATTCGGACTTTTCCGTTCCAATGGTCGGGCATCCCGGTGTGTCCCAGTCGCCATGATCAGGAGCGGAATAGCTCATTCAGTGGCGGAATGTCCCTTTCCGTGACGACCGGCGACCGCCCGTAATGCCCGGAATATGTAGCGGGGGGTGAGCAAACTCACACCCGAATCGATGTCTCAGCCATGCATTCGAAGGGAATCGCATGTTTAGCCTGACGCTTTACACCCCTTCGCGCCCGTACGGGCGCCCCTCCCGGAACAAGGTCTGATCACCGCGATGAAGACGACGACGCTCCGCAAGACGGCCAACCCCCGCCGTTCCACCCTCGTCCACCTCACGGACGCCGCAGACCTCGGCCGGGGCGCCCAGCCGGAGTACGCGGTGGAGCTGCCGGGCAACACGGCCAACCCGCGCCGCACGATCCTGATGCAGGCCCCGGCGCCGTACCAGCCCCAGCCGTACGCCACCGCGTCCCGCTGACCCGGGCGGGCCCCGCCCGCGTCTTCTCTGTCATCACCCCCGGTGATATCGCCGGGCGGCGGCCCCTCGCCGCGTTAGCCTGGAGCGTCAGACTCCAGCCAGTACCAAGTGAGGGGCGACAGCACTCGTGCGCATCGCCAGATTCTCCATCGACGGCAATGTGGCCTTCGGCGCCGTCGAGGGCGAGGGAACCGTCGAGTCCGGCGGCCTCGTCCTCGACATCATCAAAGGCATCCCGTACACCGACTTCGAACTCAGCGGCACCAAGGTCCCGCTGAGCAAGGTACGGCTCCTGCCGCCCGTGCTCCCCAACAAGATCGTGGCCATCGGCCGCAACTACGCGGAGCACGCCGCCGAACTCGGCAACGAGGTCCCCGACGTCCCCGTCGCCTTCTTCAAGCCCACCACCTCGGTGATCGGCCCCGGCGACGCCATCGAGTACCCCTCCTTCTCCAACGAGCTGCACCACGAGGCCGAACTGGCCGTGGTCATCGGCCGCATGTGCCGCGAGGTGCCCCGCGAGCGCGTGAAGGACGTCATCTTCGGCTACACCTGCGCCAATGACGTCACCGCCCGCGACGCCCAGCAGCGGGAGAAGCAGTGGGCCCGCGCCAAGGGCTTCGACACCTCCTGCCCCCTGGGCCCCTGGGTGGAGACCGACCTCGACCCGAGCGACCTGACCATCCAGGCCACGGTCAACGGCGAGCAGCGCCAGCTGGGTCGGACGAGCGACATGATCCGCTCCATCGAGGACCTGGTCGTCCACATCACCGAGGCCATGACGCTGCTCCCCGGCGACGTCATCCTCACCGGCACCCCCGCCGGGGTCGGCCCCCTCAACGTCGGCGACGAGGTCGCCGTCACCATCGAAGGCATCGGCACTCTCACCAATAAGGTGATCAAGCGTGGCTAACGCGAACATCCGCGTCCGTTTCTGTCCCTCGCCGACCGGCAACCCGCACGTGGGCCTGGTCCGCACCGCCCTCTTCAACTGGGCCTTCGCCCGGCACAACCAGGGCACCATGGTCTTCCGCATCGAGGACACCGACGCTGCGCGCGACTCCGAGGAGTCGTACAACCAGCTGCTCGACTCCCTCAAGTGGCTCGGCCTCGACTGGGACGAGGGCCCCGAGATCGGCGGCCCCCACGCGCCGTACCGCCAGTCGCAGCGGATGGACATCTACAAGGACGTCGCCGACAAGCTGCTCGCCGGCGGTTACGCGTACCACTGCTTCTGCACCGCGGTCGAGCTGGAGGCCCGCCGTGACGCGGCCCGCCTGGCCGGCAAGCCGTCCGGCTACGACGGCACCTGCCGCAACCTGAGCGCCGAGCGCATCGAGCGCTACCGCGCCGAGGGCCGCGAGTCGATCGTCCGCTTCAAGATGCCGGACGAGCCGATCACCTTCACCGACCTGGTCCGCGGCGAGCTCACCTTCACCCCGGACAACGTGCCGGACTACGGCATCCTCCGGGCCAACGGCGCCCCGCTCTACACCCTGGTCAACCCGGTCGACGACGCCCTGATGGAGATCACCCACGTCCTGCGCGGCGAGGACCTGCTCTCCTCCACCCCGCGCCAGATCGCGCTCTACAAGGCGCTGATCGAGCTCGGCGTCGCCAAGGAGATCCCCTCCTTCGGCCACCTGCCGTACGTGATGGGCGAGGGCAACAAGAAGCTCTCCAAGCGCGACCCGCAGGCCTCCCTCAACCTCTACCGGGAGCGCGGCTTCCTCCCCGAGGGCCTCCTGAACTACCTGTCGCTCCTCGGCTGGTCCTTCTCGGCCGACCAGGACCTCTTCACCATCCCCGAGATGGTGGAGAAGTTCGACATCGCCGACGTCAACGCCAACCCGGCG
This sequence comes from Streptomyces sp. NPDC044003, assembly GCF_056435185.1. Lineage (NCBI taxonomy): Bacteria > Bacillati > Actinomycetota > Actinomycetes > Kitasatosporales > Streptomycetaceae > Streptomyces > Streptomyces sp. NPDC044003. The sequence goes on along the minus strand of NZ_JBWKFA010000001.1, from coordinate 167,172 downwards.
CGCTTCGACCTCAAGAAGGCCGAGTCGATCAACGCCGACCACATCCGCATGCTGGACGTGAAGGCCTTCGCCGCCGCCTGCGAGCCCTGGCTCCAGGCCCCGCACGCCCCCTGGGCGCCCGAGGACTTCGACCAGGCCGCCTGGGAGCGGATCGCTCCGCACGCCCAGACCCGCCTGACCGTCCTCTCGGACATCACGGCCAACGTGGACTTCCTCTTCCTGTCCGAGCCGGTCTTCGACCAGCCCTCGTGGGACAAGGCGATGAAGGGCGAGCCCGCGGCCCTGCTCACCACCGCCCGCGAGAAGCTCGTGGACGCGGACTGGAACGACCCGGAGTCCCTGAAGAACGCCGTCCTGGCCGCCGGCGAGGCCCACGGCCTCAAGCTCGGCAAGGCGCAGGCCCCGGTCCGCGTCGCCGTCACCGGCCGCACGGTCGGCCTGCCGCTCTTCGAGTCCCTGGAGATCCTGGGCAAGGAGAAGACCCTGGCCCGCATCGACGCGACCCTGGCGAAGCTCGCCGGCTGATCCGCGCCGTATCCACCGGTACCCCCGTCCCGCGCCAGGGACGGGGGTACCGTCGTCTCCATGACCATCCGCGCGGTGCTCTGGGACATCGACGACACGATCTTCGACTACGCGAGCGCGGACCGGGCCGGGATGCGGGCGCATCTCGCGGCCGAGGGGCTGCTCGGAGCGTACGGCTCCGTGGAGGAGGCCCTGCGGCGCTGGAAGGAGCTCACGGAGCTGCACTGGCGCCGGTACGAGGCCGAGGGCGGGGACTTCCGGGACCAGCGGCGAGGCCGCGTGCGGGACTTCCTCGGGCGGCCGGAGCTCACCGCCGCCGAGGCCGACGACTGGTTCGACCGGTACGTGGTCCATTACGAGGCCGCCTGGGAGCTGTTCCCCGACGCCGTGCCCGTGCTCGACCTGCTGGCCCGTGACTACCGTCACGGGATCCTGTCCAACTCCAGCATCCACAACCAGGACCACAAGCTCCGTGCGCTGGGCGTACGGGACCGCTTCGAGGCCGTGGTGTGCGCCGCCGAGCTCGGCGTGGCCAAGCCGGCCCCGGAGGCCTTCCACGCCGCCTGCACCGCCCTGGACCTGCGCCCCCACCAGGTGGCGTACGTCGGGGACCAGCCGGACATCGACGCCCGGGGCGCCGTGGAGGCGGGCCTCCGGGGGATCTGGCTGGACCGCGCGGGGACCGGCGGAAGACCCGAGCTGACCCGGATCACCGACCTCCGCCGGCTGCCCGAGGTGCTGCGTGCGGATACGCGTTTTGGAGCACCGTCCACCTTCGGGTAATGTTCTTTCTGCGCCGAGGGGAACGGGCCGAAAGGCCGGAAAGCCCCGGAAGCGCAAGCCGAGCAAGATCCCTTCTCGAAGTGATCACGTTCCGGTGGCCTATGGTGTAATTGGCAGCACGACTGATTCTGGTTCAGTTAGTCTTGGTTCGAGTCCAGGTAGGCCAGCTCGCAGAGCTCATCTGCAAACCGTGGATGGCATCCACAAAGCCCCCGTTGTGTAGCGGCCTAGCACGCCGCCCTCTCAAGGCGGTAGCGCCGGTTCGAATCCGGTCGGGGGTACAGATCCTTCCCGCAGGGTCACTTGGGTAGCTCCCGGTGAAACTGATGCAGGATCGCTAGGGCCCCCGTTGTGTAGCGGCCTAGCACGCCGCCCTCTCAAGGCGGTAGCGCCGGTTCGAATCCGGTCGGGGGTACGACGCTGGTCTAACCACGTATTGGTCTATGGTGTAATTGGCAGCACGACTGATTCTGGTTCAGTTAGTCTTGGTTCGAGTCCAGGTAGACCAGCTGGGATCTGCGGAAACGTACGATCCAAAGCCCCCGTTGTGTAGCGGCCTAGCACGCCGCCCTCTCAAGGCGGTAGCGCCGGTTCGAATCCGGTCGGGGGTACCAGACGAAGAAGCCCTTCCCTTCGGGGGAGGGCTTCTTCGCTGTTCGCGTTCACCGTGTGTGCGGGAACACAACTCCGGCCCACCGCTGCGGCGTTGGAGCGGTGGGCCGGGAACGTACAGGTGAAGAGAGACGATCAGCCGTTGCGGCGGAGCGCCTCGGAGAGACGGGCGGCGGCGTCGATGACCGCCTGGGCGTGCATACGGCCAGGGTGGCGCGTCAGACGCTCGATCGGGCCGGAGACCGACACGGCGGCCACCACGCGGTTCGAGGGGCCGCGTACGGGCGCGGAGACGGACGCGACGCCCGGCTCCCGCTCGCCGATCGACTGGGCCCAGCCACGGCGCCGTACGCCCGACAGGGCCGTCGCCGTGAAGCGGGCGCCCTGGAGGCCGCGGTGCAGCCGCTCGGGCTCCTCCCAGGCCATCAGGATCTGCGCGGACGAGCCGGCCTTCATGGTCAGCGTCGAGCCGACCGGGACCGTGTCCCGCAGGCCCGAGAGCCGCTCGGCCGCCGCCACGCAGATGCGCATGTCGCCCTGGCGCCGGTAGAGCTGGGCGCTCTCGCCGGTGACATCGCGCAGATGCGTCAGAACCGGGCCCGCGGTCGCGAGCAGGCGGTCCTCGCCGGCCGCGGCGGCGAGCTCCGCCAGGCGCGGTCCGAGGATGAACCGGCCCTGCATGTCACGCGCCACCATCCGGTGGTGTTCCAGTGCCACGGCGAGACGATGTGCCGTGGGTCGTGCGAGTCCCGTCGCCGCGACCAGTCCTGCGAGGGTGGCCGGACCGGACTCCAGGGCGCTCAGGACAAGGGCTGCCTTGTCGAGAACGCCTACGCCGCTAGAGTTGTCCATGCAACGATATTCGCGTCTCACTCTGTGAAACGCAAGTTCAATTTTTCTCGGAACCTGTGACCCTGGTGTTGCGGCCGCACAACGGCCCGCGAAACGGGTCTCTAGTTGTGCCGGCGTAGACGTCGGCCGGAGGGAAAGCGATGGGTAGGACACTCGCGGAGAAGGTCTGGGACGACCACGTCGTCCGGCGCGCCGAGGGCGAGCCCGACCTCCTCTTCATCGATCTGCACTTGCTGCACGAGGTGACCAGCCCCCAGGCCTTCGACGGCCTCCGGCAGAACGGCCGGCAGGTGCGGCGCCTCGACCTCACCATCGCCACCGAGGACCACAACACCCCGACCCTCGACATCGACAAGCCGATCGCCGACCCGGTCTCCCGCGCCCAGCTGGAGACCCTCCGCAAGAACTGTGCCGAGTTCGGTGTCCGGCTGCACCCGCTGGGCGACGTCGAGCAGGGCGTCGTCCACGTCGTGGGACCGCAGCTGGGCCTGACCCAGCCCGGCACCACCGTGGTCTGCGGCGACTCGCACACCTCCACGCACGGCGCCTTCGGCGCGCTGGCGTTCGGCATCGGCACCAGCCAGGTCGAGCACGTGCTCGCCACCCAGACGCTGCCGCTGGCCCGCCCGAAGACCATGGCCATCACGGTCGACGGCGAGCTGCCCGAGGACGTCACCGCCAAGGACCTGATCCTGGCGATCATCGCCAAGATCGGCACCGGCGGCGGCCAGGGCTACATCCTGGAGTACCGCGGCTCCGCCATCGAGAAGCTCTCGATGGAGGCCCGGATGACCATCTGCAACATGTCGATCGAGGCCGGCGCCCGCGCGGGCATGATCGCCCCCGACGAGACCACCTTCGCCTATCTGAAGGGCCGCGCCCACGCCCCCGAGGGCGAGGACTGGGACGCCGCCGTCGCGTACTGGAAGACCCTGAAGTCCGACGAGGACGCGGTCTTCGACGCCGAGGTCGTCATCGACGCCGCCGCGCTGGCCCCGTTCGTCACCTGGGGCACCAACCCCGGCCAGGGCGCGCCGCTTTCGGCGAACGTCCCCGACCCGGCTTCGTACGAAGACGCTTCGGAGCGCCTGGCCGCCGAAAAGGCCCTGGAGTACATGGGGTTGACCGCCGGGCAGCCGCTGCGCGACATCAAGGTCGACACCGTCTTCGTAGGCTCCTGCACCAACGGCCGCATCGAGGACCTGCGCAACGCGGCCGGCCTCCTGGAGGGCCGCAAGGTCGCCGACGGCGTCCGCATGCTGGTCGTCCCCGGCTCGGTCCGGGTCGCCCTGCAGGCCGTCGAAGAGGGCCTGGACAAGGTCTTCAAGGAGGCCGGCGCCGAATGGCGGCACGCGGGCTGCTCGATGTGTCTGGGCATGAACCCCGACCAACTGGCCCCCGGTGAGCGCTCCGCGTCCACCTCCAACCGCAACTTCGAGGGCCGGCAGGGCAAGGGCGGCCGGACGCACCTGGTCTCCCCCCAGGTCGCCGCCGCCACCGCCGTCCTGGGCCACCTGGCCTCCCCGGCCGATCTGTCCGACGTCGCCACCACCGCGGGGGTCTGAGGAACCATGGAAGCTTTCACCACGCACACCGGCCGGGCCGTCCCGCTGCGCCGCAGCAACGTCGACACCGACCAGATCATCCCGGCGCACTGGCTGAAGAAGGTCACCCGCGACGGCTTCGAGGACGGCCTCTTCGAGGCCTGGCGCAAGGACTCCGAGTTCGTCCTCAACCGTCCCGAGCGGCAGGGCGCCACGGTCCTGGTCGCCGGCCCCGACTTCGGCACCGGCTCCTCCCGTGAGCACGCCGTCTGGGCGCTCCAGAACTACGGCTTCCAGGCCGTCATCTCCTCCCGCTTCGCCGACATCTTCCGCGGCAACTCGCTGAAGAACGGCCTGCTGACCGTCGTCCTCCCGCAGGAGACGGTGGACGCCCTCTGGGAGCTGACCGAGGCCGACCCGACCGCCGAGATCACCGTCGACCTGGAGGCCCGCAAGGTCCTGGCCGCCGGGATCGACGCCGACTTCGAGCTCGACGAGAACGCCCGCTGGCGTCTGCTGAACGGTCTCGACGACATCAGCCTCACCCTTCAGAACGAAGCCGACATCGCGGCCTACGAGGCGGCTCGACCGGCCTTCAAGCCCCGTACAATTACGGCCTGAGCAGCGCTTTTCCACGACTGCGCCCCCCACCGCCCGGTGGGGGGCGCAGTCGCTTGTTGAGACCCTGTCGGGCGACAACTCGCCCTAGATGGCACAATCGGTGCATGGAACGCGACAGCCAACTCGAGCTCTACGAGGCAGTCGCCGCCCGATTGAAGGAAGCGCACACAAGGGTGCGCTCACTGCAAGTCCCGGAGGGCGTAAGGATGGCGCTGTCCCGGAAGCTGCTGGTCGTCACGGCAGCGGCGAAGCACGATCTCAAGGACGCGGCAACGCGTCTCGACCGGTTGATGAAGGACCTCGACGAGGGCCGATTCCCAGAGGACGACTGACACCAGGAACTCCGCAACGGGACTTCTGCGTTGCGGCACTAGGGTGATTAGACCGTTTCGTGTTTGATTTGCGGTATATACATGCCTAACGTGCGAAAAAGCTTGAACACTTTCGTTCTGGCAATGTCTCCGAAGGGGAAGACGTGAACAAGGCGCAGCTCGTAGAAGCGATTGCCGACAAGATGGGCGGTCGTCAGCAGGCCGCCGAAGCCGTCGACCACGTGCTCGACGCCATCGTGCGTGCCGTGGTCGCCGGCGACCGGGTCTCGGTCACGGGTTTCGGCTCGTTCGAGAAGGTCGACCGGCCGGCCCGCTACGCCCGCAACCCGCAGACGGGTGAGCGGGTCCGGGTCAAGAAGACCTCCGTCCCGCGCTTCCGTGCAGGTCAGGGCTTCAAGGACCTGGTCAGCGGCTCGAAGAAGCTCCCCAAGGGCGGCGAGGTCTCCGTCAAGAAGGCCCCCAAGGGCAGCCTCACCGGTGGCGCCGCCGCGGCGACCGTCAAGAAGGCCGCCGCCAAGAAGGCCACCACCGCCAAGAGGGCCGCTGCGAAGAAGGCGGCCCCGGCGAAGAAGGCCACCACCGCGGCTGCCAAGAAGGTGACGCCGGCGAAGAAGACCACCGCGGCCGCCAAGAAGGCGACCCCCGCGAAGAAGGCCACCACGGCCGCGGCGAAGAAGACCACCGCCGCCGCGAAGAAGGCGACCACGGCCGCCGCCGCGAAGAAGACGGTCGCCAAGAAGACCGCTCCGGCCAAGAAGGCCACGGCGAAGAAGGCGCCGGCCAAGAAGACGACGGCGCGCAAGACCACCGCCGCCAAGAAGACCGCCGCCAAGAAGTAGGACGCGCGGTACCGACCCGCCGGGCCGGGCTTCCCCTCTTCGGGGAGCCCGGCCCGCGGCGCTTCCCTGGACGCCCCGCGTCTCGGGACGCCTCGCTGCTCAGAAGGTCTGCAGCGTCACCAGCGTGATCCGGAGCTCCGCGCCCGAGGTGCCGGGCTCGGCCTCGATCCGCACCCGCTGCCCCGGCCGCAGCAGTCGCAGCCCGCCCGCCTCGAAGGCCTCCGCCCCGAACTCCACGGGGGTGCCGTCGTCGAGCAGCACACTGCCGCTGTGGGTGTCGGGGTCGTACGTGAACGCGGTCGCCTGCATGGACCGCAGCCTATCCGGCCGCCGTCAGCCACCGGGCGGCCGTCCGCGGACCGAGCCCGAGCGCCAGGGCCGCCGCCAGATCCTCCCCGGTGTCCACGTCCCGGCGTACGGAATCCACCCCCGCGAGCCGGATTTCCACCGCGCCCGAAGACAAATGCCGCAGCCTCGATGCGCCCCCGAATGCCGGTTCCAATTCCACCCCCGGAGCCGCCGAGAGGAATGTCGTACCTATTTCGGCGGCATCCGCGAGAAATGCCCTCGGAAAATTACCGGCCGCGTCCAGGACCCGGGCCAGCTCCGCGGGCCGCAGCGCGGGAAGGTCCGCGTTGAGCGCCGCCACGCGCGCGTGCGGCCGCCCGGCCCGCACCGCACGGGCCCCGTGCGCGAGCGCCGCGTTGAGTCCGGCGGCGGGGGAGTCCGGCACGATCCGCGCACCCAGGGCCGAGAGCGCGGCACCGGCCACCGGATCGTCCGTGACGACCGCCACATCGCGTACATGCGCGCAGTCCAGCACCGCCCCCACGGTGTCCTCGGCGAACGCCAGCGCGAGCCGGGGGCGCAGCCGCGCTCCCGCCGCCGCGGCGAGTCTGCTCTTCGCCAGGGCAAGGGGCTTCAGGGGTACGACCAGGGACCAGCCGTCGTCGGCGTCGGTGTGCGTCGGGGGCAGCGGCTTCATCGTGGCCCATTCTGTCCCGCCCACGCGGGCCACCGGAGGGGCCGGGGCGTACGGTGTCACTCGACAGACCAGGAGCATGGGGCGACACTTGACCCCCTGCCAGCCAGTCCCGGAGAAAGGTGTCCGAGTGCCCCGCCGCAGAATCGGCTTCTGGTACCGCCTCGCGGCGGTCATCGCCAAACCCCCCCTGGTGGTTCTGTTCAAGCGGGACTGGCGCGGTATGGAGCACATTCCGGCCGACGGCGGTTTCATCACCGCGGTCAACCACAACTCCTACCTGGACCCGCTGTCCTACGCGCACTACCAGTACAACACCGGTCGCGTTCCGCGGTTCCTCGCCAAGGCGGGCCTCTTCAAGGGCGGCTTCGTCGCCACCATGCTCCGCAACACCGGCCAGATCCCCGTCTACCGCGAGACGACCAACGCGCTGGACGCCTTCCGCGCCGCCGTCGACGCCATCGAGCGCGGCGAGTGCGTCGCCTTCTACCCCGAGGGCACCCTCACCCGCGACCCCGAGATGTGGCCCATGGCCGGCAAGACCGGCGCCGCCCGCGTCGCGCTGCTCACCAAGGTCCCGGTCATCCCGGTGGCCCAATGGGGCGCCAACCTCGCGATGCCGCCGTACGCCAAGGAGAACAAGCTCAGCCTGTTCCCCCGCAAGACGCTGATCGTGCAGGCCGGACCGCCCGTCGACCTCTCCCGCTTCGACGGCCTGGAGCCGACGCCCGAGGTCCTCCGCGAGGCCACCGAGGTCATCATGGCCGCCATCACCGCCCTCCTGGAGGAGGTCCGCGGCGAGCAGGCGCCGGCCGCACTGTACGACCACCGCAAGGCCCGCCTCGAGCAGCGGCGCAAGGCCGCCGGGGAGGGCGCCAAGTGACCAAGGCAGCCGTCTTCGGCAACGGATCCTGGGGCACCGCCTTCGCGATGGTGCTCGCGGACGCGGGCTGCGAGGTGAGCCTCTGGGGCCGCCGCGCCGAACTCGCCAAGGAGATCAACGCCACCCGGGTCAACCCCGACTACCTCCCGGGCATCGAACTCCCGCAGGGGATCACGGCCACCGCGGACCCCGCCGAGGCCGCCGCGGACGCCGACTTCACCGTCCTCGTCGTCCCGTCGCAGACCCTGCGCGGCAACCTCGCCGCCTGGAAGCCGCTGCTGGCCCGGGACACCGTCCTCGTCTCCCTCATGAAGGGTGTCGAACTCGGCACCGCCAAGCGGATGAGCGAGGTCATCACCGAGGTCGCCGACGTCCCCGCCGACCGCGTCGCCGTCCTCACCGGCCCCAACCTGGCCAAGGAGATCGCCGCCCGGCAGCCCGCCGCCGCCGTCGTCGCCTGCTCCGACGAGACGGTCGCCCAGCGGCTCCAGGCCGCCTGCATGACCCCGTACTTCCGCCCGTACACCAACACCGACGTGGTCGGCTGCGAGCTCGGCGGCGCCGTGAAGAACGTCATCGGCCTCGCCGTCGGCATCGCCAACGGCATGGGCCTCGGCGACAACTCCAAGGCCACGCTCATCACCCGCGGCCTCGCCGAGACCACCCGCCTCGGCCTCGCCATGGGCGCCGACCCGCTCACCTTCTCCGGCCTCGCGGGCCTCGGCGACCTCGTCGCCACCTGCTCCTCGCCGCTCTCCCGGAACAACACCTTCGGCACCAACCTCGGCCGCGGGATGACCCTCCAGGAGACCATCGCGGCCACCAAGCAGACCGCCGAGGGCGTCAAGTCCTGCGAGTCCGTGCTCGATCTGGCCCGCCGCCACGGCGTCGACATGCCCATCACCGAGACCGTCGTCTCGATCGTCCACGACGGCAAGCCGCCGGTGGTCGCGCTCAAGGAACTGATGTCGCGCTCGGCCAAGCCCGAGCGCCGCTGAGCCGGCCCGATTGATCCGTACGCGCAAGGCGGCAGCGGGGCGCTCAGCAGTTCGGGAGTCGCAAGGTACGCTCATCGCGATATGAGCGAGAACACCCAGAGCCCCCGCAAGCCGCGCGTGGCCGTCGTCTTCGGCGGACGCAGCTCCGAGCACGCCATCTCCGTCGTCACGGCGGGCGCCGTCCTGAGCGCCATCGACCGGGACAAGTACGACGTGCTGCCCATCGGCATCACGACGGACGGGCGCTGGGCGCTCACCGCCGACGCCCCCGAGCGCATGGCCATCGCCGGCCGCTCCCTGCCGAACGTCGCCGACCTGGCCGAGTCCGAGCAGGGCGGCGTCGTCCTCCCCGTCGACCCGTCCAGCCGCGAGGTCGTCCTCACCGAGCCGGGGCAGGTCCCCACGGCTCTCGGCGAGGTCGACGTGGTCTTCCCGATGCTCCACGGCCCCTACGGCGAGGACGGCACCCTCCAGGGCCTCCTGGAGCTCTCCGGTGTCCCCTACGTCGGCGCGGGCGTCCTCGCCTCCGCCGTCGGCCAGGACAAGGAGTACATGAAGCGCGTCTTCGTCTCCTTCGGCCTCCCCGTCGGCCCGTACGAGGTCATCCGCCCGCGCGAGTGGGAGCAGAGCCCCGCCGCCGCCCGCAAGAAGATCGTCGAGTTCGCCGCCGACCACGGCTGGCCGCTCTTCGTGAAGCCGGCCCGCGGCGGCTCCTCCATGGGCATCACCAAGGTCGACGACCTCTCCGGCCTGGACGAGGCCATCGAGGAGGCCCGACGCCACGACCCCAAGATCCTCGTCGAGTCGCTGCTGCGCGGCCGCGAGATCGAGTGCGGCGTCCTGGAGTTCGAGGACGGCCCGCGCGCCAGCGTGCCCGCCGAGATCCCGCCGGTCACCGACCACGACTTCTACGACTTCGAGGCCAAGTACATCGACTCGGCCTCCGGCATCGTGCCCGCCCCCATCGGGGACGAGGCCACCGCCGAGGTCCAGCGCCTCGCCGTCCTGGCCTACGAGGCCGTGTCCTGCGAGGGCCTGGTCCGCGCCGACTTCTTCCTCACCGAGGACGGCGACTTCGTCATCAACGAGATCAACACCATGCCGGGCTTCACGCCCATCTCCATGTACCCGCGCATGTGGCAGGAGAGCGGCGTGAGCTACCCCGAGCTGGTCGACCGGCTCATCCAGGCCGCGCTGACCCGCTCGACGGGCCTGCGCTGACCCAGGAGCACGGCCCCGTGCCGCCGCGCCTCTCAGAGGCTCGGCGGCACGGCCTTGCGCACGGGGGCGGCGAGATCCGCGAGCGGCGTGGCGTCGTGCGCGTACCGCTCGTCCAGGGTCACCTCGACATACGTCTTCCGGTACGTCGTGGTGAAACGGGGGCCGCTGCCCTCCGGGCGCTCCAGCATCCAGTTCACGCCGTCGGCCTCGATGGCCTGCGCCTTGGGATCGCTCATCTTTTCGGGCCGGGGGACCCCGCAGCGCAGTACGATCGCACCGTCACCCCACCCGGCGGTCAACTCGGAGCCGGGCTCCGGGTCACTCCGCTCAAGTCCCGCCACGGAATCGGGCAGCTCCTTCGCCAGGGCCTGGCAGAAGGGCGCCTCCTTCGCAGGCGGGCTCGGGACCACGACGGACGCCTCGGCGTCCGGCGAGGAACAGCCGACGGCGGCCGACAGCAGGACGGCGGCCGCGACGGCGGCGGGCAGGCCGAAGGGCCGGTGGGAAGACGTCACCGGCCAAGCGTAGACGGGGGCTACAGATGAACGACCGGGCAGGTGAGGGTGCGCGTGATGCCGTCCACTTGCTGGACCTTGGCGACCACCATGCGGCCCAGCTCGTCGACGGTGTCCGCCTGCGCGCGCACGATCACGTCGTACGGACCGGTCACGTCTTCGGCCTGGATGACCCCCGGGATCTTGGAGATGGTGTCGGCGACGGTCGACGCCTTGCCCACCTCGGTCTGGATGAGGATGTACGCCTGAACCACGGAACCTCCAGGGCGACCACGAGGATCTTGTGGGAGAAAGGGACGCCACGGTACCGCGTCGCCGCGGGCCACGGGGAGACCCGCGCGTCCGGAGGCGCTCGGGGTGTGGCGTACGCAGGACAGAAGTTGACGGTCTACTTGACGGTACCCAGCACGGTGACGGCCCGCGACCCGCGGCGCGAGACGACGCGCCCCCGCCCGCCGGCCGGCACGAAGACACGAGGTGAGACGCGGTGAAGGGCACAGTCGGAGAGCTGGGCGAGTTCGGGCTCATCAGAGAGCTCACGTCCCGGCTCACCTCCACCCCGGCGGTACGGATCGGGCCCGGCGACGACGCCGCGGTCGTCTCCGCCCCCGACCGGCGCGTGGTGGCCAGCACGGACATCCTCCTCGAAGGACGTCACTTCCGCCGCGACTGGTCGACGGCGTACGACGTCGGCCGCAAGGCCGCCGCGCAGAACCTTGCCGACATCGCCGCCATGGGCGCGGTCCCCACCGCGCTCCTCCTCGGCCTCGTCGTCCCCGCCGAACTCCCTGTGACATGGCCCACGGAAATGATGGACGGCCTGCGCGATGAATGTCAGGTCGCGGGCGCGGCGGTGGTCGGCGGCGACGTCGTCCGCGGCGACACGATCATGGTCTCCATCACCGCCCTCGGCGACCTCCGCAACCACGACCCGGTCACCCGGGGCGGCGCCCAGCCCGGCGACGTCGTCGCCTACACCGGCTGGCTCGGCTGGTCCGCCGCCGGATACGCGGTCCTCTCCCGCGGCTTCCGCTCCCCGCGCGCCTTCGTCGAGGCCCACCGCAGGCCCGAGCCGCCGTACCACGCGGGCCCGGCCGCCGCGGGTCTCGGCGCCACCGCCATGTGCGACGTCAGCGACGGCCTCATCGCCGACCTCGGGCACATCGCCGAGGCCAGCAAGGTCCGCATCGACCTGCGCTCCGGGCTCATCGACATCCCCACCCAGATGAACGACATCGGCCAGGCCGTCGGCGTCGACCCCATGCAGTGGGTGCTCACCGGGGGAGAGGACCACGCCATCGTGGCCACCTTCCCGCCGGACGTGAAGCTCCCCGCCCGCTGGAAGGTCATCGGCGAGGTCCTCCACCCCTCGGCGCTGCCGCAGGTCACCGTGGACGGCGCGCCCTGGCACAGCGTGGGCGGCTGGGACCACTTCGGGGAGACGGAGTGAATCCGGGAGCGCATCCCCCTCTCGTGCTGACCGTCGCCGGATCCGACTCCGGCGGCGGCGCCGGCATCCAGGCCGACCTGAAGACGATGCTCGCGCTCGGCGTCCACGGCATGAGCGTCATCACCGCCGTCACGGCCCAGAACTCGCGGGGCGTCCAGGGCGTCTGGGAGCTCCCGGAGGAGGCCGTACGCGCCCAGTTCCGGGCCGTCGTCGACGACATCGGCGTCCAGGCCGTGAAGACCGGCATGCTGGCCACGGCGGCGCTCGTGGAGACGGTGGCGGAGCTGCTCGCCTCTGTGGCGGCCCCCGTGGTCGTCGACCCGGTCGGGGTCTCCAAGCACGGCGACCCGCTCCTGGCCGAGGCCGCGCTCGACTCCGTCCGTACGAAACTGCTGCCGGCCGCGACCGTCGCCACGCCCAACCTGGACGAGGTGACGCAGCTCACGGGCCTGGTGGTCGAGGACGAGACCGGAATGCGAAGGGCGGCCGAGGCGATCCTCGGGTACGGGCCGCGCTGGGCACTGATCAAGGGGGGCCACCTCCCCGGAGACTTCGCCGAGGTCGTGGACCTGCTCACCGACGGCACCGAGGAGCACTGGCTGTACGCCCCCAGGTACGACAACCGGCACACCCACGGGACGGGCTGCACCCTCGCCTCGGCGGTCGCGTCGGGGCTCGCCAAGGGGCTGGCCGTGCCGGAGGCGGTGCGGGAGGCGAAGGCGTATGTGACGGGGGCCATCGCCGCCGGATTCGCCCTGGGCTCGGGCATCGGCCCGGTGGACCACGGCTGGCAGACGCGCTGAGGGAGCCTACGGGCTCCCGGATACGTTTCCGGGCATGGCAAAAGGCCGGTTCACCGAGGTGAACCGGCCTTTCAAGGCAACCGCAGGGGCTGCGCTACGACAGAACGTCGCGATTAGCGCGAGACCTTGCCGGCCTTGATGCACGAGGTGCAGACGTTGAGCCGCTTCGGCGTCCGACCGACCACGGCACGCACGCGCTGGATGTTCGGGTTCCAGCGACGGGACGTACGGCGGTGCGAGTGCGAAATGTTGTTGCCGAAGCCCGGCCCCTTGCCGCAGACGTCGCAGTTGGCAGCCACGGGTCACTCCAAAGACTTCAGAATTACAGTGAAATCCGGCGCACCGGAATCAGGAGTCTGAAGTGGCTTGCCGGGGAACGGCCCGGTTTGAACCGGGCAACCGAAGCAGCATACAACGCCTGCTTCCGTGGAACGAAACTACCATGGTCTCCGCAGACCTCGCCCCGGGCCCCGGTCATGCGCGACCACCCCCCGGTCTACCCTGCGGTGATCACCGCCGAAGGAGGACCCCCCGTTGTCGCGAGCCCTTCAGCCCGACGATGAGCTCGTCGAGCTCGACGCCGAAGCGGTCCGGAGCTGGTGCGCACGGGCCCTCGACGCCCTCGGGCGGGAGCGCGAGGCGATCGACGCGATCAACGTCTACCCGGTCGCGGACGGGGACACCGGCACCAACCTGTACCTGACGGCCGAGGCCGCCCACCAGGCCGTCGAAGCCGTCTTCGCCGTCTCCGCGCCCGACACCGCCGAGACCGCACGGGCCATGGCCCACGGCGCCCTGCTCGGCGCCCGGGGCAACTCCGGCACCATCCTCGCCCAGCTCCTGCGCGGCATGGCCGCCGTCCTAGCCGAAGGACGTGACGGTGATCACCTCGCCCGCGCCCTCGCCGAGGCCGCCGCCGCCGCGCGGCAGGCCGTCGCCCACCCCGTGGAGGGCACCGTCCTCACCGTGGCCTCGGCGGCCGCCGAGCGCTGCGCGGGCGGCGGGACCCTCGTGGAGGTGGCCACACGGGCCCACGACGGCGCCAGGACCGCCCTGGAGGCGACCCCCGGCCTGCTGGACGTGCTCGGCCGGGCCGGGGTCGTGGACGCCGGAGGACGCGGCCTGCTCGCCGTCCTCGGAGCGCTCGTGGAGACCGTGAGCGGCCGGACGCCGGAGCAGACGGAGACCGCGACGGGCGGAGTACGGGTGCTCGGGGACGTACGGGCCGTCCCGGCCGCTTCCGACGGGCCCTGCGACGGCGAGGCCGGCCCCGCCTACGAGGTGATCTACCTCCTGGAGGCCGAGGACGCGGCCGTGGAACTGCTGCGCGCCCGCCTCGACGCCCTCGGCGACTCCCTCGTCGTCGTCGGCGGCGACGGCCTGTGGAACGTCCACGTCCACGTCGACGACGCGGGCGCCGCCGTCGAGGCCGGCGTCGAGGCCGGCCGGCCCCACCGCATCCGCATCACCCACTTCGCGGCCGACGCGGCGGCCGCCACCGGACGCGGGGAACGCGCCCAGCGCGCGGTCGTCGCCGTCGTCCCCGGCGAGGGCCTCGCCGGACTCTGCGCCGAGGCCGGCGCGACCACGGTCCGCAGCAGGCCCGGCGAACCGCCCGCCGGCGAGGAACTCGTCGAGGCGATCCGGCGGGCGCACGCGCGCGAGGTCGTCCTCCTGCCCAACGACACCGACCTCCGCCAGACCGCGGCCGCCGCCGCCGAACGCGCCAGGGCCGAGGGCATCCGCGTCGCCCTCATCCCGACCCGGGCAGCCGTCCAGGGCATCGCCGCCCTCGCCGTCCACGAACCCGACCGGCGCTTCGACGAGGACGTCGTCGCCATGACCGCCGCCGCCGGAGCCACCCGCTACGCCGAACTCGCCGTCGCCGAACGCCAGTCGTTCACCTCGGCCGGCGTCTGCCAGGCCGGCGACATCCTCGGCCTCATCGAGGGCGACGTCGCCGTCATCGGCAAGGACCTGACCGAGACCGCCCGCACCGTCCTGGACCGGATGCTCTCGGCGGGCGGCGAACTCGTCACCCTCGTCGTCGCCGACGACACGCCGCCCGACCTCGCCCCCGACCTGGAACGGCACGTCCGGCGCGGCTACCTGGCCGTCGACACCACCACGTACCACGCGGGCGCGGGGGCCCCGCCGCTGCTCATCGGGGTGGAATAGACGGGGGTGGAACAGACGCCGCTCCCGGCGGTTGTCCACAGCCTTCGGCGCGACTGTCGGTCCCGTGGTCTTCAATGGGAGGCGTGCCCGCGCTCGACGAACCACTC
This sequence comes from Streptomyces sp. NPDC044003, assembly GCF_056435185.1. Taxonomy (NCBI): domain Bacteria; kingdom Bacillati; phylum Actinomycetota; class Actinomycetes; order Kitasatosporales; family Streptomycetaceae; genus Streptomyces; species Streptomyces sp. NPDC044003. The sequence continues at coordinate 151,927 of NZ_JBWKFA010000001.1, read as the reverse complement.
AAGAAGTCCCTCGGCCCCGCCACCGCCAAGGTCATGGCCGAGGCACTCGACCTGCACACGGTCGGGGACCTGCTCCACCACTACCCCCGCCGGTACGCCGAGCGCGGGGAGCTGACCACGCTCTCCGACCTGCCGCTCGACGAGCACGTCACGGTGGTCGCGCAGGTCGCCGACGCCCGGGTGCTCACCTTCAACGGCTCCAAGGGCCGCGGCCAGCGTCTCGAAGTGACCATCACCGACGGCAGCGGCCGGGTGCAGCTGGTCTTCTTCGGCAAGGGCGTGCACAAGCCGCACAAGGACCTGCTGCCCGGCACCCGCGCGATGTTCGCCGGCAAGGTCTCGCTCTTCAACCGGCGCCTCCAGCTCGCCCACCCCTCCTACGAGTTGCTCCGCGGCGACAGCGAGGAGGCCGTCGACACCTGGGCGGCCGCCCTCATCCCGATCTACCCGGCCACCGCCAAGCTGGAGTCCTGGAAGATCGCCAAGGCCGTGGACGCGGTCCTGCCCAGCGCCGGTGACGCCGTCGACCCGCTGCCGCCCGCCCTGCGCGAGGGCCGCGGGCTCGCCGAGCTGCCCGACGCCCTGCGGATGATCCACCGCCCCCGTACCAAGGCGGACATCGCCGACGCCCGCGAGCGGCTCAAGTGGGACGAGGCCTTCGTCCTCCAGGTCGCCCTCGCCCGCCGCCGGCACGCCGACACCCAACTCCCCGCCGTCGCCCGGAGACCGGCCCCCGACGGCATCCTCGACGCCTTCGACGCCAAGCTGCCCTTCACCCTCACCGACGGCCAGCAGAAGGTCTCCAAGGAGATCTTCGACGACCTGGCCACCGAGCACCCCATGCACCGCCTCCTCCAGGGCGAGGTCGGCAGCGGGAAGACGATGGTCGCGCTGCGCGCCATGCTCGCCGTCGTCGACTCCGGCGGCCAGGCCGCCATGCTCGCCCCCACCGAGGTCCTCGCCCAGCAGCACCACCGCTCCGTCACCGAGATGATGGGCGAGCTCGCCGAGGGCGGCATGCTCGGCGGCGCCGAGCGGGCCACCAAGGTCGTCCTGCTCACCGGCTCCATGGGCGCCGCCGCCCGCCGCCAGGCCCTGCTCGACCTCGTCACCGGCGAGGCCGGCATCGTCATCGGCACGCACGCGCTGATCGAGGACAAGGTCCAGTTCCACGACCTCGGCCTGGTCGTCGTCGACGAGCAGCACCGCTTCGGCGTCGAGCAGCGCGACGCCCTCAGGGGCAAGGGAAAGCAGCCGCCGCACCTCCTCGTCATGACCGCCACCCCCATCCCGCGCACGGTCGCCATGACCGTCTTCGGCGACCTGGAGACCTCCGTCCTCGACCAGCTGCCCGCCGGCCGCTCGCCGATCGCCAGCCATGTCGTCCCCGCCGCCGACAAGCCGCACTTCCTCGCGCGCGCGTGGGAGCGGGTCCGCGAGGAGGTCGGGAACGGGCACCAGGCGTACGTCGTCTGCCCGCGCATCGGCGACGAGGAGGACCAGAAGAAGAAGGCCAAGGCCTCCCCGGAGGACGAGGCTGAGAAGCGCCCGCCGCTCGCCGTCCTCGACGTCGCCGAGAAGCTCGGCGCCGGCCCCCTCGCGGGCCTGCGGATCGCCGTCCTGCACGGCCGCATGCACCCCGACGACAAGGACGACGTCATGCGCCGCTTCGCCGCCGGCGAGCTCGACGTCCTCGTCGCCACCACGGTCATCGAGGTCGGCGTCAACGTGCCCAACGCCACCGCCATGGTGATCATGGACGCCGACCGCTTCGGCGTCTCCCAGCTCCACCAGCTCCGCGGCCGCGTCGGCCGCGGCTCCGCCCCCGGCCTCTGCCTCCTCGTCAGCGAGATGCCCGAGGCCAGCCCCGCCCGGCAGCGGCTGAACGCCGTCGCCACCACCCTCGACGGCTTCGAGCTCTCCCGCATCGACCTCGAACAGCGGCGCGAGGGCGACGTCCTCGGCCAGGCCCAGTCCGGCGTCCGCTCCTCCCTGCGGGTGCTCGCCGTCATCGACGACGAGGAGGTCATCGCCGCCGCCCGCGAGGAGGCCACCGCCCTCGTCCTCGCCGACCCGGACCTCGGCGCCCACCCGGGCCTGCGCACCGCGCTCGACGCGCTCCTCAGCGAGGAACGGGAGGAGTACCTGGAGAAGGGCTGAGCGCCCGCCCGCGGCCATATCCTGGGACGTACGCATTGGACGACGCAGGACGAGGACACCGATGACCCGCGTGATCGCCGGTACCGCCGGCGGACGGCGCCTGGCCGTGCCCCCCGGCAACGGCACCCGCCCCACCTCCGACCGGGCACGGGAAGGCCTCTTCTCCACCTGGGAGTCGTTCCACGGCCTGGAAGGGGCCCGGGTCGCCGACCTGTACGCGGGCTCCGGCGCCGTCGGCCTGGAGGCGCTCTCCCGGGGCGCCGTCCACGCCCTCCTCGTCGAGGCCGACCCCCGCGCCGCGAAGACGATCCGGGACAACGTCCGGTCGATCGGCCTGCCCGGCGCCGAACTCCGCACCGGCAAGGCCGAGCAGATCGTGACGGGACCGGCCCCGGCCGAGCCGTACGACCTCGTCTTCCTCGATCCGCCCTACGCGGTCACGGACGCCGATCTTCGCGAGATTCTCCTCACACTGCGCTCCGGGGACTGGCTGAGCGAGGATGCCCTCGTCACCGTGGAGCGCAGCACCCGAGGCGGGGAATTCGGCTGGCCCGAAGGCTTCGAACCCCTGCGGTCCCGTCGCTACGGCGAGGGAACGTTTTGGTACGGTCGCGCCGCCTCTACGTGCGAAGACGCACGATGACCGGACCGGAGAGCGAGGGACCCAAGTTGCGCCGCGCCGTCTGTCCGGGGTCATTCGACCCCATCACCAACGGACACCTCGACATCATCGCCCGCGCCTCCAAGCTGTACGACGTCGTACACGTGGCCGTGATGATCAACCAGTCGAAGAAGGGCCTCTTCACGGTCGACGAGCGGATCGAGCTGATCCGCGAGGTCACCGCCGACTTCGGCAACGTCGAGGTGGAGTCCTTCCACGGACTCCTCGTCGACTTCTGCAAGCAGCGCGACATCCCCGCGATCGTCAAGGGCCTGCGCGCGGTCAGCGACTTCGACTACGAGCTGCAGATGGCCCAGATGAACATCGGCCTCTCGGGCGTGGAGACCCTGTTCGTCCCCACCAACCCGACGTACAGCTTCCTCTCCTCCTCGCTGGTCAAGGAGGTCGCCGCCTGGGGCGGCGACGTCTCGCACCTGGTCCCGCCGACGGTCCTTCCCCGGCTGACCGAGCGGCTCGCGCGGAAGTGACGCGCGGCCACCGCCGCTGACGCTCCGTCACCTGGTGTCGGACGGGCGCCGACTGCCCTTACAGTCGTCCCGTCCGTCTCCATCCAGCTGTAGAGAGTGGCGAGCACCAGGTGGACGTGCAGAAGAAGCTCGACGAGATCGTCGCGACCGTGCAGGGCGCCCGCTCCATGCCCATGTCGGCATCCTGCGTGGTCAATCGCGCCGAGCTGCTCTCGCTGCTCGAAGAGGTACGAGAGGCCCTGCCCGGCTCCCTCGCCCAGGCCCGGGAGCTGATCGGCGGCCGCGAGCAGATGGTCGAGCAGGCCCGCCAGGAGGCCGAGCGGATCATCGAGGCCGCCCACGCCGAGCGGGGCTCGATCGTCTCCGACACGCAGGTCGCCCGCGAGTCGCAGGAGGAGGCCGACCGGATCCTCTCCGAGGCCCGCCGCGAGGCCGAGGAGGTACGGGCCGAGGCCGACGACTACGTCGACTCCAAGCTCGCCAACTTCGAGGTCGTCCTCAACAAGACCATCGGCTCCGTCGACCGCGGGCGCGAGAAGCTCCTCGGCCGCGGCCCGGGCCTCGACCAGGACGGCTACGCCGACGCGGACGCCCCGGAGTACAGCTCCGACCCGCAGACCCTGATCCAGCGGGCCGACGCGTACGTGGACGCCAAGCTCGGCGCCTTCGAGGCGGTCCTCAGCAAGACGCTGGAGGCCGTCGGCCGGGGCCGGCAGAAGCTGCACGGCCGGATCGCCACCGACGACCTCGGCGAGCACATGGCCGCGCAGGACGGCCTGGGCGGCGCGGTGCACACCAGCGACGCGGACTACCTGGCCGGGCTCGCGGAGCTCGCCGATCCCGAGCCGGCCCACCAGCCCCAGCCCCAGCCGCAGGCCCCGCAGATCCCCGCGCAGCACGACCCGTACGGCTACCAGCAGCCGCAGCAGGACCCCGGCTACGGGTACCAGCAGCAGGACGCCTACGGGTACCAGCAGCAGGACCCCTACGCGTACCAGGGCCAGTACGGCTACGAACAGCAGCCGCAGTACGCCCCGCAGGTCCAGCCGCAGCAGGCCGCCGCGCTCGACGAGACCAGCTTCTTCGACACGAGCATGATCGACCTGGAGCAGCTGCGCCGGTACGAACAGGGACAGTAAGGGGCACGGGGCCCGGATTGGGCCCTGAGCGAAGCGTCCAGTATCCTGGCTCTTCGGTCGCGCTATGTCCGCGATCCTTGCTGCCCACGTCTGGCAGCCCCCTCTACGCCGCAGAACGATCCGAAAGCAGGAAGAGCCCTGAGTACGCGCCTCGACCACCGCAATCCCCTCGTGTTCGACACACACGAGCTGGGGCGGCGTCCTGGTGCCCTGCAGCGGCTCTCGCGTTCGGTCGAGGCGCCCGGTGGCTCCGCTGCGCTCGGCGTCGAAGGAGTCATCGGAGTGCCCCAGGGCTCCCCGGTGGAAATCGATCTCCGTCTTGAGTCGGTCATGGAAGGGGTGCTTGTCACAGGCACCGCCCGTGCATCGGCCGAGGGGGAGTGCGTAAGGTGTCTGGAGCCCGTCGAGCTGGAGCTCGACGTGGACTTCCAGGAGATGTTCTCGTACCCCGACTCCGACGACCGGGGCCGCTCCAAGGCGGCCGCGGACGACGAAGCCGAGGACGACGAGGACATGATCCCCCTCGAGGACGGCATGTTCGACCTCGAACCCGTGCTGCGTGATGCGGTGGTGCTCGCACTGCCGATGCAGCCGGTGTGCCGGGAGGACTGTGCGGGGCTGTGTTCCGAGTGCGGAACCAACCTGAACGAGAACCCGGACCACCACCATGATGCCGTCGACATCCGTTGGGCGGCACTGCAGGGACTCGCCGGTTCGCTGGGAACCGATGAGAAGGACAACATGAGCGGCAAAGCCTCTGACGGGGACGTCCGAAGCGCCGCCGAGAAGCAGGAGAAGTAGCCGTGGCTGTTCCGAAGCGGAAGATGTCGCGCAGCAACACGCGCCACCGCCGGTCGCAGTGGAAGGCTGCGGTCCCCACCCTGGTTTCGTGTGAGCGTTGCCAGGAGCCGAAGCTGCAGCACATCGCGTGCCCGAGCTGCGGCACCTACAACAAGCGCCAGGTCCTCTCGGTCTGAGTGGCTGGTGAGAGGCACGATGTCTGAGAACATCAGCGCAGCCTCGTCCCACACGCTTCTGGAAGGGCGGCTCGGGTATCAGCTCGAGTCCGCCCTTCTGGTGCGTGCGCTGACCCACCGCTCGTACGCGTACGAGAACGGCGGTCTGCCCACCAACGAGCGTCTGGAGTTCCTCGGGGACTCCGTGCTCGGCCTGGTGGTCACGGACACGCTGTACCGCACCCACCCCGATCTGCCGGAAGGCCAGCTGGCCAAACTGCGGGCCGCGGTGGTCAACTCGCGTGCACTGGCGGAGGTCGGCCGCGGCCTCGAACTCGGCTCCTTCATCCGGCTCGGCCGGGGCGAAGAGGGCACGGGCGGCCGGGACAAGGCGTCCATCCTTGCCGACACCCTTGAAGCGGTGATCGGCGCGGTCTATCTCGACCAGGGTCTCGAAGCGGCGTCCGAGCTGGTGCACCGGCTCTTCGACCCGCTGATCGAGAAGTCCTCGAACCTCGGTGCCGGCCTGGACTGGAAGACCAGTCTCCAGGAGCTCACCGCGGCCGAGGGGCTGGGTGTGCCGGAGTACCTCGTCTCCGAAGAGGGTCCGGACCACGAGAAGACCTTTACTGCTGCCGCCCGCGTCGGTGGTGTCTCGTACGGCACCGGCACCGGCCGCAGCAAGAAGGAAGCGGAACAGCAGGCGGCAGAGTCCGCGTGGCGCGCGATCCGCGCGGCCGCGGACGAGCGCGCGGCGGCGGCGAAGGCCGCGGCCGACGCCGGCACGGGAGAGGTCGCCGACCCCTCTCCGACCGCCGGCCGGGCATCGGCCTGACGCCCGGCCCGCTTCCCCAGCTCCACGAGAACCCCGCACCGGACTTCCGGGCGGGGTTCTCGCCTTCTTCTGGGCCGGTAGGGTGAAAGCGCTGGTACCTGTGCGTCGTGCGTCACGTCGTCATGCGCCCTGTCCGTCATGCGCCCCGTGCGTCATGCGCCCCGTGCGTCATGCGCCCCGTGCGTCATGGCCCAGTCCGTCATGCGTCCCGTCCGTCATGCGTTCCGTCCGGAGGAGTCCCGTGCCCGAGCTGCCCGAGGTCGAGGTCGTACGGCGCGGTCTGGAGCGCTGGGTCGCCGGACGCACCGTGACCGAGGTCGAGGTGCTGCACCCGAGGGCCGTGCGGCGCCATCCGGCGGGCGGAGAGGACTTCGCGGCCCGGCTGAAGGGGCAGCGCTTCGAGGTGGCGAGGCGGCGCGGAAAGTACCTGTGGCTGCCGCTGGCGGAGACCGGGACCTCCGTCCTGGGCCACCTCGGCATGAGCGGTCAGCTCCTCGTCCAGCCGGAGGGCTCCCCGGACGAGAAGCACCTCCGCATCCGCATCCGCTTCGACGATTCCGCCGGCACCGAGCTCCGCTTCGTCGACCAGCGCACCTTCGGCGGCCTCTCGCTCCACGACCAGACCCCGGACGGGCTCCCGGACGTCATCGCGCACATCGCCCGCGACCCGCTGGACCCCGAGTTCGACGACGCCGCCTTCCAGAGCGCGCTGCGGCTGCGCCGGACCACCGTCAAGCGGGCGCTGCTCGACCAGTCGCTGATCAGCGGCGTCGGGAACATCTACGCCGACGAGGCGCTCTGGCGGTCCAAGCTGCACTACGACCGGCCGACGGCCACCCTGACCCGGCCGCGCTCGGCCGAGCTGCTCGGCCATGTCCGGGACGTGATGAACGCGGCGCTCGACGCGGGCGGCACCAGCTTCGACAGCCTGTACGTGAACGTCAACGGCGAGTCCGGCTACTTCGACCGCTCCCTGGACGCGTACGGACGCGAGGACGAGCCCTGCCACCGCTGCGGTACGCCGATGCGGCGACGGGCGTGGATGAACCGGTCCAGCTACTTCTGCCCGCGCTGCCAGCGCCCGCCGCGCGCTACGGCGTGACGGCCCCGGCGCGCTCGGAGTCGTAACTCTCGCGCGCCGCGATCACCTGGTCCATCCGGCCCTCGACGAGCTCGATCAGACCCATGAGCCGCTCGGCGACCTCGCGGCCGAGCGGGGTGAGCCGGTAGTCGACCCGCGGCGGGTTCGTGGGCTGCGCCTCGCGGTGGACGAGCCCGTCGCGCTCCAGGGCGTGCAGGGTCTGCGACAGCATCTTCTCGCTCACGCCGTCGACCCGGCGCCGCAGCTCGTTGAAGCGGAACGTCCCTCCGTGCAGCGCACCCAGGGTCAGGCTGCCCCAGCGGCCCGTCACGTGCTCCAGCGTGCCGCGCGAGGGGCAGGCGCGCGCGAACACGTCGTAGGCGAGGTCGTCAGTCATGCCCCCACCGTACTCGGACGCAGCGCTTACTGCCATGCGTGCGCTAACCATCTGCTTGCGCTTTCTAAAAGTTAGTGCTCTACTTCTGGTCATCACCCCGAACGCCTCTTCGAGGAGCCTTTTGTGACCACCCCCGTCGTCTCCATCGCCTACCACTCCGGCTTCGGCCACACCGCGGTCCTGGCCGAGGCCGTCCGTGACGGCGCCGCCGACGCGGGCGCCACCGTCCACCTGGTCAAGGTCGACGAGATCACCGACGCCGACTGGGAGCTGCTCGACGCCTCCGACGCGATCGTCTTCGGCTCCCCGACCTACATGGGCACCGCCTCCGGCGCCTTCCACCAGTTCGCCGAGGCCACCTCGAAGCGCTGGTTCACCGACGCCTGGCTGGACAAGCTCGCCGCCGGCTTCACCAACTCCGGCTCCAAGAGCGGCGACAAGGGACACACCTTGCAGTTCTTCCAGACCCTCGCCGGCCAGCACGGCATGACCTGGGTCAACCTCGGCCTGAAGCCCGGCTGGAACACCAGCGAGGCCTCCGAGAACGACCTCAACCGCCTCGGCTTCTTCTCCGGCGCCGGCGCCCAGACCCACAACGACCTCGGCCCGGAGGGCGTCCACAAGGCCGACGTCGCCACCGCCGAACACCTCGGCCGCCGCGTCGCCCTGACGGCCCGCACCTTCGCGGCCGGCAAGGCCGCCGCCTGACCCCCACGCACACACGAAAGGGCCCCGTCACCTCCACGGTGACGGGGCCCTTTCGTGTCCGGCGGCTCAGTAGCCGAAGTCCTGGGTCCACCAGGGGCCGCCGTCGCCGAAGACGACGCCTACGCCCAGGGTGGTGAAGTCGCAGTTCAGGATGTTGGCGCGGTGGCCGTCGCTGTTCATCCAGGACGCCATCACCGCCGCCGCGTCCACCTGGCCGCGCGCGATGTTCTCGCCGCCCATGCCTGTGACGCCCGCCTGCTCCGCCCGGGCCCACGGTGTGTCGCCGTCCGGGTCCGTGTGGTCGAAGAAGCCGCGGGCCGCCATGTCCGCGCTGAACGCGCCGGCGAGGGACGCGAGCTTCGCGTCCGCGCGGACCGGGGTGCAGCCCACCTTGGCGCGTTCGGCGTTGACCAGGCGCAGGACCTCGGCCTCGGCGGCGTCGCCCCGGTCGGCGGTGGAGGTGACCGTGGTCTTCTGGGTCGGTGCCGCCGTGGTCGGGGCCGGCCTCGGCGCGGGCGCCTTCGTCGTGGGCGCGGCCGAGACCTTGGTCGGTGTGGGCTTCGCCGTGGGCGTCTTCGTCTGTGTCTTCGTCGGGGTCGGCGTCGGCTTCGGGCTCGGCTTCCTGGACGGGGTCGCCGAGGGCGAGGGAGCGGTGCGGGCCTTGTCGGCGCTCGCCTCCGTGCCCGTATCGGTCGGAGTCTGCGTGGCTCCGCCCTGCGTCGTCAGCTCCGGGGCCTGCCGGGTCTGGACCTGGCGCTCGCTCGTGCCGGCGCTGCCGACGGTGAACGTGTCCCCGCCGGGGAGCAGCCCCGTGGCGACGGCGACGGCGCCGACCGCGACCGCCGCGGAGGCGCCGAGCAGGCCGGTGCGCACCGGCCGACGGCGGCCGGCACCCCGGTGCGGGCGGCCCGAACCGGCCGCGTAATCTTCTGCGGCGGGTGCGGCGCCGGAGCGACGGTGGCGTCCCATCTGCTCTGCCTTCCTCTGCTGGTGTTCGCGGATCTTCGCCGGATTCTTTGCGGCGCTTTGCTGATCTTTGCTGTCGGTACCGTTCCGGATCGACAGTCGAACGGCGCGCCCCCGAACGGGTGAGGCGTGTTCGGTCGGGACTGTACGCCATGAGAAGCAGGGGCGATGTGCTCATCTGGCAATCCGCCCGTTAGCGTGCAGCCATGAGCGACGACGTACGGATGACCGCCTGGGTGCGCGGCCGGGTACAGGGAGTGGGCTTCCGCTGGTTCACCAGGGCAAACGCCTTGGAGATCGGCGGCCTGGTGGGCTTCGCCCTGAACCTCGACGACGGCAGGGTGCAGGTCGTGGCCGAGGGGCCGCGTGAGAATTGCCACCGTCTGCTCGACTGGCTCCAGTCCGACGACACACCCGGACGTGTGGACGGTGTCACTGAGATCTGGGACACCCCGCGCGGCGGCTACGACAGCTTCGCCATCCGCTGACGATCACGCTCCGAAACCCCGCCCGGTGACCGAGAGCGGCACCGGGCGGACGCGCGGTAACAGGGGTGTGACCAGCGAACCGCCTGATGGTTGCCAAGTCGCGCCGGTCGTGCAAGGCTGCCCGGTAAGGATGATCGCGACGCCCCCGAGGCACCGAGTTCGAAGGCCCCGCCGCCCCCTGAGCGGCCGTGGACTCCTCGGTAGCCCTTCAAACGGGCGTGATCGTGTTGACCGTCAAACTTTTTGGTGAGACGCTGGAATCCCCGCGCACCTTAGCTGTTTGGCAGTGGAACCGGCACGACAAGCAGTACTGCCGAGCACCGCGGGTGCGAATCCCTCACGACCCACACCGCTTCGGTCGGTCACTCATTGTGGAGGACCATCCATCATGGCAAAGGCGCTTCTCGGTTACGTCGGCGGCTCCGACCCGCGACTCCTCGCCGAGATGCGACGGCTTCAGCAGCGTGTCCAGGACCTCGAATCCGAGCTGGTACGGATCCAGTCCGAGAACGACACGCTCGCCGCTGCCGCCGCTCAGCACCAGGGAGAGTCGCTGCTGAACAGCATCGACCTCGACGTACCCCAGGCAGAGCCTGCGCTCACCTGACAACCCAGCCCCCAGGGGCCAGGTGGAAAGCATTCTCGTCGGCGCAGCCGGACACCCACACAGCTGATCGTGCGGAACGACGCACGTGCACGACGGCTGGACCTGCAAGGGGCGCCTCGGCGTCCCTTCTCTCTTTCACCCGCTGTTTCCCCCGCGTCCACCCCTCCTCATCCGAGGATCTGCCCCACGCGATCGCGGGCGAAACGCACGTGCCCCGGTAGAGTCCCCGGGGTGCACCTCAAGGCCCTGACCCTCCGCGGATTCAAGTCGTTCGCCTCGGCCACCACGCTGCGGTTCGAACCGGGAATCACGTGTGTGGTGGGCCCGAACGGTTCGGGCAAGTCCAATGTGGTGGACGCCCTGTCCTGGGTCATGGGCGAGCAGGGCGCCAAGTCGCTGCGCGGCGGCAAGATGGAGGACGTCATCTTCGCCGGCACGACCGGGCGCCCTCCGCTCGGCCGCGCCGAGGTCTCGCTGACCATCGACAACTCCGACGGCGCGCTGCCCATCGACTACGCCGAGGTCACCCTCACCCGGATCATGTTCCGCGGCGGAAGCAGCGAGTACCAGATCAACGGCGACACCTGCCGGCTGCTCGACTTCCAGGACCTGCTCTCGGACTCCGGCATCGGCCGCGAGATGCACGTGATCGTCGGGCAGGGACAGCTCGACTCCGTGCTGCACGCCGACCCGATGGGCCGCCGCGCCTTCATCGAGGAGGCCGCCGGCGTCCTCAAGCACCGCAAGCGCAAGGAGAAGGCGCTGCGGAAGCTCGACGCGATGCAGGCGAACCTCGCGCGCGTGCAGGACCTCACCGACGAACTCCGCCGTCAGCTCAAGCCACTGGGCCGGCAGGCCGCCGTCGCCCGCCGCGCCGTCGTCATCCAGGCCGACCTGCGCGACGCCCGGCTCCGCCTCCTCGCCGACGACCTCGTCCGCCTCCAGGAGGCGCTGACGGCCGAGGTCGCCGACGAGGCGGCCCTGCTCGCCCGCAAGGAGGCCACCGAGGCCGAGCTGCGCGCCGCCCTCGGCAAGGAGGCCGAGCTCGAAGCGGAGGCCCGCACCCTCGTGCCCCGCCTGGAGCGCGCACAGCAGAACTGGTACGCCCTCTCCCAGCTCGCCGAACGCGTCCGCGGCACCGTCTCCCTGGCCGACGCGCGCGTGAAGAGCGCCACCACCGCACCCGCCGAGGAACGGCGCGGGCGCGACCCGGAGGACCTGGAGCGGGAGGCCGCCCGCGTCCGCGAACAGGAGGCCGAGCTCGAAGCCGCCCTGGAGGCCGCCGAGCGCGCCCTGGAGGACACCGTCGCCCACCGGTCCGACCTGGAGCGGACCCTCGCGGCCGAGGAGCGCCGCCTCAAGGACCTGGCCCGCGCCATCGCCGACCGCCGCGAGGGCCTCGCCCGGCTCCACGGCCAGGTCAACGCGGCCCGCTCGCGCGCCGCCTCCGCCCAGGCCGAGATCGACCGGCTCGGCGCCGCCCGAGACGAGGCCGCGGAGCGCGCGGCCGCCGCCCAGGAGGAGTACGAGCAGCTCAAGGCCGAGGTCGACGGCCTCGACGCGGAGGACACCGAGCAGAGCGAGCGGTACGAGGCCGCCCGCCGCGAACTCGTCGACGCCGAGGCCGCGCTGAGCGCCGCCCGCGAGGCCGCCGCCACCGCCGAACGCCGCCGCGCCGCCACCCGGGCCCGGCACGACACCCTCGCCCTCGGGCTCCGCCGCAAAGACGGCACCGGCGCCCTGCTCTCCGCGGGGCTCACCGGACTCCTCGGCCCGGCGGCCGAACTCCTCACCGTCACCCCGGGATACGAGATCCCCGTCGCCGCCGCCCTCGGCGCGGCCGCCGACGCGCTCGCCGCCGAAGGACCCTCCGCCGCCGCCGAAGCCCTGCGCCTGCTGCGCAAGCAGGACGCGGGCCGGGCCACCCTGATCCTGGCCGGAGCCCCCGAGCCGCGGCCCGCGCTGCCGGCCGAAGGACCCCCGTACGCCGCAGAGATGGTCCGCGGGCCCGCCGAACTCCTGCCCGCCGTCCGTCGGTTGCTCGCCGGGATCGTGGTCGTCGGCGACCTCGACGAGGCAGCCGAACTCGTCAGGGCCCGGCCCGAGCTGACCGCCGTCACCGCCGAAGGCGACCTGCTCGGGGCGCACTTCGCGCAAGGAGGCTCGGCCGCCGCGCCCAGCCTCCTCGAAGTCCAGGCCTCGGTCGCCGAAGCCGCCGTCGAGCTCGACGAACTGGCCGTGCGGTGCGAGGAGTTCGCCGCCGCACAGGCCGAGGCCGACGAGCGGCGCCGTACCGCCGCGTCCCTCGTCGAGGAGCTCGACACCCGCCGCCGCGCCGGCGAGCGCGAGCGGTCCGCCGTCGCCCAGCGGCTCGGCAGGCTCGCCGGCCAGGCCAGGGGAGCGGCCGGGGAGGCCGAGCGGACCGCGGCCGCCGCCGCCCGCGCCCAGGAGGCCCTGGAGAAGGCCACCGACGAAGCCGAGGAACTCGCCGAACGGCTCCTCGTGGCCGAGGAGACGCCAGCCGAGGACGAGCCCGACACCTCCCTGCGCGACCGGCTCGCGATCGACGGTTCCAACGCGCGCCAGACCGAGATGGAGGCGCGGCTCCAGGTCCGTACCCACGAGGAGCGGGTCAAGGGCCTCGCCGGACGGGCCGACTCGCTCGACCGGGCCGCCCGCGCCGAACGGGAGGCACGCGCGCGTGCCGAGCAGCGCCGGGCCCGGCTGCGCCACGAGGAGCGCGTCGCGGGCGCGGTCGCCGCCGGTGCCCGCGCCCTCCTGGCCCATGTCGAGGTCTCCCTGGTCCGCGCCGAGCGGGAGCGGGTGGTGGCCGAGGCGGCGAGGGCCGACCGGGAGCAGGGTCTGACGGCCGCCCGGGCCCGGGGCCGGGACCTCAAGGCCGAGCTCGACAAGCTGACCGACTCGGTGCACCGGGGCGAGGTGCTCGGCGCCGAGAAGCGGCTGCGGATCGAGCAGTTGGAGGCGAAGGCCCTGGAGGAGTTCGGCGTGGAGGGGACCGCCCTGGTCGCCGAGTACGGCCCGGACCAGCCCGTGCCCCCGTCGCCGACCGCGGAGGGGGACCCGGAGGCCTCGGACATCGGGCCGCGGCCGTTCGTCCGTTCGGAGCAGGAGAAGCGGCTGAAGGCCGCCGAACGGGCGTACCACCAGCTCGGCAAGGTCAATCCGCTGGCCCTGGAGGAGTTCGCTGCCCTGGAGGAGCGGCACCGCTTCCTCTCGGAGCAGCTGGAGGACCTGAAGAAGACCCGTACGGACCTGCTTCAGGTCGTGAAGGAGGTCGACCTGCGCGTCGAGCAGGTCTTCACCGAGGCGTACCGCGACACCGCCCGCGAGTTCGAGGGCGTCTTCTCGCGGCTCTTCCCGGGCGGCGAGGGCCGGCTGGTCCTCACCGACCCGGACAACATGCTCACCACCGGCGTCGAGGTGGAGGCCCGCCCGCCGGGCAAGAAGGTCAAGCGCCTCTCGCTGCTGTCCGGCGGGGAGCGCTCGCTGACCGCCGTGGCACTGCTCGTCTCGATCTTCAAGGCCAGGCCCAGCCCGTTCTACGTGATGGACGAGGTCGAGGCGGCGCTCGACGACACCAACCTCCAGCGGCTGATCCGGATCATGCGGGAGCTCCAGGAGTCCTCGCAGCTGATCGTGATCACGCACCAGAAGCGGACGATGGAGGTCGCGGACGCGCTGTACGGCGTGTCCATGCAGGGCGACGGCGTCTCGAAGGTGATCAGCCAGCGGCTCCGCTGAAAGCTCTGTGTTCAACATATGAACTCAAGCGACCTCTTCATGCTCATAAAGTCACACGACATCGGCTATTGACTTCGAAACTTGAAGGCATAGTCTCTGCAACGTTGCTTTTACCTTCACGTGGTGGGCGGCGTGAAGTTGTGCGCCACTGGAAGGGCTTGCCCCCCACCGAGGAGTCCATGTGACCAGCACCGCGCAGGCGCCCACGCCGCCGCCTTCCGAAGGCCGAGCCGCTCACCCGGACCACCTCGGCCACGTCATCTTCATCACGGCCTCCGCCGCGATGGGCGGCTTCCTCTTCGGCTACGACAGCTCCGTCATCAACGGCGCCGTCGAGGCGATCCGCGACCGCTACGACATCGGCTCCGGCACCCTCGCCCAGGTCATCGCCATCGCCCTGATCGGCTGCGCCATCGGCGCCGCCACCGCGGGGCGGATCGCCGACCGCATCGGCCGCATCCGCTGCATGCAGATCTCCGCGGTGCTCTTCGCCGTCAGCGCCGTCGGCTCCGCGCTGCCCTTCGCCCTCTGGGACCTCGCCCTCTGGCGGATCATCGGCGGCTTCGCCATCGGCATGGCCTCCGTCATCGGCCCCGCCTACATCGCCGAGGTCGCCCCCGCCGCCTACCGCGGCCGCCTCGGCTCCTTCCAGCAGGCCGCGATCGTCATCGGCATCGCCATCTCCCAGCTGGTCAACTACGGCATCCTCCAGCTCGCCGACGGCGACCAGCGCGGTGAGATCGCCGGCATCGAGGCCTGGCAGTGGATGCTCGGCGTGATGGTCGTCCCCGCGCTCCTCTACGGCATGCTGTCCTTCGCGATCCCCGAGTCCCCCCGCTTCCTCATCTCCGTCGGGAAGACCGACCGGGCCAAGGAGGTCCTCGCCGAGGTCGAGGGCCACGGCGTCGACCTCGACCACCGCGTCGCCGAGATCGACGCGGCCATGCGCAGCGAGCACAAGTCCACCTTCAAGGACCTGCTCGTCGCCGGCAGCAGGTCCAGGCTCCTGCCCATCGTCTGGGTCGGCATCGGACTCTCGGTCTTCCAGCAGCTCGTCGGCATCAACGTCGCCTTCTACTACTCCGCGACCCTCTGGCAGTCCGTCGGCATCGACCCGTCCAGCTCGTTCTTCTACTCGTTCACCACGTCGATCATCAACATCATCGGCACCGTGATCGCGATGGTCCTGGTGGACCGGGTCGGCCGCAAGCCGCTCGCCCTCGTCGGCTCCGTCGGCATGGCCATCGCCCTCGCCTTCGAGGCCTGGGCCTTCTCCGCCGACCTCGTCGACGGCAAGCTCCCCGAGACCCAGGGCGTGGTGGCCCTCGTCGCCGCCCACGTCTTCGTGCTCTTCTTCGCCCTCTCCTGGGGCGTGGTGGTCTGGGTCTTCCTCGGCGAGATGTTCCCCAACCGCATCCGCGCCGCCGCCCTCGGCGTCGCCGCCTTCGCCCAGTGGATCGCCAACTGGGCTATCACCGCCAGCTTCCCGTCCCTCGCGGACTGGAACCTCTCCGGCACCTACGTGATCTACATGATCTTCGCCGTGCTCTCGATCCCCTTCGTGCTCAGGTACGTCAAGGAGACGAAGGGCAAGGCGTTGGAGGAGATGGGCTAAACCCCGCTGCCCCTCTCCTCACGACGACTGCCCCGGCCGAGGCCTCACGCCTCCGGCCGGGGCAGTACTCGTTTCACGCGGTGAGCCGCGGGAGGACCCCGTCGCTCACGCCGTCAGCCGCGGGAGGCCCCCGTGGCTCATGCCGTTAGCCCGTGGGAAGACCCCGTCGCTCACGCCGTGAGCCGCGGCAGTACCCCGTCACAGAACAGCCGCAGGCTCCGCCACCCCTCCTCGACCGGCATCCCTCCGCACAGCGGATGCAGGACGAGGCTCTCCAGACCGAGCGCCAGGCACTCCTCCGGAGTGACCACCCGGTACACCCCCTCCGCCCGCAGCTCCGCCACCGTCGTCGCCGCCGACCGCACCGCCGAGCGGATGTCCTTCGACTGCCAGGAGGCGTACGTCCGCGCCTCGTGCAGGAAGTGCTCCCCGTACTCCGCCCACGCCCGGTCCGGGTCCTCCGACAGGTGCAGCAGCGGGGTCTCCTTCGCCGGCATCATCGTCCAGCCCTCCGTGCCGTACTCCGCGCACCGCTCCCGGTAGTACGTCTCCAGTTCCGGAAGGTGCGCGCTCGGGAAGAACGGCAGCCCGAGCCGGGCCGCCCGCCGCGCCGCCGCCCGCGAGGACCCGCCGACCAGGAGCAGCGGATGCGGCCGGGTGAACGGCCGCGGGGTGACCCGTACCGTACGGCCCTGATACGTGAACGGCTCCCCCTTCCAGGCCGTGAGGAGGGTCTCCAGGAGCAGGTCCTGGAGCTTGCCCCGCCGCCCCCAGTCGACCCCGCGCTCCTCGTACTCCTCCGGCCGGTAGCCGATCCCCGCCACCGTCACCAGACGGCCCCCGCTCAGCAGGTCCAGGACCGCGATGTCCTCGGCCAGGCGCAGCGGATCGTGCAGCGGGCCGATGATCGCCGAGACCGTGACCGCGATCCTGCGCGTCGCGCCGAAGACCGCGCCCGCGAAGGCGAAGGGGGAGGGCAGCCAGTTGTTCTCGACCCCGTGGTGCTCCTCGGTCTGCACGGTGTCGACGCCGTGCTCGTCGGCGTACGCGGCCATGGCGAGCGCGGCCCGGTAGCGCTCCGAGAGGGAGTCCGGGGTCGCACGGGGATCGACGAGGTTGAACCGTACGACGCTGAACGGCATGGGAAAGTCCCCCTTCGCAGGTGCGCGGAAGGGGGACAGTAGCTGACGGAGCGTCAGATGGAAACGGTCTCGCGGACCTCGGCGACAGGTTCCGCCGCCTTCCCGGGAGTGCGCGGCAGCACGCGTACAGCACGCCCGCGACACCACGATTCCGGCGCCGTCGATCGTCGAGCCGACCATCGCCCGCGACGAGGCCGTACGGGGCAGGTAGCGCGTGAAGTCCGGGCCCGAGGGCACCCGGCTGATGCCGCCGGCCGCGATCGTGCCGATGCCCGCGACCATCATCGCCGTGGAACCGGCCGGCTTGTCGACCGGCGCGGCGATCGCCGCCGTCAGTCGCGCTTCACCGCGCAAAGGGTGCGTCAACCCACGGAATGGGCTGACGCACCCTCTGGGCGCGCCTCGCACGCCTGAACCGGTCCGATACTGGACGGGTTGTGACTCCGCCCCGAGAGGCTTCCCGTCGGCACACGGCCGAACGGCGGGCCGGGCCGGCCCGCGGGGGCGTGCCTCCTAGGAGGAACGAGGGGACTCGGGTGAGGTCACGCCATACTGGAAGGCGTTATGGAACTCATCCTTGCTGTAGTCATCGCTCTGGTCGTCGCGGTCGCCGTGACAAGCGGGCTCGTGATCAGCGGTCGCAAGAAGAAGCAGCTGCCGCCGGCCGAGCCGCCGTCCACCACGCCGACCATCACCGCTCCGCCCGCCGAACCGCACGTCGGCGACGAGGCGGAGACGCTGCGGGAAGAACCACGCCGCACCGTCGAGGAGGTCGAGCTCCCCACCGCCGAGGTCCCCGAGGCCCCGGTCGCGGTCGAGGAGCCCCTCGTCGAGGAGCCCGCAGCTCCCGAGATCGAGGTGCCCGAGCCCACCGCCGGCCGCCTCGTGCGGCTCCGCGCCCGGCTCGCCCGCTCCCAGAACTCGCTCGGCAAGGGGCTGCTCACGCTCCTGTCCCGCGAGCACCTCGACGAGGACACCTGGGAGGAGATCGAGGAGACCCTCCTCACGGCCGACGTCGGCGTCGCGCCCACCCAGGAGCTCGTCGACCGGCTGCGCGAGCGCGTCAGGGTGCTCGGCACCCGCACCCCCGACGAGCTGCGCGGACTGCTCCGCGAGGAGCTCGTCGCCCTCCTCGGCGACTTCGACCGCTCGGTGAAGACCGAGAGCCCCGAGGACACCCCGGGCGTGGTCATGGTCGTCGGCGTCAACGGCACCGGCAAGACCACCACCACCGGCAAGCTCGCCCGTGTCCTGGTCGCCGACGGCAAGTCCGTCGTCCTCGGCGCCGCCGACACCTTCCGCGCCGCCGCCGCCGACCAGCTCCAGACCTGGGGCGAGCGCGTCGGCGCCCGGACCGTGCGCGGACCGGAGGGCGGCGACCCGGCGTCGATCGCCTTCGACGCGGTCAAGGAGGGCATCGCCGAGAAGGCCGATGTCGTCCTCATCGACACCGCCGGCCGGCTCCACACCAAGACCGGCCTCATGGACGAGCTCGGCAAGGTCAAGCGCGTCGTCGAGAAGCACGGCCCGCTCGACGAGATCCTCCTCGTCCTCGACGCCACCACCGGCCAGAACGGCCTGATCCAGGCCCGCGTCTTCGCCGAGGTCGTCGACATCACCGGCATCGTGCTGACCAAGCTCGACGGCACCGCCAAGGGCGGCATCGTCGTCGCCGTCCAGCGCGATCTGGGCGTCCCGGTCAAGCTGGTCGGCCTCGGCGAGGGCCCGGACGACCTGGCGCCCTTCGAGCCGGGCGCCTTCGTCGACGCCCTGATCGGCGACTGACACCTCGTACGGCATACGGAAGGGCCCCCGCCGACTCCTGGCGGGGGCCCTTCCGCGTCCTCAGAAGTGCGTCCGGTGGCAGATGTACGCCAGCGTCCCGAGCAGCAGCCGGGCCTGCGGGGGCGCGCCCGCCGTGTCCAGCGTCGGGGGCCGCAGCCAGCGGACCGGCCCGCGCCCGCCCAGGTCCGACGGGGGAGCGGTGATGTGGGAGCCGGGGCCCAGACAGTGCAGGTCCAGATCGGCGTCGTCCCAGCCCATCCGGTACAGCAGCTGCGGCAGCTGGGCCGCCGCGCCCGGGGCCACGAAGAACCGCGCCCGGCCGGTCGGGGTGGCGCACACCGGGCCGAGGGGAAGCCCCATGCGCTCCAGGCGCACCAGCGCCCGCCGGCCCGCGGCCTCGGCGACCTCGATCACGTCGAAGGCGCGGCCGACCGGGAGGAGCAGCGCCGCGCCCGGGTACTCGGACCAGGCCTTCACGGCGTCGTCGAGGCCGGCGCCCGCGGGGACCGGTTCCGCGAAGGAGAGGGGGTGCGCGCCGGGCGCCGCGCAGGCCGGATCGCCGCAGGAGCACTGGCCGGAGACGGCCCGCGCGCCGGGGACGACGTCCCAGCCCCAAAGTCCCGTGTACTCGGCCACCGCTGTGCACTCCGTGGTGCGTACGCGGCGGCGTGCGCCGGACCGCATCTCACGAATGCCGCCGATCGTGAAACCCATGCCCCCTCCAACGGGTCGAGCGCGCCGGTGGTTACGACCCGGAGCACCGCCGTCACCCTTCGTCGCGGTCCGTCGCCGAGTGTGGCGCACGGTAGTGAGAGGGGTGGTGCGGACCGGGACACGCGCCTCTCCGCGCTTCCGTCCGCCGACTCCGGTTCGTCGCATGTCAAGTGAATCGCGTTCCACGCGTGGCGAGTTCATTCGAAGGGGTGGCGAATGGTGGCGTTTCTTGAATCGCCCTCGTGGAGGGGTGATCGTAGGATTACTTTCGGTACTCGAAGCTCGGGATCGCTTGCACGCGTGGGTATGCCGGTGGCAACCCGGTTTCCAGTTCGAAGGAGTGTGAACGTCGGACGGGTGCCGCGAGAGACGGCATTCTGATAGGGGTTCGTACGACAGGTCATCAGGTGGATGGGGGCGTTCCAGTGAGCGGCAACGGCGCAGACGGTACGACTGCCGGCAAGCGCCCGAACGAGCAGCTGGGCTCGTGGTTCGTGCGCAGCGGCTGGTCGAAGGGCGAACTGGCACGCCAGGTCAACCGCAGGGCGCGCCAGATGGGCGCGCACCACATCTCCACGGACACCTCCCGCGTGCGCCGCTGGCTCGACGGCGAGCAGCCCCGCGAGCCGATCCCGCGGATCCTCTCCGAGCTCTTCTCCGAGCGCTTCGGCTCTGTCGTCGCCATCGAGGACCTCGGGCTGCGCAGCGCCCACCAGTCGCCCTCCGTCTCCGGCGTCGACCTGCCCTGGGCGGGACCGCAGACGGTCGCCCTGCTCAGCGAGTTCTCCCGCAGCGACCTCATGCTCGCCCGCCGGGGCTTCCTCGGCTCCTCCCTGCAGCTCGCCGCGGGACCCGCCCTCATCGAACCGATGCAGCGCTGGCTCGTCCCCACCCCGGCCGGCGACATCGAGCGCCCCGAGCCGATCGTCGACGCCCGCCGCCCCAACCGGCTCTCCGAGATCGAGCTCGACCTCCTGGAGTCCACCACCGCCATGTTCCGCAAGTGGGACGCCCAGTGCGGCGGCGGACTGCGCCGCAAGGCCGTCGTCGGCCAGCTCCACGAGGTCACCGACCTCCTCCAGGAGTCCCAGCCCGCCGCCACCGCCAAGCGCCTCTTCACCTGCGCCGCCGAACTCGCCGAGCTCGCCGGCTGGATGAGCTACGACGTCGGTCTCCAGCCCACCGCCCAGAAGTACTTCGTGCTCGCCCTGCACGCCGCCAAGGAGGCCGGCGACAAGCCGCTCGGCTCGTACATCCTGTCCTCGATGAGCCGCCAGATGATCCACCTCGGACGGCCCGACGACGCCCTCGAACTCATCCACCTCGCCCAGTACGGCAGTCGGGACTGCGCCACCGCCCGCACCCAGGCCATGCTGTATGCGATGGAGGCCCGCGCCTACGCCAACATGGGGCAGCCCTCCAAGTGCAAGCGGGCCGTCCGGATGGCCGAGGACACCTTCGCCGACGTCGGCCTCGACGGCGAGCCCGAGCCCGACTGGATCGGCTTCTTCTCCGAGGCCGAGCTCAACGGCGAGAACTCCCACTCCTACCGCGACCTCGCCTACGTCGCCGGCCGCTCCCCGACCTACGCCTCGCTGGCCGAGCCCGTCATGGAGCGGGCCGTCGAGCTCTTCGAGAAGGACCCCGACCACCAGCGGTCCTACGCGCTCAATCTGATCGGCATGGCCACCGTCCACCTCCTCAAGCGTGAGCCCGAGCAGTCCGTGGTCCTCGCCGAGAAGGCCCTCGGGGTCGCCCGCAGCATCCGCTCCGAGCGGGTCAACACCCGGCTCCGCAAGACCGTCGACCACGCCGCCCGCAACTACAGCGACGTCGCCGAGGTCGTCCAGCTCACCGACCGGCTCACCCAGCTCCTGCCCGAGGCCGCCGAAGCGGTCTGACCCCCCCGGGGCCCCAGGCCCCGACCCCCCGGCCCCGCTCCGGGGGCCCGCACAGACCCCGGCCGCGCCGGACGTCCCGTAAAGCCCGACTCGGCTCCCCCGCCGCAAGGTCACACGGACGCCCGGCGCGGCCGGTTCGTTTCCCCGGGCGTCGCCCGGGACCGACACGGCCGTTCACGGTCACGTAACACGCCCCACCCCTTCGTCACTGCGCCGAAACATCGAGCGGCATCGGCGGAAACCGCGCTGCGCGAATCTCTGGCCCATAACCGGCCACCCCTCAAGGCCGGACGCTCCCCGGCCCCGCCCCGCACGGCCGCATTCGACGACGAGGAGACGCCGATGGCACCAGCCATCACGACCCTGGCCGCAGACGCCCCCGAGCTGTCTGCCGCCAACACCGGGTTCATGCTCATCTGCTCCGCCCTGGTCATGCTGATGACCCCGGCGCTCGCCTTCTTCTACGGAGGCATGGTCCGCGTCAAGTCCACCCTCAACATGCTGATGATGAGCTTCATCAGCCTCGGGATCGTCACGATCCTCTGGGTGCTCTTCGGCTTCAGCCTCGCCTTCGGCACCGACTCCGGCTCGATCATCGGCTGGACCTCCGACTACGTCGGCCTCAGCGGCATCGGCATCACCGAACTCTGGGACGGCTACACCATCCCGGTGTACGTCTTCGCCGTCTTCCAGCTGATGTTCGCGATCATCACCCCCGCGCTCATCAGCGGCGCCCTCGCCGACCGCGTCAAGTTCACCGCCTGGGCCCTCTTCATCACCCTCTGGGTCACGATCGTCTACTTCCCCGTCGCCCACTGGGTCTGGGGCGCGGGCGGCTGGCTCTTCGAGATGGGCGTCATCGACTTCGCCGGCGGCACCGCCGTCCACATCAACGCCGGTGCCGCGGCCCTCGGCGTCATCCTCGTCATCGGGAAGCGCGTCGGCTTCAAGAAGGACCCGATGCGCCCGCACAGCCTCCCGCTGGTCATGCTCGGCGCCGGTCTCCTCTGGTTCGGCTGGTTCGGCTTCAACGCCGGCTCCTGGCTCGGCAACGACGACGGCGTCGGCGCCGTGATGTTCGTCAACACCCAGGTCGCCACCGCCGCCGCCATGCTCGCCTGGCTCGCGTACGAGAAGCTCCGCCACGGCTCCTTCACCACCCTCGGCGCCGCCTCCGGCGCGGTCGCCGGCCTCGTCGCCATCACCCCCTCCGGCGGCTCCTGCTCCCCGCTCGGCGCCATCGCGATCGGCGCCATCGCCGGCCTGGCCTGCGCCATGGCCGTCGGCCTCAAGTACAAGTTCGGCTACGACGACTCCCTCGACGTCGTCGGCGTCCACCTCGTCGGCGGTGTCCTCGGCTCCCTCCTCGTCGGCCTCTTCGCCACCGGCGGCGTCCAGTCCGACGCCAAGGGCCTCTTCTACGGCGGCGGCCTGGAGCAGCTCGGCAAGCAGGCCGTCGGCGTCTTCGCGGTCCTCGCCTACTCTCTGATCGCCTCCGCGGTCCTCGCCCTGATCATCGACAAGACGATGGGGATGCGGGTCAGCGAGGACGACGAGGTCTCCGGCATCGACCAGGTCGAGCACGCCGAGACCGCGTACGACTTCAGCGGAGCCGGCGGCGGCAGCACGGGACGCAGCACCTCCGTGGCCACGCCCGTCCCGAGCGAGAACAAGAAGGTGGACGCATGAAGCTCATCACAGCGGTCGTGAAGCCGCACCGGCTCGACGAGATCAAGGAGGCCCTCCAGGCGTTCGGCGTGCACGGCCTCACCGTCACCGAGGCCAGCGGCTACGGCCGCCAGCGCGGCCACACCGAGGTCTACCGGGGCGCCGAGTACACCGTCGACCTCGTCCCCAAGATCCGCATCGAGGTCCTCGTCGAGGACGAGGACGCCGAACAGCTCATCGACGTCGTCGTGAAGGCCGCCCGAACCGGCAAGATCGGAGACGGCAAGGTGTGGAGCGTGCCGGTCGAGACCGCCGTACGGGTCCGCACCGGCGAGCGCGGTCCGGACGCACTGTAAGCACACGAAGGAGCCGCCGGGTGACGAGCCTCGAAGTCAGCGAAGAGACCGAAGATTCGGGACCCGGCGGTTACGCGGCGGCCCGGCTGCTCCTCCTCCAGGAGAAGGAGCGGCCCGGGCCGCCGCGCCGTGCCGCTCTGGCCCGGCTCACCGACGACTGGCTGGCCGGCCTCTTCGCCGCCGCCGCACCGCCCCGCGGGACCGCCCTCGTCGCCGTCGGCGGCTACGGGCGCGCCGAACTCTCCCCGCGCAGCGACCTCGACCTCCTCCTGCTCCACGACGGCACCGCCGACAAGGCCGCCGTCGCCGCCCTCGCCGACCGGATCTGGTACCCCGTCTGGGACCTCGGCCTCGCCCTCGACCACTCCGTCCGCACCCCCGCCGAGGCCCGCGCCACCGCCGCCGACGACCTCAAGGTCCACCTCGGCCTCCTCGACGCCCGGCCCCTCGCCGGAGACACCGGGCTCGTCGCCGCCCTGCGCACCACCGTCCTCGCCGACTGGCGCAACCAGGCCCCCCGGCGGCTCCCTGAGCTCGACGCCCTCTGCCGCGAGCGCGCCGAACGCGCGGGGGAGCTGCAGTACCTCCTCGAACCCGACCTGAAGGAGGCCAGGGGAGGCCTCCGCGACGCCCAGGTGCTGCGCGCCGTCGCCGCCTCCTGGCTCGCCGACGCCCCCCGCGAAGGCCTCGACACGGCCCGCCGCCGCCTCCTCGACGCCCGCGACGCCCTCCACCTCGCCACCGGCCGCGCCACCGACCGGCTGGCCCTCCAGGAACAGGACGCCGTCGCCTCCGAACTCGGCCTCCTCGACGCCGACACCCTGCTCCGCGAGGTGTACGAGGCCGCCCGGACCATCTCGTACGCCACCGACGTCACCTGGCGCGAGGTCAACCGCGTCCTCAAGGCCCGCTCCGCCCGTCCGGCCCGGCTCCGTACCCTCCTCAGCCGGAACGGCGCCGCGAAACCGCCCGTCGAGCGCACCCCGCTCGCCGAGGGCGTCGTCGAGATGGACGGCGAGGTCGTCCTCGCCCGCGGCGCCCGGCCCGAACGCGACCCCGTCCTGCCGCTGCGGGCCGCCGCCGCGGCCGCCCAGTCCGCCCTGCCGATCTCCCTGCACGCCGTACGCCGCCTCGCGGCCGCCGCCAAGCCGCTGCCGGTGCCCTGGCCCGCCGAGGCCCGCGAGGAGCTCGTCACCCTCCTCGGCGCGGGCGAGGCCACCGTCCCCGTCTGGGAGGCCCTGGAGGCCGAAGGGCTCATCAGCCGGCTCCTGCCCGACTGGGAGCGCGTCCGCTGCCGCCCCCAGCGCAACCCCGTCCACACCTGGACCGTCGACCGGCACCTCGTCGAGACCGCCGTGCGCGCCTCCTCGCTCACCCGCCGCGTCGGCCGCCCCGACCTCCTCCTCGTCGCCGCCCTCCTCCACGACATCGGCAAGGGCTGGCCCGGCGACCACTCCGTGGCCGGCGAGACCATCGCCCGCGACCTCGCCGCCCGCATCGGCTTCGACCGCACCGACACGGCCGTCATCGCCACCGCCGTCCGCCACCACCTGCTCCTCGTCGAGACCGCCACCCGGCGCGACCTCGACGACCCCGCCACCGTCCAGTCCGTCGCCACCGCCGTCGGCACCCTGGGCACCCTGGAGCTCCTGCACGCCCTCACCGAGGCCGACGCCCTCGCCACCGGCCCCGCCGCCTGGTCCTCCTGGCGCGCCTCGCTCGTGGCCGACCTGGTCAAACGGGTCGCCGGGGTCCTCGCGGGCGCACCCCTGCCCGATCCCGAGGCCGCCGCGCCCAGCGCCGAACAGGAACGGCTCGCGATCGAGGCCCTGCGCACCGGCGAACCCGTCCTCGCCCTCCACACCCGCGACGAGGAGCCGCTCGACGCGGAGGAGCCCGAGCCCGTCGGCGTCGAGCTCCTCATCGCCCTGCCCGACCGGCCCGGCGTCCTCCCCGCCGTCGCCGGCGTCCTCGCCCTCCACCGGCTCACCGTCCGCGCCGCAGACCTCCGCGCCGTCGACCTCCCCAGCGGCCTCGGATCCGGCTCCGTCCTCGTCCTCGACTGGCGGGTCGCCGCCGAGTACGGCTCCCTGCCCGAGGCCGCCCGGCTCCGCGCCGACCTCGTCCGCGCCCTGGACGGCTCCCTCGACATCCCCGCCCGGCTCGCCGAACGCGAGGCCGCCTACCCCCGCCGCCGCGGCCTCGCCGCCCCGCCGCCCCGCGTCACCGTCGCCGCCGCCGACTCCCGCCTCGCCACCGTCATCGAGGTCCGCGCCCAGGACGCCCCCGGCCTGCTCCACCGCATCGGGCGCGCCCTGGAGGGCGCGGCGGTACGGGTGCGCAGCGCCCACGTCTCCACCCTGGGCGCCAACGCCGTCGACACCCTGTACGTGACCCGCCCGGACGGCTCCCTCCTCCCGGACGAGGAGGCGATCGACCTGGCCCGGGCGCTGGAGGAGGCGCTGCGGTGAGTCCCTGACCCGAACCGCCCCGTGCGCCGGATTCGGCGGGCGGGGGCACACACTTCGAGCGGCCCGATACCCTGGAGGGCAATCCGACCGCCCCCGACACCGAGGATCCGCGACCGCCGTGTTCGATACCCTCTCCGACCGCCTTGCAGCGACCTTCAAGAACCTCCGCGGCAAGGGCCGTCTGTCCGAGGCGGACATCGACGCCACCGCGCGCGAGATCCGTATCGCGCTGCTCGAAGCGGATGTCGCCCTTCCGGTCGTTCGCGCCTTCATCAAGCAGGTCAAGGAGCGCTCGCTGGGCGCCGAGGTCTCCCAGGCCCTCAACCCCGCCCAGCAGGTCATCAAGATCGTCAACGAGGAGCTCATCGGCATCCTCGGTGGCGAGACCCGCCGCCTCCGGTTCGCCAAGACCGCGCCGACCGTGATCATGCTCGCCGGTCTCCAGGGTGCCGGTAAGACCACCCTCGCCGGAAAGCTGGGTGTCTGGCTGAAGAGCCAGGGCCACTCGCCGCTGCTCGTCGCCTGTGACCTCCAGCGCCCCAACGCCGTCAACCAGCTCTCCGTCGTCGCCGACCGCGCGGGCGTGGCCTTCTACGGCCCGCAGCCGGGCAACGGCGTCGGTGACCCGGTCCAGGTCGCCAAGGACTCGATCGAGTACGCGCGGACCAAGCTGTACGACGTCGTCATCGTCGACACCGCCGGCCGCCTCGGCATCGACCAGGAGCTGATGCAGCAGGCCGCGGACATCCGCGACGCCGTCAGCCCCGACGAGGTCCTCTTCGTCGTCGACGCCATGATCGGTCAGGACGCGGTCAACACCGCCGAGGCCTTCCGCGACGGCGTCGGCTTCGACGGCGTCGTGCTCTCCAAGCTCGACGGCGACGCCCGCGGTGGTGCCGCGCTCTCCATCGCGCACGTCACCGGCAAGCAGATCATGTTCGCCTCCAACGGCGAGAAGCTGGACGACTTCGACGCGTTCCACCCGGACCGCATGGCGTCCCGCATCCTCGGCATGGGCGACATGCTCTCCCTCATCGAGAAGGCGCAGCAGACCTTCGACGAGGAAGAGGCCGCCAAGATGGCCTCGAAGCTCGCCTCGAAGAAGGGCGAGGGCTTCACGCTCGACGACTTCCTGGCGCAGATGGAGCAGGTCCGCAAGATGGGCTCCATCTCGAAGCTGCTCGGCATGCTGCCCGGCATGGGCCAGATGAAGGAGCAGATCGCCAACATCGACGAGAAGGAGGTCGACCGCGTCGGCGCCATCATCAAGTCGATGACCCCGGCCGAGCGCCAGGACCCGACCATCATCAACGGCTCCCGGCGTGCCCGTATCGCCAAGGGTTCCGGCGTCGAGGTCAGCGCGGTCAAGGGCCTGGTCGAGCGGTTCTTCGAGGCCCGCAAGATGATGTCCCGCATGGCGCAGGGCGGCGGCATGCCGGGGATGCCGGGCATCCCGGGCATGGGCGGCGGCCCCGGCCGGCAGAAGAAGCAGGTCAAGCAGGCCAAGGGTAAGCGCAAGAGCGGCAACCCGATGAAGCGCAAGGCCGAGGAGCAGGCCGCGGCCGAGCGCCGCGAGCAGGCGCAGGCCGGCGGCGCCTTCGGTCTCCCGGCGGCGGGGCAGACCCAGAAGGACTTCGAGCTCCCGGAGGAGTTCAAGAAGTTCATGGGCTGATCGGTCCGATGTGAGGGGCCCGGGGCGGTGCGAAACCGCCCCGGGCCCCTTTTCATCCCTCCGGACCGCTCGCGATGCCCGATTTCTCCCGCTCTTCGATACTGGGGCCACTGCCGCCCCGAGGAGAGCCACGTGGCCAACCCCGTACCCCCGCGCGACCGGACCGACCAGCCCTGGCGCTCGGAAGGGGCCCCGCCGCCCCCGTCGCCGAAGAGGCGGATGCCGGGAGGCTGGGGCAGCCTCATCCTCACCGCGCTCGTCGTGTACCTGATCGCCAACCTCGTGCTGTCGTTCTTCAACGAGGGCGACGGGCCGACGATCTCGTACACCGAGTTCGACAAGCAGGTCGCCGCCGGGAACGTCACCAAGATCTACTCCAAGGGTGACGCGATCCAGGGCCAGCTGAAGAACAAGCAGCCCGTCCCCGACGGCGACGGCGACTACACCAAGTTCCAGACCCAGCGGCCGGCCTTCGCCGACGACGACCTGTGGGCGCAGCTGACCAAGCAGAACGTCACCGTCACCGCCCAGCCCGTCGTCCAGGAGCGCAGTTTCCTCGCCAACCTCCTGATCTCGCTGGCCCCGATGCTGCTGCTCGTCGTGCTGTGGGTGTTCATCGCCCGCCGGATGAGCGCGGGCATGGGCGGCGCGGGCGGCATGCTCGGCCGCAAGCAGCCGCCGAAACCGGTCGAGCTGGAGGGCGGCAAGCGCACCACCTTCGAGGACGTCGCCGGCATCGACGAGGTCGAGGGCGAGCTCAACGACGTCGTCGACTTCCTGAAGAACCCGCAGGCCTACCGCGAGATGGGCGCCAAGATGCCCCGCGGCGTGCTCCTCGCGGGCTCTCCCGGCACCGGCAAGACCCTGCTGGCCCGGGCCGTCGCGGGGGAGGCGGGGGTGCCGTTCTTCTCGGCCTCCGCCTCCGAGTTCATCGAGATGATCGTGGGCGTCGGCGCCTCCCGGGTCCGCGAGCTGTTCGCCGAGGCCCGCAAGGTCGCCCCCGCGATCATCTTCATCGACGAGATCGACACCATCGGCCGGGCGCGCGGCGGCGGCTCCGGGATGGGCGGGCACGACGAGCGCGAGCAGACCCTCAACCAGATCCTCACCGAGATGGACGGCTTCACCGGCTCCGAGGGGGTCATCGTCCTCGCCGCCACCAACCGCGCCGACGTCCTCGACCCGGCCCTCACCCGGCCGGGCCGCTTCGACCGGATCGTCCACGTCAACCCGCCCGACCGGGGCGGCCGCGAGGCCATCCTGAAGATCCACACCCGGGAGATCCCGCTCGCCCAGGACGTCGACCTGGAGCAGGTGGCCCGGACCACCCCCGGCATGACCGGCGCCGAGCTCGCCAACCTCGCCAACGAGGCCGCCCTCCTCGCGGTCAAACGCCAGCAGCAGGCCGTCACCCGGTCCGATCTGTCCGACGCCCTGGAGAAGGTCCAGCTCGGCGCCGAACGGCCGCTCGTGATGCCCCTGGAGGAGCGGCGCCGGACCGCGTATCACGAGAGCGGCCACGCCCTGCTCGGCATGCTCCAGCCGGGCGCCGACCCGGTCCGCAAGATCACCATCGTGCCGCGCGGCCGGGCCCTCGGCGTCACCCTGTCGACCCCCGACGCCGACAAGTACGCCTACACCGAGGACTATCTGCGCGGCCGGATCATCGGCGCCCTCGGCGGGATGGCAGCCGAGCAGGTCGTCTTCGGAGTCGTCACCACCGGCGCCGAGAGCGACCTCGAACAGGTCACCAACATCGCCCGGGGCATGGCGGGCCGCTGGGGCATGAGCGAGCGTGTCGGCCGGCTCACCGCCATCCCGAGCGACGCCCAGCAGGCGTACGGGCTCTCCGCCGCCCCCGCGACCCTCGACACCGTCGACGAGGAGATGCGGCGCATCGTCGACGAGTGCTACGAGAGCGCGGTACGGCAGCTCCGCGAGCACCGCGACCAGCTGGACGCCCTGGCTGCGGCCCTCCTCGCCAACGAGACCCTGGAGGAGGACGCGGCCTACCGGGCGGCGGGCGTCCCGCGCCTGAAGAAGGACGCCGAGGAGTCCTGAGGGGGCGGGGCCGTCGCGCCCGGGCGACAGCCCCGCTGCTCCCGAGGGGTTACGGCACCCGGGCGATCACGTACCGGAAGACGTTCGGCATCCACACCGTCCCGTCCGGGCGGACGTACGGGGCGAGGGCCTCCTCGATCTCCTTCTCCACCTGCGCGTGCTCCGTCGCCCGGACCGCCTCGTCGAAGACGCCCGTCGACAGCAGCCCGCGTACCGCGCTGGCCTCGTCCGCGTACCCGAAGGGGCAGGCCACCCGGCCCGAGCCGGCCGGCCGCAGCCCCGCCCCGGCCACCATCGCGTCCAGGTCGGGACCCGGCGCGGGTCCGCGGTCCGCGAGCCGGGCGGCGACCCGCAGCACCGGCTCCGTGGCGCACCGCTCCGGCGGCCCCCACCCGGCGAGTACGACCGCCGCGCCCGGTTGGGCCGAACGGGTGACGGCCCGGAGCTCGGGCAGGGTCCCGCGCGTCGCGTGGAAGGCCGTGATCACGTCGTACGTGACAGACTCCGGCGGCTCCTCGGTGACCGTGACGCCCTCCGGCAGCCGCTCCCTGGCCAGCTCCACGCGCGCGTGGTCGCGGTCGGTGCCGGCCACCCGCGCGCCCCGCGCGGCGGCCATCAGGAGGGCCAGGCCCGAGCCGCAGCCCAGGCCGAGCAGCCCGGTACCCGCGCCCACGCCCAGGCGGTCGTACACCGCCTCGTAGAGCGGGACCAGCATCCGTTCCTGGATCTCGGCCCAATCACGCGCGGGGTGGTGCGGGACGAGCGTAGGTGTCATGGAAAAGCGCCCCAATCCGTGCTCGGACGACAGCCCCCCGTAGTCAGGGAACTGCGCTTCCCCGGCCGCGTCCAGTGCTCGCGCCGGACCGATTCACCCGGGGGAGGGCCGGTGCGCCGCCTTGCGCTCGGACCCGGTAATGTCCTCGCAACAGTCCCTCGGGCCGCTCCGGCCCCCCGGGGGCGCGCGCACCGCGGCCACGCGCCGGGGCGTATGCGCTACTACGCACCGGCTTGACGATCTCTGCGTGACTTCTCCGCAGATCGGGGCACTGGCCCGCGTCGGGACACATCAAGGGCAACTGACGGGTACGTGCAAATTATTTGGGTTGCCCCGGAATGGAACCCGGGGGCACTTCGGCTCGTTGTACGCGACGTGAGCACGACACCCCCTGTTCTCGCCGCAGAGCTGGCACAGGCGTGGGCCGACATTCAGCGGCACCACCCCGAGCTGCCCGATCTTGCCGCGCCCGAGTCCCTGATCGGAGAGTCCTCGTCCGCCTGTGGCGCCGAGCTCTCCTTCGAGCGACTGCTCCACGAGGCAGTCCACGGCATCGCCGCCGCCCGAGGTGTCCGCGACACCTCCCGCGCCGGCCGCTACCACAACCGCAGATTCCTGGCGATCGCCGAGGAGATGGGCCTCGACCATCCCGAGGAGCCGCACGCGAGCAGCGGCTTCTCCCTGGTCACGCTCAACCCCGAGGCGAGGCGCCGGTACCGGCCCACCATCGAGCGGCTCCAGCGCGCCCTCAAGGCGCACACGGTCGCCACGGCGGCCGACACCAAGCGCTCCTTCCGCGGACCGGCCGCCCGGCACGGCTCCTCGGGCGGCGGCGTGCGCGTCAAGGCCGTCTGCGACTGCGGGCGGAACGTGCGCGTGGTGCCGTCCGTGCTCGCCCAGGCCCCGATCGTCTGCGGCGGCTGCGGCAAGCCCTTCCGCATCCCCGAGACAGTGGGCGCCGCCAACTGAGTCGGCGGGGTGTGGCACAATGGCTAGCTGTACTCGACAGTCGCACAGGACCCCTCTCTCCTCCGGCTGACGCGTCCATCGGGCATCCGAGTACCGCAACCCCACGTGGCATCTCAAGTGCCCAACCACGTCAAGACCAGGAGACACCACTCCAGTGGCAGTCAAGATCAAGCTCAAGCGCCTCGGCAAGATCCGCCAGCCGCACTACCGCATCGTCGTCGCCGACTCGCGCACCCGCCGTGACGGTCGTGCGATCGAGGAGATCGGCCTCTACCACCCGACGTACAACCCGTCGCGTATCGAGGTCGACTCCGAGCGTGCGCAGTACTGGCTGTCTGTCGGCGCCCAGCCGACCGAGCCGGTTCTCGCCATCCTGAAGCTCACCGGTGACTGGCAGAAGCACAAGGGTCTGCCGGCCCCCGAGAAGGCTCTGCTCGTCCCCGCCACGAAGGAGGCGAAGCGCGCCTCGTTCGACGAGTTCGCGAAGACCCTCGAGGGCGGCGACGACAAGGGTGAGGCCATCACCCCGAAGGCCAAGAAGGCCGACAAGAAGGCGGACGAGGCCGAGGCCGCGTCCACCGAGTCGACCGAGGCCTGATCATGCTCGAGGAGGCTCTCGAGCACCTCGTGAAGGGCATCGTCGACAACCCCGACGAGGTGCAGGTCGCCTCGCGCAACCTGCGCCGGGGCCGCGTGCTGGAGGTTCGGGTCCACCCCGACGACCTCGGCAAGGTGATCGGCCGCAACGGCCGCACCGCGCGTGCGCTGCGCACCGTCGTGGGCGCCATCGGCGGCCGGGGGATCCGCGTCGACCTCGTCGACGTGGACCAGGTCCGCTGAGCAGGTCGGCAGCATCACCTTAGTTGTGCCGGCACGGGCCGGGGAGGGCTGAAGAGCCCACCCCGGCCCGTTGTCGTACGTACGAGCTGTGTGACAGGAGAGTGTGGAGCAGTGCAGTTGGTAGTCGCGCGGATCGGCCGCGCCCACGGCATCAAGGGCGAGGTCACCGTCGAGGTGCGGACGGACGAGCCCGAGCTCAGGCTCGGCCCCGGTGCCGTACTGCTGACCGACCCGGCCTCCGCCGGGCCGCTGACCATCGAGAGCGGCAAGGTGCACAGCGGCCGGCTGCTGCTGCGTTTCGTGGGCGTCCGCGACCGCAACGCCGCCGAGGCGCTGCGCAACACCCTCCTCATCGCCGAGGTCGACCCCTCGGAGCTGCCCGAGGAGGAGGACGAGTACTACGACCACCAGCTCATGGACCTCGACGTGGTCCTCGCCGACGGCACCGAGATCGGCCGGATCACCGAGATCTCCCACCTGCCGTCCCAGGACCTCTTCATCGTCGAGCGCCCCGACGGCACCGAGCTGCTGATCCCCTTCGTCTCCGAGATCGTCACCGAGATCGACCTGGAGGAGCAGCGGGCCGTCATCGACCCGCCGCCCGGTCTGATCGACGACCGCGCCGAGATCGTCTCCTCCCGGGACGACGGCGAGGCGACCGGCGACGAGGCCGCCGAGGAGCAGGCATGAGGCTCGACGTCGTCACGATCTTCCCCGAGTACCTCGAACCGCTGAACGTCTCGCTCGTCGGCAAGGCACGCGCGCGCGGACAGCTGGACGTCCATGTCCACCACCTGCGCGACTGGACGTACGACCGGCACAACACGGTCGACGACACCCCCTACGGCGGCGGCCCCGGCATGGTCATGAAGACCGAGCCCTGGGGCGACGCGCTCGACCAGACGCTCGCCGACGGCTACGAGGCCGGCGCGCACGGCCCGGTCCTCGTCGTCCCGACCCCCAGCGGCCGCCCCTTCACCCAGGAGCTCGCCGTCGAGCTCTCCGAGCGGCCCTGGCTGATCTTCACGCCGGCCCGCTACGAGGGCATCGACCGCCGCGTCATGGACGAGTACGCGACCCGGATGCCGGTCTACGAGGTCTCCATCGGCGACTACGTCCTCGCCGGCGGCGAAGCGGCCGTCCTCGTCGTCACCGAGGCCGTCGCCCGCCTGCTGCCCGGCGTCCTCGGCAACGCCGAGTCCCACCGGGACGACTCCTTCGCCCCCGGCGCCATGGCCAACCTCCTGGAAGGCCCCGTCTACACCAAGCCACCCGAGTGGCGCGGCCGGGGCATCCCCGACGTCCTCCTCAGCGGGCACCACGGCAAGATCGCCCGCTGGCGGCGCGACGAGGCCTTCCGCCGTACGGTCGCCAACCGGCCCGACCTCATCGAGCGCTGCGACCCGTCCGCCTTCGACAAGAAGGACCGCGAGATCCTCTCCATGCTGGGGTGGGCGCCCGAGCCCGGCGGCCGATTTTGGCGCAGGGTCGAGGGCGTGGAAGAATAGGCCGCTGTCGTCCGTCCGGCGCGCGCCCCTGCCACAGGGGGAACGACGCCGCCAGAAACGGACGACGCCCCGAATCATTCGAACGTACCGCTGATGACCTGTGGCATCAGCGAGGAAAGAGACCTCCATGGCCTCCCTGCTCGACCAGGTCAACGCGGGTTCGCTCCGCTCGGACCTCCCCGCCTTCCGTCCCGGCGACACCGTGAACGTCCACGTTCGCGTCATCGAGGGCAACCGCTCCCGTATCCAGCAGTTCAAGGGCGTCGTCATCCGTCGCCAGGGTTCGGGCGTCAGCGAGACCTTCACGGTCCGCAAGGTCTCGTTCTCCGTCGGCGTCGAGCGCACCTTCCCGGTGAACAGCCCGATCTTCGAGAAGATCGAGCTCGTGACCCGCGGTGACGTCCGTCGCGCCAAGCTCTACTACCTGCGTGAGCTGCGCGGCAAGGCTGCCAAGATCAAGGAGAAGCGCGACCGCTGAGCTCAGGCTCACGGCACGCTCACCGCTTCCGACTCCTCGCACAGACAGGCCGGATAGGCTCTGCCAGCGATGGACACCGAAGCACAGCACACGGAGCGCGACCCCTCTTCCGACACGGATTCGTCCGGTACGGGGGAAGGGTCGCGCTCCGCGCGCGTTTCCGGCGACTCCGGGAGCGCCCCCGACGATTCCGGGCGCGTTTCCGACGATGCGGGGCGCGCCCCCTCCTGGCGGCGCACCGCCTTCGTGGGCGGCGCCTGCGTGGCCTTCCTGCTGCTCCTGAGTCACTTCGTGATCCAGCCGTTCCTGATCCCCAGCGGCTCCATGGAGCCGACGCTCCAGGTCGGCGACCGGATCCTCGTGAACAAGCTGGCGTACCGTTTCGGCAGCGAGCCCGCCCGGGGTGACGTCGTCGTCTTCGACGGCACCGGTTCCTTCGTACGGGAACAGCCGGAGGGCAATCCGGTCACCGGGCTCCTGCACGACGGGGCGGCCGCCCTCGGGCTCGCCGAACCCGACGAGACCGACTTCGTGAAGCGGGTCGTCGGCGTCGGCGGCGACCGGGTCGTCTGCTGCGACAAGGACGGCCGGCTCACCGTCAACGGCGTCCCCGTCGAGGAGCGGTACGTGATGCTCGGCGACCGGCCCTCCAGCGTGCCCTTCGACATCGTCGTCCCGCAGGACCGGCTCTGGGTCATGGGCGACCACCGCAGCCAGTCCAGCGACTCCCGGGACCACCTGGGCAACCCCGGCGGCGGCATGGTCCCCGTCGACAGGGTCGTCGGCCGCGCCGACTGGATCGCCTGGCCCTTCGGCCGCTGGTCCACCGTGCCCGGCACCGACGCCTTCGGCACCGTACCGGCGCCGCCGGCCGGTGGACACGGAGCGGGAGCCCATGGGTAGCCGGGGCCGCGGCCGCTCCTCCGCCGGGACCGAGCAGGGCCCCGCCGCGCTGCCCGGACGGGCCGAGCGCCGCAGACTGGCCCGCAAGGTCAAGCGGCGCCGGCAGCGCTCCGCGATCCGGGAGATCCCGGTCCTGATCACCGTGGCCGTGCTCATCGCGCTCGTCCTCAAGACCTTCCTCGTCCAGGCCTTCGTCATCCCCTCCGGCTCCATGGAGCAGACGATCCGCATCGACGACCGGGTCCTCGTCGACAAGCTCACGCCCTGGTTCGGCTCCCGCCCGCAGCGCGGCGACGTCGTCGTCTTCAAGGACCCCGGCAGCTGGCTCCAGCACGAGGCCGCACCGGCCGCCGACGACCCGATCGGCATCAAGCAGGCCAAGCAGGCCCTGACCTTCATCGGGCTGCTGCCCTCGGCCGACGACCGGGACCTCATCAAGCGGGTGATCGCCGTCGGCGGCGACACCGTCCGCTGCTGCGGCGAGGACGGGCGGATCACCGTCAACGGCGTCCCGCTGGACGAGCCGTACCTGCATCCCGGGAACCCGCCGTCCAAGATCCCCTTCGAGGTGAAGGTCCCGCAGGGCCGCATCTTCGTCCTCGGCGACCACCGCTCCGACTCGGCCGACTCCCGCTTCCACCTCGACGAGGAGGGCCACGGAACCGTCTCCGAGGAGCAGATCGTCGGGCGTGCCGTGGTGATCGCCTGGCCCTTCGGGCACTGGCGCGGTCTGGAGGAGCGGGACACCTTCTCCGCCGTACCGAACGCACGTGCGAGTTCCGAGACCGCATCCGATCTGTCGCATAGTGTGTCCCAGCGGAATCTGAACGGATTGCCCGGGCTCCCGACCCCTGCGGAACTTCTGCTCGTTATGGGAGTGGTGGGCCTGTCCCTGACCCGGGGCAGGCGTTCGCACGGACTGAGGAGTGGATGTGGGGGATTTGGCCGTCGGCGCACGATCCGGACACGATGAGCCCGAGAAGAGGGCCGACGGGGCCTTCGGCGATGACACGACGGGTGGCGGCGACGTGACGGGTGACGAGCAGGCGCAGCCGCCGGGCGGCGGTACGCCGGGCGAAGGCGGCGACGAAGCGGCGGACGGGTCCGGCAAGGGCCCGAAGAAGCAGCGTTCCTTCTGGAAGGAACTGCCCCTCCTCGTCGGCATCGCGCTGGTGCTCGCCCTGCTGATCAAGACCTTCCTGGTGCAGGCGTTCTCGATCCCCTCGGAATCGATGATGAACACCCTGCAGAAGGGCGACCGCGTCCTCGTCGACAAGCTGACCCCCTGGTTCGGTGCGGAGCCCGAGCGCGGCGAGGTCGTCGTCTTCCACGACCCGGGCGGCTGGCTGGAGGGCCAGGAGGCGCCCAAGCCGAACGTCGTGCAGAAGTTCCTCAGCTTCATCGGCCTCATGCCGTCCGCCGAGGAGAAGGACCTCATCAAGCGCGTCATCGCGGTCGGCGGCGACACGGTCTCCTGCAAGGAGGGCGGCAAGGTCGTCCTCAACGGCGTGGCGCTCGACGAGAGCGCGTACCTCGCCCCCGGCGCGGTGCCCTGCCAGGACTCCTTCGGCCCGATCAAGGTCCCGGACGGCCGGATCTGGGTCATGGGCGACAACCGTCAGAACTCCCTGGACTCCCGCTTCCACCAGCAGCTCCCGGGCGGCGGCACCGTCTCCAACGACGAGGTCGTGGGCCGCGCCGTCGTGATCGCCTGGCCGGTCACCCGCTGGGCCACGCTCCCCGTGCCCGACGTCTTCGACCAGCCGGCCCTCAACAAGGCCCTCGGCGCCGCCCCCCTCGGGGCGGCCGGTCTCGCCGGAGCGCTCCCGCTCGTGCTGTGGCGCCGGAAGAAGCAGGCCGCACGGCATACCGCCGAGTAGCGACCCGCGGGTAGGGTGCCGTCCCGGACCGTCGACAGGGCTACGGTCCGCCGACAGACCTACGGGGTGCGCACATGAGCGGAACCATACGGACCAAGGGCGGCCGCGGCCGCCTCGGCAGCGTGCTGTCGGGGCTGGCCGTGGCCGTCGGCTGTGTGCTCTTCCTCGGCGGATTCGTCTGGGGAGCCGTGCTCTACCAGCCGTACACCGTCCCCACCGACTCCATGACCCCCACCCTCGACGTCGGATCCAAGATCCTCGCCCAGCGGATCGACGGCGACGAGGTGCGGCGCGGTGACGTCGTCGTCTTCGCCGACCCCCTCTGGGGCTCCTCGCCCATGGTCAAGCGGGTCGCCGCCGTCGGCGGCGACACCGTCGCCTGCTGCGACCGGGACGGGCGGCTCACCGTGAACGGCAAGCCCGTCGACGAGCCGTACCTGCGTCCGGGCCCCGGCGGCCGGACGATCGCCTCGGGCCAGGAGTTCTCGGTGACCGTCCCCCGGGACAACCTCTTCCTGCTCGGCGACGACCGGCACAC
This sequence comes from Streptomyces sp. NPDC044003, assembly GCF_056435185.1. Lineage (NCBI taxonomy): Bacteria > Bacillati > Actinomycetota > Actinomycetes > Kitasatosporales > Streptomycetaceae > Streptomyces > Streptomyces sp. NPDC044003. The sequence goes on along the minus strand of NZ_JBWKFA010000001.1, from coordinate 114,403 downwards.
CTCGCTCGACTCCCGTACGCACATGGAGGAGGCCGGACAGGGCTCCGTGCCCCGCTCCACGGTCGTCGGCAGGGTGGACGCCGTCGTCTGGCCCGCCAAGGGCCTACTGGAGCCCGCCGAGGGCTTCGCGGGTCTCCCGGGCGGCATCTCGCGGCCGGGCCCGTTCAAGGCGCTCCTCACGGCGATCACGGCCGGCACCGTGCTGATCCTCGTGGGAGCCGCGTACGGTCCGGTGGCCGGCCGCCTGGGCCGGGGCCGGTCCGAGACGCCGAAGCCGGGTACAAGGGAGAGGGTGGGGGCATGACGGATACGGGGAGTGCCGGGGCCGCCCCGGCACCGGCCGCGGGACCCGAGCCGGTGTCCGTGGTGAGGCGGGTCGCGCGGGTCGTCCTGCTCGACCCCGACGACCGCATCCTGCTCCTGCACGGGTACGAGCCCGACGCCCCGGACGACAGCTGGTGGTTCACCCCGGGCGGCGGCGTGGAGGGCGACGAGTCCCGGGAGGAGGCGGCCCTGCGCGAACTCGCGGAGGAGACCGGCATCACCGAGGTCGACCTCGGCCCGGTGCTCTGGAAGCGGTACTGCTCCTTCCCCTTCGACGGGCGCCGCTGGGACCAGGACGAGTGGTACTACCTCGCCCGCACCCGCGAGGCCGTGGCCGCACCCCGGCCGCAGGCCCTCACGGAACTGGAGACCCGTAGTCTCGCGGGCCTGAGATGGTGGACCTCCGCCGAACTGTCGGCGGCCCGTGAGACGGTGTACCCGACCAGACTCGCCGAGCTGCTGCGCACGCTGCTCGACGAGGGACCTCCGAGTGCACCGGTGGTTCTCGCCCCGGAAATCGTTTAGGGACGCGTACGACTGGCGCACAATAGGGGGACGCACGGCTGAAGGGGAACATGCCATGAGCGCCGAGGACCTCGAGAAGTACGAGACCGAGATGGAGCTGAAGCTCTACCGGGAGTACCGCGACGTCGTCGGGTTGTTCAAATACGTGATCGAGACCGAGCGGCGCTTCTACCTCACCAACGACTACGAGATGCAGGTGCACTCGGTGCAGGGCGAGGTCTTCTTCGAGGTCAGCATGGCCGACGCCTGGGTCTGGGACATGTACCGGCCCGCCAGGTTCGTGAAGCAGGTCCGCGTGCTGACCTTCAAGGACGTGAACATCGAGGAGCTCAACAAGAGCGACCTCGAACTTCCCGGCAGCTGAGGCGGCTCTCGCGCCTCCCGCGGCGGAATCACCCTCAGGGGTGACGAGGTTCTCCACAGCCTCCCGGCCGTCCACAGCGCCGCACGCGGTCCACCGCACTCCGTCACAGTCGGTGACGGAGGTGGTACCGCATGAACAGGACCCAAGCCCTCGGACGGTACGGGGAGGAGCTGGCGACCCGCCGGCTCACCGCGACCGGCATGCACATCCTCGCCCGCAACTGGCGCTGCGGCCGGACCGGCGAGATCGACATCGTCGCCCGCGACGGCGACACCCTCGTCATCTGCGAGGTCAAGACCCGGCGCGACGGCGCCTACGAACACCCGATGGCCGCCGTCACACCCCGCAAGGCCGAGCGGCTCCGCCGCCTCGCCGCCTGCTGGCTCGACCGCAACGACACCCCGGCCCCCGCCGGCGGCGTCCGCATCGACCTCGTCGGCATCGTCCTGCCGCGCAGGGGCGCCCCCGTCCTCACCCACGCCCAGGGGGTGGCCTGATGGGATTCGCCCGCACCTGCTCCGTCGCCCTCGTCGGCGTCGAAGGCGTCGTCGTCGAGGTCCAGGCCGACCTCGAACCCGGCGTCGCCGCCTTCACCCTCGTCGGCCTCCCCGACAAGAGCCTCAGCGAGAGCCGCGACCGGGTCCGCGCCGCCGTCGTCAACTCCGGTGCCGAATGGCCCCAGAAGAAGCTGACCGTCGGCCTCAGCCCGGCATCCGTCCCGAAGGGCGGCTCGGGATTCGATCTGGCCGTTGCCGCGGCCGTCCTCGGCGCCGCCGAGCGGATCGATCCGCGGGCCATCGCCGACCTCGTCCTCATCGGCGAACTCGGCCTCGACGGGCGCGTGCGGCCCGTCCGCGGCGTCCTGCCCGCCGTCCTCGCCGCCGCCGACGCCGGATACAGCCAGGTCGTCGTCCCCGAACAGACCGCGGGCGAGGCCTCCCTCGTCCCCGGGGTCTCCGTCCTCGGCGTCCGCAGCCTCCGCCAGCTGATCGCCGTCCTCACCGACGAACCCGTCCCCGACGAGGAAGCCGACGCCGAGGGCCGGCCCGACGCCATGCTCGCCGGACTGCTCGTCCCCGGCGCCGGCCTCGGCACCGGACTCGCCGCCGAGGCCGCCGAAGGACCCGACCTCGCCGACGTCGCCGGGCAGCGCCGGGCCCGTCTCGCCCTGGAGATCGCCGCCGCCGGCAGCCACCACCTGCTGCTCTCCGGACCGCCCGGAGCGGGGAAGACCATGCTGGCCGAGCGCCTCCCCGGCATCCTCCCGCCCCTCACCCGGCAGGAATCCCTGGAAGTCACCGCCGTCCACTCCGTCGCCGGCATCCTCCCGCCCGGCGAACCCCTCGTCCGCCGCGCGCCCTACTGCGCACCCCACCACTCCGCCACCATGCAGTCCCTCGTCGGCGGCGGGAACGGCCTCCCCAAGCCCGGCGCCGTCTCCCTGGCTCATCGGGGCGTACTCTTCCTCGACGAAGCTCCCGAGTTCTCCGGCAAGGCGCTCGACGCCCTCCGGCAGCCCCTCGAATCCGGGCACGTCGTCATCGCGCGCGCCGCGGGAGTCGTCCGCCTCCCCGCCCGCTTCCTCCTCGCCCTCGCCGCCAACCCCTGCCCCTGCGGCCGGCACACCCTCTACGGCGCCGGCTGCGAATGCCCCGCCTCCGTCATCCGCCGCTACCAGGCACGACTCTCCGGACCCCTGCTCGACCGCGTCGACCTCCGCGTGGAGGTCGAACCCGTCACCCGCGACGACCTCCTCGGCCGGGGCGGCCGGGGCGAGACCACCGCCACCGTCGCCGCCCGTGTCCACGAAGCCCGGGCCAGGGCCGCGGCGCGCCTCGCCGACACCCCCTGGCGGGTGAACAGCGAGATCCCCGGACACGAGCTCCGCACCCGCTACCTCGCCGCTCCCGGAGCCCTCGCCACCGCCGAACGCGACGTCGAACGCGGAATGCTCACCGCCCGCGGCCTCGACCGCGTCCTCCGCGTCGCCTGGACCGTCGCCGACCTGAACGGCCACGAACGGCCCGACAGCCAGGACATCGCCCTCGCCCTCGAACTGCGCACCGGCGTCGCCCGCGGCGTGCCCGTCGGAGCGGGGGAGCCCGCATGACCACCGCACCCGCCCCTTCCGACGAGCGCCTGGCCCGCGCGACCCTCAGCCGCGCCGTCGAACCCGGCGACGAACACGCCGGCCGATGGCTCCGCCAGTACGGCGCCACCGGCTTCCTCGACCGCCTCCTCCACACCGGGGACGACCCCGCCCCCTTCCCCGGCACCGGAGCCAAACGCCTCACCTCCTGGCGGCAACGCGCCACCGCCGCACGCCCCGGCCACGACCTCGACAGCGTCCACGGCCTCGGCGGCCGGTTCCTCGTCCCCGGCGACACCGAATGGCCACGTCAACTCGACGACCTCGGAGACGCCCGCCCCATCGGCCTCTGGGTCCGGGGCCCCGCCGACCTGCGCACCTGGGCCCTGCGCTCCGTCGCCCTCGTCGGCGCCCGCGCCTGCACCCCGTACGGCGCGCACACCGCCGCCGACCTCGCCGCCGGCCTCAGCCGACAGGGCTGGGTCGTCGTCTCCGGAGCCGCCTACGGCATCGACGGCGCGGCGCACCGGGGCGCCCTCGCCGCCGGCGGCGCCACCGTCGCCGTCCTCGCCTGCGGCGTTGACACCCCGTACCCCCGGGGCCACGACCGGCTCATCCGGCGCGTCGCGGAACAAGGCCTCGTCGTCGGAGAGTTGCCACCCGACAGCCATCCCACCCCCAGCCGCTTCATCCTCCGCAACCGCGTCATCGCCGCCCTCACCCGGGGAACCGTCGTCGTCGAGGCCCAGCACCGCAGCGGCTCCCTCGTCACCGCCCGCGCCGCCGCCCGCCTCGGCCGCCACACCATGGGCGTCCCCGGACCCGTCACCAGCGCACTCTCCGCGGGTGTCCACGAACTCCTGCGCGGCGACGCCATCCTCGTCACCGACGCCGACGAGATCATCGAACTCGTCGGGGACATCGGACAGCTCGCCCCGGCGCGCCGGGGACCCGTCCTGCCCCGCGACCTCCTCGCCCCCGCCACCGCACACGTCCTCGAAGCGGTCCCCGCCCGAGGTCCCACACCCACCACCGTCATCGCCCGTCGCGCCGGAACCACCCCCGACGACACCCTCGCCAAGCTGTACGAACTCCACTCACTCGGCTTCCTCGAACGGCGCGGGGAGGGCTGGCAGTTGACGAACACCGCGACAGAAGCGTCGAACGCGCGGCGAGGCGGTACTTGACCTGGCGCATTCGGGTGAAAAGGTGAAGGCGATGAACAATCGAGTTCTCTCGGCCGCACCCGAGGGGCCGACACGCGCCACGGCCCGGGTTCGAAGATGTGGCCGACGGCGTCCACCCGGAGCGGCGCGATCCGCCGATGTTCGCTCACCGCGACAGTCCACTCACGCTACGCTCACCAGGATTCCCTCCAGGACACCCACACCGACACACCCGACGGCAGAACGGCACAAGGCGACGCATGCCCCAGCACACCTCCGGGTCTGACCGCGCTGCGGTGCCCCCAGCAGCCCGGGGCACCGTGCGACCGCCCGCACCGACCTCACTCGACGAGCTGTGGCGCTCGTACAAGGACACCGGCGACGAGCGGCTGCGGGAGCAGCTGATCCTGCACTACTCGCCGCTCGTCAAATACGTCGCGGGACGGGTCAGCGTGGGGCTGCCGTCCAACGTGGAACAGGCCGACTTCGTCTCCTCCGGGGTCTTCGGGCTCATCGACGCCATCGAGAAGTTCGACGTCGAGCGGGCGATCAAGTTCGAGACGTACGCCATCACCCGCATCCGCGGCGCCATGATCGACGAACTCCGCGCCCTGGACTGGATCCCGCGCTCCGTCCGCCAGAAGGCCCGCAACGTCGAGCGCGCCTACGCCACCCTCGAAGCGCAGCTCCGCCGGACCCCCTCCGAGAGCGAGGTCGCCGCGGAGATGGAGATCACGCTGGAGGAGCTGCATGCGGTTTTCAGCCAGTTGTCCCTGGCGAACGTGGTCGCCCTGGAGGAGCTGCTGCACGTCGGCGGCGAGGGCGGCGACCGGCTCTCCCTCATGGACACCCTGGAGGACACCGCCGCCGACAACCCGGTCGAGGTGGCCGAGGACCGCGAGCTGCGCCGGCTGCTCGCCCGCGCCATCAACACGCTCCCCGAGCGGGAGAAGACCGTCGTCACGCTCTACTACTACGAGGGCCTGACCCTCGCCGAGATCGGCCACGTCCTCGGCGTCACCGAGAGCCGCGTCAGTCAGATCCACACCAAGTCCGTCCTCCAGCTCCGCGCCAAGCTGGCCGACGTCGGACGCTGAGGCTTGCGGGCCGGTCGTAGAGTGGAGCCGTGCCCAGGATTCGAGCGGCCTCGGTGGCCGAGCACCGGACGATGCAGCGTGGCGCCCTCCTGGACGCCGCGCGTTCCCTGCTGTCCGAGGGGGGTACGGAGGCGCTGACCTTCCCCGCCCTCGCCGAGCGCACGGGCCTGGCCCGCTCGTCGGTCTACGAGTACTTCCGGTCGCGCGCCGCCGTGGTCGAAGAGCTGTGCGCCGTCGACTTCCCCGTCTGGGCGGCCGAGGTCGAGGCCGCCATGGCCGGCGCCGAGACGCCGCGCGGCAAGGTCGAGGCGTACGTCCGCACGCAGCTGGACCTCGTCGGGGACCGGCGCCACCGGGCCGTCGTCGCCATCTCGGCGAGCGAGCTGGACGACGGCGCCCGCGAGAAGATCCGCGCGGCCCACGGCGGCCTCGTCGCCATGATTGTCGAGGCCCTCGCCGCCCTGGGCCAGCCCCAACCCCGCCTGGGCGCGATGCTCCTCCAGGGCGTCGTCGACGCCGCCGTCCGCCGCATCGAGCTCGGCGCGGCGGAAGACCCCACGGACATCGCCGAGGCCGCGGTCACGATGGCCCTCCACGGAGTCTCCGGCCCCACGCCCTGACCGGCCCGGCCACGATGTCAGTGGCGCACCCTACGGTGCGCCCATGTCCTTCGCCCTGCCCGACGGCCTGCCCTCCGGCCGGTTCCTGTCCCACGGCCCCGTGCGCGTATGGGCCTCCGACGACCGCCCTCGGGACGTCCAAGGACGGTGGCCCCGGCTGCTGAGGGAGTGCGCCGCTTCCGTTGCTGTGCGCCCTCCTGAGGAGCTGGGAGGGCCGCTTCGGCGCCCGGGTCGTGGCGGTGTTCCACAGCGAGCTGCACGTATCGGTCGCACGGCCGCCCCTGCGGGCGGAGGAGGCGGAGCTGCTCGCCCTGGAGCACGTGCTGTCGACCGCGGACAACATCGTCGACGACCCGCCCACCCCGTTTCCCGAGTACGCGGCGGATCTCGTCGGGCGGGTCCACTGGTCGTTCTGGTGGGACTAGGGGGTGCCCGGGGGGACCGGGAGGAGTCTTGATGCCGGGTGATTCGTCAGGGCCAGGGGGTTCAGGTAGGTGGCGCCTCTCAGGAGGCCCCAGTGGAGGCAGGTCCTCGGGCAGTGGGGGTTCTCCGTGACTTCGGCGATCGGGGTGCCCGGTGCGACCCGGGTGCCCTGGGGGACCAGGGGGGTCACCGGGGTGAAGGTCGTGCGGAGTGGGGGAGTGCCCGTGCCCGGGAGGGTGAGGGTGACCGCGCCCCGGCCGCCCACCGGGCCCGCGAAGGTGACCGTGCCCGCCGCCGGGGCGAGGACCCGGGTGCCCGGGGGCGCGGCGAGGTCCACGCCGCGGTGACCCGCGGCGTACGGGCCCGGCGGGGGCTGCCAGCCGCGGAGGATCTCCGGCGGGGGCGGGCCCACCGGCCACAGGAGGGTCAGGGTCGCGAGCAGGGTGAGCAGGTGCATGGGGGAAGCGTTCCGCGGGCGTCCGGTTCATGGGAGGAGCGGGCGGTATCTGGGGATTACTCGCCGACTGTGGACAGTGCCGTCACCCGGCGCTCCCGGGGTCCCGTACACTTCCTATGGCGACTCGGGTCACCGGGTCGACTTCGCACGCCCCGCCACCAGTCCCCGAGACGGGTGGCAGCGCCTTTCGGTCCTTCGTGGCACGGCGCGCCGGGGCGTCAGGAACACAACCGAGAAAAACAAGGAGATGGCCATGGCCGTCGTCACGATGCGGGAGCTGCTGGAGAGCGGCGTCCACTTCGGTCACCAGACCCGTCGCTGGAACCCGAAGATGAAGCGCTTCATCTTCACCGAGCGCAACGGCATCTACATCATCGACCTGCTCCAGTCGCTGTCGTACATCGACCGCGCCTACGAGTTCGTCAAGGAGACCGTCGCGCACGGCGGCTCCATCATGTTCGTCGGTACGAAGAAGCAGGCCCAGGAGGCCATCGCCGAGCAGGCGACGCGTGTCGGCATGCCGTACGTCAACCAGCGTTGGCTCGGTGGCATGCTCACCAACTTCTCCACCGTCTACAAGCGTCTGCAGCGCCTCAAGGAGCTCGAGCAGATCGACTTCGAGGACGTCGCCGCCTCGGGTCTCACCAAGAAGGAGCTCCTGGTCCTCTCCCGCGAGAAGGCCAAGCTGGAGAAGACCCTCGGTGGTATCCGCGAGATGCAGAAGGTGCCCAGCGCCGTCTGGATCGTCGACACCAAGAAGGAGCACATCGCCGTCGGTGAGGCGCGCAAGCTCCACATCCCGGTCGTCGCGATCCTCGACACCAACTGTGACCCCGACGAGGTCGACTACAAGATCCCGGGCAACGACGACGCGATCCGCTCCGTCACCCTGCTCACCCGCGTGATCGCCGACGCCGTCGCCGAGGGCCTCATCGCCCGCTCCGGCGCCGCGACCGGCGACTCGAAGCCGGGCGAGAAGGCCGCCGGCGAGCCGCTCGCCGAGTGGGAGCGCGACCTGCTCGAGGGTGAGAAGAAGGCCGACGAGGCCGCCGAGGCCCCCGCCGCCGAGGCTCCGGCCGCCGAGGCCGCTCCGGCCGAGGCTGCTCCGGCCGAGGCTGCCGCCGAGGCTCCGGCCGCGGACGCCGAGCAGGCCTGACCCTTCAGGACCCTGAGGACCTTCGGGTGACGACGGCGGGGGCCCACGAAGCCCCCGCCGTCCACCCGTGGACCCGCCCGATCTTTCAGACTTCGAGAGAGAAACAGACTCATGGCGAACTACACCGCCGCTGACGTCAAGAAGCTCCGCGAGCTCACCGGCGCCGGCATGATGGACTGCAAGAAGGCCCTGGACGAGGCCGACGGCAACGTCGACAAGGCCGTCGAGGCGCTCCGTATCAAGGGCCAGAAGGGCGTCGCCAAGCGCGAGGGCCGCTCTGCCGAGAACGGCGCCGTGGTCTCCCTCATCGCCGACGACAACACCTCCGGCGTCCTCGTCGAGCTGAAGTGCGAGACGGACTTCGTCGCCAAGGGTGACAAGTTCCAGGCCGTCGCCGCCCAGCTGGCCGAGCACGTCGCCGCCACCGCCCCGGCCGACCTGGAGGCGCTGCTCGCCTCCGAGATCGAGGCCGGCAAGACCGTGCAGGCGTTCGTCGACGAGGCCAACGCCAACCTCGGCGAGAAGATCGTCCTCGACCGCTTCGCGCAGTACGCCGACGGCTTCGTCTTCGCGTACATGCACCGCACGATGCCGGACCTCCCGCCGCAGATCGGTGTCCTCGTCGAGTTCGACAAGGCCGACGCCGACGTCGCCAAGGGTGTCGCCCAGCACATCGCCGCCTTCGCGCCGAAGTACCTCACCAAGGAAGACATTCCGGCCGAGGTCGTCGAGTCCGAGCGTCGCATCGCCGAGGAGACCACCCGCGCCGAGGGCAAGCCCGAGGCCGCGATCGCCAAGATCGTCGAGGGTCGCGTCAACGGCTTCTTCAAGGACGCCACGCTGCTCGGCCAGCCGTACGCCCTGGACAACAAGAAGTCCGTCCAGAAGGTCCTGGACGAGGCCGGTGTCACCCTGAAGCGCTTCACCCGCATCAAGGTCGGCATCTGAGTCCGTACGCAGACGCGACGGACACCGGACCCCGGTAGGGTCTGAGGCAGTCGTCCGCGCACGCGCAGGACGACCGCAGATCTGACGAGGAGGCCATTGCCGTACGGGATACCGCGAGGACCCAAGGCAATGGCCTCCTTCGTATGTGCACGAGGAGAGCTCCATGAACCAGGCCGCCGTACAGGGCGACGACAACAACGGCAAGAAGGCCGGCCGCTACATGCTGAAGCTGTCCGGAGAAGCCTTCTCCGGCGGTAAGGGCCTGGGCGTCGACCCCGACATCGTGCACGCCATCGCGCGTGAGATCGCGGCCGTCGTCCGCGACGGCGCGGAGATCGCGGTGGTGATCGGCGGCGGCAACTTCTTCCGCGGCGCCGAGCTCCAGCAGCGCGGCATGGACCGGGCCCGCTCCGACTACATGGGCATGCTCGGTACCGTGATGAACTGCCTCGCCCTCCAGGACTTCCTGGAGAAGGAGGGCATCGACTCGCGCGTCCAGACCGCCATCACCATGGGCCAGGTCGCCGAGCCGTACATCCCGCTGCGCGCCGTGCGCCACCTGGAGAAGGGCCGCGTGGTCATCTTCGGTGCGGGCATGGGCATGCCGTACTTCTCCACGGACACCACCGCCGCCCAGCGCGCCCTGGAGATCGACGCCGAGGCCCTGCTCATGGGCAAGAACGGCGTGGACGGCGTCTACGACTCCGACCCGAAGGCCAACCCCGACGCGGTCAAGTTCGACGCCCTCGAGTACGGCGAGGTGCTGTCCCGCGACCTCAAGGTCGCCGACGCCACCGCCATCACCCTGTGCCGGGACAACAACCTCCCGATCCTCGTCTTCGAACTGCTCGCCGAGGGCAATATCGCTCGCGCGGTGAAGGGTGAGAAGATCGGCACGCTCGTGAGCGACCAGGGCACCCGGGCCTGACCCGAACCGGGGAACCGCCCCGCAAGGGGATGGACAGAGCCCTGCCGGTCGTACACCGTGCAGGACACAACGCGACGACACGCAGGAGCAAGTGGTGATCGAAGAGACCCTCCTCGAGGCCGAGGAGAAGATGGAGAAGGCCGTCGTGGTCGCCAAGGAGGACTTCGCCGCGATCCGCACCGGCCGTGCGCACCCGGCGATGTTCAACAAGATCGTGGCCGACTACTACGGTGCCATCACCCCCATCAACCAGCTGGCGTCCTTCTCCGTTCCGGAGCCGCGCATGGCCGTGGTGACGCCGTTCGACAAGAGCGCCCTGCGCAACATCGAGCAGGCGATCCGGGACTCGGACCTCGGCGTCAACCCGAGCAACGACGGCAACATCATCCGCGTGGTGTTCCCCGAGCTGACCGAGGAGCGCCGCCGGGAGTACATCAAGGTCGCCAAGGGCAAGGCCGAGGACTCGAAGATCTCGATCCGCTCGGTGCGCCGCAAGGCCAAGGAGACCATCGACAAGCTCGTCAAGGACGGCGAGGTCGGCGAGGACGAGGGCCGCCGCGCCGAGAAGGAGCTCGACGACACCACCGCGAAGTACGTCGCGCAGGTGGACGAGCTGCTCAAGCACAAGGAAGCCGAGCTGCTCGAGGTCTGATGAACGACTCTTCCTGGGGGGCCCCGGCCGGTTCCGGCCGTGGGGGACCCGACCAGGGGCCTGCCCCGGCGGGTCCCGCATACGATCGGCATCAGGCGGCGCAGACTCGGCCCATGCCCATCGTGCCCGACGTTCCCGCCGGCGGATTCCAGGACGGTCACGGCCGGGGGGCCGCTCACCCGAGCGGTCCCCTGTTCCGTGACGAGACGCCGCACGAGCACCCGCAGGAGCCCATGTCCAGCCCCACCCCGCCTCCGCCGCCCGCGCCGACGGCGCCACGGCAGAAGAAGAGCGCGGGGCGCGACCTGGGCGCGGCCATAGGGGTCGGGGTCGGTCTCGGTGCCGTCATCATCGCGTCGCTGTTCATCTGGAAGCCGGCGTTCGTCGGAGTGATAGCGGTCGCCGTGGTCGTCGGCCTGTGGGAGCTCACCTCCCGCCTCCAGGAGCGCAAGGCGATCAAGGCTCCGCTGGTGCCGCTCGCGGTCGGCGGCGCGGCGATGGTCGTCGCCGGCTACGTCCGAGGCGCCGAGGGCGCCTGGGTGGCGATGGCCCTGACGGCGCTCGCGGTGCTCGTCTGGCGGATGACGGAGCCTCCCGAGGGCTACCTGAAGGACGTCACGGCGGGGGTCTTCGCCGCGTTCTACGTGCCGTTCCTGGCGACGTTCGTGGCGATGCTGCTCACCGCGGACGACGGGCCGCAGCGGGTGCTGACCTTCCTGATCCTGACCGTGGTCAGCGACACCGGGGCGTATGCGGTCGGCTGGCGCTTCGGCAAGCACAAGCTGGCCCCGCGGATCAGCCCCGGCAAGACCCGGGAGGGTCTGGTCGGCGCGGTGGCGTTCGCCATGGCGGCGGGCGCGCTGTGCATGGAGTTCATGATCGACGAGGGTGCCTGGTGGCAGGGCCTGATCCTCGGTCTCGCGGTGGCGGCGAGCGCGACGCTCGGTGACCTCGGCGAGTCCATGATCAAGCGTGACCTGGGCATCAAGGACATGGGCACGCTGCTGCCGGGCCACGGCGGCATCATGGACCGCCTCGACTCGCTGCTGCCGACGGCGCCGGTGGTGTGGCTGCTGTTGGCGCTGTTCGTCGGGACCGGCTGAGCCGTTCGACTCCGTTTTCCGTGGACGGGCCCGCTGCCTTCGTGGCAGCGGGCCCGTCCACGTTTCCGGTGTCCGCCATGTGGGGGGAAGCGGGAGGCGGCCCGGCGGTCCGTGCCCCGGCGAGGGAAGGCTGTCGAGCATGACATCTCCCACGGCGCGCCCGGCCGAGCCGCCTTCCGGGGCCCTCTCGGTCCTGCTGACCCTCGCGGCGGGGCAGTTCCTCATGGCGCTCGACAGCTCCGTCATGAACGTGTCGATCGCGACGGTGGCCGAGGACGTCGGCACCTCGATCACCGGGATCCAGGGCGCCATCACCGCGTACACGCTGGTGATGGCGATGCTCATGATCCCCGGGGGCAAGGTCGGGACGCTGATCGGCCGCAAGCGGGCCTTCATGATCGGCTGCTGCATCTACGGCGCCGGCTCCCTGACCACCGCCCTCGCGCCGAACCTGCCGGTGCTGGTGTTCGGCTGGTCGTTCCTCGAAGGCGTCGGGGCCGCGCTCATCATGCCCGCGATCGTGGCCCTGGTGGCCGGCAACTTCCCCACGGAGCGGCGCCCGATGGCGTACGGCGTCGTCGCGGCGGCCGGAGCCGTCGCGATCGCGCTCGGGCCCCTCATCGGCGGCGTCGCCACGACGTACTTCTCCTGGCGCTGGGTCTTCGCCGGCGAGGTGCTGGTGGTGCTGGTGATCCTCGTGTTCGCCCGCCGTATCGCCGACGCCGTCAGCGAGGAACGCCCGCGGGTCGACTACCTGGGCGCCGTGCTCTGCGCTGCCGGACTCGGGGTCTTCGTGTACGGCGTGCTCCGCTCCGACGAGTGGGGCTGGGTCCGGCCGAAGACGGACGCGCCCGCCTGGCTCGGGGTGTCGCTGGTCGTGTGGCTGATGCTGGCGGGTCTCCTGCTGATCTGGCTCTTCCTGCGCTGGGAGGCCCGGCTCGTCGCACGCCGCCGGGAGCCCCTCATCAACCCGGAGATGCTGCGCAACCGGCAGCTGACCGGCGGCCTGACCATGTTCTTCTTCCAGTACCTCGTCCAGATGGGCGTCTTCTTCGTCGTCCCGCTGTATCTGTCGGTCGCGCTCGGACTGTCCGCGCTCAGCACCGGCGCCCGGATCCTGCCCCTGTCGGTGACCCTGCTGGCCGCCGCCCTCCTGATTCCCCGGCTCTTCCCCGACGCGTCCCCGCGCCGGGTGGTACGGATCGGGGTGTACGCGCTGCTCGCGGGCGCGATCGTGCTCATGGCCGCGCTCGACGCGGACGCCGGCGCCGAGATCGTCACCGTGCCGCTGCTGCTCGTCGGCTTCGGGATGGGCGCGCTGGCCTCCCAGCTCGGCGCGGTCACCGTGTCCGCCGTCCCGGACCGGGAGAGCGCGGAGGTCGGCGGCATCCAGAACTCCGTCACCAACCTCGGCGCCTCGATCGGCACCGCCCTCGCCGGATCGCTCATGATCGGCGTGCTCACGTCCTCGTTCCTGGCCTCCGTCGAACAGAACCCGGCGGTTCCCGCCGAGGTGAAGGAGACGGCCGTCGTGGAACTCTCGAGCGGCGTCCCCTTCCTCTCGGACGAGCAGCTCACCACCGCCCTGAACGAGGCCGGCGTCAGCCCGGAGGTGTCCGCGGCCGCGCTCGACGCGAACGCCGCCGCCCGCCTCGACGGCCTGCGCGCGGCCCTCGCGATCCTCGCCGCCGCCTCCGTCGTGTCGCTCTTCTTCACCTCACGCATCCCGAGCATCCAGCCGGGCCGCCCCGGGCCGTGAGGGTCCACGCCCTTCACGCGCCGGGACACCGGCGCGTGTCTGCGACACTGGTACCACCATGCCGAAGCCCGGAGAACTCACTTTCGTCGCCCCCCGCGGAGCCAAGAAGCCGCCGCGGCACCTCGCCGACCTCTCGCCCGCGGAGCGGAAGGAGGCCGTCGCCGCGATCGGCGAGAAGCCGTTCCGCGCCAAGCAGCTGTCCACGCACTACTTCGCGCGGTACGCGCACGACCCCGCCGAGTGGACCGACATCCCGGCCGCCTCGCGGGAGAAGCTCGCCGGGGAGCTGCTGCCCGACCTGATGTCCGTGGTGCGGCACATCTCGTGCGACGACGACACCACTCGTAAGACCCTGTGGCGGCTGCACGACGGCACGCTCGTGGAGTCCGTGCTCATGCGCTACCCGGACCGGGTGACCATGTGCATCTCCTCGCAGGCCGGCTGCGGCATGAACTGCCCGTTCTGCGCGACCGGGCAGGCCGGGCTCGACCGGAACCTGTCGACCGCCGAGATCGTGCACCAGATCGTGGACGGCATGCGGTCCCTGCGCGACGGAGAGGTGCCCGGGGGACCGGCGCGGCTTTCCAACATCGTGTTCATGGGCATGGGCGAGCCGCTCGCCAACTACAAGCGGGTCGTCGGTGCGATCCGTCGGCTCACCGACCCGGAGCCCGACGGCCTCGGTCTCTCGCAGCGCGGCATCACCGTCTCCACGGTCGGCCTCGTGCCCGCGATGCTCCGCTTCGCCGACGAGGGCTTCAAGTGCCGGCTGGCCGTCTCGCTGCACGCGCCCGACGACGAGCTCCGCGACACCCTCGTGCCCGTCAACACCCGCTGGAAGGTCCGCGAGGTCCTCGACGCGGCCTGGGAGTACGCGGAGAGGTCCGGGCGCCGGATCTCCATCGAGTACGCCCTCATCCGGGACATCAACGACCAGGCCTGGCGCGGCGACCTCCTCGGCAAGCTGCTCAAGGGCAAGCGGGTGCACGTCAACCTGATCCCGCTGAACCCGACGCCCGGCTCGAAGTGGACGGCCTCCCGCCCGGAAGACGAGAAGGCCTTCGTCGAGGCGATCGCCCGCCACGGCGTGCCGGTGACCGTGCGGGACACCCGCGGTCAGGAGATCGACGGTGCCTGTGGACAGCTCGCGGCCGCCGAGCGCTGACCTTGTAGTCTGAGCTCGAACACATCTCCATATTCCGACAGGGGAGCGCCACAGCGCTGAGAGTGCGGTAACCGTAGACCGCAGACCCTCTGAACCTCGCCCAGGTCATTCTGGGTAGGAAGTTCGGTCGTAACTCAAGCTGTTGCGCCCTGCCCGCGCCCGGTCCGCCGGACGTGGGCAGGGCCGCGTCTCTTCCTGGTCATACCCAGGAGGAATCCAGTGAGCATCAAGAAGGCCGCCGCCGTCGCGCTCGTCGCGGCGCTCGGCGTCACCAGCCTCGCCGCGTGCGGCACCGAAGAGATCCGCGGCTCGGCCGGCAAGACCGACCGGCCCGCGCCGAAGACCGTGACGCTGGTGAGCCACGACTCGTTCAACGCCTCCAAGGAGGTGCTCGCCGACTTCACCCGGCAGACCGGTCTCACGGTCAAGGTGCTGAAGAGCGGCGACGCCGGCGAGGCCGTCAACAAGGAGATCCTGACCAAGGGCTCCCCGCAGGGTGACGTCTTCTTCGGCGTCGACAACACGCTGCTCTCCCGCGCCCTCGACAACGGGATCTTCGTGCCGTACGAGGCGAAGGGCCTGGACCGGGTCCCGGCCGCGTTCCAGCTCGACAAGGAGCACCGGGTCACCCCGATCGACTCCGGCGACATCTGCGTCAACTACGACAAGAAGTACTTCGCCGACAGGAAGCTGGCGCCGCCGCAGACCTTCGACGACCTCGTGAAGCCGGCGTACAAGGACCTGCTCGTCGTCGAGAACCCCGAGCTGTCCTCCCCGGGCCTCGGCTTCCTCCTCGGCACGGCCGCCAAGTACGGCGACGAGGGCTGGCAGGACTACTGGAAGAAGCTCAAGGCCAACGGTGTGAAGACCGTCGACAGCTGGGAGCTCGCCTACAACCAGGAGTTCTCCGGCTCGGCCGGCGGCAAGCAGGCCAAGGCCGACCGGCCGCTGGTCGTGTCGTACGCCTCCAGCCCGCCGGTCGAGGTGCTGTACGGCGAGCCGCAGCCGAAGGTCGCGCCCACCGGGGTCTCCACCGGCACCTGCTTCCGGCAGATCGAGTTCGCGGGCCTGCTGAACGGGGCGAAGAACCCCGAGGGCGGCAAGGCCCTGATCGACTTCCTGATCTCCAAGAAGTTCCAGGAGGACATGCCGCTCCAGATGTTCGTCAACCCGGTGGCGAAGGACGCGGCCCTGCCGGAGCTCTTCACCAAGCACGGCGTCGTGATCGACAAGCCGGAGACCATGGCGCCCGAGAAGATCGCCGAGAAGCGTGACCCGTGGATCCAGCAGTGGTCGTCGCTCGTCCTGAAGTGACCCGCGACCTCAAGGGGAACGCGACACGGCTGGGCCTCATGGCCCTGCCCGTCGCGTTCTTCGGGGTCTTCTTCGCCTGGCCCGTCGTGTCCATCGTGGACCGCGGGCTCCGGCCCGACGGCGCCTGGCGGTTCGGCCGGATCGGCGAGACGCTGAGCCGGCCGGACATCCTCGACGTGCTCGGCTTCACCGTGTGGCAGGCGCTCGCCTCCACCGGGCTCACCCTCCTGGTCGCGCTGCCCGGCGCGTACGTCTTCGCCCGCTTCGACTTCCCCGGCAAGAGCGCGCTGCGGGCGGTCGTCACGGTGCCGTTCGTGCTGCCGACCGTCCTCGTCGGCACGGCGTTCCTGGCGCTCGTCGGCCGGAACGGGCTCACCGACGAGCTGTGGGGACTGCGGCTCGACACCAGCGTGTGGGCGATCCTCCTCGCGCACGTCTTCTTCAACTACGCGGTCGTCGTCCGCACCGTCGGCGGTCTCTGGTCGCAGCTCGACCCGCGGCAGGAGGAAGCCGCACGGGTCCTCGGCGCCTCGCGCTGGACGGCCTGGCGGACGGTGACGCTGCCCGCCCTCGTGCCGGCGGTGTCGGCGGCCGCCCTGATGGTCTTCCTCTTCACCTTCACCTCCTTCGGCGTCGTGCAGATCCTCGGCGGGGACCAGTACTCCACCCTTGAGGCCGAGATCTACCGGCAGACCGCCCGGCTGCTCGACCTGCCGACGGCCGCCGTGCTCACACTCGTGCAGTTCGTGGCGGTGGGCGCGATCCTCGGCGTGCACGGCTGGACGGTACGGCGGCGTGAGACCGCGCTCCGGCTCGTACCGCCCGAGTCGGCCGCGCGCCGGCCGCGCGGAGTCGGGCAGTGGGCGCTGCTCGCGGGCGTCCTCCTCTCGGTGGCGCTGCTGATCCTGCTGCCGCTGGGTGTCCTCGTGGAGCGGTCCTTCGCCGGGCCCGAGGGGTACGGGCTCGGCTACTACCGCGCGCTCGGCTCGCTCGACGAGTCCGGGACCTTCCTCGTCCCGCCGCTGGAGGCGATCGGGAACTCGCTGCGGTACGCGGTGGCGGCCACCGCCATCGCCGTGGTGATCGGCGGGCTCGCCGCGGCGGCGCTCACCCGGCGGCGGGCCGGGCGGCTCGTGCGGGGCTTCGACGCGCTGCTCATGCTGCCGCTCGGGGTCTCCGCCGTCACCGTCGGCTTCGGTTTCCTCATCACGCTCGACGAGCCGCCGTTCGACCTGCGGGCCAGCTGGATCCTCGTACCGCTCGCGCAGGCCCTGGTCGGCGTCCCCTTCGTCGTACGGACGATGCTGCCGGTGCTGCGCGCGGTCGACGAGCGGCTGCGGGAGGCCGCGGCCGTGCTCGGTGCCTCGCCCTGGCGGGCCTGGCGGGAGGTGGACCTGCCGCTGGTGCGGCGGGCGCTGCTCATCGCGGCCGGGTTCGCCTTCGCGGTGTCGCTCGGCGAGTTCGGCGCGACCGTCTTCATCGCCCGGCCCGAGAGCCCGACGCTGCCGGTGGCGGTGGCCCGGCTGCTCGGCCGGCCCGGCGCGCTCAATTACGGCCAGGCGATGGCCCTCTCGACGATTCTGATGGTGGTGTGCGCGGTGTCCCTGCTGTTGTTGGAGCGGCTCCGCACCGACCGGACCTCCGGGGAGTTCTGATGCTTTCGATCGAGGCCGCGACCGTACGGTTCGGGGAGCGGGCCGTGCTCGACGCCGTGGACCTGGAGGTCGCCGAGCACGAGATCGTGTGTGTGCTCGGCCCCAGCGGCAGCGGCAAGTCCACGATGCTGCGGTCCGTCGCCGGGCTCCAGGCGCTCGACGGGGGCCGGGTGCTGCTCGGCGGCGCCGACCAGGCCGGGGTGCCGGTGCACCGGAGGGGCGTCGGCCTGATGTTCCAGGACCACCAGCTGTTCCCGCAGCGGGACGTCGGCGGCAACGTCGCCTTCGGGCTGCGGATGCGGGGGGCCCGGAAGGCCGAGCAGGCGGAGCGGGTGCGGGAGCTGCTCGACCTCGTCGGCCTGCCGGGGGCCGAGCGGCGGTCCGTCGCCGCGCTCTCCGGCGGCGAGCAGCAGCGGGTGGCGCTCGCCCGTGCCCTGGCGCCCCGGCCCCGGCTCCTCATGCTCGACGAACCGCTCGGCCAGCTCGACCGGGGGCTGCGGGAGCGGCTCGTCGTGGAGCTGCGACAGCTCTTCGGGCGGCTCGGGACGACGGTCCTCGCCGTCACCCACGACCAGGGCGAGGCCTTCGCGCTCGCCGACCGGGTCGTGGTCATGCGGGACGGGCGGATCGCCCAGTCGGGGACGCCGGCCGACGTGTGGCGGCGGCCGGCGTCGGAGTTCGTGGCACGGTTCCTGGGCTTCGACAACGTGGTGGCGGCGCGGGTGACGGGCGGGGCCGCGGAGACCGTGTGGGGGAAGATCCCGGTGCCGGACGGCTCGCCGGAGGGGGAGCGGCGGCTCCTCGTCCGCCCGGGCGGGGTACGGCTCGTGGAGCAGCGTCCGGTCTGGACGGTGGAGTCACGGACCTTCCGCGGCAGCCAGGTCCTCGTACGGCTCCGCCCGGCCGAGGGGCCCGCCCTGGAGGCCGAGCTGCCGCTCCGGGAGGCGCCGGAGGAGGGCGCCGGGGTGGGCGTGGAGTTCCGGGCGGAGGACGTGGTGGTGCTGGGGGACGACACGCCGTAGCGAGGGCGGCGATGAGTTTCCGCCGCCGGGGGAGTCTCCTAGGTGTTCGTTGTCTTCGTCGTCTTCGATGTATTCGTTGTCGACCACACAGGAGGAACAGCCATGGGCCAGTTGCTCAGAGTCCAGAACTTCATGGTCTCGTCCGACGGATTCGGTACCGGTGAGGGCCAGAGCCTGGAACGGCCCTTCGGGCACGCGGATCCCGGCGAACTGTTCTCGTGGGCGGGGGCCACGGCGAGCTGGCCGAACCGCACCGACCCCGGGGGCAGCCGGGGCCTCGACGACTACCTGACGCGGGACTTCCACCACAACATCGGCGCCGAGATCATGGGCCGCAACAAGTTCGGGCCCCAGCGCGGGCCCTGGGAGAACGAGGAGTGGAAGGGCTGGTGGGGTGACGAGCCGCCGTTCCACACGCCGGTGTTCGTCCTGACCCACCACCCGCGCCCGTCGTTCACGCTCTCCGACACCACGTTCCACTTCGTCGACGCGGATCCGGCGACGGCGCTCGGGATGGCGAAGGAGGCGGCCCGGGGGAAGGACGTCCGCCTGGGCGGCGGGGCCACCACCATCCGGGAGTTCCTCGACGCCGATCTCGTCGACACCCTGCACGTCGCGGTCTCGCCGGTGAAGCTCGGGGCGGGGGTGAAGCTCTGGGACTCGCCCGACGAACTGCTCGACCGCTACCACCGCGATGTCGTGCCCAGCCCGAGCGGCAAGGTCACGCACCACCTGTTCTGGCGGAAGTGACGACCTGCCGGCAGCGCACGCACACCCTCCGGGTCGCCCGCTGATAGGCGCGGGTGGCCCGGGCGAGGGCGAGACCGTAGCAGCAGAAGCCGCCATAGGCGACGACGACCACCCAGGGGGCGTCGTCCGCCGTGCCGAGGGTGAGCGTGCCCGTCCAGGCCAGCACGCCGAGCGCGGCCAGGAAGGCCCCGAACGGGGCGAGCGCGCCCGCCCCGGTCCAGCCGAGCGCGAGCAGCGGCAGCCGGGGCAGCCGCCGGCCCCAAGGACGGGTCAGCGCGAGCGCGAGGGCCATGCCGATCAGGGCCAGGACCGCGGTGACGTCGACCCCGTGGTCGTAGAGCCAGAGGCCCAGGTCGCTGGTGTACTCCGGGTCGGCGCCCGGACGGCCGGTGCCCGTGTAGCCGGGGGTGATGCCCAGCGCCCAGAGCGTCTTCATGGCGGTGTACGGCACGAGGGCGGCGACGGCGGCGAGTCCGGCGCGGGTGGCGGGCCGGGTCTCCGGGCCCCCGGCGCCATGGCCGCGCCCGCCGCAGTACAGGCACGTGCCCAGCGCCCGGCGGCGGTGGGCGAGGGCCGCGCGGGCCCACAGCACCGCGCCGAGGACGGCGAGGAACTGGTTGGCCAGGGCCGCCCAGTCGACCGGATCTTGGTTGCGGGACAGGAAGAACAGCAGGTGGGTGGGGCTGAGGAGGGCCGGGAAGCCCGAGGTCAGGCAGAGCGCGACCACCGCCCAGGCCGCCGACGACAACCACCGGACGCCGGGGCGGCGGAGCAGGGCGTACGCGAGGACGGCGGCGGCCCCGTACAGCACCGCCGCGCCCGCCTCCGCTGCCGTGCCGTCGCCCTTGGCCAGGAGCGTGTAGCCGAAGGCGGGGCCGGTGAGGGCGGCGAGGGCCGCGCCCGTCGCGTACAGCAGCGACCAGACGAGGGCGGCGCGACCGGCCCAGGACGGCCAGGACGCCAGGAGTGTCTTCGGTGTCATGGGCCGAGCCTCCCGCCGGAGGGCTCTCGCGGGCGTCGGCCTGTCGGCGCGACCGCGTCCGCCGCGCGGCGGAGGCCGGCTACCTCCCGAGTCGCTCCAGGGCTGCCGGGGCCTCGTCGATCGAGTCCACCAGGGCGATGCGCGTGGCCATCGGGCGGCCGGTGGCGAGGGTTTCCAGGAGGGGCCAGGCCGGGAGGTGGGTGGTCCAGTGAGCGCGGTTCACCAGGACCATCGGGGTCGGGGTGCCCCGGGAGCCGTAGTAGTTCGGGGTTGCGTTGTCGAAGATCTCCTGGACCGTGCCCGCCGCGCCCGGCAGGAAGACGATGCCCGCCGTCGAGCGGGCGAGCAGGCCGTCCTCCCGGGTGGCGTTCGCGAAGTACTTGGCGATGTGCGCGGCGAAGGGGTTCGGCGGCTCGTGGCCGTAGAACCAGGTGGGGATCCCGACCGAGTCCCCGCCGTCCGGCCACAGGGCACGGACCGCGAAGGCGGCGCGCGCCCAGTCCGTCACCGAGGGCGTGAACGACGGGGCCCGGGAGAGCAGGTCGAGCGCGGAGGCGAGGGCCTCGTCCTCATACGGGGCGAGGTACGCGCCGAGGTTCGCGGCCTCCATCGCGCCCGGCCCGCCGCCGGTCGCCACGGTCAGCCCGGCGCGGGCCAGCGTCCTGCCGAGCCGGGCCGCGCCCGCGTACGCCTCCGTGCCCCGGCCCATCGCGTGCCCGCCCATGACGCCGACGACCCGTGCCCCGTCGAGGTGTTCGTCGAGGGCGTCGGAGACGGCGTCGTCGTGGAGGGAGCGGAGCATCGAGGAGAGGATGTCGCCGTCGGCCCTGGTCCGGCCGAACCAGGCGTACGCGAGGAAGTCGGGTGTCGCCTCGTACCCGGTCTCGGCGATCCCCGTGAAGAGTTCCTCAGGGGTGTAGAGCCTGGCCCGGTACGGGTCGAAGGGCAGCTCGGGGACGGGCGGGAAGACGAGGGCGCCGTCGGCGCGGACCTTGGCGGCGGCTTCCGGCTCCATGGGGCAGCCGAGGAAGACGGCCTCGGCGGTGACGGCGGTGAGGAGGGCGAAGGTCCGGTCGGTGAGGTCGATCGACTGGATCCGGTGTCCGGCGAGGGAGCCGGGGCGGGCGAGCGCCGCGTCGAACTCGGCGAGGGTGTGGATCTCGCGTGCGTGCCCGCGCGGTCCGGGCGGGCGGTGTGCCGGGGGGAGCGTCGCCATGGGCCCACGATAGGGGCCGCCGTCCTGGGCGGCCCCTCGTGGCGGCGGCTCAGCCCGTCAGGGGCACGGCCGCCAGTTCCGCCACCGCCCAGGTCAGCGGTGCGAAGACGGCGAACAGGGCGCCGGCGCGCAGCAGGGCCGCCGTGCGCAGGACCGTGGGCGGGGCGCCGATGCGGAGGAGGGCCTCGGTGGTGTGGGCGCGGCCCTGCCGGGATTCCAGCGCGGCGGTCAGGAGGCTGGCGGTGGTGCAGGCCAGGATCAGGGCCGCGCCGAGGCCGGTGAGCGGGCCGAAGGTGTCGGGGCCCGTGTCCGCGTCGTACAGCGTGGCCGCTGCGAGGGTGCCGGAGATCACCGCG
Organism: Streptomyces sp. NPDC044003; assembly: GCF_056435185.1. Lineage (NCBI taxonomy): Bacteria > Bacillati > Actinomycetota > Actinomycetes > Kitasatosporales > Streptomycetaceae > Streptomyces > Streptomyces sp. NPDC044003. Next base: position 92,332 of record NZ_JBWKFA010000001.1, on the reverse strand, counting down.
CTGACCACGCCGAGGGGGCGGCCGATACGGCGGGACTCGTCCATCAGGACGCGGCCCGCGAGCAGCCGGGTGGCGCCCGGCCGGACGGCCTGGAGGAGCCGGCCGCAGCCGAACGTGAGGCCGGGGCCCGCCACGGCCAGGCCCACGGCGGTGAGGACCCAGCCGGCGAGGACGCCCGCCGGGTTGCCGTCGAAGCGGCCCGGCAGCGGGAGGCCGCTGCCGGAGTCGCCCTGGGCCGCGTACGTCTCGATCGCGAGGCCGACCGCCACCAGGGCGATTCCCCAGGGCAGCCCGGACGGCATCGTCCTCTCGGCTCCCTCGGGGGCCGCGGGCGCGGTGCGGGGCCGCAGGGCGAGGCCTGCCGCCGTGGCGGCGACGACGGGCAGGACGGCGAGCAGGGTGAGGGCGGCGGCGAGCGGGATCGGCTGGTCGGCGGCGAGGAGCTGGGCGGCGGCCCCGTCGAAGGGCAGGCCGGTGATGTCGCCGCGCAGGTGCAGATAGAACAGGAGCGCGACCACGGAGCCGAGCGTGCAGGCGACGGCGGTCGAGGCGGCGGCGATCGCGGTGAGCCGGGCGGGGCCGAGGCCGACGGCGGAGAGCCCGGGGCGCGGCCGGGTGCTGGGGTCGGTGCGGGCCACCGCGACGGCGAACTGGACGGTGGCGGCGAGCGGCAGGGCGCACCAGAGGAGCCGCAGCACCGAGGTCGAGGACCGGTCCGGGTGACCGACGGCGTATCCGAGGGTGCAGAGCAGGAGGAAGCCCACCCCCGCGGCGGCGGCGGCGACGAGCAGCCGGCGCGTCAGGACGAGGGGGTGGGTCCCGCGGGCTAGACGGAGAGCGAGCACGCGGCGACGCCCTCCGCCCCTGACGCCGGGGGTACGGCGCCGACCCGGCGTCCGTCGAGCAGGGTGAGGGTGCGGTCGGCGAGTGCGGCGACCTCGCCGTCGTGGGTGGCGAGGAGCACGGTGATGCTGTGCGAGCGGGCCGCGGCCGTGAGGGTGCGCAGGACCTGCGCGCCGTCGGCCCGGTGCAGGGTGGCGGTGGGTTCGTCGGCGAAGAGGACCGACGGGGTGGTGACCAGGGCGCGGGCGATCGCGATGCGCTGGCGCTGGGAGTGGGTGAGGGCGTGCGGCCGTTTGCGGGCGCAGCCGCCGATGTCGAGCCGCTCCAGCCACTCGGTGGCGGCGGTCTTCGCGGCCCGGTGGGAGGTCCCGCGGAGCAGCAGGGGCAGGGCGGTGTTCTCCCAGCCGGTGAGCTCGGGGACGAGGCCGGGCTCGGGGTCGATCCAGCCGAAGCGGTCGCGTCGGAGCCGTTCGCGCTGGGCGGGGCCCAGGGTGTGGACGGGGCCGCTGTTGAACCAGACCTCGCCCTGCTGGGCGACGAGCTGGCCGGAGAGGCAGCGCAGGAGGGTGGTCTTGCCGCTGCCGCGCGGGCCGACGACGGCGAGGATCTCGCCTTCGCGGACGCCGAGGGAGACGCCGCTGAGGGCGTCCGAACCGCCCAGGGTGCAGTGCAGGGAACGCGCCCAGAGCACGTCGTTGTCCGGTGGGGCCATCGCGTACACCTCGATGTCGGATCCGATACTCGCCTTCCCCCGTCCGGGGGAACGAAGGGACGGGCCTTTCGGTCACTCGGCACCGTAAGGATTCAGATCCGGTTGTACGGACAGCACACGGCCCGGGCAGCTGCCATCCACTCGGATGGCCGCATACCCGGGCCGCGGGGGTCACGCCGTGAGGGCGGCGTGATGCTGGGGGACCTCTAGAGCTTGGTCCACGCCTCGGTGAGCACGTTGCGCAGGATGCCCTCGATCTCGTCGAAGGTGCCCTGGTCGGCGATCAGCGGCGGGGCCAGCTGGATGACCGGGTCGCCACGGTCGTCGGCGCGGCAGTACAGGCCGTTGTCGTACAGCGCCTTGGAGAGGTAGCCGTACAGGACGCGCTCCACCTCCTCGTCGTTGAAGGACTCCTTGGTGACCTTGTCCTTGACGAGCTCGATGCCGTAGAAGAAGCCGTTGCCGCGGACGTCGCCGACGATCGGGAGGTCGTGCAGCTTCGACAGCGTCGAGTAGAAGGCGCCCTCGTTGTCCAGCACGTGCTGGTTGAGGCCTTCCTTGTCGAAGATGTCGAGGTTGGCGATCGCGACCGCCGAGGACACCGGGTGGCCACCGAAGGTGTAGCCGTGCAGGAAGGTGTTGTCACCCTTGTAGAACGGCTCGGCGATGCGGTCCGAGACGATGCAGGCGCCGATCGGGGAGTAGCCCGAGGTCATGCCCTTGGCGCAGGTGATCATGTCCGGCACGTAGCCGAACTTGTCACAGGCGAACATCGTACCGAGGCGGCCGAAGGCGCAGATCGTCTCGTCGGAGACGAGCAGCACGTCGTACTGGTCGCAGATCTCGCGGACGCGCTGGAAGTAGCCGGGCGGCGGCGGGAAGCAGCCACCGGCGTTCTGCACCGGCTCCAGGAAGACGGCCGCGACGGTCTCGGGGCCCTCGAAGAGGATCTGCTGCTCGATCTGGTCGGCGGCCCAGCGGCCGAAGGCCTCGGGGTCGTCGCCGTGGATCGGGGCGCGGTAGATGTTGGTGTTCGGCACCTTGTGCGCGCCGGGGACCAGCGGCTCGAAGGGGGCCTTCAGGGCCGGCAGGCCGGTGATGGACAGGGCGCCCTGCGGGGTGCCGTGGTAGGCGACCGCACGCGAGATGACCTTGTACTTGGTGTGCTTGCCCTGCAGCTTGAAGTACTGCTTGGCGAGCTTCCAGGCGGTCTCGACGGCCTCGCCGCCACCGGTGGTGAAGAAGACCTTGTTGAGGTCGCCCGGGGCGTAGTCGGCGAGGCGCTCGGCGAGCTCCACGGCCTTGGGGTGCGCGTACGACCACACGGGGAAGAACGCGAGCTCCTGGGCCTGCTTGTACGCGACCTCGGCCAGCTCCTGGCGGCCGTGTCCGGCGTTCACCACGAAGAGACCTGCGAGACCGTCGAGGTAGCGCTTGCCCTTGTCGTCGAAGATGTAGGTGCCCTCACCACGCACGATGGTGGGGACGGGGTTGTGCTCGTAGGACGACATGCGGGTGAAGTGCATCCACAGGTGGTCGTACGCGGTCTTGGACAGGTCCTGGGTCACGGTTATCGAGTTCCCCACATATAGGTCTGCTTCTTGAGCTTGAGGTAGACGAAGCTCTCGGTGGAACGCACTCCGGGGAGTGTGCGGATGCGCTTGTTGATCACATCCAGCAGGTGGTCGTCGTCCTCGCAGACGATCTCCACCATCAGGTCGAAGGAGCCCGCGGTCATCACCACGTACTCGCACTCGGCCATGGCCGTCAGGGCTTCCGCGACCGGATCCAGGTCACCCTCGACGTTGATGCCGACCATCGCCTGGCGCCGGAATCCCACGGTGAGCGGGTCGGTGACGGCGACGATCTGCATGACGCCCTGGTCGAGGAGCTTCTGGACGCGCTGCCTCACGGCTGCTTCGGAGAGGCCCACGGCCTTTCCGATCGCCGCGTAGGGGCGGCGCCCGTCCTGCTGGAGCTGCTCGATGATTGCCAGGGAGACGGCATCGATCGTCGGGGACGAACCGGTTCCGGTTCTTGGGTCTGTGCTTCGACTGGCCACGACTTCACTGTGCACCGAGATGGGCAGTCATGCAAGCCCGGAGCGATGAAATTCGTTGCGAACGGCTATTGATCTCACCGAATCCGAAGTTGCGGGGGGTCGGGGCTGTTGAAAGCGTCTGTCGAGCGATTAGGCTGAGGTGTCCCGCCCACCGGGACCCCGCACAAGGACGTGCGAAGACAGAACGTGACAGGAGGGGTGGCAAGTGACCACCGAGCTGCGCCGGCTGCGTAACTACATCAACGGGGAGTTCCGCGACGCGGCCGACGGCCGCACCATCGAGGTGACCAACCCGGCCACCGGCGAGGTGTACGCCACCTCTCCGCTCTCCGGGCAGGCCGACGTCGACGCCGCCATGGAGGCTGCCGCGGCCGCCTTCCCCGCCTGGCGTGACAGCACGCCGTCCGAGCGCCAGAAGGTGCTCCTCAAGATCGCCGACGCCTTCGAGGAGCGGGCCGAGGAGCTCATCGCCGCCGAGGTCGAGAACACCGGCAAGCCGGTCGCTCTCACCGCGAGCGAGGAGATCCCGCCGATGGTGGACCAGATCCGCTTCTTCGCGGGTGCCGCCCGGCTGCTCGAGGGCCGCTCGGCCGGCGAGTACATGGAGGGCATGACCTCCATCGTCCGCCGCGAGCCGGTCGGCGTCTGCGCGCAGGTCGCGCCGTGGAACTACCCGATGATGATGGCCGTGTGGAAGTTCGCCCCGGCCCTCGCCGCGGGCAACACCGTCGTCCTCAAGCCCTCGGACACGACCCCCGCGTCGACCGTCCTGATGGCCGAGATCATCGGGCAGATCGTCCCCAAGGGCGTCTTCAACGTCGTCTGCGGCGACCGTGAGACCGGCAAGGCCATGGTCGAGCACCCGACCCCGGCGATGGCCTCCATCACCGGTTCGGTCCGCGCCGGCATGCAGGTCGCCGAGTCGGCGGCCAAGGACGTCAAGCGCGTCCACCTGGAGCTGGGCGGCAAGGCCCCGGTCGTCGTCTTCGAGGACACCGACATCGAGGCCGCCGTCGGCGACATCTCGGTCGCGGGCTTCTTCAACGCCGGCCAGGACTGCACGGCCGCGACCCGTGTCCTCGTGCACGAGTCCATCCACGACGAGTTCGTCGCCGCCCTCGCCAAGGCCGCCGCCGAGACGAAGACCGGCCAGCCGGACGACGAGGACGTGCTGTACGGCCCGCTCAACAACGCCAACCAGCTGAAGCAGGTCACCGGCTTCATCGAGCGCCTCCCGGCCCACGCCAAGGTCGAGGCCGGCGGTCACCGCGTCGGCGACAAGGGCTACTTCTACGCCCCGACCGTCGTCTCCGGCCTCAAGCAGGACGACGAGATCGTCCAGAACGAGGTCTTCGGCCCGGTCATCACCGTCCAGTCCTTCACGGACGAGGCCCAGGCCCTGGAGTTCGCGAACGGCGTCGAGTACGCCCTCGCCTCCTCCGTCTGGACCAAGGACCACGCGCGCGCGATGCGCATGTCCAAGGCCCTCGACTTCGGCTGTGTGTGGATCAACACCCACATCCCGCTCGTCGCCGAGATGCCCCACGGCGGCTACAAGAAGTCCGGCTACGGCAAGGACCTCTCCGCCTACGGCTTCGAGGACTACACGCGCATCAAGCACGTCATGACCTCCCTGGGCTGATCCCCCCAGGACCCCGACGCGGCCCCGGCACCCATGATCGACAGGGTGTCGGGGCCGCGTGCCGTCGCTCGACGGACCGTCCATTGCCGCAGCTCGCGGCGGGCCGGGATGCTGCCTCTGTGAGAGCGACAGCCAGGAAAGACATGTCCCGCCGGTCCCTCCTTCGCGGCATCGGCGGTGCCGGCGCCGCGACCCTGCTCGCCGGATGCGGGGTCCCCGCCGCCTACGTCGAGGAGGGCGCCCGGGGCGGCCGGGACCTCTCGGCGCGCGACCGGACGCTCGAGTTCGCCAACTGGCCGCTGTACATCGACACCGATGACGACGACACCTCGAAGCGCCCCACCCTGGACGCCTTCCGGAAGCGGACCGGCATCTCCGTCCGGTACACCGAGGAGATCAACGACAACGACGAGTTCTTCGGCAAGATCAGCCCGTCCCTGATGAACCACCAGGAGACCGGGCGCGATCTGATCGTCGTCAGCGACTGGATGGCCGCCCGCTTCGTCCGCCTCGGCTGGGTCCAGGAGATGGACCGCGCCGCCCAGCCGAACGTCGCGCAGCACCTCAACCCCCAGCTGTCCGAGCCCGCCTTCGACCCCGGCCGGCGGCACAGCGTGCCCTGGCAGTCCGGGATCACCGGCATCGCGTACAACCGGAAGAAGCTCGGCCGGGAACTGCGCTCCACCAAGGAGCTGTGGGCCGACGACCTGCGCGGCAAGGTCACGCTGCTCTCCGGCCTCGACGAGTCCATGGCGCTGCTCCTGATGGGCAACGGCGTCGACGTGTCCCGGTGGACCGGCGACGACTTCCACGCCCTGTGCGAGCAGATCGAGGGGCTCGTCCGGGCCAGGCACATCCGGCGCTTCACCGGCAACGACTACATCAAGGACCTGTCCACCGGCGACGTCCTCGCCTGCCAGGCGTACTCCGGCGACGTCATCCAACTCCAGGCCGACAACCCGGACATCGAGTTCGTCGTCCCCGAGGAGGGCGCCGAGCTGTGGGCCGAGTCCCTCATGGTGCCCAACCTCGCCCAGCACAAGTCCAACGCCGAGAAGCTCGTCGACTACTACTACGAGCCCGAGGTCGCCGCCGAACTCGCCGCCTGGGTCAACTACGTCTGCCCGGTCCCGGCCGCCCAGAACGTCCTCGCGGACTCCGGCGACGAGGAGCTCGTCGCCCTCGCCGAGGACCCGCTGATCTTCCCGGACGCCGACATGCGCGGCCGGCTCGCCATCGCCCGCGACATCACCGCCGAGGAGCGCCAGGAGTTCGCGAAGAGGTGGAACTCGATCGTCGGGCTGTGAGTTGCACGATCATGACGGACGAACGCATCAACCCCCTTGTCACCTATGGCCTGTTCCTCGCCTGGGCCGTGCACGACGCCGAGGAGCTCGCGCGCGGGCCGCGCTGGGTCCGGGAGAACCTGCCGGCGCTGCGCGAGCGCTGGCCCGGAGTGCCGGAGCCGGTGTGGAAGGCCGTCGAGTCCGTCGACGAGCGTGAATTCGCCGCCGCCGTCGGGGTGATGGCGGTGATCGTCGGCGCGGCCGCCGCGGCGGGTGCCCGCTCCGGCGGCCGGTCGGCCTTCTACCAGGGCGCGGTGACGGGCTTCGGACTGCACGGGCTCGTCCACCTCGCGCAGGCCGCCGTCGTACGGGACGCGACCCCCGGCGCGCCCACCTCGCCGCTCGTCGTCATCCCCTTCGCCCTGTGGGCCCGCGGCCGGCTGCGGCGGGCCGGGGTGCTGCGCCCGACCACGCTCGGGGGAGTGGTGGCGGGGCTCGCGGTGGCGGCGGGGGCGACGGTGGTCTCGCACGGCGTGGGGCGCAGGATCGCCGCCCGCTTCTGAACGCGCTCAAAAACAACCACCCCTCTTTTCTGAACACGTTCAAGAGGGGTGTACGTTGTTCCCATGAGCGACACGAACGGGCCGAGAGCCCTTCTCACGCGCATCCGCGCCTGGCTGATCCTCTTCGTCGTCTGCCTGGTCCTGAGCGGGGCCACCGCCTTCCCGCTCGTGACCGAACTCCGGCTCCTCGACTCCGCGTTGACCGGCTGGGCCGCCCCCGTCGCCGATCTCCTGCCCGGGCTCGCCGAGTGGATCCACCGGGTGCGGGGCGGGCTCCAGGCGGCCGACGCCGAAGCCCCGTACCTGCTCTACGGCACCGACTGGCTCGCCTTCGCCCACCTCGTCATCGCGGTCGCCTTCTACGGCCCCTACCGCGACCCCGTGCGCAACATCTGGGTGATCGAGTTCGGCATGATCGCCTGCGTCGGCATCATCCCCCTCGCCCTGATCTGCGGCCCCGTCCGGGGCATCCCCTTCTGGTGGTCGGTCATCGACATGTCCTTCGGCGTGATCGGGATCCTGCCGCTCATCCACGTACGCAGGCTGATCAAGCGCCTGGAGGCGCTCACTCCGACGGCATTCCGAACGTCGCCAGCATGAGGCGGAGCGCCGTCTTGTTCATGTCCTGGCCCTTGGCGTCGGTCGCGTTGACGCTGTAGACGAGGGTGCGGGAGCCGTCGCGGGTGGACGCGATGGCCGAGTTGTAGCCCCAGCGGCCGCCGGTCTTCCCCCAGACCTCGCGGCCGCCGAGCTTCTTCATCGACAGACCCGCGGAGTACGCGGCCGGGTCGCCGGACGTGAAGTCCGGGACCTTCGGAAGCGTGAACATCTCCTCCAGGATCGGGCCGCGCACCACACCGCCCGCGAACAGGGCCTTCGTGAAGCGCTCCAGGTCGGCCGTGGTCGAGATGAGATCCCCGGCGGCCCAGCCGTCCGTCACCCCCCACACCGAGACGTCGCGCAGGCCCGTCGTGCCGTCGTCGAGCCTCATCGTCTGGTAGCCGTGGTTGTACGGGCCGGTGATCTCGGGCGACTCACCCGGGAAGTACGTGTCCCGCAGCCCGAGCGGCTTCAGGACCCGTCGCTCCACCTGGTGCTCGTACGAGTCGCCCGTGACCCGCTCCACGATCAGTCCGGCGATCGTGTACCCGATGTTCAGGTAGTGCTGCTTCGTGCCCGGCCGGAACTCGCGCGGCTGCGCCGTCGCCGAGCGGACCATCTCCTCCGGGGTGTGGACGACGAAGCGGTTCGCGTACCACTCCTCGACGGTCTCCCCGGGCATGTCGGCGGCCGGGATGCCGTGCGTGTGGTTCAGGAGCTGGCGCACGGTCACCGTGGCGTAGCGGCCGGGGATCAGGTCCGGGAGGTACGCGCGGGCCGGCCGGTCCAGATCGATCCGGCCCTCGGCGGCCAGCTGGAGGACGGTCGCGGCGGTGAACACCTTCGTCACCGAACCGGCCCGGAAGCGGGCGGCCGGGTCCGCCGGGGCGTTCGACTCCAGGTCGTGGACGCCCGCGCTGCCCTGCCAGGAGCCCTCGGTGCCGCCGACCCGGACCAGCGCGGCCGTGGCGTCGGCCCGGGGGAGTCCCGCGATGACCGCCGACAGATCGGCGGGTGCGGCCTGCGCGGCGGACACCGCCGGCTGCGAGTCCGCGAAGGCCGGGGTGAGCGCGGGGCCGGCGGCCACGCCCAGGACCAGGGCGGCGGCGAGCAGGGTGCGGGTGGACTTCCTCATGGTCAACTCCGGTGGTGTGAGCCGTTGTTCTCGATGGCTCCATCCTGCTGACCTGCGGCGATCGGCGGATCGCCCGCACCGGCGGTCTTCGGCGGGCCGGTTCCTCCCCGGCGCGGGGGAGGAACCGGGCCGGCTCATCCCCCGGGCGGGGGAGAGCCCGCCGCGACCAGACCCGTCTCGTACGCGCAGATCACCGCCTGGATGCGGTCCCGCAGCCCCAGCTTGGCGAGCACGTTCCCCACGTGCGTCTTCACCGTGTGGTCGCTGACCACCAGCTCCGCCGCGATCTCCGCGTTCGACAGGCCCCGCGCGAGCAGCAGCAGCGTCTCGCGCTCCCGGCCGGTGAGGACGTCGAGCCGCGGATCGGTCCGTCGCGGGCCGCCCGCCGTGTACTGCTCCACGAGCCGCCGCGCCACGGACGGCGCGAGCAGCGAGTCGCCTGCCGCCACCACCCGTACCGCGTGCACCAGGTCGTCCCGCCGCACGTCCTTGAGGAGGAAACCGCTCGCGCCCGCGTGCAGCGCCTCGTACACATACGCGTCGGTGTCGAAGGTCGTCAGCATCACCGTCCGGCAGCCGGACTCCGCGCTGATCGCCCGGCAGGCCTCGATGCCGTCCGTCCGGGGCATCCGGATGTCGAGCAGCGCCACGTCCGGCGCGAGCCGACGCACCGCCTCGACGGCCTCCGTCCCGTCCCCGGCCTCCGCCACCACCTCGATGTCCGGCTGCGCGTCCAGGATCATCGCGAAGCCGCTGCGGACCAGTTCCTGGTCGTCCGCGACCACCACCCGGATCGTCATTCCCTCTCCTCCCCCACGGGCAGCAGGACCCGCACCTCGAACCCCCGGCCGTCCGGGCCGGGGCCCGTCTCCGCCGTCCCGCCGTGTGCGGCGGCCCGCTCCCGGATGCCCACCAGACCGTGCCCGCCCGGACCGCCCTGCGGGCCGCGCCCGTCGTCGGTCACCGTGACCCGCAGGACGCCGCCGGCGTGGGCCAGCCGGACGTCGACCGCACGGGCCCGGGCATGCTTCACCACGTTCGTCAGCGCCTCCTGCACGATCCGGTAGACGCTCGCGCCGGTCGCCGCGGGCAGCGCCCGTACCCCGCCCTCCGTCGCGTACCCGACGGCCAGACCGCCGGCCCGCACCCGCTCCAGGAGCGCGGGGAGGTCCGCGAGGTCCGGCTGCGGCTCCCGCGGGGCCGCCGTCTCACCGCCCTCGCGAAGGAGTCCCAGCATCTGCCGCAGCTGGACCATCGCCTCCCGGCCCGTCGCCGAGATCGCCTCGAAGGCCGCCTCGGCGCGCTCCGGCGCCGCCCGCACCGCGACCGGGCCCGCCTCCGCCTGCACCACCATCAGACTCACCGCGTGCGACAGGATGTCGTGCATCTCCCGGGCGATCCTGGCCCGTTCACGCGCGGCCGCCTGCTCGGCCTCCACCCGCTGCGCCCGGTGCCGGGCGTCCGTGAGCCGCCCGAAGACATAGGCCGCGCCGAACACGAAGAGGGAGAAGGTCAGTTCGCGCACCGACTGGGTGTTGAGCCACACCGAGGCCGGCACCGCGACCACCATGAGCGCCGCCGTCACCAGCCGCTGCCACGGCGGCGCGAGCACCGCGATCGTGTAGACGCTCACCAGACCCGTGTACGGCAGCGGCTGCCCCGGCCCCTCGACGGCCAGCTTGTACAGCGCGCTCGTCGCCAGGATCGCGAGCAGCACCGCCATCGGCGCACGGCGCCGCCACACCAGCGGCACCACGGTGAGTGTCGTCAGGCCGTACGCCGGCCAGGTCGCCGGTTCGAGCTCGGGCCCGCGCGGCACCACGAACGGCATCGTCATCGCCGCCTGCACGACGAGCGCCAGGCCGATGTCCACCGCCCGGGGATGGGCGGCCCCCCAGGTGCGCAGCTCCCGCATCCCCCGTATGTCCATTAGGGCTTGCGGCCCACCGCGCCGAACTGCGCCACCACGGCACCCTCGTCGGAGCGCCACCGGGAGCAGGACACGATGCCCGGCTCAAGGAGGTCGAGGCCCTCGAAGAAGGAGGTGAACTCCTCGCGGGTGCGGGCGGTGATCGGCGGCGTCGCGTTCTTGTTCCAGAAGTCCATCGCCGCCTTGTTGCCCTCGCCGCCGAGCTCCGGCTCCAGCGTCGGATGGGTCAGCACCAGATGGCTGCCGGAGGGGACGGCGGCCATCAGGGTCCGCACGACCGACCGGGCCTTGTCGGTGTCCAGGACGAAGTTGAGGATGCCGAGCATCATCACCGCGACCGGGCGGGACAGGTCGAGCGTGCCGAGGGCCGCCGCCACGATCCGCTCCGGGTCGTGGGCGTCGGCGTCGACGTACTCCGTGACCCCCTCCGGGGCGCTCGTCAGGAGCGCGCGGGCGTGCGTGAGGACGATCGGGTCGTTGTCGACGTAGACGATCCGGGCGTCGGGGGCGACCCGCTGCGCCACCTCGTGGGTGTTGTCGGCGGTCGGCAGGCCCGTGCCGATGTCCAGGAACTGGCGGACGCCCGCCTCGGCGGCCAGATGGGTCACCGCACGGCCGAGGAACGCCCGGTCCGCGCGGGCCACTTCGCCGATGCTCGGGTAGAAGCCGGTGACCTGGTCGCCGACCGCGCGGTCCACCGGATAGTTGTCCTTGCCGCCCAGCCAGTAGTTCCACACCCGGGCGTTGTGGGCGATGTCGGTCCGGATCCGGTCGTTCATTCGCGAGCCTTTCGCAGCACGGCGGCGAGTGCGTCGACCCGGTTCGTGGTGACCGAGTCGACCCCGTTCTTGATCAGCTTACGCATGGTGTGCTTGGTGTCCGCCGTCCAGGCCGAGACCAGCAGGCCGTGCCGGTGGACCCGCTCGGTCAGCTCCCGACTCACCAGGCCGAAACGGTAGTTGAGCCACTTCGGCCGCACGGCGTCGAGCAGTATGCGGCGGGGCGGGGCGAGCGAGGTCCACGTCAGGGCGATCTCGGCGGCCGGGTCGGCGGCCCGCACCTGGAGCATGGCCACCGCGCCCGCGCAGTAGTAGACGCGCTCCCCGGCCCCGCACTCGCGGACCGTCCGGACGATCGTGCGGACCGACTCCTCGTTCCCGCCCGGCAGGTCCAGCATCAGCCGGCGGTCCCCGGCGGCGATCAGCGCCTCGCGCAGGGTCGGCACCTCGCCGAAGGTGAGCTCGCGCAGCAGCTCGTGCGAGAGGTCGGAGAGCGGCCGGTCGTGGCCCCACAGCCGCTTCAGGGTGTCGTCGTGGAGGAGGACGGGCACCCCGTCCTTCGTCAGCCGGACGTCGATCTCGACCGCGTCCGCCCCCCGCTCGATCGCCGAGGCGATCGAGGGGAGCGTGTTCTCGCGGACGCGGTACGGGTCGCCGCGATGGGCTACGACAGTCACAGGGCGCATGGCCCCATTCTCGTCGCCGTCAGCGCGCCAGCCAGTCGTTCGTGTACGTGTCGATCTCGGCGGCGATCCCGGCCTTGCCGGCCGCGTCGAGGAAGGAGGCCTCGACCGCGTTCTTGGCGAGGGCGGCGACACCGCGCTCGTCGAGGCCGAGGAGACGGGCGGCGACGGCGTACTCGTTGTTGAGGTCCGTGCCGAACATCGGCGGGTCGTCGCTGTTGATCGTGACGAGGACCCCGGCGTCGACGAACTGCCGGATCGGGTGCTCGTCCAGGGTGGCGACGGCCCGGGTCGCGATGTTCGAGGTCGGGCAGACCTCCAGGGCGATCCGGTGCTCGGCGAGGTACGCGAGGAGCTCCGGGTCCTGGGCGGAGCTGGTGCCGTGACCGATGCGCTCGGCGCCCAGCTCGTGGATCGCGTCCCAGACGGTCTGGGGTCCGGTCGTCTCGCCCGCGTGCGGGACGGAGTGCAGGCCGGCCGCGCGGGCCCGGTCGAAGTACGGCTTGAACTGCGGGCGCGGCACACCGATCTCCGGGCCGCCGAGGCCGAAGGAGACCAGGCCCTCCGGGCGCAGCCCGTCGGTGGTGGCGAGCCGCGCGGTCTCCTCGGCGGAGACCAGGCCGGCCTCGCCGGGGATGTCGAAGCACCAGCGCAGGACCGTGCCGAACTCGGCCTCGGCGGCCTTGCGGGCGTCCTCGATCGCCGCCATGAAGGCGCGCTCGTCGATGCCGCGGCGGGTGGAGGAGTACGGGGTGATGGTCAGCTCGGCGTAGCGGACGTTCTGCCGGGACATGTCCCGGGCGATCTCGAAGGTCAGCAGCCGGACGTCCTCGGGGGTGCGGACCAGGTCGACGACCGACAGGTAGACGTCGACGAAGTGGGCGAAGTCCGTGAACGTGAAGTAGTCGGCGAGGGCCTCCGGGTCCGTGGGGACCTTGGAGTCCGGGTGCCGGGCCGCGAGCTCGGAGACGATCCGGGGCGAGGCGGAGCCGACGTGGTGGACGTGCAGTTCGGCTTTGGGAAGTCCCGCGATGAAAGCGTGGAGATCGGTCATCCGATCATCGTAGGCCGGGCGGTTCCCTCGCAGGGGTGAGGTCGTAACATGACGTGACCACAATGGGGGAGGCCCATGTCTGACAACCGAGACCAGTCGCGGGGCGGGTACGACCCGACGGACCCGTGGGCTCCGCCGAACCGCGACGGGGTGGAACTGAGCAAGCCGGCGACGCCGTCGCCCTCGCCGGTGCACGACCAGCCGACCATGACGTCCTTCCCGGCCGCGCCGGGAGGTCCCGGCACGCCGGGCGGGGACGTCCCGCCGCCGCCGGTCGCACCCGGCGGCCCGGCGGCCACGCCCGGATACGGCTACCCGGCGGCCACGCCGGCGGCGGGCGGGTACGGCTACCCGGCGGCGACGCCGCCCCCGGCCGCCTCGGGGTACGGATACCCCGGATACGGGCAGACCGGCCAGCCCGGCTGGCAGCAGTCCCCGTCCAACGGCATGGGGACGACCGCGATGGTGCTCGGCATCATCGCGGTGGCCGGATTCTGTATGTACGGCCTGGGGGTGATCCTCGGCATCCTGGCGCTGATCTTCGGCATCATCGGCCTGAAGAAGGTCGGCCGGGGCGAGGCGACGAACCGGGGCATGGCGCTGGCCGGTGTCATCCTCGGTTCGATCGGCACGCTGGTCAGCGCCGTCTTCCTGGGCTTCATCATCTGGGCGATCAGCCAGGACTCCACGTCCTTCGACTCCAACGACGAGGACCCGTTCGCGTCGAGTCTGCAGATCGAGCGCGGCCACTGACGCCGGTACGCGTGTGAAGGGCCCCGCACCCACCGGTGCGGGGCCCTTGCGCGTGTCAGGCGGCCCGCAGCCGCTCCCGCGCCTCCATCAGCGCGAAGCCCAGCAGATTGAGTCCGCGCCAGCGGGCCGGGTCGTGGGCGCGGGGGTCGTCGGCGGCGAGTCCGATGCCCCAGACGCGGTCCAGCGGGCTGGCCTCCACGAGGACGCGCTCGCCCGTGCCCACGAGGAAGGTGCGCAGGGCCTCGTCCGAGGAGAACTTGTGGACGCTGCCCTCGACGACGATCCCGAACCGCTCGCGCTCCCAGACCGCGTCGTCGAAGCCCCGCACGAGGCGTCCGGCCTTCTTGGCCTCCGCGGGGGTACGGGCGGTCAGCGCGGCCTGCTCGGCGTCGGCGTCCCGGAAGAGGCGGGCCTTGGCGGCCATCATCCAGTGCTCGGCGGTCGCGTAGGCCACGCCGTCGACCGTGAAGGGCGCGGGCCACCACTGGCTCAGACAGCTCGCCGAGAGCCGCCCGTCCGGGTGCGGACGGTGCCCCCAGAAGTGCAGCCACTTCACTCGGTCACCCCTGTTGACCTGCTGCGTCAGCTCTTCGATCTTGCTCATACATGCGAGTCTGGCATCCGCCACGGACACTCCGTACGGAGATTTTCCGACCCCCTCGACACATGGTCGACCGATTCCGTCGCGTAACCAAAAGGCAACAACGGAATCCCTTGTTGCATGGGTCTCATTCTGTCAGGATCGGCACTCAATTCGAGCTGGGACAACGGAGAGCGTCATGACCAACCGCTTCCAGGTGACGGACCGCTTCGCGGACGGCGCGCAGTACATCGGCGGAAGGCTCCGCGCCGGAACCTCAGGTCAGGAACACAGCGTGATCGACCCGGCGACGGGAGAGAGCGTCTACACCTTTGCCCTCGCCTCCACGGCCGACGTGGACGAGGCCGTCGCTGCCGCCAAGGCCGCCTTCCCCGGCTGGGCGGGAGCCACCCCGGGCGAGCGCTCCGACGCGCTGCACCGCCTCGCGGGGGTCCTCGCCGACTGGGCCGAGGACATCGCCAAGGTGGAGTCCCTCCAGTGCGGCAAGCCGCTCAAGCTCACCACCGAGTTCGACGTGCCCGGCACGATCGACAACACGGCCTTCTTCGCGGGGGCCGCCCGCCACCTCCAGGGCCAGTCGGCCGCCGAGTACACCGGCGACCACACCTCGTACATCCGGCGCGAAGCGATCGGCGTCGTCGGCTCCATCGCCCCCTGGAACTACCCGCTCCAGATGGCCGCCTGGAAGATCCTCCCGGCGATCGCCGCCGGCAACACGATCGTCCTGAAGCCCGCCGAGCTCACCCCGCTGACCTCGCTGATGTTCGCGATGGCGGCGAAGGAGGCCGGTATCCCCGACGGTGTCATCAACGTCGTCAGCGGCGCCGGGCGGGTCGTCGGCGAGCACCTCGTCGGCCACCCCGACGTCGTCATGACCTCCTTCACCGGCTCCACCCCCGTCGGCAAGCGGGTCGCCGAGGTCGCCACCGCCACCGTGAAGCGGCTCCACCTCGAACTCGGCGGCAAGGCCCCGTTCCTCGTCTTCGACGACGCCGACCTGGAGGCCGCCGCCCAGGGCGCGGTCGCCGCCTCCCTCATCAACAGCGGCCAGGACTGCACCGCCGCCACGCGCGCGTACGTCCAGCGCCCGCTCTTCGACGCCTTCGTCGCCCGGGTCGCCGAGCTCATGGAGACCGTCCGCGTCGGCGACCCGTTCGAGCCCGGCACCGACCTCGGACCGCTCGTCAGCCACCGTCACCGCGACAGCGTCGCCGGCTTCGTCGAGCGCGCCCGCGGCTATGCCACGGTCGTCACCGGCGGAGAAGCCCCTGGTGGAGAGCTCAAGAACGGCGCATACTACCGTCCCACCCTGATCATCGGCGCCGCGCAGGACAGCGAGGTCGTGCAGTCGGAGATCTTCGGTCCGGTCCTGGTGGCCCTGCCCTTCGACGGCGACGACGAGGGCATCCGGCTCGCCAACGACACCCCCTACGGCCTCGCGGCCTCCGCGTGGAGCCGGGACGTCTACCGGGCCAACCGTGCCACGCGGGAGATCAAGGCGGGATGTGTGTGGGTCAACGACCACATCCCGATCATCAGCGAGATGCCCCACGGCGGCACCAAGGCCTCCGGATACGGAAAGGACATGTCGGCCTACTCCTTCGAGGAGTACACGCAGGTCAAGCACGTGATGTTCGACAACACCGCGGTGGCGGCGAAGGACTGGCACCGCACGATCTTCGGGGACCGATAGCAATCTGCCGCCCGACCAGCGGCCCACTCATCCCGAAAGGGCACAGCGCATGGAGCAGTACGAGCCCGACAGCCTGTCCGCCGCGCAGCTGGCGGCGATACGGCGGAGCATGACGAGCGGCCGGGGCGCCCTCAGCCGCCGTTCGATGCTGCGCGCGGGCGGCGTCGGCGCCCTCACGGTCGGCGGTCTCGCCGGCCTGAGCGCCTGTGGCATCCCGCCGGCCAAGCGGGAGGGCAACGGCCCCGCCTCCACCGACGCCTCGGCCAAGGAGAAGAGCGTCGCCTTCTCCAACTGGACCGAGTACATGGACGTCAGCGAGGACGAGAAGTCCCGCCCGACCCTGGAGGCGTTCGCCAAACGCACCGGGATCAAGGTCAAGTACACCGAGGACATCAACGACAACGTCGAGTTCTTCGGCAAGATCAAGCCGCAGCTCGCGGCCGGCCAGGACACCGGCCGCGACCTGATCTGCGTCACCGACTGGCTCGCCGCCCGCATCATCCGGCTCGGCTGGGCCCAGAAGCTCGACCCGGCCAACCTGCCCAACGCGTACGCGAACCTGTCCTCGCAGTTCCGCCGCCCCGACTGGGACCCGGGCCGGTCCTACTCGTACCCGTGGACGGGCATCTCGACCGTCATCGCGTACAACTCCAAGGCGACCGGCGGCAAGAAGGTCGACTCGGTCACCCAGCTCCTCGACGACCCCTCGCTCAAGGGCCGGGTCGGCTTCCTCACCGAGATGCGCGACTCCGTCGGCATGACCCTGCTCGACATGGGCAAGGACCCGGGGAACTTCACGGACGCCGACTACGACGCGGCGATCGGCCGCCTCCAGAAGGGCGTCGACAAGAAGCAGATCCGTCGCTTCACCGGCAACGACTACACCTCGGACCTGGACAAGGGCGACATCGCGGCCTGTCTCGCCTGGGCCGGCGACATCATCCAGCTCCAGGCGGACAACCCGGACATCAAGTTCTCCATCCCGTCCGCCGGTTACATCACCTCCAGCGACAACCTGCTCGTCCCCGCGCAGGCCCGGCACAAGACGAACGCCGAGAAGCTCATCGACTACTACTACGAGCTTCCCGTCGCCGCCCAGCTCGCCGCGTACATCAACTACGTCTGCCCCGTCGACGGGGTGAAGGACGAGCTCGCCAAGATCGACCCCGAGCTCGCGAACAACACGCTGATCCTCCCGGACAAGGCCATGGCCAAGAAGTCCCACGCCTTCCGCTCGCTCAGCAGCGCGGAGGAGACGGCGTACGAGGAGAAGTTCGCCAAGCTCATCGGCGCCTGAGTCCGGCCTCGTCCACCTCTCTCACTCCCTGGGACCGCAACCCATGACTGACAAGACTGCTCACACTGGAAAGAACACGGGCGGCGGCGACGTCCGCCTCTCCGGGATCAGCAAGTCGTACGGCTCGTTCAACGCCGTCCACCCGCTCGACCTGACCGTCCCGCAGGGCTCCTTCTTCGCCCTGCTCGGCGCCTCCGGCTGCGGCAAGACCACCACGCTGCGCATGATCGCCGGCCTGGAGGACCCGACGACGGGCACCGTCTTCCTCGGCGACCAGGACGTCACCGACCTCCCGCCCTACAAGCGGCCGGTCAACACCGTCTTCCAGTCCTACGCGCTCTTCCCGCACATGGACATCTCCGAGAACATCGCCTTCGGCCTGCGCCGCCGCGGCATCAAGTCGGTGAAGAAGCAGGTCGACGAGATGATCGACCTCGTCCAGCTCGGCGAGCACGCCCACAAGAAGCCGCACCAGCTCTCCGGCGGCCAGCAGCAGCGCGTCGCCGTGGCCCGCGCGCTCATCAACCACCCGCAGGTGCTGCTCCTCGACGAGCCGCTCGGCGCCCTCGACCTCAAGCTGCGCCGCCAGATGCAGCTGGAGCTCAAGCGGATCCAGACCGAGGTCGGCATCACCTTCGTGCACGTCACCCACGACCAGGAGGAGGCCATGACGATGGCCGACCAGGTCGCGGTGATGAACGGCGGCCGGGTCGAGCAGCTCGGCGCCCCCGCCGACCTGTACGAGAACCCGCAGACCACCTTCGTCGCCAACTTCCTCGGCACCTCGAACCTGATCGAGGCCGAGGTCCTGGAGACGGGCTCCGACGTGCTCGTCACGGCCGGCGGCGGCAAGCTCAGGGTCCCCGGCGACCGCTGTACCTCGGCCGTCCGCCAGGGCGGCAAGGTCCTCGTGGGCGTCCGCCCGGAGAAGATCTCGCTCGCGCACGCCGACGACGCGGGCTCGATCGCCGACGGCCGCAACCGGGTGACCGGCCGGATCGTCGACTCCTCCTTCATCGGCGTCTCCACCCAGTACGTGGTGAACTCGCCGGCGGGCGCGGAGCTCCAGGTCTACGAGCAGAACATCGAGAGGGACGCGCGGCTCCGCCCCGGTGCCGAGGTCGTCCTGCACTGGAACCCGGCCCACACCTTCGGGCTCGACGCGGCGCAGGACATCGACGCGGGCGTGGAGACGGTGGAGGACGCGTCGTGACCGCAACCCTGACGAAGGAGGCTCCGGGGCCGGTCGAAGAACCGGTTCTGCGCAAGCCCTCCACCCGCAAGCGGCTCGTCCCGTACTGGCTGCTGCTGCCCGGCATCATCTGGCTGCTCGTCTTCTTCGCGCTGCCGATGATCTACCAGGCCTCCACCTCGGTGCAGACCGGCTCCCTGGAGAAGGGCTTCGAGGTCACCTGGCACTTCCAGACCTACTGGGACGCCTTCCAGGAGTACGTGCCGCAGTTCGTCCGCTCCCTGCTGTACGCCGGGACCGCGACCCTGCTCTGCCTGCTGCTCGGCTACCCGCTGGCGTATCTGATCGCCTTCAAGGCCGGCCGCTGGCGCAACCTGCTCCTCGTCCTCGTCATCGCGCCGTTCTTCACCAGCTTCCTCATCCGCACGCTCGCGTGGAAGACGATCCTGGCCGACGAAAGCGTGGTGGTGGAGGCGCTCAAGGCCCTGCACTTCCTGGACGTCACCAGCTGGCTCGGCTGGACCGAGGGCGACCGCGTCCTCGCCACCCCGATGGCGGTGGTCTGCGGTCTCACGTACAACTTCCTGCCCTTCATGATCCTGCCCCTCTACACCTCCCTGGAGCGGATCGACGGCCGGCTGCACGAGGCCGCGCAGGACCTGTACGCCTCCCCGGCGACCACCTTCCGCAAGGTGACCTTCCCGCTGTCGATGCCCGGCGTCGTCTCCGGCACCCTGCTCACCTTCATCCCGGCGAGCGGTGACTACGTCAACGCCGAACTGCTCGGCTCGACCGACACCAAGATGGTCGGCAACGTGATCCAGTCGCAGTTCCTTCGTGTCCTCGACTACCCGACGGCGGCCGCGCTCTCCTTCATCCTCATGGCGATCGTGCTCGGCATGGTCACCGTCTACATCCGCCGTGCGGGAACGGAGGACCTGGTCTGATGCGCTGGATCCGCAAGAACCTGGTCGTCATCGCGGGCCTGCTCACGCTCGCGTACATGATCCTGCCGAACCTCGTGGTGATGGCGTTCTCCTTCAACAAGCCGAAGGGACGCTTCAACTACTCCTGGCAGGAGTTCTCGCTCGACGCCTGGAAGGACCCCTGCGGCGTCGCCGACATGTGCGAGTCGCTCTCGCTCTCGCTCCAGCTCGCCGCCTGGGCGACGCTCGGCGCGGTCGTCCTCGGCACGATGATCGCCTTCGCGCTGGTCCGCTACCGCTTCCGGGCGCGTGGCGCGATCAACTCGCTGATCTTCCTGCCGATGGCGATGCCCGAGGTCGTCATGGCCGCCTCGCTGCTCACGCTCTTCCTCAACATGGGCATCGAGCTGGGCTTCTGGACGGTCCTGATCGCCCACATCATGTTCTGTCTGTCGTTCGTCGTGACGGCGGTCAAGGCCCGGGTCATGTCCATGGACCCGCGCCTGGAGGAGGCCGCGCGCGACCTCTACGCCGGGCCCACGCAGACCTTCCTGCGGGTCACCCTGCCGATCGCCGCGCCCGGCATCGCCGCCGGTGCGCTGCTCGCCTTCGCGCTCTCGTTCGACGACTTCATCATCACCAACTTCAACGCGGGCTCCACCGTCACCTTCCCCATGTTCGTCTGGGGCTCGGCGCAGCGCGGAACCCCCGTTCAGATCAACGTCATCGGCACCGCGATGTTCATCCTCGCGGTACTGATGGTCGCGGCCGGGCAGATCATCACGAACCGGCGCAAGAAGACAGCAACGGCCTGAGCGAAAGACGTCTCAGGCACCGAAGGAGTTGGAAACCATGGCCCCAGTCGCCATGCGTCTCGCTGCACAATCTCTCTCCGACGCCCAGCCCGTCCCCTTCTGGCTGGAAGACCCCGGCAAGCCCGGAGCCCTGCCCGCCCTCACCGGCACCGAGAAGACCGATCTCCTCGTGGTCGGCGGCGGATACAGCGGACTGTGGACCGCGCTCCTCGCCAAGGAGCGCGACCCCTCCCGGGATGTCGTACTGATCGAAGGCCGCGAGGTGGGCTGGGCCGCCTCGGGCCGCAACGGAGGCTTCTGCGCGGCCTCCCTCACCCACGGCTTCGGCAACGGGCTCGCCCGCTGGCCGGGCGAGCTGCCGAAGCTGGAGCGGATGGGCGAGCGCAACCTCGACGCCATCGAGGAGACCGTCGCCCGCTACTCCCTGGACTGCGAGTTCGAGCGCACCGGTGAGATCGACGTCGCCACCGAGCCGTACCAGGTGGAAGAGCTCCACGAGTGGTACGAGGAGGCCGGCCGGCTCGGTCTCGCCGAGGGCATGGAGTTCCTGGACCGGGACGCCGTACGGGCCGAGGTCGACTCGCCGACCTTCCTCGGCGGCATGTGGGACAAGCGCGGCGTCGCCATGCTCCACCCCGCCAAGCTGGCCTGGGGCCTCAAGCGGGCCTGCCTCGACCTGGGCGTCCGGATCTACGAGAACACCCCCGGGCTCCAGCTGGTCTCGGTGGGCGCCGGGATGGGCGTCCGCACCCCGTACGGCAAGGTCGTCGCCCGCCGGGTCGCGCTCGGCACCAACGTCTTCCCGTCGCTGGTCAGGCGCGTCCGGGCGTACACCGTCCCGGTCTACGACTACGCCCTGATGACCGAGCCGCTCAGCCCTGAGCAGCTCGCCTCCGTCGGCTGGAAGAACCGGCAGGGACTCGGCGACTCCGCCAACCAGTTCCACTACTTCCGGATCACCGCCGACCACCGCATCCTGTGGGGCGGCTACGACGCGGTGTACCCGTACGGCGGCAAGGTCAGCGCCGAGATGGACCACCGCCCCGAGACGTACCTCAAGCTCGCCGAGCACTTCTTCCGCTGCTTCCCGCAGCTGGAGGGGCTCCGCTTCAGCCACGCCTGGGGCGGCGCGATCGACACCTGCTCGCGCTTCTCGGCCTTCTTCGGCACCGCCCACCAGGGCAAGGTGGCGTACGCGGCCGGGTTCACCGGGCTCGGCGTCGGCGCCACCCGCTTCGGCGGGGACGTGATGCTCGACCTGCTCGCGGGGGAGCGCACCGAGCGCACCGACCTGGAGATGGTCCGCTCCAAGCCGCTGCCGTTCCCGCCCGAGCCGGTCGCCTGGGCCGGAATCGGCATCACCAAGTGGTCGCTCGCCCGCGCCGACGAGAACGGCGGCCGGCGCAATCTGTGGCTGAAGGCCATGGACCGGCTCGGCCTCGGCTTCGACAGCTGAGCCTTGTTGTGATGCAGGTCACATCTGGGCGGTAGTCGAAACCGCGTAAGAGAAGCCCCCGTACCCGCTCTCTCCGGGTGGACATCGAGTCCACACGGAGAGGAGAACGTCGCGATGACTGGTACGGGGGCTTCTGGCGCCAAGGCCGCGGTGGAGTGGCTCGCCTCGGTCGCGCCGGATCCCGAGGCCTGCCGGTGGGAGTGGGAGCGGAACCCCCACGGGGTCGCGCTGCTGCCCGCCGGCAGGCGCTGGGACGTGCTGATCCTGCCGGGGGAGCTCGGCTATCCCACACTCGACGTGCTGACCCGGCTCGTGGACCGGCCCGGCCCGGTCCTGGCCGACTTCGGCGAGGCCCGGATGGGCTTCTTCGTCCCACCGGGAACCGCCGCCCGCTGGCTCGGCACCGGGGTCCGCGGCGCGGGCTCCGGCACCTGGATCGTCGTCCCGTACCCGGGGCGGGTGACCGGTGCGGCGCGCTGGCTGGTGGCGCCGGACGGCCTGGGCACCCTCACCGACGCCTCGCTCCTGGAGCTGGCGATGCACGAGGCGGCGGGTCAACTGGCCCGAGGGGAGGGGGGATCCGACTAGGGGTGTTGCGGCAGCCCCACACGGCACCCGCGGCGCCCGTCCCGCACAGAGGTCTTGACCACTTGATTGGTCTGGACCATGCTGTGGCGCGCTCCACCTCGATTCCCCCACCCCCGGAGGCAGTTGTGGACCGCACCAGACCCCTCACCCTGCTGTTGGCGGGCTCCCTCGCCGCCGGCGGGCTCCTCGCACTCACCCCCGCGGCCCAGGCCGCCGACACCGAACTCGCCCGCAACGGCGGCTTCGAAGCCGGCCTCGACGGCTGGAGCTGCACGGCGGGCAGCGGCGCCGTCGTCCCGTCGCCCGTGCACGGCGGGACGAAGGCGCTCCAGGCCACCCCGGCCGGCAGCGACAACGCCAAGTGCTCCCAGACCGTGACGGTGAAGCCCAACTCCACCTACACCCTGAGCGGCTGGGTCCGCGGCAGCTACGTCTACCTCGGCGCCTCCGGAACCGGCACCACCGACGTCTCCACCTGGACGGCCTCCGCCCCCGACTGGCAGAAGCTCACCACCTCGTTCACCACGGGCGCCTCCACCACCTCGGTCACGATCTACACCCACGGCTGGTACGGCACCCCCGCCTACCAGGCCGACGACCTCTCCCTGTACGGCCCCGGCGGCGGCCCCGTCCAGCTCCCTACAGCCCCCACCGGCCTCACCGCCGGCTCCCCGACCTCCACCTCCGTACCGCTGAGCTGGACCGCGGTCTCCGGCGCCACCTCGTACAACGTCTACCAGGGGACGACCAGGATCCAGACGGTCACCGCCCCCTCGGCCACCGTCTCCGGACTCACGGCCTCCACCCCGTACACCTTCCAGGTCACCGCCGTGAACAGCGCCGGCGAGTCCCCGAAGTCGGCCGCCGTGACCGCGACCACGACCTCCGGCGGCGGAGGCGGGGGCGGCGGCCTGCCCGCGCACGCCCTCGTCGGCTACCTCCACACGAGCTTCGCCAACGGCTCCGGCTACACCCGCATGGCCGACGTCCCCGACTCCTGGGACGTCATCAACCTCGCCTTCGGCGAACCGACCTCGGTGACCTCCGGCGACATCCGCTTCAGCCTCTGCCCGGCCACGGAGTGTCCGAACGTCGAGTCCCTCGCCGACTTCAAGGCGGCGATCAAGGCCAAGCAGGCCGCCGGCAAGAAGGTCCTCATCTCCATCGGCGGCCAGAACGGCCAGGTCCAGCTCTCCACCACCGCGGCCCGCGACACCTTCGTCTCCTCCGTCTCGAAGATCATCGACGAGTACGGCCTCGACGGCCTCGACATCGACTTCGAGGGCCACTCGCTCTCGCTCCAGACCGGCGACACCGACTTCCGCAACCCGACCAGCCCCGTCGTCGTCAACCTGATCCAGGCGGTCAAGACCCTCAAGGCCAGGTACGGCACGAAGTTCGTCCTGACGATGGCCCCCGAGACCTTCTTCGTCCAGCTCGGCTACCAGTACTACGGCTCCGGCCCCTGGGGCGGCCAGGACCCGCGCGCCGGCGCCTACCTGCCGGTCATCCACGCCCTGCGCGACGACCTGACCCTGCTCCACGTCCAGGACTACAACTCGGGCTCCATCATGGGCCTCGACAACCAGTACCACTCGATGGGCGGCGCCGACTTCCACATCGCCATGACCGACATGCTCCTCACCGGCTTCCCGGTCGCCGGCAACACGGACCGCTTCTTCCCGGCCCTCCGCCCCGACCAGGTCGCCATCGGCCTCCCCGCCTCCACCCAGGCGGGCAACGGCCACACGACCCCGGCCGAGGTGAACAAGGCCCTCGACTGCCTCACGAAGAAGACGAACTGCGGCACCTACCAGACCCACGGCACCTGGCCGGCCCTGCGCGGCCTGATGACCTGGTCGATCAACTGGGACCGGTACAACCAGTGGGAGTTCTCGAAGAGCTTCGACGCGTATACGTGGAGCTGACGCCCAGCACGAGCAACGACAGGCAGAGACTGGCGAAGACGTCCAGCGGCCAGTGGAAGCCCCGCAGGATCAGCCCTGTCCCCGTCACCGCCGTCAGCACGGCGGCGACGGGGATCAGGCGGTTCGAGACGAGGAAGGCGGCGCCGAAGTAGGCGACCGTGGCCGTGGCCGTGTGGCCCGAGGGGTAGTAGCCGTGGGCCCAGGGCTCCAGCGGGCCGGGGCGGGCCGTCCACTCCTTCAGCGGAATCACCAGGAGGGGTACGGCGGCCATGGCGAGGCCCGCGTACAAGGCGGCCGCGCGGCGGCCCCGCCACACCGCGTACGCCATCGCGCAGGCGAGGACCGGGAGAGCGACCGTCATGTTGCCGAGGTCGGAGGCGAGTTCGCTCAGGGGCCGGGGGACCGTGTCCACCAAGGACCGGGACACCCGCTCGTCGAGCCTGGCCAAGGGGCCGTGGACGAGCACCTGCCAGGTCACGACGGCGAGGGCGACGAGCGCCGAGAAGAGAGCCGGCCGCCCTGGAACAGGGGGGGTGGTTCCAGGGCGGCCGAGGGGATCGGGCTGCCGCGCGCCCCGGGGGGTGTGGGGCGGGCGGCCATCCGATCGGTGAGGAGTTCCGGGGCACGAGGCCCCGGTGGTGTGCGCCAAGGCACGGTGTGGACGGGGCTGGGGAGGCTCCGCCCGGGGTGTTTCTCTCATCTGCAGAAACCGTACGTCACGGAACGGGGGGCCGACAGCGGGAAACGCGTCCCGCCATCGGCCCCCCACAGAGTCTTCACACCGTGTGCCTGATCGGTCCTCAGACGGTCGCGAGCGCGGCCTCGATGACGTCCAGGCCCTCGTTGAGGAGGTCCTCGCCGATGACCAGCGGCGGCAGGAAGCGGAGCACGTTGCCGTAGGTGCCGCAGGTCAGGACGAGCACGCCCTCGTTGTGGCAGTACTTGGCGAGCGCGGCGGCGGCCTCCGCGTGCGGCTCCTTGGTGACCGGGTCCTTCACCAGCTCGATGGCGATCATGGCGCCGCGGCCGCGGATGTCACCGATGACCGGGAACTTCTCCTGCATGGCGGTGAGGCGGCCCTTCATGACCTCCTCGATGCGCTTGGCCTTGCCGTTGAGGTCGAGCTCCTTCATCGTCTCGATGGAGCCGAGCGCACCGGCGCAGGCCACCGGGTTGCCGCCGTAGGTGCCGCCCAGGCCGCCGCCGTGGACGGAGTCCATGATCTCGGCGCGGCCGGTGACGGCGGCGAGCGGCAGACCGCCCGCGATGCCCTTGGCGGTGGTGATGAGGTCCGGGACGATGCCCTCGTCCTCGCAGGCGAACCACTGGCCGGTACGGCAGAAGCCGGCCTGGATCTCGTCCGCGACGAAGACGATGCCGTTGTCGTTGGCGAACTTCACGATCGCCGGCAGGAAGCCCTTGGCCGGCTCGATGAAGCCGCCCTCGCCGAGGACCGGCTCGATGACGATCGCGGCGACGTTGTCGGCGCCGATCTGCTTGGTGATGTTGTCGATCGCCTGGGCGGCGGCCTCGGGGCCGCAGTTCTCGGCACCCGTGGGCCAGCGGTAGCCGTAGGCGACCGGCACGCGGTAGACCTCGGGCGCGAACGGGCCGAAGCCCTGCTTGTACGGCATGTTCTTCGCCGTCATGCCCATGGTGAGGTTCGTACGGCCGTGGTAGCCGTGGTCGAAGACGACGACGGCCTGGCGCTTGGTGTACGAGCGGGCGATCTTCACCGCGTTCTCGACGGCCTCGGCGCCCGAGTTGAACAGCGCGGACTTCTTGGCGTGGTCGCCCGGGGTCAGCTCGGCCAGCGCCTCGCAGACCTCCACGTAACCCTCGTACGGCGTCACCATGAAACAGGTGTGGGTGAAGTCCTGGAGCTGCGCGGAGGCGCGGCGCACGACGGCCTCGGCGGACGCGCCGACCGAGGTCACGGCGATGCCGGAGCCGAAGTCGATCAGGCGGTTGCCGTCGACGTCCTCGATGATGCCGCCGCCGGCCCGCGCGGTGAAGACGGGCAGCGTGGAGCCGACGCCACCGGCGACCGTGTCGAGACGGCGGGCCTGAAGCTCCTGCGACTTCGGACCGGGGATGGCGGTGACGACGCGCCGCTCCTGCGGGACAGCGTTCATGCGGGGCTCCTGGGGGTGTTCTGGACGCACTTGCGGGTTTCCTCCGCAGGCTAGGCGCGGGGGAGGGGGTGCGGCATGCGCCGATCGGGAGTGGTGGCGGGTGTGTCGTTGTCCGGGATGGACATGACGGCTCCGCTTCCGCGCCCCGGCCACGTCCGGACGCGTCGGGGCGGCCCTCGGCCGTACGGGTGGTCGAATCCCCTCCCGGGGGCCCCGGGCCCACTAGATTGACGGTGGCACAGACGCGGCGACCTGGCTGGTCAGGGGGCAGGGGTTCATGGAGACCGACGGCACGTACGAGTCACGCGACACCAGGGGAGGCGCGGTCCCGCGCCCAACGGCGCCGCCGACCGACGGCCGGGCCCCCGGGACCCCGCCGCAGGCGCGCCCGGAGACGAGACCGGGGGCGCACTCGGGGGCGCATTCGGGTGCGGCGGTCCCCGCGCCGGTCCCGCCGACCGACGGCCGGCCCGCGCACTCGGGTGCGGCCGGGCACGCGCCCGTCCCGCCGTCCGACGGCCGGCCCGCGGGCGCGCCGGTCCCCGCGCCGGTCCCGCCGACCGACGGCCCGCCCGCAGGCGCGCCCGTGCCCGCGCCGCCGCCCGCGCCGCCGCGGCCGGTGACGGCGCCCGGGGCTCCTGCGGCTCCTGCGGCTCCTGCGGAGCCGAAGGGGTCCGGGGCGCTCGGTGCTCCTGGGGCGTCGGGTGCTCCGGGGGTGTCGGGTGCGCCCGGGGGGCTGGTTGCTCCGGGGGCGCCAGGTGTTCCCGGGGCGTCGGGTGCTCCCGGGGTGCCGGTTGCTCCAGGGATGTCCGGTGCCCCCGGGACCCCCGCCGCCCCGCCCGTCGTCGCCTGGATCGACGCCCCGCGCCCCGAGGCCGCGCCCGGGATCTGGCGGTTTCGGCATGTGCCACCGCCGCCGCCCCGGGAGGCGCGGAAGCTTGCGCCCGTCACCGTGGCCGGGCTGCTGATCCCGCTCGTCCTGGGGCTGCTGCTCTGGTCGGCCTGGCGGCGCGGAGCCGTCCCGTACGAGTGGATCCCGCTCGCCACCTTCACGCCCTCCGAGTGGTGGTACGCCGGAGGCACCTCCCCCCGCGACTGGCACGGCGCCGAGGCGCACGTCGTCTACGACGGGGTCTTCTTCGCCGTCCTCCTCTACGCGATGGCCCGCCTCGGCGCCTGGGCCGAACTCGCCCGCCACCTCCTCGCCGACCGCCGCCCGCCCGTGCGCGCCGCGTTCACGGCGGGCGCCGCGCTGATCGCCCTGACGTTCGTCTGGCCGGACGCCTTCCCCGGCGTCGGCTGGGACGCGCTGCCGGTCGTCGCGCCGCTGCTCTCCCTCGTGGTGCTCCTCGGCGGCGGGTACGACGTCCTGGCGTCGCCCGTCCTCGTCTACACCCTGTACGGCCTGATCACGGCCGCCGTGCTCTGGCCCTTCGCCCGCCTCGGCGACTGGCCCGGCCTGGTCCGCGGGTGGCTCAAGGCCCGCGCCGCCACGACGGACGGCACCCCGCCGCCCGTCGACCTCGCGGGGCCCGTACCGCTCTCGCAGTGGCCCGAGCTGCGGGCGGCCGGTCACCAGCAGGCGGCGGACCTGCTCGCCGCCGAACTGTTCGCGGGGCGCATGAACGACGTGGACTGCGCACGGGTCCTTCGGAGCCTGGAGCCGGGCGGCCATGCGCGGACCGGCCTCGCCTCCTTCGTCGACACCGTGTACCGGCAGGGCGCCGCCGCCGGGGTCCACCCCTCGGGAGACCGCGACCTGCCGGGCCGCGCCGCCACCCACGACCTCCTCCTCGGGCAGGTCCGCATCGGCCGCTGCGCGGCCGAGGAACGCAACCCGGCCGCCTACCGGGGCGTCGGCCTCGCCCTCGAACCGGCCGCCCTCGCCACCTCCCTCCTGGTCGTCGGCCCCTCCGGCGCCGGGAAGACCACGCGCCTGACCGGCCCCGTCGTCGAGTCCCTCACCCTGCAGGCCCTCACCGGAGCCTGCGCGGTCGTCGCCGTGGGCACGGCGGACGCGCCGCTCGGCCCGGACGCCGCCTATGACGTCGTGGTCCGGCCCGGCGACCCGGCCTCGCCCTACGACCTCGACCTGTACGCCGGCCTCGCCGACCCCGACGAGGCGGCGGCGCTGCTCGCGGAGGGCCTGGCGGGCGACGTCGACGGCCTCGACGTCCGGCGGGCCGCCACCGTCCTCGCCCAGCTCATCGGCCCCTACCGGGCGGCGCACGGCCGCTTCCCGTCCGTGCCGGTGCTCCGCGAACTCCTCGAAGCGGGCCCGGAGACGCTGACCGCGCTCCTCGGCCGGCTCCCGGCCGACGCCGCGGCCATGCGCCGCGAGCTGGAGGCCCGGATCCGGCAGGCCGGCACCGCCGCCGACGCCGGGCCGCTCCTCGCGGACCGCCTGTCGCTCCTCGACCGGCCGGCCTTCGCCGAGTTCTTCGGCGCCGACGGGAGCGACGTCCGGCCCTTCTCGCTGAAGTCCGTCGTCCACCACCCGCTGCGGGTCCGGATCAAGCTGCCCGAGCGCGGCCACGAGGAGGCCTCGCGGCTTCTCGCCCGGCTGCTGCTCGCCCAGTTCCTGGCGGCGGCCCGGACGGGCACCAAGCGTCCGCACTTCGTGTCCCTCGTCCTCGACGACGCCCACGGGGCGCTCACCACGGGCACCGTCCGCTCCCTCCAGCGGCTGCGCCCGCACAACGCCGGAGTCGTCCTGGGGCTCCGTACCCTCGGCGAGGTGCCCGAGGCCCTGCACGGTCCGCTGCTCGGCGCCGTCGGCTGCCGGGTGGCGCTCTCCGGCATCACCACCTGGGACGGCCGGGGCTTCGCCGAGACCTGGGGCAAGGAGTGGGTGGAGACCACCGAGGTGGCGCAGCACACGGTCTTCGCCCACCAGCCGATGACCCGGTTCATCCACTTCCTGCGCAAGAAGGTGACGGGCGTGGCCGTCACCACGGACGCGGTCACGACCCGGAAGGTCGAGCGCGAGCGCTGGTCCGCCTCGGAGCTCGCCCACGCGGTGCCGCCGGGGCACGCCGTGGTGTCCCTGACCACGGCCCAGGGCGCGCACACGCCACCGGTCCTGGTCGACCTGCGCGGCTGAGCCGTCGTCCCGCGCGGGGTGGGCCGCCCCTCGGTCCCTCGTACGGCCGACCCGTCTCACCCCTCGCGCGGCTGAGCGCGGTCCGGGTGGCCCTGGCACAATCGGGGGCGCTGCTCAGTTGAGCGGCGCCTCCCCGCTTCCGTGCACGGCTCCCCCCGCGCGCGGTCCTCGCTCAAAGGTCCGACGGTCCCCAATGCCGCCCACCCTCGCCTCGCTCGTGCAGCACTCCGCCCTCAAGCTCATCGTCCGTGCCGGTGAGGACCGCCTGGACACCCCCGTCCGCTGGGCGCACGTCAGCGAGCTCGCCGACCCCGTCCCGTACATGGAGGGCGGCGAACTCCTCCTCACCACCGCGCTCACGCTCGACGCCGAGGACCTGGAGGCGATGCGCCGCTATGTGCGGCGGCTGCTCGGCGCCGGTGTCGTCGGGCTCGGGTTCGCCGTGGGCGTCAACTACGAGGAGATCCCGCCGGCTCTGCTCGACGCCGCGCGCGAGGAGCATCTGCCCCTGCTCGAAGTGCCGCGCCGGACCCCGTTCCTCGCCATCAGCAAGGCCGTGTCGGCGGCCATCTCCGCGGACCAGTACCGGGCCGTCACGGCCGGTTTCGAGGCGCAGCGCGAGCTGACCCGCGCCGCGCTCGCCGAGGGGCCCGAGGCCGTCGTCGCCCGGCTCGCCGCGCACGTCGACGGCTGGGCCGCGCTGTACGACGCCTCCGGCACCGTCGTCGCCGTCTCGCCCGAATGGGCGGCGCGCCGGGCCGCCCGGCTCACCCCCGACGTGGAGCGGCTGCGTGAGCGGCCCGCGCCCGCCAGCGCGGTCGTCGGCGGTACGGACGACCGCGTCGAGCTCCAGTCGCTCGGCACCGGGCGCCGGGTGCGGGGCGCCCTCGCGGTCGGTACGGGCGCGCCCCTCGGCACGGCCGAGCGGTACGCGGTGCACTCGGCGATCGCCCTGCTCAC
Organism: Streptomyces sp. NPDC044003; assembly: GCF_056435185.1. NCBI lineage: Bacteria > Bacillati > Actinomycetota > Actinomycetes > Kitasatosporales > Streptomycetaceae > Streptomyces > Streptomyces sp. NPDC044003. The sequence goes on along the minus strand of NZ_JBWKFA010000001.1, from coordinate 61,596 downwards.
CCTCACGACGGAACGTTCCCGCTCGCTCCAGGCGGCGGAGCAGCGGCTCGGCGCGGCCGTGCTGCGGCTGATGCTCGCCGGCCAGCCGGAGCCCGCCCGCGCGGTGGCCGGGGACCTGTACGGAGGGCTGCTCGACGCCCCGTACCGGCTGCTCCTCGCCGAGCCCGCCGGCGGAGAGCAGGGCGCGGAGCCGCCGCTGCCGGTGCTCGCCGAATCCCTGGAGGCCGCCGCCGCCCGTGCGGGCGAGGCGGTGCTGACGGTCGCCGAGAGCGGGCGGCGGCTCGCCGTCCTCGCCGGGGACGGCGGCGCGGTGGTCGCCGCCTGCGAGGGGTACGCGGAGCGCGAGGCGGACGAGGCCGGTGTCGTCGTCGGCCTCTCGGCCCCGGCGGGCCCGAGCGGCGCGGCGGCCGCGTACAAGCAGGCCGAGCAGGCGCTCTCGGTCGCCCGGCGGCGGGGCAGGGCGCTCGTCGAGCACGAGGACCTGGCGGCGGGCTCGGTCCTCCCGCTCCTCGCCGACGACGCCGTCCGCGCCTTCGCCGACGGGATGCTGCGCGCCCTGCGGGAGCACGACGCGACCGGCCGCGGCGACCTGGTGGCCTCGCTGCGCGCCTGGCTCTCCCGGCACGGCCAGTGGGACGCGGCGGCGGCGGACCTGGGCGTCCACCGGCACACGCTGCGGTACCGGATGCGCCGGGTGGAGGAGATCCTCGGCCGTTCCCTGGACGATCCGGACGTCCGGATGGAGCTGTGGCTGGCCCTGAAGGCGACGGGCGAGGACGGGGAGCAGTAGGACTCCGCGTTCGACTCCCCGTCCGGGACGGGGAGCAGGAGGCCTCCCCTTTCGACTCCCCGTCCAGGACGCGGAGCAGGAGGACTCCCCGTTCGGCTCCCCGTCCAGGACGGCCTACGCGTCCGAGCCGCCGCCTGCGCTCATGTCGTCGCCCCCGCCGTTCCGGCGCAGGCTCCGGCGCTGTTCCGAGCGGACCACCTCGCCGCCCAGCAGCGTCACGGTGGCCACCGCGCGCACCCAGCGGGGGCCGCCGCGCGCTGCCCACACCACGCAGCCGCAGCCGGCGACGGCGAGGACCAGGACGCCGATCAGTACGTAAAGGATCATGCTTTCCCCCCGGGGGTCATGCGGTCCCGGTCATCCTCCCACCCCTCCGCAGCACCTCCAGGGGGCTCTCCGGCGTCCGATTTCCGCTGCCCCTGCCCGAATCCGGGCAATTTTCTTGGTCGTCGAGGCCGGAACTCCATACCCTCCTGCTCATGACAAGCCCCGCCGTCGACCCGGCCCCCGAGACGCACCCGGCCGCCCCCGAAGCCCGTACCGAACCCCGTACCGAAGCCCGCACCCCCGCCCCCGCCCGCCGGATCACCGGCGCCGTCTGGGCCGCGCTCGGCATCGTGTACGTCGTCTGGGGCTCCACGTACCTCGGCATCCGGATCGTCGTCGAGACCCTCCCGCCCTTCCTCTCCGGCGGCGCCCGCTTCGTCACCGCCGGCCTGCTCCTCGCCGCGATCGTCGCCTGGCGGCAGGGCCCCGCCGCCCTGAAGGTCACCCGCCGGGAGCTCGGCTCCGCCGTCCTCGTCGGCCTGCTCCTCATCCTCGGCGGCAACGGCCTCGTCGTCCTCGCCGAGACCTCCATACCCTCCGGCCTCGCCGCACTCCTCGTCGCCGCCGTCCCCGTCTGGGTCGTCCTGCTCCGCGCGGTCTTCGGCGACCGCCCCGGCCTCGGCGCCTTCGGCGGCGTCCTGCTCGGCTTCGCGGGCCTCGGCGTCCTCACCGTCCCGGGCCTGAGCGGCGAGGTGAAGATCGGCGGCGTCCTGCTCGTCCTCGTCGCGGCCCTGCTGTGGTCCGTCGGCTCCGTCTCCTCCGCCCGGCTGCCCATGCCGGCCAACCCGTTCACGGCGAGCGCGTACGAGATGCTGGCCGGCGGCCTCGCCGCGCTCACCCTCGGCCTCGTGCGCGGCGAACACCACGGCCTCGACCTGGGCGCCGTCTCCGGCCGCTCCTGGGCCGCCCTCGCGTACCTGATCGTCTTCGGCTCGCTCGTCGCCTTCACCGCGTACGCCTGGCTCCTCCAGTCCGCCCCGGTCTCCCTCGCCGCCACCTACGCCTACGTGAACCCGGTCGTCGCCGTCCTCCTCGGCGCCCTCGTCCTGAACGAGGCCCTGACCTGGCCGATCCTCCTCGGCGGCGCGATCGTCGTCGGCGCCGTCTGCCTCATCGTCTCGACCGAGCGGCGCGGCTGACCGTCCGGCGCGGGAACGCGGGCCGGCCGTCCGCTTCGGCCGAAGCGGACAGAGTCGCCACCCCCACTACTCCATACCGGACAAGCCCGCGCCCGCCGTCCCGGCCCTACGGTGTCACCAGAGCAATCGCTCGCACCCCCGAAACGGAAAGGGCCGGGACGCAATGACGACCACCCACGCCTTCTGGCTCGCCGGCCGTGAGGCCACCGGCGACGCCACCTTCGACGTCACGAACTCGTACGACGGACGTCTGGTCGGCAAGGTCAGCGTGCCCACCGAGGCCCAGGTCGAGGAGGCCGTCGCCGCCGCGCACGCCGTCGTCGACGAGTTCGCCGCGACCCCGGCGCACGTCCGCGCCGCCGCCCTCGACCACGTGTCGAAGCGGCTCGCCGAGCGCACCGAGGAGATCGCCCAGCTGATCTCCGCCGAGAACGGCAAGCCCATCAAGTGGGCCCGCGGCGAGGTCGGCCGTGCCGTCTCCGTCTTCCGTTTCGCCGCCGAGGAGGCCCGCCGCTGGAACGCGGGCGAGGCCCAGCGCCTGGACACCGAGGCCGGCGGCGCGGGCCGCCTCGCCCTCACCCGCCGCATCCCGAAGGGCGTCGTCCTCGGCATCGCGCCGTTCAACTTCCCGCTGAACCTCAGCGCCCACAAGGTCGCCCCGGCCATCGCCGTCGGCGCCCCGATCATCCTCAAGCCGGCCCCGTCGACCCCGATCTCCTCCCTGATCCTGGGCGAGATCCTGGCCGAGACCGACCTGCCGGCCGGCTCCTGGTCGATCCTGACCGTGCCGAACGACCGCATGCCCGCCCTCGTCCAGGACGAGCGCCTCCCGGTCATCTCCTTCACGGGCTCCGACAAGGTCGGCTACGCCATCCAGGAGTCGGTGCCGCACAAGCACTGCACCCTGGAGCTCGGCGGCAACGCCGCGGCCGTCGTCCTGCCCGACTGGTCCTCCGAGGCCGACCTGGACTGGGCCGCGAGCCGCATCGCGACCTTCTCCAACTACCAGGGCGGCCAGTCCTGCATCTCCGTGCAGCGCGTGATCGCCGACGCCTCGGTCTACGACCGCCTGGTGCCGAAGATCGTCGCCGCCGTCGAGGCGCAGGTCACCGGCGACCCGGCGTCCGACGCCACCGACGTCGGCCCGCTCGTCGACGAGAACGCCGCCAAGCGCGTCGAGACCTGGGTCGACGAGGCCGTCGCGGCCGGCGCGAAGCTGCTCGCCGGCGGCAAGCGCGAGGGCGCCACCTACGCCCCGACGGTCCTCACCGACCTCCCGGCCGATGTCACCCTGGCCCGCGCCGAGGTCTTCGGCCCGGTCCTGACCATCGCCAAGGTCGACGGCGAGGCCGAGGCCTTCGCCGCGGTCAACGACTCGGACTTCGGCCTCCAGGCCGGTGTCTTCACCCACGACCTGCAGACCGCCTTCCGCGCCCACCGCGCGCTGGAGGTCGGCGGCGTGATCGTCGGCGACGTCCCGTCCTACCGCGCCGACCAGATGCCGTACGGCGGCGCCAAGCGCTCCGGCGTCGGCCGCGAGGGCGTCAAGTTCGCGATGGACGACTACACCTACGAGCGCGTGCTCGTCCTGACGGGCCTCGCCATGTAAGGCGTACGCCACGAGACCAGGCGGTCCGAGCCCACTGTGCGGGGGCTCGGGCCGCCTTTCCTCATGCGACGGGCGCGTCCACGAGGCGGACGACCTCGGCCGGTCCCGCGCGGAACGCCTTGTTCGCGGCGTCGGCCGCGACCATGTGCGGGGCGACGTCGTGCGCGGCGAGGGCCTCGGCCGAGGCCCAGCGCTCGATCAGGGCGAAACGGTCGGGGTCGTCGGCCACCCGGTGGAGGTCGTACTGCAGGCAGCCTTCCTCGGCGCGCACCAGGGGTGCGAGCGCCTCGAAGGCGGCGAGCTGTTCCGCGCCGCGGCCGGGCAGCGTGGCGACGAGGACGATGAGCTTGATCGGCTGAGACATGCCGCGGACCCTACGCGCGGCCCCGGCGGACGGTCGGAGCGTCTCACCAGGAGGACAAACCCGGAGGGACCCCCTCCTCTTCCCCTCCTCCTCCCTTCCTCTTTCCGGACCCGCCGGAATCGGGTACGACGGACAGGAAGCCCAAGGAGGTGTCCATGTCCGCACCCACCCGGCGGCCGAAGGTCACCGAGCGCGAGGCCCGGCAGGTCGCCGAAGCCGCGCGCGAGCGGGACTGGCGGAAACCCAGCTTCGCCAAGGAGCTGTTCCTCGGCCGCTTCCGCCTCGACCTCGTGCACCCGCACCCGCTGCCCGCCGCGGAGGACGTCCGCCGCGGCGAGGCCTTCCTCGCCGTCCTCCGCGACTTCTGCGAGACCCGGATCGACGGCGCCCGCATCGAACGCGAGGCCCGCATCCCCGACGAGACGATCACCGGACTCAAGGAGCTCGGCGCCCTCGGGATGAAGATCGACCCGGCGTACGGCGGGCTCGGCCTCACCCAGCTGTACTACAACCGCGCCCTCGCCCTCGTCGGCTCCGCCAGCCCCGCCGTCGGCGCCCTCCTCTCCGCGCATCAGTCGATCGGCGTACCGCAGCCGCTGAAACTCTTCGGCACCCAGGAGCAGAAGGACGCCTTCCTGCCCCGGCTCGCCCGCACCGACCTCTCCGCCTTCCTCCTCACCGAGCCCGACGTCGGCTCCGACCCGGCGCGCCTCGCCACCACCGCCGTACCGGACGGGGACACGTACGTCCTCGACGGCGTGAAGCTGTGGACCACCAACGGCGTCGTCGCCGACCTGCTCGTCGTCATGGCCCGCGTCCCCGCCTCCGAGGGACACCACGGCGGCATCACCGCCTTCGTCGTCGAGGCCGACGCGCCCGGCATCACCGTCGAACACCGCAACGCCTTCATGGGCCTGCGCGGCCTGGAGAACGGCGTCACCCGCTTCCACGGCGTACGGGTCCCCGCCGGCCACCGCATCGGCCCCGAGGGCGCCGGCCTCAAGATCGCCCTCACCACGCTCAACACCGGCCGGCTCTCCCTGCCCGCCGCCTGCGCCGGCGCCGCCAAGTGGTGTCTGAAGATCGCCCGCGAATGGTCGGGGGAGCGCGAGCAGTGGGGCAGGCCGATCGGCCGCCACGAGGCCGTCTCGACCAAGATCTCCTTCATCGCGGCCACCGCGTTCGCCCTGGAGGCCGTCGTCGACCTCGCCTCCCAGATGGCCGACGAGGACCGCAACGACATCCGCATCGAGGCCGCCCTCGCCAAGCTGTACGCCTCCGAGAAGGCCTGGCTGATCGCCGACGAACTCGTCCAGATCCGGGGCGGCCGCGGCTACGAGACCGCCGGCTCGCTCGCCGCCCGCGGCGAGCGGGCCGTCCCCGCCGAACAGGTCCTGCGCGACCTGCGGATCAACCGGATCTTCGAGGGCTCGACCGAGATCATGCACCTGCTGATCGCCCGCGAGGCCGTCGACGCCCACCTCTCCGTCGCCGGCGACCTCATCGACCCCGAGAAGTCCCTCGCCGACAAGGCGAAGGCGGGCGCGCGGGCGGGTGGCTTCTACGCCCGCTGGCTGCCCGGGCTCGTCGCCGGCGCGGGACAACTCCCCGGTGCGTACGGAGAGTTCGGAGCCCTCGCGGGCCACCTCCGGTACGTGGAGCGGACGTCCCGCAAACTCGCGCGGTCCACCTTCTACGCGATGTCCCGCTGGCAGGGCCGCATGGAACTGAAGCAGGCGTTCCTGGGCCGGATCGTGGACATCGGCGCGGAACTCTTCGCGATGAGCGCCGCCTGCGTCCGCGCCGAACTCCTCCGTAAGACGTCGGACCACGGCCCCGAGGCCCACCGCCTTGCGGACGCCTTCTGCCGCCAGGCCCGTCTCCGCGTCGACGAACTGTTCACCCGCCTCTGGTCCAACACGGACGACCTCGACCGCCGGGTGTCCGACGGCGTCCTCGCGGGCCGCTACACCTGGCTGGAGGCGGGCATCGTGGACCCGAGCGGCGAGGGCCCCTGGATCGCGGACGCGACACCGGGCCCGTCGACGGAGGAGAACGTCCACCGCCGGATCCCGTAGCCCCCTCGTGGGCAGGCGTTCCGCCATGCGGAACGTCTGCCCACAAGGACGGCGAGGCCGGACACAATGCCCCCGTGACCGTCATCGACATCCCCGGCTCCAAGTCCGTCACCGCCCGCGCGCTCTTCCTCGCGGCCGCCGCGGAGGGCACCACCACCCTCCTGCGGCCGCTCGTCTCCGACGACACCGAGGGCTTCGCCGAGGGCCTCGCCGCCCTCGGCTACGCCGTCCGCCGCGAGCCCGGCGCCTGGCACATCGAGGGCCGGCCCGCCGGGCCCGGAACGGACACCGCCGAGGTCTACTGCCGCGACGGAGCGACCACCGCCCGCTTCCTCCCCACCCTCGTCGCCGCCGGCCACGGCACGTACCACTTCGACGCCTCCCCGCAGATGCGCCGCCGTCCCCTCGGCCCCCTCAGCACCGCCCTGCGCGAGCTCGGGGTCGACCTCCGGCACGGCGGGAAGGACGGCCACCACCCGCTCTCCGTGCACGCCGCCGGCGTGAAGGGCGGGGCGCTCACCCTCGACGCCGGGCAGTCCTCCCAGTACCTGACGGCGCTGCTCATGCTCGGCCCGCTCACCGCCGAGGGCCTCGACATCACCGTCACGGACCTGGTGTCGGAGCCGTACGTCGAGATCACGCTCGCGATGATGCGGTCCTTCGGGGCCGAGGTCACCCGGGAGGACCGTACGTACCGCGTCGCCCCCACCGGCTACCGCGCGCCCACCTACGCCATCGAGCCCGACGCCTCCACCGCCAGCTACTTCTTCGCCGCCGCGGCCCTCGAACCGGGCCGCTCCGTCACCGTCCCCGGCCTTGGGACCGGCGCCCTCCAGGGCGACCTGGGCTTCGTCGACGTGCTGCGCCGGATGGGCGCCGACGTCGAGATCACGGACGCCGGGACGACCGTCCGCTCCACCGGCACCCTCCGTGGCCTCACCGTCAACATGCGGGACATCTCCGACACGATGCCGACCCTCGCCGCGATCGCGCCGTTCGCCGACGGCCCGGTCCGCATCGAGGACGTCGCCAACACCCGGGTCAAGGAGTGCGACCGGCTCGACGCCTGCGCCGAGAACCTCCGGCGCCTCGGCATCACCGTCGAGACCGGCCCCGACTGGATCGAGATCCACCCCGGCACCCCGACCGGGCCCGTCGAGATCGCCACCCACGGCGACCACCGGATCGTCATGTCCTTCGCGGTCACGGCCCTCCGCACCCCCGGGATCACCTTCGACGACCCCGGCTGCGTGAAGAAGACCTTCCCCGACTTCCATCGCGCCTTCGAGGCATTCGTCGGCACCCCCTGAAGACTCCACAGTCTTTGCGGCAAGAATGGGGGGCATGAGCGACCGCCCCTCTCCTCTCGCCGACCCGCACATCGCCTTCGACGTTTCCGAAGGACGCCGGGACATCGTCGTCCTCGGCTCGACCGGGTCCATCGGCACCCAGGCCATCGACCTGGTGCTGCGCAACCCCGACCGCTTCCGGGTCACCGCCCTGGCCGCCTCCGGCGGCCGGGTCGGACTGCTCGCCGAGCAGGCGCACCGGCTCCAGGTCGCCGCAGTCGCCGTGGCCCGCGAGGAGGCGCTGCCCGAGCTGCGCGAGGCCCTGAAGGCGCTGTACGGCTCCGAGCCCCTGCCCGAGCTCCTGGCGGGGCCGGACGCCGCGACCCAGCTGGCCGCCTCCCCGTGCCACACCGTCCTCAACGGCATCACCGGCTCCATCGGCCTCACGCCCACCCTCGCCGCCCTCGAAGCGGGCCGCACCCTCGCCCTCGCCAACAAGGAGTCGCTGATCGTCGGCGGCCCCCTGGTGAAGGCGCTCGCCAAGCCGGGCCAGATCATCCCGGTCGACTCCGAGCACGCGGCCCTCTTCCAGGCGCTCGCCGCCGGCACCCGCGCCGACGTCCGCAAGCTGGTCGTCACGGCCTCCGGAGGCCCCTTCCGCGGCCGTACGCGCGAGCAGCTGGCCCATGTCACCCGCGAGGACGCGCTCGCCCACCCGACCTGGGCCATGGGCCCGGTGATCACGGTGAACAGCGCGACCCTGGTGAACAAGGGCCTGGAGGTCATCGAGGCCCACCTGCTCTACGACATCCCGTTCGACCGCATCGAGGTCGTCGTCCACCCCCAGTCGTACGTCCACTCGATGGTCGAGTTCACGGACGGCTCCACGCTCGCCCAGGCCACCCCGCCGGACATGCGCGGCCCGATCGCCATCGGCATCGGCTGGCCCGAGCGCGTCCCGGACGCGGCCCCCGCCTTCGACTGGACCAAGGCCTCCACCTGGGAGTTCTTCCCGCTCGACACCGAGGCCTTCCCGTCCGTCGGCCTGGCCCGGCACGTGGGCGAGCTGGGCGGCACCGCCCCCGCCGTCTTCAACGCCGCGAACGAGGAGTGCGTGGAGGCGTTTCTCGCCGGACGGCTGCCGTTCAACGGAATCATGGATACGGTCACTGCGGTCGTCACCGAGCACGGAAAGCCCAGCAGGGGAACCTCGCTCACGGTGTCGGACGTCCTCGAAGCGGAGACCTGGGCACGCGCCCGGGCCCGAGAGCTCGCAGCGAAGGCAACAGCGGAGGCCCGCGCATGACCGAAATGCTCCTGTACGCCCTGGGCATCGTGCTGTTCGCCCTCGGCCTCCTCGTCTCCATCGCGTGGCACGAGCTCGGCCACCTCTCCACGGCCAAGCTCTTCGGCATCCGCGTGCCGCAGTACATGGTCGGCTTCGGCCCGACCATCTGGTCGAGGAAGCGCGGCGAGACCGAGTACGGCATCAAGGCCATCCCGGCCGGCGGCTACATCCGCATGATCGGCATGTTCCCGCCGGGCGAGGACGGCAAGATCGAGGCCCGCTCCACCTCACCCTGGCGCTCCATGATCGAGGACGCCCGCGAGGCCTCGTACGAGGAGCTCCAGCCCGGCGACGAGACGCGGCTGTTCTACACGCGCAAGCCGTGGAAGCGCGTGATCGTGATGTTCGCCGGACCGTTCATGAACCTGGTCCTGGCGGCGGCGCTGTTCTTCGGCTCGATGATGACCCTCGGCATCGAGGGCCCGACGACCAAGGTCGCGGGCGTCCAGAAGTGCGTCATCAAGCTCAGCGAGAAGCGCGAGAAGTGCACGGCGGGAGACCCGGTCTCCCCGGCCTTCGCGGCCGGTCTCAGGAACGGGGACAAGATCCTCGCCCTGAACGGGCAGGCGGTGAACGACTGGGACGCCCTCTCCGACCGCATCCGCTCCGCCGCCATCGGTCCCGCCACGCTCACCGTCGAGCGGAACGGGCAGCGGATCGACCTCCACCCGAACCTGGTCACCAACAAGGTCGAGAAGAAGGACTCCCACGGCAACGTCGTGCGGCCGGTCCAGTACATCGACGCCGGCTACCTCGGCTTCCAGCCCAGGGCGGAGGTCGCGCCCCTCTCCTTCGGCGAGACCACCGAGCGCATGACCGATCTCCTGGAGACCGGCTTCCACTCGGTCATCGCCCTGCCGGGCAAGATCCCCGGTCTGTGGGACGCCACCTTCGGCGACGGACAGCGCGCGGAGGACTCCCCGGTCGGCGTCCTCGGCGCCGCCCGGATCACCGGCGAGCTCATGACCGTCGAGGCCCCGCCCGAGCGGATCCTCGTCTACTTCATGAACATCCTGGTGATGTTCAACGTCTCGCTGTTCCTGTTCAACATGCTCCCGCTGCTGCCGCTCGACGGCGGACACATCGCGGGCGCCCTGTGGGAGTCCGTGCGCCGTCACGCCGCCCGGATCTTCAAGCGCCCCGACCCCGGCCCGTTCGACGTGGCCAAGCTGATGCCCGCCGCCTACGTGGTGGCCGGTGTCTTCGTCTGCTTCACGCTGCTCGTCCTCGCCGCCGACATCGTCAACCCGGTGAAACTGACGTAGCCCGCAGGGGGGCCGGACCCGGTGGTGTCCGGCCCCCCGCCCCCGGGGCGGTAACCTCGGAACCCTGAGCCCGCCGACGCACAACCTTGAGGTTGCACTTCAGATGACCGCGATTTCTCTCGGTATCCCGACCGTTCCGACCCGGCTCGCCGAGCGGCGCAAGAGCCGCCAGATCCAGGTCGGCAGCGTGGCCGTCGGCGGTGACGCGCCCGTCTCCGTCCAGTCGATGACGACGACCCGCACCTCCGACATCGGCGCCACACTCCAGCAGATCGCCGAGCTGACCGCCTCCGGCTGCCAGATCGTGCGCGTGGCCTGCCCCACCCAGGACGACGCCGACGCGCTCGCCACGATCGCCCGGAAGTCCTCCATCCCGGTCATCGCCGACATCCACTTCCAGCCGAAGTACGTCTTCGCCGCGATCGACGCCGGCTGCGCGGCCGTCCGCGTCAACCCGGGCAACATCAAGCAGTTCGACGACAAGGTCAAGGAGATCGCCAAGGCGGCCTCCGACGCCGGCACCCCGATCCGGATCGGCGTCAACGCCGGCTCGCTCGACGCCCGCCTCCTGAAGAAGTACGGCCGGGCCACCCCCGAGGCGCTCGTCGAGTCCGCCCTCTGGGAGGCCTCCCTCTTCGAGGAGCACGGCTTCCGCGACATCAAGATCTCGGTCAAGCACAACGACCCGGTCGTCATGGTCGAGGCCTACCGCCAGCTCGCCGCCCAGTGCGACTACCCGCTGCACCTCGGCGTCACCGAGGCGGGCCCGGCCTTCCAGGGCACCATCAAGTCGGCCGTCGCCTTCGGCGCCCTGCTCTCCCAGGGCATCGGCGACACCATCCGCGTCTCGCTCTCCGCGCCCCCGGCCGAGGAGATCAAGGTCGGCATGCAGATCCTGGAGTCGCTGAACCTGCGCCAGCGCCGCCTGGAGATCGTCTCCTGCCCGTCCTGCGGCCGCGCCCAGGTCGACGTCTACAAGCTCGCCGAGGAGGTCACCGCCGGCCTCGACGGCATGACCGTCCCGCTGCGCGTCGCCGTCATGGGCTGCGTCGTCAACGGCCCCGGCGAGGCCCGCGAGGCCGACCTCGGCGTCGCCTCCGGCAACGGCAAGGGCCAGATCTTCGTCAAGGGCGAGGTCATCAAGACCGTCCCCGAGTCGAAGATCGTCGAGACCCTCATCGAAGAGGCGCTCAAGATCGCCGAGCAGATGGAGAAGGACGGCGTCGCCAGCGGCGAGCCGACGGTCGCCATCGGCGCCTGACGTTCCTGGCCCGACATTCCTGAAGCGCGAAGCCCCTCCACCCCACCCGGTGGAGGGGCTTCGTGTGCGTGACGGGCCCCGCCGCGGGGCACGGGGGTACAGTGCGGAGACCAGCAGATCCGTACCGTGAGGCCCCCTCGTGCTGACAGAGACCACCACTCGGGTCCTCGAACCCGCCGACCTCGGCGCCGCGCTCGCCGTCCTGGAGAGCGCCCCCGTCGAGAACGCCTTCGTGACCGCCCGCGTCCAGGTCGCCGGGCTCGATCCCTGGCGCCTCGGCGGCGAGATGTGGGGCTGGTACGCCGAGGGCAGGCTCCGCTCGCTCTGCTACTCCGGCGCCAACCTCGTCCCCATCTGCGCCACCCCCGAAGCGATCCGCGCCTTCGCCGACCGGGCCCGCCGGATCGGCCGCCGCTGCTCCTCGATCGTCGGCCCCGCCGAGACCGCCGGCGAGCTGTGGCGGCTCCTGGAGCCCAGCTGGGGCCCCGCGAGGGACGTCCGCGCCCGCCAGCCCCTGATGGTCGCCGAGGAGCCCTCCGTCACCGTCGCGCCCGATCCGCTGGTGCGCCGCGTCCGCAAGGACGAGATGGAGGTGATCATGCCCGCCTGCGTGGCCATGTTCACCGAGGAGGTCGGCGTCTCCCCGCTCGCCAACGACGGCGGACTGCTCTACCAGGCCCGCGTCGCCGAGCTCGTCGGCGCCGGCCGCTCCTTCGCCCGCATCGAGGACGGCAAGGTCGTCTTCAAGGCCGAGATCGGCGCCGCCACCCGCCAGGCCTGCCAGATCCAGGGCGTCTGGGTCGCCCCCGAACACCGCGGCAAGGGCCTCTCCGAGACGGGCATGGCCGCCGTCCTCCAGTACGCCCTCGCCGACGTCGCCCCCGTCGTCAGTCTGTACGTCAACGACTTCAACACCCCGGCGAGGGCCGCGTACCGCCGCGTGGGCTTCCGCGAGACCGGCGCCTTCATGAGCGTGCTGTTCTGAACCCGCTGTTCGAGGCGGGCGGGCGCTTGTAGGGTGCGCCGCATGGATGACGCAGAGGTCATGATCGGTCCGGTCAATCTCGCCGCCCGGGTGGACGAGGCCCTCGCCGTGCAGGCGGTCGCCTTCGGCCTGGACGCCGGCGAGGTCGCCGTACGCCGCCACATCGTGCTGCGCCACCTCCTCAGCCCCGGCGCCCGCGCCTACGGGGCCACCACCCCCGACGGACGGCTCGTCGGCTTCGTGTACGGGATGCCCAACGACCGCACCCACTGGTGGTCCACCGTCGTCGAGACGTACCTGCGGGCCACCGGCACCGCCGACTGGCTCGACGACTCCTTCGTCATCACCGAACTCCACGTCCACCCCGACTTCCAGGGCCGGGGCGTCGGCCGCGAGCTGATCACCACCATCACCGACAGCGCCGCCGAACCGCGCTCGATCCTCTCCGCGATCGACACCGACAGCCCCGCCCGCGGCCTCTACCGCACCCTCGGCTACGTCGACCTCGCCCGGCAGGTCCACTTCCCCAGCGCCCCCCGCCCGTACGCGGTGATGGGCGCCCTCCTGCCGCTCAAGCGCCGGAACTGATTTCTCCTGCCAGGGGCGGCCCGGCTAACCTCGGGCCCATCACGCCCCCAAACTCTCGGCTTCGCTCGAGCAGGGGGGACCCCCTTGTCCCGGCAGGAGTACGAGAACCATGGCCAACGCACCGGTCCAGCGCATGTCCCAGTTGATGGCGAAGACGCTGCGCGACGACCCGGCGGACGCCGAGGTCCTCAGCCACAAGCTCCTCGTCCGCGCCGGCTACGTCCGCCGCACCGCCGCCGGCATCTGGAGCTGGCTGCCCCTCGGCAAGAAGGTCCTCTCCAACATCGAGCGGATCGTCCGCGAGGAGATGGACGCCATCGGCGCGCAGGAGGTCACCCTGCCCGCGCTGCTGCCCCGTGAGCCCTACGAGGCGACCGGCCGCTGGGACGAGTACGGCGCCGAGCTCTTCCGCCTCCAGGACCGCAAGGGCGGCGACTACCTCCTCGGCCCGACCCACGAGGAGATCTTCACCCTCCTGGTGAAGGACCAGTGCTCGTCCTACAAGGACCTGCCCGTGATCCTCTACCAGATCCAGAACAAGTTCCGCGACGAGGCCCGCCCCCGCGCCGGCATCCTGCGCGGCCGCGAGTTCCTCATGAAGGACTCGTACTCCTTCGACACGGAGGACGAGGGCCTCGCCCAGTCCTACGCCCTGCACCGCCAGGCCTACCAGCGCGTCTTCGAGCGCCTCGGCCTCGACTACCGCATCGTCGCCGCCACCGCCGGCGCCATGGGCGGCTCGAAGTCCGAGGAGTTCCTCGCCCCCGCCGAGGCCGGCGAGGACACCTTCGCCGACTGCCCGAACTGCGACTTCGCCGCGAACACCGAAGCGGTGTACCAGACGGTGAAGCCGGTCGACGGCTCGGCCGTCGCCGCCGCCGAGGAGATCCCCACCCCCGACACCCCGACGATCGAGACCCTCGCGGCCTCCCTCGGCGTGCCGGCCTCCGCGACCCTGAAGAACCTCCTCGTGAAGGTCGACGGCGAGATCGTCGCGATCGGCGTCCCCGGCGACCGCGAGGTCGACATGGGCAAGGTCGAGGACCACTTCGGCCCGACCGCCACCGTCGAACTGGTGACGGAGGAGGACTTCGTGCAGCGCGCCGACCTCGTCCGCGGCTACGTCGGCCCCCAGGGCCTGGAGAAGGTCACCTACATCGCCGACCCGCGCGTGGCGCCCGGCACCGCGTGGATCACGGGTGCCAACAAGGAGGGCATGCACGCGAAGAACGTCGTCGCGGGCCGTGACTTCGAGGTCGCCGAGTACGTCGACGTCGTCGTCGTCCAGGACGGCGACCCGTGCCCCAAGTGCGGCACCGGCCTCAAGCTGGACCGCGCCATCGAGATCGGCCACATCTTCCAGCTCGGCCGCAAGTACGCCGACGCCCTCAAGCTCGACGTCCTCGGCCAGAACGGCAAGCCGGTCCGCGTGACCATGGGCTCGTACGGCATCGGCGTCTCCCGCGCGGTCGCGGCGCTCGCCGAGCAGACCGCCGACGAGAAGGGCCTGTGCTGGCCGGCCGAGGTCGCCCCCGCGGACGTCCACGTCGTCGCCGCCGGCAAGGCGCTCCAGATCGAGCTGGCCCTGGAGGTCTCGGAGAAGCTCTCCGCGGCCGGCCTCCGCGTCCTGGTCGACGACCGCGCGGGCGTCTCCCCGGGCGTCAAGTTCACCGACGCGGAGCTCATGGGCGTCCCGAAGATCCTCGTCGCCGGGCGTCGCTCGGGCGAGGGTGTGGTGGAGCTGAAGGACCGCCGGACGGGCGAGCGCGAGGAAGTCACGGTCGAAGAGGCCCTCACCCGCCTGACGGCGTAACGGAACGGGCGTGGGACGGGACCTACGCGCCCCCGTCCCACGCCCGTGCGGGCCCGCAGCGAGCGTCAGGCGCTCGGTTCGTGGGGCGTCGGTTCCACCGACGTGCCCGTCAGGTCCTCCACCGCCTCCTCAGCCGCAGCCCGCCCCTTCAGATACGCCTCGCTCAGCGGCGCCGGCGCCGCCGTCGTCGTCGACGCCTCCGCCTCCCCCGGACCCGCCGGCGTCGCGCGTTCCAGGAACCTCAGGAGTTCCACCGGGATCGGCAGGACCAGCGTCGAGTTCTTCTCCGCGGACACCGCCATCACGGTCTGCAGCAGCCGGAGCTGAAGCGCGGCCGGCTGGTCCGACATCACCCCCGCCGCCTCGGCGAGCTTCTTCGAGGCCTGGAGTTCCGCGTCCGCGTTGATGACCCGCGCGCGCCGCTCGCGGTCCGCCTCCGCCTGCCGGGCCATCGAGCGCTTCATGGTCTCCGGCAGAGACACGTCCTTGATCTCGACCCGGTCGATCGCGACGCCCCAGCCCATCGCCGGGCTGTCGAGCATCAGCTCGAGACCCTGGTTGAGCTTCTCCCGGTTGGACAGCAGGTCGTCGAGGTCGCTCTTGCCGATGATCGACCGCAGCGAGGTCTGCGCCATCTGGGAGACCGCGAACTTGTAGTCCTCGACGCGGACCAGCGCGTCGGCGGCGTCGATGACCTTGAAGTAGACGACCGCGTCGACGCGTACCGTCACGTTGTCACGGGTGATGCCCTCCTGCGCGGGCACGGGCATCGTGACGATCTGCATGTTCACCTTGTGCAGGCGGTCGACGATCGGAACGATCATCGTGAAGCCGGGGGAGCGGATGTCGCTGCGCAGCCGACCGAAGCGGAAGACGACGCCGCGCTCGTACTGCTTGACCACCCGCGCGGCCGCGCCCGCGTACACGGCGATCACCGCGGCCGCGCCGGCCGCCGCCATCAGCACTTCTTGGATCATCACGGCCCCCTGGATTGAGCCGAACGGTACAAAAAGGGTATTCCCCTACAGCCAGCTCGCGAACTCCAGAAGCAGCTCGGCGTCCTGCCGCCGCCCCGCCGTCAGCGCCCGCGTCCCCGACTCGACCGCGCGGAACAGGGTCCAGCCGCGCAGCCGCTCCCGCTCCAGGTCCAGGGAGTCCGCCAGCTTGTTGACCCGCCGCCGGGCCGCCGAGGCGCCCGAGGACGCGGCCACCAGGTCCTCGACCCGGTCCCGTACGAGCCGGGCGAGGTCGTAGGCCCGCTCGCCCACCAGCGGCTCGGGCCCGACCGCCAGCCAGGGCGTCCGGTCGCCGGCGAGCACCTTGCCCTGCCGGAAGTTCCCGTGCAGCAGCACCGTCTCCGTCTCGGCCGCCACGAGCTCCTCGCGGGCCGCGAGCGCCGCCGCCGTCAGTTCCCCGGTCGCCGGGTCCGCGCGGTACGGCTCCATCGCCCGAGCCTGCCGGGCCGTCCGCTCCGCAGCCGTCTCGAAACCGTGCCCCGCCGGGGGTTCGACCCAGAGCTTCCGTACGGTGCCCGCGGCCTCCAGGAGCGCCTTCGCCTCCGGCAGCGAGCGCAGCGAGACCTCGGGGTGCAGCCTTTCGAGGACGAGCGCACCCTCCCCGGCCGCGTCGAGGAGCTGGACCGCGCCCCAGCCGTTCCAGTGCGCCAGGGCGTCCCGTTCGAGGTCCGGCCGGGTGAACGGCGGCGCGATCTTGAGCGCGGCGGGGGAGCCGTCGGAGCGCCGGACGAGCACGACCAGGCTGCTCCGTCCGCCGGGGGCCATCACCCGTTCGGTGTCCAGGGACGCCTGGGCGAGCGCCTGCTCGGCGAGGTCGGGCAGCTTTCCGAGCCACTCGGCCGCCGCGGCGTCCCCGTACGTCTCACCGAGCGTCCTGGTCAGTCGCTGCGGCGGTTCGAAACCCATGCGTACGTTGTTCCTTCGGTCGGTGCGGGACTCGGTCGGGGCGGGACTACACCCGCTCGGCGAGCCCAGGAAAGGTTACGTCGCTGCCGCGCCAGCGGACGGCCCGTACAGCCGCCTCCCGGAGCGCGGCGGCCGCCTCGCCCCGTGCGCGGCCCTCGGTGGCGCGGACGAGGTCGGAGTAGACCCCGGCCACCCGGTCCTCCAGGACCGCCGCGAGCCGTACCGCGCCGGCCGGGTCCGCGACCCGGAACGGCAGCTCGTACGCGGCCTCCGCCGCCACCGGCGTCCCGCCGAGGTCCCGCACGGTCCGGCGCAGGGCGTCCCGCCGGGCCCGGTGGGCCTCGTACGCGGAGGTGGCCTCGGCCCGCCGCTCGGTGCCGATCCGGCCGCCGACGACCCCGTACCCGTACACCGCGGCGTGCTCGGCGGCCAGCGCGGCCTGGGTCGCGACGAGGGCGCTCATGCCCGGGCTCCTTCGGTCAGCAGATAGGCGTGGGCGGCGCCGGAGGCCGCCACGGAGGCGAGCAGCCGGGCGTACTCGGGCGGGGCGGTGAGCAGCGCGGCGGTGTGGCCGTCGGAGGCCGTGCGCTCGGCGGCGGCGAGCTCCTGGAGAGCGGCCCGGGGGTCGGTCGCCACCCGTACGGGCGTGGGGGAGGCCGTGGGTTTCCGGGAGGGCGAGGCGGAGGCCCCGGCCGTCGCCTGCTTCACCGTCGTGCCGCCCTCCCCGAGCGCCTTCGTGTGCGCCGCCACCGCGCTCCGCAGGGGGGTCAGCCGGGTCGTCAGGACGGGGTGGGCGGCGAGCGTCGCGTCGTAACGTTCCAGCAGGCCGCGCGCGGCGGTCACCGACCGCAGCCGCAGGGCCGCCTCGGCGCGCGCCACCCGTTCGGCCTCCCGTTCGGCGGCGCTCGGCCGCCGGGGCCCGCCGTCCGAGGAGGAGGTGCAGGCCGCGAGGGCCGTCGCTCCCGCCGCCGCGCCCGCCACCAGGAGTGCGCGCCTGCCCGTCGTCGTCACGCCTTCTCCCCCGTCTGCCGTCCGCCGTCGAAGATCGCCGAGATCACCGCAGGCGAGCGTACCCGCGGGCCCCGGGGCGATGGACGGCAACACCCTCCCGGACCGGATACCCTTTGTGCTGACACGCGACGAACCCACAACAGCACACGCGGCCGAGGAGTCACCCGGATGAGCACCACCCAGAGCGACAGGCTGCGCGGACTCGTGGAGCCGCTCGTCGCCGCGAAGGACCTGGATCTGGAAGAGATCGAGGTGTCCCGGGCCGGCCGCCGCGGACTGCTGCGGATCGTCGTCGACTCGGACGAGGGCGTGGAGCTGGACGCCTGCGCCGAGCTGAGCCGCGAGATCTCCGAGAAGCTCGACGAGACGGACGCGATGGGCGAGGGCGAGTACGTCCTCGAAGTCAGCTCCCCGGGCGCCGAGCGCCCTCTCTCCGAGCACCGCCACTACGTGCGCGCCACCGGCCGCCTGGCCAAGCTCCAGCTGGTCGAGGGCGGGGACCTGGTCGCGCGCATCCTCGCCGTGGACGAGGACGGCCTCGACATGGAGGTGCCGGGCGTGAAGGGGCGCAAGCCCACCGCCCGACGGGTCGAGTTCGCCGAGATCGCCAAGGCGCGTGTCGAGATCGAGTTCAACCGCAAGGACAAGAAGGAAGAGGAGGCGTAGCCGTGGACATCGACGTGAAGCTCCTGAAGGGCTTGGCACAGGAGAAGGAAATCTCCTTCGAGATGCTGGTCGAGGCGATCGAGTCGGCCCTCCTCATCGCGTACCACCGCACCCCCGACGCCCGTCGCCACGCGCGCGTGGAGCTGAACCGGGCCACCGGTCACGTGACGGTGTGGGCGAAGGAGGACCCCTCCGACCTGGAGGAGGGCCAGGAGCCCAAGGACTTCGACGACACCCCGTCGGACTTCGGCCGGATCGCGGCGAGCACCGCCCGTCAGGTCATCCAGCAGAGGCTGCGTGACGCCGAGAACGACGTGACCTTCGGCGAGTACGCCCGCCGCGAGGGCGATGTCGTCGCCGGTGTGGTGCAGCAGGGCAAGGACCCGAAGAACGTCCTCGTCAAGCTGGACGACAAGCTGGAGGCCATCCTTCCGGTGCAGGAGCAGGTGCCGGGCGAGGACTACACGCACGGCCTGCGGCTGCGCACGTACGTCGTCCGGGTGGCGAAGGGTGTCCGCGGTCCGTCCGTCACCCTCTCGCGCACCCACCCGAACCTGGTGAAGAAGCTCTTCGCCCTGGAGGTGCCGGAGATCGCCGACGGTTCCGTCGAGATCGCGGCGATCGCCCGCGAGGCCGGTCACCGCACCAAGATCGCCGTGCGTTCCACCCGTTCGGGCCTGAACCCCAAGGGCGCCTGCATCGGCCCGATGGGCAGCCGTGTCCGCAACGTGATGGCGGAGCTGCTCGGCGAGAAGATCGACATCGTCGACTGGTCGGACGACCCGGCCGAGATGGTGGCGAACGCGCTCTCGCCGGCGCGGGTCTCCAAGGTCGAGATCGTGGACCTCGCCGCCCGCTCCGCGCGCGTGACGGTGCCGGACTACCAGCTGTCGCTCGCGATCGGCAAGGAGGGCCAGAACGCCCGCCTCGCCGCGCGTCTCACCGGCTGGCGGATCGACATCCGTCCGGACACGGAGCCGGCCGGTCCGCAGGACTGAGACCGTTTTTGGCCAACAGCTGTTCGATTTTTGCCCCGAACGGGTGAGGTCGGTGCGGGGAGGTAGACTTAATAGTGTCTGGCCGGACGCATGCCTGCGCGTGCCCTGAGCGAACCTGTGTGGGATGCCGGGAGCGAGCGGCCAAGAGCGATCTGCTGCGGATCGTGGTGAATAAGGACGAGTGCGTCCCTGATCATCGCGGTACGCTGCCCGGCCGGGGTGCGTACCTGCACCCCGCCGTGGTCTGTCTCGACCTGGCGGTCCGCCGCCGGGCCTTCCCGAGGGCCTTCAAGGTCCAGGGACCGCTCGACACGGAGGCACTCCGCCACCACGTCGAGCAGACGGCACCGCAGTGAACAAGAAGTACGGCACGGAACACCGTGCGGTCAGGTACCTCGCGAGTTGGAAGTAGGTCGAGATTGCGATGAGCACTCGATGAGTACGCGATGAGTACGCCCATGAAGTAGCGACGGTCCGGCGGTAACCGGACCTATAAAGGAGCGAAGTGGCTAAGGTCCGGGTATACGAACTCGCCAAGGAGTTCGGTGTGGAGAGCAAGGTCGTCATGGCCAAGCTCCAAGAACTCGGTGAATTCGTCCGTTCGGCGTCCTCGACGATCGAGGCGCCGGTCGTGCGCAAGTTGACTGACGCTTTGCAGGGTTCCGGCGGCAACGCCGGCAAGACCGCTGCCAAGCCCGGCGCGCCCCGCAAGGCTGCGCCTTCCCCCGCGGCGCCGTCTCCGGCCGCCGCGGCACGTCCCGCTGCTCCGAAGCCCGGCGCCCCGGCCCCCAAGCCGGCCCCCGCCGCGCCTGCGGCGCCGGCTCCGGTCACTCCGGCCGCGCCCGCGAGCAGCACCCCCTCTCCGGCTCCGGCCGCCTCGGGCCCCCGCCCGGGCCCGAAGCCCGCGCCCAAGCCGGTCACGCCGGCTCCGGCCGCCCCGGAGTTCACCGCGCCCCCGTCGGCTCCCGCCGCCGGTCAGCGTCCCGGTGGCGCCACCCCGGGCCCCCGTCCCACCGGCGAGCGTCCCGCCCGCCCGGGTCAGGGTGCCCCCCGCCCGCAGGGCCAGGGTGCTCCGCGCCCCGGCGGCCAGCAGGCCCCCCGTCCGGGCGGTGCCCGTCCGGCCGGTCCCCGTCCGGGCAACAACCCCTTCACCTCGGGTGGCTCCACCGGAATGGCGCGCCCGCAGGCGCCCCGTCCGGGTGGCGGCGCTCCCCGTCCCGGCGGCCCCGGTGCCGCTCCGGGCGCCCCGCGTCCGCAGGGTGGCCCCGGTGGCGCCCCGCGTCCGCAGGGTCAGGGCGGTGCCCGTCCCACCCCCGGTGGCATGCCTCGTCCGCAGGCTCCCCGTCCGGGCGGCGCGCCCGGCGGTAACCGTCCGAACCCGGGCATGATGCCGCAGCGTCCCGCTGCCGGCCCGCGTCCCGGTCCTGGCGGTCGTGGCCCCGGTGGCCCCGGCGGTCGTCCGGGTGGTCCCGGCGGTGGCGGCGGCGGTCGTCCCGGCTTCGCCGGTCGTCCGGCCGGTCCCGGCGGTGGCGGCGGCGGCTTCGCCGGTCGTCCCGGTGGTCCCGGTGGCGGCGGCGGTCGTCCGGGTGGTCCCGGCGGCGGTGGCGGCGGCTTCGGCGGTCGTCCCGGTGGCTTCGGTGGCCGTCCCGGCGGTCCGGGTGGCCGTGGTGGCACGCAGGGCGCCTTCGGTCGTCCCGGCGGTCCCGCGCGTCGTGGTCGCAAGTCGAAGCGTCAGAGGCGCCAGGAGTACGAGGCCATGCAGGCCCCGTCCGTGGGCGGCGTGATGCTGCCTCGCGGCAACGGCGACACCATTCGCCTGTCGCGCGGTGCCTCCCTCACCGACTTCGCCGAGAAGATCGGCGCCAACCCGGCGTCGCTCGTCGCGGTGATGATGAACCTCGGTGAGATGGTCACGGCCACGCAGTCCGTCTCCGACGACACGCTGACGATGCTCGGCGAGGAGATGAACTACACGGTTCAGATCGTCTCGCCGGAGGAAGAGGACCGCGAGCTCCTCGAGTCCTTCGACATCGAGTTCGGCGAGGACGAGGGCGGCGAAGAGGCTCTGGTCTCCCGTCCGCCGGTCGTCACCGTCATGGGTCACGTCGACCACGGTAAGACCCGACTGCTCGACGCGATCCGCAAGACGAACGTCGTCGCGGGCGAGGCCGGTGGCATCACCCAGCACATCGGTGCCTACCAGGTGGGTACCGAGGTCAACGGCGAAGAGCGTCGCATCACCTTCATCGACACCCCGGGTCACGAGGCGTTCACCGCCATGCGTGCCCGTGGTGCGAAGTCGACCGACATCGCGATCCTCGTGGTCGCGGCCAACGACGGCGTCATGCCGCAGACGATCGAGGCGCTCAACCACGCCAAGGCCGCCGGCGTCCCGATCGTCGTCGCGGTCAACAAGATCGACGTCGAGGGTGCGGACCCGGTCAAGGTCCGCGGTCAGCTGACCGAGTTCGGTCTGGTGGCCGAGGAGTACGGCGGCGACACGATGTTCGTCGACATCTCCGCCAAGCAGGGTCTGCACATCGACTCCCTGCTGGAGGCCGTCGTCCTCACCGCCGACGCCTCGCTCGACCTCCGGGCCAACCCGGACCAGGACGCGCAGGGTATTGCGATCGAGTCCCACCTCGACCGTGGTCGTGGTGCCGTCTCGACCGTCCTGGTCCAGCGCGGAACGCTGCGCATCGGCGACACCGTGGTGGTCGGCGACGCGTACGGCCGCGTCCGGGCGATGCTCGACGACAAGGGCAACAACGTCGAGGAGGCGACCCCGTCGACTCCCGTCCTCGTCCTGGGTCTCACCAACGTCCCGGGTGCCGGCGACAACCTCCTGGTCGTCGACGAGGACCGTACGGCCCGCCAGATCGCCGAGAAGCGCGCTGCGCGTGAGCGCAACGCCGCCTTCGCCAAGCGCGTCCGCCGGGTGTCCCTCGAGGACCTCGACAAGGTGCTCAAGGCCGGTCTCGTCCAGGAACTCAACCTCATCATCAAGGGCGACGCGTCCGGTGCGGTCGAGGCCCTCGAAGCCTCGCTGCTCCAGCTCGACGTCGGCGAAGAGGTCGACATCCGTGTCCTGCACCGCGGTGTGGGTGCGGTCACCGAGTCGGACATCGACCTGGCCATGGGCTCCGACGCCATCGTCATCGGCTACAACGTCCGTGCGGCCGGCCGTGCCGCGCAGATGGCGGAGCGCGAGGGCGTCGACGTCCGGTACTACTCGGTCATCTACCAGGCGATCGAGGAGATCGAGGCGGCGCTCAAGGGCCTCCTCAAGCCGGAGTACGAAGAGGTCGAGCTCGGTACGGCGGAGATCCGCGAGGTCTTCCGCTCGTCCAAGCTGGGCAACATCGCCGGTGTTCTCATCCGCTCCGGCGAGGTCAAGCGCAACACCAAGGCGCGACTCCTCCGCGACGGCAAGGTCATCGCCGAGGACCTCACCATCCACGGTCTGCGCCGCTTCAAGGACGACGTCACCGAGATTCGTGAAGGCTTCGAGGGTGGTATCAACCTCGGAAACTACAACGACATCAAGATCGACGACGTCATCGCGACGTACGAGATGCGCGAGAAGCCGCGCGCGTAACGCGTAAGGCTGCGTCCGGGGCCGGTCGGCGGAAGATATTTCCGTCGATCGGCCCCGGCCGTTGCGTGTACGGTTCTGGTGTTCCTGCCAAGCGACGGCATGGCGGGCCACCGAACCCGAACCGGCGGGACATCCGGCACCACATGTACGTGGGGACTCTGTCCTTCGACCTGCTCCTCGGCGACGTCCATTCGTTGAAGGAGAAACGCTCCGTCGTCCGGCCCATCGTCGCCGAGCTCCAGCGCAAGTTCTCCGTGAGCGCGGCCGAGGTGGGTGAACAGGACCTCCACCGCAGGGCCCGGCTGGGCGTCGCGCTGGTGTCCGGGGACCCGGGGTTCGTATCGGACGTGCTCGACCGCTGTGAGCGGCTCGTCGCCGCGCGTCCGGAGGTGGAGCTGCTGTCGGTACGCCGCAGGCTCCACACTGATGAAGACTGATTTGAGCAAGGCAAAGAAGGAGAAGGACCAGTGGCCGACAACGCGCGGGCGAAGAAGCTGGCAGACCTCATCCGGGAGGTGGTCGCCGAGAAGCTGCAGCGCGGCATCAAGGACCCCCGCCTGGGTACGCACGTGACCATCACGGACACCCGCGTCACCGGTGACCTGCGGGAGGCCACGGTCTTCTACACGGTCTACGGCGACGACGAGGAGCGCGCGAGCGCCGCGGCCGGCCTGGAGAGCGCCAAGGGCATCCTCCGTTCGGCCGTGGGCCGGGCGGCGGGGACCAAGTTCACCCCGACCCTGACCTTCGTGGCCGACGCCCTCCCGGAGAACGCCCGCACCATCGAGGACCTCCTCGACAAGGCGCGCGCCTCCGACGCGCAGGTCCGTCAGGCCTCCTCGGGCGCCACCTTCGCGGGTGACGCCGACCCCTACAAGAAGCCGGGCGAGGACGAAGCCGCCGAATGAGCAACACGACCAAGACGCCCGACGGCCTTGTCATCGTCGACAAGCCGTCGGGCTTCACTTCGCACGACGTCGTGGCCAAGATGCGCGGGATCGCCAGGACCCGCCGCGTCGGCCACGCCGGCACGCTCGACCCCATGGCCACGGGCGTCCTCGTCCTCGGCGTGGAGCGGGCCACCAAGCTCCTCGGTCACCTCGCGCTGACCGAGAAGGAGTACCTGGGCACCATCCGCCTGGGCCAGACGACGATCACCGACGACGCCGAGGGCGAGATCACGGCGTCGGTCGACGCTTCGAAGGTCACCCGCGAGCAGATCGATGCGGGCGTCGCCGAGCTGACCGGCGCCATCATGCAGGTGCCGTCGAAGGTCTCCGCGATCAAGATCGACGGCAAGCGGTCCTACGCGCGCGTGCGCGGCGGCGAGGAGTTCGAGATCCCGGCCCGCCCGGTCACCGTCTCCTCCTTCCGGGTGTACGACGTCCGCGAGGCGACCGCCGAGGACGGCACGCCCGTCGTCGACCTCGTCGTCTCGGTGGTGTGTTCCTCCGGTACGTACATCCGGGCGCTCGCCCGGGACCTCGGCGCCGGACTCGGCGTGGGCGGCCATCTGACCGCGCTGCGCCGCACCCGGGTCGGCCCCTACAAGCTGGACTCGGCGAAGACCCTGGACCAGCTGCAGGAGGACCTCACGGTCATGCCGGTCGCCGAGGCGGCCGAGGCGGCGTTCCCGCGCTGGGACGTCGACGAGAAGCGGGCGAGGCTGCTGCTCAACGGCGTCCGCCTGGAGATGCCGGAGTACCCGAAGGGGCCCGTCGCGGTCTTCGGACCGGAAGGGAAGCTGCTCGCGCTGGTCGAGGACCAGCGGGGCAAGGCGAAGAGCCTGGCCGTCTTCGGCTGAGCCGATCCCTCTGTCGTGGGGCGGGCACGCGCACGTGCCCGCCCCACGCCTTTCCCCCCATCGTTTCCCCCGGGAAGTGTCTGTCCCGCGGAGCCGCCGAAATTCACCCCATCGGGGAGGCGCTCGGAGTGAACGGGGGAGTGTCAGGGGGCGCGTTTCCCCGCAGGCGCCTTGGGGTGATCACCGGCCGCCTACCGTCGACACCATGGGAAGCGGGGACCTGGCGACGCTGGTGCGCATCTGCGATCCGGCGGGCCGGCCACGCGGCACCGGTTTCCTCGCCGACCACCACGGAACGGTCGTCACCAGCCACGAAGCCGTCGACGGGCTCAGCCGTGTCGTCCTGCACGCCCCCGGCGACCGGACCTGGCTCGCCGAGGCCGAGGCTGTCACGCCGCTGCCCGAGAGCGGCCTCGCGCTCGTACGGACCGAAGGACTCGGCGGCCGGCCGCTGCCGCTCGCGACCCGGCCCGAGATCGAACCCGGCACGTACGTGCGGATCGCCGCCCAGGGCTGGCGCGAGGCCCGCGTCCTCGGCCCCGCCTCCGTCACGTACACCGCCGCCGACCGCTTCCACGCCCTCGCCGACGCCCTCGAACTCGCCATCGGCACCGAAGGCGCCGACGCGCTCCGCCGCGGCGGACAGGCCGCCGGAGGCCCCGTCCTCGACACCGTCACCGGCACCGTCCTCGCCGTCCTCGGCACCGCCCTGCACGGCGACCGCCAGGCCGCCGGATACGCCGTGCCGCTCCGGTCCGCCGGACCCCTCACCGCCCTCCTGCGGCGCAACGCGGCCACCGTCCCCGCCTACGGCCCCGACCTCAACCTCGCCGCCATCCTCGAACTCACCGCCACCTCCACCGGGCCCGTACGCGAGCCCGACCCCTGGCCCGAGCCCGTCGAACGGCCCGACTGCGTCCGCGAGTTCGCCCGCTTCACGGCCGGCCACACCCCCGTCCTCGCCCTCGTCGGCGCCCCCGGCACCGGCCGCACCACCGCCCTCGCCGCGCTCTGCGCCCGCCGCGCCTGGGGCGTCGCACCCGCGCCCACCGTCCGGCTGCGCGGCGCGGACCTGCGCGCCAAGGACCACTCGCTCGCCGACGCCGTCGGCCGCGCCCTGCACCAGGCCGGCCGGATCGTCGCCGCCTCCGGGGCCCTCGGCGACACCACCACCGCCACCCCGGAGCGGGCCGCCGCCCTCGCCCGGGACGCGGGCCGCCCGCTCCTCGTCGTCCTGGACGGCCCCGAGGAGATGCCGCCGCTCCTCGCCCACCGGCTCGCCGACTGGACGACGGCCACCGAGCGCTGGCTCCGCGCCCACCAGGTGCACCTCGTCACCGCCTGCCGCCCCGAGCACTGGGAACAGGCCGGCACGCTCTACACCCCGGGCGCCCTGCACCGCCCGACGACGGGCGCCGACGACGGCCTGCCCGCCGCGCTCGCCCTCGGGCCCTACTCCGCGACGGAGGCCCGTGCCGTCCGCGAGGGGTACGGGATCAGGGAGAACGACCTCGCCCCGGCGGACGCCCGGCACCCGCTCGCCCTGCGGCTGCTCGCCGAGGTGCGGGCGGCGCTGCCCGGAGAAGTGCCGGGGCGACCGGGGCGCGAGGAGATCTTCACCGCCCACCTCGACCTGATGTGCCTGCGGGCCGCCGTCCGGATCGCCGCGGGCGACGGGCCCCTCGTCCGCGGGACGGCCGTCCGCCGGCTCGCCGCGCGGGTGACCGGCCGGCTGCACGAGGCGGCCCGCCGGTGCCTCGGCCCCGGGCACGGCGTCCTCGACCGGGCCTCCTTCGAGGAACTGTTCCCCTGGCGCGAGGGCTGGGCCTCGGCCGTCCTCACCGAGGGCCTCCTCGTCCCGGCGGGCTCCGGCTACCGCTTCGCCCACGAGGAACTCGCCGACTGGGTCCAGGCGGCCCACCTGGACCTGGACACGGCACTGGACGGCCTGGTGCACGGGCGCCCCGGGGACTCGCCACCCGCGCTGGTGACGGCTCCGGAGGCCGCCGATGACCCCGAGACGGACGCACCCGGCATCGTCGGCGGCCCCGAGACGGGCACACCCGGCGTCGTCGGCGGCGCCGAGGCGGGCGCCCCCGGCGTCGTCGGCGGCCGAGCGCCGGCCGCCCCCGGCGTCGTCGGCGAGGGTGCCGGGGGCGCTCCGACCGGCGGGGACCCCACCCTCGGCCTTCCCCGGCAGCGGGCCGGTGAGGCCCGGGCGCCGGGCGGGCCGCTGCCCGTGCCCCGGCATCGGATCGGGCCCGTGCTGCAGGCCCTGTTGCTTCTGCACCGGGAGCGGGGGCCCGCCGGGCTCGCGCCCCGGCTCGCCCGGCTCGCCGAGGCGCTCGGGCGGTTCGCGGGGGAGGGGGACGGCGGGGACGGGGCCTGGTGGGCCGCCCGGCTGCTGCGGGAGAGCGTGCTGCGGATGCCGGACCCGCGGCCCTATCTGCCCGTCCTGCGGCTGCTCGCCGACCTCATCGGCGCCCGCCCGGGGCCGCATCCGGTCTTCGCCTCCTTCGGGACCGCGTTCTGGACCGGTCTGCCACTCGGCGAGGACGAGCGGATCGATCTGCTGCGGCGCCTCGTCCCGGCCGGCGACGGCGCTCTCGACACCGTCGCCGCGATGCTCGTCGCCGACCCCCGGGGTGTCCAGCCGCTCCTCTGCCGCTGGTTCGGCGACCCCCGGCCCAGCGTCGCCACCGCCGCCCAGGCACTCCTGCACACCCACCGGGGGCTCGCCGTCGACGACCTCTGCGAGGCGCTCGTCGCCACCGCCCATCCGCTCGCCGACGGCCTCCTCGCCGCCCTCGCCCAGGACGAGCCCTCCGCGCTCTGCCGGGCCGTCGACCGCTGGGCCCACGACGACGGGCGCCCGGAGCGGCGCGTCGCGGCCGCCGCGTACGGACAGCTGGTCGCCGGACACGTCACCACCTCCGCCGACCGCGAGCTCCTCCGCTACGCCGCCCTCGCCCTGCTCGCCCGCCCCGGCGACCAGACCCTCCACGGCGCCGCCCTCGGCCTCCTCGTCCGCGACCCGCACAGCCGCGCCCGGCACCTCCCGCGCGCCCTGGCCGAGCCAGGGGTGCCCGCGTCGGCGCTCGCCGAGGCCCTCGCGACCCACCCCGAGGAGGCCCTCGCCGCCTTCCGGACCCGCCTGCAGGGCACCGGTGAGGCGCAGGCCGCAGCCCTGAGGGCCCTCGCCGAGGTCGACACGCCCGCCCTGGCCCGCCGGATCGCCGCCCTCGTCCGCGACCACGCCGCCCGCCACCCCGAGGGCGCCCCACTCGTCGCCGCCTTCGTCGACCGCCGCTTCGAGGACGGCCCGACCGCAAGGGCGGTCCTCTTCCCCCTGGTCACGGGCCTGATCCGGGGCCGCCCCGCCTCGCTCCGGCGCGCCCTCGCCCCCGTCCTCGCCGCCCCCGGCACCGGAGCCTCCCGCCATCTGCGGGCCGAGCTGCTCGACGTACTCCTGGAGCACGAGCGGTACGAGGCCGAGATCGGGGAGCTGACCGTCGTGGAGGCCCTGCTGCGGGCCGCCGCGGAGGGCGCGGAGCAGCGCAGCGCTCCCCGCACCAGGGAGCTCGTCCTCCGGGTCGGCGCGCTGTGCGTCCGTACCCCGGAGGGCGCCTGGCGGCTCGACCGGGCCCTCGCCTCGGCCGTCCGTGAGCTGCCCGCCTTCGCCCTGCTCCTCGCCGCCTGGACGGTCGCCGCTCCCGGCGACTGGGCCCCGCTGTTCGGTCCGGGGACCCTTGAGGCGCTGCGGAGTCCCGGCACTGCCATGCCGATGCGTACCGACGGCCGTGGACATGGCAGTCTTAGACCTGCGTAAAGGCGAACAGGGCGAACAGGCGGACGAGGAGCGGTCACAGTGCAGCGCTGGCGTGGCTTGGAGGACATCCCCCAGGACTGGGGACGCAGCGTCGTCACCATCGGCTCCTACGACGGGGTGCACCGCGGACACCAGCTGATCATCGGGCGTGCCGTCGAGCGCGCCCGAGAGCTGGGAGTCCCCTCCGTCGTCGTCACCTTCGACCCGCACCCCTCCGAGGTCGTGCGCCCCGGCAGCCACCCGCCGCTGCTCGCCCCGCACCACCGGCGTGCCGAGCTGATCGCGGAGCTCGGCGTGGACGCGGTGCTCGTGCTGCCGTTCACCGCCGAGTTCTCGCAGCTGTCCGCGGCCGACTTCATCGTGAAGGTGCTGGTCGACAAGCTGCACGCGAAGGCCGTCATCGAGGGCCCCAACTTCCGCTTCGGGCACCGGGCCGCGGGCAACGTCGCGTTCCTCACCGAGCTCGGTGCCACCTACGACTACGAGGTCGAGGTCATCGACCTGTACGTCAGCGGGGCCGCCGGCGGCGGCGAGCCCTTCTCCTCCACCCTCACCCGCCGCCTCGTCGCCGAGGGCGACATGGCCGGCGCCGCCGAGATCCTCGGCCGCCCGCACCGGGTCGAGGGCATCGTCGTCCGCGGCGCGCAGCGCGGCCGCGAGCTCGGCTTCCCGACGGCCAACGTCGAGACCCTGCCGCACACCGCGATCCCGGCGGACGGGGTGTACGCGGGCTGGCTGACGGCCGCGGGGGAGCGGATGCCGGCGGCGATCTCGGTCGGCACGAACCCGCAGTTCGACGGCACGGAGCGGACGGTCGAGGCGTACGCGATCGACCGCGAGGGCCTCGACCTGTACGGGCTGCACGTGGCCGTGGACTTCCTGGCGTACGTGCGGGGCATGCTCAAGTTCGACACGCTGGACGATCTGCTGCAGGCGATGGCGGGCGACGTGAAGCGCTGCCGCGAGCTGACGGAGGACTACGACCGCGCCTGACGGCGCCGCGGCACGGGCCCGCGCCCGGCTGGGCGGCGCCCCCGCCCCGTGTGGCCCCGCGCCCCGCGTGGGCGGCGCCCCGGCCCACCCCCGTGTGAGCCCGCGCGCGCGTGGGCGGCGCCCCACCGCCGTGTGGGCAATCGTCCCGCTGGGGCGGGACGGGTGGGCACACGGGACGGCGCCCATGCGGGCGCCTCCGCCTTCCGAGCCTGGACCCGCACCCCAGCGGCGGCGCACATCGTGGTGCGGGTCAGGGCACAGGAGCCTCGGGCGCCGGCAGGGCGCGGGTCCGTTGTGCCCACCCGTTCCGCCCTAGCGGAACGTATGCCCACAACGGGGTGGGCACCGCCCCAGCGGAACGGTGGCCCACGACGGAGCGGGGCGTTCAGCCCGCGGTCACCCAGTGGCACGCCACCGCCCGCTCCCCCCCGCCCGCCAAGACCGGCAGGTCCTCGCCCCGGCAGCGGTCCGCGACCGCCGTCGCCTCGCCCGAGGCGAGGAGCTGGCAGCGGGCGTGGAAGCGGCAGCCGGAGGGGATGCGGGACGGGTCCGGCGGCTCGCCGGTCAGCACCACCGGGGCGCCCTCCGACTCCGGCAGCACCGACAACAGGGCGCGTGTGTACGGGTGCTGAGGGTTCGTCAGGACCGACTCCACCGTTCCCGTCTCCACGACCCGGCCCAGGTACATCACCGCCACCCGGTCCGCGATGTTCCACGCGAGCCCCAGGTCGTGGGTCACCACCAGGGCGGACAGGCCGAGTTCGTCGCGCAGTCGCAGCAGCAGCGCCAGGATCTCGCCCCGTACGGACGCGTCGAGGGAGGCCACCGGCTCGTCGGCGACGATCAGTTCGGGCTCCAGGACGAGCGCGCCCGCGATGACCACGCGCTGCCGCTGCCCGCCGGACAGCTCGTGCGGGTAGCGGAGGAAGAACCGCTCAGGGGGGCGGAGCCCGGCCCGGGACAGGGCCTCGGCGACGGCCGTCCGTTCGTCCCCCTCGTAGCCGTGGATCCGCAGCCCCTCCGCCACCGCGTCGTACACGGTGTGCCGGGGGTTCAGCGAGCCGCTCGGGTCCTGGAGGACCAGCTGCGCCCGCTTCCGGTAGGCCCTGAGAGCGCCCGAGGAGTACGCGAGCGGCTGCCCGTCGAAGGTGACCGCCCCCGCCGTGGGCCTGACCAGGCCGAGCAGGGAGCGCGCCAGCGTCGTCTTGCCGCAGCCCGACTCGCCGACCAGGGCCACGATCTCCCCGGCGCCGATGTCCAGGTCCACGCCGTCCACCGCGCGCGCGGGCGACGCGCCCCGCCGGCCGGGGAAGGTCACGTGCAGTCCGCGCGCCGACAGCAGGCTCATGACGTGCTCCCCACGTGTACGCAGGCGGCCCGGCGCCCCGCGCCCGCCTCCCGCAGTTCCTGATCGAGCTCCGCGCAGACGTCCACCGCCACCGGGCAGCGCGGATGGAAGGTGCAGCCGGCGGGCAGGTCCGCCGGGTCCGGCGGGTCGCCGGGCAGGCCGCGCGGCGCCCGCCGGGACGCGAGGTCGCCGATCCGGGGGAACGCCGAGGACAGCGCCCGCCCGTACGGGTGCGCGGCCGCCTCGTACACCGCCCGCGCCGGCCCCTCCTCCACGACCCGGCCCGCGTACATCACGGCGAGCCGGTCGCAGGTGTCGGCGAGGACCGCCAGGTCGTGGCTGATCATCAGGAGGCTGATGGACTGCTCGGCGACGAGCCGCTCGATCAGCCGCAGGATCTGCGCCTGGATCATCACGTCGAGCGCGGTCGTCGGTTCGTCCGCGACGATCAGGCGCGGGTCGCAGGCGAGCGCCATCGCGATCATCACGCGCTGCCGCTGCCCGCCGGACAGCTCGTGCGGATAGGCGGAGGCCCGGGCCGCCGGAAGCCCGACGTGTTCGAGCAGCTCGCCGACCCGGGTGCGGGCCGCCGCCGGGGTCGCCCGGCCGTGCACGAGCAGCGGCTCGGCGATCTGGTCCCCGATCCGGTGCACCGCGTTCAGCGAGTGCATCGCGCCCTGGAAGACGATCGACGCGCCCGCCCAGCGCACGGCCCGCAGACGTCCCCACGACATGGCGAGGACGTCGTCGCCGTCGAGCAGGATCTCGCCCTCGATCCGCGCCGAGGCCGGAAGGAGCCGGAGCAGCGCGAGCGCGAGCGTGGACTTGCCGCAGCCCGACTCGCCGGCCACGCCCAGCTTGGTGCCCGACTCCAGGGTCAGGTCGACCCCGCGCACGGCGGGCACGGCGGCCGCGCCCGACCCGTACGTGACTCTGAGGTCCCGTACCTCCAGGAGGCTCATCGCCCCACCCCCAGCTTCGGGTTCAGCACGGACTCCACGGCCCGGCCGCAGAGCGTGAACGCGAGCGCGACCAGCGCGATCGCGATCCCGGGCGGCGCCAGGTACCACCAGTGCCCGGAGGAGACGGCGCCCGCCTCCCGGGCGTCCTGGAGCATCCCGCCCCAGGAGACCACCGTCGGGTCGCCCAGACCGAGGAAGGCGAGGGTCGCCTCGGTGAGGATGGCGGTCGAGATGCCGAGCGTGGTCTGCGCGAGGACCAGCGGCATCACGTTCGGCAGCACGTGCCGGGTCATGACGTGCCGGTGGCCGCCGCCGAGGGCGGTCGCCCGCTCGATGTACGGGCGGGACTCCACCGCGATGGTCTGCGCCCGCACCAGGCGGGCGGTGGTCGGCCAGGAGGTCACGCCGATCGCCAGGACCACCGTCCACATGGACCGGGACATGACCGTGGCGAGGACGATCGCGAGCACCAGCGTCGGCATCACCAGGAACCAGTCGGTGATCCGCATGACGACGGTCGAGAACCAGCCGCCGTAGTGCCCGGCGATGATGCCCACCAGGGTCCCGATGGCGACCGAGAGGGCCGCCGCGAGCAGGCCGACGAGCAGCGAGATCCGGGCGCCCCAGATGAGCAGGCCGAGCAGCGAGCGCCCGAACTGGTCGGTGCCGAGCGGGAACTCGGCGCTCGGCGGTTCCAGGGCCGTGCCCGGCGCCTGGGTCACCGACTGTACGTCGGAGCCGACGGTCCACGGGGCGGTGAGCGCGAGGAGGGCGATCAGGGCGAGGCCGACGAGGCCGTAGAGCCCGGCGCGACGGGTCCGGTACGACGTCCAGAAGCGCGCGACCGAACCCTTGCGGCGCTCCCATGCGAGAGAACGTGTCGGAGAGGTCATCGGCCCACCCGGGGGTCGAGCAGCGGATAGAGCAGGTCGGCGATCAGGTTCATCAGGATCATCGCGCCGGCGAAGACCACGAACAGGCCCTGCACGAGCGGCAGATCGGGCACGCTCAGCGCCTGGTAGAAGAGCCCGCCGAGCCCCGGCCAGGAGAACACCGTCTCCACCAGGATCGAGCCGGCCGCGACATGGCCCAGGTTGATGAAGATCATGGTGATGGTCGGAAGCAGCGCGTTCGGCACGGCGTGCCGGCGGCGCACGGCGTCGTCCCGCAGCCCCTTCGCCCGCGCCGTCGTCAGATAGTCGCCGCCCATCTCGTCGAGGAGCGAGGAGCGCATCACGAGCAGGGTCTGCGCGTAGCCGACGGCGACGAGCGTGACCACGGGCAGGACCAGGTGATGGGCGACGTCCAGGACGTACGCGAAACCGGTCTCGCCCGTGCCCGACTCCATGCCGCCGGTCGGGAAGAGCCCCGGGATCGGCCCCATACCCACCGAGAAGACGATGATGAGGAGCAGCCCGAGCCAGAAGGAGGGCACCGACCACAGGGTCAGCGCGATGCCGGTGTTCAGCTTGTCGCCGAGGCCGCCGTGCCGCCAGGCCGAGCGGGTGCCCAGCCACAGACCGAGCGCCGAGTAGATCACCACGGCGACCCCGGTGAGCAGCAGCGTCGCCGGGAGCTTCTCCGCGATGAGGTCCCCGACGGGGGCGCGGAACTGGAACGACGTGCCGAGGTCGCCGCTCAGCGCCTTGGCGCAGTAGTCGGTGAACTGCTGCCACAGCGGCAGGTCGAGACCGAACTGGCGGCGCAGTGTGGCGAGTTGCTCGGCGGAGGTGGGCACGCCGTGGGTCATCGCCTTCACCGGGTCACCGGGGATGATCCGGAAGAGGAAGAAGCTGGTGACCAGGACGGCGAGGAGGGAGACGAGCGCGCCGCCCAGCTTCCCCGCCGCGTGGCGGAGATAGCCGAGGGAGGAACCGGTGCGGGGTGCGCCGTCCGTGGCGCGGGCCTTCTCGGCCCGCGCCACGTCGGCGGGGGTGCTTGCCGTCGTCACGTACTACTCGCGGTCGTCGGCGGTGGAGCGGCGGCGCAGACCGAGGAAGACGCCGAGACCGACCACGACGACCACGGCCGCGGCGATGCCGATGATCACTCCGGTGGACGAGCCGCTGTCGGAGTCCTCGGCCGCGGCCGTGGGCACGGCGGACCACCAGCTCCAGTAGCCGTCCTGGCCCCACAGGTTCCCGGCGGCCTCGGGCATGGTGGTGATGGACTTGATCTGGTCCGTGCGGTACGCCTCCAGGGCGTTCGGGTAGGCCATGATGTTCATGTACCCCGTGTCGTACAGCCGGGACTGCATCCGCTTCACCAGATCCGCCCGCTTGGCCGCGTCGTACTCGACCGCCTGCTGCGCGTAGAGCCCGTCGAACTCCTGGTCGCAGATGAAGTTGTCGGTGGCGCCGGAGTCCTTCGGGGTCGCCGGGAGCGTGCCGCAGGTGTGGATGGAGAGGACGTAGTCCGGGTCGGGGTTGACCGACCAGCCGTCGAACGCGAGGTCGTAGTCGCCCTTGACCCAGGGGTCGGAGACGCTGTCCAGACACTCGACCTTCAGGCCGATGCCGAGCTTGCCCCACCACTCCTGGAGGTACTTGCCGACGGCCTTGTCGTTCGGGTCGGTGGCGTGACAGAGGATCCGGAGGTCCAGGGGCTTGCCGTCCTTGCCGAGCCGCTTGCCGGCGGCGTCCTTCCGGTATCCGGCGGCGTCGAGGACCTTCTCCGCCGCGGCCGGGTCGTAGGCCCGCTTCTGCGCGGTCTCCGGCTTCCAGAAGTACGAGCCGAAGCGCGGCGGGATGTACCCCTCGCCCTCGACGGCGTGGCCCTGGAAGACCTTGTCGACGAGGGTGGTGCGGTCGACGGCGAGGAAGAGCGCCTTGCGGACCTCCGGGTCGAGCAGCGCCTTGTTGCCGTTGCCGAAGGTCTTGCCGTCCTGGGCCTTGGCGCCCGGGTTGGTGGCGAGGGCGTAGAAGCGGCGGCCGGGGGCGTCGTTGACCTTGATGTTCTTCTGGGTCTTCAGGGCGGCGGCCTGGGCGGGCGTCAGGTTCGGTACGAAGGACACCTCGCCCTTCTGCAGGGCGGCGACGGCGGCGTCCCCGTCCTTGTAGTACTTGAAGACCAGTTCGTCGAACTGGGGTGCGCCCCGCCAGAACTTCTTGTTCGGCTTGAGCTTGATGTACTGGTCGACCTTGAAGTCCGTGATGACGAAGGGGCCGTTCCCGACGATCGGGAAGGCCTTGTCGTTGTTGAACTTGGAGAAGTCGGTGACCTTCTCCCAGACGTGCTTGGGCACGATCGGCACGTCGAGGGCCGTCATCGTCGCCTGCGGCTTCTTGAGCTCGATGACGAGGGTCTGCGGGTCGGGTGCGGTGACCTTCTTGAAGTTGGCCGTGAAGCTGCCGTTGGCGGTGGCGGCGTTCGGGTCGGTCATCATCTTGTTGAAGGTCCAGGCCGCGTCCTCGGCGGTGGCCTGCTGCCCGTCGGACCAGTTCGAGTCCTTGCGGATCGTGTACGTCCACGTCAGCTTGTCGGGCGAGGACGTCCACGCGGTCGCCAGACCCGGGACGGTGTGGGCGTCCTTCGGGTCGTAGTTCGTGAGGTACTCGTACGCCAGCCGGTGGATGCTGGTCGAGGTGAGCTTCTGGGCGAGGAACGGGCTCAGCGAGTCGATGCTCTGCGAGACGGCGACCGTGAGGGTGGTGCCGCCGGACTTCTCGTCCTCCGCCTGCGCGGTGCCGGGGACGACGACGAGGGAGCCGGTGGCGAGACCGGTGGCGAGCAGCAGTCGGAGGGCTCTTCGGGCAGGGGTGCGGCGGGGTGGAACCTTCGTGACCATGACCATGGGACGTGACCTCGCGTCGGAGTTTCTGTCGTGGATCTTGGGCTGACGATGGGTGAAGCGAAGGTGTATCAGCGGTGGTCTGCCGTCGTCAACGATCGCTCAAACCCCTTGTGGGCTGCGGGAACGCCAAGAGGCTCCGTATCGGTGAGCCGATACGGAGCCTCATTGGTCTAATCCTGTGACGCCCTACTGCTGAGGGGCTGGCGGCGCCTGCGGAGGGCCCTGCGGGTCCGCCTGCGGGGGCAGCGGCTGCCCCGGCTGGGACTCGCTTCCGTCCTGCGGCTGCTGCCAGGCCTGCGGCACGCCCGGCTGTCCGGGCTGACCCGGCTGCGGCGGGTACGGCTGACCCGCCGGAGGGCCGTACGGCTGTCCGGGGACGGGCTGGC
The DNA here is from genome assembly GCF_056435185.1 of Streptomyces sp. NPDC044003. Classification (NCBI taxonomy): domain Bacteria; kingdom Bacillati; phylum Actinomycetota; class Actinomycetes; order Kitasatosporales; family Streptomycetaceae; genus Streptomyces; species Streptomyces sp. NPDC044003. The sequence continues at coordinate 25,430 of NZ_JBWKFA010000001.1, read as the reverse complement.
CGGGCGCGAACTGACCCGGCATCGGGCCGGCCTGACCGGGCACCTGCCCCGGCATCGGCTGCCCCGGCATGGGCTGTCCCGGCTGCGGGTAGGCCTGCGGCGGGTAGGGCTGACCGGGCTGCGGCGCCTGGGGAGCGTACGGCTGACCGGGGACCGGCTGTCCCGGCGCGAACTGGCCGGGCAGCGGCTGACCGGGCACCTGACCCGGCATCGGCTGACCGGGCATCGGCTGACCGGGCATCGGCTGTCCGGGGACCGGCTGTCCGGGAGCGAACTGACCCGGCATGGGCTGTCCCGGCATGGGCTGGCCGGGCATCGGCTGACCCGGCATCGGCGGGGCCATGTGCGGCGGCAGCGCGCCCTGGCCGTCACCGGTCCACAGCCCCTGCGCCTGCTGCGCCCGTACGAAGTCCTCGGCCACCATCGCCGACAGGTGGAAGTACGCCTCCCGGGTCTTCGGCCGCATCATGTCGAGGTCGACCTCGGCGCCGGCGGACAGGTGCTCGTCGAAGGGCACGACCACGACACCGCGGCAGCGGGTCTGGAAGTGCTGCACGATGTCCTCGACCTTGATCATCTTGCCGGTCTCGCGGACGCCGGAGATGACCGTGATGGAGCGCTGCACCAGGTCCGCGTAGCCGTGGGCCGAGAGCCAGTCGAGCGTCGTCGAGGCGCTGGAGGCGCCGTCCACGGAGGGCGTGGAGATGATGATCAGCTGATCGGCGAGGTCGAGGACCCCGCGCATCGCGCTGTACAGCAGACCCGTACCCGAGTCGGTCAGGATGATCGGGTACTGCTTGCCGAGCACGTCGATCGCGCGCCGGTAGTCCTCGTCGTTGAAGGTCGTCGAGACGGCCGGGTCCACGTCGTTGGCGAGGATCTCCAGGCCGGACGGCGCCTGCGAGGTGAACCGGCGGATGTCCATGTACGAGTTCAGGTACGGGATCGCCTGCACCAGGTCGCGGATGGTCGCCCCGGTCTCGCGCCGCACCCGGCGGCCGAGCGTGCCGGCGTCCGGGTTGGCGTCGATCGCCAGGATCTTGTCCTGGCGCTCGGTGGCGAGGGTCGCGCCGAGCGCGGTGGTCGTCGTGGTCTTGCCGACACCGCCCTTGAGCGAGATGACCGCGATCCGGTAGCAGGAGAGGACCGGCGTGCGGATCAGGTCCAGCTTCCGCTGCCGCTCCGCCTCCTCCTTCTTGCCGCCGAGCTTGAAGCGGTTGGCGGCCCCGGGGTTCCGGCTGGACTTGGGCTTCTGCTTGTTGTTGCGCAGGAGCCGGTCGGAGGAGAGCTCGACGGCCGCGTTGTACCCGAGCGGGGCGCCCGGCACGGAACGCTCCCGCTGATCGTGCGTCACCGGCGACGGCCAGGCGGCACCGGTCCGCGGATCCACCGGCGGCTGACCGTCGTACGGCGGCTGCGGGGCCTGTGCGGCCTGCGGGGGTACGGCTCCGGGGTGCGGGTAGCCGTAGCCGCCGGGCGCCTGCGCCTGCGGCGGGACACCGCCGGGCGCGCCGGGCTGCTGCGGGTAGCCGTAACCGGCCTGCTGCGGAGGCGTCCCGGGGTGGGGGAAGCCGTAACCGCCCTGCGGGGCCGGGGGCTGGGGAGCCTGCGGGGCCTGGGGCTCCTGCGCGGGCTGCGGGTATCCGTAACCGGCGGGCGCCTGGGGCTCGGCCTGCGGCGGTACGGCCGCCCCGGGGGCCGGCCAGGGGGCGGCGGGCGGCATCGGCGCGGCCGGCGGCACCGGCTGGGCGCCCGGGGTGGGCTGCGCGGGCCACTGCTGCGCGGGCTCGGGGGCGGCCGGCTGGAAGGAGGGGGGCAGCGGGGGCAGCCCGGCCTGCGGGCCCGCGGCCGCGTACGGCCCGGGAGCGGCCGGGGCGCCGGGGAAGGCCCCCGGAGCGCCGGCGGCGGTGTCGTACGGACCGGGAGCCGTGCCGGGACCGAAGCCCTGCGGCGTGTCGGCGACCGGCTGCGCGGCGGGGAGGGGAGTGGCGGGAGCGGCGGAGACCTCCGCCTCGGTGCCGGTCTCGGCACCCGTCTCCGTCTCCGTCTCCGCGACGGGCGCGGCCGGCTCGTCCTCCGGGCCGGCGGTGTCGGCGGCGGCCTCGGCCGTCCCCTCGCCGTCCGAGCCGTCCGAGCCGTCCGAGCCGTTCGAGGCGTCCGACCCGTCCGACGAGCTCGACGCCTCGGCGGCCGCGGAGTCGTCGGTGTCCGTGGGAATGCCGTCCGCGCTGTCGGCGGCGAACTCGCCGGGAACGGCAGGGGAGTCCTGTGCGGTCTCCACCGCTTCGGCGGTGTCGGGCGTCGAGGACCCGGCGGAGGCGTCCGAGCCCTCCGCGTCCTCCGCCTTCTCGGCCGTGCGCTCGGCGATCTCGCGCTGGAGGGCGGCGGGGGAGAAGCGCATGGTGGCGCCGCTCTCGACGTCCCCGCCCCCGAAGGAGGCCGCGGGCGCGGGCGTCTCCGGAGCGGGCGCCGGGACGGGCGGCGCGGAAACGTGCGGCAGCGAGGCATCGGCCGCCGGCACACCCGGCACGGACGCACTCGGCACGGACCCACCCGGTACACCCGACACAGGCGCACCGGGCACCGGCGCACCGGGCGGGAACGCCGGCGCGGGAGCGCCCGCGGCAGGCGTGACGGGACCAGGAGCGGCAGGCGCGGGCGCACCCGGCGCACCGAAGGGAGGAACCCCCGCCGGAGGCACCGTCCCGGCCTGCGGCACCGGTGCGGGAGCCACGGGCGCGACCGGCGGGGCCACCGGAACAGGCGCGGGCGCAGGAGCGGCGGGCACCACCGGCGGGGCCGGCGGGGCGATGTTCCAGCCGGGCTCGAAGCCGCTGCCGGCGGGGAGGCCCGGCACGGCGACCGGCGCTCCGCTCGGCGGCGGGGGAGTGGCACCGCCCGCCCCCGTACCGCCCGACGCGTTCTGCGTGTACCAGGCGGGCGGGGTGTAGTCGATGGTGAACTCACCCGTCATCTCGGCGGGATCCGCGTCGGACTGATCGTCGGCGGGCGGATTCCAACCCCCGTGGATCTCGTCGCGATCGCCGTTCACTTTGCCTCCTGGTGTGGTCGAGCACCCTTGTGCCGTTGTGGGCGGGGCCCTTCCACCCTAATCGCCGCGAGCCGCCCCCGGGCAGGGCCGACGGCCCCTCCGCGCCCGCCTCCGCGAACCGATCCGGGCCCCAAGTGACCCGGTCGCGCCGCAGAGTGAGAACCCCCACCGTTCAAAACGATGCAAAAACGGACGTACGTAAGCGATTTCGCGCCAAGTCAGTCCATGCGGCGCGCGCCGCCCAACAATCCGGTCTCGGCGTCCGTCGCCTGCGTCATCACGAACTGGCGGTCGTTCTGCGTGCACCAGAGGGTCACGCCGTCGGCGAGCGTGGACAGCGCTTCGTACTCGTGCTGCGGCAGGCTCATGATCCGGCCGATCTGGGCCGCCTCGTCGGGGGACACCCGCTGGATCCCGACCAGGGAAGACTTCTCCAGGAGTCGCGGCGCCACCGGGCTCAGATAGGGCAGCAGCGTCACCACCGACTGCCAGGGCGCCGACACGACCCGGCCGCGCGGCGGCCGCATGCCGCAGTCGCGCACCACGACCACCGGACTGCCCGCCGAGGCGCCCTGCGGCGGCACCCGGCCCACGTCGTGCAGCGTGATGCACGGCTGGCCGCCGCCCGCGGCCTGCGCGAGGGCCGTCCACGCCTGCGCGCGGCCGGTCTCGACCGCCACCCGGGCGCCCGTCGCGGCCGCCCGCAGGGCCAGTACCTGTGCGGTCCACAGGCCGCCGATGAGGGTGACGTCGTACGGGACGGGCCGGTTGATGCCGAGCACGGCCGGGCGGCTCTCGGCGTCCACGCCGATCACCATGCCGTCGTCGCCGACCGGCAGGGCCAGCGCGTCCAGCTGTTCCAGGGGGACGGAGTGCCGGTCGCGGCGCGGCCCGACGAGACCGAAACCGAACCGGGGCCGCGAGGCCCGCCCCGTACGCCGGGACGGACCGGCGGAAGAAGAAGGCTGTGTACCGAAGGAGGCGGTGGACATCAGCGCGCACCCCCCAGCGGCAGCGTCGCCAGAATGCCGGGCACCTGTTCCCGGTCGAGGCGCACCAGACCCGTCCTCACCCCGCGCGCCGCACGCTCCAGCTCGTGCCGCGCGGCCACCAGTTCCTCGTCGCTGCGTCCGGTGATCCGCACGTGTCCGGTCACCGTCACCTCCTGCCGGTCTCCGCCGCTCAGCGTCAGGCTGAACGTCGTCGCGAGCGCGGGCAGCGAGGTCAGCAGGGCCACCAGCTGCGGCATCGACGCGCCCGCGCCGCCGCTCCGGCCGCCCAACTGGGGCCAGCGCCCCACCCAGTACGTCGTGTGCCGCCGGTCGTCCACCCGCCAGGTCCGCGCGGTCTCCTGGGTCCTGCGCCCCTGCGCCTGCCCCCGGCCCGCCTGCGCTATCGCCATCGGGCTGGCGCAACTCGACGTGGCGAGCGCGGAGGTCAGCTCCTGCTCCGTCAGCACGCTCGCCCGGAACCCGGCGCCCGCGAGCCGGCTCGCCAGCTGGTCCGCCGCCCGCACCACGCACTTCTGGGCGCCGGTCATGCCGCCACCGCGCGCGGCGACCGCCTCCGGGCACAGCTCGGGGTCGAGCTTGAGCGCGATCCAGGTGATCCGCACGGCGGGCGAACCCGTCTGCGCCTGCAGCGGCCCGTAGTTGCGGGCGGCCATCGACTGCGCGGGCAGGTGCGGCGCGGGCGCCGGCTGCGTGTGCTGCACGATCTGCGCCGACTCCAGGCGGATGCCGTCCACGCTCAGCACGTCCCGGACGAGCCCGACGGGCAGCGGCTTCGCCGCGCGGTCCGGGCGCAGCGCCGTGCCGTCCGACTCGACCCGCAGGACGGCCGTCAGGAAGGTGCCGTCGCCGACCATCCCGACCGGACGCCGGTCGCGGTCGCTGTACGCGTAGGTCCGCAGCGCCGGATCGCACTCCACGAGCGGCGCGAGCCCCGGCTCGGTGCCCTCCGGCACCGTGAACGAGGCGGCCCGGCGCGAGCGGGCGCGCAGCGCGAGGAAGGTGCCCAGCCACTCGGGCAGCGAGCGGCGGTGGCGGCGCACCACGGCGAGCAGCAGCAGTACGACGGCGAGCACACCCGCGGGCACGAGCAGCATCGGCTCGACGACCCAGGCGAGGAGCAGCAGCGCCGCCGCCACCTCGACCAGTACGAGCTGTTGCAATCGGAACGAACCGAAGTGTCCGGGACGTGCCTGGAGCCTCGGTGAGACCGAGGGGACGGGTCCCGTGGACGGGGGTGTGGAGGCAGCGGCCGCGGCGGGCCGCCTCCGCCTCGCGGAAGCCATGATGGAGAATCCCCCTCAATTCGTCCCGATGACCCTGGCCCGCCAGGGCTTTGGCGGCCGGATCACCCTACCCGCCCCACGAACCCCACGGGACAGCAGGCATAGTAGGGGGCCGGTCCGAAGGCCGGGGCCCGGGTGTCACCACCCCGGGGCCCCGCGCGAAGATCGCGCCTGACGAGAATGGGGACTCATGGCATCGCGGCGGGACGAGCTCAACGCGTACACCTTTGCGAAGAAGCGCACGGTGGCGGCATTCCTCCAACCCTCGCCGTCCGGCACGGAGGAGGGGGCGCCGAAGCCGCTGCGCGCGGTCGTCCCGGGTCTGATCGTCTCCGCGCTCGTCGTGGCCGGGTTCGGCGCCTGGGGCATGTTCAGCCCCACCGCCCCCAAGGGCTGGGACACCCCCGGCACCCGGGTCATCGTCGGCAAGCAGTCGACGACCCGGTACGTCGTCCTGGAGACCGGCAAGGGCAAGGACAAGAAGACCCTGCTCCACCCCGTCCTCAACCTCGCCTCCGCCCGACTGCTGCTCAATCCCGACCAGTTCCAGGTCATCCAGGTCGACGACAAGAAGCTCGACGAGGGCAAGCCGCCGCGCGGTCCGATCCTCGGCATCCCGTACGCCCCCGACCGGCTGCCCGTCGCGGAGGACGCGGGCACGAAGAAGCGCTGGGCCGTCTGCGAGCAGCCCGGCGGCGGCAAGGGAGCCAGCGTCCAGAAGGCGACCTTCCTCTTCGCCGAGCGCGACGCCAAGCGGACCGAGGGCGCGAACCAGCTGAAGAACGGGGAGGTCCTGTACGTCAAGGGCCAGAAGGGGAGCGCCCAGTTCCTCATCGACCACACCGGCACCAAGTACCCGGTGAAGGCCGACCGGCCCGGGCTCCTCACCACGCTCGTCGGTCTCGGCAAGGAACCGCAGGCCGTCACGGACGATTGGCTCGCCACCCTGAAGACCGGCGACGAGATCGACTTCCCGCACATCGACGGTCAGGTCGGCACCCCCACCGACATCCCCGACAGCACCCTCGACGGGACCGAGAACCGGATCGGCATGGTCCTCCTCGCCCAGACCGGCTCGGGCCCCCAGTACTACGTCGTGCTCCCCGGCCGGATCCAGCCCGTCACGCCCTTCACCGCCTGGCTGCTCATCAACTCCCCGGAGACCCGCGACCTGGACATGGACGGCGAGGCCACCACGGTCGACGCCCCCAACTTCCTCCCGGACCCCACCCTCTTCAACGGCGGCGTCCACTGGCCCACGCTGAGGTCCAAGCCGGTCAACGCCTCCACCGGCGAGGGCGCCCGCGACACCGTCTGCAGCGTCCTCACCGACGTCAGCGAGAAGGGCGACACCAAGCTCACCACCTGGGCCGACACCGCGTACCCCGCCGACATCACGGCCGGCGGCACCAGCACGTACGTCACGCCCGGCACCGGCCTCCTCTACACCCAGATCCAGGGCAAGCAGAAGACGCCCGACGGCTCCCTCTTCCTCGTCACCGACACCGGCCTGCGGTACGCCGTCCAGGCCAACGGCGACAGCGACTCCGCGCGCTCCGAGATCGGCGCGGGCGAACAGAAGCCGACCGACGGCAGGCCGGAACCCAGCGATGCCCAGAAGCGTCTCGGCTACGAGAAGGTCCAGCCGGTCCTCGTCCCGATCGAATGGTCGGAGTTCCTCTCCAAGGGGCCACGGCTGGACACCAACAGCGCGCGTCAGCCGCAGGGTTCCTAGGGGGTGGCACCGGTGACGACGACGCACCGCACGGTCGCCCTGCTCGCCGCGGGCACCCTCACGGCCCTCCTCGCCGCGCCCGCCGCGGTCGCCGCACCCGACCGGCCGCGCCGGGACGGCCCGGCACTCGACGGCAGCGGCGAGTGCACCTTCCCGATGAAGAAGCAGATCGAGGGCACCCCCTGGCCGCTCCAGCGGGTCCTCCTCGACGAGCTCTGGCAGGACACCAAGGGCAAGGGCGTCCGGGTCGCCGTCATCGACACCGGCGTCGACGACGTCAACCCTCAGCTGCGCAAGGCCGTCGACGCCAAGTCGGGCAAGGACTACCTCAAGCCCGACAAGAACAACCCCTCCTACGGCGACGAGAAGCGCGGCAAGACCGACGGCACCGTCGACGAGGTCGGGCACGGCACCAAGGTCGCGGGCATCATCGCCGCCCGCCCCGGCAAGGGCACCGGCTTCGTCGGCCTCGCCCCCGAGGCCACGATCATCCCGATCCGGCAGAACGACGAGAAGAACAGCGGCAAGTCCGACACCATGGCCCAGGCGATCGACTACGCCGTGCTCAAGGGCGCCAAGGTCATCAACATCTCGCAGGACACCACCCAGCCGCTGACCCCGGACTCGCCCATGGGCAGGGCGGTGGCCCAGGCGATCGCGAAGGACGTCGTCGTCGTCGCCTCCGCGGGCAACGACGGCATGGACGGAAAGTCCAAGAAGACCTACCCCGCGGCCTTCCCCGGGGTCCTCGCCGTCGCCTCCTCCGACCGCAACAACGAACGCGCCGCCTTCTCCCAGTCCGGCGACTTCGTGGGCGTCGCCGCCCCCGGCGTGGACATCGTCTCCACCGTCCCCGGCGGCGGACAGTGCGTCGACAACGGCACCAGCTTCTCCGCCCCGTACGTCGCCGGCGTCGCGACCCTGCTCCGCGCCAAGTACCCGGAGTGGACCGCGGCCCAGATCGTCACCCGCATCGAGCAGACCGCCGTCCGCTCCGTCAACGGCCGTGACAAGCACGTCGGTTGGGGAGTGGTCGACCCGGTACGGGCACTCGCCGACCAGCCCGGGACGCCCGCCTCCTCGCCCGTGCCCGACCCGGGCCCGCCCAAGCCGCCGGCTCCCGAGCCGGCCCGGTTGGCGCTGTCGGAGACGCCCCAGGAGCGCTCCGAACGGCTCGCCACCTATGCGTTGGGGATCGGAGGTGTCCTGGTGGCCGTGGTCGCCGGGACCGCCACCGTGATCCGCGACAGCCGCCGCAGAAGGGAGGCCCGATGACGCGCGTATCGGTCAAGTATCGGGAGCTCCCTTTGCAGTTGGAACTGCCGCCGTCAATGGCTACAGTGACCGCTGGGGGCACGGCAGTGCGAACCCAGCACGGGGGCGGCATCAGAAGATTCCCGTCCGCATCAAGACCGGAAGGCCCGACGGCCCGTCCGTCGCAGCCACCGAAGGAAGAAGGGGCAAGATGTCGAAAGACCTGAACGTAACCAGTGCCGAACAAGTCAAGCTCGCCGGCCGGATCCAGGACTTCTCCGACGAGCTCCAGGCCCGCATCACCTCCCTCAACGGCGTGGTGGACCGCGTTCAGGCGGGCTGGCAGGGCGCTGCGAGCAAGGAGTACGACCGGGTCCAGAACGACCTGAACCAGCGCCTGCGCAGCATGCGCGCCGAGCTCTCGAAGCTCGAGGAGATCATGCGCATGAGCGCCGACGGGTTCTCGCAGGAGGAGGAGGACCGTCTCCGGTCCTTCCGTCAGATGGACAACAGCTCCGGTGCCGGCGCCTCGGGTGGCCAGAGCGCCATCCTCGGCATCTGAGCCGTCCGACCCGACCAGTCCTCCGCGCCACTCTCACCCGAGGAGTCAACACCATGACCACTGCGGTCAATTACGACACCGTGACGCAGGCGGCGGCCGACACCCGCCTCACCTCCAGCACGCTCACGCAGAAGCTCGACGACCTCATGGCCGAGGTCAACCGCGTCGCCTCCAACTGGGAAGGCGAGGCGAAGATCGCCTACCGCGAGAGCCAGGACCGCCTGACCCGCGACATGGCCGGCATGAACCAGGACCTGGCGCGCATCGCCCAGCTCCTCGACGAGTCGGTCGCCGGCTACCAGGACACCGACAAGGGCAACGCGGCCCGTTTCCGCATGATGTGAGTCCTTGCAAGCACGCGTGAGGGGGTGGCCCGTTCCGACGGGCCACCCCCTCACGCATGTCCGCTAGCGCAGATCGAACTCGCCGTCACGGGCCCCCAGGACGAACGCGTCCCACTCGGCCTTCGTGTAGCGCAGCACCGTGTCCTTGTCGAGGGACGAGCGCATCGCCACCGCGCCCTCGGGCAGCCGGGCGATCTCCACGCGCTCCTCGTCCGGGCTCGTCCCCGGGGCGCCCTCCCACGCGACGCCGGAGATGTCGAGCGCGTACAGCTCCTCCTTCTGGCGCTCCTTCTCGGCGGCCAGAGCGGCGTCCGCGCTCTCGGTGGTGGTCTCGTGGGCGTCGGTCATCGGCGCCTTCCCTTCGCGGTGGTCGAGCGGTCCCTCCCACACTAGTGGGAGGGACCGCTCCGCTCCGGGCTGTTCGGCGAGCTCCGCGCTGTTCGGCCGGCTTCGCGCCGTTCGGCGAGCTCAGTGCTGTTCGGGCAGCCAGCCCAGCTGCACCAGCGGCGTCCCCCGCTTGCGCGACACGAACGTGCCCCGGCCCGGAGGCATCGGCCGCGCCCGGACGCTGCCGAGGATGTCGCCCTCCTGCGGATCGCCGGAGAGGATCACGCCCTGCGCGCCCAGCTCCCGCATCCGCTGCATGAACGGCTCGTACATCGCGCGTGAGGCGCCCGCCTGGCTGCGCGCCACGATGAACCGGATGCCGACGTCCCGCGCGAACGGCAGGTTCTCCACCAGGACCGCGAGCGGGTTCCCCGAGTTGGTGGCCACCAGCTCGAAGTCGTCGACCAGGACGAACAGTTGGGGACCCGACCACCAGCTGCGGTCGCGCAGCTGCTGCGGCGTGATGTCGGGCTTCGGCGCCCGCTTCGTCATCACCGTGTTGACCGCGTCCATGTGCATCTGCATGGCCGAGGCCATCGGCGCGTACTCCAGGAGGTGCGAGGGCGCCACGGCCTCCAGCATCGTCCGCCGGTAGTCGCCGACCACGATCCGCGCCTGCTCCGGCGTGTACCGCTCGCAGAGCTGCTTGGCGATCAGCCGCAGCAGCGCCGTCTTGCCGGACTCGCTCTCGCCGAAGATCAGGAAGAACGGATCCGACTCGAAGTCGACGAACACCGGCTCCAGGTTCGTCTCGTCGATGCCGATCGCGATGCCGTGCTGCGGGTACTCGAAGCCCTTCGGCAGCTGCTCCGCCGGCAGCTTGCGCGGCAGCAGCCGCACCGCCGGAGCCGGGGCCCCGGTCCAGCTCGCCTTCACGGCCTGGACGAACGCCGCCGTGCCGTCCGCCAGGTCGGCCGAGGAGCCCGACCCGTCGATGCGCGGCAGCGCCCCCATGAAGTGCAGCTTCTCCGGCACCTGGCCACGGCCCGGCACACCGGTCGGCACGTTCGCCGCGACCTTCCGGTCGAACTCGGAGTCCATGACGTCACCGAGCCGCAGTTCGAGGCGGCCCAGCATCTGGTCCTTGAGCGCCGCGCGCACCTCCATGTACCGGGCGGCGGTGATCACCACGTGGATGCCGTAGCCCAGACCGCGCGCCGCGATGTCGGAGACGATCGGCTCCAGCATGTCGTAGTCGTTGCGGAAGCTGCCCCAGCCGTCCACGATCAGGAAGACGTCGCCCCAGGCCTCGCCGGGCAGTTCGCCCGCCGCCCGCTTGCGCCGGTAGGTCGCGATCGAGTCGATCGAGTGGGCGCGGAAGAACTCCTCCCGCCGGTTCAGGACGCCCATGACCTCCGCGACCGTCCGGCGCACCCGCTCGGGGTCGAGCCGGGACGCCACCCCGCCGACGTGCGGCAGATCGGCCAGCGACACCATGCCGCCACCACCGAAGTCCAGGCAGTAGAACTGCACTTCGGCCGGCGTGTGGGTGAGCGCGAACGAGGAGACGAGCGTCCGCATGATCGTCGACTTGCCGGACTGCGGACCGCCGACCACCATCATGTGACCGGCCGCGCCGGAGAAGTCCCGGTACAGCACCTCGCGCCGCTGCTCGAAGGGCTTGTCGATGAGCCCGAGCGGCACGGTGAGCGCGCCCTGACGCGTGTACTCCGTCGCCGTGAGCCCCCGGTCCGCGGTCTGCGCGAGCCCCGGAAGCAGCTGGTCGAGCGAGGGCGCCTGGTCGAGCGGCGGCAGCCACACCTGGTGCGCCGGCACCCCCTGGCCCTCCAGGCGCCGCACGATCACGTCGAGGACGGTGTCCGCGAGCGCGTCGTCCTCCTCGCTGCGCTGCGCCGTCAGATAGGCCGGGTCCGGCGCCGCGTACACGACCGGCACCGGGGCCGCCGTGAACACCGCGGGCCGCCGCTCCACCGGCATCTGCCCGATCTCCAGACGCGGCCCGCCCGTCCGGTACGTCCCCGAGACGTACGCCGCCTTGAAGCGGGTCATCTCGTCCGTGCCGAACTTCAGATAGCCCGAACCCGGCACCGACGGCAGGTGGTAGGCGTCCGGCACACCGATCGCCGTGCGCGACTCCGCCGCCGAGAAGGTCCGCAGACCGATCCGGTACGAGAGGTACGTGTCCAGGCCGCGGAGCTTGCCCTCCTCCAGGCGCTGCGAGGCGAGCAGCAGATGCACGCCGAGCGAACGGCCGATGCGGCCGATCTGGATGAACATGTCGATGAAGTCGGGCTTGGCGGTGAGGAGTTCGGAGAACTCGTCGATCACCAGGACCAGCGAGGCCAGCGGCTCCAGGGGAGCACCCGCCGCCCGCGCCTTCTCGTAGTCGTGGATGTTGGCGTAGTTGCCCGCCGAGCGCAGCAGCTCCTGCCGCCGCTGGAGCTCGCCGCGGATCGCGTCGCCCATGCGGTCCACGAGCGTCAGGTCGTCGGCCAGGTTGGTGATGACCGCCGCCACGTGCGGCATCTGCGACATGCCCGCGAAGGTCGCGCCGCCCTTGAAGTCCGCGAGGACGAAGTTCAGCGTCTCCGAGGAGTGCGTCACCGCGAGACCGAGCACCAGCGTGCGCAGCAGCTCCGACTTTCCGGAACCCGTCGCGCCGACGCACAGACCGTGCGGGCCCATGCCCTCCTGCGCCGCCTCCTTCAGGTCCAGCATGACCGGCTGGCCGTCCTCGCCGACACCGATCGGCACCCGGAGCCGCTCGGCCACCGATCGGGGCCGCCAGGTCCGCGCCACGTCCACCGAGGCCGCGTCGCCCAGGTTCAGCAGATCCGTGAAGTCCAGGTTGGCGAGGAGCGGCTCGTCGTCGTCCCCGCCGCCCATCCGGAGCGGCGCCAGCTGCCGGGCCAGCGCCTCGGCCGCCGGCAGCGAGATGCCGTCCGGCAGCCCCTCGTACGCGAAACCGCCGCCCGACTCCAGGCGCAGCCGGCTCGGCCGTACCACCACCGAGAGGCCGCCGCGCGGCTCGTCGAGCTCACCGGAGACGACCTCGACGATCGTCACGCCCTGCAGGCCCTCCGGGGCCGCGAGCATCGAGTCCGGCGGCACCATCCCGCCGTCGAGCACGACCACCACGTGCGGCTGGTCGAGCACCGGCTGGCTCTCCCGGGAGAACCGGGTCCGCCCGTCCAGCTTCGAGCGGACCAGGTTCTCCAGCTCACCGAGGTCGTCGCCGAACAGACGCTTCGTGCCGGCCCCGTCGACCTGGCCCGGCACCTGGGTGTGCGGCAGCCACTTCGTCCAGTCCCAGCGCTCCTGCGCCGGCCGGGCCGCCACCACGGCGAGCATCAGGTCGTCGGGGGAGTGCAGCGTCACCAGCTGCGCCACGAGCGCCCGCGCCGCCGCCTGCGCCGACTCCGGCTCGCCCGACACCGTCACGTGGTAGAAGGCCCGCATCGAGACCGCCATCGGCAGCCCGTCCAACGTGCCGTGCACCGCGAGGAACTGCTGCATCGCACCCGCACACAGCGGCTCCAGCTCGTCCACCGGAGCCGTGTCCGGCGCCACGAGCGGCGTCGCCAACTGCTGGGCCCCGAGGCCGATCCGCGCCTGCCCGAAGTCATGGTCGCCGACCCGCCGTTCCCACACCCGGGAACCCTCGGCCACCACCGACCACAGCTGTTCCGGGGCGGGGTGCAGATACAGCTGCGCGTCCCGCTGCCTGCGCGCCGTGCGCCGGACCGTACGCCGGGTCTGCGCGAGGTATTTGAGGTAGTCGCGGCGGACATCGGCCATTTGCCCCTGCGTACCGCGACGGAATCTCACGAACTGGGCGACGGCCATCGCGACCGTCGACGCCAGCATCAGCGTGCCCATGATCCGCATGATCGGAGACGGCGTCATGAAGAAGAAGACGACCGAAGAACCCATGCCGAGCATCGGCAGGAGCTGCATCAACGCCGACTCCTGCTGCCCCCGCGGAAGTTCCGGCGGAGACTCCAGGACCAGTTCCTCACCGGGCACTTCCGGAGGAAGAGACCTCGGCGGGCGTTTGACGACGATCTGGCTCACCGGCGCATCAATCCCTCGTTGGAGGCGGGCTCGTGGCGGGAGCATCCGCACGCCGCCCCTGTCGGCAGCCGAGCGCGCGGACTTCCCCCATGGGACGGCGATCCTACTTGCAGCCCCCACCGGCCGTCCCCGGTAGGGTGGCGCGCGCATCGTGCGCAACCGCGAATCAGATCGCGAGGGGCCGCGAATCCAGACGGGCGCAACCGCGAACCAGGGGGTCCACACACGTGAGTACGACCGCAACGACCGGCTTCTGCCGCGTCACCGTCGTGGCGCCGGACAGCCGCATCGACGTCGCGCTCCCCGAGGACATCGCCGTCGCCGACGTCTACCCGGAGATCCTGCGCCTCACCGGCCAGACCCAGGCGGCCGGCACCCCGACCGGCTACCACCTGGTCCGCCGCGACGGTTCGGTCCTCGACGGCGCCCGTACGCTCGCCGCCCAGCAGGTCCTCGACGGCGAGGTGCTCTCCCTGCGCCCCTTCGCCCAGTCGCTGCCGCCGGCCGTCTACGACGACGTGTCCGACGCCGTCGCCTCCGCCGTCACCCGCGACCGGCACCTGTGGAGCGACGAACTGCTGCGCGGCGCCGGACTCCTCGGCGGCGTGCTGCTCCTCGTCCTCATGGGCTTCGTCCTCTGGTTCGCCGACCCGGTCCGCCACGACATGCACAGCCTCCCCGGGATCATCGCGGGCGCCGCCGGCCTCCTCCTCACCGCCTTCGCCGGCGTCCGCGCCCGCGTCTACGCGGACCGGGCGACCGCCGTCGCCCTCGGCCTCGGCGCCCTGCCGCTGCTCCTCATCGCCGGCTCCGGCATCATCGCCGCCGACGCCGGCCACGGCCCCGGCCGCCTGCAGTTCCTGCTCGGCTGCGTCACCGTCCTCGTCGCCTCCGTGGCCCTCGTCGCGCTCACCCCCAGCGGTGACGCCCCCTTCGTGGCCGCCACCTTCCTCGCCGGCGTCGGCACCCTCGCCACCTTCCTGATGATCCTCACGGAGGCCAGCGCCACCGAGGCGGCCGCCGCCTGCGCCCCCGTCGCCATCGGCCTCGTCGCCTTCCTGCCCGGTCTCTCCGCCCGCTTCGCCCGCCTCCCCATCGGCTACGCCGCCCCGCGCAGCGCCACCGACGACGAGTTCCTCGGCGACCCGCAGCACGGCGAGGAGGCGCAGCCCGTCGACGGCGAGCGCATCGCGCTCCAGGCCCGCCGCGGCCACGAGATGCTCCTCGGCCTGGTCGGCGGCTGCGCGGCCGTCGTCGTCGGCACCGCCGCCGTCCTCGGCTTCGCCGGGAACGTCTGGGGCCAGCTCCTCGCCCTCGCCGCCGGCCTCGCGATGCTGCTGCGCGCCCGCCTCTTCCGGTACACCTCGCAGGTCGCCTGCGTCCTCGTCGCCGGCATCGCCGCCATCGCGCTGCTCGTCCTCGGCCTCTCCCTCAACCCGCCGGCCGACCTGGTCAAGGACCTCCTCATGTACGGGGACCGCGGCGGCCTCGACATCCGTACGATCTGGCTGACCGCCGCCGTCGCCGCCGGCGCCGCGCTGATCACCGCGATCGGCCTGATCATCCCGAGGAAGGGCCTCTCGCCCTTCTGGGGCCGGCTGCTCGACCTGGCCGAGGGCTTCGTCCTGCTCTCCCTCGTCCCGCTCGCCCTCGCCGTCCTCGACGTCTTCACCCGGGTCCGCTCCCTCACCAGCAAGTGAGGCACCGGGCGACGGACCGCTCCGCCGCCCTGGTACGCTGTGTGACGGCCGTTTGTGTACGCGCTCCCGGAAAGCCCCCGAGATCACTCGGAAGCCTCTGGAAGCTGCGCCCATCGGACCTTCGCCCGTGAAGTCACGGAAGCTTCCCCTGAGACCCAGACCAGGGGCACTCGCGGGCGCACGAACACCTAGAGGAGAACCGCGTGGCTCTCGACGCCGCTGTCAAGAAGCAGATCTTTGCCGAGTTCGGCACCAAGGAGGGCGACACCGGCTCTCCCGAGGTCCAGGTCGCGATGCTGTCCCGCCGCATCTCGGACCTGACCGAGCACCTCAAGCAGCACAAGCACGACCACCACTCCCGTCGTGGTCTGCTGATCCTGGTCGGCCAGCGCCGCCGCCTGCTGCAGTACCTGGCCAAGAAGGACATCCAGCGCTTCCGTACGCTGGTCGACCGCCTCGGCATCCGCCGCGGTGCGGCCGGCGGCGCCAAGTAAGACGCCGTAGAGGGAGCGGTTCCCACTTTCAGGGGGCCGCTCCCTTTGCTGTACGTGCACAAAGTGCGCATCGGCACTTAGTCTGGTCGCACAACCCCATACGACGAGCGTGAAGCCGCCGGCCAGCCGCCGGTCCTCGGTAGTGGCCCCCGGAAACGAATGCCCGGGTGCTTCGATCGAAGACCGGCCCGCACCCTAGGCGAGCTTCTCCGCCCCCGTCGCACACCGTCCCCGGCCACACGGGCCGAAGGACGCAAAGACGAACACGTAGGAGAAACCCATAGTGGAGAACGAGACCCACTACGCCGAGGCCGTCATCGACAACGGCGCCTTCGGTACCCGCACCATCCGCTTCGAGACCGGCCGTCTGGCCAAGCAGGCCGCCGGCTCCGCCGTCGCCTACCTGGACGACGACACGATGGTCCTCTCCGCGACCACCGCCTCGAAGCGCCCCAAGGACCAGCTCGACTTCTTCCCCCTGACGGTGGACGTCGAGGAGCGGCAGTACGCGGCCGGCAAGATCCCCGGCTCCTTCTTCCGCCGGGAGGGCCGCCCCTCCGAGGACGCCGTCCTCACCTGTCGCCTGATCGACCGGCCGCTGCGCCCCTCCTTCAAGAAGGGCCTGCGCAACGAGATCCAGATCGTCGAGACGATCATGGCGCTCAACCCCGACCACCTGTACGACGTGGTCGCGATCAACGCCGCCTCCGCTTCCACGATCCTGGCGGGCCTGCCCTTCTCCGGCCCCATCGGTGCCACCCGTGTCGCCCTGATCAAGGGCCAGTGGGTCGCGTTCCCGACGCACACCGAGCTCGAGGACGCCGTCTTCGACATGGTCGTCGCCGGTCGCGTCCTGGAGGACGGCGACGTCGCGATCATGATGGTCGAGGCCGAGGCCACGGACAAGACGATCGAGCTCGTCAAGGGCGGCGCCGAGGCGCCGACCGAGGAGATCGTCGCCGCCGGTCTCGAGGCCGCGAAGCCCTTCATCAAGGTCCTCTGCAAGGCCCAGTCGGACCTCGCCGCCAAGGCCGCCAAGCCCACCGGCGAGTTCCCGGTCTACCTCGACTACCAGGACGACGTCCTGGAGGCGCTCTCCGCCGCCGTCAAGGGTGAGCTCGCCCAGGCGCTCACCATCGCCGGCAAGCAGGAGCGCGAGGCCGAGCTCGACCGCATCAAGGAGCTCGCCGCCGAGAAGCTCCTCCCGGCCTTCGAGGGCCGCGAGAAGGAGATCTCCGGTGCGTACCGCGCGCTGACCAAGAAGCTGGTCCGCGAGCGCATCATCAAGGACAAGGTCCGCATCGACGGCCGCGGCATCACGGACATCCGTACGCTCGCCGCCGAGGTCGAGGCCATCCCGCGCGTGCACGGCTCGGCGCTGTTCGAGCGTGGCGAGACCCAGATCCTGGGCGTCACCACCCTCAACATGCTCCGTATGGAGCAGCAGCTGGACACCCTCTCCCCGGTGACCCGCAAGCGCTACATGCACAACTACAACTTCCCGCCGTACTCCGTCGGCGAGACCGGCCGCGTGGGCTCGCCCAAGCGCCGCGAGATCGGCCACGGCGCCCTCGCCGAGCGCGCCCTCGTGCCGGTCCTCCCGACCCGCGAGGAGTTCCCCTACGCGATCCGTCAGGTGTCCGAGGCCCTCGGCTCCAACGGTTCGACGTCGATGGGCTCGGTCTGCGCCTCCACCATGTCGCTGCTGAACGCCGGTGTGCCGCTGAAGGCCCCCGTCGCCGGTATCGCCATGGGTCTGATCTCCGAGGAGATCGACGGCCAGACGCACTACGTCGCCCTCACCGACATCCTCGGTGCGGAGGACGCCTTCGGCGACATGGACTTCAAGGTCGCCGGTACGAAGGAGTTCGTCACCGCCCTCCAGCTCGACACCAAGCTGGACGGCATCCCGGCCTCCGTCCTGGCCGCGGCCCTCAAGCAGGCCCGCGACGCCCGCCTCCACATCCTCGACGTGATGATGGAAGCGATCGACACGCCGGACGAGATGTCCCCGAACGCCCCGCGGATCATCACCGTCAAGATCCCCGTGGACAAGATCGGTGAGGTCATCGGCCCCAAGGGCAAGATGATCAACCAGATCCAGGAGGACACCGGCGCCGAGATCACGATCGAGGACGACGGCACCATCTACATCGGTGCCGCCGACGGCCCGGCCGCCGAGGCCGCCCGCGCCACGATCAACGGCATCGCCAACCCGACCATGCCGGAGGTCGGCGAGCGCTACCTGGGTACGGTCGTCAAGACCACCACCTTCGGTGCCTTCGTCTCCCTGCTCCCGGGCAAGGACGGCCTGCTGCACATCTCGCAGATCCGCAAGCTCGCCGGTGGCAAGCGCGTGGAGAACGTCGAGGACGTGCTCGCGATCGGCTCCAAGGTCCAGGTCGAGATCGCCGAGATCGACCAGCGCGGCAAGCTCTCCCTGATCCCCGTGATCGCGGACGAGGACGCCGAGGGTGACAAGGACGACGCTGCCAAGTGACGTCCCGTAGTTCCCGCGCGACGGCCCGCCCCTCTTCGGAGGGGCGGGCCGTCGCCCGTACCCAAACGCTTCTCCCGGGCAAGGACGGCATCGGCACCGTCCGCCGTACGACCCTCCCCGGGGGCCTGCGGATCGTCACCGAGACCCTCCCCTCCGTGCGCTCCGCCACCTTCGGCATCTGGGCGCACGTCGGCTCCCGCGACGAGACCCCGACACTCAACGGCGCGACCCACTACCTGGAGCACCTCCTCTTCAAGGGCACCCACAAGCGGTCCGCCCTCGACATCTCCGCCGCGATCGACGCGGTCGGCGGCGAGATGAACGCCTTCACGGCGAAGGAGTACACCTGCTACTACGCCCGGGTCCTCGACACCGACCTGCCGCTGGCGATCGACGTCGTCTGCGACATGCTGACCGACTCGCTCATCCTCGACGCGGACGTGGACGCCGAGCGCGGCGTCATCCTCGAAGAGATCGCGATGACCGAGGACGACCCCGGTGACGTCGTGCACGAGCTGTTCGCGCAGACGATGTTCGGCGACACCCCGCTGGGCCGCCCGGTCCTCGGCACCGTCGACACGATCAACGCGCTCAGCCGCGGCCAGATCGCCCGCTTCTACAAGAAGCACTACGACCCGACCCACCTGGTCGTCGCCGCCGCGGGCAACGTCGACCACGCCACGGTGGTACGCCAGGTCCGCCGCGCCTTCGAGAAGGCCGGCGCCCTGACCCGTACCGACGCCCGGCCGGTCGCCCCCCGCGAGGGCGCGCGCACCCTCCGCACGGCGGGCCGTGTCGAGCTCCTCAACCGCAAGACGGAGCAGGCCCACGTGGTCCTCGGCATGCCGGGCCTGGCCCGCAACGACGAGCGCCGCTGGGCCCTCGGCGTGCTGAACACCGCCCTCGGCGGCGGGATGTCCTCGCGCCTCTTCCAGGAGGTCCGCGAGAAGCGCGGCCTGGCCTACAGCGTGTACTCGTACACCTCGGGCTTCGCCGACTGCGGCCTCTTCGGGGTGTACGCGGGCTGCCGGCCCAGCCAGGTCCACGACGTCCTGAAGATCTGCCGGGACGAGCTCGACAAGGTCGCCTCCGACGGCCTCACGGACGAGGAGATCACCCGCGCCGTCGGGCAGCTCTCCGGCTCGACCGTGCTCGGCCTCGAGGACACCGGCGCGCTGATGAACCGCATCGGCAAGAGCGAGCTGTGCTGGGGCACCCAGATGTCGGTCGACGACATGCTGACCCGGATCGCGGCGGTCACCCCGGACGAGGTCCGCGAGGTCGCCCGCGATGTACTGGAGCAGCGGCCCTCGCTGTCGGTGATCGGCCCGCTGAAGGACAAGCAGGCGGACCGCCTCCACCAAGCGGTCTCCTGATCGACAAGTCCCCTAAGGAAGAGCAATGAGCAAGCTGCGCGTGGCGGTCCTCGGAGCCAAGGGCCGCATCGGCTCCGAGGCGGTCAGGGCCGTCGAGGCCGCCGAGGACATGGAACTGGTCGCGGCCCTCGGCCGCGGCGACGGTCTGGAGGCGCTCACCGAGGCGGGCGCCCAGGTCGTCGTCGAGCTGACCACCCCGGACTCCGTGATGGAGAACCTCGACTTCTGCGTGCGCCACGGCATCCACGCGGTGGTCGGCACCACCGGCTGGACCGAGGACCGCCTCGCGCAGCTGAAGGGCTGGCTCGCCGCCTCCCCGGCGACCGGCGTCCTCATCGCGCCGAACTTCTCCATCGGCGCGGTCCTCACCATGAAGTTCGCGCAGATCGCGGCCCCGTACTTCGAGTCGGTCGAGGTCGTCGAACTGCACCACCCGAACAAGGTGGACGCCCCCTCCGGCACCGCCACCCGCACCGCCCAGCTGATCGCCGAGGCCCGGTCGAAGGCAGGCTGCGCTCCGCAGCCCGACGCCACGACCACCGCCCTGGACGGGGCGCGCGGGGCGAACGTCGACGGCGTCCCCGTGCACGCCGTACGCCTCCGGGGCCTGCTGGCCCACCAGGAGGTGCTGCTCGGCGGCGAGGGCGAGACCCTCACCGTCCGGCACGACTCCCTGCACCACTCCAGTTTCATGCCGGGCATCCTTCTGGGCGCCCGCCGCGTGACCACCACTCCGGGCCTCACCTTCGGCCTGGAGCACTTCCTGGACCTGGGCTGACGGTCATGGGCGGAAAGATCACGTACGTCTTCCTGGCCACCGTGCTCGTCCTCGTCTTCGGCGTGGTGGCGATGGAGGGCGTCCTGCTCCTCCTCACGGGCGAGCCGGCCGCCATGGGCATGGGCGCCGTGGCGTTCCTGCTGCCCGCCGTCGGCGGCTGGTTCCTCTGGAAGAACACCAGCTTCGCGCGCCGGGCCAACCGCCTGGCCGCGGAGCTGGAGGCCGAGGGCGGCCTGCCCGTCGACGAGCTGAAGCGCACGGAGGGCGGCCGGATCCTCCGGGACTCGGCCGACGAGGTCTTCGCCCGGCGCAAGGCCGAGACGGAGGACTCACCCGAGGACTGGCGCTGCTGGTTCCGGCTCGCGGTGGCCTACCACGACGCCCGGGACACCCCCCGGGCCCGCAAGGCGATGCAGCGGGCCATCGCGCTCCACGAGGGGCGTCCGGTCAGCGCGTAGCGGCCGGGGCCGTGCCGTACTCGGCGTTCCAGGCCTCGACCGTGTCGGCCGCCCGGTCGAAGGCCTCGACACGGGAGAGGAAGTCGGCGTTGTGGTCGGTGAGCAGCATCAGCTGCTCACCACCCTGCCGGTCGAGCACCAGGGCCTGGCCCTGGACGGTACGGGGGAGTCCCAGCCAGCGGACCGGCTGCTGGGTGGTGCGTACGGAGGTCACCTTCGCCCAGGGCACGGTGACGGTCGAGAGGAAGCCCACGCGCCGCACGCCGGCGCGGCTCACCCAGGTGCCCATGCGGAGCATCCGCAGGGCGGCCACGATGACGAGCGCGGCGATGCCGAACGTGACGCCCGCGCCGTCGAAGGCACCGGCGAACGCGATGATCACGGCGGCGAGCAGGACGAACGAGGCGAGCAGCAGCGCGAGCGCCGCCGCCCCCACCCGCCACGAGCCCGGCCGGTACGGACGGCGCCACTGATCGTGGTCGTCGAACGGCAGGGCGACTTGGTCGGTCGTGTCAAAAGCACGGTCGGCCGTCAGAAAGGGCAGGGGCACGACAGGTCCTCACTCACAAGCACGCTCGAAGGGGCAGTGCCCGGTGAGGCTACCTCAGCGGTTGTCGGACGCCTCGGACTGCTGCTGACGAGTGGCCGAGTCACCCGACTGGAGCGAGGGCATCCCGAAGATCAGGGACCCGACGAGCCCGGCCACGACGGTCAGCCCGAGCAGGCTGCGACCCACGATCTGCGAGGCGCTGAGGCGCTCCCTGGGCGGTGGAGTGACGTTACTGCGGAAGTGGTCGGTCTCCGCGACGAACGCGAACGGTACGGCCTCTCGCCGGCGGAACATCAGAGCCACTCTCCTCATTTGTCGTCATGCGTCACAGGTACAGACGACGGAACCGACGTTTTGGTGCCCTTTTTCATCAAAGCGGCCGTATCTCATCCTCCAGGAGGACGCGGTCGTGGGCGAGGTCGCAGGCGTTTGGACGACTGTGCACTCCGGTACGGCACACATGTCCGAACACACGATGCGAAGTGTCCGTATTGCGACGTTTCACGAAGTTCATCTAGGCTGATCAAACGGACCCGGCGCTGCCTGAACCCCCGAGCAGGCAGCGCCGGGCTCCCTTTCTCCTGTCCCCCTAAGGGACACCAGGCGCTGAGCAGCGAGTAGCGTGTTACCCATGGCTCCGATCTCCACTCCGCAGACCCCCTTCGGGCGGGTCCTCACCGCCATGGTCACGCCCTTCACGGCGGACGGCGCACTCGACCTCGACGGCGCCCAGCGACTCGCCACCCACCTGGTGGACGCGGGCAACGACGGCCTCGTCATCAACGGGACCACCGGCGAGTCCCCGACCACCAGCGACGCGGAGAAATCGGAGCTCGTACGAGCGGTACTGGAGGCGGTCGGCGACCGCGCCCACGTCGTGGCCGGCATCGGCACCAACGACACCCACCACTCCATCGAACTGGCCCGCACCGCCGAGCGCGACGGCGCCCACGGCCTGCTCGCCGTGACGCCGTACTACAACAAGCCCCCGCAGGAGGGCCTGTACCGCCACTTCTCGGCCATCGCCGACGCCACCGGCCTCCCGGTCATGCTGTACGACATCCCCGGCCGCAGCGGCGTCCCGATCGACACCGAGACGATCGTCCGCCTCGCCGAGCACCCGCGCATCGTCGCCAACAAGGACGCCAAGGGCGACCTCGGCCGCGCCAGCTGGGCCATCGCCCGCTCCGGCCTCGCCTGGTACTCCGGCGACGACATGCTCAACCTGCCGCTGCTCTCCGTCGGCGCCTGCGGCTTCGTCTCCGTCGTCGGCCACCTCGTCACCCCGGAGCTCCGCGCCCTCCTCGACGCCCACCTCGGCGGCGAGGTCCAGAAGGCCACCGAGATCCACCAGAAGCTGCTCCCGGTCTACACCGGCATGTTCCGCACCCAGGGCGTCATGACCACCAAGGCCGCCCTCGCCCTCCAGGGCCTCCCGGCCGGCCCGCTGCGCCCGCCGCTCGTCGAGCTCTCCCCGGAGGAGACGGACCAGCTCAAGGTCGACCTGGCCGCCGGCGGGGTAGAACTCTGACAACAGACTTCACAACTGAACACTGACAACAGCAAGTGCACGATTGTCATGCGCGCCACGTGCCCGACCGGTACGTGGCGCGCATGGTGAGGAGAGTCTTTTGAGTCATCCGCATCCTGAACTCGGCGCCCCGCCGAAGCTGCCCAAGGGCGGCCTGCGCGTCATCCCGCTCGGTGGCCTCGGTGAGATCGGCCGCAACATGACGGTCTTCGAGTTCGACGGCCGTCTGCTGATCGTCGACTGCGGCGTCCTCTTCCCCGAGGAGGAGCAGCCCGGCATCGACCTGATCCTGCCGGACTTCACCATCATCCGGGACCGCCTCGACGACATCGAGGGCATCGTGCTCACGCACGGCCACGAGGACCACATCGGTGCCGTCCCCTACCTGCTCCGGCTGAAGCCGGACATCCCGCTCATCGGCTCCAAGCTGACCCTCGCCCTGATCGAGGCGAAGCTCCAGGAGCACCGCATCCGCCCCTACACCCTCGAGGTGAAGGAAGGCGACCGCGAGAACCTGGGCCCCTTCGACTGCGAGTTCGTCGCGGTCAACCACTCCATCCCGGACGCCCTGGCCGTCGCCATCCGCACCCCTGCGGGCATGGCCGTCGCCACCGGCGACTTCAAGATGGACCAGCTCCCGATGGACGGTCGCCTGACCGACCTCCACGCGTTCGCGCGGCTCAGCGAGGAGGGCATCGACCTCCTCCTGTCCGACTCGACGAACGCCGAGGTCCCGGGCTTCGTCCCGCCGGAGCGGGACATCTCGAACGTCCTGCGGAACGTCTTCGCGAACGCCCCGAAGCGCATCATCGTGGCCAGCTTCGCCAGCCACGTGCACCGCATCCAGCAGATCATCGACGCCGCCCACGAGTACGGCCGCCGGGTCGCCTTCGTCGGCCGCTCGATGGTCCGGAACATGGGCATCGCCCGCGACCTGGGCTACCTCCGGGTCCCGGCCGGCCTCGTCGTGGACGTGAAGACCCTCGACGACCTGCCGGACGACGAGGTCGTGCTGGTCTGCACGGGTTCCCAGGGCGAGCCCATGGCGGCCCTGTCCCGCATGGCCAACCGCGACCACCAGATCCGTATCGTCCCCGGCGACACGGTGATCCTCGCGTCCTCCCTCATCCCGGGCAACGAGAACGCGGTCTACCGCGTGATCAACGGCCTGACCCGCTGGGGCGCGAACGTGGTCCACAAGGGCAACGCCAAGGTCCACGTCTCGGGCCACGCCTCGGCCGGCGAGCTGCTGTACTTCTACAACATCTGCAAGCCGAAGAACCTCATGCCGGTCCACGGCGAATGGCGCCACCTGCGCGCCAACGCCGAGCTCGGCGCGATGACGGGGATCCCCAAGGACCACATCGTCATCGCCGAGGACGGCGTCGTCGTCGACCTGGTCGACGGCCGCGCCCGCATCACCGGCAAGGTCCAGGCGGGCTATGTGTACGTGGACGGCCTCTCGGTCGGCGACGTCACCGAGACCTCCCTCAAGGACCGCCGCATCCTCGGCGAGGAAGGCATCATCTCGGTCTTCCTGGTGGTCGACTCCTCCACCGGCAAGATCGTGGGCGGCCCGAACATCCACGCCCGCGGCTCCGGCATCGAGGACTCCGCCTTCGACGCGGTGATCCCGAAGATCGACCAGGCCCTCAACAAGTCGGCCCAGGACGGCGTCGTCGAACCCCACCAGCTCCAGCAGCTGATCCGCCGCACCGTCGGCAAGTGGGTCTCCGACACCTACCGCCGGCGCCCGATGATCCTCCCGGTCGTCGTGGAGGTCTGAGCCGCCTGACCAGCGCGACACCGGAGCGGGGCCCCTCGATTTGCATCGGGGCGCCCCGCTCCAGTACGTTTACGGCTCCGCCAGATCGGGAAGTCCCCGGCGCCGACGTGCGCCCGGAGGACGAACCGGGAGGCGGGAAATCCGACTCAGAACTTCTGATAAAGTCGGAACACGCCGGAAGGCCTCGAAGAAAAACAAATTCGGGACCGGAAAGCACCGAGGAAATCGGATCGGAAAGATCTGATAGAGTCGGAAACGAAGGAAGCGCCCGGAGGGCCTGGAAACAGGAACGAAGGAAGCGTCCGCACCTTGAGAACTCAACAGCGTGCCAAAAATCAACGCCAGATTAGTTGATACCCCGTCCATCTTCGGATGGTCGAGGTTCCTTTGAAAAAGTCCACCCCTCGGGGTGGCACACTACAGCGAGGACGCTGTGGACAGCGGGCCATATTCCGGCCTGACTGTCCCGCTCAACGCGAGTGTCTGACCCGATTACGGGTAAACATTCACGGAGAGTTTGATCCTGGCTCAGGACGAACGCTGGCGGCGTGCTTAACACATGCAAGTCGAACGATGAAGCCCTTCGGGGTGG